>NZ_JNFD01000007.1 GCF_000756375.1 Sphingopyxis sp. LC81 | reverse complement strand
CCCCCCGAGCCCGCACCCGCGTCCGTCGTCGAACCGGCTGCCAAAGCTCCGTCCCCGGCGCCCAAGCCCGCTGCGAAGCCGAAGGCCGCCGCGAAGCCCGCCGCGAAGAAAACCACGGCCAAGGAACCGGCGGCGAAACCGGCCGCAAAGCCCGCGACCAAGGCGGCAACCAAGCCCGCAGCCAAAAAGGCCGCCAAACCGGCGCCCGCCAAGGCAGCTGCTGCCATCCCCGAAGAACCGACCGTTCCGCCGCCACCCGCCGCGAAGCCCGCCCCGGCGGCGCCCAAAATCGGCCCCGACAATCTGCAACTGCTGAAGGGCGTCGGCCCCAAGCTCGTCGTGCTGTTGAACGGCCTCGGCGTCACCAGCTTCCAGCAGATCGCCGGCTGGACCGACGCCGACATCGCGCGGATCGACCCGCAGCTCGGCGCCTTCCAGGGCCGCATCGCACGCGACAATATCGTCGACCAGGCGGGCTATCTCGCACGCGGCGACAAGCCCGGCTTCGAAGCGAAATATGGAGCGCTCGGCGGGGAGTTATAGGGCAGCTTTCGACCGATTGCGGACGTTAGAAAACTATGAAAGCATGGGGGTATGAGCGCCAATATCTTGATCATGCCTGTCATTATGTTGGCACTGATTTCATGTTCGCCAAGCAGCGCTAAACCAAGAGATGAAAAGGAGGGATTAGCACGGGAGCACGCCCTTCCGGCGTTTCCGGGACATCCGAGCGATGGGCCCCGTAGGCTTCGAACGCAGAGCGCAAAATGCACGGGGATCGACAAAAACGATCGACCACAGTCTCTAATTCTCGAATCGCGATGGTTACCGGATGGTCTGAGGGGCCGAACCGTGCTGTTCGTATTGGAGGATTCGACTGGGTTTTTGAAAGTCGGAAGCTGGCTCGAAAATGGGTCGTATAGGGGTGACGATCGAAAGTATGGGATTGAAACCTCGGACTGGAATGGAGTGTTTTTTAAACGCGTGGGCGACCGAAACGCTCGCATCGCGATAAGGGAACATGACTATGACTCTGCAACCGTTACATATGTGATACGGCCCTACTTCGTGGGGGAGGATCTCCAGCCCGATAGAGGTTCGCTTTCGCTCGTCGGCCGTTGCCGCTTGTTCGTCGAAAATGAACCGCGAAGCGATCTAAACAGACCTCGGATCATCGGACCACGTTGATTTGGGCAACGTCCGCTCCCCACGCCAAAGCGGACGCCAGCCACAATCCCGAAAAACCGCTGTCCTACAATATTCGGGGCGCATAGCCTGAGTTGGTCATGCCGACCCTTGCCGCTCCCTTTTCTTCGTCACGCCGGACACTCCAGCCGCCGACGGGTATCATTATACCGGAGGGGAGCGGGACCTTTGAGACCTTCGGAATAAAATTGCGCAGCTGCGCATCATTCCCCGTCGGCATCATCCTTCGGCTTGCTGATCTCGGTGACGAGCAGCTTGTCGATCTTGCGCCCGTCCATATCGACGATTTCGAAGCGCCATCCCTTGTCGGTGAAGCGTTCGCCTTCCTTGGGCAAATGCTTGAGGATCGCGAGCGCATGGCCCGCAGCGGTCGCATAGTCGCGGTCGTCGCCAAGTTCGATCCCCAGCCGTTCGGCCATCTGGTCGGCGGGCATCGATCCCGCGATCAGCAGGCTGCCGTCTTCGCGCTCGACGACGAACGGCTCGCTGCCGATGTCCTGATCCGACGCGAATTCGCCCGCGATCGCGGCGAGCAGGTCGGCGGGGGTCACCAGCCCTTCGAAATGGCCATATTCGTCGTGGACGAACAGCATCGGCACATCGGCGGCGCGCAACGCTTCGAGCGCGTCCATCGCGTCGATCTGGTCGTGGATCACCTTGGCCGGCCGCATCAATTGCTCAAGGTCGAGCGTCTCGCCCTGGAACAGCGCGGCGGCGATATCGCGCGCCTGCACGACACCGACGATATCGTCGACCGACCCGCGCGCGACGGGCAGACGGCTGTGCGGGGTTTCGAGCAATTTGTCGCGCACGCCGCGCGCGTCGAGCGAGATATCGACCCAATCGACATCCTTGCGCGGCGTCATCACCTCGCGCACCGGCCGGTCGGCAAGACGCACGACGCCCGAGATGATCGCGCGTTCGCTTTCCTCGATCACCCCCGATTTCGACGCCTCGGCGACGATCAGGTGCAGCTCCTCGGCGGTGACGCGATCTTCCGATTCGCGTTTGAGCCCGAGCAGGCGAAAGACGAGCGCCGAGCTCGCGTCGAGCAACCAGACGAGCGGCGCGCCGATTTTGGACAGCCAGTACATCGGCACCGCCACCGCGATCGCGATCCGTTCGGGTGCGCGCAGCGCGAACTGCTTGGGCACCAGTTCGCCCGCGATCAGCGAGAAATAGGTGGTGAGCGCGATGACCGCGGCAAAGCCCGCCGCCTCCGCATTCTCGGCATCGAGCCCCAGCCAGGCCGAAAGCCGGTCGGCGACGGGCTGCCCAAGGCTGGCGCCCGAATAGGCGCCGGTCAGCACGCCGATCAGCGTGATGCCGACCTGCACCGTCGACAGGAAGCGGCCGGGGTCCGACGCGAGCTGGCGTGCGATCTTCGCGCCGCGGCTGCCGCGCTTCTCGGCCGCCTGCAGCCGCGGGTCGCGCGACGAAACAATGGCCAGTTCGGACATGGCGAAAACGCCGTTGAGGAGGACGAGGACCGCGATGATCGCTACATCGGACCAGGGGAAAGGGGTCATTGGGCGGTCGTACGGCGCGCAAGCGCCCGGCCCCTGTCATCGTCGGTCATGCCCACCCTATAAGCGAAAGGCGGCGCTTTGCACAATGGCGCACGCCTGAATGCCCTGCTCAGTCGGCGTTCAGGCGAATTTTGGAACCAGATCGCCAGCCATATGTTATCGGCAAGGAAGGGCGGCGTGCCAAGGACGCGAGGCATCCGCCGGATAAAGGGAGCGAAAATGATGAACAGCAAGACGATCAAGCTCACCATATTGACCAGCATCGGCGCGATCGCGCTGACGGGCTGCGTCACCGATCCGGTGACGGGCGAGCGCAAGATATCGAAGGCCGCGATCGGCGGCGTCGGCGGCGCGCTCGGCGGCTATCTGCTCGGCGACCTGATCGGCGGGCGCAACAGCCGTACCGAGGAAATCGTCGGGGCGGGCATCGGCGCGGTCGCCGGCGCGGGCGTCGGCTATTATATGGACCAGCAGGAAAAGAAGCTGCGCGAACGCACCGCGGGCACCGGGATCGATGTCGAGCGTCAGGGCGACCAGCTCGTGCTCAACATGCCGGGCGACGTCACCTTCGACCTCAACAGCGCGATGGTGAAATCGCAGTTCCGCAGCGCGCTCGACAGCGTCGCGTCGACCCTCGCCGAATATCCGAGCACCTATATCGACGTCTATGGCCACACCGATTCGACCGGCAGCGACACCTATAACCAGGGCTTGTCCGAACGCCGCGCGGCGTCGGTCGCCGACTATCTGGGCGGCCGCGGCATCCAGCGCGCGCGCATGGCGACGCTCGGCTATGGCGAATCGCAGCTCAAATGCTCGCCCGAGCGCAGCGAGGCCGATTATCAGTGCAACCGCCGCGTCGAAATCCGCATCGCGCCGGTCACCCAGTCCGACGTCAACGCGGCGCAATAATCCGGTTCCATTCCCGTGGAAAAGAAAGGGCGTCGCCGCAAGGCGGCGCCCCTTTTTATCCGAGGCTCGGGAAACTCGCCTTCAGCCCGTCGATCACAAACTGCGCCGCGAGCGCCGCGAGCAGCACGCCGAGCAGGCGGGTGATCACCGCTTCGCCCTTGTTGCCGATCAGCCGCATCAGCGGCCCCGCCGACAGCAGCGCGGCGAGCGTGAGCAGCAGCACGAGCAGCAGCGCACCAAAGATCACAAAGGCCCGGTCGAGCCCGCTGTTCTGCGACACAAGCAGCATCACCGAGGCGATCGACCCCGGCCCGGCGAGCATCGGCATCGCCATCGGGAACACCGACACATCCTCGATCTCGGGGGTCGCCATCACCTTTTCGGCGCGCTGTTCGCGCCGTTCGGTGCGCTTTTCGAATACCATGTCGATCGCGATGATGAACAGCATGATCCCGCCCGCGATGCGGAAACTGTCGAGGTCGATGTGGAGGAAGCTCAGCAGCGCCTCGCCGAACATCGCGAAGAAGACGAGGATCAGCCCTGCGATCACCGTCGCGCGGATCGCCATCGACCGGCGCTGCGCCGCGCTCGCACCCGTCGTCAGGCTGGCATAGATCGGCGCGCAGCCCGGCGGGTCGATCACCACGAACAGCGTCACGAACGCCGAGATGAAAAGGTCGATCATGGCTGCTTCGGCGCCGCGACCTGATCGTCGATGACGGTTGCCATGTCCTTGCCGTCCCACAGGCGGATCGTGACGCGGCGCGATTTGTCGGCGCGGACGGTCGACGTCCAGCTCAAGGTCTGGTCGGGCGACAGGCCAACCGCTCTATCGTCACCCTCGCCGCCCGCCTCGATCGGCACCGCGGGACGCGAACCGCAGACCGCCTGCTTCGATGCGATGAAATCGGGGGCTTCGCGCGGGGTCGCCAGCGTATCGCCATGGTCGAGGGTCCAGGCGAGCTTGCCCTTCCTGGGATCGCGCAGCCAGACCGTCGTGAAATAGCCGTTCGCCGGCCCCTTCTGCCACGCGCCCGTGGTGACGCCGACGTTGCCGTCGCAGCTGGTATAGACCGCATGCGGCTGCCACTTCACCGCCTCGGCGGGGTCCTTCTGCGACTTCAGCCAGTCGCGCGCCTTCACCCGCTCCGGCACGAACATCATCGCCTCGGGCGCCGCGGTCTCGCGAAACGCCGTCCACTGGCCTTTTTCCTGCGCGAGCCGCGAAAAACCGATCTCGGCGGCGATAAATGCGCTGGGGTTCGCTGCGAGCGGGTCGCGTTCGCGTGCGATCACGGCACCGCCCGCAATCACCGAAAGCGAAAGGACCGCGACAGCCGGACGGCGCATCAAAAACCCTCCGGATCGGCAAGGCCCGCGCGGCGGTGCGCCGCGACGAGCGTGTTGCGCAGCAGGCACGCGATCGTCATCGGGCCAACGCCGCCGGGAACCGGCGTGATCGCATCGGCCACCGCGGCGACGCTGTCATAATCGACGTCGCCGACGAGCCGGCCTTTCGCGGCGCCTTCAGCGGGAGGCAGGCGATTGATGCCGACATCAATCACGATCGCGCCGGGCTTGATCCAGTCGCCCTTGACCATTTCGGCGCGGCCGACCGCGGCGACGACGATATCAGCGCGGCGGACAAGCGCGGGCAAATCCTTCGTCCGGCTATGCGCCATGGTGACGGTGCAGTTCGCGCCGAGCAACAACTGCCCCATCGGCTTGCCGACGAGGATCGAGCGCCCGACCACAATCGCGTCCTTGCCCGACAAATCGCCGAGCCGGTCCTGCAGCAACAACAGGCAGCCATAGGGGGTGCACGGCACCATGCCGGCGATGCCGAGCGCGAGGCGCCCGGCGCTGACCGGGGTCAGCCCGTCGACATCCTTGTCGGGATCGATCGTCGCCACCGCCGCCTGTTCGTCGAGATGGCCGGGAAGCGGCAATTGCAGCAGGATGCCGTCGACCGCCGCGTCGGCGTTGAGCCCTCGCAGCAGCGCCTCGACCTCGGCCTGCGTCGCGGTCGCGGGCAGACGATGCTCGAAGCTTTCCATGCCCGCAGCGATCGTCGCCTTGCCTTTCGACCCGACATAGACCGCGCTCGCCGGATCGTCGCCGACGAGCACGACCGCAAGGCCGGGCGCCCGCGACGTCGCGGCCTTGAACGCCGGCACCGCATCGGCAATCCGCGCCCGCAGGCCGGCGGCGAAAGCCTTGCCGTCGATCACCTGCGCAGCGGTCATCACGCCATTCCGTTGGCGTAGGCGAGGCTCGCGAGATAGTTCAGCACCGGCCCGTCGAGGATGATGATCAGGATCAGCACCAGCATCGGGGTCAGGTCGAGCCCGCCGAAATCGGGCATGATGCGGCGGAACGGACGATAGAGCGGCTCGGTGATCCGGTCGAGCACGGTCCACAGCTGGCCGACGAACTGGTTGTGCGTGTTGATGACGTTGAACGCGATCAGCCACGACATCACCGCCTGCGCGATGATGAACCACCACAGGACCGTCAGGAGGATGTGGACGATCTGGAGGAGCATGAGAAGCAAGGCGATTTCTCCGTAAAAGGGTCTTGCCGCGTCTCTTAGCGGTGAATGAGCGTCCCCGCACCCCTCGCGGTGAAAATTTCGAGCAACATCGCGTGCGGGATGCGCCCGTCGAGGATGACCGCGGCCTCGACCCCGGCATCGACCGCGGCGACGCACGTCTCGACCTTGGGAATCATGCCCCCGGTGATCGTCCCGTCCTGTTTCAGCTCGTCGATCGCCGGGCGGTCGAGGTCGGTGAGCAGCGTCCCCGACTTGTCGAGCACCCCGGCAACGTCGGTAAGCAGGAAGAAGCGTTTCGCCCCCAGCGCACCCGCGATCGCGCCCGCCATCGTGTCGGCGTTGATGTTATAGGTCGCGCCGTCGGCGCCCAGCGCAACGGGTGCGACGATCGGGATGAAATTGTCGTTGGTCAGATTGACGAGGATCGTCGGATCGACCGCAACGGGTTCGCCGACGAAGCCGAGGTCGACATGGCGCTCGATCCCCGAATTGGGGTCGGGCTCGGTGCGGCTGACCTTTTCGGCGAGCACAAGGTTCGCGTCCTTGCCCGAAATGCCAACCGCACGGCCGCCGAGCGCCGCGATCCAGCTGACGATTTCCTTGTTGATCTTGCCCGCGAGCACCATCTCCGCGACCTCGGCGGTCGCCGCATCGGTGACGCGCAGCCCACCGACGAAGGTCGATTCGATCCCGAGCTGCTTCAGCATCGCGCCGATCTGCGGCCCGCCGCCATGGACGACGACGGGGTTGATGCCCACCGCCTTCAACAACACGACATCCTCGGCAAAGTCGCGCTGCGCTTCGGGATCGCCCATCGCATGACCGCCATATTTGATCACGAAGGTCTCGCCGGCATAGCGCTGCAGATAGGGCAGCGCCTCGACAAGCGTTTCGGCCTTGGCGAGCAGATCGGGCATTTTCGAGGGATCGGTCATCGACATCATCCGGCGTTCTTTGCATCGAGGTGGCGGCCGAGCGCCACCACGGCCATCACCAGCAACGGCACCATTACCGCCGACAGGACGACCTTGGCGATCATCTGACCGAGCATCAGGTCGCCGATCGGGCGGACCCCATAGAAGCTGACGGTGATGAAGATCAACGTATCGATGATCTGGCTCAGCGCCGCGGCGACAAAACCGCGCAGCGGCAGCAGCCGGCCGTTGTTCGCGGTCATCCGCGCAAAGAGCCAGACGTTGAGGCTGACCGACACGCCATAGGCGAGGATTCCCGCCGCCATCATGCGCCAGCCCTGTCCGACGATGATCGGGAAAGCCTCCTTGGCGGGCTCGTACATGCCCTCGTCGGTCGGCAATTGCAGCACGAACACGGTGAGGACGATCGCGAGGATCAGCGGGATGAAGCCCAGCCGCACCAGCCTGTCGGCGACGACCCGCCCGTGCAGTTCGGCGATGCCGCTCGAGATCGCGATTAGCGTCAAAAAGGGGAAAATCCCGGCCTCGACCGCCAGCGGGCCCAGCGCGACCTGTTTCGCCCCCAGGAAACCGCCGAGCGGAACCATGCCGCCGTAGAGGATCGCGAACAGCAGCAACGAAGGCGCGATCACGCGCGAAGAGCTATTTTCCATCGAGGCCGCTTAATCGCTTTTGCGGGTGCTGGAAAGTCCGAGAAACACGGCTCGGCGCGCGGCTCTTGCCCCGGCGCCAAAGCCCGTTAGACAGGCCCATTAAATTTGCGGGGGACGCACTTACATTATGGAACGCCTGATCGGTCTGCTCGGCATCGTCGCATTGCTTGCGATTGCCGTGCTTTTTTCGTCGAACCGTCGCTGGATTCGCCTGCGGATCGTCATCCCCGCCTTCCTGCTCCAGGCCGGCTTCGCGGTGCTCGTCATCGGCACCCCGTGGGGCCGCGCGGTGATTCAGGCGATGTCGAACGCCGTCTCGAATCTTCTCGGCTATGCCAAGGCAGGAACCGACTTCATCTTCGGCCCGCTCGCCTCGCCCGAAATGGGCGCGAACAGCTTCGCGATCGCCGCGCTGCCCGTCATCATCTTCTTCGCCTCGCTCATCTCGATCCTCTATTATCTCGGCATCATGCAGTTGGTGATCAAATGGGTCGGCGGCGCGATCCAGAAGATCACCGGCATCACCAAGGTCGAAAGCCTCGGCGCCGCTGCGAACATCTTCGTCGGGCAAAGCGAAAGCCCGCTCGTGATCCGGCCCTATCTCGCCGGCCTCAGCCCCTCGCAGCTGTTCACCGTGATGACCGTCGGCATGGCGGGGGTCGCGGGAACGATCCTCGGCGCCTATGCCAGCATGATCGGCGAGCAATTGCTCCCTTATCTTCTCGCCGCGAGCTTCATGTCGGCCCCCGGCGGCATATTGATGGCCAAGATCATGATGCCCGACGATCCCAAGGATCTCGGCATCGAACCCGTGATCATGCCCGAGGCCAGCCATGACGAGGAAAAGCCCGCGAACATCATCATGGCGGCGGCGCAGGGCGCACAGACCGGCGTCAAGCTCGCGGTCGCGGTCGGCGCGATGGTGCTCGCCTTCGTCGCGCTCGTTGCGCTCGCCAACGGGCTGCTCGCGGGGATCGGCGGCTGGTTCGGCTATCCCGACCTTTCGTTCCAGGCGGTGATCGGCGCGATCTTCCGCCCCGTCATGTGGCTGATGGGCGTGCCATGGGACGAAAGCGCGGTGGTCGGGGGGCTGTTCGGCAGCAAGATCGTGCTCAACGAATTCGTCGCGTTCATCGACCTCGGCAAAGCGCAGGGCGACATGTCGATGGTTGCGGTCGCGATTGCGACCTTTGCGCTCTGCGGTTTCGCCAATTTCAGCTCGATCGCGATCCAGATGGCGGTGACCGGCGGCCTCGCCCCGAACCAGCGCCCGATGATCGCCAAGCTGGGACTGAAGGCGCTGCTCGCGGGCAGCCTGTCGAACCTGATGTCGGCGGCGCTCGCCGGATTGATGCTGGGCATCGCCCCGCCGCTGGCGGCACCGGCCCCCGAACCCGCCGCGCCCGTGGCCGCGCCCGACGCGGCCGCCGTCCTCGCGACGCCGCCTGCGAAGGCGCCGTAACCTGACGCTACGGCGCCGAACAGCCGGCGCCCGTCGCTTGGGATAATTTGCCAGCAACGTTCGAATAACGTAAACTTTCGGAACATAAGGATTCCCCGGGTCGCGTTCCACAGGAGGGTGTCATGAAAACCGCATATCGTTGGTCAATTCTTGCCGCGGTCGCCGCGTCGATAGGGGCGGGTTTTCTCGCCACGTCGAACGCTCAGACGGTCGAAACCGAACGCTACCGTCCGGAGCGCCCGCCCGAGGCGACGATCTATCGTGACGCCGGCTATCGCGGCCCCGCGGTGTTCATCGGCGAAGAAAAGCCCAACCTCGGCCTCGCCTGGCCGGTCAATTCGATCCGCGTCCCGAACGGGCGCTGGGAATTGTGCGAAAGGACGCGCTACCGCGGCAATTGCCGGACGGTCGATCGCGACACGCCGATGCTGAACAACGTGTTGCGCGGCCTGACCATCCAGTCGATCCGCCCGGTCGGTTCGGGCGGCGGCGGCGGATGGCAGCCACCGGCGAACGACCAGGTCGCGCGCGGCAATTTCGCCGAATTCCATACCCAGCCCGCGCGCGGCAATAATCGTATCCTTGCCTGCGAATATGGCTCTGGAACGGCCAATTGCGCGGCCCAGACCGCCGACAATTATTGCCGGTCGATCGGCTGGAACGGGTCGGCGCGCGAACATATGGAAACCGTCAGCGGGCGGGTTTACCTCGCCGACGTGCTGTGCGTCCGGTCGGGTTACTGAGGGGGAAACAGACATGAAGACAACCGCTCTTGTCGCGGCGGGCGCCGCGATCCTCGCGCTTGCGGCCTGTTCGTCGGTCCCCCGCCAACCCGGAACCGCCTATGAATGCGACCGCGGCACCCGGCTGAACGTCAACTATGTCGGTGACGGCGCGATCGTCCGCGTCAATGGCGGCCAGACGATGGTGCTCAAATCGACGCCGGCGAACAGCGGTCAGATTTACGAGAACAAGAGCGGCGCACGGCTGCACCGGCAGGGCAATGGCGTGACGTGGAACACCGCGCTGCGTTCGGCGCCCGAAAGCTGCCGCGCGATCCCGACGCCGCTGTAATGCTCGAAAAGCGGCTCGCCTACGGCGGGCCGCTTTTCCGCCATCACGGTCGGGCGGGCGCCTTGCAACCGCGCTCGAGCCCGACGCCTTTCAAGAAACCGCGGCGCACCGTTCCGGCATAGACCGCGAGCGCGTAGCGCCGCCGTTCGGCATTCGCGCCGGTCACCTCGGCAATCAACCCGCGAAAGGGAATAATCCCGCCCGCCACCGTCCCGGCGACGCGGCCGGCGGTTTCCTCGCGCTTTTTGGCCAGACTCTTATCGACCTGTTCGTTGACGTCGGCGCCAAGAACCTCGTTGAGTTCGCCGACCTCGCGGATGATCGCGGCGCATTTCCCTAGGCCAGCGAGCGAATAGGGGTCGTGCTGAATCGCGAGGAGCTTGGGAGGAACCTCTTTGCCGTCGAACGGTTCGGTCACCGAATTGGCGGTGTCCTTGATCGTCGAATCTTCGGGCGCGCCCTGCTGGGCCTGCGCGTGTACCGGCAGGACAAAAGCGGCGGCGGTCAGGCTCGTCAACAAAATGCGGCGCATGATCTTTCCCCTCGGTTGCCCGGTCCGGATTGCAGCACCCATTCGAGGCGCGGAAAAACCGTCGGATCCACTGCCCGCCGGCTGTGCCAGCCTATCGCGGACGCATCATCCTGTGCAACGACGCGTCGATCGTCCAGTCAAAACGGGAGCGACCGTCGGTACCGGCGTTATCGCGTCGGCACGGGCTCCGGCCCCGTCCAGTCGTAGAAGCCGCGCCCCGCCTTTTTCCCGACCCAGCCGGCATCGACATATTGGACGAGCAACGGCGCGGGCCGGAATTTCGGATCGCCAGTGCCGCTGTAGAGCACACGAATGATTTCGAGGCAGGTGTCGAGCCCGATGAAATCGGCGAGCGTGATCGGGCCCATCGGATGGTTGAGCCCGAGGCGGCAGCCGGCGTCGATGTCCTGCATCGTCGCGACGCCCTCACCGAGCGCGAACACCGCTTCGTTGATCATCGGCATCAGCACGCGGTTGACGATGAAGCCCGGCGCGTCGTTGGCGTGGACGATTTCCTTGCCGAGACCGCGGCCAAAGGCTTCGACCTTGGCGAGCGTGTCGTCGCTGGTGGCGAGGCCGCGGATCAGTTCGATCAGGCCCATCACCGGGACCGGATTGAAGAAATGGACGCCGATGAAGCGCGCCGGGTCGGGCGCGGCCTGCGCCAGCCGCGTGATCGGGATCGAGCTGGTGTTGCTCGCGAGGATCGCGGTCGCCGACAGATGCGGACCGACGCTGGCGAAGATCGCGCGCTTGATTTCCTCGCGCTCGGTCGCCGCCTCGACGACGAGATCGGCGGGGGCGAAGGCGGCATGGTCAGCAACGGGGGTGATGCGGCCGAGCAGCGCGTCGGCATCCGCCTGCGTCATCTTCTCCTTGGCGACGAGGCGGCCGAGCGCCTTGGCGATCCCCGCCTTGCCTGCTTCGGCGCGCGCCAGGTCGATGTCGGACAACAGCACATCATGCCCGGCACCCGCCGACACCTGCGCAATGCCCGCGCCCATTTGTCCCGCACCGATAACGCCGACGATCATATGCTGCCCTTTTCGCTGAAAACCGTGCCTGTGCCCCTACGGCCTCGGTCTCGCGCGTCAAGAGCGCGCGTCAGGGGGCGGAACGGAAAGCGGTCGCTTCGGCGAGGATCAGGGCAAAGGCGGGATCGGCGTCGTCCCAGGTCGCGATCGGCGTCCAGCCGCTCGCGCGGAGCAGCAGATTCGCGTCGCGCGCGCCGTATTTATGGCTGTTTTCGCTGTGGATCGTTTCGCCCTTCGCCATCGCATAGCCGCGCCCGTCGACGGTGAACTCGATGTCGCACGCCGCGACGAGGTGCATTTCGATCCGCGCGTGGACATCGTCCCACACCGCACGGTGGGCGAAATTCTCGACCGGAATGTCGCCGCCAAGCTCGCGATTGATCCGTTCGAGCAGATTGAGGTTGAACGCCGCGGTCACCCCCGCCGGATCGTCATAGGCCAGCTCAAGCGTCGCCACATCCTTGATCCGGTCGATACCGATGAGGAGGAGCGACCCTTCGCCGAGCGCGCAGCGCCAGTTGCGCAAAAGGTCGATCGCGGTGCGTGCGACCATGTTGCCGATCGTGCTGCCTGGAAAAAAGCCGAGCTTGGGCAGGTCGGCGATTTCGTCGGGGAGCGTGACGCGCTGGGTGAAATCGGCCTCGACCGGATAGATGGGAAGCCTCGGAAAGCGCGCCGCGAGCGCCAGCGCGCTGTCGCGCAGGAAGTCGCCCGAGATGTCTACGGGGACATAGGCGGCGGGTGCGATCGCATCGAGCAGCAACGGTGTCTTGGTCGAGCTGCCCGACCCGAGTTCGACGACGGCGCGGCCGGGGCCGATCGCGGCCGCGAAGTCGGCGGAATGGCGGATGAGCATGTCGGTTTCGCTGCGCGTCGGATAATATTCGGGGAGCGCGGTGATATCCTCAAACAGCGCCGAGCCGGTCGCGTCGTAGAACCAGCGCGCCGGGATCGCCTTGGGCTGCTGGCTCAGGCCCGCGTGGACGTCGGCGCGAAAGGCGATGTCGACGCCGGCGGCATCGGCATCGACCTGACGGAGATGGCGGACAACGCCCATATCAAAGATCCTTGGCTAGCCGCACGCCGGTGAATTGCCAGCGCTGGTGGGGGTAGAAGAAATTGCGGTAGGAGGCGCGCAAATGGCCGCGCGGGGTCGCGCAACTGCCGCCGCGCAGCACGAACTGGCCGCTCATGAACTTGCCATTATATTCGCCGACCGCGCCGGGCGCGGCGCGGAAGCCGGGATAGGGGCGATAGGCGCTGCCGGTCCATTCCCACACGCTGCCGAACATCTGTTGCAGATCGGTGTCGGTGGCGGCGGGAGCGGGCTGCACCGGCCCGGCCTCGTCGAGCTGCTGTCCGCCGTGCGGATCGAACGCGGCCGCCGCGGCTTCCCATTCCTGTTCGGTCGGGAGGCGCGCGCCGGCCCAGCTTGCGAAGGCGTCGGCCTCGAAAAAGCTGATGTGCGTCACCGGCGCGGCCGGGTCGATATCCTGCCAGCCCGAAAGCGTGAACTGGCGGTCGCCGTCCCAATAGGCCGGCGCCTCGATATCCTCGGCGCGCACCCATGCCCAGCCGTCGCTGAGCCAGAGCGAGGGGGTGTGATAGCCGCCGTCGGCGATGAATTCCTGCCATTCGCCATTGCTCACCGGGCGGCTGGCGAGCGCGTGTGGGGTCAGCAGCGCATCGTGGCGCGGGCCTTCACAGTCGAAGGCGAAGCCGGGGCCGCCATGCCCGACCTTCGCCACGCCGTCGGCACCCTTGATCCATTTCATCGCGGAAAACTGCGCAACTTCACTCGCGATTCGTGTTTCCCACACGGCCGGGCCGAGCGGGTTCTGCGCGAAGAGATGCTTGAGGTCGGTGAGCAGCAATTCCTGATGCTGCTGTTCGTGATGGATGCCGAGGTCGACAAGCGTCAGCGCGCTCGCCGGGAGATCAGGCAGCGCGGTTTGCAACGCGGCATCGACGTGCGCGCGCCAGATGCGCACCTCGTCGAGCGACGGGCGCGTCAGCAGGCCGCGATGCGGGCGCGCGTGGCGTGGTCCTTCGGCCTCATAATAGCTATTGAACAGAAAGGGATAGCGGGTGTCGAAGAGCGCATAACCCGGAACATGATCGCGCAGAATGAAGGTTTCGAAGAACCAGCTCGTGTGCGCGAGGTGCCATTTGGCGGGCGAGGCGTCGGGCATCGACTGTGCGCTCGCATCGGCATCGGACAGCGTCGCCACCAGATCGAGCGAGAGCCGCCGCGTCGCGACGAAGCGCCGCGTCAGCTCTTCCAGCGGATCGGTACGATTTTGGGCGTCGGTGCGGCTGGCCATGGTGAGACAATCCCCGGGGGTGCGATTCGGTTTCGCTGTTCACCGGATTATGGTTACGCCGCGAGGGAATGTCTAGGAACATTTAGGGAACATCTGCGCTCCCCTTTGTTCGTCATTCCGGCGAAGGCCGGAATCTCGACGGTGCCAAAGAACGGGAGGTTGAGATCCCGGCCTTCGCCGGGATGACGAGTTGGGAAAGCGTACGGGTCAGCGCGTCGCGCCGGGTTTCCAGAGAATATCGCCGCCCGCCGCGGCGTTGATGTGCCGCGTGAGCACGAACAGATGGTCCGACAGGCGGTTGAGATAGTTGAGCGCGATCGGGTTGAGGTCACGCGTCGCCCCCGCCGCGACGGCGGCGCGTTCGGCGCGGCGCGTCACCGCGCGCGCGAGGTGGAGCCGCGCCGCGGCTTCGGTGCCGCCGGGCAGGATGAAGCTTTTGAGCGCATCGAGCGCGTCGTTCATGCGGTCGATCTCATCCTCAAGCCGCGCGATCTGGCTCGGCACGATGCGCAGCGCCATTTCGTGCGGGCCAAAACCGAACTGGATGTCGGGCGGGGTCGCCAGATCGGCGCCGAGGTCGAACATCTCGTTCTGGATGCGCGCGAGCATAGCGGCTTCGTCGCTCGCCGGGTCAAGCACCGCGGCGGCGATCCCGATCGCGCTGTTCGCCTCGTCGACGTCGCCGATCGCCGCCATCAGCGCGTCCGATTTGGCGACGCGCGATCCGTCGACGAGCCCCGTGGTGCCGTCGTCGCCGGTGCGCGTGTAGATCTTGTTGAGCTTGACCATGCGCCGGACTTTAGCTGCCCGCGGCGAACAGGCCGATCAGCACGAGCAGGATGATCGTGATCGCCTGCCACTTCACGCGCGCCATCATCATCCGGTTCTGCATCACCTGATTCTCGTGGACGGTGCCGTCCATCTGGGCCTTGTGCCCTTGCGAGAAATAGAAGAGCCCCCGCGCGAGCGAGAAGAGGACGAAGCCGGCGGCGATCACGACGCCAAGGATGAGCAGGATTTCCATAAACCCAATCTAGGGATTTTGCAGCGAATAGCCAGCGGGAAGCCGCCCCGCGGCCAAATCGGCGGCAAGCGTCGGCCCGTCGATCCCGGCCGCGCGGAGCGACGCGAGCGACGCCGCGGCGTCGCGTTTCGCGAGCCTTTTGCCATCGGGGCCGCAGACGAGCGCGTGGTGGCGATAAAGCGGGGTCGGCAGGCTGAGCAGCGCCTGGAGCAATCGGTGGACGTCGGTCGAGGTGATGAGGTCGGCGCCGCGGATGACGTGCGTCACCCCCATCGCGGCGTCGTCGAGCGTGCTCGCGAGATGATAGCTCGCCGGGGCGTCCTTGCGCGCGAGGACGATGTCGCCGTGCGCCGCCGGATCGGCGGACCGAAGCCCCTGCCCCGCCTCTTCCCATTGCAGATCGCCGCTTTCGGCAAGCGCACGCGCGGTATCGAGGCGCCAGCAATGCGGTTCATCCGCAAGGCGGCGTGTCCGCTCGGTTTCGGATAAGCCCCGGCAGGTGCCGGGATAGATCGCGCCGGATGGCCCATGCGGCGCCGACAGGCTGGCGGCGATGTCGGCGCGGGTGCAAAAACAGGGATAGACGAGGCCGCGCGCGCGCAGATTGCCCAGCGCGGCGGCATAGTCGCCGAGCCGAGCCGACTGGCGTACCGGATCGCCGTCCCAGTCGATCCCGAGCCACGCGAGGTCGGCGAGCGAGGCGCCGACAAATGACTCGCGCGAGCGGCTGCCGTCGATATCGTCGATACGGATCAGGAACTTCCCGCCCGTGCCGCGCGCCGCGTCATGCGCGAGCACCGCGCTATAGGCGTGGCCGAGGTGGAGTTCGCCGGTCGGGCTGGGGGCGAAGCGGGTCAGCATAGGGAGCCGATTGGGTCTAGATACTGTGCCTCTGCCCCGCGGAACATTCCATATCTTGCGGCACATCGCCTCTTGACGTGCGAATCATATGCGTGATGTAATGATGCTGTCACCCGGGACTGGCAGTGGCGCGCCATCCCGCGCAGTATAGGGGGCAGCGTAGCGTAGCCATGTTTCATCCCGATCTCGCCCGGCATCCCGATTCCTGTCCGGCCCTTGTTCTCAATGCAGACTATACGCCGCTCAGCTATTACCCCTTGAGCCTGTGGCCGTGGCAGACCGCGGTCAAGGCGGTTTTCCTCGACCGCGTCACCATCGTCGAAAATTACGAGCGCGAGATTCACTCGCCGACGAAGACGATGCCGATCCCCAGCGTCATCGCGCTCCGGCAATATGTGAAGCCGTCGCAGCATCCGGCATTCACGCGCTTCAACCTGTTCCTGCGCGACCGGTTTTCGTGCCAATATTGCGGGTCAGGCAAGGATCTGACCTTCGATCATGTGGTGCCGCGCCGGCTGGGCGGGCGGACGACGTGGGAAAATGTCGCGACCGCGTGTGCGCCGTGCAACCTGAAAAAAGGCGGCCGCACCCCGCAACAGGCGCATATGCCGATCTATCGCCAGCCCTGGCGCCCGACGAGCTGGCAGCTGCAGGACAATGGGCGGGCGTTCCCGCCCAACTATCTGCACACAAGCTGGATCGACTGGCTCTATTGGGATGTTGAACTGGAAGGCTGACAGGGGCACAACGAGCGCGACAGCATGGGTTCACCTCGATGGGACTAGGCGGCCGCCAACCATCGAAAAAAGGAGAAATATCATGGTTCGCATCACTCGTATGCTCGCCGTCGGCATGGTTGCCGCGCCGCTGCTCGCCGCCTGTGCAACGATCGCGCCTTCGGAACAACCTGTGTCGGTCACCGGCAGCATCACCTATCGCGAGCGCATGGCGCTGCCGCCGACGGCGCAGGTCGAAGTCACGCTCGCCGACGTCAGCCTGATGGACGCACCGTCGAAAACGATCGCGCAGCAAAGCTTCACCGCCGACGGCCGGCAGGTGCCTTTTGCCTTCTCGCTGACCGTCGACGAGCGCAAACTCGATCCGCGCGGCCGCTATTCGGTTTCGGCGCGCATCACCGATGCTTCGGGGAAGCTGATGTTCATCACCGACACCCATAATGGCGTGTCTTTCGATAGCCGCCCGCGGGTCGATATGGGCACATTGGTCATGGTCCGGACCCGCTGACGAAGCGCTCGCGCGGGCGCGCATAGCTATGCGCGCCCGCGCGTCGGCTTGACCCTGCGCCTTCGCAGGTGCAGCAAGCTGGGCCCATGGGCCCACCTATCCAGATCTCGCAAAATCCCGACATCCGCTATTTGGGGCGGATCCTTGGTGACGTCATTCGCGCCTATGGCGGCGACAAATTGTTCCGCCAGACCGAATATATCCGCTCGTCGAGCGTCGACCGGCACCGCGGGATCGCGGGGGCCGAGGCGATCGACCCGGGGCTCGATGCGTTGAGCCTCGACGACACGATCGCGTTCGTGCGCGGCTTCATGCTGTTTTCGATGCTCGCCAATCTTGCCGAGGACCGGCAGGGGGTCGCCGCCGAACCCGAAGCGACCGTTGCGGCGGCGATCGAAAAGCTGAAGGGCGATGGGATCGATGGCGACGCGATCGCGGCATTGCTGAGCGCCTCGCTCGTCGCGCCGGTGCTGACCGCGCACCCGACCGAGGTGCGGCGCAAGTCGGTGCTCGACCACAAGAACCGCATCGCCGAGCTGATGCTGCTGCGCGACGCCGGCGCCGACGAGACCCCCGAGGGCGACGTCGTCGAGGACGCGATCCGGCGGCAGATCGTTCTCCTTTGGCAAACCCGCCCGCTGCGCACCGAGAAATTGTTCGTCGCCGACGAGATCGACAATGCGCTGACCTATTTGCGCGACGTCTTCCTGCCCGTGGTGCCGAAGCTTTATGCGCGCTGGGAAGCCGAGCTGGGGCAGCGCCCCGCGAGCTTCCTGCGTGTCGGTAGCTGGATCGGCGGCGACCGCGACGGCAATCCCTTCGTCACCGCGGAGACGATGCACATGGCGACGGCGCGCAACGCCGCGGCGGTGCTTGGGCATTATATCGACGCGGTCCACCATCTCGGCGCCGAGCGGTCGGTGTCGGCAAGCCTCGCCGCCGTTCCCGAGGCGGTCGAAGCGCTGGCCGAGGCGAGCGGCGACACCGCGCCGAGCCGCCGCGACGAACCCTATCGCCGCGCGCTGTCGGGCATTTATGCGCGGCTCTGCGCCACTTATGCCGAGATCGTCGGCCGCGCGCCGCCGCGCCCGTCGGCACTGAGCGGCGCGCCCTATTCCACCCCGGCGTCGCTTCGCCGCGACCTCGTCACCATCGCCAATGGCTTGTCGGCGAACAGCCAGGGCCAGTTCGGCGGCATCGGGGCGCTCGGGCGGCTGATCCGCGCCGTGGAAGTGTTCGGGTTCCACCTAGCGACGCTCGACATGCGCCAGAACAGCGCGGTGCACGAACGTGTACTCGCCGAACTGCTGGCGGTATCGGGCGTGTGTCCCGATTATCTGGCGCTGGGCGAAGAGGAACGCGTCGCGCTGCTCACCGCCGAACTCGCCAGCGACCGGCCGCTCGCGGCGCCATGGCACCAGTGGAGCGACGAGACCGCGGGCGAACTCGCGATCGTCCACGCCGCCGCCGATGTGCGCAAACGGCTGGGCCAGGACGCGATCTGCCAGTGGATCATCAGCATGGCGCAGGAATTGTCCGACCTGCTCGAGGTCCATGTCCTCGCGCGCGAGGCGGGGCTGTGGCGGAGCGGCGACGCGGCGGGCCAATCGAATTTGATGGTCGTGCCGCTGTTCGAGACGATCGCCGACCTCGACCGCGCGCCCGCGATCATGGCGCGCTATTTCGCGATGCCCGAAATCGGCCCGCAGATCGGCCAGCGCGGACATCAGGAAGTGATGATCGGCTATTCGGATTCGAACAAGGATGGCGGCTATCTGACCTCGACCTGGGGGCTGCATCAGGCGTCGCAGGCGCTGACCCCGGTGTTCGAGGAGGCCGATACCGCGATGCAATTGTTCCACGGCCGCGGCGGCGCGGTCGGGCGCGGCGGCGGCAGCGCCTTTGCCGCGATCCGCGCGCAGCCGGCGGGTACGGTGCAGGGACGCATCCGTATCACCGAACAGGGCGAAGTGATCGCGGCGAAATATGGCACCGCGGCGAGCGCGGCGACCAATCTGGAGGCAATGGTGTCGGCGAGCCTGCTTGCGAGCCTCGAGCCCGAGGCGCTGAGCGACAAGGATGCGGCGCGCTACACCGCGGCGATGGACCAGCTCTCGGACGGCGCCTTCGCCGCCTATCGCGGGCTCGTCTACGACACGCCGGCGTTCAAGGATTTCTTCCGCGCGATGACGCCGATCGCCGAGATCGCGACGCTGAAAATCGGGTCGCGGCCGTCGAGCCGCACAAAGTCGAGCGCGATCGAGGATTTGCGCGCGATCCCGTGGGTGTTCAGCTGGGCGCAGTCGCGCGCGATGTTGCCGGGCTGGTACGGCACCGGAGAGGGGTTTGCGGCGTTCGAGGACAAGGTGCTGCTGACCGACATGGCGGCGGGCTGGCCGTTCTTTGCCGCGCTGCTCGGCAATATGGAAATGGTGCTCGCGAAATCGGACATGGGGATCGCGGCGCGCTATGCCGAGCTGGCGGTGGGAATCGACGGGCATGACGCTATCTTTGGCCGCATCCGCGACGGGTGGAACCGCGCGCACGACGGATTGCTGGGCATCACCGGCCAGACGCGGCTGCTCGAGAAGAACCCGGCGCTCGAGGCATCGATCCGCCTCCGCCTGCCCTATATCGAGCCGCTGAACCTGCTCCAGATCGAACTGATGAAGCGCCACCGCGCCGGGGAGACCGACCCGCGTATCGCCGAGGGCATCCAGCTGACGATCAACGCGATCGCGACCGCGCTGCGGAATAGCGGCTGATCGTCGTCCCAGCGAAAGCTGGGACCGCTCTCGTCACTTCCAATCGCCAGCGGCCCCAGCTTTCGCTGGGGCGACGGTGTAAGGTCAGCTCTTGACGATCACCACCTCGCCCTTGGCGTTCGCGCCATCGGGAGCGAAGTTGACGCGGAAATCGGCGCCGTCCTTGTCCTTGCCCGCGAGCGTGTCGCCGCTGCGCGTGACCTTGACGCCCTTCTTGGCGAATTCGCTGGCCATCCAGTCGGCCGCCTTTGTCGGCGCGGCGGGCGCGGTGAAGCCGAGCTTCACCGTCGCCTTGTCGGCACCGCCCTTGTCGACCGCGTCGACGTCGACCTTGGTGACCTTGCTGCCCGGATAGAGCTTCACCCCGTCGATATCGAAATCGCTCTCGATATCGAGATCGACGAAATCGGGGATGTCGATGTCGATCGCGGCGCCGCCGCCGCCGATCTTAAGATTGCCGCCGTCCTTGCCGGTCCGGATCTGGACCCCGCCATGCTCGTCGCCGGCGTTGATCGAGACTTCGGTGCCCTCGCCGGATTTCTTCTCCTCCGACCCACAGGCGGCGAGGAGCATCATCGGGGGAATGAGGAACGCGAGACGCATGGTCAATCTCCTTGGTGCATTAGTTACATAATACACCTTGGAGATGGGCGAGTCAACCAAGCCATCCCGTCACCCCGGACTTGATCCGGCACCCGCCTTTTCCTCTTCAAGAATGCAGGCCCCGGACCAAGTCCGGGGTGACGATGAGGGCGTTAGGCGTCGATGCTGGTCCGCACATCGCCGTGGACGAGCCCGCCGTCGACGGTGATCGTGTCGCCGACGACATAGTCGCCCGCCTTCGACGCGAGGAAGATCGCGGCGCCCGCCATATCCTCGGGCACACCGATACGTTTGACCGGGATGCTCTTCGCCACCGCATCGCCATGGTCGCGCGCCGCCTTGTTCATGTCTGACTGGAAGGCGCCCGGCGCGATCGCGGTTACGAGGATATGATCCTGCACCAGCCGCGCCGCGAGGCGCTTGGTGAGGTAGAGGATCGCCGCCTTCGAGGCGTGGTAGCTGTAGGTTTCCCACGGGTTCAAACGCTGGCCGTCGATCGAGCCGATGTTGATCACCTTCGCGGGGCGGTCGGCGGTGCCACCGCCCTTCAGCAGCCCGTGGAGCGCCTGTGTCAGGAAGAAGGGCGATTTGACGTTGATGTCCATCACCTTGTCCCAGCCCGCCTCGGGGAAACCCTCGAACGGTTCGCCCCATGCGGCGCCGGCATTGTTGACGAGGATGTCGAGGCGCTCCTCGCGCGCTTCGAGTTCCGACGCGAGCGCGCGGCACCCTTCGACGGTCGACAGGTCGACGGGCAGCCCGATCACCTTGCCCGGATAGCGCGTTTCGAAATCGGCGACGGCTTCCTCGATCTGCGCGCTTTTGCGCGCCGAGATGTAGACGCGCGCGGCGCCCGCGGCGAGATAGCCCTCGACGATCATCTTGCCGATGCCGCGCGAGCCGCCGGTGACGAGTGCGATGCGGCCATCGAGGCCGAACATATCCTGAAGGTTCATTCGATTTCTCCTGCGGCTTAGTAGCCGTTCATCCGGGCAACCTGGTCGATGTGATAATGCACGTCGCCCATATATTCGGCGAGCGCGCGGTCGCGTTTCATATAGAGGCCGATGTCATATTCGTCGGTCATGCCGATGCCGCCGTGCATCTGCACGCCCTCGCGCACCGCGAGGTTGGCGGCGCGGCCGGCCTTCGCCTTTGCGACCGAGACCATCAGCTTCGCGCCTTCGCTGCCTTCGTCGAGCAGCTGCTGCGCCTTCATCACGGTGGCGCGCGCGACTTCCATCTCGCCATAGAGATGCGCGGCGCGGTGCTGCAGGCCCTGGAACTCGCCGATCAGCTTGCCGAACTGCTTGCGTTCCTTGAGGTAATTCACCGTCATGTCCATCGCGCCCTGCCCGACGCCGACCATTTCGGCGGCGGCACCGGTGCGGGTGGCGGCGAGAAGCGCGTCGAGGATTTCACCGCCCGCATCGACCTCGCCGATCACCGCGTCGGCATCGACTTCGACCCCGTCGAGCGTGACGTGGCTCGCCAAGCTGCTGTCGACGAGGCGGCGCGGGTCGGCGGTGACGCCCTTCGCATCCTTCGGCACCGCGAACAGCGTGATCCCGCCGTCGGTTTTCGCCGCGACGATGCTCATGTCAGCGACATGGCCGTGGAGGACGAAGCTCTTCTTGCCGTCGAGCCGGAAGCCGTTGCCCGCGCGCGTCGCCGTGGTCGCGATGCGGTCGGGGCGGTGCTTCGCGCCCTCGTCGATCGCGAGCGCGACGATCGCCTCGCCGCTTGCGATCGCGGGAAGCCAGCGGCTCGCCTGCGTGCCGCCCGCTTTCGCGAGTGCGGCGACGGCGCCAACGCTGGTCGAGAGGAAGGGCGACGGGGTCAGGTTGCGGCCGATTTCCTCGAGCACGATGCCCGCCTCCATATGCCCCATGCCGAGCCCGCCGTGCGCCTCGGGAACGAGCATGCCGGGCAGCCCCATTTCGGTGAACTGCGCCCAGAGGTCGCGCGAAAAGCCCGTCGCGTCGGCGCTGTCGCGGAGGTTGCGCAGGTGCGAAACCGGCGCCTGTTCGGCCACGAAGGGCGCGACGCTGTCCTTGAGCATCGCCTGGTCGTCATTGTGATACAAAGGCATGGGTCAGGCTCCGGGCAGGTCGAGGATACGCTTGGCGATGACATTGAGCATGACTTCGCTCGTCCCGCCTTCTATCGAATTGGCCTTGGTGCGCAGCCAGCCGCGCGCGCGCGCGCCGCCCTTGGTCTCTTCGCTGTCCCATTCGAGCGCTTCGCTGCCGCCGCCCGACATGACGAGTTCGTGGCGGCGCTTGTTGAGCTCGGTGCCGACATATTTCATCATGTTCGACGATGCGGGATGCGCACGGCCGGTCTTCCACATGTCCATGAAACGCTCGCCCATCGCGCGGTAGGCGAAGACATCGACGTCGAACGCCGCCATTTCGGCGCGCAGGATCGGGTCGTCGAGTTCGCCCGCGGCGTTCTTGCCGAACGCCTTGGCAAAGGCGCCGCCGATGCTGACCATGTCGCCGCCCGCGCCGCCGCCCGAGATCATCTCGCGTTCGTGGCCGAGCAGATATTTGGCGACGTCCCAGCCGCGGTTGATCTCGCCGATGAACTGCGTCTTCGGCACTTCGACATCGTCGAAGAAGGTTTCGCAGAAGGGCGAGTTGCCGCTGATCAGGAGGATCGGCTTGGTCGTGACACCCTTGCTCGCCATGTCGAAGAGCATGAAGGTGATGCCCTGATATTTGTTCGCCTTGTCGGTGCGGACAAGGCAGAAGATCCAGTCGGCCTTGTCGGCGTAGCTGGTCCAGATTTTCGACCCGTTGACGACCCAGTGATCGCCCTTGTCTTCGCCAAAGGTCTGGAGCGAAACAAGGTCGCTGCCCGAGCCGGGTTCCGAATAGCCCTGGCACCAGCGGATTTCGCCGCGCGCGATCGGGTTCAGATACTGGACCTTCTGCTCCTCGGTGCCGAATTGCAGCAGCGCGGGGCCGAGCATCCAGATGCCGAAGCTGTCGAGCGGCGAGCGCGCGTGGATGCGCTTCATTTCCTGTTTGAGGACCTTGGTCTGCTCGGGGGTCAGCCCGGCACCGCCATAGGGTTTGGGCCAGTCGGGAACGGTGTAACCCTTCGCGACGCACGCTTCGAGCCACCGTTTCTGGGCTTCGTTCTTGAACACCCAGTTGCGGCCGCCCCAGCAGACGTCGCCTTCGTCCCGCACGGGCTCGCGCATTTCGGCGGGGCAGTTCGCCTCCAGCCAGTCCCGCACCTCGGCGCGGAAAGCGTCCAGTTCGCTCATCCTTTTGGCTCCTCTTCTGCGGCCAAATCTACGTCCGCTTCGCTAGTTTACGCAAGCGTCAACTTGGATCGGCGCGCCTGCCCTTACGGCGCCGTAGCGTCGGTTTGACCGCCGTTGACGCGTCACCTTTGGCGCCTAAGCTAAGTGGCAAAAGAAAACGGGAGAATGGGTCAATGCGATTCGCAGGCAAGATAGCCGTCGTCACCGGAGCGGCGTCGGGCATCGGCAAGGCAGCGGTTTTGAAACTGGCGAGCGAGGGCGCTCACGTCTTCGCCGCCGACATCGACGAGGCGGGCGGGCGCGCGCTCGCCGAACAGTCGAACGGCAAGATCGACTTCGTCCGCTGCGACGTCACCAAGCCGTCGGATATCGAGGCGCTGATGAATGAAGCCGCCTCGAAAGCCGGGGGCATCGACATCGTGTTCAACAACGCCGCCGCCGCGGGCGACCGCGCGCCGATCGACGAGATCAGCCCCGAGGGCTGGGACCTGACGATGGATCTGGTGCTGAAATCGGTCGCGATGGGAATCCGCTACGCCGCGCCGCATATGAAGGGGCGCAAGGGTGCGAGCATCGTCAACACCGCGAGCGTCGCGGCGCTCGGCGCGGGCTATTCGCCGATCGCCTATGCTGTCGCGAAGGCGGGTGTGCTCCACCTTTCCAAGATCGCCGCGACCGACCTCGCGCGCTACGGCATTCGCGTCAACGCGATCTGCCCCGGCTTCATCAACACCAATATCTTCACCTCGTCGCTCGACGTGCCCGACGAGCATAAGGATCAGGCGAAGGCGATCATCGCGGGGATGAGCGAAGCCGCGCAGCCCGTCGCGCGCGGCGGCCAGCCCGAAGATATCGCCAACGCGGTCGCGTACCTCGCGAGCGAGGAGTCGAGCTTTATGACCGGCACGCATATGCTGGTCGACGGCGGGCTGACGATCGGCCAGCGCCATGCGTGGGACCCTGAGGCACCCGGGTTGTTCGACGCGCTTGTCGCAATGGAGGATGCGGCGAAGGCCGGGGCGCCGGCGTGAACGCGGCGATCGCCGCGCCGAAAGCCACGCGCCTGCCGGTCCGGCTGAAGGTCATGCATGGGCTGGGCAGCATCGCTTATGGCGTCAAGGACAACGGCTTTTCGACTTTCCTGCTGCTGTTCTACAATCAGGTGATCGGGCTTGATCCCGGCGTCGTCGGTGCCGCGATCATGGTCGCGCTGATCGCCGACGCCTTTGTCGATCCGATCATCGGCGAACTCACCGACCGCACGCGCAGCCGCTGGGGGCGCCGCCTGCCGTGGCTTTATGGCGCACCGATCCCGCTCGCGATCATGTGGATGCTGCTGTGGCATCCGCCCGAAATGAGCAATGCGATGACCGTCGCCTGGCTGATCGGCTTTGCGATCATCGTCCGCTCGCTCGTCTCGATGTGCGAAGTGCCGTCGGTTGCGATCGTGCCCGAACTCACCGGCGATTATGACGAGCGCACCGTCGTCATGCGCTATCGTTTCCTCTTCGGCTGGGGCGGCGGGCTGCTGATCCTGCTGCTCGCCTATGGGGTATTTTTCGGGGGCGCGAAGGGGCTCGTCGATCCCAACGGCTATTTCCCCTATGCGCTGACCGGCGCGCTGCTGATGGCGGGCGCGGTCCTGACCTCCGCCGCGGGGCAGCACAGCCGCATCGCGGTGTCGAACGTCGCCGATACGAAACCCGTAATGACGCTGCGCCAGGTCCTCGGCGAAATGCGCGACACGCTGTCGAACCGCGCCTTCCTGTGGCTGATCTTCGCCGCGCTGTTCGGCTTCGTGAATCAGGGCATCACCTTTTCGATGAACAATTATCTGCTCGGTTTCTTCTGGCAGTTCACGCAGGGCGAGATGGTCGCTTATGTCTTCCTGCTGTTCGCCTCGATGATCGCGGCTTTCGTGCTCGTCGCCCCCGTGTCGGCGCGGCTCGGCAAGCGCGACGGCGCCATTTTCGCGGGCGCGATTGCGCTGCTCGTCAACAGCGGCATCTATTTCGCGTGGATCCAGGGTTTCTTCCCCGGCCTGCCCGGCAAGCCGAGCGTCGCGGCGATGTTCGCGCTGGTGTTCGTATCGAACAGCTTCTCGATCATCCTGATGATCCTGTCGTCGTCGATGATGGCCGATGTCGTCGAGGCGTCGCAGAGCGAAACCGGACGGCGCTCCGAAGGCCTGTTCTTCGCGGGCTATTTCTTCATGCAGAAATGCGCGACCGGCATCGGCATCTTCGCCGCCGGGCTGATCCTGTCCCTCGCGTCCTTTCCGGCGGACGCGAAACCGGGTGAGGTCGGCGCTGACGTGCTCGGCAATCTCGCGCTCGGCTATGCGCTCGCGATCCTTGTCATCGGGACGCTGGGGCTGATCGTCATGCGGCGCTTCCCGATTTCGCGCGCCGATCATGAGGCGCGGCTCGCGCTGCTGGGCGATGTCGCACGCGGTGAACCCGACGCCACAGGCGCGCATCCGTAACGAGAATGTCGCGCGGCGGCGGAATGATGTAATTTTAGGGCCGCGGGACTTGGCAAGGCCGACGAATCGGTCCAAAGGTTTACGTGAACGTAAAGGGAAAGGACGCGCAGATGGACTTCGATCTCACCGACCGGCAGGTCTATTGGCGCGACCGGGTCCGCGATTTTATCGAGCGCAAGGTTCGCCCCGCGGTCCCGACCTATAACGAGCAGGACAAGGCGGGCGACCGCTGGAAGGTGATCCAGATCGTCGAGGATCTGAAGGCCGAGGCGAAAGAAGCGGGCATCTGGAACCTGTTCATGCCGCCCAAGTCGGCCGCGCATCACCATGTCGACGAGAGTTTCGAATTCGAAGGCCCCGGCCTTTCGAACCTCGAATATGCGCTGTGCGCCGAGGAAATGGGCCGCGTCGGCTTTGCGAGCGAGGTATTCAACTGCTCGGCGCCCGACACCGGCAATATGGAAGTGTTCCATCGCTACGGCACGCGCGCGCAGAAGGATAAATATCTCGGCCGCCTGATGAACGGCGAGATCCGCTCGGCCTTTCTGATGACCGAGCCGCGCGTCGCCTCGTCCGACGCGACGAATATCGAAACGCGGATCGAGCGCGACGGCGACGATTATGTGATCAACGGCACCAAATGGTGGTCGTCGGGCGCGGGCGATCCGCGCTGCGAGGTCGCGATCGTGATGGGCAAGACCGATTTCGCGGCGAAGCGCCATGCGCAGCAGTCGATGGTGCTGATGCCGCTGAACGCGCCCGGCGTGAATATCCTGCGCCACCTGCCCGTCTTCGGTTATGACGATGCGCCGCACGGCCATATGGAAATCGAATTGAAGGACGTCCGCGTCAACGCCGAGGAAGCGATGCTGCTCGGCGAAGGCCGCGGCTTCGAGATCGCGCAGGGGCGCCTCGGGCCGGGCCGCATCCATCACTGCATGCGCACGATCGGCGTCGCGGAAGAAGCGATCGCCAAGATGGCGAAGCGGCTGCAGTCGCGCGTCGCCTTTGGCAAGAAGGTCGCCGAATATAGCATCTGGGAACATCGCCTCGCGCGCGCGCGCATCGACATCGAAATGACGCGCCTGCTCTGCCTCAAGGCCGCCGACATGATGGACAAGGTCGGCAACAAGTCGGCCGCGGCCGAAATCGCGATGATCAAGGTGCAGGCGCCGAACATGGCGCTGAAGATCATCGACGACGCGATCCAGGCGCATGGCGGCGGCGGCGTGTCCGAAGATTTCGGGCTGGCCAAAGCCTATGCGCATCAGCGCACGCTGCGCCTCGCCGACGGACCCGACGAGGTGCACGAACGCGCGATCGCGCGCATCGAATTCGCCAAGCATAGCGAAGCAAGCGAGCCGGGCTTCTCGTCGGGCGACATCGGCGTTTCGCGTTAAAACCTGAATTCGGAGAGATATTGTGACCAAAGCCGCGATTCTGATCGAACCGGGCAAGCCGCTGTCGATCGAGACGGTGCAGATTGCCGACTGCGGCCCGCACGAGGTGCGCATCCGCACCGCCGCGTGCGGGCTCTGCCATTCGGACCTGCATTTCATCGACGGCGCCTATCCGCACCCCCTCCCCGCGATCCCCGGCCATGAAGCCGCGGGCATCGTCGAGGCGGTCGGCAGCGAAGTGCGCACGGTCAAGGTCGGCGACGCGGTCGTCACCTGCCTGTCGGCCTTCTGCGGCCATTGCGAGTTCTGTGTCAGCGGGCGCATGTCGCTGTGCATGGGCGGCGACACACGCCGTCCGGTCGGATCGGCGCCGCGCATCACGCGCCCCGATGGCAGCATCGTCAACCAGATGCTCAACCTCTCGGCCTTTGCCGAAACGATGCTTGTCCACGAACATGCGTGCGTCGCGATCGACCCCGACATGCCGCTCGATCGCGCCGCGGTGATCGGCTGCGCGGTGACGACGGGCGCGGGCACGATCTTCAACGCGTGCAAGGTGACGCCGGGCGAGACGGTCGCGGTCGTCGGTTGCGGCGGCGTCGGCCTCGCCACGATCAACGCCGCGAAGATCGCGGGCGCGGGGCGGATCATCGCCGCCGACCCGGTTCCTGAAAAGCGCGCACTCGCGGTCAAGCTCGGCGCGACCGACGTCGTCGACGCGCTCGCCGACGATGCCGCGAAACAGATCGTCGAACTGACCAAGGGCGGTGTCGATCATGCGATCGAGGCCGTCGGCCGGCCGGCCTCGGCGAGCCTCGCGGTCGCCTCGCTGCGCCGCGGGGGCACCGCGACGATCCTCGGCATGATGCCGCTCGCCGAAAAGGTCGGGCTCAGCGCGATGGACCTGCTCTCGGGCAAGAAATTGCAGGGCGCGATCATGGGCGGCAACCGCTTCCCGGTCGACATTCCGCGCCTCGTCGACTTCTATCTGCGCGGGCTGCTCGACCTCGACAGCATCGTCGCCGAGACGATCCCGCTGGAGCGGATCAACGAGGGCTTCGACAAGATGAAGAAGGGCGACGCCGCACGGTCGGTGATCGTATTCGACCAATGACGCTCGACGCGCAAAAGGCCTTCAGCGGCACCGTCGCCCCCGAGGGCGCCGACGTCCTCGACGAGGCGAAACTGACGGCGTGGATGGAGGCGAATGTCGACGGCTTCGAAGGCCCGCTGACGCAAAGCAAATTTGCCGGCGGCCAGTCGAACCCGACCTACAAGATCAGCGCGCCGTCGGGCAATTATGTGCTGCGCCGCAAACCCTTCGGTCCGCTGCTCCCCTCGGCGCACGCTGTCGACCGCGAGTATAAGGTGCAGGCGGGGCTCCACAAAATGGGCTTCCCCGTCGCGCGCCAATATGGCCTGTGCACCGATGACAGCGTCGTCGGCAGCTGGTTCTATGTGATGGGGATGGTCGACGGCCACACGATCTGGGACGGCGCGATGCCGGGATCGACGCCGGAGAACCGCCGCGCCACGTACGAGGCGATGATCGACACACTCGCCGCGCTGCACAAGGTCGATGTCGAGGCCGCGGGGCTTTCGGACTTCGGCAAGCCGGGCAATTATTTCGGCCGCCAGGTCGACCGCTGGACCAAGCAATATCGCCTCGCCGAAACCGAGACGATGGACGAGATGGAGCAGCTGATCGCGTGGCTGCCCGCGACCCTGCCCGAACAGACGCGCACCAGCGTCGTCCACGGCGATTACCGCATCGACAATATGATTTATGCCAAGGACCGTCCCGAGGTTCTCGCGGTGCTCGACTGGGAGCTGTCGACCTTGGGCGATCCGCTCGCCGATTTCACCTATGTCGCGATGGCGTGGGTGACCGAGAATGGCGGTCGTTCGGGGGTGATGGATCTCGACCGTGCCGCGCTCGGCATTCCCGAACTCGACGAGATGGTCGAACGCTATTGCGCCGCCACCGGCCGCGACGGCGTGCCCGACATGAACTGGTATTTCGCCTATAATTTCTTCCGCCTCGCGGGGATTATCCAGGGCATCAAGAAGCGCGTGATCGAGGGCACCGCCTCGTCGCAGCATGCGAAGGACATGTCCGAACGCGTCCGACCGCTCGCCGAAAAGGCGTGGGATTTTGCAAAGAAGGCCGGCGCATGAGCCTGTTCGACATGACCGGGCAGGTCGCGCTGATCACCGGATCGTCGCGCGGCATCGGCAAGGCGACCGCCGAAGCGATGGCCGAACAGGGTGCGAAGGTCGTGATTTCGAGCCGCAAGGCCGACGCCTGCGAGGAAACCGCGGCGGAGATCAACGCGCGTTTCGGCGAAGGCACCGCGCTTCCCGTGCGCGCCAATATCTCGTCGAAGGAAGAGCTGGAGATATTGGTCGCCGAAACGCGCCGCGCCTTCGGCAAGATCACGACGCTCGTCTGCAACGCCGCATCGAACCCTTATTACGGCCCCGGGCTCGGGATCAGCGACGACCAGTTCCGCAAGATTATGGACAACAACATATTGTCCAACCACTGGCTGATTTCGATGGTCGCGCCCGAGATGCTCGAACGCGGCGAAGGGTCGATCACGATCATCAGCTCGATCGGCGGGCTCAAGGGATCGCCGATCATCGGCGCCTACGGGATTTCGAAAGCCGCCGACATGCAGGTCGCGCGCAACTTCGCGGTCGAGTTCGGACCGCGCGGCGTGCGCGTCAACTGCATCGCCCCCGGCCTGATCCGCACCGACATGGCGCGCGCCTTGTGGGAAAATGAGGAAAACCTCAAACGATCGACCGCCGCCTCGACCTTGAAGCGGATCGGCGAGCCGCACGAGATCGCGGGCGCCGCGGTCTTCCTCGCCAGCAAGGCGGGGGCTTTCACCACCGGCCAGACCATCGTGTGCGATGGCGGAGCCACGATTTCGGGAGGCGCATGATGGGCGCATTGGACGGCAAGGTTGCGATCATCACGGGCGCGGGCAGCGGCATCGGCCGCGCGAGCGCGCTGCGCTTCGCCGCCGAGGGCGCGAAGCTCGTCATCGGCGACAAGACGGCGGCGGTGCACGAGACCGCAAAGCTGGTAAAGGATGCCGGCGGCGAGGCCGTCGCGCTCGAAATCGACGCGGGCGTCGAAGCCGATGTCGCCTCGCTCGTCGCGACCGCCAAGGACACCTACGGTGCGCTCGACGTCGCCTTCGCCAATGCCGGGATCATCGGCGACATGGGCGGCATTTTCGACTTCGATCCCGACGCCTGGGCCGAGACTTTGCGCGTCAATCTGATCGGCCCCGCGCTGATGGTGAAACACGCCGGCAAGGCGATGGTCGATCAGGGCCGCGGCGGCGCGATCGTTCTGACCGCGAGCGTCGCGGGTTTGAATTCGGGCGCGGGCCCGGGCGCCTATTCGGCGTCGAAGGCGGGGGTGATCAACCTCGCCAAGGTCGCCGCGCAGCAGCTCTCGACCAGCGGCGTGCGCGTCAACGCGGTCTGCCCCGGCCTCACCGAGACGGGGATGACCAAGCCGACCTTCGACTATGCCAAGGCGAAGGAAGTCACGCACAAGCTCGGCCAATTGAACCCGCTGCGCCGCGCGGCGCAGCCCGAGGAACTCGCGAATGTCGCGCTGTTCCTCGCGAGCGATCAGGCGAGCTATGTCAACGGACAGGCGATCGCGGTCGACGGCGGGCTGACCAGTTCGCATCCGGTGACGCGCCAGTTGCTCGGCCAGACCTCGCACTGATAGATCGATCAGCATGACACATGGATTCGACACCGCGCGGCTGGACCGCATTCCCGCCTTTCTCGCCGCCAAATATGTCGACACCGGCCGGTTGCCGCACGCGGCGACGCTCGTGTCGCGGCGCGGGGAGATCGCGCATCTGTCGTGCATCGGCGAGGCACGGCCGGGCGAAGCGCTGAAGGAGGATGCGATCTTCCGCATCGCCAGCATGACCAAGCCGATCACCAGCATCGCCTTCATGATGCTGGTCGAGGAGGGCAAGGTCGCGCTGTCGGACCCGCTGGTGAAATTCTGCCCCGAGTTCAAGGACACCGGCGTGTTCGTCGCTGGCGGGGGCAATGTCCCCTTCCTGACGCGGCCGCCCGCGTCGCCGATCCGCATGGTCGACCTGCTGCGCCACACCGCGGGACTGACCTATGGCTTTCAGGAGCGCACCCCGGTCGACGGCGCGTATCGCAAGGCAAAGATCGACGATTTCGACGCCGATTATACGATGGACAGCTTCATCGCCGACCTCGCGAAGATCCCGCTCCAGTTCGACCCCGGCGCGCACTGGAATTATTCGATGGCGACCGACGTGCTCGGCGCGGTGATCGAGCGCATCGAGGGCAAACCCTTTGCGCAAGTGTTGCAGGAGCGCATCTTCGGCCCGCTCGGCATGGTCGATACCGGCTTCAAGGTCCCCGCCGACCAGCAGCACAGGCTGGCCGACGCCTACGCCTTCCATCCCAAGGACAGGAAGCAGGATTTCGACGCCGGCGCGCGCAGCCGCTGGACGAAGGATCGCAGCTTTCATTCGGGCGGCGGCGGGCTTGCCTCGACGCTTCACGACTATCATCGCTTCTGTCTGATGCTGCTCGGCGGCGGTAAGCTCGGCGATGTGCGGATCATCAGCCGCAAGACATTGGCGCTGATGACGTCGAACCACCTACCCGGCGGCGGCGACCTGACGCAGCACAGCGTCGGCATCTTTTCCGAGGACGAAAATGCCGGAATCGGCTTCGGCCTCGGCTTCGCGGTCACGCTCGACCCCGCGCGCGCGGGCATTCCCGGCTCGGTCGGCGATTTTTACTGGGGCGGCATGTTTTCGACCGGCTTCTTCGTCGATCCGGTCGAAGAGATCTGCATGGTCTTTATGACCCAGCTCATGCCCTCCTCCACCTACCCCGTGCGGCGCGAGGTCAAGACCTTTGTCCACGCCGCCATCGACGATTGAAGATGCAACACCCCTTTCCGTTCGCCGCGCGCGAACGGGTTCCAGATTGAAGGAGTCTCCCATGTCCGAAGAAACCCCCGTCAGCGTCACGCTGGAAAAGGATGGCGAAATCGCCGTCATCATCGTCAACAACCCGCCCGTCAACGCGCTGAGCTGGCACGTCCGTCAGGGGCTCGAGGATCATTTCGCCGCCGCGCTCGGTGACGACAGCGTCAAAGCGATCGTGCTGCGCTGCGCGGGCGCGACCTTTATCGCGGGCGCCGACATCAGCGAATTCGGCAAGCCGCCGCGCGGTCCCGATTTCAACGCGGTGCTCAACAGCATCGAAGCGGCGTCGAAGCCGGTCGTCGCCGCGATCCACGGGACGGCGCTCGGCGGCGGTCTCGAAACCGCGCTCGTCTGCCATTACCGCATCGCGGTGCCGTCGGCGAAGCTCGGCGTGCCCGAAGTGAAGCTCGGCCTGCTCCCCGGCGCGGGCGGCACGCAGCGCCTGCCGCGCGTCGTCGGCGTCGAAGCGGCGGCGACGATGACCTCGACCGGCGATCCGCTGCCCGCCACGAAGGCGAAGGAACTCGGCCTCGTCGACGAACTCGCGGGCGAAGATAGCTTGGCCGCCGACGCGATCGCCTTTGCGCGCGCGAAGATCGCCGATGGCCCGCGCCCGACGCGCGAGCGCCCGGTGTTCGGCGACGTCGCGGTGATCGAACAGCTCAAGACCGCAAACGCCAAGCGCTGGCGCGGCTTCGAGGCGCCTTACGCCAACCTCGCCTGCGTCGAGGCCGCGACGCGGCTTCCGTTCGACGAGGGCCTCGCTTTCGAGCGCGAGCAGTTCATGAAGCTGATGTTCGGCAGCCAGTCGGCGGCGCAGCGCCACATCTTCTTCGCCGAGCGTCAGGCGGCGAAGATCGACGGCCTGCCCAAGGACACCCAGCTGCGCGACATCAAGAAGGTCGGCGTCATCGGCGCCGGCACGATGGGCGGCGGCATTTCGATGAACTTCCTCCAGAAGGGCATCCCCGTCACGATCGTCGAGATGCAGCAGGAAGCACTCGACCGCGGCACCGGCGTGATCCGCAAGAATTACGAGGCGTCGGCCGCCAAGGGGCGCTTCAAGCCCGAGCAGGTCGAGGCGATGATGGGCATATTGACCCCGACGCTCAGCCTCGACGATCTCGCCGACTGCGACCTGATCATCGAGGCGGTCTATGAGAATATGGACGTCAAGAAGGACATCTTCGGCAAGCTCGACAAAATCGCCAAGCCCGGCGCGATCCTCGCGTCGAACACCAGCTACCTCGACGTCGACGAGATCGCGACCGCGACGAGCCGCCCCGGCGACGTGCTCGGCATGCACTTCTTCTCGCCCGCAAACGTCATGAAGCTGCTCGAGGTCGTCCGCGGCGAAAAGACCGCGCCCGACGCACTCGCGACGGCGATGGCGATCGGCAAGAAGATCGGCAAGGTCGCGGTGGTCGCGGGCGTGTGCGATGGCTTCATCGGCAACCGCATGCTCAAACCGCGCCAGGTCGAGGCGATGAACCTGCTGATGGAAGGCGCGACGCCGCAGCAGATCGACAAGGTCCATGTCGAATTCGGCATGCCGATGGGGCCGTTCCAGATGAGCGACCTTGCGGGTGTCGACATCGGCTGGCACCGCGACCCGACGCGCATCGAGAGCATCCGCGACGCGCTCGCCGCGGTCGGCCGCTGGGGGCAGAAGACCGGCAAGGGCTTTTACGATTATGACGAAAAACGCAATCCGTCGCCCAGCGCCGAAGTCGCCGAGATCATCGAGGATTTCCGCCAGCGGTCGAACAAGGCGAAGCGCGAGATCAGCGATCAGGAAATCATCGAGCGCACGCTCTATCCGATGGTCAACGAAGGCGCGCTGATCCTGGCGGAAGGCAAGGCGCAGCGCGCGTCGGATATCGATGTCGTGTGGATCTATGGCTATGGCTGGCCAGTCTATCGCGGCGGCCCGATGTTCTGGGCGGGGCTCGAAGGCACCGACAAGATCGTCGCGGCGCTCGAGAAACATGGCTTCGCAGTCGCACCGCTGCTCAAAGAGAAGGCGGAGGCGAAGGCGGGCTTCTAACGCAAGTTTGTGTGTCCCCGCGAAGGCGGGGACCCATCTCCGATGGGTTCAAACTCGCACCGACAGGAGATAGGCACCCGCCTTCGCGGGTGCGCACAGCTTTATGAAACAGAGGCCGTCTGTCCCAGCGCGGGGCAGGCGGCCTTTCTTTTGCCTTCGCGCCGCCGCAGGTGCGACCGGAAACTTGCGATTCAGGGTTAAAGCGCTGGCAAGACCTGCCGTTAGGGCAGAGCATGAACGCCATGTCCGCCCTCGCCGTCCTCCTGCTGACCGGCAGCGTGCCGGTGGCCGCCCCGGTGGCGACGCCGCAGGTTGCTGCGGTCGGCGTGGCGCACGCGCGGATATTGGCGCCCGCCGAGGTGCGGCGCGTCGGTGACCGGATCGAGGTCCGGACCGGCGAGCGTAAGGCCCCGACGCAGGTGCATCGCACCGAACGCCGCGACGGCGGCGAGACGGCCGACTTTTACTAAGCCCCGTCGCCGCGATCGGATTCCGACCACAGGATGATCTCCATACCATCGTCACCCCGGACTTGATCCGGGGTCCATGACTTCGACGCCGCCAGTGGGATCCCGGATCAAGTCCGGGATGACGAAAATGGGGAATGGTCAGCCCTGCAGCGTCTGGATGATCGCCGAGAAGTCGCGGCCGTCCTTGTCGGCTTCGACGAAGGCTTCGTACAGCTCGCGCGCCTTCGACCCCATCGGGACGTCGGCGTCGACACTCGCCGCGGCCTCCATCGCGAGGCGCAAATCCTTGAGCATCAGCGCCGCGGCGAAACCGCCCTTGTAGTCATTGTCGGCAGGGGTCACTGGCCCGACGCCGGGCAGCGGCGCGTAGCTGGTGAGCGACCAGCATTGACCCGACGACACGCTCGCGATGTCGAAGAATTTCTGCGGATCGAGCCCCAATTTCTGCGCCAGCGCCAGCGTCTCGCACGTCGCGACCATCGACGCGCCGAGCAGCATATTGTTGCAGATCTTCGCCGCCTGCCCCGCGCCCGCGTCGCCGGCGTGGATCACCGCCTTGCCCATTTTGGCGAGGATCGGTTCGGCGCGCGCGAAGCCTGCGTCGCTCCCGCCGACCATGAAGGTCAGCGTGCCCGCGTTGGCGGCGGCGATGCCGCCCGAGACGGGCGCGTCGACCGCGACGAGACCAGCGTTGGCGGCGGCTTCAATATTGCTCCGCGCGGTTGCCACATCGATTGTCGAGCAATCGAGCAATAGCGTGCCGTCATCGGCGTGCGGGAAAACGGCGTCCTGATATACAGCAGCGACGTGCTTGCCCGCGGGGAGCATCGTCACCACCGCCTCTGCGCCGGTGACGGCTTCCGCTGCCGACGCGGCGCGCGAACAGCCCGCCTCGACCGCGCGTACCAGCGCTTCTTCACTGAGATCGAAGGCGCGGACCTCATGCCCCGCCTTCGCAAGGTTCGCGGCCATCCCGCCGCCCATGTTGCCGAGCCCGATGAATGCGATTTTCATTGGATATTCCTTCATTGTCCCAAAGCGGCGGCGCAAAGACGCGCGATCATCCGGCTGCCCCGTTCGGCCTGGTCCTGATCGGCGGGTGCGAATTCGGTAATGGTCAAACCGACCAGATCGCCCGCAGTCGCGATACGGCGAACGAGCGCGACCGCGTCGTCGATAGCCAACTTGCCGTCGGTATAGGCAAGATAAGGAAATTCGGCGGGGTCGAGCACATCGAGGTCGAAGTGGACGTGAACCGGCCCGCGCGGCAATGCGCCGGGATCGAGCGTCGCAAGGTCAAAGGCGCGCTGAAAGGCCCAGTCGCCCTCGTCGCCGGTCTCGATCCCGAAATAGCGAAAGCGTGCAGGGTCGATCGGCGCGCCGAGCAGCGCGCGCATTGGCGGCGGCGCCTGCCCCAGCAGCGCGGCGACGGGCATCCCATGGAAACTTCCGCTGGGAGAGGTTTCGGGGCTGTTGCCGTCGATATGGGCGTCGATCCAGACGACCGACAGGTCGGCATGGACGCGATTCAAATGATCGATCACCGCAATATCGACCGCGCAGTCGCCCCCCGCGGTCAGAACCCGGCGCGCACCCGATGCGGCCAATATCGCTTGGGCGCTGCCAAACTGTTCAAAAATAGCATCCCAGCGCTGAACCCCATGGCCATCGGCACGCTCGGTGCTGATAGGAACCTCGGCGATGGGTCCGAAAGCGGCACACACCGCAGCGGCGGCGGCGGCGCCGCGCGGAAGATGTTCATGGCGTCCCGACCCCTGCCATTGCGGATAGGCGAGGACGAGGTCGAACGCGCGCGACATCACCGCCCCTTCCACACGCCTTCGCGCTTTTCGATAAAGGCGGCCATGCCTTCGGCCTTGTCCTCGGTCGCGGCGAGGATCTGGAACAGGCGGCGTTCGTAGATCAGCCCCTGGTCGAGCGTGGTTTCGAACGCGGCGTTGACCATGTCCTTGTTCACCATCGCGGCCATCGGCGGCATCGACGCGATCGTGGTCGCGGTCTTCACCGCTTCCTCGACCAGCGTCGCATGGTCGACGACGCGCGCGACGAGGCCCGACCGTTCGGCTTCGGCGGCGTCCATCATCCGGCCGGTGAGGCACATTTCCATCGCCTTCGCCTTGCCGATCGCGCGCGTCAGCCGCTGCGACCCGCCCATGCCCGGCGCGACGCCGAGCTTGATTTCGGGCTGGCCGAATTTCGCCTTGTCCGACGCGATGATGAAGTCGGCCATCATCGCAAGCTCGCAGCCGCCGCCCAATGCGAAGCCGTTGACCGCGGCGATCCAGGGTTTGCGGACCTTCTTCACGAAGTCGCTCGTCCATTTCGAGAAGAAATCTTCGAGGTAGAAATCGGACGCCGGCTTGTCGGCCATTTCCTTGATGTCGGCGCCCGCGGCGAAAGCCTTGTCGCCCGAGCCGGTGAGGACGGCGCAGCGCTGGCCGGGATCGGCTTCGAACGCCGCGAAGGCTGCGATCAGGTCGTCGAGCACGCCCGAATTGAGCGCGTTGAGCGCCTGCGGGCGGTTGAGCGTCACCAGCGTGACGGCCCCGCGCGTTTCGACGAGGAGGGTTTCATAGCTCATGGTCTTGTCCTGTGTCAGCGATTGGCGTCGATATTGCGCAGCAGCACTTCAAGCTGCGCCCGGGTGGCATGTTCATGCGCCTCGTCGGTCGAGGTCGGCTGGTTGTCGTAGGGAATGGGTTCGTCGAATTGGTCGGTCGCGAGATCCCAGTAGCGCCCGTCGATCCGGTTGTAGAAATGCGTGCCGCCCTTGGTCGCGGTCTTCACGATATCGCCGCCGAAATGATGATGGACGGCGAGGGCGGTCACCGCGCACTGGTTGAAACAGGGGTTCGCGGGGTCGAACGAGCCCGGAATCGTCTCGTCCGACCAGCTCCGCTTCACCGCATGATAAAGAGCGATCGGATCGGAAAAGCTCATAGCGGGGTCCATTTCTCATTCTCGGGCAGCGGCGCGAAGATCGCGTCGATCCACTCGTCGGTGACGGCCTCGGCGGTCGACGGGTCCCATTTGGGGCTGTTGTCCTTGTCGATGATCAGCGCGCGGACACCCTCGATGAAATCGTGCATCTGCACGACGCGGCTGCCGATCGCATATTCTTGGCGCATCTGCGCGGCGAAGTCGTGCATCTCGCCGCCTTCCTTGAGCTGGCGGAGCGCGACCTTGCACGTTTGGGGCGATTTGCCGTGGAGCGTCGCCAGTTCTTTGGTCGCCCATTCGCCGCCATCGGCTTCGAGCGCGGCGAGGATATCCTCATAGGTGTCGCTCGCGAACAGGCGGTTGATCCGTTCGAGATGCTGGGTGATTCCGGCGGGCGGCGCGGTGACCGACAGCTCGCCCAAGATGCCGCCGATGCGGTCGGGGTCGACCGCGATGCGCGCCTTCGCCTCGGCGAGCTTTTCGGAGGGCAGATAATGGGTGGCGAGGCCGAGCGCCAAACACTCCGCGCCGTCGAGCCGTGCGCCGGTGAGCGCGAGATAGACGCCGACGCGGCCTTCGAGGCGCGGCAGATACCAGCCGCCGCCGACGTCGGGGAACAGACCGATCCCCGTTTCGGGCATCGCGAAGCGCGTATGCTCGGTCGCGACGCGATATTTCGCCGGCTGCGAAATGCCGACCCCGCCGCCCATCGTGATGCCGTCCATGAAGGCGACGACGGGCTTGGAATAGGTGAAGAGGAGGTGGTTGAGGCGATATTCGGTGTGGAAGAAAAGCCGCGCTTCCTTGCCATCCTTCGCCCCGCTTTCCGCGAGCATGCGGATATCGCCGCCGGCGCAGAAGCCGCGGCCCTCGCTATGGTCGATCATCACCGCCTCGACCGCATCGTCGCCCTGCCATTTGACGAGCGCGTCGATCATCGCTTCGCACATGGCGAGGTTAAGTGCGTGGATCGCCTTCGGGCGATTGAGCGACAGGCGGCCGACGCGGACGTCGGTCCCTACAAGCACATCTTCGGTCATTGGCGCAGCAGGTCCCTTCCGACGATCATCCGCATCACCTGATTGGTGCCTTCGAGGATCGAGTGGACGCGCAGGTCGCGCCAGAAGCGTTCGATCGGATAGTCGCGCAGATAGCCATAGCCGCCGAACAGCTGGAGCGCGTCGTTGACGATCTTGCTGCCATTGTCGGTCGCGAGCCGCTTTGCCATCGCCGAGAAGCGCGACTTGTCGGGGGCGTTCGCAGTGACCTTTGCCGCCGCCATATAGAGCAAGGCGCGCGCGGCTTCGAGGTCGGTCGCCATGTCGGCGAGCATGAACTGGGTGTTCTGGAAATCGGCGATCGGCTGGCCGAACTGCTGGCGGTCCTTGGTGTAGGCGATCGCTTCGTCGAGACAGCGCTGCGCGCCGCCGAGCGAGCAGGCGCCGATGTTGAGGCGCCCGCCGTCGAGCCCCGCCATCGCGAAGCGGAAGCCGTCGCCCTCGGCGCCGACGAGATTTTCGACCGGCACGCGGCAGTCTTCGAAGATCACCTGCGCGGTCGGCGAAGCGTTCCAGCCGAGCTTTTTCTCGGGGGCGCCGAAGCTCAATCCCGGCGTGTCCTTTTCGATGACGAGGCAGCTGATCCCCTTCGACTTTTCCTCGCTGGTGCGGACCATGCAGACATAGATGTCGTTATAACCCGCGCCCGAGATGAACTGCTTGGTGCCGTTCAGGACATAATGATCGCCGTCGCGCTTCGCCGTCGCCTTGAGCGCCGCGGCGTCGGACCCCGAACCCGGTTCGGTCAGGCAATAGCTGGCGATCTTCTCCATGCTGACGAGGTCGGGCAGGAAGCGCGCCTTGACCTCGGCGCCGCCGAAGCGGTCGATCATCCATGTCGCCATATTGTGGATCGAGACATAAGCGCTGGTCGCGGGGCAGCCATAGGCCATCGCCTCCATGATCAGCGCCGCCTCGAGCCGACCAAGCCCGATGCCGCCCGATTCCTCGGCGACGTAAATCGCGCCGAAGCCGAGCTCACCCGCCGCCTTCCACACATCGACGGGATAATGATGTTTCTCGTCCCATTCCGCCGCGAAGGGCGTGATGCGATCGGCGGTGAATTTGCGCGCCATATCCTGGATGGCGAGCTGGTCGTCGGTAAGCTGGAACTGGTCGGTCATGGTCATTTCTCGATGATGGCTTCGGCTTCGATTTCGACTTTCCACTCGGGCCGGATCAGCGCGGAGACAACGACCATTGTCGATGCCGGTTGGATGTTTTTGAATGCCGATCCGTGCGCGCGACCAACGAGGTCGGCGTCGGCGGCGTCGGTGATGAACATGCGGGTGCGCACGACATCGGCCATGCTGCCGCCGAGCGCGGCGAGCGCTTCGCCGATGATCGTCAGGCAGCGCGCCGCCTGTACCCCGGCATCGCCGACGGTCGACGACCCGTCGGGCTCGATCGGCGCGGTGCCGCCGACGCTGATCCGGTCACCCACCCGAACCGCCCGGCTATAGCCATAGACCGGTTCGAACGGGGACGCCGAGCTGTGGTTACGGCGCCCCCCGGTCTTCGATGGCGTGTCAGCCACAGGTGACCTGCGTGATCTTGTACGCATCGTCGTACATCACGTTCACCCGGTCCTGGCGGTAATCCATCGTCATCGCCGAGCGCGGCGGACCCCAGCGGAGCGTGCGCGCGCCCGACGCCTTGAGGATCGTGCCGCCAAGGTCGGGGGTCGCGGTCTGGCCGATATAGGATTGGACCGCATCGGCTTTGCACGTCGCCTCGGCGGACGGCGGGGTCGGGGTCGATTCGACAGGCGTCTCGCTGCTCGAGCAGGCGGCGAGCGGCAGAATGGCGGCAATTGCGAGCATGCGAATGTCCATCATGTATCTCCCTTTCAAAAAATCTTCATTCGGCGCAGCGCGTATAGCGCATCGCGCCCGCGGCGGCACCCTCGCCGGAGTCGCGGCGGACGAGCGTCTTGCCGCCATCGGCGAGGTCGAGTTGCATCCGGCGATCCCATTCGACGCCCTCGCCGCTGAATTTATAATCGGCGACGATGCGGTTCGCGTCACTCTCACGAACACGCGACAGTTCGCCATGCGATTCGTAGAAACGCAGGTTCGTCGCATCGATCGTCAGCGCGGTGAGGTCGGTGCCCTTCTTCGCCTTGCAATCGGCGACCTTGAGCGCCCAGCGGCCGCGGATTGTGGGCGGGATCGTCTTGCCGTTGCCAGCGGTTTTGGGTTCGGGCTTTGCTGGCGTTTCTTCGGCCGCTTCGGGCAGGTCCGCATCGACCGCCGGCTCCGCCGGTTCGGCGGGCGCCGGGCGCTCGGCCTTTTGCAGCGGCGAGATCGCCGCGCTGTCTTCGGGCTGGGATTTGTCCTCGCCGCCGCTGCACGCGGCGAGCAGCAGCAAGCTGGCGGGAAGCATGAGGCGGGTCATCGACAATCTCCTTCGAAAGGAGAATGCCCGGCGCGGCATGCGGGTTTCATCGCCGCGCATCATTCGCCCAGCACCTTTTCACGGAACACTGCGGTCGCGAGGTCGGTCTGGTTATAGCGATACCAGCGCGGCGCGGGGATGCCCGCAGCCCAGGCCAGCGCCTCGGTCAGTGTGCCGTTCGCGGCCGGCGTATCTGGCATTTCCTTGCCGAGCGGGTCGGCATAGGCGGTGTCGGCGCTGACGACGGTCCAGCCGGCCTTACGGAGCGCGCGGACGAGGTCGCCGATATGGAGCGCGGCGAGATCGGTTTCGTGGAGTAGCATCATCTGCACCGGCTGGCGGCCGGTGACACGCCGCATCATCGCATCGGCGAAATCGGCCGCCTCGACATGCCAGCCGACATAGAGCTCGCCGAGCGCCTTGCGGTCGATTGTCTTTCCCGCCTGCACGGCCTCGCGCGTCAGGTTTTCGAGGTGCCAGTCGGACGATTCGGCGGTGACATAGCCGTTGCGCAGGCCGCGTTCGGCGAGGCCCGCGCGCAAGGCGTCGCGCTTCGCCTTGTCCTTCCCGCCCTCGTCAAGAAAGGGAAAGCGGAACCAGGGACGATAGCCGGGGCGGTCCTTGAGCCACACCTCGGCGGCGTCGAGGTCGGCGAGATAGGCCGCGGTGTCGGTCGTGCTCAGCCGCTTGTGGCTGTTGCTATGGTTCGCGATCACATGGCCCTCGGCGACATAGGCGGCGATGCGTTCCGCCCCGCCCACGCCGTCGCCCTGCCCGATCGCACCCGGATTGACGAAGAAGACCGCCTGCGGCGCCTTCGCTTTCTTAAGCTCGGCAATGATGCGCTGCGTGCGCTCGTCGGGGGTGAAGAAGGCGCCGGCATGGCGCGGGGCATCGTCGAAGCTGAGCGCGATCTGCTTTTGCGCGTGCGCGGGCGGCGCGAGAAGCAGGAAAAGGATCGCGAGCCACAGCCTCATTCGGCGGCCGCCACGATCTCGATCTCGACCAGCCAATCGCTTTCGAGCGTCTGCGCGACGATCGCGGTGGTTGGAATGCGCCGCGTACCAAGCGCCTTGAGCCGGGCGGCGGCATTGGCCTCCGCATAGCTTGCATCGCGCAAATAGCTGGTCAGCCGGACGATATTGGCGGTGTCCATATCTGCGCTGGCCAGAATCGCGCGGAGATTGTTCCACACGCAATCGAGCTGTTCTTCCAGCGTCGCGGGGGCGGAAAAATCCGGTCTCAAACCCATCGTGCCACTGACGAACAGCAGCCGCCCGGCCCCGCGAACCTCCATCGCATGCACCCAGTCACCGCCGGTCGCGTAAACGCCCTCGGTCGGATTATGGGGGATCATCTCCATCGCCTTACCCCATCGTCGGGATGACGAAGGCGTTGCCCCCGTCAGGCGATCCGTCGGGCCAGCGCTGGGTGATCGTCTTGACCTTGGTCCAGAATTTCACGCCTTCCATGCCGTGCTGGTTGGTGTCCCCGAACGCCGAGCGCTTCCAGCCGCCGAAGCTGTGATAGGCGACGGGCACCGGGATCGGCACGTTGATGCCGACCATGCCGACGTTGACGCGTGCGGCGAATTCGCGCGCGGCGTGGCCATTGCGCGTGAAGATCGCGACGCCGTTGCCGTACTGGTGCTTGGAGGGAAGTTCGAGCGCGGTTTCGAAATCGGGGGCGCGGACGATCTGCAGCACGGGGCCGAAGATTTCTTCCTTGTAGCTTTCCATGTCGGTGGTGACATGGTCGAACAAGGTCGGGCCGATGAAGAAGCCCTTTTCATGCCCCTGCAGCGAGAAGCCGCGGCCGTCGACGACCAGCTCGGCGCCTTCGTCGGCGCACTTCTGGATCCAGCCTTCGACCTTTTCCTTGTGCGCCTGCGTCACCACCGGACCGTAATGCGCTTCGGCATCGGTCGACACGCCGACGCGCAGCGCGGCAATCGCGGGGATCAGCTTTTCGCGGAGGCGATTGGCGGTCTCCTCGCCGACGGGGACGACCACCGGGAGCGCCATGCAGCGTTCGCCCGCCGAGCCGAAGGCCGCGCCGGTCAAATCATTGACGACCTGGTCGAGATCGGCGTCGGGCATGACGATGCCGTGGTTCTTCGCGCCGCCCATCGCCTGCACGCGCTTTCCGTTCGCGACGCCGCGATTGTAGACATAATGCGCGATGTCCGACGAGCCGACGAAGCTGACCGCGCCGATATCGGGATGGTCGAGGATCGCGTCGACCATTTCCTTGTCGCCGTGGACGACCTGGCAGATGCCTTCGGGAAGTCCGGCTTCGAGGAAGAGTTCGGCGAGGCGCACGGGGACCGACGGATCGCGCTCGCTCGGCTTGATGATGAAGGCGTTGCCCGTCGCGATCGCGACGCCCGACATCCACAGCGGGATCATCGCGGGGAAGTTGAACGGGGTGATGCCCGCGCCGATGCCGATCGGCTGGCGCATCGAATAGACGTCGATGCCGGGGCCGGCGCCCTGCGTATATTCGCCCTTCAGCACATGCGGGATGCCGCAGCAGAATTCGATGACTTCGAGTCCGCGCTGAATATCGCCCTTTGAATCGGCGATCACCTTGCCATGCTCGCTCGACAACATGTGCGCGAGCGCATCCATATTGGCTTCGACGAGGCGCTTGAATTCGAACATGACGCGCGCGCGGCGCTGCGGGTTCGTTGCTGCCCATGCGGGCTGCGCCTTCTTCGCCGCAGCGACCGCGCGGTCGAGCAATGCCGCGTCGCCGAGCGCGACCTGCGCCTGCACGCCGCCGCTGTTGGGGTCGAAGACGTCGCCCTGGCGGGCGCTGCCGCCGGCACCGCCGACGATGTGATGGTCGATCTGTCGCATATCCCGAGTCTCCCGTAAAATCTTGCCGCTGCCACAGACCATGTGCGTCCTTTTTGCAAGGGATAGACTTGCAGGACGATACTGCATATTTGCAGGTCATGGATTGGGATAGGCTGCAATATTTCCTGTTCGTCGCGCGCCACGGCACGCTCGCGCGCGCCAGCGCCGCGCTGCACGTCGATGCGACGACGGTCAGCCGCCGGGTGAGCGCATTGGAAGCCGCGCTCGGCCAGACTTTGTTCGAGCGCGCACCGTCGGGTTTCGTTCTGACCGCAGCGGGCCGGGCGCTCGTTCCGCACGCCGAAGCGATGGCGGCGGCGGCGGCGCGTATCCATTCGGCACGCGAGGATGCGGCGGCACTGTCGGGGCAGTTGCGAGTGAGTGTGTCCGAAGGGTTCGGCAACAGCTTCATCGCTCCGCGGTTAGCGGGTTTCGTGGCGGCGCATCCCGAACTCGAGATCGACCTTGTCGCCTCGTCGGGCTTCCTCAACCCGTCGCGGCGCGAGGCCGATATGGCGGTGCTGCTGGCGCGGCCGCGCAAGGGTCCGCTGATCACGCGCAAGCTGTCGGATTACAGCCTCGGCATCTATGCCCCCGCCGACCGTCCCGACTGGCAGGCGGCGGTTGCCGCCGCGCCGCTGTCGCGCACGGGTATCCCGGTGATCGGTTATATGCCCGACATCCTCTACGCGCCCGAACTCGACTATCTGGGCGAGATCGAGCCGGGACTGCGCGCGACGGTGCGCTCGTCGAGCATTCTCGCGCAGCGGCGGATGATCGCGGGCGGCGCGGGGATCGGCGTGCTCCCCTGTTTCCTCGCGGCGGGCGATCCGGGGCTGGTGCGGGTGCGGCCCGAGCAGACGGTCGCGCGCGCCTTCTGGCTCGCGCTCCACCGCGACGTCGCACCGCAGCCGCGTATCCGCGCGTTTATCGACTGGCTCGATGCCGAGGTGCGCGAGAGCCGGGGGTTGCTGGTTCCGGCTTAGGCGGGGCGCCATTCAGATGCGATCAGGCCGCCGTCGCCGAACAGGCGTTCCATGGCATCTGGACCGGCGGCCGCTTCGCGGAGCTTGCCCGCCAGCGGATCGTCAATCGGGTGGTCGCTACGCAGGAAGGCGATCCACGCGGCAATCGCGGCTTCGAGCGACGGGCAGCACTGCCCGCGCACCCGATGCCATGCGAGCGTTTCGAGCCAGCGCTGCGGGATCTTCTGGCTGCCGTCCATCGCGATCTGGATCAGGCGGTGGTGGAGCGCGGGGTTGGCGAAGCGATCGAGCAGCGCATCGGCATAGGCGGCAAGGTCCTGCCCCGGTGCGGCATCGATCGTCGGCGCGGCCTCTTCGCGCATCAACCGGTCGATGAGCGGCCGGATCGCCGGATCGGCGATCGCCTGATGAACAAGTGCATGCCCTGACCCAAGCCCGATATAGGCGAGCGCCGAATGCGCGCCGTTGAGCATGCGCAGCTTCGCGGTCTCATAGGGTGCGACATCGGCGACCAGCTCGGCGCCGACCATTTCCCAGCGCGGCCGCGGACCGGCAAAATTGTCCTCGATGACCCACTGGCTAAACGCCTCGGTGACCACGACGCCCTCGTCGCGGACGCCGAGCATGGCCTCGACGTCCGCGCGGTCGGCCTCAGTGGTCGCGGGGACGATGCGGTCGATCATCGTGGCGGGGCACGTGCATTCGCCGTCGAACCATGCCGACAAGTCTGGTTGATAGGCAGCGAGATATTCGCGCATCAGGCGGCGCAGCACGGCACCGTTGCCCGCGAGATTGTCGCAGCTGAGCAAGGTGACGCCGCGCAGTCCGGCCGCTTTACGCGCGGCCAGTCCTGCGGCGATGAAGCGATAGAGACTTGCGCTGCCAACCGCTGCGGCGAGGTCGAGCGATCCGTCTGGACGCCGCAGATAGCCCTTTTCGGTCACCGTGAAGCTGACGATATGTGTCGTCGGCGCGGCAATCGCGTCGATCACCGCCTGCGGATCGTCGGCCGCGACGAGCACCTTCTGCACCGCGCCGATCAGGCGCAATTCGCTTCCGGCGGCGCTCCGCGTGCTCACCGTATAGAGGCCGTCCTGCAGGTTCAGCTGTGCCGCGACATCGCCCGATCGCAGCGACATGCCGATGATGCCCCAGTCGCGATCGCCAGCGTTCATCGCATCGTCGGTGTAGACCGCCTGATGCGCGCGGTGGAACGCGCCGATGCCGATATGGACGATCCCCGCGGCTTGGCGCTCGCGGTCGTAGCCCGGCGCCTGTACCGACGCCGGGAGCGGCGTTTGCGCCGACAGCCTCACAGCTTGTAGGCCGCCTTGGCGAGATTATAGCTGAGGTCGACGGCAAGCTCGGCGGCCTCCCATTCCTCCATCCGGTGCTCGGCGACGAGCTGCGCGAGGAAGCCGCAGTCGATGCGCCGCGCGACGTCGTGGCGCGCCGGGATCGACAGGAAGGCGCGGGTGTCGTCGTTGAAACCCACCGTATTGTAGAAGCCCGCGGTCTCGGTCGTGTGACTGCGAAAGCGCCGCATCCCTTCCGGGCTATCGTGGAACCACCAGGCGGGGCCAAGCTTCAGCGCTGGATAGTGGCCCGCGAGCGGTGCAAGTTCGCGCGCGTAAGAGGTCTCGTCGAGCGTGAAGAGGATGAGGGTCAAAGCAGCTTCGTTGCCATATTTGCCGAGCAACGGGCGCAGCGCGTGGACATAGTCGGTCGCCGTGGGAATATCGGCGCCCTTGTCGCGGCCATAATGGTCGAACAGCCACGGGTTGTGGTTGCGGAAACTGCCCGGATGGATCTGCATCACGAGCCCGTCGTCGAGGCTCATCCCCGCCATCACGGTCAGCATATGCGCGCGGAACAGCTCGGCGTCGGCGGCACTGACGCTGCCCCCGGTGACGCGCGCGAAGAGGGCTTCGGCCTCGGCCCCCGACAGGTCGGCGGTCGCTGCGGTCGGATGACCATGATCGGTCGAGGTCGCGCCCATCTCTGCGAAAAAGGCGCGGCGATTGCGGTGCGCAGCGAGATAGCCCGCGTAGCTATAGGCATCCTCGCCGCTCAGCTCGGAGAAGCGCCCCAGATTGTCGCGAAAGCCCTCGAACTCGGGATCGACGACCGGATCGGGGCGATAGGCGGTAATCACCCGCCCCGCCCATTCGCCGCCCGCATTGGCCGCGCGGATCACCGCGTGGTGATCGAGCGTGTCGAGCGGGCTTTCGGTCGTGGCGATCACCTCGATCCCGTACCGATCGTAGAGTGCGCGCGGGCGGAAGGCGTCGGTCGCCAGCTTCTCGGTAATGCGGTCGTAATAGAGGTCCGACGTCTCGCCCGAGAACTGCACGTCGAACCCGAACGCCTCGGCGAACACCCAGTCCATCCACATCCGCGTCGGCGTGCCGCGGAACAGATAGTAGTTTTGCGCGAACAACCGCCAGCTCTCGCGCGGGTCGGCAGCCTTGTTGCGGATGCCGAGCGCATCGAGCGAAATACCCTGCGAATAGAGCATCCGGAACGCATAATGATCCGGATGCAGCAGGAACTCGGCGGCATTGCCGAACGACGCGTTGCCCGCGAACCACGCCGGATCGGTATGCCCGTGCGGGCTGACGATCGGCAGGCCCGCCACTTCCTTGTAGAGCCGGCGCGCGATGTCGCGCTGCGCCGGGTCGGTGGGAAAGAGGCGGTCGGGAGAGAGGACCAGCGGACGCGGCATCGGATCAGGCTTTGCTTTCCACGGTGACTGGCGCGAGGCGCGGGCTGAGGAGGTGGATCGCCAGCACGGCGAGGAAATAGACCGTCGTGCAGGCGGCGAAAATGAGGGTGTAATTGCCGCCCGTCGCGTCGAGCACGAGCCCGGTCGACTTCGCCATGATCATCCCGCCGACGCCGCCCATAAAGCCGCCGAGCCCGATCACTGACCCGACCGCGCGTTTGGGGAACATGTCGGGCGGGATCGACAGGAGCGTCGACGAAAACGCCTGGTGCCCGGCGAGCGCGAGACCGATCAACACGACCGCGAGCCACATATTGTCGAGGCCGGTGACGAACAGCAACGGCAGGACGAAACAACCGGCGATCGCCATCGTCACCTTGCGTGCGAAATTGACGCTGTGGCCCTGCTGGATCAGTTTCGACGAGGTCCAGCCGCCAAAGATGCTGCCGACATCGGACAGCAGATACATGATGACCATCGGCAGCAGCACGACCTTGAGATCGACGTTATAGGTCGAGCTGAAATATTTGGGCAGCCAGAAGAGCATCAGGAACCAGACGGGATCGATAAGGAATTTGGCGACTGCGAACGCCCACGCCTCGCGCTTGGTGACGATCCGGCCCCAGCCGATGCGTTCGACCTGTTCGGGCGGATCATGTTCGATCCACGCGAGTTCGGCCTCGCTGACCTTCCCGCTTTCACGCGGGTTGCTGTAGAGCCAGAGCCAGAGGATCAGGAGAAGGACGCCGAAGGCGCCGGTGTAGATAAAGGTTTCGCGCCAGTCGAAGCCGAGCACGCGCATGAACAGCGCAACGGTCGGCGCGGTCAGGATCACGCCGATCGTCGTCGCGCTGTTGACCCAGCCGATCGCGTAGGAGCGCTCCTTTTGCGGGAACCATTCGCTCGACGCGCGGACGACCGCGGGGAAATGCCCCGCCTCGCCGACACCGAGTATGATGCGCGCAAGCATGAAAGAGACGATCGAGGACGCGAAGCCGTGCGCGACATGGCCAACGGTCCAGATACTGATCGCGATCGCATAACCGACCTTCGGGCCGAAGCGGTCGATCAGCCAGCCCATGAGCAGAAAACCCAGCGCATAGGCGGCCTGGAAAGCGGTGACGATGTTGCCATAGTCATTCTCGCTCCACCCAAGCTCGGTGCCGAGCGTCGGCGCGAGCAGGCCGAGCATGGTGCGATCGATATAATTGACCGTGGTCGCGGCGAACAGCACCGCGACGATCAGCCAGCGGTAGCGGCCGGACCTTGGCACCGGCGCCGCCGTACCTCCGTCCGCGAATGCCTGTGCCATAAACCTCTCCCGTTATGTTGCTTTAGTAGCTTTTGATCGAGCAGCCGACGCGGATTTTTCCGTCGAACAGCGCTTCGGCGCGCTGGCCGGGCCTGATTTCATGAATACCGGTGATCGCGCCCGCGGACACCCACGTCCCGGGTGAAATAGCTATGCCGCGCGCGCGCAGGATATCGATCAGGAAGAGCGCCGATCCGAACGGGCCATCGAGCATCGCCTCCATCGTCGCCGCGCCGACGGCTTCGCCGTCGATCGCCATTTCGACCGGCATGCGGATCAGGTCGGCACCTTGCCAATCGGCGATCGACGGGCCGAGGATCAGCCCCTTGTTGTTGCCATAGTCCGACGCGGTGACCGCGGGGCCGTGGCGGTTGATTTCGGGAAAGGGCGAGCTTGCGATCTCGATGCCCGTGCGGACGTCGGCGATGCACTCGCGCACGCTGTCGATATCGTAATCGCGCGTGCCCACCTCGCCAAAGCAGAGCAGCACTTCGGCCTCGGCGGCAGCGAAGCCGTCAGCATAAACCGGCATCACCGGATCGGCGGCGCCATCGACGATTTCGTCCGCGAAGATCGGGCCGGTCAGGCGGTTGCGGCCATAGCGATCGACGAGCTCGGCGGCGATTCGCCCGACCTTCCATCCGCCGATGCGCCGGCCGTCGAGCGCGATCGCGCTGTCCTGGATCGCATAGGCCTCGGCCATCGTCTGCGGCATCGCGCCGGGATAGACGGTAAGCGGTGTCTTTCCCGCGCGTGCGTCGATTAGTGCACGCGCCACATTCTGTTGATCGCTTGTCGCCAGCATCTTTCTCATTTCCCTCTTCCGCGAAGCGGTGTAAGAGACACCGGTGTCAAAGGCAAGCGAATATCAGATGTATGACAAATTGCTCCGCCATGCCGGATGCTGCTGAGCGGCGATGACCGGCAACAGCCGAATCCATGCGATCCGCGTCCATGAGGTGGATAATGTCGCGACGGTGATTGCCGATATCGCGGCAGGCGCGCCCCTGTTCGCCGACAGCGATCTTCGCGCATCGGTTGCCGTGGGGCGCGGGCACAAGATCGCCCTCGCGCCGATCGCGCACGGCGAAGCGGTGATCAAATATGGCTTCCCGATCGGAATCGCGACCGCCGACATCGCGCCGGGCGACCATGTCCACAGCCACAATCTGGCGACCGCGCTCGGCAGCGATGGCGATTATCATTATGTGCCGGGCGCCAGCGAAGCGACACCAGATGCCAAGCCGGCGCCGACCTTCGGCGGCTATGTCCGCCCCGACGGCCGCGTCGGCACGCGCAACGAGATCTGGATCCTGCCGACCGTCGGCTGCGTCGGCAATCTGGCCGCGCGCGTGGCGCGGATCGCGGGCGCGCGCCATGCGGGCTCCGTCGACGGGGTTCATGCGTTCAAGCATCCCTTTGGCTGTTCGCAGCTTGGCGACGATCTGGGACATACGCGCGCCTTGCTCGCGGCGCTCGCGCAGCATCCCAATGCCGGCGGGGTGCTGATCGTCGGGCTGGGGTGCGAGAGCAATCAGCTCGGCGCGCTGGTCGACCGGATCCCGGCCGAGCGACGTGCGCATATCCGCACGCTGTCGGCGCAGGCGGTCGAGGATGACGAAGCGGCGTGCCTTGGACTGGTCGACGAGCTGGTCGCGGGCTGTGCCGATACGCCGCGCCGCGACGTACCACTGTCGCAGCTGGTGCTGGGGGTGAAATGCGGCGGCTCGGACGGGCTGTCGGGGCTGACCGCGAACCCGCTCGTCGGGCGCATGGCCGATGTCGTCGCGGCGGCGGGCGGCAAGGTCGTGCTGACCGAAATCCCCGAGATTTTCGGCGCCGAACAGCTGCTGATGGACCGCGCGGTGTCGCGCGCGGTGTTCGACGATACGGTCGCGTTGGTGCGGGATTTCAAACATTATTTCATTCGCAACGGCGAGCCGGTGAGCGAGAATCCCTCGCCCGGCAATATCGCGGGCGGGATCACCACGCTCGAGGAAAAGTCGCTCGGCGCGGTGCAAAAGGGCGGCAAGGTGCCCGTCGTCGACGTCCGGCGCTACGGCGGCGAAGCCACGCTGCCGGGGCTGACGCTGCTTGAGGCGCCGGGCAATGACGCGGTCTCGTCGACCGCGCTGACCGCGGCGGGGGCGACGATCATCCTGTTCACCACCGGCCGCGGCACCCCGCTCGGCTTTCCGGCGCCGACGCTGAAAATCGCGTCGAACAGCGCGCTGGCGCAGCGCAAGGCGGGCTGGATCGATTTCGATGCGGGGACGGTGCTCGAAGCGGGCTTCGAAAGCGCGGCGGACGCGCTGCTCGACCTGATCGCCGCCACCGCATCCGGCGCGCCGACGAGGGCCGAAGCCAATGAGGAACGCGATATCGCGATCTGGAAATCGGGCGTGACGCTTTAATCGAGCGCGTCGAAGGTGAAGTTGCGGAAACGCGCCTCGCCCTGCCCCGCCGAATAGAGGCCGGGACGCAGCATCAGAAAACCGCCGCGCACATTATGGTGATAGCCCGAAACCTCCATGCCGCGGTCGAAGCGGACCCACGTCTTTCCGCCGTCGCCGCTGGTGTCATAGGTGACGATATGGCGATTGTTGGTGACGCGCATCCGCATCTTGCGGCCGTGCGGGTTGACGGGCCGCGCGCGTTCGATGCCATATTGGTGCGTGACGAAACGCTCGCCGTCGAAGCCGAGCCCGCAATAGAGCCTCTCGTCATAGAAGAGGATCAGCCCTGCGGTGCCGCCGGGCGCGATCTCGATATCGCATTCGAAACGGTACGCCTGATCGCCCGCGATCAGCAGCAAGGGCGATGAATCGACCGGCGCCTTGCCGCGCGCCGCGAGGACGAGCGCGCCATCCTCGACGCGCGCGCGGCGGCGTTCGTCGGCGGCGGGCTTGAAGAAATTCCATTTCGCGCCGAGCGCAAGCGTGGCGAAATCGTCGGAGAGCGCCATGCCGTGCGGTCCCGCGATCGTGCCGCCCTTCGGCTTGGCGATCGGCTGCGATAGGTCGCCGCCCTTCATGCGGAACCAGCCGTCGTCGGTCCATTCGATCGGGTCGAGCAAAGCCTGGCGGCCCAATGTCCAATAGCCATTTTCGAAGCCGTGATAGACGCTCCACCAGTCGCCCGCGGGTCCCTCGACGAGCGTCGCATGGCCGCGCGACCACCATTTTTCGGCCGCCGACGTCGTGCGGACGAGCGGGTTCGCGGGACAATTTTCCCACGGTCCGTGGATCGATGTCGAGCGCGCGGCGATGACCATATGGCCGGTCGGCGGCCCCGCGGTGCCGCCGACCGCGGTGATCATGTAATAATAGTCGCCGCGCCGCGTGATCTTCGGCCCCTCGGGCGCGAAGCCTTCGACAACCCAGTCGGCGGGATAGCGCCACGGATCATAGACATGCTCGGGCTCGCCGACGCGCGACAGCCCGTCGTCCGAGAGGCGGACGCGGTCGCCGCCCGACAGGAACAGCCAGCGCGACCCATCCTCGCCGACCGCATGGCCGGGGTCGATATGATTGGGCAGGTTCAGATCGACCGGCTCGCTCCACGGCCCCTCGATCCGGTCGGCCCAGATCACCCAGCTCGTGTTCGGGCCTTTCGTGGGGATGTAGAGATAATAGCGGCCCTTGTGCTTGCACAGCTCGGGCGCCCAGACCGAGCCGATATTCTTGTGGAGCGCGGGGCCGATCGGGCGCCAGTTCACCAGGTCGCGCGAATGCCAGATGACCAGCCCCGGATAGGAGTCAAAGGTCGAGAAGGTCATATAATAATCGGCGCCGTCCTTCAGGATCGACGGATCGGGATGGTCGCCGGCCATGATCGGGTTGAGGAATCGCCCGTCGCCGAGGTCGGCCTTGCGCTGGCCGTCGAAACCCTTGGCCCAAGCCGGAACCGAACCTGAAGACACAGGCGCCGCCCCCGCCCATGCGGTGGGCGCGCCGAGGCCCGACAGGCCGGTCGCTAGCAGGCCGCCCCCGGCGAGTTTCAGCATATCGCGGCGATCGGTCACGCGTCTCTCCTCAAAAAGGAAGGCCCGGTCCCCTGAAAACGGAAACCGGGCCTCACCGGGACGAACCCATTCGTGTCAGATCTTGACGCGCGCGCCGAACAGGAAGGTGCGGCCGAAGTGGTTATTCTCGTAATTGCGATCGGCATCGATATCGGTGAAGCGATAGCGATATTCGTCGGTCAGGTTGATGCCCTCGACCGAGATTTCGATATTGTCGGTGATCGCGTAACGGACCGAGGCATCGACATTGATCGTCGAACCATAGCCTTCGAAGACGTTGCCGGTGCCGCTGTTCGCATCGGCATAGCGGCTGCGATAGCTGACCGAGGCGCGCGCGCTGAACTTGCCGTCGTCATAATAGAGCGTGCCGTTGTACGCGCGCTTCGACAGGTTGAAGAGCGTGCCGTTGCGGATCGCGCCGACATTGGCGCCGCCCGGGACGATCGACGGGCCGGCGACCGAATAGTCGGCATCCGAGTCGACATAGGTCGCGTTCACGATGCCGCCGAAGTTCGACAGGAAACCCGGCAGGAATTTGAACGGTGCCTGCAGCGAGACTTCGATGCCTTTCAGCTTTGCGCCTTCGCCGTTGCCGATCGAGTTGATCGTCCAGATCTGGCCCTCGGGATTGATCGACGCGGGGCTGCTCGGCGGGATGATCGACGTCGGCAGGCCGGTCGAGGCAAAGGTGCCGCTGGTCGTCGTCGCGACCGGGAAGCTGGCGATGTCCTTTTTGAACAAGGCGACCGAGAAGATCGACTGCGGCGCGAAATACCATTCGAACGCGAGATCATAGGCGGTCGCACGGAACGGATCGAGGAACGGATTGCCGTAGTTGATGCGATAGTTGAAGCCGTCGACCGAGCCGCCGGGGGTGAGATTGCCGAGCGTCGGGCGCGTCATCACATCGGCGACCGCGGCGCGAATGATGATGTCGTCGTGCGGGAACAGCGCGAGGTTCATCGACGGCAGCCAGTCTTCATAGCTGCGCTTCACTGTCACCGCCGCGCCGCTGCTGAGCCCGCTCGACGTCTGGTCGGTGTGGACGTAGCGCACCCCGGCGTTCAGCGCATAGCGCAGGCCGCCAAGCTCGCCCTTGGCGTCGAACTGCAGATAGCCGCCGGTGACCTCTTCGCGCACCGCGCGGTTGTTCCCGGCGTCGACCGCGGCGACGCGGTCGTAAAGCTTGGTGAAAGCCGTCGTCGCGTCGAGATTGGCGACCAGCCACTCGGTCGTCGTGCCCGACGGCTGACCCGCCTTGCCAAGCGTGAACAGGTCGGCGAGTGCCGAGGTGACCGGGAAGCCGTAGACCGCGGCCGGGCCGAAGGCCGACGACGGCGAGCAGGCGAGCGTGCCGAGGACACGGTCGACCCCGCCGTTGCCGCACACGACGGTGTCGCGCGTGAAGGCGATGCTGGCGAAGTCGAAGCGGCGATAGACGCCGCCCGCCTTGACCGTGAAATCGTCGCTGATGTCCCATTCGGTGCGCAGCTGCGCGGTACGGAACTTGTTCGCGACCTCCGACGGGCGGTCGCGGATTTCGGCGAGCTGGAAATTCGCCGGATTGGTGACGCTGGTGCCAAAGGTCAGCAGCGGGCGTTCCATGTCGCTATAGTCGTAGCGATAATCCTGCGCATCGCGGTCGTCGAAGACGATCGTCGTTTCGAGCGGAATCGATGCGGTCGATTTCGACAGGCCGCCGAGCAGGGTGAAGCGGAACGTATCGCTGACATCCTGGTCCCACGTCGCGCCGACCTGATAGAATTCGGTCTTCGCCTTACGCAGATAATGTTCGGTGCGCACCCACGCGTCGTCGAGCGTCGCCGAGATCAGATTGTTGTCGCCGTCGATTTCATAGTCGCTGACGTTGATCGAGCGTTCGTTGCTGCGCAGCAGCACCTCGGCCCAACGCTCGCGGCGCTGGTGCTTGAAGCTCGAATAGAGTCCGTCGAGCGAGATTTTGGTCGCATCGCTCGGCGCGAACTGGATCGACCCGGTGATGCCGAGGCGCTTTTTGTCGTGCGCGATTTCGCCGTAGCGCGGGATGCGCGGATGGAAGGCGAGCGCGACTGAATCGCAAGCCGCGCTTGGCCTATAGGTGCCGCCCGAATTGGCGGTGGTCCAGCACGGCGTACCATTGACCGAGTCGAAGCGCGCCTGCGCCCAGCGAACCGAATTGTTGCCGAGTTCGAGCGTCTTCTGGTCCGAATAGGCGGCCGAAACCGCAAAGCCGAGCGTGCCCGCATCATTGACCCAGCTGAGCAGTCCGGCGACGCGCGGGCCGACGTTCTCCGACAAGTCATTGTAGCTGCCCTGCGCCGACAGCGCGGCGGTGAAGCCGCCCTTTCCGGCGAGCGGGTTGCCGGTGTTGAGGTCGACCACCGCGCCGAGCGAGCCTTCGTCGAGTTCGGCCGACGCGGTCTTGTGGACGACGATCGAGCTGAAAAGCTCGGAGGCGAAGACGTTGAAGTCGAACGCGCGGTCGCGGTTCGCCGACGCGCCGTCGGTCGAGGTCGCGACGGTTTCGAGTCCGTTGACGCGGACGCGGGTGAATTGCGAGCCGAGCCCGCGCACGGTGATGCCGCGGCCTTCGCCGCCATCGCGCTGGATCGTGATGCCGGGAATGCGCTGCAGCGATTCGGCGAGGTTCTGGTCGGGAAATTTGGCGATGTCCTCGGCGACGATCGCGTCGACCGCGGCGACCGACTCGCGCTTCACGTTGAGCGCGGCGCCCAATGAGGCGCGGAAGCCGGTGACGACGATCTCGTCCCCACTCGCGACGGTTTCGTCGGCGGCCGCGGCAGCATCCTGCGCCCAGGCCGGCGTCGCCGCCAGAACGGCAAGCGATGCACCGCACGCCAGCCGGGTCAGAGTGCGAATGCTCCGCATTGCATATATTGCCATTATCATCCTCCCTTATCGCCCCGTTGCCCCCGCTTGCGCAAGGAATGACACCGGTTACTTTACTGGACAAAGCGATTTGGCAAACCGCTTCACCCGTTGATCTTTCAGAGAGCGATGATGGCTCGCCCGCAGGTGCGGCGAACCGGATCAGACCCTCTCCCTTGGAAATATTTTCTCGTTGACCGATTGGGGTAACCGGTGTCAGAAAGATTGCGGATTGCGACGAACATGTCAATACCCCAATGATGAGGAGAGACAGGATGCCCAAAAAGCCTTGGATAACTGCGCTTTTTCTGGCCCTTAGCCTGTCATCGGGTTCGGCGATGGCGGCCGCTGCGGCGCCGCTCGCCTTCCCCGGCGCGGTCGGTCCCGCGGCAGAGACCCCGGGCGGACGCGGCGGGCAGATATTGCGCGTGACCACGCTCGCGCCCGACGGTCCGGGGTCGCTGAAGGCGGCGATCGAGACGCCGGGGCCGCGCATCATCGTGTTCGAAGTTGGCGGCGTGATCGACATGGGGCGCCGGGCGATCGAGATCAAACATCCGTTCCTGACCATCGCCGGACAGACCGCGCCCGGACCCGGCATCACGCTCATCCGCACCGGCATCGATGTGAAGACGCACGACGTCGTGATGCGCCATTTGCGTGTCTATACGGGTGTCGACGGTCAGCCGAAGCGCAGCGGGTGGGAGGCCGACACTTTCTCGACCGTCGCGGCGCATAATGTCATCGTCGACCATTGCACGCTCATGTGGGGGATCGACGAGAATATGTCGGCGTCGGGGCCGCGTTTCACCGGCAAGACGGTGGAAGACTGGCGCAAGGGCACCAGCCACAACATCACCTTCTCGAACAATCTCGCCGCCGAGGGCCTCGCCGACGCGAGCCATCCGAAGGGCGAGCATAGCAAGGGATCGCTGATCCACGACAATGCGACGGGGATCGTCTTTTACCGCAACGTCTGGGCGCATAATGTCGAGCGCAACCCGCTGATCAAGGGCGGCGGGCAGGCGCTGATGATCAACAATCTGATCTATAATCCGCAGCACCGCGCGGTGCATTACAACCTGATGAACCTCGAATGGGTCGGGCATGATTATGTGACGGGTCAGATCACCGCGGTCGGCAATGTGATGCGCGGCGGCAACGACACCGACACGGGCCTGCCTTTCCTGATGCTCGGCGGCGACGGCGACCTCGAATATTATGGCAAGGACAATCTGGCGGTCGACCGCCACGGCGAGCCGCTCCCCGAGTTCGGCCGCTATGGCGAGACGCAGGCCAAGCTGATCCGCGCCAAGGCGCCGCTGGCGCCGGTCGGCGGCTACAATATCCTGCCGGTGCGCGATGTCGAAACCTCGGTGCTCGCGACCGCCGGCGCGCGGCCCTGGGCGCGCGATGCCGAGGAGATCCGCGTGATCTTCTTCGTCGCCGAAGGGCGCGGCGAGGTGATCGACGACGAAAAGGAAGTGAGCGGTTATCCCCAGATCAAGGAGGTGCGCGCGCCTTTTGTGGCGGCCGAGTGGGACCTTGCGACGATGGAGCCGAAGTCGGGCCGCTATCCGGGGCAGACCGCCCCGCTGCCGCAGGAACATCTGTCGGCGCGCGATCGCGCTTCGCGGACGGCGAATTGACGATGAGCGCGCTCCTCGCCCTGTTCCTTGCCGGGGGAGCCGCTCCCGCAATGGTGGTGATCGACGAAACGGCAACGGTACGCGAGGAAGCGCCGCCGCACGGCGCGATCGGTATGTCGACCGCGTACCGGATCAGCGATTCGGTCCCCGCGCCGCGCAGCTTCGAATTCCGCAAGCGCGCGCTGCACGTCGGCGCGGCGATCGGCGTACATCCGATCGACCATGACGAAATTTATTATGTCCTCTCGGGCACTGGCGTCGTCCATTCGGACGGCGAAGAGAAGGAACTCAAGGCCGGAACCGCGGCGTGGCTCTACAAGGGCGCGAAGGTCGGCATCCGCCAGACGGGCCGCGAACCGCTGGTGCTGATCATCGCCTATCCGAACAAGGCGGCAAGCGAATGACCTTCGACCGCCGCGCGTTGCTGACGGCCGGCCTCGCCCTGCCCTTCGCGAGCGCGGCAGCGGCGCCGGCAGCGTGGACACGCCCGGCGGGTCTGGCACCCGACGCGAGCATTGCGCTCTGGCCCGAGGGTCATATCCGGCCGCCCGCGGGACTCGTCGAGGCGGTCGTGCAGCGGAGCGACGATCCGGATGCGAGCGACCGGATGCTGCAAGGCATCACACGTCCGCGGGTCGACATCTTCCGGCCCGCGAAGCCCAGTGGCGCGGCAGTGATCCTCGCTCCAGGCGGCGGCTATCGCTACGTCGTGGTCGACAAGGAAGGCTATGAGCTCGCGCGCTGGCTGTGCGAGCGCGGCGTCACCGTCTATGTCCTCTTTTACCGCCTGCCCGGTGACGGCTGGACGAATGGCTCGGACGTCCCGCTCGCCGATGCGCAGCGCGCGGTTCGGCTGGTGCGCAGTCGTGCAGCCATCGACCACGTCGACCCGGCGCGCGTCGCCTTTGGCGGCTTCTCGGCGGGCGGGCAGGTCGCGACGAGCCTGCTTACGCGTTTCGACGCCAAACTTTATGCTCCGGTCGATGCCGCCGACGCCCTGCCGGCGCGGCCCGATGCGCTCGCGGCCATCTATCCCGTCGTGTCGATGGACCCCGCGATTGCGCATGCCGTGAGCCGCGAGAAGCTGATCGGTGCGAACCCGGATGCGGCACGCGAGAAACTCTATTCGCCCGAGCGCAATGTCCGCGCCGACCAACCGCCGCTGTGGTTGCTCCACGCCGAGGACGACAGCGTCGTGAAGGTCGAGAATAGCGTGCGGCTGCGCGAGGCCGCGCGCAACCTCGGCGCCCCCGTCGAGGCGCATTTCTTCGAGCGCGGCGAACATGGCTTTGGGTTGATGAAGACGGCGGGGCTACCCGTTGCGATCTGGCCCGAGTTGCTGTGGAACTGGCTCGGCTCGCACAAGATCGTTTAGCTACCGGGCTGGATGTAGGGCACACGCGCGAACAACTCACGCTCCCACTGGCGCGGATCATTTTCGACGCGGCTGACCGTATCGAAGATCATCGTCTGCCGCTTGGCCATCGTATAGGGCGCCCAGCCCGGATCGCCGGTGCGCGCGAAACGGACGAAAGCGTCCATCACACGGTCGCTCATCGCCTGCTGCGCGGGGGTGGGATCGGGGATCGTGCCGAAGCAGAGCGCGATATCGTCGGCGTGTTTCGCGCTTTCGAAATCGAGCTGGTAGACGAAGCCCGGAGCCCTGGCGCGGGCGCGCGCCTCGGCCTCCTCGACCTGCCCGCGCCAGCTGCGCGCCGCCGTGACGATGCGGTGGAACAGCTCGAGCGGCGCGGCCTTCGGATAGCGGGCGCGGAACTGGCCGACGACCCACGATGGCTCGATATCGATGCGCATCTCGGGCGCGATCCGCTGAGCGAGATTGTCGAAGTTCAGCCCCGCGAGCTGCTTGCCATCGGGGGCGTAGAAAGCGCGCGTTTCCATCACCGTGTTGCCGAGCATCATCGGGATGCCGAGCGACTGCGGCGCGGCGTCGGGCCAGAAGGGGTGGCGCACCAGATGCTTCATATCGAGCACCGGCCCCATATAGACCCCGCCACCGAGGAGCGGATCGGTCGCCGACAGCGCGGCAACGAGCTGCTCGACCGGCGCGGTCGCGGGGTCGACGCCTTCCCCCAATTTGTCGAGGAAAGCCTGCGCGCGTTTGGTCGCGTTGAGCGGGCCCGACGCGGTGACCTGCTGCCCGCTCATCGTGATCGCCTTGTGGAACAATCCCTTCGCTTCGGGCATCGCCATCAAGGTCGCGATCTTCGCACCGCCGCCCGACTGGCCAAAGACCGTGACATTGCCGGGGTCGCCGCCGAACGCCGCGATATTGCGCTGGACCCATTGGAGCGCGGCGATCAGGTCGAGTTGCCCCGCATTGCCGCTGTCGGGGAAGCGCGGGTCGAGCCGCGCAAGGTAGAGGTAGCCGAGCGCGTTGAGGCGGTGGTTGACGGTGATCACGACGACATCGCCGCGCGCAGCCAACGCGGCACCGTCGTTGACCGGGTCGGTGACGCTGCCGGTCGAATAGGCGCCGCCGTGGAAATAGACCATGACCGGGCGCTTTGCGGGCTTTTCGATGTCGGACGTCCAGACATTGAGGAACAGGCAATCCTCGCCTTGCGGCTGATAGCGGCTACCCATTTGGGGGCAGGCGGGACCGAAAATGTCGCCCTGCAATTGTTCGGCCTTCGTTACGGCGACCGGAGCCTGGAAACGCCCGGCGCGGCCATAGCGAATGCCCGTGAAAGCCCAAGACTGGTTGTCGCCAAAGCTGCGAAATGCGCCCGAACGATAGACGCCGTCGGGAGCGCCTACCGCTCCGATATGATGGACCGGCGTGAAGACCTCGGCCCGTGCGACGGCTGACAGGAGAAGCGAGCTGCCGGCGGTTGCCAGAAGCGCGCGGCGACTGACCGCGTCAGCGACGGACATCGAGCCCGCCGCCGTGGAAGGCGTCGATATCGGCTTGGGCAAAGCGGCTCGCGTCGCCCGGCAGCGAATGTTTGAGACAGGTGAGCGCGAGGCCGCTTTCGGCCATCGCGCGCGCGTCGCCGCCCGACAGGTGCGCGTGGAGCACGCCCGCGGCAAAGGCATCGCCCGCGCCGATGCGGTCGACGATGCCGGTGACGTCGATCTCGGGGGTCTGGTAGCCGCTGTCGCGCAAATCGACGCGCGCCGCGATGCGGTGATGGTCGGCGGTGGCGGTATGCCGCGCGGTCGATGCGATCAGCTTGAGGCTTGGGAAAGCGGCGAAACCCGCTTCGGCGGCTTCGCGCCGCCGGTCTTCGCCCTCGCCGCTGAATTCCTTTCCGAGGACGAGCGACAAATCGCGGTGGTTGCCGAACAGGATGTCGGCGGTCCCGATCAGTTCGGAGAGGATCGTGCGCGGATCGCTGTCCCATGCCTCCCACAGCATCGCGCGGTAATTGCCGTCGAAGCTGACGGGGACACCGAGCCGCTTCGCCGCGCGCGCCGCCGCGAGCGCGGCATCGGCCGAGCGCGGCCCGAGCGCGGGGGTGATGCCGGAGAGGTGGAGCAGGCCCGCGCCCGCCAGCAAATGGTCGAAATCATAATCCTCGGGCCCCGTCGCCGCGAAGCTCGATCCCGCACGGTCGTAGACGATCTCCGACGCGCGCAGCCCGGCGCCGACGCTGAGGAAATAGAGCCCCATTCGCCCCGGATGCGACGTGACGGCGGCACAATCGACGCCTGCTCCGCGCACCGCCGCCACGGCTCCGCGACCCAGCGCATTCGGGGGAATAGCGCTGACCATCGCGCAGTCGTGGCCAAGATGCGCGAGGCCGATCGCGACATTCGCCTCGGCCCCGCCGACATGGAGCGCGAGCGACGGGGACTGCATCAGCAGTTCGTTGCCCGGCGCGGTCAGGCGGATCAGCAGTTCGCCGAAAAAGACAAGGCGGCCGTCGGTCATCTCACTCCCCGTTCGCCCCCTCCGTCGTGGAGGGCGATCCGTTCCTGTTATCTTGCGAGCCAGCCGCCGTCGACGGCAAGGATATGGCCCTGCACATAATTCGACGCCGGTGACGCGAGGAACACCGCGGCGCCGCCGATGTCGCTGGGGTCGCCCCAGCGGCCCGCGGGGATGCGCTCCATGATCTGGCGGTTGCGCGTCTCGTCGCCTTGCAGCGCGGCGGTGTTGTTCGTCGCGATATAGCCCGGCGCGATCGCGTTGACCTGCACGCCTTTCGCCGCCCATTCGTTCGCGAGCAGCTTGGTGAGGCCGCCAACCCCCGATTTCGACGCGGTATAGCTCGGCACGCGGATGCCGCCCTGAAAGGTCAGCATCGAGGCGATGTTGATGATCTTGCCCGAACCGCGTGCGATCATGTGGCGCCCGACGCTCTGGCAGAGAAAGAAGAGCGTCTTCAAATTGGTGTCCATCACGGCGTCCCAGTCGGCCTCGGTGAAGTCGACCGCGTCGGCGCGGCGGATGATCCCGGCATTGTTGACGAGGATGTCGATGCGCCCGAACTCGGCGAGCACCGCGTCGACCAGCGGCTGCACCGCGCCGACGCTCGACAGGTCGGCGGCGAAATTCTCGCCGCGGCGACCCAGCCCGCGCACCTTGCCGACGGTCTCGTCGGCGGGCGAGCGGCCCGCGGCGGCGATGTCGGCGCCCGCTTCGGCGAGCGCGAGCGCGATCCCCTGCCCGATGCCGGTGTTCGCGCCGGTGACGAGCGCGACTTTTCCTGTAAGGTCGAACATTTGCATCCTCTTACCCTTCGTCATGCCGGGCTTGATCCGGCATCCATTTCCGCGGCGTTGTCTGGACCCCGGATCGAGTCCGGGGTGACGATGAATGGATTACGACAGCTGACAGATGTCGAGGACGTTCATGTCGGTATAGTCCTGATTCTCACCCGCCATCGCCCAGATGAACGCATAGGATTTGGTGCCCGCGCCCATGTGGATCGACCAGGGCGGCGAAATCACCGCTTCCTCATTCTGCATGACGATGTGGCGCGTCGCCTCGCCCTCGCCCATGAAATGCATCACGCGGTCGCTGCCCAAATTGTCGAGCTCGAAATAGAAATAAATCTCGCTGCGGCGCTCGTGGATGTGCGGGGGCATCGTGTTCCAGACGCTGCCTTCCTTGAGCACGGTCAGCCCCATGACGAGCTGCGCGCTGTCGCACACGCCCGGGATGACAAGCTGGAAGATCGTGCGTTCGTTCGATTCGGCGAGGCTGCCGCGATCGAGCGCATTGGCGTCGGCGATGCCGAGCTTGCGCGTGGTGAACGCCTTGTGCGCCGGGCACGACGCCAGATAGTAACGCGCGCCTTCACCTGCGAATTCGACGTCCTTCGCGCCCATCGTCACATAGAGGCAATCCTTATTGCCGAGCGTGAAGCTCTCGCCGTCAACAGTGACGGAGCCTTCCACCGAAGAGACGTTGACGATCGCGAGCTCGCGGCGTTCGAGGAACGGGTGCCCCGCGGCCGACGGCGGCTCGCTCTGTGCGGGCAGCTTGACCGGCGCCGAACCGACGGCGACGCCGCCGATCACGAAGCGGTCGGCGTGGGTGTAGTTGAGGACGCACTCGCCTTCACGGAACAGGTTCTGGATCAGGTAGCGATCGCGCAGCTCGGCGTTCGACACTTCCTCCATCATCACCGGATGGGTCGCATAATAGGTCTTGGAAAACATGGGATCGCATCCTCGTTCGATATTTCTGGCTTGCCGCCTTGCTAGATTTGATGGTAACCGGTGTCAAGAGGTGTTGACACCCCCGCCGGGCGGTTGATTTTACGCTTTCGAGCGCCCATCAGCAAAGAAAGCGCGAGCCGGGCCAGAGGCTTGCAGGGGAAAGACTTAAATATGGCGGCACAGACCAAGGGGCCGGGGGGCAAGCAGCCGACGATCAACGACGTCGCGGCGCTTGCGGGGGTTTCGAAAAAGACCGTGAGCCGGGTGATCAACCGCTCCGAATTCCTGACCGACAAGACGCGCGCCACGGTCGAAAAGGCGATAGAGCAGTTGGGCTTTGTCCCCAATCCGCAGGCGCGCGCGCTCGCCTTTCGCCGCAACTTCCTCATCGCTTTGCTCCACGACAATCCGAACGCGCAGACGGTGCTCAATTTCCAGCGCGGGGTGCTCGACGCGATCAAGGACAGCGACCTTGCGCTGCTCGTCCGCCCCGTCGATCGCGGGTCGGACAAGCTGCTCGACGATGTGCGCACCTTCCTCGAGAAACAGCGGCCGATCGGCGCGATGCTGCTGCCGCCGATTTCGGAGAATGACGATCTGGCCGCGCTCTGCGAGGAACTGGGCGTGCGTTACGTCCGCATCGGGTCGGCGCGGATCGACGATGCGAAGCATTGCATCTCGTCGAACGACCGCGAGGTCGTCGCCGAGGCGGTGCGCGGGCTGATCGCGCTCGGCCACCGCCGCATCGGCTTCGTGCGCGGCCCCGTCGGTTTCCGCTCGGCCGCCGAGCGCGAGAAGGGTTTCCGCGAAGCGCTCGCCGAGGCCGGGCTCGACCTTCCGGGCGAGCTCTATGCGCCGGGCAATTACCGCTATACCGCGGGGATCGAAGCCGGCGAAGCTTTGCTGTCGCTACCCGTTCCCCCGACCGCGCTCTTCTGTTCGAACGACGAAATGGCGGCGGGCGTGATGAGCGTCGCGCACAGCAAGGGCATCAAGGTTCCGGGCGAGCTGTCGATCATCGGCTTCGACGACAGCCCGACCGCGACGCATATCTGGCCCGCGCTCAGCACCGTGCGCTGGCCGATCCGCGAAATGGGCGTCCGCGCGGCGCAGACGCTCGTCCCCGACTTCCTTGGTCCGGGCGCCAAGATTGTCGACGACGAGGGGACCGTGCTCGCCTCGACCTTTGTCGAGCGCCAATCGGTCGCACCGCCGCCGGAGCGCTAAAGGCTCAGCGGCGCCGACGGACAATGGGCCGCGGCATAAAAATTGTCGTAATTTGTCGCATCGCCCGCATTGCGCTTGCATGCGGCAAACCAATGGGTTGAAAGGGCGCAAAGCCTCCCCGCCTCCCGGCGAACCGATACGAGAACAACCAACTATGCTGGACAAAAGGTCGCTGTCGCTGACCGGAGTGCTGTGTGCCGCAGCTCTGTTGCTCGGCGCCTGCTCGGGTCAGGATGAAAGCAAGAATGGCCGCGGCGCGCCCGAGGTCGGTTATGTCGCCGTCAAGGTCGAGCCGGTGCCCGTGACCTCGTCGCTGGGCGGACGCACCGTCGCGTTCGAGACGAGCGAAGTGCGCCCGCAGGTGAATGGCCTGATCCGCCGCCGCCTGTTCACCGAAGGCGGCTTTGTGCGTGCCGGCCAGCCGCTCTACCAGATCGACGCGAGCCTCTATCAGGCGGGTGTCGACCAAGCCGCCGCGAACCTCGCGAGCGCCCGTGCGAGCGCGCAGGCGGCCGACGAACGCGCGCGGCGGCTCGAACCGCTTGCGAAGATGCAGGCGGTCGCCGAGCAGGATTATACCGACGCGCTCGCACAGGCGCGGATGGCGCGCGCCGCGGTCGCACAGAATGGCGCCGCGCTCGAAACCGCGCGCATCAACCTGCGGTTTGCGACGATCACCGCGCCGATCAGCGGCCGCATCGGCCGCAGCCTCGCGACCCCCGGCGCGCTCGTCAGCGCGAGCCAGGCGAGCCCGCTTGCGGTGATCCAGCAGACCGACCCGATGTATGTCGACATGCAGCAGTCGAGCGCCGAGCTCACCACGCTGCGCCAGGCGATCGAAAGCGGCGGCGTCACCGCGGGCAGCACCTCGGTGCGCCTGCGCATGGAGGATGGCAGCGCCTACCCCTTTGCCGGCGTCGTCCAGTTTTCCGACGTCACGGTCAACGAGGCGACGGGCACCATCACGCTGCGCGCGCGCTTCCCCAATCCCAGGGGCATATTGCTGCCCGGCATGTTCGTGACCGCGCTGTTCGACCAGGCGGTGAACCCGACCGCGATCCTGCTGCCGCAAGCCGCGGTGCAGCGCGATTTCGACGGATCGGCCTTCGTCTATCTCGTCGGCAAGGACAATAAGGCGGCGCGGCGCAAGATCGTCGCCGACCGCACCTCGGGCGCCAATTGGGTCGTCACCGACGGGCTGAAACCCGGCGAGCGCGTGATCACGCAGGGCATCGGCAATCTGCGGCAAGGCGCACCGATCCGCCCCGTGCCCGCGAGCAGCGCGCAGCGCGTCGGTGCCCCTAAGGGCGGCGACGCCCAAGCCAAGGGCAAATAACCTCTTATGTCGCGCCTTTTCATCGACCGGCCGATCTTCGCTTGGGTGCTGGCGATCATCGTGATGCTCGGCGGCGCGGGCGCGCTCTTTTCGCTGCCGATCGAGCAATATCCCGATATCGCCCCGGCGCAGGTCAATATCCGCGCCTCCTATCCGGGCGCGTCGGCCGAAACGATCGAGAACAGCGTCACGCAGGTGCTCGAACAACAGCTGACCGGGATCGACGGCCTGCTCTATTTCAGCTCGCAGTCGAGCTCGCGCGGACAGGCGAATATCACCGCGATCTTCGAAAAGGGCACCGACCCCGACATCGCGCAGGTGCAGGTCCAGAACAAGATCGCATCGGCGGTCTCGCGCCTGCCGCAGCAGGTCCAGCAACAGGGCGTGCGCGTCACCAAGTCGAACTCGGACACGCTGCTGCTCGTCGGCGTCTATGACGAGACGAACACGCGCGTGAACCAGGACGTGTCCGACTATATGGCGTCGAACATCCAGGATCCGCTGTCGCGCGTCGAAGGGGTCGGCGAGGTCAATATCTTCGGCGCGCCCCACGCGATGCGCATCTGGCTCAATCCGCAGCGGCTCGCCGCGGTATCGCTGATGCCGAGCGACGTGATTTCGGCGATCACCGCGCAGAACAGCGAAGTCGCGGCGGGCGACGTCGGCGGCCTGCCCGCGCCGCAGGGACAGATGCTCAACGCGACCGTCACCGCGCAGTCGCGAATGCAGACCGTCCCCGAGTTCGAGAATATCGTATTGAAGACGCTGCCCGACGGATCGACGGTGCGCATCAAGGATGTCGCGCGCGTCGAGATCGGCGCCGAAAGCTATGCCGTCGTCAGCCGGATCAACGGCCATCCGGGCGCGGGCATGTCGATCTCGCTGTCGCCGGGATCCGACGCGCTCGAAACCGCCGACCGGGTCAAGGCGCGGATGGAGGAGCTCGCCGCCGATTTCCCCGACGGGCTGACCTACAGCTACGCCAATGATTCGACCGCCTTCATCAAGCTGTCGGTCAGCGAAGTGCAGAAATCGCTGTTCGAGGCGATCCTGCTCGTCATCCTCGTGATGTTCGTCTTCCTGCAGAGCTGGCGCGCGGTGCTGATCCCCGCGATCGCGGTGCCCGTCGTGCTGCTCGGCACCTTCGCCATCTTCTATATGCTGGGGTTCAGCATCAACACGCTGACGCTGTTCGGGCTGACGCTCGCGATCGGCCTGCTCGTCGACGACGCGATCGTCGTGGTCGAGAATGTCGAGCGGTTGATGGAAGAAAACCCCGGCATGTCGGCGCGCGACGCGACGATCCAGTCGATGAAGGAGCTGCAGGTCGCGCTGATCGCGATCGCGCTCGTGCTGTCGGCGGTGTTCATGCCGATGGCCTTCTTCGGCGGATCGACCGGCGTCATTTATCGCCAGTTCTCGGTCACCATCGTCTCGGCGATGGCGCTGTCGGTGCTCGTTGCGCTGATCCTCAGCCCCGCGCTGACCTCGACCTTGCTCAAGCCCAAGGCGCACGGCGACGCAGCCGCCAACGGCGGACGCTTCCCGCGTATTCACGCATTTCTGGAACGCGCGAAGAACGGCTTCAACACCCGCTTCGACCGCTCGGTCGATCGCTACGTCGGCAGCGTCACCAAGGTCGTCGACCGCAAATGGCTGTTCCTCGGCATCTACGCCGTGCTGCTCGCCCTGCTCGTCGTCCTGTTCCTGCGCCTGCCGAGCGGCTTCCTGCCCAATGAGGATCAGGGGCGCGTTTCGGTGCAGTTCCGCCTGCCCGCCGGCGCGACGCAGGCGCGCACGCTGGAAGTGCGCGATGAAATCGAAAAATATATGATGACCGCGGAAAAGGCCAATGTGCAGGCCTTGTTCCTGATCGCGGGCGGCGGCGGCGGTGCAGCGGCGGGCCAGAACACTGGGCAGGGCTTCGTCAACCTCACCCATTGGGACGACCGGCCGGGCCAGGAAAATACCGCCGATGCGATCGCCGAGCGCGCGCGCAAAGCCTTGAGCGGCCTCCGCGATGCCCAGATTTTCGCACTCGTCCCCGGCGCGGTGCGCGGGCTCGGCGATTCGTCGGGCTTCACGATGCAGTTCCAGAACCGCAGCGGGATGAGCCGCGCCGAATTCGCCGAAGCGCGCGAAAAATTGCTCGCCGCAGCGAACGCGAATCCCAAACTGACCTCGGTGCGCCTGTCCGACCTTCCCGATGTCGCGACGCTGAAGATCGACGTCGATACGCAGCGGCTGACCGCGTACGGCATCGACAATGCCGATGTGAATTCGACCCTCGCGACCGCGTGGGGCGGGCGCTACGTCAACGACTTCATCGACAAGGGGCGCGTCAAGCGCGTCTATGTTCAGGGCGACGCCCCCTATCGCGCGCGCCCCGAAGACCTCGGCCAATGGTATGTGCGGTCCGCCGACGGCGAAATGTCGCCCTTCTCCGCCTTCGCCAAGACCGGCTGGTCGACGACGCCGAGCAGCAGTTCGCGTTTCCAGGGCGTGCCCGCGTTCGAAATCTCGGGCCAGCCCGCGCCGGGCACCAGTTCGGGCGAGGCGATGGACGAGATGGAGCGGATGGCGGGCGAAATCCCCGGCACCAGCGTCGCCTGGTCGGGCTCCTCCTATCAGGAACGCCTCTCCTCGGGGCAGGCGCCCTTGCTCTATGGCCTGTCGCTACTCGTCGTCTTCCTCTGCCTCGCGGCGCTTTACGAAAGCTGGTCGATCCCGCTCGCGGTGATCCTCGTCATTCCGCTCGGGCTGATCGGCGCGATCTTTGCCGTCAATTTGCGCGGGCTGGAAAATGACGTCTATCTCCAGATCGGGCTGCTCACGACGATGGGCCTCGCCGCGAAAAACGCGATCCTGATGATCGAGTTCGCCGAGCAGGAAGAGCGCAAGGGCAAGCGCGTGATCGAGGCCGCGATCGCCGCCGCGCGCATCCGCCTGCGCCCGATTTTGATGACGAGCTTCGCCTTCATCTTCGGCGTGCTGCCGCTCGCGATCGCGACCGGTGCGGGCGCAAACAGCCGCGTCGCGATCGGCACCTCGGTGATCGGCGGCATGCTCACCGCCGCCTTCCTCGCGATCTTCTTTATCCCGCTCTTCTTCGTCCTCGTCCGCCGCGGCGTGCGCGACGGCCTTGCGGCGGCGCGCGCGCGGTTCGGCAAGAACAAGGGTGAAGGCGCGGCGGAGGTGCCGGCATGACCGGCGCCCGCGCCCTGCTGATGGCGGGCACGCTCGCGCTCGCCGGCTGCTCGCTCGCGCCGAAGACGGTGCTGCCGACGCCGCCGGTGCCGCAAAGCTGGCCCGCCGGCGACGCCTATCTGCTTGCAAGCGAGGCGGCGCTGCCGATCCTGTCGTACAAAAGCGTCTTCACCGACCCGCGCCTCCAATCGCTGACCGATCAGGCGCTCGCGAACAATCGCGACCTGCGCGTCGCTTACGCCAATGTCGCCGCCGCGCGCGCGCAGGTGCGTGTCACGCGGTCGGGGCAATTCCCCGAGCTCGGGGTGAGTGCGGGCGCGGGCTATGCGGACAATGGAAGCGGGAACGGGAGCGGCGACTTCTCGCTGCGCGGCGGCGTCACCGCCTTCGAACTCGACCTGTTCGGCAAGCTCGCCAACGCGACCGAAGCCGACCGCAACCGCGCGCTCGGCACCGAGGCGGCGTCGCGCACGGTGCGGCTCGCGCTGATCGCGAACCTCGCCGACGCGTGGGCGGCCTATGGCGCCGACCGCGACCTGCTGAAAATCGCCGAGGACACCGCCGCCAATGCGCGCGAGAGCGTGCGGCTGACCAGGGCGCGGCTCGACGGCGGCGTCGCGCCGCGCACCGATCTCCGCCAGGCCGAACAGATTCTCGCGACCGCCGAGGATTCGATCGCGCAGCAAAGGACCGCGCTCGCGCAGGACGAGAATCTGATCCGCTTGCTCGTCGGCGGCGATATCGACCGCGCGCTGCTCCCGGCGAGCCTGACCGAAGTGACGCCCGCGATCGTGTCGCTGCCCGCCGGGGTCAGTTCCGAAATATTGCTCCGCCGTCCCGACGTGATCGAGGCCGAATATGGCCTGCGCGCCGCCAACGCCGACATCGGCGTCGCGCGCGCGCGGCTCTTCCCGTCGATCTCGCTCACCGGGCTGCTCGGCTTTGCCAGCAATGCGCTCGGCAGCCTGTTCGACAGCGGATCGTGGGGCTGGTCGGCGGGCGGCGATGCCACCGCGACGATCTTCGACGCCGGCGGCCGCCGTGCGGGGGTCGCGGTCAGCGAAGCGCAGCGCGACGCGGCGCTCGCGGGTTATGAAGGCGCGATCCAGACCGCGTTCCGCGAGGTCGCCGATGCGCTCGCGGTACAGGGCACGATTGCCGAGCGCGTCCGCGCCGCGGCGGCGAACACCGAAGCCGCCGCCGACACCGCAACGCTCGCCGACGCGCGCTACAAGGGCGGCGTCGACAGCTTCCTGTCGAGCCTCGACGCGCAACGCAGCCTCTATTCGGCGCGGCGGAGCGAGGTCGGGACGCAATTGCTGCTCACCCAGACGCGAATCGCGCTGTTCCGCACACTGGGCGGTGACAGCAGCGCGGGGAGCGAAACAGGTGTGCGCTAACCTCCTATAACCGCACCATTTCCTGACTCATCTTGACAAGCGCCATCCCGAAAGCGCTAATAGAACATATCAGGAACAAATGATGCGCGAGTCGTCTCCCCTACTCGCCGGGCTGCGGAAACGCATCGCCCGGCTGGCCGCCGATGGCGGTTTCGAAAGCCGCCGGACCGAGGGCTGGCTGGCGAGCGGACACGCGTCCTTCGACGCGGCGATCGGCGGCGGGCTCGCGATCGGGCGATGCCATGAATTTTTCGCCACCGACGCGCTCGACGCGACGAGCGCAGCCGCCTTTGCCTCACTGATCGCGCTGCGCACGCCGGGCAAGGCGCCGCTGATCTGGCTGCGCACGAGCGACGCCGGCAAGCGCACCGGCCATATCTACGCGCCCGGTATCGCCGAACTCGGCGGCGACCCCGACCGGCTGCTGCTCGTCGAGACCGCCGATCCGAAGATGCTGCTCGCCTGCGCGAACGATGCGATCCGCTGTACGGGATCGGCGGCGGTGATCGTCGAAAGCTGGGGCAAATTCCCTTTGCTCGACCTCACTGCGGGGCGCCGCCTCGCGCTCGGCGCGCGCGATGCGGGCACCACGTTGCTGATGCTCCGCCTCAATGCCGCCCCGGCGCCGAGCGTCGCCGAGACGCGCTGGAGTGTCGCCGCCGCCGCCTCGCACGCGCTCGAAGCGAACGCCCCCGGCGCGCCCGCCTTCGACCTCGAATTGCTGCGCTGGCGCGGCGGCGCTGCGCCCGCGCGTTGGCGACTGGACTGGAACCATGACGAACAATCTTTCCGGGAAGCGGCGCTATCTGGCGCTCTTCTTCCCCTTCCTGCCCGCCGAGCGATGGCTTCGCACGGCGCCGCGGCCGCCTGACGCCCCGCTCGTCTTCGCCGAGAAACAGCGCGGCGCGATGCGCCTTTCCAGCGTCGATGCCGCGGCGCTGGGCGTCGGGCTGCGTGTCGGCATGCCGCTCGCCGATGCGCGCGCGCAGATCGGCGAGCTTACCGTCGTTCCGCACGACCCCGTGCTCGACCAGGACTGGCTCGACCGCCTCGCGCAGGGCTGCGCGCGCTACTCGCCGCTCGTCGCGCTCGACGCACCCGACGGGCTGATCCTCGACATCGCCGGCGCCGAACATCTCTACGGCGGCGAAGCGGAGCTCGTGCGCGATGTCGAAAGGCGCCTTGCGCGGCTCGGCATGACCTTGCGCCACGCGCTCGGCCCGACCGCCGATGCGGCGCGCGCGCTCGCACGTTACCAGACGCGTCCCGCCCCCGACGAGGCACAGGCGATCCGCCGCCTGCCCGTCGCCGCGCTCGAACTCGAAGCCGAGGCGACGACCGCGCTCGTTCGCGCCGGGCTCAAGACGATCGGCGACCTCGCGAGCCGCCCGATGGCGAATATCGCCGCGCGCTTCGGCGCCGACGCCGCGATGGCGCTGCGCCGCCTGCTCGGCGATGCGCCGAGCCCGCTCGACCCGCGGATCGCGCTGCCGCCCGTGGTCGCCGAACGCCGTTTTGCCGAGCCGCTCGGCAGCACGGCGCACGCCACCAAAGTGCTGGCAGAACTCGCTGGCGAAGCGATCGAGGCGCTTGGCGAGCGCGGCAAGGGCGGGCGCCATTTCCGCGCGACCTTCTTTCGCAGCGACGGCCTCGCGCGCAGCATCGCGATCGAAACCGGCCATCCGACGCGCGACATGGGGCTGGTGATGCGCCTGTTCGCCGAGCGTATGGATAGCCTCGCCGACCCGCTCGACCCCGGCTTCGGCTTCGACATGATCCGCCTCGCGGTGCCCCGGCTCGAGGCGCTCGGCGCGACGCAATTGAAGCTCGAGGGCGGCGCGGTCCGCGCGGCGAACGAAAGCGCTGCAATCGACGAGCTCGCCGACCGTCTCGCAACGCGGCTCGGGCGCGGTCGTGTGCGACGTTTCCGCCCCGCCGACACGCATATCCCCGAGCAGGCGCAGCTCGAACTCCCCGCGGCCGACGCACCGCCCCCGCTGCCTTGGCAGGAACCCGATCCCGGCGAGCCGCCCACGCGCCCTTTCCACCTTTTCGACCCGCCGCAGCCGATCGAGGTGATCGCCGAGGTGCCCGATGGCCCGCCGCACCAGTTCCGCTGGCGCCGGCAGGCGCACGCGGTGCGCCGCTACGAAGGCCCCGAGCGCATCGCCGCCGAATGGTGGCGCCGCCGCGACAATGGCGGGCTGACGCGCGATTATTACCGCGTCGAGGATGCGCAGGGCCGCCGCTTCTGGCTCTTCCGCCACGGCCTCTACGACGAAAAGCCCGACCCGCGCTGGTATATCCACGGGGTCTTCGCATGAACGAGGCGTCTGAAACCGGCCCCGATCCTGGCTTCGCCGAACTGGTCGCCGCGACCAACTACAGCTTCCTGCGCGGCGCATCGCATCCCGCCGAAATGGTTGCGGAGGCGATCAACCTCGGCATGAAAGGCATCGGTATCGCCGACCGTAACAGCGTCGCGGGCGTGGTGCGGGCATGGGCGTTCCTGAAGGAACAACAGGTGAAGCAGCCCGAGATGGTAGAGGGCTTCCGGCTGGTGGTCGGCGCAAGGCTCGTCTTCGCCGACGGCACGCCCGACATCGTCGCCTATCCTGTCAGTCGTCACGGCTGGGGCCGTCTGACACGCCTTCTCTCGACCGGGAATCTGCGTGCACAGAAGGGCGATTGCATTCTCGAATTGCAGGACCTGCTCGACCACTGCGACGACCTGTTACTGATCGCGACGGGCGGCGATGAAGCACTGCTCCGCACGCTCAAACAGGCGCGGCGAAAGTCGCTATGGCTCGCCGCAACCATGTCGCGATCGGGTGCCGATGCGCGGCGGGTGATCGAACTCGAACGCCTGTCGGCCGCAACGGGTGTCCCGCTGCTCGCGACCAACGATGCGCTCTATGCGACGATCGCCCAGCGCCCCTTGCACGATGTCATCACCAGCATCCGCGAAGGCACCACGGTCCAAAAGGCCGGCAAGCTTTTGCGTGCGAATGGCGAACGCCATCTGCGCGCGCCCGCCGAAATGAAGCGATTGTTCAAGGATCATCCGAAAGCGATCAAGGAGAGCGCGAAGCTGCTTGCCCGCATCGATTTCCGGCTCGATGACCTGCGTTATGAATATCCGCACGAACCGGTGCCGCCGGGCTGGAAGCCGTTCAACTATCTTCATCATCTGGTGAAAACGGCGGCGGAGAAGCGTTATGGCGCTCCCCTGAAGCCAAAGGTCCGCAAGCTTGCCGGCAACGAACTCCGGCTGATCCGCCGCCGCGGCTACGTCTATTATTTCCTCACAGTCTACGACCTCGTCCGCTTTGCCCGCGCGCAAGACCCGCCGATTCTCTGCCAGGGGCGTGGATCGGCCGCCAATTCGATCGTCTGCTTCCTCCTTGGCGTGACCTCGGTCGATCCGATGAAGCACGACCTTCTCTTCTCGCGCTTTGTGTCAGCCGAACGCGACGAGCCGCCCGACATCGACGTCGATTTCGAGCATGAGCGCCGCGAAGAGGTCATCCAATATATCTACGATCGCTATACACGCGACCGCGCCGCGATCGCCGCGACCGTCATCCACTATCGCCCGCGCAGCACGATCCGCGAGGTCGGCAAGGCGCTGGGGTTCAGCGAGGATGTCACCGCACGCCTAGCAGACACGAGTTGGGGAAGCTGGGGCGACGAGGTGCCGGTCGAACGGCTGGTTGAGGCGGGGCTCAATCCGCACAATGGCGAGATCGAGCGATTGCACCGCTTTGTGGGCGAGTTGCTGAAAGCCCCGCGTCACCTGTCGCAACATGTCGGCGGCTTCGTTCTGACCGAAGGACGGCTCGATGAATTGGTGCCGATCCACAATGCCGCGATGGAGGATCGCACTTTCATCGAATGGGACAAGGACGACATCGACGCGCTGGGATTGATGAAGGTCGATGTGCTGGCGCTCGGCATGCTGACCTGCATCCGCAAATGTTTCGACCTGATGCGCGAGCATGACCTTGGAAACCACACGCTGGAAGTCGACATCGATTGTGACGATCCCGAGGTTTACGGCATGCTGCAAAAGGGCGACAGCATCGGCGTGTTCCAGGTCGAAAGCCGGGCGCAGATCAACATGCTGCCGCGGCTGCGCCCGGAGATTTTCTACGATCTGGTCGTGCAGGTCGCGATCGTTCGCCCCGGCCCGATCGAGGGCGATATGGTCCATCCCTATTTGCGTCGCCGGAACAAGGAAGAGCCGGTCGAATTTCCTGAACCCGCTTCGCCCCACCCGCCCGATGAATTGCATGATGTTTTAGGCAAAACATACGGCGTTCCGTTGTTTCAGGAACAGGCGATGAAGCTGGCGATGGTCGCGGCGGACTTCACCCCCGAAGAAGCGAACGGCCTCCGCCGCGCGATGGCGACCTTCCGCAACGTCGGGACGATCGAGAATTTCCGGGAGAAGATGATCGGTGGCATGGTCGCGCGGGGCTACAAGCAAGACTTCGCCGAGCGTTGTTTTAAGCAGATAGAGGGTTTCGGCAGCTACGGCTTTCCCGAGAGCCATGCCCAGTCCTTCGCGCGGCTCGTCTATGTCTCGTCATGGATCAAGCATTATCACCCCGCGGTCTTCGCCTGCGGCATTCTCAACTCACAGCCGATGGGCTTCTATGCGCCCGCACAGCTGGTGCGCGATGCACGCGAGCATGGTGTGGAGGTGCGCGAGGTCGATGTGAATGCCAGCGACTGGAACAACAGCCTCGAACGGAAGGTCGACGGCAGCCTCGCGCTGCGGCTCGGATTCCGGCAGGTCGACGGGTTTCGCGAGGAATGGGCGGAACAGATCGTCGACGCGCGCACGACATCCTTCACGTCGATTGAGGAGCTGGCGCGTCGGGCAAATCTGCCATCGCGCGCGCTGCGCCTGCTCGCCGAGGCCGATGCGTGCCGCTCGATGGGGCTCGAACGGCGACCGGCGCTGTGGGACGCGCGGCGCGTCCGGCAGGGCGTGCTGCCACTGTTCGGCGCAGCCGAAACCGACGAGCTCGGCGCCGAGGAGGATGCCGCGCTGCCGCCGACGCCGATGGTCGAACATGTGCTCACCGATTATCAGACGACGCGGCTGTCGCTGAAAGGCCATCCTATGGCCTTCCTGCGCCGCGATTTCGCGCGTGAGGGCGTGCTGAGCGCGGCCGAGGTTATGGCGGCGAAGAACGGATCGATCGTGCGCACCGCTGGCGTCGTGCTGATCCGCCAGCGTCCCGGCAAGGGCAATGCGATCTTCATCACGCTCGAGGACGAGGGCGGGATCGTCAATATCCTGCTCTGGGCGCGCCATTTCGAACGCTATCGCCGCGCCGTCATGGCGTCGCGGCTGATGCTCGCCGAGGGCGAGGTGCAGCGGAGCAAGGAAGGCGTGATCCACCTGATGGCGACGCGCATCGTCGATCGCACCGCGATGCTCGATACGCTGGGCAGCGACCGGCGCTTCGACCCGGACGTCTGCCGCGCCGACGAGGTCCGGCATCCGCAGCTGCCGCGCGGCTATGCGGCGAAGCATGGCCACCCGCGCGACGTCCGCATCCTGCCCAAGTCGCGGGATTTTCATTAGCTGGTTGTTTTCCGGCTGACGCCGGAAGCGGCACCGGCCCGCTCCCCCACCCGGCCTCCCATAGGATACTATCGTGGGGAGGTCGGGTGGGGGAGCGGGCCGGTGCCGCACCTTCGCAGAAAAAGATGATGCCCCGGCTGTGGGGGCCGGGGCATCGGATCAGGCTATCTAAGGGACCAACCGAATATAGCCTGAAATTTGTTCGCGAAGTTTAGCCGCGGAGCAGGGTCATCACACCCTGCGAGCTCTGGTTCGCCTGGGCGAGCATCGCGGTCGATGCCTGCGCCAGGATACCGGCAGCCGCGAGGTTCGTCGATTCGACCGAGAAATCGGCGTCTTCGATGCGCGACTTCGATTCCGACAGATTCGTGACGGTCGACGTCAAATTATCGACAGCCGAGGTCAGGCGATTCTGCTGGGCACCGAGGTTGGCGCGCTGCGTCGCGACCGTCTGGATCGCCGTGTCGAGCGTTGCGAGTGCACCCGATGCACCCGCCGAGGTCGAAATATCGAGTGCGCCGACACCAAGCGCAGCGGCCTGCATATCGGCGATCGTGATATTGACCGTCTCGCCCGTCGCGGTGCCGGTCTGGATGTTAAAGCCGGTCGCGGCGCTGCCGTTGAGCAGCTTGTTGCCGTTGAAGTCGGTGCGCGTCGCGATGTCGCCGATCTGCGAGATCAGAGCGGCGACTTCGGTCTGCAGCGCAGCGCGGTCGGTGGTGCCATTGGTGCCGTTGGCCGACTGAACAGACAATTCGCGCATACGGACGAGGATGTCCGAAATGCTGCCGGCAGCGCTGTCGGCCGTCTGCGCCAGCGAAATGCCGTCGTTGGCGTTGCGGACCGCCTGGGTCAAACCGCGGGTGGTGGCTTCCATGCGGGTCGCGATGGCGAGGCCGGCGGCATCGTCCTTGGCGCTGTTGATGCGCTTGCCGCTCGACAGGCGTTCCATTGCCTGCGACTGCGCCTGGCTGGCGACGCGCGAGTTGTTCTGGGCGCGAAGCGCGCTCACATTGGTGTTGATGACAGTCATCTTTGTTCCTTTCCGGCCTCGATGGCCATTCCCGTGATGTGAGGGCTCGAGGAGCGGTCACGAAAAGCAGTAACGGCGGGTCGCGGAGGCGATTAAGCGCGCGCGTCAAAAAAACGCCGAAAGCTCCCGAAAGTCCGAGGCCATCTAGATCAATATATTGAAAATACGCCATTAAAATTTTTGGCACGAGCTTTGCATTCTTCTTTGGTGCGTGCGGCGCACCGCCGCGCACCAGGACGGATGAAGAAGCAATGAGCACGATTGACCCGAGCCGGCTGCTGCAGATGCGCAGTTCGATCCTCAATCAAAACCAGGCGCTGCAGCGCGCCGCAGGTCGCGGCGGCATCGGCGGGGCCGAAGGCGGCGTCGGCGGCGCAGCGGGCACCCCCGATTTCGGCGCGGCGATCAACAATGCATTGCAACAGGTCAACGCGCAGCAGTCGAAGGCGAGCCAGATCACCGAAGCCTATGAACGCGGCGACACGCACGACATCGTCAGCGTGATGATCGAGCGCCAGAAGGCCTCGCTCGGCTTCGAAACCACCCTGCAAGTCCGCAACAAGCTGCTGTCCGCGTATCGCGACATCATGAACATGCCGGTGTAATCCATGGCCGAGACCCAGATCCTTACCCCCGTCCCCAACTCTGTGAACGACGGATCCGCGAACCGCCTCCCCGCCCCCGTCCTGGGCGCCCGGCTCGCACCGTTGACCCAGTTTATGCGCCAGCCGGCGGTGCAGCGCGCGCTGCCCGCGATCGCGATGACCTCGGCGATCGGCATCGCCGCGCTCGCCTATTTCACGATGCAGGCGGCCCCGCAGGCGCAGCTCTTCGCCGGGCTCGACGACACCGACAAGGCGGCGGTCGCCGACGCGCTGCAGACGCAGGGCATCGGCCACAGCATCGACCCGACCACGGGCGCGCTGACCGTCGACGCCGACAAGCTCCATCAGGCGCGCATCGCACTCGCCGGACAAGGCCTGCCCAAGGCGGCACCGAGCGGCGACAGCCTGATCGCTTCGCTCCCCATGGGGTCGAGCCGCGCGATCGAAGGCGAAGCGCTGCGCTCGGCGCGCGAGGCCGACCTGTCGCGCACGATCGAGACGATCGACGCGGTCAAGAGCGCGCGCGTCCATGTCGCGGCCGCCGAACCCAGCCTGTTCGTCCGCGAAGACAAGCCCGCCACCGCATCGGTGATGCTGACGCTGCAGAACGGCCGTTCGCTCAGCGACGGTCAGGTGCAGGCGATCCGTTTCCTCGTCGCCTCGTCGATCCCCGGCATGAACGCCGACCAGGTGTCGGTGATCGATCAGCGCGGCGCTTTGCTCTCCGACACCGCGTCGGGCAGCGACATGAAGGCATTCCAGCTGCAGCTGCAGGTCGAAGACCGTTTCCGCCGCGCGCTCGACACCCTGCTCGGCCCGATGCTCGGCGCCGGCAATTACACCGTCGAAGTCCACGCCGACGTCGACATGTCCGAAAGCCAGGCGACGCGCGAAAGCTTCCCCGAGAATGACCGTGCGCTGACCAGCGAACAGATCACGCGCTCGACCAGCGGCACGAGCGCCCCCGCGGTCGGCATCCCCGGCGCGCTGTCGAACCAGCCGCCGCAGGCGACGACGGTCACCGCGACCGGCCCGCAGCCGGTCCCGCCCGGCGCCCCGGCGCCCGGCACCGAAAGCAACGAAAACGCCGCGCGCGCCTATGAAGTCGGCCGCGAGATTTCGGTGACGCATTCGCCGCAGGGCAAACTGCGCCGCGTCTCGGTCGCGGTCGCGCTCAATCAGGGCAAGAAGGCGCTGACGCAGGCCGATCTCACCAAGATCGACAATCTGGTGAAGGGCGCGGTCGGATATGACGCGACCCGCGGCGATCTGGTCGCGATCAACCAGCGCCCGTTCGTCGCGGTCGAAGACACCGCCCCCGCCTTTTACGACCAGGGCTGGTTCATGCCGCTGGTCCAGCAGGTCGGCGCGATCCTCGCCGCGCTGCTCGCCTTCCTGTTCATCGGCCGCCCGATGATCCGCGCCGCCAAGGAACGCGCCGCGAAGCGCATCGCGCAGAATCAGGAACTCGAAGCGTCGCTGCTCGCCGCGACCGACCGCCCGGCACTCGCCAGCGGTCAGGGCGGCCGCGAAATCACCCTCGAGATGATCGAACAGGCGCCGAGCTATGAAGCGCGCGCCAACCTCGTCCGCGCCTTCGTCCGTCAGGACTCGGCGCGCGCCGCGCTCGTCGTCCGTCACCTGATGCAGGAGGGCGCCCGTGCCTGAAGTCGCCGAACTCGATAACGCACCCGTACCGGCCGCGATCGAAGGATCGGCCGCCGCCGCGATCCTGCTGATGCTGCTCGACGAAAGCGAAGCCGCGACGATCCTGAAGCAGCTCGGCCCCGAAGAAGTCCGCCAGCTGGCGAAAGCGATGTTCGACACCGCGAACGCCAGCGAGCAGCAGATCGGGCAGGCGCTCGACCGCTTCGTGACGCGCAGCCGCGACGTCAGCGCGCTGGCGATCGGCGCCGATACACGCATCCGCACCGTGATCAACGAAGCCGTCGGCAACGTCCGCGCCGACAATATCCTCGCCGCCGTCGCGCCGCAGCGGAGCGCCGCGTCGCTCGAAATGCTGCGCTGGATGGATGTCGACGCGATCAGCGGGCTGCTCGCCAGCGAGCATCCGCAGGTCGGCGCGCTGATCCTCTCGGTGCTCGTCCCCGATGTCGCCGCGCGCGCGATCGAGACGCTCGACGAAGTGTTGCAGGCCGATCTGGTGCTGCGCGCCGCAATGCTCACCTCGGTCCCCGCCGCGGCGATCGAGGATCTCGAAGCCGTGCTCGCGAGCGCCAATGTCGATGGCCAGCGCGTCGCCAAGCAGGCGATCGGCGGCCCGAGCGACGTTGCCAAGATAATGAAAAAAATGCCGAAGCAGCTTTCGGAGCGTACACTCCGCTCGCTGAAGAAGCATGACCGCATCCTCGCCCAGACGATCGAGGAAGAGATGTTCATCTTCGAAAATCTGCGCGACCTCGACAAGAAGAGCCTCAGCAGCGTGCTGCGCTCGGTCGATGCCGCCCAGCTCGCGATCGCGCTCAAGGGTGCCGACGAAGAGATGGTCGACATGTGCCTCGCGACCATGTCGCAGCGTGCCGCCGAAACGATCCGCGACGAAATGGCCGAAATGACGATGGTCAAGCGCGCCGACGTCGACGATGCGCAAAAGAGCGTGATGCAGATCGTTCGCCAGATGGCGGCGGCTGGCGAAATCATGATCGCGGGCGGCGGCGACGACTATGTCTGATCGCGCCGCCCACGCCGGCTTCGCCCCCGTCTCGCTCACCGAAGCGATGGCGCGCGGCAGCGGCTTCCGTCCGATGTCCTTCGCGCAGCCGGCCCATGCCGCGCAGCCCGTCGAAGCAGGTTACGACGAACCCGACGTCGACGATCCCTTCGCGCTCGGCCTCGCCGAAGGCCAGCGCCTCGCCGAAGTCGCCTTTGTGGCCGAGCGTCACCAGCTGCTCGCGTTGCTCGCCGGCGCCGAAGCGCTGCAGGATGAGCCGAGCGAAGAGCTCGCACAGCTGATCGCCGAAACCGTCGAGCGGCTGGTCCGCCAGATCGTCGATACGGCGCCGATCGACGCCGAATGGTTGCAGGCGCAGGCCGAAACCGCCGCGGCGATGGTCGCCGACGCCGACAAGGCGCGCACCCTGTGGGTTCATCCCGAAGACGCCGCGCTGCTCGCCGACGCTCCGCTCGCGATGGCGGTCGAGAGCGATCCCGCGATGGTGCGCGGCACCGTCCGCCTCGAAACCTCGACCGGCTGGATCGAACATGGCCGCGCCGTCTATCTCGACGAACTGCGCACCGCGCTCGGCACGGGACACGCCGAATGACGCGCCGCCTCGCCATGAGCGCGCAGCAGCTGCTCGACCCCGTCGACCTCGCGGGCGCCAGCCCGCGCCGCATCGGCACGCTCGTCGCGCACGAGGGGATCATGCTCGAAGTGTCGGGTTTCCCCCAGCCGCTGGGCAGCAACGTCCGCATCAAGTCGGCCGACAATGACTATGTCTATGGCGAGGTCGTGGGCTTTCGCGGCCACCGCAGCCTCGTCCTGCCCTTCGACATGAACAAGCCGCTGGTCACCGGTGCGCCGGTCGAGCCGCATGGCGCGAGCTCGATGGTCCCCGTCGGCAAGGCGCTGCTCGGCCGCATCATGGATGCGCAGGGCAATCCGCTCGACGGCCGCCCCGCGATCAAGTCGCAATTTCAGTGGCCGCTCGCCGGCCGCAAGGTCAACCCGCTGCGCCGCGGGCGTGTGACCAAGCCGCTCAACATGGGCGTGCGCGCGATCAACGGCCTGCTCACCGTCGGCGAAGGCCAGCGCGTCGCGATCATCGCGGGCTCGGGCGTCGGCAAGTCGGTGCTGATGGGCCAGATGATCGCCGGCACCGAATGCGACGTCATCGTCGTCGGACTGATCGGCGAGCGCAGCCGCGAAGTCAGCGACTTCGTCGAAACCAAGCTGCCCCCCGAAGTGCGCAAGAAATCGGTCGTCGTCGCGGTTCCCGCCGACCATCCGCCGCTGCTCCGCCTGCGCGCCGCGATGCGCGCCACCGCGATCGCCGAGGCGTTCCGCGCCGAAGGCAAGAAGGTGCTGCTGCTGATCGACAGCCTGACCCGCGTCGCGCATGCGCAGCGCGAGATCGGCCTGACCCTGGGCGAACCGCCGACGATGAAGGGCTATCCGCCGTCGGTCTTCGCGCTCATTCCCTCGCTGTGCGAACGCGCCGGCATCGACCGCGAAACCGGCGGATCGGTCACCGCGCTCTACACCGTGCTCGCCGATGGCGGCGACATCGACGACCCCGTCGTCGACAGCGCGCGCGCGATCGTCGACGGCCATATCATCCTGTCGCGCCAGCTCGCCGAACAGGGCGTCTATCCCGCGATCGACGTCGCCCGTTCGCTGTCGCGCACGATGGTCGACTCGGTCGATCCCGAACATGCCGCCGCCGCCGCGCGCTTCCGCCAGCTCTGGTCGCTCTATGAAGAGAATCGCGATCTGATGCTGATGGGCGCCTATGTCGCGGGCGCCGATCCGGTGCTCGACACCGCGATCGCGCGCCACGCCGACCAGCTCGCCTATGTCTCGCAGCCTGCCAAGGCGCAGGTCGATTTCGATATTTCCCGCCAAGCCCTGATTGAAGGATATTCCGCATGAACGCCCGTACCGCACGCCGCAAACGTATCATCCGCGTGCGCTCCGTCGAACATCAGCAGGCGGAGGCCAATCTGGCGCGCGCCAATGGCGAACTGGCGAACCTCGTCGAACTCGCGAAGCGGCTCGAAACGCTGCGCGTCGACCTCGCGATGGCGAAGGGTGCGGTCGCCGGCCGCGCGCTCAACACGATCGGTGAGCTCGCGATGCGGCTCGACATCGCGCAGGAAAGCCTGACCGCGCCGCTGGCGGGTGCGAGCGAACGCCGCGACCAGATGGGCGCGCTAGCACAGAGCGCGATGGTCAAGGAAGAATCGGCGGTCCGCCTGTATGAACGCAGCCGCAAGGCGGCGCAGGTCGAACAGGAACGCCGCGACGATGCCAACCGCCCGCACCGCCCGCGCACGGGCATGCGCCTGCGCCTGATCGAAGGCGGCGCGGCATGATGAGCGCGCCCTCCCTCCCCACCATCCAGGGCGCGATGCCCGCGGGCTTCGCGACCTTCCTCGCCAACATCGGTCAGCTTCCCGAGGGTGGCGGCGAAGGCGGTTTCGACCAGCTGCTCGCCGCCGCGCCGGTCGCGGCCGCTCCGATCGCGAATCCTGCCGCCGCGACGATCAAGATCGATCCCGCGCCGGCCGTCGATGCCGCGGCCCCGCACATCGAGGCCCCCGCCGAAACGGGCGTCCCCGTCGAAACCCCCGCGGTGAAGGCCGAGCCGGCCAAAGCCGATCCGGCGGCGCTGGCCGCCAACCTGCTGATCGCGCTGAACGGCAGCATCCCCGGCGCCGCGCCCGCACAGACGTCGGGTAAGCCGGTTGCGGCCAAGCCCGAAGCGGAAGCCGCATCGCCCGACACGGCGGCGACGGGCGAGGCCGTGGCGGCTGCGCCGGCCACGAACTGGGCTGCGATCGTGGCGGCCGCAATCCCGGCAGCCGCAAGCCCCGCCGCAAAACCCTCGAAACCGGCAGAAGCTGCGGCGGCCCCGGCCGACACCGGCACCTCCGCGCTTCCCGTTGCCCCGCGTCCGCGCGATGCCGCGATGCCGATCCTCGCCGGCGCCGAGCCGCCCGCCGCCAAGCCCGTCGAAGCGGCGCCGTCGATGACGATCCTCTTCGCGCAGCCCGCCGCACAGGGCGCCGCGACGCTTATCGAAGCGGCCGCGCCCGCGGTGATCGCCGAACGCGTGCTCGACATGGACAGCGACGGCGCGTGGATCGACCAGCTCGCGCGCGACATCGCGGCGACCAAATCCGACAGCGGCGACATCAGCTTTCGCCTGATGCCGAAGCATCTCGGCCGCCTCGACGTCGCGATGCAGATGGGCGACGAAGGCGTGTCGCTGAAGATGGACACGCGCCACGAAGCGACCGCGACGATCGTTACCGCCGCGCAGGGCCGCCTGGTCGACGAACTCCGCCAGCAGGGGGTCCGCGTCGCCGGCGCCGAAGTGACCTGCACGCCGGGCGAGACCGGACGCCAGTCGCAAAGCCAGGGCCAGGGTCAGGGCCGCTCCGCCGCAGCCGACCCCGCGCATCTTATCGAAACCGCCACCGAACGCGCCGAGCCGCGTGACGAAGACCGCGCCGCCGACCGCCGCGGCCGCTTCGCCTGATCAGAAAGGGTCCCATCATGGCCAAGGATATTGTCGAAGGCGCCCCCAAGAAAAAGGGCAAGTTCAAGAAGCTGCTGCTGATCAGCGTCGCCGCGATCGCGCTGATCGGCGCGGGCGCGGGTGCGGGCATCTATTTCGGCGCGCTGCAGGCGCACGAGGCGAAGCCCGAGGATAATTATCCCAAGCTCGTCGTGCGCAGCAAGGAAGACCCCGAACCCGCCGCCGAGGGCGACGACAAGGAGGCCCCGCCAAAGGTCGGCACGGTGTCGGTCCCGAACGACAAGTTCAAGGTCGATCCCAAGAAATATGAGATCACCTATTACCCGATCGCCGACAGCTTCACGACGAACCTCGCCGACGGATCGGGGTTCCTGCAGGTCGGTATCAGCCTTTCGACCTTCTACGACGGCAAGGTTATCAATAATATCAAACGGCAGGCTGTTCCGATCCGTTCGGTCGTGCTTATGGTGCTCGCCGAACAGGATCCGGCATTGCTCTCCACATCGCAGGGGAAACAGCGGCTGCAACGTCAGTTGACGGCCGCGATCAACGATGTGCTGCGCGACAAGGAAGGTTTCGGGGGCGTCGACAATGTTTATTTCACGAGCCTGGTGATTCAGTGACCACCAGCACGAAAACCGTCAAAGCCGTGAAGGCACCGGCCGCACCTGCACCCGCAGCTGCGGCCGCGCCTGCGGAGACGAAGGAATCCCTGCTGCTGCGCAGGGCGGCGGACGGCTATGCCTTCCCCGCGCTCGAAGGCGTGGCGAACCAGTTTGCGCGCAGCTTGCGCGACCTCGTCCGCGCGCTCGGCGCGCCGGCGATCCAGATCGAACGGTCGGGCGCCGAACAGATGAGCTTTGCCGAGTGGAGCGCGTCCGCGGCCCCGGCGATCTTCTGGCGTTACCATGCGCCGCCGCTCAAGGGGCCGGTGCTGCTCGCGGGTTCGCGCTCGCTGCTGCTCCAGCTCGTCGACATCTTCTATGGCGGCCGCGGCCAGCTTGCCGCCGAACGCGAAGAGCTGACCGACGCCGAGGATCGCTTCGCGGCGCGCCTCGGCCGCGATATCGGGATGCAGCTTGCCGCTGCTTGGCGCGGCAAGCTCGCGATCGAGCCCGAACTCGATTGCGTCACCGCCGACCCCGCCAAGCTCGCCGCGGTGCGCGCCGACGATGAATTGTTCGTCCAGCGCTTCACGCTGCGCGGCGCCCCGTTCGAGGGGCGGACGATTATGTGCGCCTATCCAGTCGCCGCGCTGCGCGGGATCGCGGGCGACGAACTGCTTCCCGACATGCCGGGCCATAGCGGCGCCGACCCGGCCTGGTCGGGCGCGCTCGACAGGGCGCTGCGCGACGTGCGCATGCCCGTCCGCTCAGTGCTCGCGCGTCCCGAGATCAGCCTCGTCAAGCTGCTCGCGCTCGAGGTTGGCGACATCATCCCGCTTACCATGCCGCGCCATGTGCCGGTGACCGTCGCCGGACGCAACTTCGCGTTCGGCAGCATCGGCGAAGCCAATGGCAACGCCGCGATCATGATCGAACATATCGAAAAAGGACCGGACCATGACTGATATCAGCGACGCCCCGAAGGTCGCACGCGCCGACCGGCGCGACAAGAGCATCGCCGCCGCGCCCAATTTCGACCTGCTCGCCGGCGTTTCGCTGCGCGTGTCGGTCGAGGTCGGGTCGACCTCGATGACGCTCTCCGAACTGCTCACGCTCGACGAAGGCAGCGTGATCGAACTCGACCGCGCCGCGACCGACCTGCTCGACATCTATGCCAACGGCACACTGATCGCGAAGGGCGAGATCGTCAGCGTCGACGGCCGCTATGGCATCCAGGTCGCCGAAGTCGTCGCGCCGGCGCGCGGGCTCGAAGGTTTCGAACGGAGAGCCTGATGTTCGAATATATCCTCCGCCTGCTCATCCTGCTGCCGCTCGTCGGCGGCATGGCGTGGGGCAGCCTGTGGCTGTGGAAGCGCGTCCAGATGGGCGTTCCGCTCGTCGGCGGCGGCACCAAGGCGCGCGCCGTCGAGATGATCGACGTGCTGCCGCTCGGCCCCGGATCGAAACTCGCGGTGGTCGAGTTCGCCGGGCAGCGCGTGCTGATCGCGGTGTCGCGCAACGGTATCACGCGGATCGCCGACGACAGCCAGGGCGACTTCCATGCGGACTGATCGCCGCTTCTGGCTGCGCGCCGCGGCGCTCGCCGGCGGCGCCGCGCTGCTCTGCGCCGCGCCCGCCGCCTATGCGCAGGCGGCCGACGGGCTGAGCCGCGCGGTCGGCGAGATCGGCGGCGACGGCCGTCCGCTGAGCCTCTCGCTCCAGATCCTCGTCCTGATGAGCCTGCTGACGGTGCTGCCGTCGCTGCTGCTGATGATGACGAGCTTCACGCGCATCATCATCGTGCTGTCGATCCTGCGCCATGCGCTGGGATTGCAACAGACGCCGCCGAACCAGGTGCTCGTCGGTTTGAGCCTGTTCCTCTCGCTGTTCGTGATGGCGCCGGTAATCAGCGAAGTGAACCGCGTCGCGATCGAACCTTATGGCCAGGAACAGATCGATATCGGCGAAGCGGTATCGCGTTCGGGCGTCGCGCTGCACGGCTTCATGATGAAGCAGACGCGCAAGACCGACCTGATGATGTTCGCGAAAATCGCGAAAGCGCCAACCTATGCTCGTCCCGCGGACGTGCCCTTCTCGATCCTGCTCCCCGCCTTCGTCACGAGCGAACTCAAGACCGCGTTCCAGATCGGCTTCCTGATCTTCCTGCCCTTCCTCGTCATCGACCTGATCGTCGCCTCGGCGCTGATGTCCTTGGGTATGATGATGCTATCGCCAACGATCATATCGATGCCGTTCAAGCTCTTGCTCTTCGTCCTCGTCGACGGCTGGGCGCTGACGATGGGATCGCTCGCCTCCTCCTTCGTGAGTTAGCGCGGTGGAGGCCGATTATTTCATCGGGGTCGCGCAGCAGTCGCTGTGGATTCTCGCGCTCGCCTCGGCGCCGCTGCTGCTGCCGGTGCTCGTCATCGGCGTACTGCTCGGCATGGTGCAGGCGGCGACGTCGATCAACGAACAGACGCTGACCTTTGTGCCCAAGCTGATCGTCGCGGCGATCTGCCTCGCGATCTTCGGCGGCAGCATCCTCGTGCTGCTCACCGATTTCACCCGCGAAATCTTCGCGCAAATCCCGGCGCTCGTCCGCTAGGACGTCGATGAACCCCGCCGACATCCCGAATATCGAGGCGATGCTCCAGCTGTGGATGCTGGGGATGATCCGTCCCGGCGCCGCGTTCATCGCCGCGCCGGTGTTCGGCGCGACGAGCGTGCCGGTGCAGCTGCGGCTGGTCATCGCGCTCGCGGTCGGGGTGCCCGCGGTCGCGGCATCGGGCATGGCACTGCCGCCCGAGGGGATCGTATCGGTCCCGGGCTTTTTCCTCATCATCGGCGAGGTCGTGATCGGCCTCGCGATGGGATTCGTGCTCCAGATGGGCCTCGCCGCCGCCCTGCTCGCGGGCGAGGCGATCAGCAATGCGATGGGCCTCGGCTTCGCATCGATGGTCGATCCGCTCAGCGGCGCATCGAGTTCGGCGATCGGCCAGTTCCTGTCGATGATGGCCACCGCGCTCTTTCTCGCCGCCGACGGCCATCTTGTGCTGATCGGCATCATCGTCGACAGTTACAGCGCGCTGCCGCCCGGCAATGCTTTTCCGTCGTGGGACGCGATCGGCGGGCTGATCCGCTTCGGCAGCCTGATGTTCGCTGCGGGGCTCACCATCGCGATGCCGGTCGGCTTCGTGCTGATCCTCGTCCAGATCATCATGGGCGTCATCGGCCGCTCGGCGCCCGCGCTCAACCTGTTCGCGGTCGGCATTCCCGCGACCCTGCTCGCCGGGATCGTGCTGCTCGGCGTCGCGACCCCCGCGATGGCCGAGGCGATCGCGCGCATCCTGTCCGACGCGCTCGACGCCGCGCGCATGGTCGCCGGAATCTAGACCATGGCGGGCACGACCGAGAAGGACCAGAAAACCGAACAGCCGACGGCGAAGAAGCTGTCGGACTCGGCGCGCGAAGGCGATGTGCTGATGTCGCGCGAACTCGCGACGGCACTGATGATGCTCGCCGCCGCCGGCTGGATGGTCGCCGCGGGCGGCTGGTTCGTCCAGTCGGCGGGCGACCTCGTGCGCCGCGGCCTGACACTGACCGCCGCCGACGTCGCCGATTTTGCGCCCGCCGAAGCGCTGATGCGCAACGGCGCCGAAATCCTGCTCCCGCTCGCGAGCCTGTTCGCGCTCGCGCTCGGCGCCGCGGTCGCCGGTCCCGCGATGCTCGGTTCGATGGGCTGGCGCGGCAAGGCGCTTCACTTCAAGGGCAATCGCATGAGCCCGATGGCCGGGCTCAAGCGCATGTTCGGGATGCAAGGCGTCACCGAGCTCGGCAAGGCGCTCGCCAAGGTTCTGCTGCTCGGCACCATCGGTTACTGGCTCGTCCTGAAGAGCCTGCCCGCGATCATGACGATGGCGTCGACCGACCTGATGGCGGCGATCGGATTGGCCGGAAAGGAAATCGGCCATGCGATGCTGACGCTCGCCGGCGGGCTGGTCGTCATCGCGCTGATCGACGTGCCGGTGCAATGGTTCCAGCGCAACAAGCGGCTGATGATGAGCAAGCAGGAAGTGAAGGAGGAAATGCGCCAGTCCGACGGCGCCCCCGAACTCAAGCAGGCGCAGCGCCAGCGCGCGCACGACATATTGAGCGGTTCGGCGCGCAAGGCGGTGTCCGACGCGACCGTCGTCCTCACCAACCCGACGCATTTCTCGGTCGCGCTGCGCTATCGCCCCGGGGTCGATGCCGCGCCCGTCGTCGTCGCGCGCGGCCGCGGCGATGTCGCGCTGTCGATCCGCGAGCTGGCGCGCGGCGCCAATGTCCCGCTGCTCGAATATCCGGCGCTCACGCGCGCGATCTATTTCACCGCGCGCGCCGGGCGCGTGATCCCCGAGGAATTGTTCGTCGCGGTCGCGACCGTGCTCGCCTTCGTCTTCCAGCTCGAACGCGCGGCGGCCGAAGGCACGCCGCCCCCCGCGGTCGATGTGCCGTCCTCGCATCGTTTCGATCCCGAAGGGCGGCGTCAGGCTTAAACTTGTCCGCGCGCCGCCGTTAAGGGGTTCGAAGGATATTTTGCCATGGTCAGTTCAATCGCCAACAGCCTCGGCTTTGGGTCGGGCCTCGACGTCAAACAGCTCGTCACCGACCTGTCGAACGCGTCACGCGACCCGAAAATCAAGCGGATGGCCGAGCTTACCCAGACGAACCAGACGCGGATCAGCGCGCTGGCGCAGGCGCGATCGGATCTCGATGGTTTTGCCAATTCGCTGGGCCAGATGGTTGCCGACGGCACCTTGCGCAGCACACCGACCGTTTCCGATGAAAGCATACTCAGCGCCACCAGCCGCGCCGGCCTTTCCGCCGACAGCTTCGCCGCGACCGTCGTCGTGACCCAGCTCGCGCGCGCGCAGACCAATTATTCCGCCGTCGTCGCCGACCGTACCGCCGCAATCGGCGCGGGCACGATGACGCTGACCGTCGGCGGCGTCGCCAAGACCATCACCATCGACGCCACGAACAACAGCCTCGACGGGCTGGCCAATGCGATCAACGCGAGCGGGGCCGGGGTCACGGCGTCGATCATCGCCGACGAAGGCGGCCAGCGCCTGATCCTGAAAGGCCCCACAGGCGACGTCGGCGCCTTCACGCTCACCGCCGACGCGGGTGCCGATCCGGGCCTCACCGCCTTTTCCACCGGCGGCGGCATGACCGTGGGGCAGACCGCGGCCAACGCCGAATTCACGATCGACGGCGTCGCGTTCAGCCGCGCGAGCAACATCATCGACGATGTCGTCCCCGGCATGTCGCTCACGCTTAAAAAGGCCGCCCCCGGACAGGGTGTCGACATTGGCGCGAGCCGGCCGCTCGACATGCTCAAGCAGACTGTCGGCGATTTCGTCTCGGTCTACAACCAGCTCAAGAAGAGCCTCGTGAACGCGTCCAACGTCTCGGGCGCCGGCTCTTCGCTCCGCGAACTCGAACGCGAGCTCGGCAGCCTCGTGAACAAGGTGCTGTCGAGCCACGGCACGATCAACAAGCTGTCCGACATCGGCATTTCGACGACGAAGGAGGGCCTGCTCTCGGTCGACAATGCCAAGCTCGACAAGGTGCTCGCCAGCGATGCGGGCGCGGTCGAGGCGCTGTTCAATCCGCGCCGCGATGCGACGCACACCGAGACGAGCGATCCCGGCATCGCCTTTGCGCTCGACGCGATCCGCGACAAGGCCGTCGGAACCAACGGCGCGATCGATCGCGTGTCGAAATCGCTCGATGCGAAGAAGGAAAACCTCGCCGACCAGCTCGAAAAGATCGAAGAGCGCGAGAGCGCGTATAAAAAGCGCCTCGAGAAGCAATATGGCACGCTCGAAGCCAAGCTCGCCGCGTTCAAGGCGACGCAGACCTATCTCGAACAGCAAATCAAGCTCTGGTCGAACCAGGGCAACGACTAAAGACTAGGACTTGGGGACCGCCGCCGTGAACGCTACCGCCTCGACCGTCCGGGCAACCGGACTTTACCGCCGATTGCAGAACGAAAGTCGCGCCGCGGCTGCCGACCCTATCGAACTTGTCACCATGCTTTACGACGAGCTGGAGACCGCCGTCGGCGTGCTAGGAGCGATGGTGCGCCAGGGGCAGCGCATTTCGGCTACCGAGCCTGCGCATCGCGCCCGCGCAATCCTGATCGGCCTCGACGTCAATCTCGACCGCGACAAGGGCGGCGACGTCGCGACGGCGCTGTCGCGCGTCTATCGCAGCATGCGCCGCAAGCTCGACGACGCGGTGGCCGCGAATAGCGCCGAGGGCCTTGCCGAGCTGCTCGAAGGGATTTTGACGATCAGCGCCGCCTGGCGCCAGCTTCGCTGACCAAATCTTCCCACCTGAAAAACGACGACGGCCCGCCCCTCGAATGAGGAGCGGGCCGTCGCCGTTTGAAATGAGCCCGCTGGTTACCCGGCCGCCCATGGTGGGGACGGGCGGCCGGGTGGTGCGGGAGCGGACCAGAGCTCCCTTTTTCAGCGGGTGCTGAAACTCGTGTCGCGGGCCGGTCAGGCGGCCTGCTGGTGAACGCCGTACTTGCGCATCTTTTCGATCAGCGTCGTGCGCTTCAGCGTCAGCAGGCGCGCCGCTTCCGAAATGATGCCGTCGGCGAGGTCGAGCGCGACGTGGATCTGTTCGAGTTCGATCGTTTCGATCTCGCGCTTGAGGTCGATCGGACGGCCCGGCGCCGGCGTCTTGGCGTGCGCCGCCGCCGGAGCCGCGAGTTCTTCCGCGCTGGCCGGCACCGCGACGGGGCTGGTGGGGACAGCCCGTCGCGGTGCAAGCGCTGCGGTGGGGTTCAAAAGCATGGCGACGTCATCGAGACCGAGCGTCTCGCCGCCATGGAGAACGCTGGCGCGCTCCACAAAATTCCTGAGTTCGCGGACATTGCCCGGCCATGCGTGCGCCATCAGCAGCGCCATCGCCGCATCGTCGAAGCGGCATTTGGCGTCGGCGGGCATCTGGCGCTGGAAATGGCGGATGAGCGCCGGAATATCCTCGACGCGGTTGGCAAGGCTGGGGACCTGGAGCACAACCACGCCGAGCCGGAAGAACAGGTCTTCGCGGAATTTTCCATCGGCGATCGCGGCGCCGAGATCCTGGTGGGTGGCCGAAATGACGCGGACGTCGACGGCCTTCACATCGCTGCTGCCGACGCGGACGATCGTCCGGTCTTCGAGCACACGGAGCAGTTTGACCTGCATGTCGAAGCGCATGTCGCCGATTTCGTCGAGGAAGAGCGTGCCGCCCTCGGTCGCTTCGAAATGGCCGATGCGGCGGGCATGGGCACCGGTGAAGCTGCCCTTTTCATGCCCGAAAAGTTCGGATTCGATGAGTTCGCCGGGGATCGCGCCGCAGTTGATCGCCGAAAAAGCCTTGCCGGCACGGGCGCCTTCGTCGTGAATGGCGCGAGCAACAAGTTCCTTGCCCGAGCCCGAGGGGCCGCAGAGCATCACCGAGGCGTTCGAACGCGCCACGCGGCGGATCATTTCGCGGAGCCGGCAGGTCGCCGGGCTCGTGCCGATGATCAGCGCTTCGAGCGCCAAATTGTTGTTCTGCCCCACAGTCATTTCAGTCTCCACCGCACCGCCCGCTCGGTGCCCCCTTCGATGGATTGAGGAATTGACGAAATTGGTAAACGAAAGCTTACCCTACGTTAGCTAACCCATTCAAAATAAAGAGATATTGCCAGATTGGAAGTAATTGACGCGCAATCGCGTTAACTATCTCCAATATGCTGCCAAACTGGCACTAATTGCCATGCGACTAGCGCCAGCCCAGCGTGATCGAGATGCGGCGGTTGCGCGGATCGAATCGGTCGGAGGGGACATAGGGCTCGCGATCGGCGACCCCTTCGATTCGCGAAAAGCGATTCGAGGCGATGCCGCGGAACTCCAGATAGTGGCGCGTCACCTCGGCCCGGTCGACCGACAGGCGCCAGTTGTTCGTGCCCGATTTCGCCGACCAGGGCGCGGCGTCGGTGTGACCGCGGATCATCACCTGGTTCGACACGGCCGCGATCGGTTTCGCGATCTCGCGGAACAGCCGCGCGCCATCGGGGGTGAGCTGGCTGGTGCCCATCACGAACATCGACAGATTCGCATCGTCGATGACGTCGATCCGCAGTCCCTCGAGCGTTTCGGTAAAGCGCAGGTTCGGCGCAAGGCGCTTGAGGTCGCTCTTTGCCTGCAATTGATCGATCAGCGTCTGGGCGAGCTTCTTGAACTGCTCCTTGTCGCTCGCGCGCTCGCGCCCCGACGCTTCGCGCGGCCCGCCCGCGGCGTCGCGCGGGATCGTCATGGCGCGCGTGCCCGTCTGCGCCGCACCGTGCGGATATTTGTCAACCGACACCAGCGAATCGCCGCCGAACAGACCGTTCGACCCCGCGGTGTCCTGTTTGCTCTGGACGATCGTCGGCGCGAAATAGTCGGCGAGCGCCTTGCGCTGCGCCTCGTTCGTCGCGCCGAGCAGCCACATCAAAAGGAAGAAGGCCATCATCGCGGTGACGAAGTCGGCATAGGCGACCTTCCACGCGCCGCCGTGATGGCCGCCGTGCGCTTCCTGGATCACCTTTTTGACGATGATCGGTCGCGGCATGTTGGGACGCGCGGCCATCAGCGACCCCGCATCCCGTCGAACACCTCGGCAAAGCTCGGCTGGTTATGATGGTCGACCCCCGACCGCGCGGCCTCGATCACCAGCGGCTGCGGATGACCATGAAGCGACGCGATGATCAGCTGCTTCACCGTGTGATAGATCGCGTTGTCGCTTTCGATCACTGTCTTGGCGCGCGTCGCGAACGGGCCGACGAGGCCGTAGGCGAGCAGCACGCCGAGGAAGGTGCCAACGAGCGCCGAGCCGATCATCGCCCCCAGGATCGCCGGCGGCTTGTCGATCGAGCCCATCGTCTTCACGACGCCAAGCACCGCGGCAACGATGCCCAGAGCCGGGAGCGCGTCGGCGAGGCTCTGCAGACCTTCGGCGGGCTTCATCGAATGATGGTTGTGGCTCTTCAGCGCATTGTCCATCACCTCTTCGACCGCGTGCGGATCGAGCGTGCCCGACGACACGACGACGAGGCGCAGCGTGTCGCAGATCAGGTGGACGAGCGTGTCGTCCTTCAAAAGCTTGGGATATTGCTGGAAGATCGTCGAGTTTTTCGGATCCTCGATATGCGGCTCGACGGCAACGGGCCCCTCTGTGCGCATCATCTTCATGAGCGTCGAGACGAGCAGGATGCAGTCGAGATAGTCCTGCTTCTTATACTTCGGTCCCTTGAACACCTTCGCGAGCCCGCCGCCGAGCGCCTTCAGATCGGCGCCCGAATTGCCGATGATCAGCGAGCCGAGTGCCGCACCGCCGATGATCAGCATTTCGTGCGGCAGCGCGTGCATGACGGGACCCAGATTGCCCCCGGTCAGCGCGAAGCCCCCGAAAACCAGCAGGATCAGTACGACGATGCCGATGGCGGGAAACATGTGCGAGCAACTCCATTCGGGATCCGGCTGTCGAGGCCGGCCCCCGCAAATTCAGGGACGTCTTGATGATTAACGGCAGCGGCGCCGCAACATTGAGGGGTGTCAGTTCAAAATATCGAACAAGGTCTGCCGGTTAATCTTGGCAAAGGCCGCCTGCGCCGCCTGCAGCGTCAGATCCTGGGCCTTGAGCTCGGCGATTGCGACGTCGAGGTCGGTATCCTCGACCGTCGAGCGTTCGTCCTTGAGCGTGATCCCACGCGCCGCGAGCCCGTCGCCGATGCGGTCGAGCCGTCCCCCCGACAGGCCGATTTCGGCATGCTTATCGGCGGCATGGCTGATCGCGGTGCCGAGCGCTGTGATCGACGTTCCCATCATCGCCTTGTCGCCCGCCGCAACCGCGGCGGCCGCATCGCGAATGCCCGTCGACAGGCTGTTTCCGCCGACGACAAAAACGTCGGCCGCCGATGGAACCGGGGCGAAGCTGAGATCCGAATCAAAGCGCATCACGCGCGCAGTGCCGGTCGCGAACACGGGCTCGCCGTTCGAATCGCGCGTCGCGGCAAGCGCGTCGAGTTCGTCGGCGATCGTGCCGAGTTCGGCGGCGATCGTGGCGCGGTCGGCGGGATTTGTCGTATCGCTCGCCGCGGACAGCGTCAGCTCGCGCGCGCGGGTCATCAGGTTGCTGACCGATTTCATCACGCCGTCGGCCTGCGACACCAGCGCGTCGGCCGCGTTCACATTGGCCGACCAGGCGGTCATGCTCGCCTGCGTCGTGCCGATCGTAGCGATCCGCCGCGCCGCGACGGGGTCGTCGGACATGCGCAGCAGCTTTTTCCCGCCCGAGATCTGGATCTGCGTGCGCTCGAGCGCGTCGGCGAGTTTCTGTTGGCGCGCGATTTCGCGCGTCATGCGGTTGCCCACGGCGTTGATCATGGTCCTGACCCTTCCTTAGAGCGAGCTGAGCAATGTTTGCATGGTTTCGCGCGCGACCTGGATCGTGCGCGCGGCCGCCGAATAGGCCTGCTGGAAACGCAGCAGTTCGGCGGCTTCGGTGTCGAGATCGACCTGGCTGACGCCGTCGCGCGCTGCGGCCGAGGCATCGGCGCGCGTTGCGGCGGCGGCATCCTGCGCCCGCGCCGACGCCACCGACTGCGCCTGAGTGGCGAGATGGCCCGACCAGCGCGCTTCGGGATCGTTCGCCCCGCGCATCGTGCCGAGCGCGAGCATGTTGCCGTTGCTGCCCGACGCGTTCGCCGCCGCAACCTGATCGGGGGTCAGCGGCGCGGCGGTCAGCGTCGCCGCGCTGGTGCCGGTGAACAGGGGCTGCCCCGGATTGCCATTGGCATCGGTGCCCGCCTGATGCGCGGCGTTGAGCTGGCTCGCGAACTGCGTCGCCATCGTATCGAGCGACGCGCGCTGGTCGGCGACATGGTTCGCACCTTCCGCAAGACCGGCGAGCGAGCCCGTCGAGATCGCAAGCGGCGAACCGCCGACGCTGTACGACAGGCGCCCGTCAGGCGCCGCGGTGACCGAAATCGGATTCACCACGCCGCCGCCGACGAGCAGGTCGCCCGATCCGGCCGCGCGCAGCGTCACCGCGCCATTATTGTCGAAGGTCGGGCTGACCCCCGCCTGCGACGATAATTTGTCGAGCAGCCGGTCGCGTTCGTCGAGCAGGCTCGCCTCGTTGGTGGAGCCCGGCCGCGCCTTGCGCAGCCCGACGTTGATCTGTTCGAGCGCATTCAGATTGCTGTTGAACTGGTCGACCGAACTCGCGGCCGCGCCCTCGATCCCCTCGCCCATCTTGTCGAGCTGGCCCGCCGCGGTGCGAAAGCCCGACGCGATATCGTCGACCGATTGCAGGAACTGCGCACGCAGCGTCCGGTTCGACGGATCGGCGGTCAGCTGGTCGGCGGTGGTATAAAGCTTGGTGAGCCCGGTCTTGATACCATTGGTTTCGTCGCTGAGCGCGCCTTCGACCTTGTCGAGCCAGGAGAGTTTCGTCGCCGAACGATTGGCATCGCCCGAGGTGATACGCGAATCCTCGATCAGCCATCCGTCGACCGAGCGGTCGATGCCGCGAATGTCGACGCCGCCGGGATTGGTATTGCCGCGGTAAAAGATCGAATTGCCGCCACCGACGGCTTCCATCATTTCGAGCCGGCGCCGCGCATATCCGGGGGTCTGGGCGTTGGCGATATTGTCGCCGATCGTCGAGAGCGCACGCGAATAGGCCTTGAGCCCGCTATAGCCGATGCCGAGCAGGTCGCTCATTGCACGCCTCCCTTAAGGCCGCCGAGCTGACCGCGAAACTGCCGCTCGACCATATCGGCGATCCCGAACTGGCGCATCGCGGCGAGGCTGTCGGCGGTACGCGCGTCGGCCATTTCGCGGAAATTGTCGGTCGCGCTCGATCCGAGAATATCGTCGCCGAGCTTGGCCTGCCGCATCGACGCCATCAGCTGGCGCAGGATCACGGCTTCGAACGCCTCGGCCGCCTTGCGCAGCCCGCCATCGCCGCCGCCAGCAGCCGCGGGCGTCGGCGTGGCACCGACAGAAGAAATTGGGCTCGTCATATGATCACCAGTTCCGCAGTGAGCGCGCCGGCCTGGCTCAGCGCTTCGAGGATGGCGACAAGGTCGCCCGGGGGAACGCCCATGCGATTGATCGCATCGACGAGTTCGGAAAGCGAAGCGGTCGGCTTGACCAGCATCACCGGACGATAGTCCTGCTCGACGCTGATCTCGCTCGACTCCTCGACCGCGGTCTGGCCGCGGCTGAACGGTGCGGGCTGCACGACCATCGGCGATTCCTTGATCGAGACGGTCAGCTTGCCCTGCGTCACCGCGGCGGTGCCGACGCGGACCGCGCCGTTGATCACGACGGTGCCGGTGCGGGCGTTGACGATGACCTTGGCCGGCGGCTCGGCGCGCTGGACGCCCAGATTTTCGATCTGCGAGATCAGCCGGATGCGTTCGTCGCCGTTGCCGCCCGTGCGGATCGCGATGCTGGCGCCGTCGATCATCGATGCCGCGCCGGGCAGCGCGGCGTTGATCACATCGGTCACCCGCTTGGCATTGGTCGCATCGAACTGGTGGAGGTTAAAGGTCAGATAGCTCGACGTCGCGAAGCCGGTGTCGACCGCGCGCTCGACCGTCGCGCCGCCCGCGATGCGGCCGCTCGACGGCACATTGACCGTCAGCTTCGAACCGTCGGCGGCATCGACGCCGAGCCCGCCGATGACGAGATTGCCCTGCACCATCGCATAAATCTGTCCGTCGGCGCCATAAAGCGGCGCGAGCACAAGCGTGCCGCCGCGCAGGCTTTTGGACTTGCCGATCGCCGACACGGTGACGTCAAGCCGCTGGCCGGGCTTGGCGAAGGGCGGCAGTTCGGCGGTGATCATCACCGCCGCGGCGTTCTTCAACGCGGGATTGACCCCCGGCGGCAAAGTCAGGCCGAAGCGCGATACGGCGCCCTTCATGCCCAGCGTCGAATAGTCGAGGCTGTCGTCGCCCGTGCCCGCGAGGCCGACGACAATGCCGTAGCCGGTGAGCTGGTTGGCGCGCAGCCCCTGGAACTGGCCCATGTCCTTGATGCGCTCGGCGTGCGCGGGCGCCGCAAAGGCGAAGCTCGCGAGCAGGAGCGCAAAAAGGGTGAACAGGGTCGGACGCTGGGTCACTTCAAATTCCTCTGTTAGAACGGGCTGATGATCGAGAAGAAGCGCTGCAGCCAGCCTTGCTGGCTCGCGCGGGCGATCTCGCCCTTGCCGACGTAGCGGATCTTGGCATCGGCGACGCGCGTCGACAGGATGCGGTTGTCGGGGCTGATGTCGATCGCGCGGATAATCCCCGAGATCTGGACGCGTTCGTCGCCGCGATTGAGCGTGAGCAGCTTTTCGCCGCGCACGAACATCGTCCCGTTCGGATAGACCGCGGCGATCGTCACGCTGACTTCGCCCGACAGCGCGTTCGACTGCGACGCGTCGCCCTTGCCCTTGAACGCCTGGCTGCCGCCCATCGCGATGTCGCTGGGATTGAACAGCGACAGCGGGCCGGTGGTCGGCGGCGTCAGGCCGATATCGCCGTCGCGCTGCGTGCCCGCGGCGTTGCTTTTCGTTGCCGCGGTGCGCTCGACGAGCTGGATCGTGACGATATCGCCGACGGCGCCCGCACGCCCGCCCGAGGTGAGCGCGACATAGCTGCCCTGAAAGATCGAGCCGTTCGCCGGCGGCGATGGCGGCGGCGGCGGCATCGAAACCGAAAAGGCGTCGGGCGGCAGCTTGTCCTTCGCGAGCGCCGTGGCGGGCGCCAGCGCAAGGACCAGCATCGCCAGCTTAGAGAGTCTGCGACGCATTTTTCATCATCTCGTCGGTGGCGGAGATCATCTTCGAATTGACCTCATAGGCGCGCTGCGTCTCGATCATGTCGACAAGTTCCTCGACGACATTGACGTTCGAGCCTTCGAGCATCCCGCCGCGCAGCGTTCCGCGGCCTTCCTCGCCCGCACCGCCGACGAGCGGCGCGCCCGAGGCCTGCGTCTCGACGAGCAGATTGCCGCCGATCGCCTGCAAGCCCGCCGGATTGGCGAAGCGCGCGATCTCGATCCGCCCGAGTTCGAGCGCGGTGCCGTCGGCGCCGGTCGCCGAAACGGTGCCGTCGAGCCCGATCGTCACATTGCTGGCATCTTCGGGAACCTGGATCGCGGGCGTCATCGGCTTGCCGTCCGAGGTCACAATCGTCCCGTCGGGCGAGCGGCCGAAATTGCCCGCGCGGGTATAGCCGGTGCGCCCGTCGGGCATCTCGACCTGGAAATAGCCGGCGCCGTCGATCGCGACGTCGAGCCCGTTGCCCGTCGTCTGGAAGGTGCCTTGCGTATCCATACGCGCGGTGCCGTTGAGCGCGACGCCGGTGCCGAGGTTGAGCCCGGTCGCATAGCGGTTTTCCGCCGTCGACGGCGCGCCGGCCTGCGTCACCATCTGATAGCTCAGCGTCTCGAAGCTCGCGCGGTCGCGCTTGAAGCCCGTCGTGTTGACGTTGGCGAGGTTGTTGGCGATCACCTGCATCCGGAAGCCCTGGGCATCCAGACCGGTCCGCGCGACGTGCAAGGCACCGATACTCATTTCATAATCTCCTTAACGGGGAAGCTGCATCAGATTGGCGGTCGCGCTGTCCATGTCGCGCACGTCGCCGATCATCTTCAATTGGGTGTCCCAGCTGCGGCTCGCCTCGATCATCTCGACGAGCGCGGCGGTGGCGGTGACGTTCGATCCTTCGATCGAGCGGGTCAGAAGCCGCGCTTCGGGATCGTCGGGCAGGATGCCCCCGCCCTTCACGCGGAACAGGCCGTCGAGCCCCTTGGCGATGTCCGACCCCGTCGGGGTCGCGAGCCGCAGCCGGTCGACCTCCTGCGGATTTTCGGGGTCGCCGCCCTGCGGCACGATCCACACGCGGCCTTCCTGGTCGATGCTGATCGCGTCGGCGGGCGGGATCGTCACCGGACCCTGGCCGCCCTGCACGGGATTGCCGTCACCGGTGGTGAGCAGCCCGCTCGGCGAAACCTGCAGGTCGCCGCGACGCGTATAGGCTTCTTCGCCATTCTTCGCCTGCACGACGAGCAGCGCATCGCCCTGCATCGCGATGTCGAGGTCGCGCCCCGTCTGGGTGACGGTGCCCGCCTTCATATCGGCGCCGAGCACTTCTTCGGACGACATGGCGCGCGCGTCGAGGCCGGCGCCGTCGAGCCACAGCGACTGCGCGCTCGCCATGTCGGCGCGGAAGCCCGGCGTCTGGGCGTTCGCCAGATTGTTGGCGATCGCCGTCTGCCGGGACATGCTGCCCCGCATCGCGGCGAGGCTGGTATAGATAAGGCGGTCCATCGATAGTCTCCCGGCAGGCGGCGGTCAGCGGCGCGTCAGCGCATGCCGATGATCGTCTGGGTCAGCTGCGACGCGCCCTCGATCGCCTTGGCATTCGCCTGGAAATTGCGCTGCGCGGCCATCAGCATCACCAGTTCCTCGGTGATATCGACGTTCGAGCGTTCGAGCGCGCCCGAGCGGACCGCGCCCATCGGGCCGTTGGTCGCGGCGTCGATCGTCGGCGGGCCGCTTTCGCCCGTCGACTGCCAATGCGCATCGCCGGTCGGACGCAGGCCCGACATCGTCGGGAAGGTCGCCATCGCGACCTTGCCGAGCTTCTGGTCTTCACCGTTCGCAAAGGTCGCGGTGACGAGACCGTCGAGGCCAATCGTGACGTTGACGAGACCCGAGGCCGGATCGCTCGGCGCCCCCGTGGGCAGGCGGAGGTCGAAGGCGCCGGCGAGCGTGTTGTTCGTGACATTGCCGTTCGCGTCGATCGGCAGCAGCTGCAACTTCGCACCCGTCGAATCGATGACATAGCGGTCAGGGGTCGGTTCGAACGAGCCGTTACGCGTATAGCTGATCGCCTCGCGCGGCGGCTCGCCCTTCACGATGAACATGCCTTCGCCGACGATCGCGAGGTCGAGCGTCTTTTCGCTCGCTTCGTACGATCCTTGCGTAAACTGCTGGGTGATGCCGTTGAGGCGCGTGCCCTGACCCGCGATCATCTTCGTCGACTGCGTCGGCGACGAGGCGAAAATATCGCCGAACTGCGCCTTGCTGCGCTTGAAGCCGACCGCGCCGGCGTTCGCGATATTGTTCGAGATGACCGACATGTCGGTCTGCGCGCCCTTGAGGCCCGAAAGCGAAGTATAGAATGACATGGACTAATCCTTCCTGAAAGGTGGGAGCTTAAGTGGTGGGCGGGGTCGGCGCGGGCGCAGGCGTGGCCGCCTTGATGTCCTTGAGCAGCTGGGTCTGCGCGGTGAGCTGCTCCGAAATCTTCGAGAGCACCGTGTTCGTCTCGCTGATCCCGGCGAGACTCGAGAATTGCGCCATCTGGGCAACCATCTGCTGGTTATCGACCGGGTTGAACGGATCCTGCTGCGACAGCTGCGCGGTCATCAGGCGAAGGAAATCGCTCTGGCCCATCTGCTGGCTGGTGCCTTTGGGGTGGATCACGGGGTTGTTGTTGGTGATGCTGTTGACGCTCATCTTACTGTCCCATCCTGAGGGTTTCGTTGATCAGGCCCTTGGCAGTTTCGAGGACCTGGACATTGTTCTGATACTGGCGCGCGGTCTCGACCATCTCGACCAGCTCGGCGGCGCTATCGACAGCGGCTTCCCAGACGTTGCCGTCGGCATCGGCGAGCGGGTTCGACGGATCATGGCGCTTCGACGGCGCCATTTTCGAGGTCGTGACCTGGTCGATCTGGACCGTCGCGCGGCCATGGTCGTCCATCACGGTGCGGAAGACGGGCTTCAGCGAACGGAAAGCGCCCGCCTCGCTGCCCGCGACCGTTCCCGCGTTGGCGAGGTTCGACGCGGTGGTGTTCAATCGGACGAGCTGCGCCGACATCGCGCGGCCGCTGATGTCGAAGACGGAGAAATTGCCGTTCATCGTCATTCGCCCTTGAGCGCACGCGACAGCGTGTTGATGCGCCCGCTGAGGAACGAGAGGCTCGAACGATAGGCGAGCGCATTTTCGGCATAGGCGGTCTGCTCGGTCGCCATTTCGACGGTGTTGCCGTCGAGCGACGCCTGCACCGGAACGCGATAGCTGATCGCGCCGTCGGTCGAGCCGCCCTGCTGCGCCAGGTCGAGCGCCTTGGCGAAATCGAGATCGCGCGCCTTGTAACCCGGCGTCGCGGAGTTCGCGATGTTCGACGCGAGCATCATCATGCGCTGGCTGCGCAGCTGCAGCGCGGTGGCGTGCAGGCCAAAGAGTTTCTCGGATGCCATCATCAACTTCCTTTCGCCGGGATCCGGCCGGTTGGCACGGACGCGCGGAAAAACACCAAGGCATGATGCAACGGCCGTGCCAAACCGTATTTCTCTATATTTTTCAGTTATTTAATATGGAGCCGCAATTGTGGCGCACTTGGTTCGTCAAAAATCTGACGACGCCGCGCGCAGCCTCGCAAAACCGCGCATCAAACCGCGACTGGCACGCTTCCTGCAATTTATCGGGCGACCATTTTGGACCGAAGGAGATGGACCTTGTCCCGTAACATTCTCACGCGCCTCGCCGCGTGCGCCGTCACCCTCTCGCTCGCCGCCCCGATCGCGGCAGAGGCGCAGCAGGGCAATGAGGATTGGCAGACGATCGACGTGCTGACCGACATGGTCGCCAATGCCATGGGGCGGAACGCGACCCCGGTCGATCGCCGCATCAAGCTGGCGCGCTGCCCCGAACAGGCCTCGGTGACCGCACTCGACGCCCAGACGCTCGCGGTCCGCTGCGCCTCGCTCGGCTGGCGCCTGCGCGTGCCGATGACCGCCCCCGCGGGCGCATCGCCGGTCGCGGCGAGCTTCGCGCGCCCCGCGGCAAGCGCGCCCGTCATCCGCCGCGGCGACAATGTCCGCGTGACGATCGAGACCGAAAGCTATTCGATCAGCTACGCCGCCATCGCGACGCAGGACGGCCGCGTCGGCGAGACGATCGCCTTGCGCGGCAACGACGCCAAATCGACACTCAGCGCCACCGTCACCGGCCCGGGCCGCGCCCGCCTCGACGACTGATTTCGCCCTCGCTTACCCACCCACTGGGCCCGGGCTGTCGGCTTTCCGACGGCGCCGGGCCTTTCTTTTGTCTTTTTTGCGACCGGCCGCCTTAATCGCCGCATACACGATCCGTTAAAGCCTTCGTGAACCGCGTCGTCACTTTTCTGACGGCACCGGATGGAGGCTTTTATGTCGGGTGACAGCAAGATCGGACCAGTCGGCGGCATCGGCCGTGCCGGCCCGCTGCGCAGGGTCGCCAGCGAAGCGGCGACCGCGATGCGCGCCCCGGCGAAGCTCCAGCCGGCGCAGGACAATCTGCCGACCGCGCGTCTGACCCGCCTCGCGGGCAGCCTCGCCGACCAGGCGCCGCCGGTCGACATCGCGCGCGTCGCGTCGCTGCGCACCGCGATCGCCAATGGCAGCTATGGCGTGCATCCCGCGATCATCGCGAGCGCGATGCTCGATTTCCACAGCGGGGCCGAATGATGCTGGCGCAGATGGAAGAAATTGAATCGCGACTTGAAACATTGGTCGGCGCGCTCGACGGGCACGACGCCGGCGCGATCATCGCGGCGACCGAAGAGCTGGCGACCGCGGTGATCCTGTTTCGCGGCGCGAAAATCCCCGCGGGCAGCGAACATCGCGCCCGCGTGCTGATCGGGAAGACGCTCGGCCAGCTCGAAGCCGCCGCGATGCGCGTCAATATCCTGAAGAACTGGACGCGTCAGAGGATTGACAAGAGCCACGAAATCCGCGGCACCCGTCCGCGCGGGGCGGCTTTAAGCTACTGATAACAAAATAATTTCCAGCCATTTCCGCGAAATGGCACGATGATTGCTTTTGGTCTGCTGAACAAGCGGAACCAACAGTATGAACGCAATCAACAATCCCCGGGGTTCGACCCGCATCGCCGCTCCCGTGATGGATGCGGTGCAGAATGCGTCGGCGCGTTCGGGGGTCGATTTCGATTATCTGTTCGACGTCGCGCGCGTCGAAAGCGGTTATAATCCGACCGCGAAGGCGCAGACCTCGTCGGCGCGCGGCCTGTATCAGTTCACCAAGCAGACCTGGCTCGCGACGCTCGACCGCCACGGCGCGAACCATGGCCTCGCCTGGGCCGCCGATGCGATCGGCCGCGACGCGTCGGGCCGGCTGACGGTCGCCGATCCCGCGCTCCGCCAGCAGATCCTCGACCTCCGCGACGACCCCACGGCCTCGTCGAACATGGCCGCCGCGCTGACCGGCGACAATCGCGACTATATCGAAAGCCGGATCGGCCGCAGCGCCGAGCCCGTCGACCTTTATCTCGCGCATTTCCTCGGGAGCGGCGGCGCCGCCAAATTCCTGACGGCGCTCGAAACCAACCCCGACCAGCCCGGCGCATCGATGATGCCCGAGGCCGCGGCCGCGAACCGGTCGGTCTTTTACGCCCCCGACGGCAGCATGCGCAGCCTCGCCGAGATCCGCGAACGCTTTCGCGTGAAGCTCGAAGAGGGCGGCAAGATCGAAAATATGAAGCCCTTCGCCCCCTCGGGCTGGCACGCCGAGGCGACCAGTTCGAGCGGCCTCGCGAACAATGGCGGCGGACGTCCGCCCTTACAGATGATGGATATCCAACCTATGCCCAAAAAGCTCTCGATGGGCTTTGCCGCCGATGCCTATCGGCGGCTCGCGTCGCTTTCGGGAGGCGCGGCATGACCGGCGGCTTCAATCTCGCCAACATCGGCCGCATCGCCGGCGTATCGGCGCTGCCCGCGGGGATGCTGATCCTCGTCGGGCTGATGGTGATCCCGGTTTCGCCGCTGATCCTCGACATCAGCTTTGTCGCGAACATCATGATCAGCCTGCTCATCCTGATGGTCGCGCTGCAGGCGGCGAAACCGCTCGACTTTTCCTCGTTTCCGACCGTTCTGCTGCTCGCGACCTTGTTCCGTCTTGCGCTCAACGTCGCATCGACGCGCGTCGTGCTCGTCCACGGGCACGAGGGCACCGCCGCAGCGGGTCATGTCATCGAAGCGTTCGGCCAGGTGCTGATCGGCGGCGACTATGTCGTCGGCCTGTTCGTCTTTTTCGTCCTGATGATCATCAACATGGTCGTGATCACCAAGGGCGCCGGGCGCGTGTCGGAGGTATCGGCGCGCTTCACGCTCGACGCCCTGCCGGGCAAGCAGATGGCAATCGACGCCGACCTCAACGCCGGACTGCTGACCCCCGAAGAAGCCAAGGCGCGCCGCGTCGAAGTCGCGACCGAAGCCGATTTCTATGGCTCGATGGACGGTGCGTCGAAATTCGTGAAGGGCGACGCGATCGCCGGCTTGCTGATCCTGTTCGTCAACATCGTTGGCGGACTGATCCTCGGCATCTTCAGCCATGGCCTCAGCTTTTCGGAAGCCGGCAGCAATTATGTCACGCTCGCGATCGGCGACGCGCTCGTCGCGCAGATCCCGGCACTTCTGCTCTCAATCGCCGCCGCAGCGATCGTCACCCGCGTCGCGTCGCCCTTCGACCTCAGCGGCCAGATCAGCAGCCAGTTCGCCTCGCCCGCAATCTGGACAGCGGTTGGCGGCATCCTCTTCATCCTTGGGATGGTCCCGTCGATGCCGCAGATGCTGATCCTGCCCGCCGCCGCGCTCTCGTTCGGCATCGGCTGGCAGCTGCGCCGCAGCGCCGCCGCGGTCGCCGACCTGCCCGAACCCGCCGCGCCCGCGCCCGACCCGTCGCTTATCGAATGGGCCGACGTCAGCGACGCGAGCGCGTGCCAGCTCGAGATCGGCTATGCGCTCGTCACCCTTGTCGACGAACGCAAGGGCTCGCCGCTGATGACGCGCATCACGGGCATCCGCCGCCAGTTGTCGAAGGAACTCGGCTTCGTCGTGCCGCCGGTGAAGGTCACCGACGACCTGTCGCTGCCCGGCAACGTCTATCGCATCTCGGTCGCCGGGGTGATCGTCGGCGAGGACGAGGTCTTCCCCAACGAAATGCTCGCGCTCGATTCGGGCGACCTCGTGACCAAGGTCGTCGGCCGCCCGTGCAAGGATCCGACCTTTGGCCTCGACGCTTTGTGGATCCCGAAGGCGATGCAGAACGACGCGATCGCCGCGGGCTATACCGTCGTCGATCCGGCGACCGTGGTCGCAACGCACCTCAACAACAGCATCGTCGGCGCCGCCGCCGAGCTGTTCGGCATCGACGACGCGCAGGCGCTGATCGAGAATCTTAAAACCCATTATCCGCAGCTCGCGCAGAATCTGTCGCCCCAAGGTTATTCGCTGCCGCGCGTCGCGAGCCTCTGCAAATCCCTGCTCGTCGAGCGCGTGCCGCTGCGCGATTTCCGCAAGATCGCCGAGGCGATGGTGGCGCTGTCGCCGCAGCAGCTCGGCGAGATCGACCTGATCGAAGCGGTGCGCCAGCGCATCGGCGCGCTGATCGTCCAGACGATCGTGCCGAGCCGGATGCCGCTTCCCGTCGTCACCTTCAGCCCCGAGGTCGAGGTGCTGCTCAACCAGGCGGTGCGCGCCAATCCCGCCGCCGAGTGGCCGTTCGAACATGGCATGGCGATGACGATCATCGAACAGGTCGGCCAGGCGGTCGAACCGCTGCTGCTCCAGACGCGCAGCTTCGCGCTCGTCGCCTCGCCGATCTGCCGCTCCGCCCTCTCGCGCCTCGTGCGCGCCACTTTCCCCGACGTCGCCGTCATCTCCTACCTCGAGATTCCGGCGACCAAGCAGACCGAAATCGTCGCGACGATCGGCGCCGAAGTGCCCCGCCTCGCGTCCGGGCCCGAAGCCCACATGGAGGACCAACCGCATGAGAATTGAGCCCGCCGAGCAATTTGCCGGGACCGCCGGCCGCGCGCCGCGCGCGCGCGGCTACGGCGAAAGCGTCGAGGCGCTGGTCGAGGAATATTCGCCGCTGGTCCGCAAGATCGCGTGGCAGGTGTTTTCGCGCGTGTCGCGGACGAGCGAGCTCGACGATCTGATCCAGACCGGGCTGATCGCGCTGATCGAGGCAAGCCGCAACTATGAGGAGCGCGGCTTCGCCTTTGCCACCTATGCGACGACGCGCATCCGCGGCGCGATGATCGACCAGCTGCGCCGCGAGGCCGATGTCGGCCGCTCGGCGATGGTCGCGGCGAAGCGGATCCACGCGATGCGCGGCGCGCTCGAACAGCAGCTGATGCGCGCGCCGACGACGGCCGAAATGGCGGTCGCGTTCGACATGTCGGCGGAGGATTATTTCGCGCTCGAACGCAACGCGACGCACGGCCGGTCGACCTCGCTCGACGAACTCACCGACATCGGCGCCTTCCTTACGGCCGACAACGATACGGGCGCCGACGAGCGGTGCGAACAGGAGGATCTGATGGGCGCACTGCGCCAATGCGTCGGCCGCCTGTCGCACCGCGAACAGATGGTGCTCCAGCTCTATTTCTTCGAAGAGCTCAACCTGCACGAAATCGGCCTGACGCTCGACGTCAGCGCCGCACGCATTTGCCAGATCAAGCGCGAGGCGATGATCAAGGTCGATCGCATGATGAAGGAAATGACCGAATAGGGGGACCGGGTGCGGTGCGCGCGACCAGTCGGCCCCGCACCCGGTTTGGGAAGCTAGGCTGCCAGCGTCTGCCCGTTCTGCCAGGCGGCGTCGATTTTCTCGAAATAGCTGGCCATGCGTTCGGTGCCGATGTCGGTCAGCCGGACGATCGTGCGACGCCGGTCGCGCTCGTCGATCGAACGGTGCAACAGCCCGAGGCGTTCGAGCGCCGCGATCATGCGCAGCCCCGATGACAGCGGAACGCCCGCCCCGGTCGCAAGATCGCTGGCACTGAGCACGCGGCCGTGTGCGCCCGCGAGCATCAGGTCGAGCATCATGTCCCAGGTCGGGCCCGACATTTCGGCGCTGCCGAAATGGCTGCGGCGGATGCGCCGGACCTGGATGCTGAACGACAGCTGGTCGAGCAGCGCCGCGTTCGACGGCGTGTTGCCGCGCGCGCTGTCGATGGCGCGTACGGTCACGCCCGGCGATTCCTCGCCGCGGCTCGCCAGCAGTTCATGGATCTGGTCGACCCGCGATTTCAGCTCGGCAATTTCTTGGTTCGAAAATTGCTGCATGTGACGATGCCCCTGGGGAGCCACATATCAGGCCGTGACGTTTTCCCGCCGGCTGGACGACCCCGATGCATAGATGATCAGCAACAGGATCGGGTACGATATATAGACTGAGAGGAGCGAATAGGGTCGCGCCAATATCTCCGAAAACATGAACTTCTGGATATGACCGAAAATGGCGATCAGCTGCCAACCGGTAATCCAGTAAGGCCAGAAGCTCTGCGTGCGCATGGCAATGAACCAGAAGCTCAGCAGAACGAACATGTCTATGATGAAGATATTCAGTTCAATATCGGTCCAGGTCGGAAAAGGCGTCAGGGCACTGGTGAGGACCGAGGCGATCAATGCTGTATAGGCCGCCCAACGTTCGAGTGGCCCGCCGCGTCGGATCGCGACGACCACCGTGATGAGCAAAACAGCATAATAAATCGCCACGGACCACATTGTGGCAGTCAACCTTTCTTGCGGATCAACCGGCCTTCGCGAACGTAGCAGCACCATCGCCCGAGCGATCGTTGCTGCCTTCGTCGACCAGCTTCGCGGCGGCCGGCTTGACGCCCGCGCCGAACATCCGCGTCCCCAATCCGACTTCCTTCTGCGTCACGGTCAACGCCAGATGCGCATCGGTCAGAAGCTGGCGGACTTCGCCGGCGGCGGCGAGCGCATGCGCGACCTTCGCCATCGCGTCCTGGCCAACGATCGCCGACATGTTGGTTTCGCGGCGCGCGGTGGGCAGCGTCGCGGCGAGCTGGGCGATGCGGATCATCGCTTCGTCGATCGCATCTTCGGCCAGGTGCAGGTCGGAAGCGATCTTCTTCGCCGCAGAAACTCTTTGATTCAGCATCATCTTTTTCCTTGAAAAAGAATGCTACCGGTTCCCCCCCGCAGCATTCGTTCGAACATCAGGTCAGAACACGACCGAGTCCGACAAGGATCGAATAGAGGGCGGAGAAAGCCAATATTGTCGCAAAAGCGATCAAAATCGGCCAAATTATCCTTTCCATCAACCCATGCCGGTTGGCCGGCTGGGACGCGGTAGGAAATGGCGAACCTATATCGAATAATCGCCGAAACGAACTGCGCCCCGCTTCGGCATCGGGGGGCGGAGATACGTCGCCAAGGTCGATCAATTGATATGTCAAAGGCTGATAGGGGGTAACATGGTCGAAGACACCGTTAACAGCAAGGATGCGCGCCGCCTCTATCCTGTTGGAAACATTAAGTTTTTTTAACACGCGACGCACGCGTTCGTCGACGGTGTGCGGCGAAACGTTCATCAGCCGCGCGATCTGCTTGGAATTTTTGTGCTCGTAAACGTGCCGCAGCGTTTCAATCTGCGCGGCAGACAGCAGGCTTATGTAATTGTCGGGGTCGCCTTGCACGAGGTTGGAATAGAGCATCACGAGTCGAAATCAAGGTCAGTAGATAGCTAATTTCCTGCGCGGCCCGTTCTGGGGCACGGGTTCGGCACCGATCGCAACGATCATTAGCGCGCAATATCGGGCAGGCGGCTATCGACCCTCCTTGAGCGTGCGATAGCGCAGAATCGATTTTTCGATATGCCGGCGCGCGGCGCGGCGCGCGGCGACCGGATCGCCCGCCTCGATCGCGACGACGATCGCCTCATGGTCGCGGTTGATCGTATGCGCATAACGTTGATGCCGGACCGGATCGTCGCCTTGCAGGTACAGCCGCCGCGACGGGACGAGCCGCACGCCGAGAAACTGGGTGAAGCGCAGGAAATAGGGGTTGCCCGTCGCGCTCGCGATCGCAGCGTGAAAGGCGGCATCGGCGGCGACCGATGCGTCGACGTCGCCGCCTTCCTCCATCGCGTCGAGCGCGCGGCGCAGCGCCGCCAGATCGGCGTCGGTCCGCCGCCGCGCGGCGAGGTCGGCCATTTCGGCCTCGAACCCCATGCGCATTTCGAGCAGCTTGAGAACATCGTCGATCTCGCCGATTTCCTCGGCGGTGACCTGGAAAGCACGATATTGCGCGCCGTCGGGGACATAGGCACCCGACCCGCGCCGCGACACGAGCAGGCCACGCGCGGCGAGGCGCGAATAGGCTTCGCGCACGACCGTGCGGCTGACGCCGAACGCCTCGGTGATCTCTTTTTCGGTCGGGAAACGCGATCCAACGGGCATTTCGCCCGTTTCGATCTGTTCCTCGAAACGCTGGACCAGATCGTCCGCCAGCGACGCCGCCTTGGTTACCGCCATGGATGCTGCGTTATCATCGCGCCGCGAAGCTGGCTAGGGCCGGAAATCGGGTCGCTGCGCGTCGACATAGCTGTTCCAGTCGCCCTCGACCGCAAAGTCGCCCCCGCGATCCCACCCGCGATTCCAGGCCGCACCGCTGTAATAGACAAAGGGCTGCCCCGGCCGGACGCGGATCAGGATCAGATAATTGTCCCCGTCCTCGGCAAAGCCCGCAAAGGCGGCCGGATCGACGATCACCGCCGCCGCCATCCGCCCCTTGCCGCTATCGCCTTCGCCATCGCCATCGGCGGGGCCCCACCAGCTCAACCGCGCGGCGGCGGCATCCTTGCGGACCTCACCCAGCTTGTTCCCATTTATCGGCCGTTTCGAAATCCCGATCCCGACGATCAGCTCGGCATCGCTGCTCGACGCGATGGTCGAAGTCATCCGGGTGAAATTCGTCCCCGCGGGCAGCGTGAAGCGGCGCGTTTCGCGCACGCTGCGCAGCGTATCGACCGGCCACGGCTCGTAATCGACGGTGAAGTCGGCGACGTCGGGTCCCGATTGCAGGATGCGCGGCCGCACATAGTTGCGCGACGTCCACAGCTTGTTGTCGTACCAGATGCCGAGCCCGCCGGTGCCGCGCCCCGTCCCGACATTATAGAAGTCGATCCCCTCGCCATGGTCGGCGTGCTGGTCGCCCGTGCGGAGCTGGCGATCCATGAAGGGCCAGCGCACGCGCTTGCCCCATGCGTCGATCCCCGACGACGAGGGCGGCTCGGCCTTTTCGAGCGCGCGGCCATAGATACGGTGCGCAATGCGATCGTTTTCCCAGAGCAGATCGTCAAAGCGATAATCGGCGATCACCACCGCCGCGCGCGCTTTTTGCTCGGCCGCCGTGGCGGGCCGGAGCGGTTTGTGCTGTGGTTTTTGCTCTTGAGCGCCCAGCGGCGCGGCGAGCAATGCAAGGGCAAGGAAGGTCAAACGCATTTACCAACTCCACATCGTTCCGTCCTCGAGCCGGTTCACCGGCAGATAGGCACGGGCGTAAGGAAAGGATATGGCGAGCGCTTCGTCGATCGCGACGCCGAGGCCGGGTGCGTCGCCCGGATGGAGCATGCCATCCCAGAGCGATAAGCGTGCGGAAAGACCGCGTCGGTCTCCTCCGTGTGGCGCATATATTCCTGGATCCCCAAATTGGGGATCGAAAGCCCGAGGTGCAGCGCCGCCGCCATCGTCACCGGGCCGCGGCGCCAATAGGCGCCCTTTGCCAGATATCCTCGATGCGGTGCGCGTCGCGCCCGATCAGGCAGGGGACGACATGGTCCGACAGATAGGCCGCGACCGCGAGCTCGCGGCCGTTGAGCGTCGCATCGCCGACGCCGGTCGTCCCGTCGTCGCACTCGATCTTCAGCCTCGTGAAATTGCGGCCCGGCGCGGTCAATATCACCCGGGCTGACACGATCTTCGGCATTCCGTCCCCTCATCGCCATATGGGCTAGTTGTGTGACAACCTTATTGGCACTCGATCCGAAAGGAAAGAGATATGTTACCGGTGTCACGGTCAAAGGCCGACACCTCCATGACCGACCCGTGGCCGCCCCATAACGTCGGCAATTGACTTACCCTCTCAAAGTTGTAATACATCTTGGAAGTTGCATGGCATACAAAATTGACACCGGTATGAGCCGGGCCAGCGCCGCCAACGGGGCGGCATCAAAAAGCTCAACCGCGATCCAACTATCGGTGAGGTTGTGCGCAACTTCCCGGTGCGCCAGCCCTTGCTCTGGCTCTAGTTGCGCCCGCCGACCAGCCCGCGAGCGATCACCTGCGCCTGAATCTCGGCCGCGCCCTCGAAGATATTGAGGATGCGCGCATCGCAGAGCACGCGGCTGATCTCATATTCGAGCGCATAGCCGTTGCCGCCGTGGATCTGCAGGCTCGCGTCGGCGTTCGACCAGGCGGCGCGCGCGGCGAGCAGCTTCGCCATCCCCGCCTCGATGTCGCAGCGCTTGCCGCCGTCCTTCGCGCGCGCCGCCGCATAGCTCAGCTCGCGTGCGGCGACGAAATCGACGAGGCTCATCGCGAGCTTGTCGGCGACGCGCGGGAAGTGGACGATCGCCTTGCCGAACTGCTTGCGGTTCAGCGCGTAGCCCAGCCCGAGTTCGAGCGCGCGCCGCGCGACCCCGACCGCGCGCGCGGCGGTCTGGATACGCGCACCTTCAAAGGTGCGCATCAGCTGTTTGAACCCCTGCCCCTCCTCGCCGCCGAGCAGCGCATCGGCGGGCGCCGTCATCGCGTCGAACTGCAGCGCATATTCGCGCATCCCGCGATAGCCGAGCACCTCGATCTCGCTCCCGCTCATCCCGGCGGCAGGAAAGGCATCGGCGTCGGTGCCGCGCGGCTTGGGGACGAGCAGCATCGACAATCCGGCATAGCCCTTGGCGTCGGGCACGGTGCGCGCGAGCAGGGTCATCAGGTCCGAGCGCGCGGCATGCGTGATCCAGGTCTTCGCGCCGTCGATCACCCAAGTGTCACCTTCGCGTCGCGCGCGCGCGTGGAGCGAGCCGAGGTCCGATCCGACGTCGGGTTCGGTGAACACCGCGGTCGGCAATATCGCGCCGCTCGCGATCCGCGGCAGCCATTCGGCCTTTTGCGCGTCGGTGCCGCCCGTCGCGATCAGCTCACCCGCGATCTCGGACCGCGTGCCGAGCGAGCCGGCGCCGATCCAGCCGCGCGACAATTCTTCGGTGACGATGCACATCACGAGCTTCGACAGGCCGAGCCCGCCAAAGTCCTCGGGAATGCAAACGCCGAAAGTGCCGAGATCGGCCATCGCCTGCACCGTCGCATCGGGGATCAGCGCGTTCACGAGATGCCAGCCGTGCGCGTGCGGAACGATCTCGGCATCGGTAAAGCGGCGGAACTGGTCGCGGATCGAATCGAGATCGGCGTCGTGCAACGTCTCGCTGGGCCAATGGCCGTCGGCGAGCGCCATCGCGACGTCGGCGCGCACCGCGGCATGGTCGGCGTCGAGCAGGTCGGCGCAGGCGTCGGCGAGCGTCCGCGCAGCTGCACCCAGCCCAAGGTCGGCCGGCCGGAAAATCTCATTCTGCCCCATCGGCAGTCCGCCGGCGAGCTGGCCGATCCCCTCGGCGAACGCGAGCACCGCGATCTTCGCATCGAGCGGGTTCGAGTCCCGGCCGGACTCGCACCAGCTCAGGACCGCTTCCAGCGCCGCGACCGTCGTCGCGACCCACGCGAAGCCATGCGCTGCTCGCTGCTCGCGATCGATCGGCGCCTGCGCCAGCCGTTCGGCAAGCGCCGCCTCGGCCGCGGCGCGATAGGCCTGCGCCGCCGCCAGTGCCTTCCGCAGGTCGATCATACTCAGGCGGCGCGCTCGAAGATCGCGGCGATGCCCTGCCCGCCGCCGATGCACATCGTCTCGAGCCCGTAACGTCCGTCGCGGCGCACCAGCTCGCGCGTCAGGTTCGCGAGGATGCGCCCGCCCGTCGCGCCGATCGGATGGCCGAGCGAGATGCCCGATCCATTGACGTTGAGGATCTCGTTCCGGCTGTCGTCGTCCGACCAGCCCCAGCCCTTCAGCACCGCGAGCACCTGCGGCGCAAAGGCTTCGTTCAATTCGACGAGGTCGATATCGCCCCAGCCAAGTCCGCTGCGTGCGAACAGCCGCTCGACCGCGGGCACCGGCCCGATACCCATCCGGCTCGGATCGCAGCCCGCGGCGGCCGAGCTGTGATACCAGGCAATCGGCTCAAGCCCGAGTTCTTCGAGCTTGTCCTCGGCGACGACAAGGCATGCCGCCGCGGCGTCATTCTGCTGGCTCGCATTGCCCGCGGTGACGACGCCGCCCTCAAGCGGGCGCAACTTGCCGAGCGTCTCCATCGTCGCGTCGGCGCGGTAACCCTCGTCGTGCGCGAAGATCACGGGATCGCCCTTCTTTTGCGGCACCGACACCGGCACCAGCTCGTCGTCGAACAGCCCGTTCGCCCAGGCCGCGGCGGCGCGCTGATGGCTGCGCACCGCATAGGCGTCGCACGCCTCGCGGCTGATATCATAATCCTTTGCGAGATTTTCAGCGGTCTCGATCATGCCCGAAATGACGCCGAAGCGCTCGACCGGCTGCGACATCAGCCGCCCGCGCGTCAGCCGGTCGTGGAGCGTCAAATTGCCCGCGCGCACGCCTTTGCGGATATCGGTCGAATAATGTTCGACGTTCGACATCGATTCGACACCCCCCGCGACGACGACATCGGACATGCCCGTCTGGACCATCATCGCGGCGTTGACGACCGCCTGCAGCCCCGACCCGCAGCGACGATCGAGCTGATACCCCGGCACTTCGAGCGGCAGCCCCGCCGCGAGCCACGACCAGTGGCCGATGCTCGGCGCCTCGCCATTGCCGTAACCTTGCGAAAAGACGACGTCGTCGACGCGCGCAGGGTCGATCTTCGTCCGCTCGACCAGCGCCTTCAGGATCACCGCGCCCAATTCGCCCGCGGTCATCGAGGACAAGCTGCCGCCGAACTTGCCGACGGCGGTGCGGATCGGGGCGACGATGGCGGCGCGGCGCAGGGTCATGTCAATATTTCTCCATAGGATCAGCCGATACCGACGATACCGGCATCGATCAGCCGGGCAAGCTCACCCGATGAAAGCGACAGGCGCTCGCTCAAGATTTCCTCGCTATGCTGCCCGTTGCGCGGTGCGGCACGCGGCGGCTGGCGTTCCTGCTGCGGCAATGTCGCAAAGGCGCCCGCGGCGGGATAAGCGAAACCGCTAGGATTGTCGGCGTACCCGAAGATCGGATTGTTGCCGACGAGCGCCGGGTCCTGCACCGCATCGTGCATCGTGCGATAGGGCGAATGGACGATGCCGCCCGCGTCGAACTCGGCCGCCAGATCGGCATGATCGCGGCTTGCGATCGCCTTTTCGAACAGCGGATAGAGCGCGTCGCGATGCGTGAAACGCAGCCCGTCGTCGGTCGCGAACGACACCCCGCGGGCGACCTCGATCACCGCGATCGCCTCGTCGAGCCCTAGGGCGGCGACCAGATTGGCCCATTGGCGCGGCGTGACGACGACGATCATCGTTCGCTGGGCGTCGGCCGTGACAAAATCGCGCCCGAACAGGCCATAGACGGCGTTGCCGAGGCGCGGGCGGTTCGCACCCGAATAGAGCATTTCGGCGACCCCGCCGAGATTGGCGACGGTGCCGATCGCGACGTCGGACAGCGGCAGGCGCACCTCGCCGCCCTCGCCGGTCACGGTGCGCCGCTGGATCGCCGCGAGCAGCGCAAAGGCGGCATAGGCGCCCGTGAGCAAATCCCATGCCGGCAGCACATGATTGACCGGCTCGGGGCCCGCGCCCGTCAGCATCGGATAACCGACACTGTTGTTCACCGTATAGTCGAGCGCGGGCGACCCGTCGGCCCAGCCCATCACGCGGATGGTGATGAGGTCGGGGCGCCCTTCGGCCAGCTTTTCATGCGACAGGAAGCCGCCGACCGGAAAATTGGTGACGAATTGCCCCGTCGCGCGCACCAGCGCCTGGAGCAGCTCGCGCCCCTCGGGCCGTGCAAGGTCGAGCGCGACCGACTTTTTGGCGCGGTTGAGATTTTCCCAATAGAGCGAATCATTGGCGCCCGTCACCGGCCATCGGCGAAAGTCGGGGCCGCCGCCGATCTGGTCGACGCGGATCACTTCGGCGCCCATCTGCGCGCAGTAAAGTCCGGCGGTCGGAGAGGCGACAAAGGACGAAGCTTCGATCACCGACAGGCCGGCCAGCAGGTCGTACATCCGGCGCCAATCCCCCTGAGAGCCTCTCGCGAAATCCCCGGCCTCAACGGCCGCAGGAAGCTATCTGGCGCATCCTAAGGGATTCGAAGCCCCGTCCTCCGCCTTCGGAGCGGGTACTAACAGGCTATGCCATTCATTGCCAGAGCCCGCATTTATCGCCTAAGACACTCATATTTCACCAAAAAGACAAAACCAACTCCGCCAATGCCGACCCAGATCCTGCCACGAACATGCCCTGTGGCTTACGCGCCGCTTTCGCGGAAACGGCGAACCGCCGGGTTTCGGGATCCGAATATTCACGTCGGGCAAGCATAGTCATGTCATCCGATATCGCATGCGGCGGCTGACGATCAGCATCCTCAATCACCGGTGCCCGTACGCACAATTGACAACGAAGGACAATTTCGTCACGAGTGGCAGGCATGGCCCATGGAGAAAAGCGCTCTACCAGCATTGACGTCGCCAAGCTCGCGCAAGTGTCACCTAAAAGCGTATCGCGCGTCTTCAACGATGAACCGCATATTTCGCCGGCGCTGCGCAAAAAGGTGCTCCGCGCGGCCAAGGAGCTTAACTATCACCCCAATGTCCTGGCACAGGGCCTGGTCCGGAGACAGTCCTACCTCATCGGTTTGATCTATGAAAAGCCGAGTCCAAGCTATGTCGTCGAATTGCAGCGGGGTGCGCTCGAACGATTGCACGGCGAACGCTACCGCCTGATCGTGCTGCCCGTCCAATCGGTAATGGACCGCCCGCTCGAAGTGGTCAGCCTCGTGCGCTCCGCGGCACTGGACGGCGTGATCCTCGCACCGCCGGCGTCCGACCACCCCGACATTCTCGACGGGCTTTCCGATGCGCACATTCCCTTCGCCCGGATCGCGCCCCAGTCCTGGCTCGACGTCGGCCTGTCGACGGCAATGGACGATGTCGCAGCGGCGCGCGAGATCGCCGAGCATGTCATCGCGCTTGGCCACCGGACAATCGCGATCATCATGGGCGATCCGGCCCACGCGGCGAGCGCCCAGCGCCTCATCGGCTATCATCAGGCGTTCGATGCCAACGGCCTGCCACCGCTTCCCGAACTGGTCGAAACCGGCGATTTCAGCTTTGAATCGGGATATGAAGCGACGAAGCGACTCCTGTCACGCAAGCTGCGGCCAACCGCCATATTGGCGCAGAATGACGATATGGCGGTCGGCGCCATGTCGGCGGCGCGCGAATTGGGATTCGATGTTCCTGCCGACCTGACGGTCGTCGGCTTCGATGATTCCGAGATCGCCCGCGTCGTGTGGCCGCGCCTTACGACGATCCGCCAGCCGGTCATGGAGATGGCCAAGACGGCGGCCGACATGCTGCTGCGCAAACTGGCGGGCGAGGATCCGGGCGGCATGGTCATCCATGCCCATCAGCTCGTCGATCGGCTGACCGCCGCGCCGCCGCCGACTTCGTCATAGCCTGGAGGGGATAGGGCCTGCACACTTGAGGCCGCATTCGACGACCGGGTAAAGCTTATCGATGCGCCGGCGGGCGTCGATGTAACGAGCGTAGTGAGAAAGGACAGCGGCCCTTCACGAGAAGAGCCGCTGCCATTTTCCGGAGGACGCCGAAATCAGAAGTTGAATTTTACCCCGCCGTAGATCCGCCTCGAGCCCGATTCATAGCGGAAGGGCAGTTCGGGAAATTGCAGATACACGCTGGTATCGGCCTTGGTGATGTTGATCGCCTCTGCAAAGACCTCGAAATTGTCGGTGATCTTATAACTGATCTGGCCGTCGAGTTGGCCATAGGATTTTTGGTAGATGCCGAGGTTGCGCGTGGTCGTCCCGTCGGCGAAACCGAAGTTTCCAAGATATTGCTTCGAACGCCAGCTGTACGAGGCCCGCGCGGCGAAGCCATATTTTTCGAAATAGATCTGGCCGTTCGCCGAATGTTTGGACACGCCCGGCAACGGCAGCTTATTGCTGAAGTCGGTGCTGAAGTCGGTGCTGGTGTCCGAGAAGGTGTAGTTCGCGGTAAAGCCGAGGCCGAAGTCGAGGGCATATTGCGCCGCGAGCTCGAACCCCTTCACCCGGCCGCCCGATCCGTTCGCGGGCTGGGACACGGGCCCCAGCCTGCCGCCCCCCTGGTCGTTCACGAAGACCGCGACGGTTTCGTTGACGATGAAACTGTCGACCTCCTTCCAGAAGAGTCCGGCGGACAAAAGCCCCTGATTTCCGAAATAATGCTCGAAGCCGAGATCGAACTGATAGGCGCGGAACGGATCGAGGTCGGCGTTGCCGCGGCTTCCGTTGGTGAATTTGAACAGATCGTCCGCCGGGTCACGCGTAAACTGGGTGGCGAAGCCCTGTCCGAGCGAAACCAGCGGCTGGCGTGCCACGACGCGCGCAGCCGAGAAGCGGACCTTGTCGCCTTCGCTCACGTTGAAGACCGCATTCACGCTCGGCAAGAAGTCGGTGTAGCGGCGAACGACGCGGGCCGTGTTGAAGTCGCGCAGCACGCCGTTCCAGCTATCGGTTCCCCAATAGCTGGGATCGGCACTGGCCGGCTGGTTCTGGTCGACGGTCAAGCTGGTGTTGACGATGCGAAGCCCGACATTGACATGATAGGGATCGTCGAGCCCGCCCATGTCGGCCATGACATATCCCGACTTCGTCTCCTCCTTGACCCGATAGGTCTGCAAGGGATCGGCAAAGAAGGTGAACGGCGTGTTGGGATAGAGCGACTGGATCCATTGCAGGGCATTGGTCATCTGCGACCGGTCGGCCACCAAGACCGTATCGCCCGCGACTTGGCCGCCGCCCGCAAAATTGGTGATCGTCTCGACCCGTTCGGGGTTGCTGGTCAAGGTTTGGTAGGGCGTGATCAATGCCGGCGAGTTGCCGAAGCGGGTGCATCCGGCGAAGGCCGCGGGCTTGTTCGCTTCGGGCAGGTCGCAAATCTTGTAGCCGATCGCCCCGTCCTGGAAATAGCCATAGGGCGTCCAATTATAGGAGTAGCCGGGCACGCGCTGGGCGCCGGGTATCGCGGTCGCGTCGAGCTCGCCCTTGCCTCTATAGTCGGCGAGATAACGGCCCGATGTGAAATCGACCGTGCGCTGGCCATAGCGAAAGCCCGCACTCAGCGTGATCGTGTTCGTGTCGCTATCATCGACATCATAGCCGAAGTCGGCGCGGATCGAATGCCCCTTGATGTCGGACCGGTCGCCAAACGCCCAGTGCGATTTGAAGAAGCCGTAGGCGGGATTGCTGAACAGGTCCTGCGGGCTGCCCGGCGCGATGCCAAAGCTCGGGAAGTCGCCATTCTTATAGGTGAAATCAAAGGTCCGCGGCGCCGCCGGATTGGGTATGAATCCCGGCTGCGGCCCCGACGTGCCCGGACCGCGCACGCCATAGGCGGTGTAGCGCACGTCGTTGTTCGCCACTTCGCGGCCCATCTTGGACGATGAATAGTCGGCCATGATCGATGCGCGGAAGTTGGTGTCGTTGTCCCAGTCGATCCCGAACTGGAGATTGTCCGATTTGATCTTCGAGACATCGACGAACGAGATCGCCTCCGCCGATTGCGCGCGCACGGTTCCGTCGAGCAGGACGCCATCGTCGTTGATGTTGTAACTGCCCACCAGACCCTGCGACTCGCCCTGCCCGAACGGGAATTTGACCGATGCTTCGCGCGTGTCGATTTTCAGGTCCGAATGGAAATATTGCGCGCTGACTTCGAGTTCGTCGGTCGGTTTGAAGTTGACCCCGAGCGACGCGCCCCAACGCCGGCGATACTGGTCGCGGTCGGTGACGTAACGATATTCGGGTGCATAATAATTGGTCGGAACGGTCGCGGTGTCGCGGCGCCCGCCGGCAAAGGCCCAGTTGCCGCGATTGTCGCCGCCCAGGACATTGACGTGATTGTTCGTCTGCTCGTAGCTGAACGATGCGATGATCCCGAGCCGATCATTGAAATTATAGCCGAGCACCGCCGCGCCGGCGGGTTTCCAACCGCCGATTTCGCTGCCCTTGCTCATTTTGACGTTGCCGGCGACCGTCAGGCCGTCCTGCAAATCGAGCGGATTGCGGGTCTTCAGATTGACGATGCCGCCAAGACCGCCTTCGAGGAGCGAGGCATTGGGCGACTTGAAAACCTCGATCCCCCCGATCAGTTCGGATGGCACGCCTTCGAGGCTGTCATTGCGGTTATAATTTCCCTCGCCGACCTTGTAGACTTCGAGCCCGCTGACAAAAAGTTCGCCATTGAGCAGGGTCACATTCTGCTCGAGGCCGCGAATCCGAACCTTCGACCCCTGGCCGTTTTCGCGGTCGATCTGAATTCCCGGAAGGCGTTGCAACGATTCGGCGACATTCTGGTCGGGAAATTTCCCGATATCCTCGGCCGTCACCGATTCGATGATCAGGTTCGAATCGCGTTTGGCATTCAGCGCATTCTGCAGCGATGCGCGAAAGCCGGTTACGACGATCTCGCCTTCCGCGCTTTCATCCGTTGCCGTTTCGGACTGCGCAAAGGCAGGTGAACCGGCCAATCCCATTGCCAAGACCGATGCCGCAGCAAACAACGTCCTTCGGTGGCGCAAAGTCCCGCTGATCATTTCCATCCCTCCCAAACCGCATCTTGGTGTGCGGACAATGAAACTTTTCATCGCGCGGGGCGGAAGCACTCGCCGAGACCGACGAACGGACTCGAAGGTGTGAAAACCCTGCGCCCCATTTTTGTTGCATAATCTTGTCAACGTTGTCAAACGATGTTTCGAAATTGCCGATATCTGGACCATTCACTGTAATTATATGTCAAGGTTGACAGAGAGAATTTGGTCCAAGAATGGCAAAGGCCAAAACGCCCGGAGATGGATTTATGCGATTTAAAACAATACTCTATTCTTCCCTTCTCCCCCTGGCCTTGGCCTCGACACTCCCGGCGACGGCATCGCAGGGCGACTCTTCTCCCGAAAAGCCGTCAGGCGCGGTCAATCCGCTCGAATGGCCCGAAGTTGCTTATCCGCGGGTCTTGACCGCCGATGGCGAAGCCCATGTCCAGACGCTGCTGGCCAGCATGTCGGCGGAGCAGAAGGTTGGGCAAATCGTCCAGGCCGATATCGGCAGCGTGACCCCTGAGGACGTGCGCGAATTCCATCTTGGTTCGGTGCTCAACGGCGGAAACTCGGGCCCCGGCGGAAACGACCTCGCGCCCGCACGCGACTGGCTCGCATTGGCCGACGCCTTTTACGCGGCGTCGATGGACCGCGCACCGGGCCAGCCGGCGATTCCGATCATGTGGGGCACCGATGCCGTGCACGGACACAGCAATATCGTCGGCGCCACCCTGTTCCCGCACAATGTCGGCCTGGGCGCCGCCCGCGATCCCGCGCTGATCGAGCGCATCGGCCGGATAACGGCGATCGAAATTCGCGTGACGGGTCAGGAATGGACGTTCGCGCCGACGGTCACCGTCCCGCAGGATTATCGCTGGGGACGCGCTTATGAAGGATATTCGTCGGACCCCGCGCTCGTCGCCTCCTATGTCGGAAGCATGATCCGCGGGTTGCAGGGACCGCCATCGACCGCGCCCATTCTTGCGGGACCGCATGTTGCCGCAAGCACCAAGCATTTTCTCGCCGACGGCGCCACCGTGGACGGCAAGGACCAGGGCGACGCGACTGTTTCCGAGCTCGAATTGCGCCTCATCCATGGAGCACCCTATATTCCCGCAATGGAAAATGGCGTCGCAACCGTGATGACCAGCTTCTCGAGCTGGCAAGGCGTCAAGATTTCCGGAAACAGGGGGCTGATTGCCGACATATTGAAAGACCGGATGAACTTCCGCGGTTTTGTCGTCACCGACTGGAACGCGCATGGACAGGTTGCCGGCTGCAGCAACGCCAGCTGCCCCGTTGCCGCCAACGCCGGGATCGACATGTTCATGGCCCCCGACAGCTGGCGCGCGCTTTACGCAAGCACGCTGGCCCAGGTGAAGGATGGCACGATCCCGATGGCCAGGCTCGACGACGCCGTGGCGCGTGTCTTGCGCGTCAAGCAGCGCCTGGGCCTGTTCGACGCGGGCAAGCCATCCGCGCGCGCCTATTCGGGCCGTTTCGACCTGCTCGGTGCGCCAGAGCATCGGGCCGTGGCACGCGAAGCGGTCCGCAAGTCGCTCGTCCTCTTGAAAAACACCGGCGTGCTGCCCCTCAAGCCGCAGGCGCATATCCTCGTGGCGGGCGACGGCGCCGACGACATCGCCCGCCAGTCGGGCGGCTGGACGCTGAGCTGGCAGGGCACGGGGTTAAGCAACGGCGATTTTCTCGGCGCGACCTCGTTATGGCGCGGCATCGAGCAAAATGTCGCTGCCGCGGGGGGCAGCGCCGAACTCGCCCCCGACGGCAAATTTGGGCGGCACCCCGATGCGGCGATCGTCGTTTTTGGCGAAACGCCTTATGCCGAATTCCAGGGCGACATCCCGTCGCTCCAGCTTCGCCCCGAACTGCGCCGCCCGTTCGCGACGATGCGCAAACTGAAAGCGGCTGGAATTCCGGTGGTTGCGGTGATGATCACCGGGCGACCGCTTTATATCAACGAAGCGCTGAACGAGGCCGACGCCTTTGTTACCGCCTGGCTGCCGGGATCCGAAGGCGCTGGTGTCGCCGACCTGCTGTTCGCCGGCAAGGACCGGGCGCCGGCCTTTGATTTCCAGGGACGCCTGCCGACGGCCTGGCCGGCAACGGCAAGACATGGCGGCCCAACGCTGTTTCCCTTTGGCTATGGCCTGACCTACGCCGACGGCCCGCAGCCATGGAAAGCGCTTTCGCAGGACAGTCAGGTCGCCGACGACGGCAGCGGCGGCGGCGTCTATTTCGATAAGGGTCTGGCAACGCCGTCATGGTCGCTGACCGTCTCGCAAGCCGATGGCGGCGATCCGTTGCGCGTGACGACGGTTCCTGCCACCGGCCTGTCGGGCCGGGCGTCCGTCCATGCGGCCGATCACACGGTCCAGGAAGGCGCGCGGCAATTCGTCATCGCTGCCGGCCCCGCCGGAGCCGCGGTCGAGATCGCCGCACAGAATGCCGTCGACCTGTCGCGAGAGACCAATGGCGACGTCATGCTGCTCGCGACCTTGCGCCTCGATGCGCCGCCCTCGGCACCTGTTGCCATGTCGGTTCGCTGCGACGGCTCGGATTGTGGCCGTCCGCTTCACCTACCCGAATTTGCGGCACTGGCACCCGGCCAGTGGCGCGTACTGGGGGTGCCGCTGAAATGTTTCGCGGCGACCGGCGCCGACATGACACGCATCACCGCGCCATTTCGTCTCGACACCCGTGGCAGCCTGAATATCAGCGTGTCACGCGTCGCCCTGGGTGGCGGCATGGAAGCCGACGTCATCGCGAAATGTCCGCTGGACTGACCATATATCGATCGAACCGATCCACGCGCCGCCGGATCGCTTCGGAAGCGATGCACCTTTTCATTCTTCCCAGCCTGACGATCATTTTGAACGCTTCGGCTAGCGTGACGCCGATGCAACGGAACGATTGTTGCGAACAGCTGTTGTCAAAATATGGAAACTCAAATGGAGGGCGGTTCGCCCTCGCCGTCGGAGAGAGAGAATGAAAAAGCTTCTGACAATTTTCGCAATTAGCGGATCGCTGTTGATTCTGTCTGCTTGCAACACAGTTGAAGGTGCTGGAAAAGACGTTGAATCCGCTGCAGACTGTGCCGATGGAGTTAAAGGTAACTGCTAGGCTGCGTGACAGACTGGCGTGAATCGGCCTTCGCGGATTATCGTCATTGACGGGTAGCGGACTGTCGGCTTCTGGGCGCGGTTCGTGAGAAGCAGACGCTGGCCGGCCTATGATCGTCTGCCCTCACGCACAATCGTCCGTCGACGCTAGAACGAAACACGATAGCCAAGGTTTAAGATCGTCGCGCGCTCTTCGCTTTTGCCGACGAACGCCGCGTCCGACCATCGCTGATCGAGGAAGGTGAAGCCGATTTCGGCGTCCAGCGCCACCTTCGTCGACGCGGCGTAAGTGACGCGCAGGCTGGGGCGATAGGCATTTTGGTCGCCCGGGCCAAAGCGATCGGAGCGCCGCGCGAAACGGAATCGCGGCTCGAAGCTGACCGGCCCCACGGGAAAGCGCGCCGCCGAATCGAACGAAATGATGTTGAAACGGGCCGTCCGCGCATGGCGCACCCCAAAGATGAGCGTGTCGCCTTTCCTGACGATGCCGTTGCCCGTCATCTGCGCGCCCAGATAAGTTTCGGTACCGCTGCCCGCGACCGCATCGACCCCGCCCGATGCCGGGATACTGTCGGTACGCGACAGGATGAGGTCGAGATTGGCCTGCCATTTGGGTGTCAGCGGCTGCGTATAAACCACCGACAGGCTGCGCGTTCGTGCCGATCGATCGCGCGCCCATTGTTCCAGCGTCTGGCGCGTGAACAGCTGCTTGAGCTCGCCGAGGCGGTGCACCGACTGGCCGATCACGCTGTTGCTGAGCGAGAGTTGGGGATAATATTGCTGGTCGAACTGCACGCCCAGGCTGCCGCCGCCCCGCAGCGGCACGGTGGCGTTCAGGAAGGCATGGCTGAGCTTGCCAAAGCCGACGTCGAAGTCGACCAGCCCCCACAAAGCGACCCCCGGCGTGCTATAGCGCGCCTCAACGCCGACCGCCTGCCGGTCGGTCAGCCCGCCGCTTTTTTGATCGAACCAATAAGCATTGAGCTCGAACGGCTTGTCGCGCGGCGCATAGCCCAGCGTGAAGCCATAAAAATGCCGGTCATGCACGATCCGGTCGGTGCGGGTCGAAAAGACCGGACGCCCCGCCTGTGCGTGGAGCGTCCACGACGGATCGATCTCCCATCCCGCGCGGATGCCGTCGAACCGGCCGAATACGCCCGAGCCGAACAGCGACTGCCGCCCGATCCGCGCCGAAAGGCCAAGCCGATAATGCTGGGCATCGATGTACAGCGCGGCGATGCGCTGGGTGTCGTCGCCCGAACTGCGCGAGGAGCCGACAAGCGTGACCGGCCGCCAATCGAGCGTATAGCTGGCGGCGGCGCGCGCGCTGAACCGCGTTTCGCCGTTGGTCGCCGCCATGTTGATGTCGATCGCGGTCAGCAACTGGTCGATATTGACGCGCCGGTCGATCTCCTCGATCGGATCGGGCCGGCGCGCATCGACGAAAACATTGCGGCTGGTATCGCGCGAATAAAATTGCGAAAGACCGCCCGAGAAGGTGGTGCGCCACTCGCGCCCGTCCAAGCTCGGCCGTGCGGGCTCGCCCCCGCCGCCCCGGCCCAGCGCCGCCAGCCGCTGCCCGACCCGGTCGGCGCCCGGCGAGCCCGGAAAACGCCGCAGATATTCCTCATAGCGCAGCCGCGCCGGCCCGCGTTCGCCGCGGCGTTCGTGGATCATGCCGCTGAGTTCCAGCGCGCGCGGTGCATAATCGGTGTCGCCTTGGCCAAGGATGCGGTCGAGCGCGTCACCGGCCGCTTCATATTGGCCGGCCGCCACGGCTTCCTCGGCCACGGCCTGGAGACGGCGCAATTCGTCACCGTCCAGCGGCGCAACGGCGCCGTCCGCAGCCGGTTCGACCGGGCAGCCGCCTTGAAGGGCGGTGTTGCGCAGCGACAGCACCAAGCTTTGCGAGTCATGTCCCAGCGCGATTTCGAAGCGGGTGAGCGTGCGAAAACCGATCGTCAGCACCGGCCCGCCGACGGCGTCGGCTTCATAGACGATCGAACGGACCAGCGGCGTGCCATCGGGCACCGGTAGGAAATCGCGATCGGGACGCGCGCCGAGCTGCACCATCTCGACCCGCAATCGCACGTCCATTCCCTGGTCGGTCGGGGCCGCGCCGCTGTAACGGATCGGACCCGTGAAGTGAATCGTCACGGTCGGGCAGTCGATGGTGCCCGCGGCGCTTGCGTCGGCCAACACCTTGTCGCCGCTGCGCTGTGCCCCGGCATGGCTCGCCCAAAACAGCAACAACAGCGCGAGCGCGATCTTGAGCAAGGCTTCAAAGGCGGCATGCGCGCTCATGGCGCCGCTCCCGGCAACAGCTGGTTCCAATGGATCGCCCGGTGGCAATCCTGGCATTGATTGCTGGTCGGCGGGTGGTTGGCGGTCTTGCCGGGTGCCTGGAAATTATTGTGGCAACTGACGCAGTTGGTGACGACGCCGCTGTGGTCGAAGCGCGCGGTCAGCCAGTCCTTGGTGGTATGACAGCTTTCGCACGCATCGGTCGTGGGGATGTGGCGGAACGTCTTGCCCTCGGCGCGGACATTGTTGTGACAGGCGGCGCAGGTGCGCGGCGTACCGCGGAACACCGCCTTGGCGTGGCAGGTGTCGCAGCCGATTTCGGCATGCCGCCCGTCGAGCACGAACCCCGTCGAGATATGGTCATAGCGGTCGATGACCTTGATCGGCGGCGGCTCGGACGTCGCCGCGGCCGCCAGCGCGGCGACAAGGAAACAGCCCAGCAGGGCGATCCAGGCTTTGATCATCGCAGGTGCCTCCCGTCGAAATCCGGATGGCGGCGCGCGTTCGCGGGGACGCGCACCGTCTTGAAGCTGTCGCCCCCGACATGGCAGGTTTCGCATTTCGTGCCGAAACGGCCTTCGTGATGATCGTCGGCCTTGTGGCAGCCGTAACAGCCCACCGGCAGCCGCGCGGTCGCCGCCGGCCTGGTGTGGCAGCTGTTGCAGGCGAGCCGGGCATGGCGGCCGGTCAGCGAAAAACCCGTGCGATCATGGTTGAACCGCGCGCCGGTCCAGCGCGCGGTCGTGTGGCATGTCTCACACCTCGCTGGCGTGCCGAACCGGCCCTTGTGCGCGATGTCGGCGTGGCAACTGGCGCATGTGACACCCGCGGCGCGGAACTGCATATTCCGGTGACAATCGGCGCACGCGACGCGGCTGTGGGCGCCGGTCAGCGGAAAGCGCGTCGCGGCATGATGAAAGCCCGGCGCCGGCCGCCAGCGGTCCTGCGTGTGGCACGCCGCGCAATTTCGCCCCAGCTTGCCCTGATGGGGATCCTGGCGGACATGGCATCCGGCGCATTCGCGCGATGGTTTGAAGCTGTGCACAGGCTTGACGTGGCAGGTGGCGCAGCGCACCCGCTTGTGCGCCCCGAGCAGCGGAAAACGCGTCGCCTTGTTGTGATCGAAAAACGCGCCTTTCCAGCTCGCTGGCGAATGGCAGGTCGCGCAGTTGCTGCCGTTGACGCCCTTATGGACATCGTCTTTTCGGTGACAGGCGGCGCACTGCATCGGCGGACGCAGCCGCTCGTTCCGGGCGCCGTGGCAGGCGGTACAGGGGACCGCGCGATGCTGGCCGACGAGCGGAAAACGCGTCCGCCCATGGTCGAACAGGGCGCCTTTCCAGCTCAGCGGGGTGTGGCAGCTGGCACAGTCGGTGCCGTTGCGCCCCTTGTGGACATCGTCCGCCAGATGGCAGGCGACGCATTGTTTCGGCGTTCCGGCGAAGCGATTGGCGACATGGCAATCGGCGCAAGCGGTCGTCTGATGCGCGCCGACCAATTGAAAACCGGTCGCCGCGTGATCGAACTTATGGATGATCTTCCAGCCGCTTTCGCTGTGGCAGCTGGCGCAATTCTTACCGAAACGGGTTTGATGGACGTCGTCTTTGACATGGCAGGCAACGCAGGCGGCGGGCGCGGCACGAAACTTCATTCCGGACTTGTGGCAGTTCGCGCAGGCGACACCGCGATGCTTGCCGTGGATGGGAAAATCGGTCTTGCCATGGTCGAAGCCAGTGCCCTTGAGGTTCGCGGCGAACTGGACGGCGCCCTGATGCTCGAGATGGCAGGCACGGCATTGCTGTTTCGCGGCCGCTGGCGTGCGACCGTGAAAGCCGGTGCGCGTGCGGACATCGTTGGCGACGCCCGCATGGCAAGCCTTGCACTTGCCATTCTCGGCCGACGGGGTGAAGGAATAATGGCAGGCGCCGCAGCGCGCCTCGATCTTCGCATGCGCGGGGCGCAGCGGGCCCGGACTGACCAGCCGCTCCAACGTCGGGCGCAACGCGAGCAGTCCCCCGATCATCGCCAGCAGCACGAGCGCGCCGACAAGGACCGAGGTCCGCGACATCAGTACATATGGACGGCGAGGACGTGCAGCGCCACGGTCATCGCGAGGAACAGGAACAGCGGCACGTGCAGATAATGCCAGGCCCGGAACAGGCGGTCGTAGAAGGCGAACCCGCCGACGTCACGGATCGATTGCAGATAGCGCGTCAGGTGATCGATCAACGCCTGGCTGTCGGTCGTCGCCCGCCGGCCCGGAAGCGAAGCCTCCCGTGCCAGTTCGGTGCGCACGACACCTCGAAGGCGCCAGGCGAACAGCCAGGTGCGGACCGTGATGGAAAACACCGCGAACGCGCCATGAAGCAGGTTGGACCGCTTTTCCAGGGCGTGCCGCTCAAGCTCGCGAAGATAGCCGACGATAAGGTGACCGGCGTCGCCATCGGCGTCGAGCAGGAGCCGCGATTCGCCAAGTTCGTCGAGAAAATCGCGAACTTCCAGCTTTCGCTGCGAATATCCGCGATGGATATGGACATATAGAAAGCGCCCGAAAAGCCCGCTTGCGACCACCACCAACAAGGCAAGCAGCGCGACACCGCTGTTCGTCGCCGCCCAGGTAAAGCGCGCGTGGTAAAGAATGACCAGCGGCCCGAGCAGGCCAAGCAGCATGTGGATGCGAAACCAGGTGCCGACCGATCCCATCCATGTTGCTCCGGTCAGCCTTTTGCGGAGCGGATAGATCATAAGGATGGCCATCATCGTCACGCCGATGATCCCGAGAGCATAACCAAGGCCATCCTCGGGCGTCGGCAATTCCGCGCGATGCCACCAGCCCCACAGGATGGCGGCGGGTATGAACAATAAAATAAGGAAGGAAAAAACTGTTTCAAAAGAAACAATTGCTTTCCTTTGGGGTGCCGACGCCTCTCTGGCTGCGAGAGTGAGCTGTTCCGACTCCATTTTGGTCCACCCTCTAGGGCATGTTTACTAGGCTAGACCTCCCTCTTCGGCATGACAAATTATTAGTCTATCTATATAATTTGGCCTACTCCTTCCATATTTTGCACATTGATTTCAAAAGAACTGAACGCGGCTTTGGTCAAAAATCCATATCGCTCGCCGCCCCGAGCGCCGAACAGAGACGCGGCCCCAACCTCCCATCGACGCGAATGCCGCACCGCCGAGCGCAGGGGGTCTTTCCTCTTGTGGCAATGACGGCTCTTAGGGCCGCGGAGGGCATCCAGAGGGGAAAATAGCGGAAAAATCCGCAGACATATGATGGAGTCGCAATGCCCTTTGACCCGGCGGTTTTCGCCGACGCCCTCTTGGCGTTACCAAGACTGCCGTTTGACACGGCGGCGCTCGCCTACGCGCTCCCGGCATTGCCCATCTGGCTGAGCTATTGGGCGCGGCACCGCGCGATCGAGCGCAAAAGTCACACCATATTGGAAGATGCGCGCGACGCCGGGCTGACCGAGCCCAATTCGCTCCACCCCGTCATCGACACCGCCAAATGCATCGGTTGTTCGGCATGTGTGCTGGCGTGCCCCGAAGGCGACGTGCTCGGTCTTTTGGAGGGGAAAGCCACGCTCATCGACCCGACCCGCTGCATCGGGCACGGCGCCTGCCAGCAGGCATGCCCGGCCGACGCGCTGTCGCTGGTCTTTGGCACGGCCACGCGCGGCATCGACATTCCGTTCGTCAGTCCCGATTTCGAAACCAATGTCCCCGGTATCTATCTCGCCGGCGAGATCGGCGGCATGGGGCTGATCCGCAACGCCGTGAAACAGGGGACCGAGGCTGTCGACGCGATCGCCGCCGCGAACGAAGCCGATGATGCGCACGACATGCTCGACCTGATGATCGTCGGCGCGGGTCCGGCGGGTATTGCCGCCAGCCTGCGGGCGATGGAACTCGGCCTGCGTTTCGAAACGGTCGAGCAAGATAGCCTGGGCGGAACCGTAGCGCATTTCCCGCGCAACAAGCTGATTATGACCGCACCGGTAAAACTGCCGCTGTTCGGGGAACTCCGCTTCCGTGAAATCCGCAAGGAAGCGTTGCTGGGGATATGGCAGGACGTCATCGACCGGACCGGGCTGCATATCCGCTGCAACGAAAGAGTGGTGGATATCACGCCCGGCGACCGGGGCTTTACAGTCAGAACAGCGCACGGCGTGTATCGCGCCCGGCGGGTGCTGCTGGCGATCGGCCGGCGCGGAACCCCGCGCAAGCTGGGCGTGCCGGGCGAGGAGCGGAGCAACGTCGTCTATCGCCTGACCGACCCGGCGCAATATGCCGGCCGGCGCGTGCTGGTCGTCGGCGGCGGCGACAGCGCGATCGAGGCCGCTGTCGCGCTGGCCGAGCAGCCGGGCACCGAGGTCGCCCTTTCCTATCGGCGGGAGGCTTTTAGCCGGACGCGACGGCAGAATCGCGACGCGATCGCTGCCGCGGTGGAGGAGGGCCGGGTAACGCTATATCTCCAATCGTCCGTGGAGGAGGTGCGACATGGCGCCATCGCGCTCCGGCATCACGCCGAACTGCTCGACCTGCCGAACGACGATGTCATCATTTGCGCGGGCGGCGAGCTATCCACTGGCTTCCTGCAATCGATGGGCATTCGCGTGGAGCGCAGGTTCGGTACGGCCGGCCCCGGCGTAACGATCGATCCGGCAAATGCGGCCAAGGAGGCAAATCTGCAAGCCGCCTGATGCGCCCCATGTCTTGAGGGCATTGTTGTCTAACAGTCGCTTTGAGGTCAGCGGTGGCCATCAGCGAGAAGGCTCGCCGGCGGTCGGCATTTCAAATGCTCCTCTAATCAAGGCGGGTTGCGATCTTCGACGACGTCCAAGACACCCCTAAGCTTTGGAATCGCGGAGCTTTTACTTCGATTCGGACCGCGCGGTCATGCCATTTGTTCGCGCAATGCTCTACATCGCAGAGAGAACGGCAAGGGAACATGCTGTACGGGAATTGTACGGATCGCGCGAAAATCGCTGCTTGTTCCTGCAAGATGTTGCAGGATCTATCTCGCCACCTTCCCGAAAACCGCAGCTTTCCTAAGGAAAAATGGCGCACCCGAAGGGATTCGAACCCCTGGCCTCTGCCTTCGGAGGGGGTACTAGCATGTTTGCGCCAGCCAACGCCAGAGCAAGTTTTTATATCCTAAACCACTATAATACAACGCTATTCTTGATTTGTCGATCTGCGCTGCCGTAACCTTGAATTCGCCCCGATTTCCTTCCGCGTGCTTACGTGGTGCTTACGCGAAAACCGGGCCAAACCGGAGTTGGCTCGATGGTCAAACTGACCAAGCGCGTTGTCGATGCAGCTGTAGCAGAGACGAAGGATTATGTCCTGTGGGACGAAGAACTACTTGGCTTCGGGCTGCGGATATTCCCCACCGGAAAGCGCAGCTATCTCATTCAGTATCGCGCCGGAGGCCGCTCGCGGCGTTATACAATCGGCATCCACGGCATCTGGACTCCGGAGACTGCCAGGCGCGAGGCCAAGTCCCAACTCGGTAGAGTTGCTCAGGGCGAGGACCCGGCCGAAGAACGGGCCGAGCTCAACAAAGCGATGTCGATGAAGGAGCTCTGCGAACTCTACATGCAGGATCTCAGGGACGGGCTTATACTGGGCAAGGGAGGCCGTCCCAAGAAGCAATCGACCGTCGACATCGATCTGGGCCGGATCGAACGGCACGTCATACCGCTCCTCGGGTCCCGCAGGGTCAAGGACCTCTCCAAGGCGATCCTCACCAAAGCCATGCGCGATATCATGGCGGGCAAGACCAAAGCCTTCATCAAGACCAAAAAACTCCGCGGCCGCGCCAATGTGCGTGGTGGGCCAGGCACCGCGGCTCGAACGCTTGGATTGATTGGCGGAATACTAACTTATGCCGTCGATCTCGGCATCATCGACAGCAATCCCGCGCATGGCATCAAACGCCCCAAAGACAATGTCCGCTCGCGCCGCCTCAACGACGGCGAGTATCGAATTCTTGGCCGCATGCTCAAGGCCGCTGCGCAAATCGAGAAGTTCGGCCCGACCATCGATATCATTCGGCAAATCGCACTTACGGGCTGCCGACGCGGTGAGATTATCAATCTCAAATGGTGTGATGTCGATATCGATGGAAGTTGCCTTCGCCTCGCCGAAAGCAAGGAGGGAAAGTCGGTCCGTCCCGTCGGTTTGCCGGTCGTCGAGTTTCTGGAATCGCGTGAGAGCGACGACAATGGCACCTATGTATTTTCTGGGCCACGCGGCGAAGACACCGCATTCGGCGGGCTTCCCAACCATTGGAACGAGATTTTCCTTGGCTCACCACTTGAGGGCGTCACTCCTCACGTCCTGCGCCACAGCTTCGCGAGCATCGGCAATGACCTCGGCTTCACCGAGGTCACTATCGCCGCCCTCATGGGTCATGCGAAGGGGTCGGTAACGAGCAAATATATCCACGTCCTCGACGCAGCACTGATTATGGCTGCCGACACGGTGGCCGGCTACATTGCCGCGCTGCTCGACGGAAAGTTTTTCAAACAGCGTGCATACTCACTCGATCGCGCATCGCGGAAGGCGGCCCTCGCCGAGTTCCTTGATCGACAGGAGGCCCCAAGGCGCGAGGCAGCCTAGCTGGGACAGGCTTGCGAGATTTTGGAGGGAAGCTTGAATTCCGATCGCAAGCCGCGCGAGACGATAGGAAAGCAGTCGATGCTCATATCCGCCCGTTCCCGGCATCATTGGAGTCAGGGCTAATTGACCGCCGAGCTTCACTCAAGGCAACGGAGCTTTTGGCTGCCATCGGCAAGCCCCAATAGTAATTTCGCGAGATGGCTTGCCGTCACAAATCGCCGGTGACGGCACCAGTCGCCCCGATGCCGCAAATCGTTTCTTGCAATCATATGACTTCGCAAGGAATCTACCGGAAATTGGCATCGGAACGCTTGGAATCCGAATGATTCCACCTGTATAGACGGGTGATGGATCTTATGCCTCGACTGAACTCGAACAGCGCCCAGCGGTCTGCCGACGGTGCTTCCCCGGATGCCCCACCGCGCTACGCGGCGATCAAGCAAAGCATCCATGATGCCATCCGCGACGGCCGTTTGAAACCGGGCGACCGCGTGCCATCGGAAGCCGATCTGGTTGGGCAGTTCGACGTCTCGCGCATGACGGCGAACCGGGCGCTTCGGGAGTTGCAATCGGCAGGTATCATCGTCCGCCGCGCAGGCAGCGGCTCGTTCATCGCCGAGCCGAAGCCGATCGGCCATATGATCGAGATTCGGAACATTGCCGAGGAGATTCGCGGACGCGGCCATGACTACCGCGCGAGGGTCATCCAGAACGTCGAGGAGAAGGCCAGCGCGGAGACCGCCGCGCTGCTAGAGGTGCCGGTGGGCACGAAAATCTTCCATTCGATCATCGTCCACCACGAGGCCGAGTTCCCGATCCAGCTCGAAGAGCGGTTCGTGCTCGCGTCCGCCGCGCCCGATTATGGTACACTGGATTTCACGCAATTGACCCCGAACGAGTATCTGACGCGCACTGCGCCGCTTGAGCGGGTCGAGCACCGCGTCCGCGCGGAAATGCCCGACGCGCGTACGCGCGGCATGCTTGGTCTCAACGAGGGGGAACCGGTTCTGCGCATGACCCGGCGGACTTGGAGCAACGGTCGGCTGGTGTCGCACGCCTGGCTCTCCCATCCCGGCACGCGCTTCGAGCTTTCCGCAGCGTTTTCGGTCGAAGACTGACCGGTCAGGCCGTGCTGCGAGTAACGATGGGCTTACGGCGACGGCGTAGCCAGCGGAAATCGGCGCGGCTGAAGCTTTTGAAGAGCAGATAGAAGCCGGTCCCAGACAACCACAGCGCGCCGAATGCGACGAAGATGATCAGCGGGTGATTGAAGCTCTTCCGGTTCACATAATCCATGTTGTGCAGCATCCAGAAGAAGTCCCAAGTGCGCCAGGTATCACCGCGCATCACGAGGAAGCGCGCGGTGTCGAGTGAGATATAGGCGCTGCTATTCTCGGCATCGGCAAAGTCGACGCGCCACATCGCACCTTCATGGTCGCGCGATTCGAGGTTGGGCTTTGCAATCACGCTCACCTTGCGGATCGGTGCTTCGTTCATCATCGATGCGACTTCGCGGGCCATCCCTGCGTCGACACGAATATCCTCGCCGCTCGTGGCGTCGACGAGCCGCACGCCTTTGGCGGTGCGGAGTTCGTAGACCGGTCGGAGGCCCAGATCGCGCAAAACCACTCCAGTAACGGGCTCACCGCGGGGCAAGCCCGCGACGCCGAAATATTCCCCGGCCGGTAGCGGATGCGCGTGCGACATGCCGCCGCCGTGGCCGCCGACCTTGTCCTTGTCGAGCAGCGCCATCACCGAGCCGCTGAGCGCCCAGAGTAGGAATTGAAGCCCGAGGATCAGGCCGACCCATTTGTGGATGCGCCGGAAAAATAGCGGCGTCAGGCGAATCTTCTTCATGCCTGCTTCCTTTTGCGGCGTTTGAAGGACCAGATCAGCAGCCAGGCACCCGTCAGCGCCATCGCAAAGGCGCTCCAGGTCGCGACACGAAGCAATGGGTTGTTGACGTCGGTCCGCTCGTCATAGTCCATGATGTGCAGCATCCAGGCAAAATCGAAGACGCGCCACAGCGCGTGACGGCGCGAGATGAGCTCGCCCGTTTGCGGCGACAGATAGAGCGTCGGGCGGTTCCAGCCTTCGAACTCGACCTGCCAATAAGGCGGCTTGCGCGATTGCATCTCCTGCGGCGCCTTCGTCAGCAACCGCACAGACACGATCTTGCCGTCACCCGTATAAATGCGCCGTGCCTGCTCGCGGACCTGGGACTCGGTCAGAGCAGGCAGCGGCGCACCCGAGCGCGCATCGAACAGCCGCGCGCCCTCGGGCGTTTCAGCACGCCAGACCGGTTGACCGAAAAAGCGCTGGAGACGGATCTCAGACACTCCCGGCGCGGCCGCGACGACCTTCGACGGCGCTGCGAGGCCATCGAGGTCGAAGGGCTGGGCGACGGGGGTGCGCACCAGATGATCGCCGTGGATTGTGTCGATATGAACGACCACCATGTAGAAGCCGGTCAACGTCCAGAGCAACGCCTGGACGCCCACGACCAGCGCCAGCCATTTATGCGTTCGCCGAACGAGCAGCGGCCAACGTATCGCCATCCCCCAATTCCTCAGAAGGCGGTGCGGAAACCGACATAGAAGCGCCGGCCGAGCAGATCATAGGTCATCGTGTCGGTGTTCGCATCGGTGAAGCTCTGGATATAGGGCGCCTTGCGGTCGAAGAGGTTGTCGACACCAAGCTGGAAGCGGGTCTTCTCGTCGATCTCATAGGCGAGCTGGAGATTGTGATAGAAGACGTTCGGCGTGCGATAGCCGATTTCGCCCGGCGCCGCATTGAAGTCGGTCGCCTTGCCGACCCACTGGGTCGACCAGGTCGCGCTGATCCCGTCCTTTTCGGCCGTCAGCACACCATAGCCGCGCCATTTCGAATAGCCGCCATTGCCGCCCCCGATGAAGCCGTCGAAATCGATCGGAGCGCCGCCGGGGAAAGGCAGCACGACATATTTGTTGAGGTAGGTCAGGTTGACGTCGAGCGAGATATTCACGCTGCCGATGCCGCCCGCGTAAACGAGACCGAGATCGAGGCCGTTCATTTCCTCGCGACCGGTGTTGATCGGCTGCGCCGACAGGAAGGTCACTTCGCCGGTGAGCGGGCTGCGCGTGAAATCGTCGCAGAAGGGATGCGACAGATTCGTGCTCGCATAACAGATGGCGAGCTTGGTCGATCCGGGGATCGCGCGGATCGCGTCCTTGATCTTGATGTCGAACCAGTCGGCGGTGAGCGACAGGCCCGGGATCAGCCCCTTGGGCGAAACGACCGTCCCGACCGTCCAGGTGGTCGAACTTTCGGGCTGCAAATTCTCGTTACCACCGACCGTGGTCAGGATCGTCGTACCGAGCTGGACATAGTTCGCCGGGACTCCCGATGCCCGGCAGTTGGCGATCAGCCCGGCATTGCCGCTGGTCGAGTAGCGGGAGCAGGGATCGGTCGTCGTCAAATTGCCTTCGGACACGCCGCCGAACAGTTCGGGGACGTTGGGAATGCGAAAGCCGGTGCCATAGGTCCCGCGCAGGCGGAAGCTGTCGTTAATGACCCAGTCGACGCTGCCCTTGTAGTTCCAGTCGCTGCCGAACAGGTCGTAGTTCGAGTAGCGAACCGCGCCGTCGAGGGTAAGCGACTGGAAGAAGGGCTTGTCGGCGAGGATAGGCACCGACAGTTCGAGATAGGCTTCCTTGGCGATGCTCGTTCCCGAAATCGGGCTCTGCTGGTTGGTATTGGCGATGCCGAGCACGGTCAGCGGATCGGGATCGCGCCAGCCCTTCTCCTTGCGGTAGACGACGCCCGCCGCAAAGGAGACAGGCCCCGCGGGCAGCTTGAACAGATCGCCATTGATGTCGGCCGTGACCGTCGCGAGCTCATTGCCGCCGCGATCACGCGAGGTGAAGAGAATATAGTCGAGTACCTCGGGCGTCAGGTCGCCGAAGCCGAGATAGTCGGCGCAGGGGATCGTCGCGCCGGCGGCGAGGCTGCACTTGGTCGTGTCGATCGTGTTGCGGACACGCTCGAGATTGGCGATGTTCGTCGAACCGTCGACCGCGGTGTTGCGGCCGAACGCGCCCGCGATTTCCCATCCCCAATTGTTCGAGAGCTTGCCGCGGAGGCCGAAGGTGCCCTGCCAGGTGTCGGTTTCCTGGAAGAATTGGCGCGGGCCGGGCTCGGCGAGGCGGCGCTGGATGAGGACAATATTCTGTCCCGTCGGGTTGGTCGGGTTGCTCGCCGCGATCGACAGATTACGCAGCGTTCCCGGCGTCGCGATCTGGTTCGATTTGCGGAAGGTGTAGAGGAACTCGCCGAACGCCTCGATATTATCGGTCAGATCATAGTCGGCGAAGAAAGCGGTGCTGACGCGCTCGACCGGGCTTACCGCGTTCAGAAACGGGTTCGAATTGAAATTATGCTTCGCCGCGCTGTACGGCTCGAAGAAATTGCCGTTGCCGCCCGGCACCTGGTTGAAGTTGATCTGCTGCCCGTTCGGCAGCACGGCGCGCCCGCCGATCGTCGAGGCGCTGTTGACGCAGCTCAGGGACCCGGGTGTCGTCTCTGCGAGCGAGCATGGCGCCCGCGAGGCCATGTTGACCGCCTTGGTCTTCTGGTAGGTAACCGCGGCCATGAAACCGCCGCGGTCATTGCGGATGCCCCAGAGGAGGTCGGCGGTGGAATCCGAACCGTCGCCCTTTTCGGTGATGCCCTGACGCACGCTGAGGCCAAGACCCTCATAGTCGGTCCGCGTCACGAGATTGACGACGCCCGCCATAGCGTCGGCACCGTAGATGGCCGAGGCGCCGTCCTTGAGCACATCCGTGCGCGCGAGCGCTGCGACGGGAATCATGTTGAGGTCGGGCGACGAGTTCGCCCCGGTACCACCCGCGACGAGACGGCGGCCGTTGAGGAGCACCAGCGTGCGCTTGATGCCGAGACCGCGCAGGTTCACCTGCGCGGTGCCATAGCCGTTGTTCGCCCAATAGGCCGAGGTCTGGTTGCCCGCGAAGCCCGCATTGGCGGGGAGGCGCTGCAGCACGGTCTCGATATTGACAAGGCCGGTATTCTCGATCTGCTCGGCCGACACGACGGTGGCCGGGCCGACCCCGGCTAGATCCTGCCGGCGGATGCGCGAACCGGTCACGACGATGTCAGAACCGTTGGGCGCATCCTCGGCGGCTGGGGCCTGTCCAGAAGCACCGCTCTGCGCAAGGGCCGGCGTTGCAAAGGTAGCGACCACAGCGGCGCTGGCGAGCAAAAATGTCCTGGTCATCATAGCGAAACCCCCTGTTGGTTGGCTGATTCCCCTCAGAGAGCATCAAATGTATATACAGGTCAATAGGAATTTATTGAATCATATCAATTAGTTATCACGAATATTCAGGGCGCATGATACGTATTTAATACGCATCCCGACGCTCTACCCCTCATCGATTTTGAAATTTTTTTGCTGGCCAGAGCCCTGTCACGCATGGAGCCGATTGCCCCCTCGCTCAGCTTGCTCATGAAATGACATGACAAATAGGCCGGCACACCTTGGAGCGACCCGCATGAACCGCTCAATGTGAAAGTATCTGATCGAGAAAGGTGCGTGCGCGCTCGCTTTTCGGCGCGGCGAAAAAATCGGCCGGACTTGCGGCTTCGATGATCTGCCCTTGGTCCATGAAAAGAATGCGATCGGCCGCCTCGCGCGCGAATCCCATTTCGTGCGTCACGCACACCATCGTCCGTCCTTCGCCGGCAAGGGCCGTCATCACATCGAGCACCTCCTTGATCATTTCGGGATCCAGCGCCGAGGTCGGCTCGTCGAAGAGAAGAATCCGGGGTTCCATCGTTAGAGCGCGGGCTATCGCGGCCCGCTGTTGTTGCCCTCCCGAAAGCTGTCCCGGATATTTGCCCGCCTGATCGCCAATCCTTACTTTGTCCAAATAGGATATGGCGCGCGCTTCCGCCTCCCGAAGTGACAAGCCGCCGAGCAGGACGGGCGCGAGGGTGCAATTCTCCAGCACCGTCATGTGCGGGAACAGATTGAACTGTTGAAAGACCATGCCGACGGCGCGGAGCGCCGCGGCGGCCTCCCGCGACGCGCCGGTTATCTTGGCTCCCTCGATCAGTACGGCACCGGAGTCGGGCACCTCGAGCATGTTCATGCAGCGAATGAGCGTCGATTTGCCGGAGCCTGAAGGCCCGCAAATCACGATCCGCTCGCGCGGGGCGATTTCGAGGTCGATCGAGCGGAGCGCGTGATAGGCGCCATAATATTTGTCGACCTGCCGCAAGCTAACGGCCGCGTGGCCCGAGGCGTCGGTCATGACGCCCGCCCCTGACCGCGCAGCGCCCGTACCCGCGCGAAGGCTGCGGCGAGGTCGGCTATCAGATCCTGCGGTGCTTCGAGGCCGGCGTGAATACGGATCAGCGCCCCATCCGCCTCGCCATTGGGAAAATCACGGATCGGGGCGGGCCACGCCGGAACCGCGAGACTTTCGAAACCGCCCCAGCTCGAACCGAGTTGGAATAGTGAGAATTCATTGAAAAAGGCACTGGTTTCCGCCGGGGTAAGACCATCGAGCTGAACACCGAACAATCCGGATGCACCGGTGAAATCCCGCCTCCAGATAGCATGGCCGGGATCGGCGGGATGAGCCGGATAGCGGACCGCAACCACTTCGGGTTGCTCAGCGAACCAGTCGATCAGCATTGCGGCGGTGCGCTGGTGGCGTTCAAGGCGTGCATCGAGCGTCCTGATGCCGCGGTGGACCAGATAGCAATTATCGGGACTCGCACAGTTCCCCCAGCGCGCCGCCGCGTCCTTGAGCTGGCGGTAGACGGCATCGCTGGCGGCCGTCATCGTGCCGAGCAGGCAGTCGGAGTGCCCCGAGAGATATTTGGTTGCCGAGGCAAGCGAGATGTCGACGCCATGGGCCAAGGGCTTGAAGAAAAGCGGTGTCGCCCAGGTGTTATCGAGAGCGGTCAAAATGCCCCGGCTGCGTGCAACCGCTGTGATCGCGGGCACGTCGATCATATCGAATGTCTGCGACCCCGGGGTCTCCATATAGATGAGCCGGGTGTTGCTGCGGCACAGCCCGGCAATCTCCGCCCCGATATCGGGGCGGAAATATTCCACCTCGACCCCGAAGCGCGCGAGCACGTCGGTCAGAAACTTGCGGGTCGGCCCATAGACGCAATCCGCAACGAGCAGATGGTCGCCCCTGGCCACGAAAGCGGTGAGCGCTAGCGCGATCGCACTGGTTCCAGACGAGGTGATGACAGTGGCGCAGCCGCCTTCGAGTTCGCTGACAGCCTCGGCAAGCGCAAAGGTCGTTCGCGTTCCGTAGAGGCCATAGATGACCTCGTCGTAGAGCCCTTGGTGCCGGTCCATATAGGCGTCGACGCTGTCGTAGATAATGGTGGAAGCTCGATCGACGGGCGGATTGATAAGGCCCCGCTGATCGCGCGGGCGGGGACCGCCGTGCACGGCACGCGTCGGATCTTGCCAGGCGGTTCCTTTCGGGCTCGCCGGCTCCTCGGGCCATTTTCCGTCATGACTATCCTGCATAGTTTAGTTTCCGTTCGATCTTCATGCTGAGCCGGGACAGGGAGAAGCAGAGGAAAAAGAAAATTGCCCCGGTGAAAAGATAGGCTTCGGCGAAATAGGGTCGCCATTGCGCCTCGACGTAGGAGAGGCGGGTCGTCTGCAACAAATCGAAGACGCCGACGATGAGGACGAGCGTTGTATTCTTGACCTCGCTGATCGATGTGTTGACCAGCCCGGGCACGCTGACTTTCAGGGCCTGCGGCAACAGAATGTGGCGCCGCGTCTGCCATTTGGTGAGGCCAAGGGCATGGGCCGCCTCGGCCTGTCCGACGGGAATGGCCAGCAGGCCGCCCCGGATGACCTCCGCCATATAGGCGGCAGTGAAGAGAATGAGCGCGATCTGGACGCGTGGCAGGCTGTCGATCGAGAGATAGGAGGGCACGAACAACGGGAACAGGACCGCAGCGAGGAAGAGCACCCCAATCAGGGGTGTTCCGCGAACCAGCTCGATGAAAGCGATGCTCGGCCAGCGAACCCCGCGCCGCATCGACCTGCGGCCGAACGCGAGGAGTATAGCCAATGGAAAAGCGCCGACCACCGCAAGGCTCGCGAGCAGCAATGTGACCGGCAGGCCGCTCCACTTCTCCATCGGGACATAAGGAAGGCCCGCGAACCCTCCTCGTAACAGCAGTACCGCCACGGCGATTGCTCCGAGCCAGACAAGCCCGAGGCGGCTGCGCCAAAATCGGGGAACGAAGGAGAACGCAAGGCACGAAAGCAGCGCGGCCGCCGCTGCGGCGGACCGCCATTGCTCGGCTTCGGGATAGGTGCCAAACAATATGAGCCTCGCATTTTCGCGGAGGAACGGCCAGCAAGCACCGCTGGCCAACCGGCAATCGGCGGCGCCCCCGGCGAAGGTCGCGTCGAATAGCAGCCACGAGAGTCCCCTGCCGACGAAAGCCGCGGTCATAGCGAGGATCGCGATGGTCAATATCGACTGGCGCCATCCCTTGAAGAGATTGCGCCGCATCCACGACGGCCACGCGGCCACCGAGCGCAGCGGAAAGGGTTCGAGGGGCGACGACTGGATGCTGCGGCCGGGCTGCCCGGCAGCGCTCCAGCCCAACCGGCGGGCATAGCGGTCGGTAACGAACGACAAGGACAGCGAGAGCAGGAGAAAGGTCGCGACGATCAGGCCGACGCCTTCGATCGCCTGGCCTGTCTGGCTGATGACGGTGTCGACCACCGAGACAAACTCGGGATAACCGATCGCTACCCCCAGAGAGCTGTTCTTGATCGTGTTGAGATGCCAACTCGTCATCGGCGGTATGGCGATACGCAGTGCCTGCGGAATCACGATCCGTCCCATCGTTTGTGCGGGCGACAGACCGAGTGCTTTGGCGGCTTCGCTCTGCCCTGCGGGAACGGCGAGGATCGCGCCGCGGAATATTTCGGCCAGATAGGCCGAAGCATAGACCGAAAGGCTGGCGACCAGTGTTAGAAACTCGGTTGAGAGCGACAATCCGCCGCTAGTTCCGAAACGCCCCGCCCGCGGCAAATCGATCCCGCCCCACAGCAAGAGCGGCAACAGGGCGATGCCAGCGAAGGCCAGCGTAGTGCGGGTGCGAACGGCTCCTCGCCGCGCGGCACCCAGCAGGATCGCACAGGCGACAATAGCGGTGAGCAGGACCGCCCTTCCCGGATCGGCCAGCGTGAACGCGGGGAGGTGCAATCCCCGATTGTCGAGGTCGAACGCACCTACGGCTCCCGAACCGGGGCCCGGCAGACCGAAAAGCAGCACCGCGTACCAGACGAACATCTGGAGTAGCAGCGGGATGTTGCGAACAAGTTCGATATAAAGGCCAGAGAGCCTCGCAAGCAGCCAATTGGAGGACAAGCGGGCCATGCAGACCGCGAGACCGAGCAATGTCGAGAAGATTATACCGAGCGCCGATATCAGAAGCGTGTTGAGAAGACCCACCGCCAGTGCCGCCGCATAGGAATCGCCCGGCGCGTAGGCGATCAGTGTGTCACCGATCGCGAAGCCCGCCCGGTCGAACAGGAAGTCGAACCCCGTCCGGATATTTCGATCCGCGAGATTGTCCGTCAATGTCGCAAACAGGCCGTAGGCGGCCACAAGACCGCCCGCCAAAAGCAGCCAAGGCACCGCAGCAATGGCAAGCCGCCTCTGTGTATCGGTCATCGCATCGGCAACGGGTAGATCAGCCCGCCGTCCCGATAGAGTTTATTCTGTCCGCGTTCGACGCCGAGCGGCGTAATGTGCCGGTCAAAGATTTCGCCATAATTGCCGGTCGCCTCGATCGCCCGATACGCCCAGCCATCGTCGAGGCCGAGCGACTTGCCGAATCCGGGCAGGCCGCCGAGCATCTTGCGCACTTCGGGGTCGCGCGAGGCCATACGCATGCGCGCTGCATTCGCGCGGGTGACCCCCATTTCCTCGGCGGCGAAGAGCGCGTTCAGCACCCATTTGTTGATCTCATACCATTGCTCGTCGTCGCTGCGCACGACGGGGCCGACCGGCTCCTTGGTAAGCCGTTCGGGCAGCACCACATAATCGTCGGGATGCGCGGTGTCGGCCAGGCGGATCACCGTCAGCGTGAAGGCGTCCGTGGTCATCGCGTCGCACCGCCCGGCAAAGAAGGCGAGCTTGGCTTCCTCGGGATTCTCGAACACGACCGATTGGAAACGCAGCCCCTTGCGCTCAAAATATTCGGCGGTGTTGAGTTCGGAGGTCGTACCCTTGGTGATGCAGATCGATGCTCCGTCGAGATCCGCTGGCAGACGCACGGCCGATCGGCGGGGCACCAGGAAGCTCTGCCCGTCATAGTACATGGTGCCGACGAAATTCACCCCGAGGTCGGTGTCGCGTGTCAGCGTCCATGTCGTCGTCCGCGACAGGACGTCAGCCTCGCCCGTCTGCACGATCGTGAAGCGCTTGTTCGAGGCGACCGGCATGAACCGGACTTTGCGGGCATCGCCAAGGACCGCAGCGGCGAGCGCCCGGCAGTAGTCGACGAAGAACCCCTGCCAGCGTCCGCGCTGGTCGAGATAGGACATGCCGAGCTGCCCCGTATGTATGGCGCAATTGAGTGTTCCGCGCGCGCGAATCCGCGCAAGCGTCGATCCCTTCGCTGCGGCGATTTCATGTCCGCCAGTGCCGGCAGGCTCTCGGTCGCAGCCGCTCAGCAACAGGGCGCCGGCGGCGAGCAGCGCCGGAAGCCAGCGGCGCGGTGCGTGCGACCTATTCATAAATCAGGCTTTCACTGCTAGTGCCATAAGAAATAGCTATAGGGAGCAAAGTCCGATGAACCTGCGTCACCTCGAAGCCTTCAGGGCTGTGATGCTCTCGGGATCGGTCACAAAGGCCGCGCAGTCGCTTAACCTTTCGCAACCCGCGGTGAGCAAGATGCTCGCCGAGCTCGAGCATCAGCTGGGCTTTCAGCTCTTCCTGCGCTCGCGCGGCAGCGCGCTCACCGTGACGCCCGAAGCCGACGCTTTTTTCTACGAAGTCGAGCGGAGCTTCTCGGGTATTGCAGCCCTGAAGCGGGTCGCGGAGGATATCCGCAACATGGCGACCGGCACGCTCCGGATCGCCGCCCTTCCAGCGCTCGCGGTCAGTTTCCTGCCGCGCGTAATTGCGGCCTTTCGGGAGACACATCCCGGCGTCACCGTCCAGTTGCAGACCCGCAGTTCCTCGACAGTGCGCCAATGGATGGCGAACCAGCAGTTCGACATCGGGCTCGCGACCCCGGCGCGCGAATTGCCCGGCATAAGGATGGAGCGCTTCCTGCGCTGCGCCGGCGCCTGCGTTCTCCCGGCCGGCCACCGGCTCGCGGCCAGGGACGTCATCCGGCCGACCGATCTCGAAGGTGAACCCTTCATTTCGCTCGCGCTCGAGGACGGCGTGCGTCACCGTATCGACCGCATTTTCGAGGACGCGGGCGTCCACCGCGAGATGGTCATCGAAACCCAATATGCGATGACCATCTGCGCGCTTGTCATGCAGGGGGTCGGGTGTTCGATTCTCAACCCCGTGACCGCAGCGGACTATGCCGAGCGCGGCCTTACGGTCCGTGATTTCGCGCCGGAGGTCCATTTCGAATATATGCTCTTTACGCCGAAGTTGAGGCCGATGTCCAAAGTCGCTGCGGCCTTTATCGCGTTGCTCGAATCTCACCGCGACGCGATGTTCGGCTCCGACGCCAGTTGAAGACACAAGTCGCCGCACGGCCCTCACGGCCACCGATCAGAAGGACGCGGTCGCGCGGACGTACCAGAATCCCCCGTTGAACCCGGTCGGCGCGAAGCGGAGATAACGGATCCCATTGTTGATTTGGGATTGCCGCGCCTCGACGTCGGGGTAATTATCGAAGACATTCTCGCCGCCGATCGCAAGCTTGAGCATGTCACTGACCTTGTAGGACAGCTCGAGATCGACCAGCAGTTCGGCGCCGCCCGTCTGGTCGGCGGTCGGCACCGCGCCATAGTCGGTCCATTTGCCGTAATAATTTGCACGCGCGACGAAACCGAAGCGCTCTCCTGCATAGGTGAAGGACGCATTGCCCTTCCACTTCGGAACGAAGCCCTCGAGTTCGAGCAGCCGCTCGCGGTCCGCGGTGATCACGGGCGAGGCCTTGATGACATCGGTTTTGGTATAATTGCCGTTGAGGCCGAGTGTGGCCTTGCCGCCGCCGAGGTCGAAGCCCACGGTGAGTACCGCATCGACGCCTTGGGTGCGGCTGTCGAAAGAGTTGGTGAAGAAGCTCACCTGCTGGAAGGAATCCCCACCGGGAATGCCAAGCGCCGCGAGTTGGGCCCGCTGCGCCGGGGTGAGATTGAAATTGCCCGATACGGCGATCCGATCTTCGACCTTGATGTTGAAATAGTCGAGCGTGAAGGTAATGCGATTGGAGGGCTTCACGACGATGCCGCCGGCGAAGTTGAACGAATTCTCAGGCCGAAGCGGCGTCGCGCCGAAGAATTGCGCGACCGGATTGTTGGGCGCGATGATGCCAGCGGTCAGCGGCGCCCCAGTTATCGAGTCGATGTTGGTCTGGACCTGCGAGGCGTTTGACTGGCCCGGTGTCGGCGCGCGAAAGCCGGTGTTGACCGATCCGCGGACTGCGAAGACGTCCGAGAAATCATATCGCCCGTTGATCTTCCATGTGAATTTCGAGCCGAAGTCCGAATAATTTTCGTAGCGGCCAGCAAGGCCGAACTGGAGCGCGTCGGAGAGATTGCCTTCGAGCGATGTATAGGCGGCCCAGTTGCTGCGCGCGAATTCACCCGCCTGGATGGGACTGAAGCCCGGGAAGCCATTCGAGCCGACGGGCAATCCAACGCGGTTGCCGGTATCGGGATCGATGACCGACGCAAAAGGTCCGACCTGCCATGATGCGATGTCGCCGGCCGTGATCTCATATGTCTCGCGCCGATACTCAAGACCGCCGGCAAGCGTCAGCGGATCGGCGGTGCCGACGGCAATCGGGTATGTGAGATCAAGGTTGAAGGCGAGTTCGCGCTGTTCGAGTTGTCCCGGCTTGAACGACGTCGGCGAGGTCAGTCCAAGCGACGGATTGACCGTGTTGTCGATCCGATAGGACGCATGATTCTGACCATAGGAAGCGCTGAGGTCATAGGTCAGGCCCGAAGAGAATTCGCCCTTGAGGCCGGCAGCGAGCGCGGCATCGGTCACCGTCGCGCCGAAATCCGGGGTAAAGCCGCCGGGAAAGAGCTGGCGGAAGCTGAATCGCTGTCCTCCGGGCGTATTGGTGAGCGGAATCGAGGTCGAAATGAAGCTGGCATTGGGGTTGCGGTAGAAAAAGGCCGTCGTGCCCCGGCTCCAGCTATAGTTGCCGAAGGTGTAGAATTCCATCTCGTCCGACAATTCGATGCCTGCGTTGACGAAGATGCGCGCCGCCTCGGATTCGGGATTTCCCCAGCGCTGCGCCGGGACCGGGACATCCTGAACTCCGGCATCGATGAGCGCCTGCGCGTCGGGACGCTGGATACCGCGCGACGTCGTGCTGGCGTTCACATATTCGCCACTGATGTTGACGAAGCCGGCGTCGGTGAAGGGAAGCCCGACATTGCCCTGAACGAGGAAATCCTCACCATCGCCTTTGTAGAATTGACCGTAGCGGGCGATCAGCAATCCGCCCTCGCGATCGCGGCGCAGACCGAAATTGAGAACGCCCGCGATCGCATCCGATCCATAGAGCGCCGACGCGCCGTCACGCAGAACTTCGAGCTGGCCGATCGCAATCGAGGGGATCGCCGAAAGATCCGGTCCCTGCGATCCTCGGATATAGGGAACATTGGTGAACTGGACCGTCGCGCCGCGATGGCGCCGCTTGCCGTTCACGAGCACCAACGTCTGGTCCGGCGGCAGGCCGCGCAGCGAGAAAGGCCGGGTGAAAACGGCGCCGTCGTTGCTGACGAGGCGCTGGACGTTGAGCGACGGGACCTCTGTGCGGAGGAGGTCGTTCATATCGGCCGTGCCCTTCTCAAGCAATTCGGCGCCGGAGATGATGTCGATCGGCTGAGCCGAATCAGCCGCTTTAAGATCGTTCCGCCGCGTGCCCGTCACGACGATGTCGCCCTGGGAGGCACCCGGCTCCGGCGTCTCTTTGGCGTTATCCTGCGCGAAGGCGGCGGTGGCCGCCATGCCTGCCAGGACGGCGACAATCGAGCCACTCGTGCGAAGCAATTTCCTCATGGTCCCCTCCCGTTTGCGAAAGCTCTCGGCTTCGCCACCGAGCTATCTTCGCGGCCTTGGCATGACCAGAAATAATCACGACTCATCGCTATAAACGAGATGGTTATTCCATATGGTTATATCTTTCGCAGCGCAGCATGCCGGGCACGGCGATGCCGCGCACATCGCGCAGTTTGTCCTTGATCGCCCCGGGCGACAGCCGCGTCGGCACATGCCCCTATTTTTTATCCATATCGTGCCCGGCATGAGGGTCGGGTTCGGGTTCGACAGGTTTCGGCGCTTCGGGCACTGCCTTTGTCCGCGGCGGCACAGTAGCCTTCGCGGCAGGTTCTTGCTTGCGGCGGGAATTCTCCGGAGGCACCGCCTTGTCGGTCGGCGCCGCCGGGGCAGATGCGGTGGGCGTCTCATCCGCAACAGGAATGGTCTCGACCATTGCTGGGGGCTCGCCGGCACTAACCTCACCCTGTTCCGGCGCGACGTCGCTCTCCTGCGCAGGCTCGGTGCCGCATCCTGCCAAAGCCAATATCAGCACGGCAGCGCTCGCCAGCGGAATGTATCTCGCCATATCTGTCTCCTCATTCGTGTCGGCAGGTCATGCGCGGAATTCGGAAACCTTGCCGTCGCTGCCGAACGCCATCACTTCGAATGCGTCCACGCTTCCGTCCGGCATTTCCATTCCCGGTGAGCCGCGCGGCATGCCTGGGACCGCGATTCCGCGAATGTTGCGCGGCTTGTCGACAAGGAGCTTCGCGACTTGCCGCATTGGCACATGACCCTCGATTGCATAGCCGCCGATTATTGCCGTGTGGCACGACGCCAATTGGCCAGGCACACCGTATCGCGCCTTCACGGCGGCCATGTCCGAGCGATTCTCAACGATCACATCATAACCCGCCTTGCGTGCGATATCCGCCCAGGCTTCGCAGCAGCCGCATTCGGGATCGCGATAGACGAGCATCTGCCTGACGTTCGCCGTATCGACCCCAGGTTCGTGCGCCGCGCCATTTTTCTCGCCGCCTGCTGGCGGGCTCGAGGCAGAACTGCACGCGGCAAGCGCCGTCACGGATCCAGCCGCGACCAGACCAAGAAGATGGCGGCGCGTCATAGGAATCTTCATGTCATTTCCTCGCGAGAATGGATTTCATCTGTTCGATTTCCGCCGCCTGCCCCGCGATGATACCGCGGCAGAGTTCGCGGACTTCGGCATCCTTGAGAGAAGCCTGTTCACACATGAGGATCGCGCCCGAATGGTGCGGAATCATCGAACGCAGGAAGGCCGTGTCACCGATGGTGGTCTGCGTCCGGATGAACGCGAAGCTCCCAAAGAAAGCAACAGCCGAGCCGAGCAGCAAAAGCGTATTGAATCGCTTCGACGGAAACATGTCCGGCATCGCTACGATCATCAGCACCACCATCGGCGAGACCATCATCAGCGTCATGTAGAGCATGTTCAGATTGTTGTAGAAGCTCGAGAGGCGGTCGATCATGACGAACATCACCAGATACATGATGACGCCGCTGACGATCGTCTGCAGCGCGAGGCTGCGATAGGCTGGTTTCACGGCATTTCTCCTCGACGTGTCGCCACCCCGCGAAACTTCTAGAACCAGGCTCGCACCCCCATGACGAGGCTGACGCCGCTCGCATCCTCGCCCGCGGCGCGAGCGAAACGGGCGGTGTCGCCGACCTTGCGCGCCCATTCGACGCCGACATAAGGAGCGAACTCCTTCACGATTTCGTAACGCAGGCGAAGCCCGAGTTCGAGATCCGAAAGCCCCGAACCGACGCCGGTCTCGGGCACGTCCTGCAGCGCGAAATTGAATTCGGCCAACGGCTGGAGAATCAGCTTCTGGGTGATGCGCTGGTCGTAATAGCCTTCGAGCCGGGCGAGCAGGTCGCCCTTGTTCGACAGGAACAGCGCACCCTCGACCTCGAACCAATAGGGCGCGAGCCCCTCGAAGCCTATCGTCGCATAGGTCCGGTCGGGGCCGGGGCCCAAATCCTGCCTGATACCCGCTTGCGCATTGAAATAGGGTCCGATCGCCCGGCTGTAGAGCGCCTGTATCTCGGCGCCCTCGATGCCTTCGCCGAACACACCCTCGCCCTCACTCTTGAGCGTCAGCCGGTTGATGTCGCCGCCATACCAGGCTTCGCCGTCCCAACGGAAACCGTCGCGTCCTTTTCGAGCCTGATACTCGGCGAGGTTGAAGCTGATGAATGCTATGGTCTGCGCGCCATTCTCCTTCATCATATCATGGCGCGAGTGTTCCATTTCGGCCTTGGGGTAAATGCGGTCGGCATACCAGTCGCCGGGTGGTGCAGGCGCCGTGGCATCGCCCGGCGGCAAGTCGGTGCCGCTGGCGCCCACAGTCGTCGCCATAGTTTCCATTCCGGGCATGGGGTCAGCGGCTGTGTCCTTCGGCGTGCAATGGCCCATTTTGGCATGTTCGGGCGGACAATCGGGATCGGACGGCTGCGGTGCGCGATGATCCATTGTACCCATGTCCGAAGCGCCCTTGTCCAAAGACTCCGGCTCCGGCGTACAATGACCCATTGCGGCATGTTCGGGCAGGCAGCTTGAAGCCTCGGGCTCCATGTCCATGCCCTGCATGCTCCCATGGTCCATCTGCTCCATCGATCCTCCAGCCGGCGCTTCGGTCGCGGGCTGCGCTACGGGCGCTGGCGTTGGCGAGGGTGTGGGTGTCGGCGCGGGTGTCGCACCGTGCATCGAATGATCCATCGACTGCGATGCGGCAGGCACAGCAAAGGTCAGCGGGGCGATGCCGGCGAGGAGGAGCGCGACCCGGGTCATTCGCTGTCTCCCTTCGGACGGACGCTGACAACGCGCATCATCCCGGCGTGCATATGATAGAGAAGATGGCAATGGAACGCCCAGTCGCCGAGCGCGTCGGCGGTGAAATCGAAGCTCGCGGTCCCGCCCGGCTGGACGAGCACCGTATGCTTGCGCGGCGAGCGATCGCCCTTCCCCGTCACCAGCTCGAAGAAATGGCCGTGCAGATGGATCGGGTGGCTCATCATCGAATCGTTGATGAGGTTGATCCGCACGCGCTCGCCCTCGATAAAGGGGATCGGTTCGTGATGGTCGGACATCTTCACCCCGTCGAACGACCACATGAAGCGCTCCATGTTGCCGGTGAGATGGATGTCGAGCGAGCGCGAGGCGGCGCGCACGTCGGGATTGCGTTCGAGCGCCACCAGATCGTGATAGGTCAGAACCTTGTGCCCGACATTCTCGAGACCCTGCCCCGGCTCGCCCATGCGATCCATCGGCATCGGCGAGATCGTCTGGACGCTGGGATCGCGCTTGACCTGTGGGGCGACACTGAAGTCGCGCATGCTGTGCTGCATGCCGCCCGATCCATGATCCATGCCCGCCATCGCATCGCTCTCGCCGGCAGGCGTGCAATGCCCCATCTTGGCATGTTCGGGAGGACAGGAAGGATCGCCAGCAGGCATCGGCATCGCGCCCGCGTCGCCGCCGCCAGAATGGTCCATTCCCGCCATCGAGCCACCCGACATGTCACCCATGCCCATGTCCTTCATCGTCGCGAGCGGCCGTTCGCGTAGCGGCGGCACCTCGGCGACCATCCCGGCGCGCGGCGCGAGCGTCGCGCGCCCCATGCCCGAGCGGTCATTGGCCTCTGCAACGAGCGTATAAGCACGATCCTCGACCGGGGTGACGATGACGTCGTAGGTTTCAGCGACGGCAATCTGGAACTCGTCGATCTCGGTCGGCACGACATTGAGCCCGTCGGCCTGCACGACGGTCATTCGGAGCCCCGGGATGCGGACGTTGAAGATCGTCATTGCCGACGCATTGACGATACGCAGCCGCACGCGCTCACCCGGGCTGAAGAGCGCGGTCCAATTGTCGCGCGGGCCGTGGCCGTTGACGAGGAAGGTGTAGGTCGAGCCGTTGACGTCGGCGACGTCGGTGGGATCCATCCGCATCTTGCCCCAATCGATCCGCTCCTTGAGCGGCTGGTCCTTACCGGCAAGCAGGCCCGACAGTGTCTGGCGCTGCATGTTGAAATGGCCGGGATTGACCTTGAGCTTTCGGAAGATCGCCTCGGGCGACAATTGGCTGTGGTCGGACAGGACGACGACATGCTCCCGATCATAACCGATCGGGTCGGCACCCGCCGGATCGATGACGATCGGCCCGTAATGGCCAAGCTGCTCCTGAAGCCCCGAATGGCTGTGATACCAATAGGTCCCCGACTGAACGACCGGGAATTCGTAGACAAACTTCGAGCGCGGCTTGATGCCGGGAAAGCTGACCCCGGGCACGCCGTCCATCTGGAACGGCAGGATCAGGCCGTGCCAGTGGATCGAACTGTCCTCGTCGAGATCGTTGACGACCGTCAGGCGCGCTGTCTGCCCTTCCTTCAGCCGGACGAGCGGCGCCGGCACGGTGCCGTTGATGCCGATCGCGCGGCTGATCTTGCCGTCAATGCGCATCGTCTGGCGCGCGATGCGCAGCGTGATGTCGTTACCGGATACGGTTGGAAGCGGCGCGGTGATGCCGGACGACACCGGCTGCGCCCAGGCCGGGAACCATGCCGCCATCGCTGCGGCAGCACCCCCGCCCAAAGCTCCACTGACGAACCGACGCCTTTCCATCTGCATATTCTTTCCGACCGTTACTGACTGTTCCTAAAGCCATACGCAGGCGAGACGGCCGCCCCTCAATAAAATTGCCATGAAATAAGGACCGGCCGACAGAACCAGCAGTCGATACGTCAACCCCGTGCTCTTGCGGATGTTCCCGCGAGCAATTCCTTGAGCCGGGCGCGCGCACGATAAAGACGTGTCTCAACCGTCTTCTCGCTGACCCGCAAAATCTCCGCAGTTTCGGCTTGGCTGACCTCGTCGACGCCGCGCAGGATCAGGACTTCGCGCAAATTTTGCGGCAGCTGGTCGATCGCGCCGCGAACCCGCGCAAGCTCTCGCTTGTCGGTCGCCTCGGAGTCGGGTGCAGGGCCATCGCTGGCTACCTGGTGCGCACTCTCGAGTGGGAGCGCGCGAGAAAAAAATGCACGCACTTTTCGACGGCGCGCCCAATCGCGACACTTGTTGAGCGCGATGCGCGCGATCCAAGTGCGGAAAGGACGTTCGCCATCATAGCGGTCGAGGGCAGAAAAGCCTGCGACGAAGCTTTCCTGCGTCAGGTCCATCGCTTCGTCGGCATCTCCGATTTGCTTGACGATGAGCCTGTAGACGCTCGTTTTGTATCGGCGCAGCAGCTCGCGATATGCATCCTCGCGATGCACGCGCGCAAAGGCCGCCAATTCCTGATCGCTACATTGCGATAGGTCGGCGCTCACTGCGCATCGGCGGTCAGCGCCTTGACCACGCTCTTGTCGAACATCTCCGCCTGTTCGGGGCTCAGCACCCCGCGCATCGCGAATAGATGCTTAAGCGTTTCCTTTTGCAGCTCGCCCATGACTTCGTGGGTTTCGTCGATCGCCTTGGTAACCTGCGGCCCGTAGCCATGCTCGGCCTCGATCGCCTGCGCGAGCCTGACATTGGCGGCGCGCATCTCGAGCTCGAGCGCCCGGCGGCGGCTCGCAAAATCGGCTTCGATCTGTTCGATCCTCATTTCCTGCTCTGCGGTCAGATCGAGCTGTCCGTGGAGAAGCGCGTGCAGTTCGGTCTCGTTCGCTTTCGGCGCGTCCGCCACAGTGCGCCCGACGAAGACACCAGCGATCGCAGCAGCGAAGGCTATGAGCCCGATGAGAAGAAGGCGGCGAGATGCCATTACCGCACGTCCAACAAAGTCGAAGGCGCAAGCGCACTCGGCGGGCCGAAGGGAGCAAGCGGACTCGCCGCAACGGCAGGCTGCGAGATTGCGCTCCCGGCAACAATACCGCCGCCGAGCGAAACGAAGGCTGCTAGCGCCATCAGGCGGCGCGTCGCCACCGCTTCGCGCCGGCGGATGACCAAGGCGCCCATGATGCGATCGTCGAGCGCGTCGAGCGCCGCGGGCAGATCGATCCTGTTCAAAATGCGAAGCTCCTTATCCATCTGTCGTCTCTTCAAACCTTTCCATCATTGTACATACGCGCCGAAGGGCTTCACCCCTCACGCCGGAATATTCCACCAGAATATTTGAGGGCTATGCCGACGTCCTGCGTATTAGCAGGACAGGTACGCAATTGGAGGTCCTCATGCTTAAGTCACTTCTCCCCTCTGCAGCAGCGGCTCTTGTCCTGGCGCTCTCGCCGGCGGCAGCGAACGCGCACACCAAGCTCGTCGGCTCGACGCCGGCGGCCAACTCGACCGTCTCGAAAGTGACGTCGATCAATCTCCAGTTCAACGAGAAGATCGTCGCCTCGACCCTCAAGACCGAGCTCGTCATGACCGGGATGCCCGGCATGGCCAATCATGCACCGATGAAGGTGCCTTTCTCGTCGATGATGGGTAAGGAGGGCAAGTCGGCGATGCTGATGCTCAAGCGACCGCTGACTCCCGGGACCTACAAGGTCAAATGGTCGGCGGCGGGCGCGGACACCCACCGTATGGGCAGCGAATTCAGCTTCACCGTCAAGTAAGACGGTGGGCGACCCCGTCCTGATCGGTATCAGGTTCGCGCTTTACGCGGACCTGATGCTCATCGCCGGCCTTGCGGCGTTTCCGCTCTATGCATTGACACGAAGCGAACGTCTTGGTCTGCAGCCGATGATCGCCGCGATCTGGCGCGCAGAACGATGGCTCTGCACCATCGGGCTGCTCGTCTCCATCCTCGGAATGGGCGTGCTCGCGGCGTCGATGCAGGGCGTGGGACTCCTTTCCCTGGAGCTTCAGCCCTTTCTGGATCTTGTTCGCGAGACCGACGTCGGGACGGCCTGGATCTATCGGAGCGCGGCGCTCCTGCTCGCGCTGGCGGCCGCGATCTGGCTGATACGCTGGCCGACAGCTGCAGCCGCCACACTCGCCCTTGCCGGCTCGGTGGCCGTTGCGACTCTCGTATGGGCCGGCCACGCGGGTGCAACCGAAGGCGGTGCAGGCACCGTCCACAGGGTCAGCGATATATTGCATCTCATCGCCGCCGCAGTCTGGCTTGGCGCGATCGGCTCTTTCCTGCTGCTGATCTCGCCCAAATACATCGGTGAAACGCCGGATGGGATCCGGATCGCGGCGCGGAGTCTCGATCAATTCGCTCGCGTCGGGACAATCTGCGTCCTTGTTATCGCCGCGACCGGCCTCATCAACAGCCAGATGATCATCGGCGCTGAAAATCTCGGACGATCGCTCGGTTCGCCCTATGGACAATTGCTCCTCGCCAAGCTCGCGCTATTCGCATTGATGCTTGTGCTCGCGGCGGCGAACCGCTGGCGGCTGACACCTGCGCTCGCGGCCGCCGTTCCGGGAGCGGATGCCGAGCGGCTCGAAACTGATCCCGGAGTGGCACTCGCGGCGATGCGCAAGAGCCTGATCATCGAAGCGTCGGCCGCGCTCGCCATACTCGCTTTGGTTGCCTGGTTCGGCACGCTCGAGCCGTTCGTCGGCACCGACATGGTTTGACTGTCGACACCGTCGGCTGGCTCGGTCAAACATGCTCGAGACCCACTGCGTCGCACGAATGGCACAGCGCGTGCAGTTGCCTCGAAAGCCATCCGGCCTATCGATTGATCCTCGTCGTCGACACGACCTGGAAGGTTCCGGCAATTTGCGCAGCATGTCCGCCATGGCAGGCAATCGCGCCCGGCAGCAAGCCTAGTCGCACGGGGCAAAGAAAATCCGAGGGATGACCCCCTTTCTTGCGTATCGATAGGAGCGGTTACATTCTGGAATCGTCAGGAAGGATGCCAGCGGCGTATTCGACCTGCGGCGTTTGGACGGCCCCGCCATCATGCGGGCATCCGATGTGGACAGGAGCGGCGACGATGCACGATCATCAGGGCGCGGAAAAAAGCAGCGGGAGCACGACCGATCCGGTATGCGGCATGACGGTCGATCCGGCCATCACGCCGCATGTTGCCACGCACGGCGGCGAACATCATTATTTTTGCAGTGCGGGCTGCCTCGCCAAATTCGAAGCCGATCCCGATCGCTATGCCGAAAAACGCGAGCAGGCCACCGCTGATGCACCCGAGGGCGCCATCTGGACCTGTCCGATGCATCCCGAAATCCAGCGCGCCGGTCCCGGAAGCTGTCCGATTTGCGGCATGGCGCTTGAGCCCGTCATGCCGAGTGCATCGGATGGTCCCAGCGAAGAATATCGCGACATGCGACGCCGATTCTGGGTCGGGCTTCTTTTGGCATTGCCCGTCCTCGCGCTCGAGATGGGCGGCCATTTGACGGGTCTTCATCAATATGTCGGCCGCCAGACGAGCAACTTGATCCAGATGTTGTTCGCAACCCCTGTCGTGTTGTGGGCGGGCTGGCCCTTCTTCGAGCGGGCCTGGCTTTCGATCCGCAACAAGAGCCTCAACATGTTCACCCTCATCGCAATGGGGACGGGAGTGGCATGGGGCTACAGCATGTTTGCCGCCCTTGCGCCTCAGATCTTTCCGGCCGCATTCCGCGCTACCGATGGATCGGTGGCAGTGTATTTCGAGGCTGCTGCCGTGATCACGGTTCTGGTGCTGCTCGGACAGGTCCTCGAACTCAGGGCCCGCGAGACGACAAGTGGTGCGATCCGGGCCCTTCTCGACCTGACACCCAAGCTCGCGCGGCGCGTCCGCAGCGACGGGGGCGACGAAGAGGTCGCGCTCGACGACGTCGCGGTGGGTGACATTTTGCGCATTCGTCCGGGCGAGAAGGTCCCGGTCGACGGGATCGTCCTCGAAGGCCGCGGCACTGTCGACGAATCGATGGTTACGGGCGAATCGATGCCGGTCACGAAGGATGTTGGCGCCGCACTCATCGGCGGCACGATCAACCAGACCGGCGGTCTGCTCATGCGCAGCGAGAAAGTCGGACGCGATACGATGCTCGCGCGCATCGTCCAGATGGTTGCCGACGCGCAGCGCAGCCGGGCGCCGATCCAGCGCCTTGCCGACACCGTCTCGGGCTGGTTCGTGCCCGGTGTCATCGTCGTCGCTGTCGTCGCTTTCATAATCTGGTCGGTTGTCGGCCCGGCGCCCGCCATGGCCTATGGTCTGATCGCCGCCGTTTCGGTGTTGATCATCGCCTGCCCGTGCGCGCTCGGCCTCGCGACGCCGATGTCCATCATGGTCGGTGTCGGACGCGGCGCAGAGGCGGGTGTCCTGATCAAAAATGCCGAGGCGCTCGAACGCATGGAGAAGGTCGACACACTGGTAGTCGACAAGACCGGAACCCTGACCGAAGGCAGACCCTCGGTGGTCGCGGTCGAAGTCGGAGAGGGGTTCGAGGAGAATGACCTTCTGCGGATCGCCGCCAGCCTCGAACGGAGCAGCGAGCATCCGCTCGCTGCAGCGATCGTCAAAGCCGCCGAAGACCGGAAGCTCGCGCTCGTCGAACCGTCGGGAGTCGACCAGCCGGTCGGCAAGGGCATCGTGGGAGTTGTCGACGACAAGGCCATCGTCCTCGGTAACGCGGGATTCCTCGAGGAATATGATGTCGATCTGGGCACCCTCTCCGAGGCGGCCGACCGGCTTCGCGGCGATGGAGCAACCGCGATCTACATCGCGGTCAATGGCCGGGCGGCCGGCGTCATCGCGATCGCCGATCCCGTCAAGGAAACGACCGGCGATGCGCTTGCGGCGCTTCGTGAAGCTGGAATCAAGGTCATCATGCTGACCGGCGACAACCGAGTCACCGCCGAGGCTATCGCGCGCCGCCTCGGTATCGACGACGTGGAGGCCGACGTCCTTCCCGACCAGAAAAGTGCTGTCGTTCAGCGGCTGCGCGAGCAGGGCCGGATTGTCGCGATGGCGGGCGACGGCGTCAACGACGCCCCCGCGCTCGCCGCGGCCGACGTCGGGATCGCGATGGGCTCGGGAACCGATGTGGCGATCGAGAGCGCGGGCGTCACGCTGCTACGCGGCGACCTCCTGGGGATTGTAAGGGCGCGGCACCTCAGCCACGCGACGATGACGAACATCCGCCAGAATCTCTTTTTCGCCTTTGCCTATAATGTCGCGGGCATTCCGGTGGCGGCGGGCGTGCTTTACCCGGTCTTCGGACTGCTGCTTTCGCCGATCATTGCTGCCGCCGCGATGGCGCTCTCGTCGGTGAGCGTTATCGCCAATTCGCTGCGCCTGCGGTTCGTGAAGATCTGATTCGAATTTTGTTTAGGCATTGGCTGCCATCGATCTCAAGAAAGGGGAGACGAAGAATGAGAGGATTCACTGCAGCAGCAATGGGGCTTGTCCTGGTCGTGACAATTCCCGCCCACGCGGCCGCGACCCCGGATTATCAAGCCGCAGCCGCGACGCTCGCGCAATATAAGAAGGCGGTCGAGGGCCGCGACCTGTCGGGCGTCGAATCGCTGTTTGCGCCCGATGCCCAGATATTCGAGTCGGGAGGCGTCGAGGGAAATTTTGTCCATTATCGCGACCATCATCTCGCGCCCGAACTCAAGGCTTTCAAGTCTTTCGCTTTTCGGGACTATAAGGTTGCAGTGCGCGGTGAAGGTGAGCTTGCGATTGCCACCGAAACCTACTCCTACACGATCGTCCTTCCGGACGGCGAGACCGTCGCGCGCGATGGTGTGGCAACAAGCGTCCTCAAATGGACCGGCGGCAAATGGCAGATCATCAGCCTCCACAGTTCATCACGCAAACCGAAAGTCTCGACGCCCGGATAGGCCGTCGCGGGGTCGACCGATCGCTCCGGGCCCCGCGCCCGACAACCGAAAATTCGTTTGACGATGATTTCAGCAAGGATCATGCTTCAACCGTGAAACGCTGGCTTTCCTTCCTGCTCCTCTTCGGAGCCGTGCTGGGCCTTCTGGCCCAGGAAGCTGCGTTTGCCTCCGCACCGGCTATTCCGATGACCGAAACCGCAATCGCGGCGCCGGGGATGAGTGACGAATGCGCCGAGATGATGGGGATCGACAAATCGCAGGACAAGAAGTCCTGCGCCGGCCTCACGCTCGACTGCATCGCCAAAATGGGCTGCGCGCTCCCGCCCGCTGTCGTATCGCCGCCGACGCCGACCGCCGCGGCGACCCATATGCCGGGCTTGCTCGATCCGCTTCCGATCCAGCGACTGAATGGCCGGACATTCGGTCCCGAGCCCGATCCACCGCTAATTCTCGGCTGAACTGCATGATGCGCGCCGGATTGCTTCGGCGCGCGCTTCCTGCCTTTTCAACCGAGGAATTCCACATGAAACCGATTTTTGCCGTTGCCGCGCTCGCGGCAGCAACGCTTGCCGCCCCCGTTCTCGCCCAGGAGCCATCGGGCGGCCATTATGAATGGCAGACCCGCCAGGTGCCGGGACCGAACAAGTCGGGCACCACCTCGCGGGTTCGTGTCTGGGTCAAGGACAAGCCTGGACAGATGGCGCATTGCGACTGCGACATGATGACGGTGAGTCCGGCGGACTGCATGAAGAAGATGTCCGCCGACCACAGGATGCCCCCGCAAGGGTGACGGCCTTTCCTCCCCGGCGTAGATTCGCCGGGGAGGCTTCTGCCAACCCATTGCAGGGGAACATCATGCGCCTATTTGTTACGGCAGCCTTGCTTGCGCTGCCTATGGCCCTTCGCGCCGAGCCGATGACGCTCGATGCGGCGCTCGGCCGCGCGGCATCGGAGGCACCCGAATTGCAGGGCCGCGAAGCCGGCGTCGACGCCGCGCGGTCAGCGGCGATCGCGGCCGACCGCTTGCCCGACCCAAAGCTCAATGTCGTCCTGCAGGATTTCCCGGTGACCGGGCCCGACGCGGGCCGGTTCAATCGTGACGATTTCACGATGCAGGTGATCGGCGTCAGCCAGGATTTTCCGAACCCTGCCAAGCGCCGCGCGCGCGCGACGCGCGCGCAGGCGGACATCGGAATTGCCCGCGCCGACGAAGCGGTGACCGCGCAGGATATCAGGCTCGCGACCGCGCTCGCCTGGGTCGATCTCTTCTATGCCAAGAAGCGCCTCAAGGAACTCGACCTGCTCGATGCCGGCCTCGAAGACCTTCAAGCGACGGTGACCGCGCGGCTGGCCAGCGGCGCGGCGCGCCCGGCGCAGGCGCTCGAACCCGACCAGCTTCGCGCCGCGATCAACGATCGCCGCAGCGCGCTCGCCGCCGAGATCGCCCGCGCCCGCGCGCAGCTCGCCCGCTTCACCGGCGACCCCGCCGCCGACACGCTCGGCGACCTGCCGCCGCAGACGATCGACGAGCAGCGATTACGCGCCGGGATCGACGCCCTGCCAAGGCTCAGGGCGCTCGACGCCCGCGCCATCGCGGCCGATGCCGAGACCGGTCTCGCGCGCGCCGACAAGCGCCCCGACTGGAGCGTCAACGCGGCCTATGGGCGGCGCGAGCCCAATTATGGCGACCTCGTCACGGTCGGGGTCACCATCGATCTGCCCTTCTTCTCGAAGAAGCGGCAGGACCCGAAGATCGCCGCGCGCGCCAGCGAAGCGACGCGCGCGCGCCTCGACCGCGAGGCCGCCAAGCGCGACATCGCGGCGGCACTCGACGCCGATCTCGCCGATCACCGCATGCACCATGAGCAGCTCGCGAATGCACGCACGCGGCTCGTGCCGCTCGCGAAGAAGCGCGCCGAACTCGATCTGGGAAGTTACGCCGCCGGAAAGGTCGACCTCGGGACGGCACTGCTGTCGACCCTCGCGCTCGCGGAGGCCGAAGTCGATGCGCTGGCGCGGGAAGCCGAGGTCGCGCGCGACGCGATCCGGATCAATTTTATCTATGGGGAGGCAGGTCGATGACCGATGCAACATCAGCGGCGCGGTGGCGCGCCGGAATCCTGGCCGCGGTGCTAATCGCCGGTGGCGGCGGTTACTGGCTGGGACAGCGCGGCCAGAGCGATGCGCCAACCGAGGCGGCCGGCAGCGGGCGCAAGATCCTCTACTATTATGACCCGATGTTCCCGAACCAGAAGTTCGACAAGCCCGGCAAGTCGCCCTTCATGGATATGCAGCTCGAGCCCAAATATGCCGACGAGGGCAGCGGCGCAGCGCCGGGCGTGTCGGTCGATCCGTCGGCGCGGCAAAGCCTCGGCATAAGGGTGGTCGCGGCCGAAATGGGCAGCCTGGCGGCGACCTTCGACGTCAACGGCAGTATCGATTTCAACCAGCGCGACGTCGCGATCGTCCAAGCGCGCTCGGGCGGTTTCGTCGAGCGCGTCTATCGTCTCGCACCCGGCGATGTGATCGGTGCCGGCGCGCCGATCGCCGACCTGCAATTGCCCGAATGGGGCAGCGCCCAGACCGAATATCTGAGCGTCAAAAGGCTCGGAAAACCCGACCTCACCGCGGCGGCGCGGCAACGGCTGCGGCTGATGGGCATGCCCGAGGCGGTAATTTCCGAAGTCGACCGGAGCGGACGCACCGGCGGCAGGCTGACGGTACGCGCCCCGATCGGCGGGGTCGTCCAGACGCTCAACGCGCGCGCGGGCGTGACACTCGCTACAGGGCAGACGCTTGCGGAAATCTCGGGGCTCGGAACGGTGTGGCTCAATGCCGCGCTCCCCGAAGCGCAGGCCGGACTGGTGAAGATCGGCCAACCCGCCACCGCGAAGCTCACCGCCTTCCCCGGCGAGATCTTCACCGGCAGGGTCATTGCCATCCTGCCGACCGCATCGACCGACAGCCGGACGCTGACGGTGCGCGTCGAACTCACCAATCGCGGCGGGCGCCTCCGTCCCGGCATGTTCGCGGTCGTCGCGCTCGGCGGCGATGCCAAGCCCACGCTGCTGGTGCCGAGCGAAGCGGTGATCCGCACCGGCACGCGCAGCATCGTGATGCTCGAGAAAGGCGATGGGCGTTACCATCCCGCCGAGGTGGTCGCCGGACGCGAGGGCGGCGGCAAGACCGAGATATTGCAGGGGCTCGCTCCCGGCGAGAAGGTCGTCGCCTCAGGTCAGTTCCTGCTCGACTCCGAAGCGAGCCTGACCGGCCTCACCGTGCGTCCGCTGGAACCCGCGCAATGATCGCACGCATCATTCGCGCCTCGGTCGCGGCGCGCGGGCTGGTCGTCGCGGCGGCGCTGATCCTGACGCTGCTCGGGATCGCCGCGGTCCGCACGACCCCGGTCGACGCCCTGCCCGACCTGTCGGACGTTCAGGTCATCGTCCGCACCAGCTATGCGGGTCAGGCGCCGAGGATCGTCGAGGATCAGGTCACCTATCCGATCACGACGACGATGCTCTCCGTGCCCGGTGCGCGCGTGGTGCGCGGCTATAGCTTCGTTGGCGACAGCTTCGTCTATGTGCTGTTCGACGACGGCACCGATCCCTATTGGGCGCGCAGCCGCGTGCTCGAATATCTGAGCCAGGTGCAGAGCCGCCTCCCCGAGGGTGCCCGCGCGAGTCTCGGTCCCGACGCGACCGGGGTCGGCTGGATCTATGAATATGCACTCGTCGACAAGAGCGGCCGCCACGATCTCGCCGAGCTGCGCAGCCTCCAGGACTGGTTCCTGCGCTTCGAGCTCAAGGCGGTTCCCGGCGTCGCCGAGGTCGCGAGCATCGGCGGCATGGTGCGCCAGTATCAGATCGTCGTCGATCCGCAGAAACTTGCCGCCTTCGGCGTGACCGCAAGCGAGGTCTCCGACGCCCTCAAGCGCGCCAATCAGGAAAGCGGCGGCGGGAGCCTGGAACTCGCCGAGGCCGAATATATCGTCCGCGCGAGCGGCTATCTGAAGTCGCTCGATGATTTCCGCAGCGTGCCGATCCGCACCGCCGGCGGCGGCATCCCGGTGACGGTCGGCGATGTCGCGACGGTGCAGATCGGGCCCGACACAAGGCGGGGCATCGCCGAGCTCAACGGCGAGGGCGAAGTCGCCGGCGGCGTCATCGTCATGCGCGAGGGCAAGAATGCCCGTGAGGTCATCGACGGCGTGCGCGCCAAGCTTGCCGAACTCAAGCGCAGCCTGCCGCCCGGGGTCGAGATCGTCACCACCTATGACCGCTCGGGGCTGATCGACCGCGCGGTCGATAATTTGACCTCGAAGCTCGTCGAAGAATTCATCATCGTCGGGCTCGTCTGCGCGCTCTTCCTCTGGCACGCGCGCTCGGCGCTGGTCGCGATCCTGACCTTGCCGCTCGGCATCCTCATCGCCTTCATCGTCATGCGGCTTCAAGGGCTCAACGCCAACATATTATCCTTGGGCGGCATCGCGATCGCGGTCGGGGCGATGGTCGACGCGGCTGTGGTGATGATCGAAAATGCCCACAAGCATCTCGAACATTGGGAGCGCGATCATTCCGGCGAGGAGCTGAAAGGCACCGAACGCTGGCGCGTCATCACCGACGCCGCCGCCGAGGTCGGCCCCGCGCTCTTCCTCAGCCTCCTCATCATCACCTTCTCCTTCCTTCCCATCTTCACGCTCGAAGGCCAGGAGGGACGGCTCTTCTCGCCGCTCGCCTTCACCAAAACCTATGCGATGGCGGCGGCCGCGATCCTCTCGATCACGCTCATCCCGGTGCTGATGGGCTGGCTGATCCGCGGCAAGATACCCGCCGAACAGAGTAATCCGGTCAATCGCTGGCTGACGCGCATCTATCGCCCGGCACTCGATTGGGTGCTCGAACGGCCGAAAAAGGCGCTCATGATCGCCGGCCTCCTCTTCGCCACCAGCCTGTGGCCGATAACCCAGATCGGCGGCGAGTTCATGCCGCAGATGCACGAAGGCGACCTCTTGTACATGCCCTCGGCGCTGCCCGGCATCTCGGCCGCAAGGGCATCGAGCCTGCTCCAGCAGACCGACCGGCTGATCAAGACGGTGCCCGAGGTCGAGAGCGTGTTCGGCAAGGCGGGGCGCGCCGACAGCGCGACCGATCCCGCGCCGCTCGAGATGTTCGAGACGACGATCCGCTTCAAGCCGAAGGACCAGTGGCGCCCCGGCATGACCGAGGAGAAATTGATCGAGGAGCTCGACGCGCGGGTCCGGGTTCCGGGGCTCGCCAATTTCTGGATCCCGCCGATCCGCAACCGCATCGACATGCTCGCGACCGGAATCAAGAGCCCCATCGGGATCAAGGTCGCAGGCTCCGACCTCGCCGATATCGACCGCACCGCCAAGCGCATCGAGACGGTCGCCAAAACCGTCCCCGGCGTCGCGTCGGCGCTGGCCGAACGGCTGACCGGCGGGCGCTATATCGATGTCGATATCGATCGCGCCGCCGCCGCGCGCTACGGTCTCAACGTCGCCGACGTGCAGGCGATCGTATCGGGCGCGATCGGCGGCGAGACGATCGGTCAGACGGTCGAAGGGCTCGCGCGCTATCCGATCAGCGTGCGCTACCCGCGCGAGCTGCGCGACAGCATCGGCGAACTCGCGAGCCTTCCGGTCCTGACGCCCTCGCGCCAGCAGATCACGCTCGGCACGGTGGCCAGCGTCAGGGTGAGCGACGGGCCGCCGATGCTGCGCAGCGAGAATGCACGCCCCGTCACCTTCATCTATGTCGACAGCCGCGGCCGCGATTTGCAGGGGCTGGTGCAGGACATTCAGCAGGCGATCGCGCGCGAGGTCGACCTGCCTCCCGGCGTCAGCGTCTCCTATACCGGTCAGTTCGAGTTCCTCGTTCGTGCGACCGAGCGGATGAAGGTCGTGATCCCGGTCACGCTCGCGATCATCTTCGTCCTGCTTTACCTCACCTTCCGCCGCTGGGACGAAGCGCTGCTCATCATGGCGACCTTGCCCTTCGCGCTCACCGGCGGGCTCTGGCTGCTCTATCTGCTAGGCTACAACCAGTCGGTCGCAAGCGCGGTCGGGTTCATCGCGCTCGCCGGCGTCGCCGCCGAGTTCGGAGTCGTCATGCTCATTTATCTCAAGCATGCGCTCGCAGATCGCAGCGACGACGACATTTTGGCCGCGGTACGCGAAGGCGCGCTGCTTCGCGTGAGGCCGAAGGCGATGACGGTGGCGGTCATCCTAGCGGGCCTGTTCCCGATCCTCGTCGGAACCGGAACCGGCTCCGAAGTCATGAGCCGCATCGCCGCGCCGATGATCGGCGGCATGCTCACCGCGCCGCTGCTGTCGATGCTCATCATTCCCGCCGCCTATCTGCTGATGCGCAGGCGCGCGGCTCATCCCGTTCAACCCGAAGGAGAAACGACATGAAGAAACTGACTGCAATCGCGCTGGGCATCGCGCTCAGTGCAGGTCTCGCCGGCTGCGGCAAGCAAGGCGAACCTCCCAAAGCCGAAGAAAAGGCCGCGATGGCCGATGATGCCGGGACCATGGCGATGCCCGCCGAAACCAAGCATGGCAAGGGCACGGCAACAGTGACCGCCATCGATAGCGCGAAAGGACAGGTGACGCTCGATCATAGCGCGATCGCCGAACTTGAATGGCCGCCGATGACGATGGGGTTTGCGGCGAAGCCCGAACTGCTGAAGGACATCAAGGTGGGCGACAAGGTCGCGTTCGAACTCGATTGGGACGGCAAGGCCGGGACGATCACCAAGCTCGGCAAGGCGCAGTAGCACAGCAGAACCGGAAGCCATGGGACGCAGTGATCGCCTGTCGCCGCGTCTCATGGCCGGAAGCATGTCCGAACCGACGACCGGACTAAATCGCCAGTTCGGTTCCCGCGATCGCCTCGATCACTCGGCATTCGGCAGCGCGGCCCCCTTCGCAGGAGGTCGCGACATCAGTCAGCGCCGAGCGCAAGGTCTCAAGCCGAGCGATGCGAATGCCAATTTCGTGAAGATGTTCGCGCGCGATTGCCGCAGCATCCGCGCAGTCCCGGTCGGGCTGATCCGAAAGTGCCAGCAGCGAGCGTATCTCTGGAATAGAGAAGCCGAGCTGGCGGCCATGCCGAATGAAGGCAAGGCGACGCAGATCGGCCGTGTCATAGCTCCGGCGCCCAGAGGGCGTGCGGAGTGCCTCGGGAAGAAGTCCGATTTCCTCATAAAAGCGGATGGTGTTGACCTTGGTGCCCGTCTGCCGGGCAAGATCGCCGATCGCGAGCCGCTTCGTCATAAAGTGCTTGATCCTCCAGTGACTGGAGATTGTATAGGCTGATCGTCTCCAAAGTTGAAGGCATCAAACAAACCCTTGGGGGCGGCAACATGAGGACGAAGAATCGATGACGGCAGAATCGGAAAGCGGCGATGCGTGCGGCTGCACGGGCGACCCCGTTCGCGCCGAGAAGGATCCGGCCTATCGCCGCGCCTTGTGGATTGTCGTTATACTCAACCTCGGTTTCGGTGCGATCGAGATTGTCGGCGGTTTCATAGCCAACAGCCAGGCGCTGAAGGCCGATTCGCTCGACTTCATCGGGGATGGCACGATCACTTTGGCCGGTCTCGTCGCCATCGGTTGGACTGCGCTGGCGCGCACGCGCATCGCCTTCGCACAGGGCTTGTTCCTGCTGACGCTCGGTCTTGGCGTTATTGGCGTCGCGCTGTGGCGCGCACTGACGGCCGTCCCTCCCGAAGCCGAATTGATGGGCGGCATCGGTGTCGCAGCCTTGCTCGTCAACCTCGTTTCGGCCGGCGTTCTCTCGCGGTTTCGTGAGGGCGACGCCAATGTCCGAGCGGTTTGGCTGTTCAGTCGCAATGACGCGATCGCCAATGTGGCGGTAATTTTCGCCGCGGGCCTCGTTGCGTGGACGGGTCAGGCCTGGCCCGACCTCGCGGTTGCCGCCATTATCGCCGCCCTCTTTCTGCACTCGGCCTATGAAATTCTCCGCGGAGCGCGGACGGAATTGCGCGAGATGTCGATGGCGGCCGGACGATAGGATCCATGTCGCCCGCCCGCCGCTTTCGCTTCTTCTGGATCCTGCTTGCCGCTATCGGCAGCTTCGCCGCGCAAGCGGCGCAGGCTCGCAGCGATGCCGAAGAGGTTCAGACCATCTGGCGACTGCTGGATTATGTCGCCGTCGATTATTCGGGCGCCGTTGCGAACGGCCAGATCGCGAGTGCGGTCGAATATGCCGAAATGACCGAGTTTTCGGCCACCGTTCGTAAGGGAATCGCGGCGCTGCCGGCGACCTCGGCGCGTGCACGTCTCATTGCCGAGGCCGGACAGCTCGAAGCGGCGATCGCTTCGAAGTCGGATTCCGGCAAAGTGGCGGGGCAAGCCCGCAGCCTCGCGACCGATTTGCTCGCCGCTTATCCAGTGCCTTTGGCACCCAAAGCCGCACCCGATCCCCGCCGCGGCGCACAGATATATCGGGAAAATTGCGCGAGCTGCCATGGCGCGCGCGGCGACGGCAATGGTCCCCAAGCGAAGGGGCTTGATCCGGCACCGATCGATTTCACCGACGCGGAGCGCGCCCGCAAGCGCAGCCTGTTCGCACTCTATCAGGTCATAGGCCAAGGGCTTGAGGGCACTTCGATGCCCAGTTTCGCCCATTTGCCTTCGGACGACCGTTGGGCGGTGGCGGCGTATGTCGGCGGCTTTGCTTTTCAACATGTTGCTGATGGCGAGCGCATCTGGAGCCGCGATCCGTCCGCGCGCGAACATATCTCCAGCCTGCAAGCCTTTACCAGCCTCAGTCCCGAGGCCCTTGGTCGCAAAGTCGGCCGCGAGAAGGCCGATGCGATCACCGCCTATTTGCGTGCCGCTCCCAAGGCGCTGACCGCAGCCGCACCGTCATCGCTTGCCATCGCGCGCGACAAGTTAGCGCAAAGCCTCGCCGCATATCGCAGCGGAAATCGCAGCGAAGCCGAGCGCTTGGCGCTTTCCGCCTATCTCGACGGTTTCGAGCCGGTCGAACCGATTCTGACAACGCGCAATTCGGCGCTGATGGCGCGCATAGAAACGGCCATGGCCGATTATCGCGTCTCCATCGGGCGCGGCTTGCCGGTCGAAAACGTCGCGGACAAGGCCGCCGTTGTCGAGACCCTCTTCGCCGACGCCGAGACGGCGCTTTCTCCTGATGCCGCCAGCGATGCATCGACGTTTGTCGGAGCCCTGACCATCCTTCTGCGCGAAGGTCTCGAAGCGGTGCTGATCGTGGTGGCCATGATCGCTTTCCTGCGAAAGTCCGAACGTCCCGAAGTCCTCGCTTATGTCCATGGCGGCTGGATCACCGCCCTGGCCGCGGGCGGAGCGACCTGGGCCATCGCGACCTATGCGGTATCGGTCAGCGGCGCGAACCGCGAACTGACCGAAGGTTTCGGTTCCTTGTTCGCCGCCGTGGTGCTTGTCTGGGTCGGCATCTGGATGCACGGCAAGTCGAATGCGGCGAACTGGCAGCGCTATATTCGCGAAGCAATGGGCAAGGCTCTGTCCCGCCGCTCGGCGTGGTTCCTGTTCGGCCTCGCCTTTCTCGTCGTTTATCGTGAAGTCTTCGAGACCATCCTCTTTTTCACAGCGCTGTCCGCGCAAGGCAGCGGCAGCGCAATCGCCGCCGGCGCCGGGACGGCGCTGGCAATTCTCGCGGTGATTACCTGGGCGATGCTGCGCTACAGCCGCACTTTGCCGATCGGGACGTTTTTTGCCTATAGTTCGGCGCTCATCGCAATCCTTGCGGTCGTTCTCGCCGGAAAGGGAGCGGGTGCCTTGCAAGAGGCCGGGCTTCTCGGCATCACGCCGCTCGCCCATTTCCCACGCTTCCCCGCCCTCGGGATTTTCCCCGCACTTGAGCCATTGCTTCTCCAACTTCTGGTGCTTGCGATTCTTTGGCTCGGCTATCGATATAATGGCAGGCAGCAGCGGCGGAACGAGACCGCGCATGGATAGTAGCGGGAGCGGAGCGCTCATGGTCGCGGCACGTCGCGACGACGCTCTTTCAGGGGAGGTTTCGATGGGAGCAGCGGAGCGGCGGCATGCGACGAAGCTGATTGCCATCGAAATGGAACGGTATCGCGGTGCCAGGCAATCGGCAGATGATATCGCCGCATGGTGTGCGCTGGAACGAGCGCATATTATCGCTCAGCCCTTCTTCGGCCCGCATCTGGCAGCCCACTGGCAAATGGCCCAATTCGCACTGGCCCTCCGCGACTGGCGCGAGGCAGCAGGTCAAATGTATCGGCTTGCGCTGGTTCCGCTAGGATCGCTTACGGGCAGATTGCCTTCGGGGAATACGGGACGGGCGCGAGTCAGCGCGTTCAAGCCGATGCCGGTTCCGCCCGACCTTGCCGCTGCAATTTCCTCTGACGACAAGTAGGAACAGGATCGAATGGGGGCGCCGATGTCTGGAGCGATAATGCGAATGCTGGTGATTGTGGGCGTACTGCTTTGCAGCCTGCAGTTCTGCGAGCCTGCATCGGCTAGCCATGTCGATCGCGACACCAGAACTTTCGTCGACCGGGACGAAGGGCGACAGGAGCATCACGGGCCGGCCAAGAAATTTGCCCATAGCGGCCATCATCATTGTTCCATGGCTCCGGATCAGTATCCAACGGCCAGCGAAGCTCCACTGGCGATGGCCCGCGGACCGCTGTTTTCAGCGCCGGTCGTCGAGCGGCCTTCGCGCGTACTGGCTCCCCTTCTCGATCCCCCCCTCGCCTGAGACGCTTTGCGACACGCCGCAACTGCGCGGCGGCCTTTCGGCTCAATTGAGGATGAACTTATGTACAGGATCGTTGCTGCCTTGGTGGCAGCCACATCTTGCGTTGCCATAGCGCAGGCGCAGGAAAAAGAGCCGGAAGTCCGGCAGGTATCGGGATCGCTGCTGACGCTCGAGGATGCGGTGGCCCTCGCGGGCGGCAGCGCGCCAGCGGCGGACGTCGCGGCAGCAGAGGTCGAAGCTGCGAGCGCCGCGCGCCGCGTGGCTGGGCTTCGGCCCAATCCGGCACTCAGCGTCGAAGTCGAGAACTTCGTCGGCACCGGGCCATATAATGGCGTGAACGGCGCCGACGTGACGGCGAGCGTTGCCATTCCGATAGAACTCGGCGGAAAGCGCCAAGCCCGGATCGCCGTGGCTAACGCAGCAACACACCGCGCGCAAATCGCGCAAGCGATCGCACAGGCCGATATTCGCCTGCAGGTGACCGAACTCTATGTCCAGGCTTCGGCTGCCGACGTGCGGGTGGCGATCGCCGAGGACCAGTTTCGTATCGCGGGCGACACTGCGCGTGCGGCAACCATTCGCGTCCAGGCGGGGCGTGCCTCTCCGCTCGAACAGGAACGCGCCGAAGTCGCGCGCCTGACCGCCGAAGCGGAGGTCGACAAGGCGCGCCGGCTCGCCGCCGCGGCCCGCGCAAATCTCGCGCGCCGCATTGGTCGCCAGATTTCCGGCTCGCTCGACATCGCCATATTGGGCGGACCTGGCGGAAGTATGATGGGCCCGCCGCGTCCGATCTCGGCGGCGGGCACGCTGGCCCTGGCAGCCGCCGACGCCGATCTTGCGACTGCGGATGCGGGCGTAAGACTGGCTCGTTCCCAGCGCGCGCCCGACCTCACGGTCGGACCCGGCGTGCGGCGGCTCGAGGCGACCAATGATGTCGCCGCCGTATTCAGCGTCTCGCTGCCGCTGCCGCTGTTCAACAACGGGCGCGCCGCGGTCGATCAGGCGAATGCCGAGCGGCGGCGCGCCGACGCGCAGCGCCGCGTTACCGCGCTCGACGTCGAACAGCAGATCGGCGATGCCGAAGTCGAGGCCGCAAACGCCGCGGCTGCGGCGCGTGTTGCCAGCGGCCCCGCGCTCTCGTCGGCGATGGAAGCCGCGCGCATCGCGCGCATTGGTTACCGCGAAGGCAAATTCGGCCAACTCGAACTGCTCGACGCCGAACGGACGCTGACGGACATGCGCTCGGCGTCGATCGAAGCGCTCGTCTCCTACCAACTCGCCAAGGCCCGGTTGGAACGCCTCACGGCTCCCGCGCCCCTCGAAGGAAATTGACCCCATGACATTTCAACTCAACCGGAAGTTGCTGCTCGCCGCTGCCCTGCCACTCTTCCTTGCTGCTTGCGGCGGCGGCGAGAAAGCCAAGCCCGCCGAAGAAAATGGCGAAGAAGAGGGCGGCAAAGCCGAGGGCGGCGGCATCGCGCTCACCAACGAACAGATCAAAGTGGCTGGCATCATACTCGGACGTCCGGCTATCGGTAGCGCCGGCGCGCTTCAGCTTCCCGCCACGATCGAAGGCGATCCGCAGGGCACGCAGGCGGTGTCGGCCGCGATCGGCGGGCGGGTCGTCGCGCTCAACCGCAACCTCGGGCAGAGCGTCGGGCGCGGCCAGACGCTCGCGATCATCGAAAGCCGCGAGGCAGCGCAGCTCCAGGGCGAGGTGCAGGCATCGCGAGCGCGGCTTACGCTCGCCAATTCCAATCTCGCCCGCGAAGAGCGACTGTTCGCGCAGCGCGTCTCGCCCGAGCAGGATGTGATCGCGGCGCGCACCGCCGCGACCGAAGCCCGCATCGCCTATCAGCTTGCGCAGCAACAGGTGTCGGCAGCGGGCGGCGGCGGCGGCCAGCTCAATCGCATCGCCATCGCCGCGCCGATCTCGGGCCAGGTGATCGCGCGCAGTGTTGTGCTCGGCCAGACGGTGCCAGCTGACGCCGAACTCTACCGCATCGCCAATCTGTCGAGCGTTTCGCTGTCGCTCAACCTTCAGCCCGCCGATGCAGGACGCATCCGCCCCGGTGCATCCGTATCGGTGAGCGCACCGGGCCGGCAAGCCACCGGCAGGATCAGTTTCGTCTCGCCGGCGCTCGATCCGGTGACAAGGCTGGTGCCCGCCATCGCCCTCCTCGACAATCGCGCCGGCCAATGGCGCGTCGGCGAAGCGGTCACCGCTTCGGTCACGCTGGCGGGAGGCAGCGGCGACTCATCGATCAGTGTGCCCTCAACGGCGATCCAGACGGTCGACGGCAAGAGCGTCGTGTTCGTCCGCACGAAGGACGGCTTCGCGGCCGTCCCGGTCGTTCTCGGCGACCGTGCCGGCGCCAATGTGATCGTCCGCTCGGGGCTCAAAGGCACCGAGCAGATCGCTATCGCCAACAGCTATGTGCTCAAGGCCGAGATCGGCAAGAGCGAAGCCGCGGATGAGGATTAAGCCATGATCGCCCGTATCGTCACCTGGGCGGTCGAGAAGCGCTGGCTTGTCGTCCTGCTCACCGCCATTGCCGCCATCATCGGGGCCAGCGCGCTGTCGCGCTTGCCCATCGATGCGGTTCCCGACATCACCAACAACCAGATCCAGATCAACGTCCGCGCACCCGCGCTATCGCCCGAACTCGTCGAGAAGCAGGTCGCCTTCCCGATCGAGACCGCGCTCGCCGGAATCCCCGGCCTCGACCATACACGTTCGCTGAGCCGCAACGGCTTCGCGCAAATCACCGCTGTTTTCGATGACTCGACCGATATCTATTTCGCGAGGGCGCAGGTCGGTGAGCGACTGACGGCAGCCGCCGAGAATATACCCGACGGAGTCCGCCCCGAGATGGGGCCGATCGCGACGGGCCTCGGCGACGTCTATATGTGGACGGTGAGGATCGCGCAGCGGAAAGACGATGCGCATAAAGCCGGCGAACCTGGCCTTCAGCCCGATGGCAGCTATGTGACGCCCGAAGGCGAGCGGCTCGTTTCCGAAGCCGACAAGGCGACCTTCTTGCGCACGACACAGGACTGGATCGTCTCGCCTCTAATCCGGACCGTTCCGGGCGTGGCCGGCGTCGATTCGATCGGCGGTTATGCCAAGCAATATCTCGTGATTCCCGATGTTCAGCGCCTCGCCGCGCTCGATCTCAGCCTTACCGATCTCGCCGAAGCCCTCGAACGCAACAACACGGCGGTCGGCGGCGGGGTGGTCGAGCGCAACGGTGAAGGGCTCGCGGTCCGGTCGGATGCGCTGGTCCGCGATACCGCCGAACTCTCGCGCATCGTCGTCGCGACCCGTTCGGGTGTGCCGATCACGCTCGACCAGGTCGCAGCGGTCCGCACCGGTCAGGCCGTGCGGATGGGGTCGGCGTCCGAAGCGGGAACCGAAGTCATCGTCGGGACTGCCGTCATGCGCATCGGCGGCAACAGCCGAACCGTCGCGACCGCGGTTGCCGACCGACTGCAGGAGGTCAACGCCTCGCTGCCGCCCGATGTCGTCATCGAACCGGCGCTCGACCGTACAAGACTCGTCAACTCGACGATCTGGACGGTCGGCAAGAATCTCACCGAAGGCGCGCTGCTCGTCATCGTCGTGCTGTTCCTGCTGCTCGGGAATTTCCGCGCCGCGCTGATCGCGGCGCTCGTCATCCCGATCACGATGCTGCTCACCAGTTTCGGGATGCTCCGCGCGGGCGTGTCTGCGAACCTGATGAGCCTCGGGGCCCTCGACTTCGGCCTTATTGTCGACGGCGCCGTGATCATCGTCGAGAACGCGCTCCGCCGCATGGCTGACCTGCAGCATCGCCACGGCCGCATTCTAACCGTTCCGGAGCGCTTGGCGACCGTCGCGTCGGCGGCCCGCGAGATGGTACGTCCCTCGGTCTATGGCCAAGCGATCATCATTCTCGTCTATGTCCCTTTGCTCACGCTGAGCGGGGTCGAGGGCAAGACCTTCATCCCGATGGCGCTCACCGTCATCATCGCGCTGGCCTTCGCCTTCATCCTCTCGCTCACCTTCGTGCCTGCCGCGATCGCCATCTGGCTGTCGAAGCGGGTCGAGGAGAAGGAGGGCCGGATCATGAGCTGGCTCAAGCAGCGCTACGAACCCGGTCTCGACCGGGCGATGAGCAGGCCAAAGCTGACGCTCGGCGCCGGGATCGGCGGGTTCGTCGTCGCGATCCTCGCCTTTCTTTCGCTGGGCCAGGTGTTCCTGCCGCAGCTCGATGAAGGCGACCTCCTCATCCAGGCGTTCCGCGTTCCCTCGACGTCGGTCGAGCAAAGCCAGGCGATGCAGGTGCCGATCGAACGGATGCTCTCGAAGCAGCCCGAGGTCGCGATCGCCTTCTCGAAGACCGGGACGGCCGATCTCGCGTCCGATCCGATGCCGCCGAGCGCGACCGACAATTTCGTGATCCTCAAACCCCGGAAGGAGTGGCCCGACCCAAGTCTCCCCAAAGCCGAACTCGTCGAACGGCTGGAAAAGGAGCTGAACAAATTTCCGGGCAACGCCTATGAAATCACCCAGCCGATCCAGATGCGCTTCAACGAGCTGATCGCAGGGGTGCGCGGCGACATTGCGATCAAGGTCTATGGCGACGACTTCGACGCCATGAACAGGACCGCCGAGCGGGTCGCCGCGATCCTGCGGAAAACCGAGGGTGCCAGCGATGTCCGTGTCGAAGAGACCGAAGGCCTCTCGATGCTCGACATTCGCGCCAACCGCGATGCGATGGCGCGCCTCGGGGTGACGGCGCAGGATGTGCAGGATGTCGTCACCGCGACGATCGGCGGCCGCGAGGCCGGGACGATTTTCGAGGGTGACCGGCGTTTCCCGGTGGTCATTCGGCTTTCGGAAGCGCAGCGCTCCGACCTGTCGGTCCTCGAACAGGTGCAGGTTCCGGTCGCGGGCGGGGCATTTGTTCCCCTCGCGAGCGTCGCCGATATTCGCATCGTCGACGGCCCGAACCAGATCAGCCGCGAGAACGGCAAACGGCGCGTGGTGGTGCAGGCCAATGTGCGCGGCCGCGCGATCTCCGATGTGGTTGCGGATGCCAAGGCTGGGATAGCGAAAGATGTCCGGCTTCCCGCAGGAAGCTATCTTGAATGGGGCGGACAGTTCCAGAACCTGGCCTCGGCGCGCGATCGGCTCCAGCTCGTCGTCCCGGCCTGTTTTGTGCTGATCCTGCTGCTGCTCTACGGCGCGCTCCGGTCATCGCGTGACGCGGCGATCGTGTTCACGGGAGTGCCGCTCGCGCTCATCGGCGGCGTGCTGGCCCTGTTCCTCCGCGGTATGGACTTCTCCATCTCGGCCGCGGTCGGCTTCATCGCCCTGTCGGGCATCGCGGTTCTCAATGGCCTCGTGATGGTGTCGTCGATCCAGGAACTGATGCGATCGGGCATGGAGCGGGCGGAAGCTGCCCGGCAAGGCGCGCTCATGCGCCTGCGCCCGGTGGTGATGACCGCGCTCGTCGCGAGCCTTGGCTTCGTGCCGATGGCGCTCGCGACCGGCGCCGGGGCCGAAGTGCAGAAGCCGCTGGCGACGGTGGTGATCGGCGGACTGATTTCGGCCACGTTGCTCACACTGTTCGCGCTTCCGACCCTCTATGCGCGTTATGGAGACAAGCGTGCACAGAAGGACGAAAGGATCGAGGATAGCGCACTCGAACAGCCATGAGGAAGGAGGCTCTGCCGGACCCGACTATGTGGCGGGCGCGATCAGCCGAAGCCTGACGCACATGTCGGCACTCGGAGGCAGGCACCTCTTCGCGAAACTGGTGAGGGCGCGGCTGTTCGTCAACCGCGCCCTCTTCCTGAAGGGGATGGGTTCGAAAATCGCGCGCAATCTTGCTGAGCAGATCCGACAAATGGCCAAAGGCCATACCGGACCCATGACCAACAGCCGGCTTCGGCCTAGCGACGCGCCCGGTACAGCGAAATTGAGCCCGTCGGGGTCGGAATCGTCCGGACTTCGTCGACGTTGCGAAACCCGGCATCGCGCAGGATTTCGGGGACGCAGCCGCGCGCATTCGGCTCGGTCAGCTCACAGCCATAGATCACCTACACCTGCCGAAAGAAGGTGAACCGATGTGATCAGCGCCGACGCCGCTCGGCCGCGAACCCGCGATCGGTCGCAATAAAGCGCTCGATCATGGGGACCGCGATCTTTTCGGGCGGCAAAGGTTCGCCGAGCCCCGTCGTCTTCGCATGCACTTCGGCATAGGTGACCAATTCCCGGTAAAGTGCGCCGGGCAATTCGATGGCGAGCTTCACCGGTTTGTCGTCGGCGACCGGGCCGAGCCTGAGCTTGCTCATCGGCCACTCTCCTCGGGCCCGAGGATCAAGTCACGCGTCACGACAACGCGCAGCGCAAACCCCGGGCGGATCGTGAGGGTCGGCGGCACATTCATCTGTCGCTCGACGAGGCGCCGTCCCGACTGGTTGATCGTATCCTGCGAACCATCGCGAAGCGCCCGTACCAAAGCGTCGTTGTCATTCGTGCCAAGCTCGGCGCCGACGCCGAGGAGCGTCGAGATGAGCGCGGCGCGCAGCATCGAACCCCAGTGCTGATCGGTGCGATCGGACAGACCGGCCATGCCGCCCGCATCGGCGCCAGGCTGACGATCGAGGCGAATCGAGCGGCCGCCCGGAAGGATCAGGCGGTCCCAGGCGAGCAACACCCTTTCCTGTCCCGCGGAAATCTCGCTGTCATACTCGCCGACCAGCCGCGCGCCTTGCGGAATGAGCAGGATGCGCCCGGTCGGACTGTCATAGACATTCTGGGTGACCTGTGCAGTCACCTGGCCGGGCAGGTCCGACCGGATGCCGGTGATCAACGCGGCCGGGATGACGCTCCCGGCCTGCAGGATATTGGGCGAGGATGGTGGCCGGGCGCGCTCGGCGCTTTCGAAGGACCGGCCGGGACCGCTGGCGAGAAAGGCGCGCCGTGCGGTCGCCGGCGTTTGCGGACCGCCTTCGGGAGCGGGCGCGCTCGGCGCCGGCAGGTCGAGGGCTCCGCGCAGAACGTCGGCGCCCGTCCCGTTCGCGGATCCACCGCCGAGAAAGAGCCGGCTCGCTGTCGCCGCCTCGCGTTCTTGCCGCGCCCGTTCACGCGCCTCGTCGGCGGGCATCCGCCCGCCCGCTGGGCTATTGCCGACGGACGGCACCGGGACGCTTTCGCCATCGCGCTGCGCTGCCAGGATGGGCCGTCCAAGATCGCCGGGCAGCGGCGGCCCGAGTTTCGCAACCTTGTCATAGTCGGCGGGCGCGCCGGTGACGACCTCGGCCTTGTTTGCCTGGCCGGTGGAATAGAGATTTTCGTGCGGCTTCGGCGCTGCGGGCTGCAGGGCAAAAAGCAGGGCTCCACCGATCGCGATGCCGCCCAGAGCGCCGATGATCGCCAGTGTCTTGCGCGACAGGCGCATGACGCGTGGCGGCTCCCCGCGCAGCCGGAAGGCATCGCCATCCTGCGGCGAGGCCGCGCGTTCGCCCTCGCCCTGCATTTCGGCCGAAAGCGCCGCTTGTTCCGCGGAACCCGTCACGACCGCCCCCGGCGGCGCGCCATCTCGCGCTCGATCCGGACGACGCGTGCCCGCTTCCCGGCACCGAGGCGAAGCTCCCCGCGCTCGAACAGCCGGTCGACGATCATATAGCGGCCCTGCACACGGTAGTTGACCAACTCGGCCTCGCCAGCGGCGCCAAGCACGAACAAGGGCGGCATATCGCCCGTGGCGATATCTTCGCCGAACTCGATGAAGAGCTGGCGCGTGTCGTCGAAGGCGCGCACCGGCCGCCACGCGGGCGTGTCGCCCGTGATACGATAGCGAAAGTTGAGGGCGGCGAGGTCGATCGCCCCGGCAACGGGGGCGATGCGCGCCGCCTCGGCTTCGGCGGCCTGCAAGGCGATCAGCTCATCGGCGGGGTAAGTCCAGGATACCGATGCCATATAGGCCGCTGGGGTCGCGCGAAGTTCGACATGATAGGTACGCCGATCGGTGTTGATGATGAGATTGGTCATGATGTCCGAGCGGGTCGGCTTGACGAGAACATGCACGCGCCGCCGGGCGCCAGCGCCGCTCACCGTATCGCCGATGATCCAGCGCACCGTGTCGCCCGACGCGACAGGTCCGGGGCCGACGAGTTGTTCGCCTTCCTGCAACACGATGTCGGTGACCTGCCCGGGCGCCGAATACACCTGAAACAGCGCCCCTTCGGCCCAGGCATATTGCTGGATCGCGTTCCGGTAGCCTTGCCGGTCGGGTTGGACGCGGGCCTCGGCATTGGCGCGGCCGACGCGCTGGCGAGGATCTGCCGGCTCGCCCGCCCCAGCGGGCGATGCGAGCAGGGAGAGCATGGCTCCCAATGCGAGCGGGAGCGGATGATATCGCGTCATTGGCTGAGTTCCTTCGACCAGTTGAAAGCGGTGACAAAGAGCCCGAGCGGGTTCTTGCGGAGCGCATCGGGGGTGCGCGGCGGCTGGATCGTGACCGTCACGATTGCCGACCAGCGCGAGCGCTCGATCAGGCTTCCGTCCTGATAGCGCCGCTCGGTCCAGGCGATGCGAAAGCTGTCTTTCGAGGCGCGGATGACGCTGGAGACGTCGACCGCAACCTGCACTTTGCCAACCTCTGCGAAGGGATCGTTGGTGCGCGCATAGTCATTGAGCGCCTGCGCCCCGGTCGCGCTCGCAAAATCATAGGCGCTAAGCCAGTCGGCGCGCAGCACGACGGGATCGGCGGGAATGCCGCGGACATGCTCGATGAAACGGGCGAGATGGAACGCGACCTGCGGATCGGTTGGCCGATAGTCGCCGTCGGCGGCCGCCACGGCGCGCGCTTCGCCGAGCTTGTCGACCTCGACGACCCAGGGCGTGATCGTGCCGCGCGATGCCTGCCACACGAGGCCGCCGGCCAGCCCGCCCGACATCACAAGGCAGCCGAAAAAGGCGAGCCGCCAGTTCTTCGCCTGGACGCGCGCCGATCCGATCCGGTCGTCCCACTCCTGCTTCGCGCGCTGGTAGGGCGTGACCGGCTCGGGCGCGCGGCCATAATGATTGGAGGGCCTTTTGAACATGATCGATCAGTCCTTTTCGCTGATGTCGGGAGCCGAACCGGCGCCATGGCTGTCGCCGCCCTTCAGGGTCTGTGTGCCGATCGTCGCGCCGTGCGTCATCGTCTGGCGGCGGCGCATGGCCGCGGCCCAAGCGGGCGGTCCGTCGGCGGGCCTCGGGGTCGTCGTGCCGCCGGCGCCGCCATCGCGGCCAGCCTCGAAATCGGCCCGGACCTTGGCAGCGGCGCTGCGGAGCGGCGACGCGATACCGCCTGCGGCGGAGCGCGCGACATTGGCCAGGCCCGATCCAACCGCCGCAGCCCCGCTCTTTCCGGCCGCTCCGGCGGTGTAAGCTGCCGACGCACCACCGGCACCGCGTGCGCCGGCAGCAGCGGCGCCGCGCGCCGCGGTGGCGGCCGCTCCAGCCGCCAGCGCCGTGCCGGCGGCGCCAGCGGCCAGCGTGGCACCCGCCGCGACGGTGGTTCCCGCTGCCGCGCCGGCTCCGAGCTGCGGCCCACCTGCGACGATGCCGTTGGCGATGCTGGGTCCGAAGATGCCAAGGCCCAGAAGCGTGAGCGCCCCGAGCGCGATCGCCATTGCCTGTTCGATGTCGGGTTCGGGGCCGACACCTGCGTTCAGGAAGCGATCGAATAGCGTCGTCCCGATGCCGGTGATGACAGCGAGCACGAGCACCTTGATTCCCGACGAAACAATATGCCCCAGCACCCGCTCGGCCATAAAGGCGGTGCGTCCGAAAAAGGCGAAAGGGATGAGAACGAACCCCGCAAGGGTGACCAGCTTGAACTCGAGGATCGTCACGAAGACCTGCACCGCGAGGATGAAGAAGGCGAGCACGACGATAATCCAGGCGACCAGCAGGATCAGAATCTGCATGAAATTCACGAACAGCCCGATCGGTCCCAGGAGGTCGGCGCTGGCATCGAGCAAGGGCTCGGCGGCATCGAGCCCGGTCGCCGCAACAACGCCGGGGCGCATGAAGTCACCGATCGCCATGGCGCCGCCGCTCGCTTTCAGACCGAGGCCCGCAAAGCTTTCGAGCATGATCGTCGCAAGGCTCTGGAAGTTGCCGATGATGAAAGCAAAGACGCCGATGTAGAGCGTCTTCTTGACGAGTCGCTGAAGCACATCCTCATCCGCCCCCCATGCCCAGAAGAGCGCGGCAATCGTCACGTCGATCACGATCAACGTCGAGGAGAGGAAGCCGACCTCTCCTCCCAATAGACCGAAGCCGCTGTCGATATAGGTCGAGAAGACCGACAGAAATTGGTCGATAACGCCGGTATCGTTCATTTCTCATCCTTCTCTTGGCCGAAGAAATGGCGCCGCTTCGTCTCCCACGCCGCCTCGCATTCGGGGTCGGCGACGGTGACGGTGCGGCAGCGGCGCAGCGTATCCCCAAGGCCCGGCCGTGCGTCCGCTCCGGATATCTGCGCGGGAGCGGACGCCCGGGGCGCGGGCGGATCCACCGCGGCGACGAGCGCAAGCGTCAGCGCCATGCCGCCGATCACCGCCCCGACCGCAAGCTTTCCCGCCCGGCCCATCTCAATTGCCTTTGCGGAAGCGGCGAAAGCGTTCGCGCCCTTCGGCCTCGGCGGAGGCGGCACGCGCGGCACCCAGCATTTCGGCGCGGCCCTGCGCCGCGATCGCGGCGGCGAGATCGCCGAGCTGCCGCGACTGGAGCGCGAGCAGCTGATTGCCCGCCTGCGCCGCCTGAAGCGCGCCGGTCGCTGACTGGCTTGCGGTGACCAGCGTGCCGATCGACTGGCGCGTCGCGTCCATGCCCGCGACGACCCCCGCCTGCACCTTCATCGCGTCCTGGAAGGCGCCGACGCTGTCGTTCCAGCGCGCCTCGGCATTGGCGACCATCGCGGCGTGCGGCCCCGACAGTGCCGCGCCTCTGTAACGCGCGTCGAACGCTTGCTGGATGTCGCCCACGTCGAAGGCGACCCGCTGCGCTTCGCCCAGAAGCTCGCGCGTGCGATCGACCTGCCCCTGCAGCTCCTGCAACGTCGAGACCGGCAAGCTCTCGAGGTTACGCGCCTCGTTGACGAGCGAGGTCGCCTGATTCTGAAGCTGCTTGATCTGGTTGTTGATCTGTTCGAGCGTCCGCGCGGCGGTCAGGATATTCTGGGAATAGTTACGCGGATCGTGAACGATGCCGCCGACCTGGGCACTCGCCGGTCTCACGACCAAAGCGGGCGGCAGCATGGTCGCTGCAACCAGTGCCGCCAGCGCGGCGCGGCGATAAGATGGCAGTTTCATCAAATTCTCTCCTTCAGGGGGCTGCAATTTCAAGGTGACCAAGAAGATCGGCGGCCCACAAGAGGCCGCGATGGCGGAGCCAGGCGGCCGCAAACTGGGCCTGCCCATGGGCTGCGACGAGTTCGCCGATGCGGATCTGGTCGGCTTTCGAGGAGGCGGCGGCGAAGGCGAGCGCGATATCGCCGAGCCCGAGTTCGAACAGCCGGTTGCCGCGCCGCGACTGGCAATAATAGTCGCGCTTCGGGGTCGCTCGGCTCAGGATTTCGATTTGCCGGTCGTTGAGCCCGAACCGTTCATAAACCCGGGCGATCTGCGGTTCGGCGGCGCGCTCGTTGGGCAGAAAGATGCGTGTCGGACAGCTTTCGATGATCGCGGGCGCGATGCTCGATCCCTCGATGTCGGCGAGGCTCTGGGTGGCGAAGATCACGCTCGCATTCTTCTTGCGAAGCGTCTTCAGCCATTCGCGCAGTTGCGCCGCGAAGGCGGGGCTGTCGAGAACGAGCCAGCCTTCATCGATGATGATCAAGGTGGGCGAGCCATCGAGCCGTCCCTCGATCCGATGAAAAAGATAGGACAGAACCGGCGCAGCGGAGGCCGCGCCGACCAGCCCTTCGGTTTCGAGCGCCTGAACGCGCGCGAGGCCCAGATGCTCGGCCTCGGCATCGAGCAGCCGCCCCCAGGGACCACCGACCAGATAGGGCGACAGTGCGAGTTTCAGCTCCTGCGACTGGAGCAGCACGGCGAGGCCAGTCAGCGTGCGCTCGGAAGCCGGCGCGGTCGCGAGCGAAGTCAGCGCCGACCAGAGATGCTCTTTCGCCGCCGGATCGACCGCGATGCCCTCGCCTGCGAGCAGCGCCGCGAGCCAGTCGGCTGCCCAGGCGCGCTCTGCCGCCTCGTCGATCCGCGCGAGCGGCTGCAGGGCCACCGATCCCGCGCTGGCGGCATCATGGAGCGCGCCGCCGAGATCCTGCCAGTCGCCCCCCATAGCGAGCGCCGCCGCGCGGATCGAGCCGCCATAGTCGAAGGCGAAGATCTGACTGCCTTCATAGCGGCGGAACTGCATCGCCATCAGCGCGAGCAGCACCGACTTGCCGGCGCCGGTCGGACCGACGACGAGGCTATGCCCGACATCGCCGACGTGAAGCGAAAAGCGGAACGGGGTCGAGCCTTCGGTCTTGCCGTAGAGCAAGGGGGCGTCACCGAAATGCTCGTCCCGTTCCGCCCCCGCCCACACCGCGGAGAGGGGGATCAGATGGGCGAGATTGAGGGTCGAGACAGGGGGCTGGCGGACGTTCGCATAGACATGGCCGGGCAGGCTGCCGAACCATGCCTCGAGCGCGTTGACGCCTTCGACCGTGCAGGTGAAGTCACGGCTCTGGATGATCTTCTCGACCAGCCGCAGCTTCTCGGCCGCCAGGCCAGGGTCGCGGTCCCAAACGGTAATCGTCGCGGTGACATAGGCAATTCCGGCCTCGTCGGCGCCGAGTTCCTGCAGTGCCATGTCGGCGTCGGCCGCCTTGTTCGACGCATCGCTGTCCATCAGGACCGACGCCTCGTTGGTCATCACCTCCTTCAGGATCGCGGCGACCGACTTGCGCTTGGCGAACCATTGCCGGCGGATCTTCGTCAGAAGCTTGGTCGCGTCGGTCTTGTCGAGCATGATTGCCCGCGACGACCAGCGATAGGCGAAGGCCAGGCGGTTGAGCTCGTCGAGCAGGCCGGGGAAGGTGACGCTCGGAAAGCCGGTAATGGTGAGCGTGCGCAGATGCGACGTGCCGAGCCGGGGTTCGAGGCCGCCGGCGAGCGCCTCGTCGGCGAGCAGCGCATCGAGATAGGCCGGCGTCTCGGGCACGCGGACGCGCTGGACCTTTGTCGACACGCAGCTGTGCAGATAGGTCAGCGTCTCGCCGTCACCCAGCCATTCGGCCTCGGGCATGAAGCCCTCGACGAGATGGAGTATGCGCCCGGTGCGATCGACGAAACCCGCGAGCAGTTCCTTGGCATCAACGCCGGCCTTCGATCGGCCCTCGTAGAGCCAGGCCTCGGCGCGCGCGGCTTCCTCGGCGGGCGGCATCCAGAGCAGGGTCAGATAATAGAAGCTCTCGAAATGCGCCCCCTCCTCGCGGAACTGCTCGCGGCGCTCGACATCGACGAGCTCGGATACGGGGTCGGGGAATTCGGCGACCGGATAGGACACGGCCGGCACGCGCTGTGCCTCGACGAACACCGCCCAGCCCGATCCGAGCCGCCGGAGCATATTGTTGAGCCGCGACGTGACCGCGACGAGCTCGGCGGGCGTGGCGCTGTCGAGGTCGGGCCCGCGAAAGCGCGCCGTGCGCTGGAAGGAGCCGTCCTTGTTCAGCACCACGCCCTCCGCCACCAGGCAGACCCAAGGGAGGAAATCGGCGAGGCGGGCGGATTTCGTGCGATATTCGGAGAGGTTCATCATCAGCGCATCCAGACGGGATATTTGAGGTGACGGCGGGCGACGTCGGCGAACTGCGGGTCGCGGCGGGCAGCCCAGACCGCGAGGGCGTGGCCGATCGCCCATATCGCGAGACCGACGATCCAGAGGCGGAGGCCGAGGCCCACGGCGCCCGCGAGCGTGCCGTTGAGGATTGCGAGGCTGCGCGGCGCGCCGCCGAGCAGGATCGGTTCGGCCAGCGCCCGGTGGACCGGCGCGAAATAGCCCGGCACCTCCCCTTCCCGGCCCATCAGACGAGCGCTCCGCCGCCGAAGGAAAAGAAGGAGAGGAAGAAGCTCGAGGCGGCGAAAGCGATCGACAGGCCGAACACGATTTGGACCAGCCGCCGGAAGCCGCCCGACGTATCGCCGAAGGCAAGGCTGAGACCCGTCACGATGATGATGATCACCGCGACGATCTTGGCGACCGGCCCCTCGATGCTTTCGAGGATCGACTGGAGCGGCGCCTCCCATGGCATCGACGAGCCGCCGGCGTGCGCGGGCGCCGAGAGCGCCAATGCGATGACGAAGGCGCCTGCGGTCAGCATCGGGCGCTTGGGAAAGGCAATTTTCATGACGGATCTCCTGCGGAATGGGCGGGTGTGAGACGATATTCGCCGGTCGCGGGATCGAGCCCGTCGACGCGCGCGAGTTCGGAGAGCCGCCGGCCTGTCCCGTCACGCACGAGCACGGCGACGAGGTCGATCGTTTCGGCGAGCAGGGCGCGCGGCACGGTGACCACGGCCTCCTGGATCAGTTGCTCCATCCGGCGCAGCGCGCCGAGTGCGCTGCCGGCGTGGATCGTCCCAACGCCGCCCGGGTGCCCCGTGCCCCAGGCTTTCAGCAGGTCAAGCGCTTCGGCGCCGCGTACCTCGCCGATCGGAATACGATCGGGGCGCAGGCGCAGCGAAGAGCGAACGAGGTCGGAGAGCGAGGCGACGCCATCCTTGGTCCGCATCGCGACCAGATTGGGCGCGGCGCATTGGAGTTCGCGCGTGTCCTCGATCAGCACGATCCGGTCGCGGCTTCCCGCAATCTCGGCGAGCAGCGCGTTGGTCAGCGTGGTTTTGCCGGTCCCGGTGCCTCCCGCGACGAGAATGTTGAGCCGGTCGCGGACTGCCGAGCGGAGAGTTTCGGCCTCGCCTGCGCGCATGATGCCGGATGCGACATAGTCGTCGAGCGAGAAGACGGCGATCGCCGGTTTGCGGATCGCAAAGGCCGGTGCGGCGACGACCGGCGGCAGCAGGCCTTCGAAGCGCTCACCGCCCTCGGGCAGTTCGGCCGAGACGCGCGGTGCCGCCGCATGAACTTCGGCGCCGACATGATGGGCGACGAGCCGAATGATGCGTTCGCCGTCTGCGGCAGTCAGGCGATACCCGCTCTCGGCGACGCCCTGACCCAGCCGGTCGACCCACAGACGGCCGTCGGGATTGAGCATGATTTCGATGACTTCGGGATCGGCGAGCCATTTGGCGATCGCATCGCCCATCGCCGTGCGCAGCATGCGCGCGCTGCGATGATGTGCCTCCAGCCGGATCGGTTCTGCGCCCATCGATATCCCCGTTTCTTGACCCGGGGCAAGGGCGCCCCGTTCGACGGGGACGAGTAAGAGACGCAGAGAAGGATGCGATTCAACAAGCTTTTGTTCGCGTCGTACAATGGCGAAGAAAGACAGGGAGCGGCGTAGGCGCCGCTCGGGTAACATCCTCCAAGAAACCGCATATCGGGTCCGGTAGCTTGTGTTCGGCCCGATTTTGACAAGAGTGTAACAATGACTGATTCGGGGTCGCAGCCGTCAGAGGACGAAGCGCGCTGGGCGCGCCTCACGGACAAGCAACGCGCTTGCCTCGATCTGCTGCTCGAGCGGCAGACTTCGAAGCAAATTGCCCGCCGTCTCGATATTTCAAAGCAAGCCGTAGATCTGAGGCTCACGACCGCGCGCGACATATTGGGAGCGGCGAACCGCGACGAGACCGCGATCCGCTATGCACGCCTCAGGCAGACCTATGACCGGATACCATGGGATGCGGTCATACTACCGCCGCCGCCCGACCTCGTGCCATCCGACTTCCCGGACGGCGGGCCGGCCGCATTGGCGCTGAACGATAGTACATCGCTCACACAGCAACCAGTCGCGAACGACCCACTGTTCAAGAGTCTCTGGAGGCATGATCACTCCCGCCCGAACCGGGGCTGGATCATGGCGGCGATGCTTGTCGGCCTGATCCTTCTTGCTCTTGCGGGCGTGACGATCGGCGAAACGCTGACCCGGCTGATCTCCGGCTGATTCTTTCATCCTGTCCGTCATCAATCGCCGGAGCGTGCGCTTCCGGCAGAGGAGAAGTCATGTCCAACGAAATCACCATCGCGGCAGCACGCTTGGCCCGCGATGTTCCGGCCGCCGAAGTGAGAGTCGACGATGCGCTCATCGCGGTGTCATCGCTGATGACCAGCGTGGTCACAGCGCGGCGGGACATCAAAGGCGTCCCGGCAACCAAGGGTCATGCGACCCTCCGCCTGCTGCTGAAAGCGCAGTCGGCACTCGTCGGCGTCAGCGGCGACATTCTGCGTGTTCATGGCGAACTCGCCGACCTCGGACGCGAAACCGCCGGTTACGATCTCCACGAATGTCCGTCGATTGCCGAAGCAGGAGCCGGCGCGCGGGCATCAGCCGCCTGATGCCGATTGACCGGAAGCGACGGCCGTGAAAGTCTCAGGGCGTGCGTATAGCCTTGTTTCTTGCTTTCTTGGCCGTTGCTGTCGGCTATGCCGCCTGGCGTGGCGGCGGCCCCGAACGGGCGATGGCGGCGATAGCCGTGACGATGGTGGGGCTGGACCAACTGCTCCACGCTTTCGTTCCGCCGAACTTCGCATCGCTCGACACCGGCCATCTCGCGATCGACCTGTTCGGGGCGGCAGCCACCGTCACGCTCGCGCTCTTTGCACATCGTTTCTGGCCCATGTGCATCGCCGTTTTGCACCTGGTTCCGCTTCTGGCTCACACAAGCCGGATCATCGACGTGGCGCTGCATCCGGCGGCCTATCTCGCGATGCAGGTGGCGACCTCATGGCCGGTGCCTGCGATCCTCATCCTCGCAACCTGGCGTCACCAGCGTCGGCTGGCGCGCGGCGACAACGAGCCATCCTGGCAAATCTCGTCGCGGCGATCGATCCCGACAACAGCCGGGAAGTAGCTGACGCGCTGCTCGCGGAACATCGCACGCTCGCGCGACTTCTCACCCGGTCACCCGAAGCCTTGGCGCGCACGCTGGGCAAGAGCAGTCCGGTGGCCGCGATGCTCGTCGCCGCGCGCGCCGCCACGCTGGAAGCAATGCGCGCAGAGCTTGCCGGCTGCGATATCGATCCGTCCAACCCGGGGCTGCTCCGATATTTAAGGACGTCAATGGGAGCGCTGTCCGACGAAGTGCTGAGAGTGCTGTTCCTCGATACATCGCGGCGTCTTCTCGCCGATGAGCAGTTGCAACATGGGACGCTCGGGCAACTCGCAATTTATCCGCGCACCATATTTCGCCGCGCCATTGAGCTGGACGCCGCGGCAATCATCCTCGTCCACAATCATCCAAGCGGCGACCCGACGCCAAGCCGGTCCGATATCGAAGCAACCGAGCGACTGGCCGCGATTGGACGGTCCCTGAATGTCGAAATAGTTGAACATATCGTCGTAACACTCGGCGGACATCGGACGATCCTGCAAGGGCGAACCTCAGCCCGTCCTGCTCCGTCGCCGCAGATCATGCTTCGCAGCGAGACACCGGATTGGGTGGGCGGCCCCGACACAGCCCGGGCGCTGGCCAATGCGCACAGGACGTCCCGGCGTCGAATGCTCCGCCGCCAACTCGTCGGGGCCGATGACCTGTTCGGCGAGCCCGCTTGGGATATGCTGATCGATCTTTTCATCCATGAAGCCGAAGCAAGGCCGGTATCGACCAGCTCGCTCGGCATAGCATCGGGTCTCGGGATGAGCAGCGCGCTCAGGTTGGTCCAGCGCCTCTGCGATGCAGGATTGGTGACCCGCGAAGCCGACCGCCAAGACGGCAGACGCAATTTCATCCGCCTTACACCCGATCTCGCGCATCGCCTTACAGCCTATTTTGCGGCCGGCGACGAATGATCGCCGTCGCAGTCGCGTGAAAGCTCGTCACCGAGTTTCGGTCCGAGCTCCATGCGGCGGCTGAGCGATTCCACGAAAGCCTCCCATCTTTTCTTGCCGGTGACCTGCGCAGCCCGAAGCGCCGCGTCGGGGAGTGGCGGATGGTTGATGAGCCAGGAGCGAACGAACAGCGCGAAACCTTCGTTCGATAATTCTACATTCCATTCGAGGCGATCGAGCTGCCGCGATATCCGGTCGAGCCTGCGGGTCAGAACGGCTTCGACCCGCTCCTCATGGTCGGGTGTGAGCAAGGATGCGAGCGCGGCCTCGACGATATCGGTACGGGTGATCCGGCGACTGCTGGCCCGTTCGTCGAGTTGGCGTGCCAGCACGGCGTCGATGCGGAAGGTTCGCTTGACGGAGGATTTCCTCACAGGTCGATCCCATCGTCCGGATCCTGTGAGGCCAGCCGGGCACCCCGGCGCATCGCACCCTCGATGGCCTTCCGCTCCCGAACCGGATCATCGTCTCGGGACTCATTCCCAAAGTCGAACTCGCTGGTTCCCGCGCGAGGTTCGGGTGCGATATTCTCATGATCGGGGATCGCGGGCTCCTGCCGGATGCCGCCGTTGGTGTCGTCATCTTGCTCCTCGCTTTCGGCCGCATCGACGATCTCATCGCTGTCCGCCATGTGGGCGACATTGCCCGGCAAAACCGCCGGACGTTCCAGCGAACTCCAGTCGTCGGGTCGGGCCTCGCGCGCTTCCGGCGGCGGAGGCGGAGGCAGGAGCCGCGCCTTGAATCGGGGATCGGTATAATAACGCGCCTTGCTCGCGCGGATCGGAGCGACGCCGGCCACCATCACGATTTCCTGATCGGGCGGAAGCTGCATGACCTCGCCGGGCGTCAGCAAGGCGCGGGCGGTTTCGGTGCGCGACACCATGAGATGGCCGAGCCAGGGCGACAGCCGGTGGCCGGCATAATTCTTCATCGCGCGCATTTCGGTCGCGGTGCCGAGCGCGTCGGAGATGCGTTTGGCGGTGCGCTCGTCATTGGTCGCGAAACTCACACGGACATGACAATTGTCGAGGATAGCATTGTTTTGCCCGTAGGCCTTCTCGATCTGATTGAGCGACTGGGCGATCAGGAAGGCCTTGATCCCGTAGCCGGCCATGAAGGCGAGCGCGCTCTCGAAAAAGTCGAGCCGTCCGAGCACCGGGAATTCGTCGAGCATCAGCAAGAAGCGTTGCGGCCTCGCCGCAGGATTGAGTTCTTCGGTCAGGCGCCGCCCGACCTGATTGAGGATGAGCCGAATGAGAGGCTTGGTGCGGCTGATATCGCCGGGCGGGACGACCAGATAGAGCGAGGTAGGCACCTCACCCGTCACCAGGTCGGCGATGCGCCAGTCCGATCGCCGGGTTACCGCCGCGATCACCGGGTCGCGGTACAGCCCCAAAAAGGACATCGCTGTCGAAAGCACGCCCGATCGCTCGTTCGCCGATTTATTGAGAAGGTCCTGCGCCGCCGAGGCGACCACGGGATGGACGCCCGCTTCGCCGAGATGCGCGGTCGTCTGCATGATCCGCAGGGTCGTCGCGATCCCGCGGCGCGGGTCCGACAGGAAGGCCGCGACGCCCGCGAGCGACTTGTCTTCCTCGGCATAGAGGACATGCAGGATCGCGCCCACGAGGAGCGAGTGGCTGGTCTTCTCCCAATGGTTGCGCTTCTCGAGGCTGCCTTCGGGATCGACGAGCACGTCGGCGACATTCTGCACGTCGCGCACTTCCCATTCACCCCGCCTGACTTCGAGCAGCGGATTATAGGCGGCCGAGCCGATGTTGGTCGGATCGAAGAGCAGGACACGGCCGTGCTTCGCGCGAAAGCCCGACGTCAGCTGCCAATTCTCGCCCTTGATGTCGTGGACGATGCAGCTGCCGGGCCAGGTGAGCAAGGTCGGAACCACGAGCCCCACGCCCTTTCCCGAGCGGGTCGGCGCGAAGCAGAGGATATGCTCGGCGCCGTCATGGCGCAGATAGTGGCGCCGATATTGGCCGAGGATCACGCCGGTATCGCCGAGCATCCCTGCACGCCGGATTTCGGCGGTATCGGCCCAGCGCGCCGAGCCATAAGTCTCGGCGCGGCGGCGCTCGCGAGCGCGCAACACCGACATCGCGATCGCCACGATGATCGAAAGGAAGCCGCCCGACGCGGCGATCATCGCGCCGCGATAGAAGATCGGCGGCGCATAAGCGTCATAGACGAACCACCACCAGAAGAAGGCGGGCGGCGGGTAGACGGGATAATCGCCGATGCGGAACCATGGCGCGCCGAGCGCCGCCTGAAACCCGAGCGCGGCCGCTGTCCACTGCGTCGCCGCCCATATCGCGAGAATCACGATCGTACCGACCGCCGCGATCTGTCCCCAGAGGATCTTGTCGTTCACCTCGATTTGCCTTTCTAGATGCCGATGCCACGGCCCAGCGCCCAATCGACCGAGCCGCCGGGCGACATGGTGCCGGTGATGTGCTGGCCGAGATGGCGGTCGAGCGCGGGGCGCCAGGGTACGAGCTGGAAGCCCAGCCCATCGTCGATCATGGCGAAGCGCCCCGATGCGAGGGTCACCCGCTCGCGGTAAATGCCGCTCACATATTCGCCGGCGGCCGAGGGCCGGGGCGAAAGGCCCGTCCGTTCGGCAATCGATGCGGTGGCGGCGTCGAGCTCGCGCGACGCGAGCTTGTCGATGAGCCCCGTCGCCAGGGTCAACCGCCCGCCGCTTCGCGACGCGAGCCCCTGTTCGACGAGATAGCGCGTCCGCTCGTCCATCGCCTGGCGGATCTCGAGCCCGAACCCGTTCCCGCAGAGGGCCGGGTCGCGCGCGACGAGTTGCCGGTCGAGCCAGGTGGCGCCCGGCGCCGTCACCTGCGATACGAGCGGCAGGTCCGAGCGGGTCGCGAGCGACAGTCGTGTGCGCCCCTTGCCATCCTCCCAGCTGCGCAGTTCGACGATCGCGCCGGGCCTCGCGTCGCCGGTCATCTCCAGGTCGTCGAACCGGATATGGTGCGTGCGCCCATCGGCGCCGTCGACGATCGCATAGGCATTGCCCGCAAGCTCGTCATGGAGCCCCCGCTCGACGAGCCGGCCCAGGATTGGACTCCCGGGCACGCCATCGTGAAGCGCGAGCGCGGCGGGATCGAAGCGGCCGCCGCCGCGCGACAGCGCGCGGTGCATCGTCTTGATGATGTCGCCGCGCACCGCGACCTCGCGGAGCGTCGTCTCAGCGCCGGCACCAAGCGACCAGAGCCCTGCACATTGCCGTTCGGCGAGCCCCATCTGCTCGAGCTTCGCTGCGCGGCCGACGAGCAAGCCATGCATCTTCCGGTCTTCGCCCGTCGCTGGCCGAAGATCGACAACGCCGCCCGCATCGTCCGCCATCCTCTGCAGCCGGACATCCAGGCTCGTCCAGCGCTCGGCATCGACTTCGCGCGCCAGGGCGTTCTGGATGTCGAACTCGCTGCGCGGGCCAAGCTCCAGCGTTGCCGAGACTTCGGCCCGCCCGCGAATGCCGGCGGCAATATAGCCGCGGTCGATGACGAGATCGGAGCCATCGTCGGCGACGCCGCGCACGAGAATATGGATGTGGGGATTGTCGGTGTTCCAATGGTCGACCGCCACCCAGTCGAGGCGGGTATCGAGATCCTTCGCCATGTCGGTCATGAGGTCGCGGGTGAAGGTACGAAGGTCGCCGAGATCGGCCGCGTCCTCGGGGCTGACGATCAGCCGGAAATGATGCCGGTCATCCTCGCAACGCTCGGCGAACGCATCACGATCGGCCGCGTCGCCGTCCGCGTCGAACATGCTTGCATCACGGCCGTCGCGGGTGACGCCGTCGCGCTCGAGATAGCGGATGTGGCGCGCCAGCGGCGCGGCGCGAAACCGCGCGCCCTGATGACGGACGACGCGCGCCATGACGGTGACGCGCCGGGCACCCGGCTGGCGCTGCATCGCGGCCATGGCCCGCCGGCCCCGGCCATGTGCGCCGGTTCCGCCGCCAGAGCCTCGGCCGGACCGCGAGCGGGTATAGCCCGATCGGGCGGCGGCCTTGCGGACCTGGGCCGCGAGCCGTTTGCCTTTGCTCGCCGACCCCGCCCCGCGATCGCGGCTCCGTCCCGGCCTGACCCGGAATTCTCCGTCGTCACCGCGCATGAGGATCGGTGCCATACGAAAAGGGCGCGGAGACGCCCGCGTTCCTCCGATTTGTATGGCTGATTTCGGCAGTGCCATACGCGCAAGGCCGCAGGAAACCGACCATCCCGTGCCCGAAGCTGGCACGGCTTTTATCTTGCCCTCCCGAATTTCCCTTGCTGCAAGGTTGCGGAACCCGGGAACCAGACCCTCGGCAAACAGCTTCAAGACCGCGGGACCTCACCGGTCGGGCCCCACGGACAGGGGAATGAAGAGCGACGCACCTGCTGCGGGAGCAGGCCCGGCCGGTCCCACCGGAGGTACAGGATCGGCGATCTGGAACGACGGTGCTCGCTCGGCGAAGAGCGCGGCTTCGCGCCAGCCGGGCCTTGGCGACGGCGCCGCGACGGTAGCCGTTGCGCTTTCCGGCGCGTGCAGTTCGGGCGCGATCTTTGCAACATATGCGATTGTCTCGGCGGGGAGTCCGCGGCGTCCCGATGCATAAGCATCGGCGCGGCCCGGTCCCGCATTATAGGCAGCGAGCATCAACCGGACATCGCCAAAGCGATCCCACATCGCGCGCAGATAGGCCGCGCCGGCGAGGATATTTGCGCGCGGGTTGAACGGATCGGGGCCGAGCCGGTGGCGCGCGGTCAACGATGCCCAAGTGGCGGGCATGATCTGCATCAGGCCCATCGCACCCGCGTGCGAGACGGCGCCAGCTTTCCCCCGGCTTTCGGCGTGCATCACGCGCCAGATCCAGAGTTCCGGAATGCCGAAGCGCTGTGCCGCTTCGGCGACCGGCGCTGCAAAGCTTTGGCCACCCGGCTGCACCGCGGCGGCAGCCGGCGCGCAAGTCAAGGGCAAGACGAGCGCCGCGGGCAGCGCACCGCATGGCGCGGCGAAGCGCAGTGCGAGGCCGCCGGCGGCACGCAGCAGCCGTACCATGGATCAGTTCCCGCCCTGCGGTTCGGGGCGCGACCAGAGGAGCGAAAAGCAGCCGAGATCATCGCCAAGACGCACCATGTTCGCGCGCAGCGGGGCTGCAAGGCTCGGGTCGTCGATCTGCAGGGCGATATAATAGCCGCGCGATCCCGCGCGGTCCCAGCCGGCGCCGATCTCGGCGCCGAGCGCCGGATCGCCGATCAGGATTCGCCACTCGGGCGCATTTTCATTTTCAGAGAAGGGCGCCTTCACGAGCGTGATCGGCGCATCAAACGCGAGTGTTTTGATCGAGCCCGTAAAACCTGCCGCGGCTTTCCCGCGCATCGTACCGATGATCATCTGTCCTTCTCCTTCGTGGTGATGGAAAGTGCGCCGGCCGCTGTCCCGGCATTCGAGCGCGTGAGAACCGGATGCGCGGTGCCGATCAGGCCCGCAGCCGAAACCGGTCCGAAATAGCGGCCATCGAGACTGTCTCGCGCCGCATTGACGAGGAAATATTCACCGCGCCCGACGACCCGGCAGCCGCCCCAGACAGGCAGCGGACGGTTCGCCCGGTCGCGCGCCAGCGCGCGGGCGACGCCTGCCCCATTGACGGTGACAAAGGTGCCGGAACGGCAGACGAGGGCGCCGGGGAGGCCGACAACCCGCTTCAGCAGCGGCACGCCCTGCGGCAGATATCCGCGCCGCGTCAGGAAAGCCGCGAGCGCGGGCGGCGGGGCGATGGCGACCAGGTCGCCGAGCCGCGGCTGCGCGCCGGCGTCGATCCTGTAGAGTCCCGTCGGCGCACTGGCGCTCGCATTCCAGAGGAGCCGCGGCGCCGGCTTCAGCCAGGCGACCGCCGCGAACAGGGTGCCGAACAGCGTTGCGGCCGCCGCCGTGGCGTGAAGCGCCCGGCGGTTCATGACTCGACTGCCCGGCGGCGAAGCCATGCCGTGTGGCGGTCGATGCTATAGGGCCGGAACGGCAAGCCGGCTGCGATCCGGCTGCCCACATGGCGCCAATGATCGGGCGCCGCATCGCACGCGTCGATGCCGGCGGCTTCCACCGCATCGATCGCCTCAAGCACCTTCTGCACTTTCGGCCAACCGTCGATGCGCGCCAGGATTTCGGCGCCGGGGCGAACGAACGGCAAGGTGGCATAGGGTTCGCCGAGCGCCGTTGCGGCAGCGATTGCTATATTCGAATGGATGGTGCCGAAGTCGTTGGACGTCCAGCGCACGAAGGCGAAGAGCGCGCCCGGACGAAACATGACGATGCGCGTGCGGCGGCTGACGATGCGCTCGGCCGCGACGCGGCCGAAGCGGATCCATTGCTCGGTACGGCCCGCGATCCAGGTCAGTTCGACCTCGGTCAACGGCAGGCGCGCCGCTATTCCCGCCCCGGAGAGACTATGGTCCGGCATCAGCGGCGCACCGGCCGTGCTGGATGGACGGTGCCCTTGCCCGGATCCGATGTCGAGCTGCGGCGGCCGATCTCGGCCCAGGCGTCGAGCTCTTCGATCGCATAGACGACGCGTCCACCGAGCTTGCGGTACGTCGGCCCCGTGCCGTAGCAGCGGTGCTTTTCGAGGGTTCGGGCCGAGAGGCCGAGATGCACCGCAGCATCGGGGGTTCTGAGGTAGCGCGGGCCAGCCACGGGAAAGGGGGAATTCATTCGCGTGCTCCTTCCAGCTGCCGGGCCGGAAAAGCCGGTGCGGCGGGTCGTGGAGCGTCGTGGCGCGAGGAGGTCCGGGAGGCGGAGCGGCTAAAAGGCGCGGCTATTTTTGTCGCCCCGACGGGCCGGCGAGGAGCGCCCGGTAGCCGCCCTGCATCAGGGCGCGCGCTTCCTCGATCAGCCGCTGGGTCCGCCGACGTTCGGACGAGGATTTCCATTCGGCGCCGCGCCCGACCGACAGGCCCGGATAAATGATCCGGCGCGCGACATCGTGCGACGTGACACCGCCGCCCTCCGGCCCCTGCATCAGATCGAGAATGGCGAGCATGGTGCCGAGACGATGCGCCTGATAAGCGGTCGGCAAGAATCCCGCCGGCGCCCGGCCGGTCGCACCACCCCTCCATGAATCGAGCCTGCCGGCCGCCGCGCGGCGCAGGTCGACCAGACCATCGTGAAGGATCAGGCTCGCAAGCGGGACACCAGGATCATCGATGCGAAGCCACAGTCGATGCCATTCGCCGCCGCCGAAGAGTACGAGATGCCTCCCATCGGGCAATGTCTGATCGGCCGCGACAGAGTGCGCAGGCCACACCGCGAAGGGTGCGCCACCGCATCCCGGCGGCGCGGCATCGAATATGTTGGTGTAACCACAGAAGGCGGCCGACCAGAGTGCCGGGCTGTCACGCGCGGAGGCAGTCGGCGAGCAGGGGAAAGCAAAGACCCCAACGCCGGGCCACCACCTCCCGCGCCGCCGCGTCGCCGCGCCGGGCGCCGGACATGACCCTGTCATGGTCTTGGGAGTAGGCAGGATTGCGGCGCAGAAACTCCTGCGCGAAGCCCGGAAAATCGAGCGGCGCCCGCTGCGTGATCTGAGATCCGGTCATGTCTGCCACTGCCGCCTCTTTCAGGATGACGGCAGCATCGCGATCGCACCGGGCCAGCCTATTCCAAGATGGCAGGAGGCCGCTCCCCAGAAATGGGTATCCCGCCCGGCAGCACCTGCCGGGCGGGATGCGGCGGCTCAATCTCCGCCGCGGCGGGTCTGGCGGCTCCAGACCAGATCGTGCGCATCGTCTTCGCCGGCGAAAAGCTGGGCGAAGATGGGCGCAGCGAAGCTCGGATCGTCGAGCTTGACCGACAGATAAGCGCGCTTGTCCTGCGTCTGCTTTTCCCAGGCCGCGCCGACCTCGGCCTCGCCGATGAAGACGCGATGGCTCGGGGCGTTGCCGCTCGGCTTGTCTTCGGGAACGATGCGAACCGATTTCGCCTGCACCGAGAGGGTGATGATTTGACCCCGATATTCACCGGAGACCTTCTTGAACGTGCCGATTCTGGCCATGATGCTTGTCCTTTCCTTGGGGTCGGGCCGCACCAGCGCGGCCTCGATGCGCATCGGCGGCCGGCAAGGGGCCGGTGCTGCAGCCGCCAGGCCCGAAGCGAAGCGAAGGACGGCGCGGTCCGTCTTTCTTGTCTCGCGAGGAACGGCGGCACGCCGGGGGAAGAAAGTCGGGCAAGCGCCGTTGCGGCAATGCCGGACCAGCGTCAGCGGCTTGGCGGCAGATCGCGCATCCCGAGAGGCCGGGCTGGTACGGTCCGCAGCCGGAAGGTGTCATATGGCCGGGTCGCCTGTGACGAAATATTTCGGGGCTTCGCGAAACTCCTCCTATCGGAAGGTCGGATGCCGCCGTCGTCCGCCAGAAGATGGCTGGTCTGCCACCAGCAATCGCCAACTGGCACGGGCGGTCAGGATCCCGAAACCCACGATGAAAGGAATGCGCCAAACCCCGTCGATATCGATGATGTGTGCCAGCGCCGCCCCCACCTCCATGCCTGCAACGCCGGCAGGAATAGCAAACAGCGATATGATCAGAAGGCGCACATGGGGAGAACCGGACCGGGCCAGCAGCACCCGTCCAGTCTGATGAAGGACGATAGCCGTTATCGCTCCGATCGCAATTGCTGCCGCCAATCCAAACCCTTGATCGCGAAGGAGGAAGAAGGCGGAGACGCCGAGGCACACAGGCAAGGCCAGCGAAGCCAGGCGGACCATCAACCAGGCGAGATAGAGGGCGGCGGCAATGCCGAGGATGATCATCAGGGTCATGGGTTTCGTCCCGCCGGATGCACGCACCCCGGGCGCCGCAGCATGACCTGCGGGTTCGCCGGGGCAGAATGGGGACCCGGGCGGAACCGCGAGCGGTTCTGTCCCGGGCCGGGATGGACGAAATCAACGACCGAACGGATCATATTCGCAGACGATCGTTTCGGGATCGCCGTCAAACTCGTCGAGCGGCATGACCGAATATCCGGCGCTGGTCTCGACGAGGATGATCACGGTCATCATCGTGCGGGCGAGGTTCCAGCCGAGCGATTGGGCAGTGGAAAGCGGCATGGGATGAACTCCTGTCCTTGGGAGCGGGTCCATTCCCGCTCGACAGGCGCCCCGCCGGACGGGGACAGGCTGCAATCACCGCGAGCAAAGCCGCGGCCCGAGCGAAGCGTCGGGACCCCTTGCGGGTTGATTGAAGGAGGCCTGGCCCCGGCCAAGGGACCAGCGGCAATCGAGAGCGGGAATGGAGCCGCTCCCGTGCGGCGGACAGCCACGCCCGACACACCCCGGTTCGCCGCCGCGTTCCGGCATCGCTGCTGGCCGGTCCTCGGGACATCGAATCCCCCGACGCTCCTGCGAGCAGGTCCTTCACGACTCCCTATGCCCCCCGACGAAAGGGAGGCGGCGACGGATCGAAGTGCCATGATATGGACGATAGCGGGACGAGTACGGAAACAGGCGGCTATTCACACCGCCTGTCTTCGATTGCCGCAAATGAAGAAGCGGCTCCACCCGAAGGTGGAGCCGGGATGCCGGTCAGGCCGGCGGATTCCAGATGATGACCTTCTTCATCGGATCGTCGCCGGGGGCGTTGGCGACATTGCCGTAGATGGTCCCGAACTCGGGGGCCGACATCGTCACCGACACATATTCAGCGCCGTTGGCCTGCGAAAAGCGCTTCCAGCCGGCGCCGAGCTCGAAGCCATTCTTGCGGCTGATGACGCGATAGTCGGGTTCGCTGTCCTTGGCCTTGCGGCCGTTCGGAACGATCGCGATCGGCGCGGTGACATTGAGGGTCGCGAGCGTGCCCTCGAAGCTGCCGTCGGCCTTGACGGTGAGATTTGCGATGGTGGCCATAGGTTGTCTCCTTGGTTGGTCGGGGCCATCCCCGATGGAGCCCAACCAAGGGGCCGGGAGCCGCCGTCACCGGAGCGCAAGCGAAGGGCGAACCCCCGGAGGGGGTTGACGGATGAGGCGATCCGAGACCCGCAGCAGGCGACAAGAGGGAATGGCCCCGACCAACCGCGGAACCATTGCCCTCTGCTTCATCGGCGCAAAAGAGACGGCGGAAGGCCGGAGCGATGCTACAGAAGTGCGCTCGCGCTCCTGAACAGCATATAGCCAGCAACAGCGAAGATCAGGCCGGCAAAGATGGCGACCAGGCTACCCCGGTTCGAGAGTATCCGTGCCGCCCGCGTGCCGGCAATCCCGCCAAAAAATCCACCGGCGATGAAGATCGCGGCCAGTTTCCAGTCGACCAGTTCCGACGCAGCATAGCTCAGCGCGGTGGTCAGCCCGAAGGCGGTCACCGCGACAAGACTGGTGCCGACCGCATTGAGGATTGGCATCTTCGTCGAGGCAATCAGTCCCGGCACAATGAGGAAGCCGCCGCCTATTCCAAAAAAGCCTGAAATGCCGCCGGTGCCGAGACCATAGCCGAGCACCGCGGGTGCGTTGTGGCGGTTGCACGCGGCGCCCTCGATGCCGGGATTGTTTCGCCCGCGCAGCATCAGGGCGCCAACGACGAGCATCAACAGCGCGAACAGGAAGAGCAACTTCTGCCCGTCGATCGCCTTGCCGACTATCGAGCCTACAAGCGCGCCGACGATGCCGCTCCCGGCATAGAGAAAGCCGCAGCGCCATTTGACTGTACCCGCCCGTGCGTGCTGGGCTAGTCCCGAGGCAGCGTTGGCGGCAACCGCGAGCGCGCTCGTCCCGATCGCGACATGCGGGTTTGAGACCCCGACGAGATAGACCATCAGGGGAACCGCGAGGATCGAGCCCCCACCCCCGACGAGACCGAGGGTAAAGCCGACAATGCCGCCCGACAGCGCGCCGAAAAGATATTGGATCGTATCGAGCGTCACCTGCCCCGACCGATCGGCTCGGGTGCCGCGAGCCACTCGCGACCACGCAGCATGCCGTGCCAATAGACGGGCGGCAGGATCTTCTCCTTGAGCAGCCAGGACAGGCGCGACGGGCGGGTGCCCTCGATCAGCCATTTGGGGAAGGTCGGGAGCAATTTGCCGCCATAGCCGAATTCGGCAAGCACGATCCGGCCCGCTTCGACGGTCAGCGGGCAACTGCCATAGCCATTGTAGGCGGCGACAGGCGGTGCGCCGTCGAGCGCCGCGAGTATATTGAGCGCGACAACCGGTGCCTGCTTGCGCGCCGCCGCCGCCGTTTTGGCATTGGTGGTCGCCGCGACGTCGCCGAGAGCGAAGACATTGGCGTGAACGGGATGCCGCAGCGTCGTCTCGTCGACCGCGACGAAGCCCGAGGGCGCCGCGAGCGGGCTCGATGCGATGAAATCGGGCGCGACCTGCGGCGGCACGACATGGATCATGTCGAAACGCTCCTCGACGCGGCGGACCGTGTCACCGCGGCGCTGCTCGAACAGTGCCACCTTCGCGGCGCCATCGATCGAAACGAGCCGCGATTCCATCTGCAAGTCGATTCCGTAACGTGCGACATAGGCTTCGAGCGCGGGGACATAGGCCGCGACGCCGAAGAGCGATGGCGTCGCGGTATGAAATTGCACCGCTGCCTGACCGAGCGTCCCGCTGCGTTCCCAGCGATGGCACGACAGATACATCGCCTTTTGCGGTGCGCCTGCACATTTGATCGGCATCGGCGGCTGGGTAAAGAGCGCCCGCCCGCCGCGGAAGCGGCGCACCAGCCGGTCGGTATAGGGGGCGAGATCGTAGCGATAGTTGGACGTCACGCCGTCCGATCCCAGCGCCCCGGCCAGCCCCGGAATGGCATCCCAGTCGAGCTTCAACCCCGGGCAGACGACCAGTGCCCGATAGCCGATCACCCGTCCGTCAGCGAGCGTGACCCGATCGTCGGCGGGATCGAAAGACACCGCCGCGCCGCGGATCCATTCGGCACCCTCGGGGATCAGCCCCGCCTCGCCGCGCCGCGTCGCCTCGGCCGCAAAGATGCCTCCGCCGACCATCGTGAACCCGGGCTGGTAATAATGATCCTCGCTCGGTTCGACGATCGCGATCGACACGCCCGAACGGCGGCGCAGGATGCTCGCGGCGGTCGCGATCCCCGCGCTGCCGCCGCCGATCACCACGACATCGTAACGGTCAACGCCGCCATCGCCGCCGCACGCGGCCGCCATACCGGCGAGTTGCTCGGAACGCGCGCCCGAGCGGCAATAAGCGAGTATCGGCGCGGGGAGGTCGGCGAGCGCGCGCGCCATCGCGGCGGCATCGCCTTCGCCAATCGATCCCGGCACGACGGGGATGTGCACGAAGCGAAGGCCATGCGCTTCGGCCGCTGCGGCGACTGCGGCCGCCGTGGGCTGGCCCGGCTCCTCGCCATCGGGGCGATTGCAGACGATCGAGCGAAATCCCGACGCGGCGAGCCCCCCGACATCGGCGGGGTCGATCTGCGGCGACACGCGAAGCGTCGGGGTCAGGGTCCTGATGGTCATAATCTCTCCGTTCGTCGGGGGGCCGGCGCTTACAGCCGGTCGACCGGTATCTTGAGGTAGGCGACGCCATTGTCCTCCGCAGGCGGCAGCCGTCCCGCGCGCATGTTCACCTGCACCGCCGGCAGCAGCAGCGCGGGCATCGAAAGCCCGGCGTCGCGCGCGCGCCGACGCGCGACAAACTCCTGTTCCGAAATGCCCTCGCGCGCGTGGACGTTTGACCTGCGCTGCTCGGCAACGGTGGTTTCCCACCGATGATCCTGCCGCCCGGCGGTCAGATAGTCGTGACACATGAAAAGCGGCGTTTCGGGCGGAAGTTCGAGGATGCGGCGAAGCGAGCGGAAAAGCAAAGCCGCATCGCCGCCCGGAAAATCGGCGCGCGCCGAACCATAGTCGGGCATGAACATCGTATCGCCGACGAAGACGACGTCGCCGATGACGTATGCGACGCACGCCGGCGTATGCCCGGGAACATGAAGCACGGTGACCGGCAACTCGCCGATCGCGAAGTGTTCGCCGTCGGACCAGAGCCTCCCGAAGTCCGAGCCGTCGCGGCGAAACTCAGGTCCGGCGTTGAAAATGTCGCCGAACACGGCCTGCACATCGCGGATATGCTCGCCGATGGCGATCGTCCCGCCCAAGGTCTTCGCAAGCCAGGGCGCCGCCGACAGATGATCGGCGTGGGCGTGGGTCTCGAGCAACCAGTCGAGGATGATGCCCGCGTCGCGGACATAGGCGACAACGGTCTCGGCTGATGCGGTCGAGGTCCGCCCCGAGGCCGCATCATAGTCGAGGACGCTGTCGATCACCGCGCCGCGCATCGTCACGGGATCGTGGACGACATAGCTGATCGTCGAGGTCGCGGGATCGAAAAAGGCGCGCACGGCTGCGCGCGCCTTGGCCGCCCCGATCAACTGCTCGCGGGCTGCCGCAAGCGCGGCGTCTTCGCCCGCCCCGCTCATGACGACACCGGCGCGAGAGGCAGGCCCCGGATTGTCGTGCGGCCCTCAGCGCCGGCCATGGTCGGCACCCAGATAGATGGCATTGAACAGCAGCTTGAAGGCGCCGTGCGTCTGCGCGCGAAGCGCGACCTCGGGTCCGAAAAGGACAATGCGGCCCTTGCCGCGGTCGACCTCGACGATCGCTGCCGCACCATCGAGCCGCTCGAGTCCATGCGCCCAGCCGCTGCGCAGCTTCGGGACGCCTGCGAAACGCACCGGGACCTGAACGCCGGCAGCGCCTGGTTTGAGCTTCCACACCGGACTGTCGTCGAAGAACAAATCGACCTTTCCGGACAGTCCGTAGGTCAAGGGCGACGCGGGATCGACCGACGCCTCGACCAACGCGCCCGGCACATAGAATTTGCTGCGCGGCGGGCGGGCGCTCTTGCCGTCGACCGCTTCGGCGACCGCGTCCTCGACCGGCAGGCCCATCGCCTGCGCCACCGCCTGCGCCGAGCCGCCCATCGCGATCAGCGAGCCGCCCGCATCGACGAATGCTCGCAAGGCCGGGATCGTCTTTTCGGCGCTCACCGTCCCGAGCCAGCCGCGATATTCGGCCGGGATGTCTTCGGGTTTCGGTTGTTTGTCGTCGCCGCGCCCGCGGAACATGCCGTCACCGCTCGCGCGCGCCGTCTGGAGCTGAAAGGCAGCGTGCGGCAGGATGACGACATCGAAATCCTTGCGCAGCTTCCCCGCATCGAGCTGCTGCGGATAGACGATCGTGAAGGGGAATTCATGCTGGTCGAAGATCCAGCGCATCCACCCGGTCGGCATGAGCCCGCCATAGACATCGACGAGCGCGACGCGCGGCCGCCTCATGGAAGTGCGCTCGCCGGCCGGAGCCGCCGACACACGCTCGACATCGAGCCCGAGCTCGGAGGCGGCGCTCTCGACGATGCGCGTCGCGGCCGGGGACGCGGGCACCCAAAGCGCGCCGGGCTCGGCGACGCTGCCTGCGACCGATACCGGCTGCGACAGCCACGAGACGGGCTGACCGACCTTCAGCAGGCGATTGGAGAGGATAAAGCTGTTGTTCGCGCCGTGACCGACAAGGTAACCCGCCTTGCCTTCGCCGACGATCCGCCCCGGACTGTTCGAAAGCAGGGTCGAGACGCGCTCGGACGACACATCGAGCGGATCGAGCACGCGGTCGAATCCAATCCCCATCTGGATGGCGGGGGTATAGCCCGTCGCGTCGGCGGGCGGGATCGGCGGGCCGCCGGGATATTCGAAATTCTCGGGATAATCCTGCGGCTCGAACATATCGAGGATATGCGGGCGGTACGCTTGCGCGGTGCGGACGAAATAGGTGCCTGCAGGATATTTTCTGCCGTTGGCGGAGAAGGGCGCGCTGGCGCGATCGACATCGACCCCGAGCTTGATCAGTGCGTTGAGGAAGCGGACCGCGGTCGGATAGTCGCGCTGGCCGGGATCGATGACATAGGCGCGCGCATCGCGGTTTGCCGGATTCCGCATGACGGCTTCGTAAAATCGAGGTTCGATCGAACTGCTGCCGCGCGTGCGCGTCGCGACGGGCTTGGCCCCGGTCGCCGCCGAGGCGGTATGCATCTCGGCGACCCGCGTCGGGGTCATCGTCCAGCTATCCTCGCTGCCGCGCGCGATGCTGTTCGCGCCCATGCGATAGATGTTGAAGAGCAGCTTCTCGCGGTTCGCGGCGGCATAGCTCAGCACCGCGCGATTGATCGTCATGCTATATTCGAGCGACTGACCGATATGCCATTTTTGCGGCGCGATCGGTGCCGGCTGGTTGTTGCCGGGAAGCTGGCGTTCGGGAACGAGCTCGATGTCGATCGGCACCGGCTTGCCGATCGTCTCGGTGAGGATGCCGATCGCATTGTGGAAATAGGAGATCGAGCGGAGATTGCCATTGTACCAGGTGTCGTAGTGCGCCCCGTCGCGTGAGGTGCCACCGCGCTTGCCCTCGGCGAGGAGGCGCGACTGCATGGCAGCCCCGACCTCTTCGAGGCTCGTCATCACGAGCGGATCGAAGTTGAAGTTGAACGGATCGCGGAAGGGCGGAATGAAGACGACGGTGCCTGCCGGGCCGGTCTGGTGCTGGTTGAGCACGACCTGCGGACGCCAGTCGCGAAAGAGGACGCGCGTGATATTCTGCGTCTCGGGCATCTCGGCCATGTAGAAGTCGCGATTGTTATCGTGGCCGACATAGGCGTGGTAGAGCTTGGGCAGGCTTTCGAAGCCCGCCTCGCGCTTCGCCGGATCCTTGATCCGCATATACCAATTGGCGACCAGTTCCTGCCCGTCGGGATTGTTGGCGACAAAAAGGATGATGACATTGTCGCGGATGCGCTTCGCCTCGGCGTCGTCGCTATTCACAAGGTCGTAGACCTGCTGGATGATCGCCGAATGGGTCAGCGTCTCGCTCGCATGGATGCCGCCGTCGACCCATATCACCGCCTTGCCTTCAGCGGCGAGTGCGCGCGCTTGCTCGTCGGTCAGTCCCTCGGCGCGGCCGAGCCGCTCGGAGATATCCTTATATTTGTCGAGCAAAGCAAGATTCTCGGGCGAGGAGACGATCGCCATGAGCTGGCGCCTTTTCTCGACCGTCGGACCGATATCGACGAGCTTGATCCGGTCGCTGACTTCGGCGAGCCGCTTCCAGTAGATCGCCGTCTCGCTGTAGCTCGCGACATAGCGGTCCTCACCCATATCGTGCCCGAGCACCTCTTTCGGCGTCGGGACGGGGCCCGCGATCGCGGCGCTCGTCGTTATCAACCACGCAAAGGCGGTAACGGCAGCCAGTTTCTTCACAGGCGATACTCTTTTTCTGGTGGCGGTCGCGGTTGGCGATCGCGCGATGGGGCAGCGCATCACTTCACGTCCGCCGGAGGCGACGGCTTGACGAGCGGCGTGGAGATATGGCGCGGAGTAACCAGTCGGCCGCTCTCGATCAGCCACTGGCCATCCTTGATGACATGCTCGACGCGCGACAAATCATCCAGATTCTCGTCGGGTCGCCCGTCAACGACGATAATGTCGGCGAGTTTTCCGGGCTCGACGCTGCCAAGTTCGTCGCCCATGTCGAGCAGCCGCGCGTTGACGATTGTTCCTGCCTTAAGTGCGTCGATGACCGAGTAGCCGCCGCGCACGAACCACTTGAGTTCGGCGATATAGCTGTTGGGCACCATCAGGCTGGCATCGCCGATCGAGTCGGTGCCGATACCCATGACGATCCCGGCCGCCTTCATCTTCTTGAATTCGTCGAAATTGCCCTGGCTGGTCATCGTGAAGCGGCGCGAGGTCGAGCCGTAGAAGCCGCCCGCGCGGTCGAGGAGATTCTGATAGACCTGCAGCGTCGGGACCGCAGCGATTTTCTTCTTCGCCATCTTCGCAATCGCGGCATCCGATCGCGGCAGCGGATGCTCGATCATGTCGATGCCCGCGTCGACCGCCATTTCTGTGTAGATGGTCTCGCAGTCGCAAGTGACCTTGAGGCCGAGCAGGTGCGCTTCGCCGATCGCGGCGCGCACTTCGTCGGGCGCGAAGTGGCTCGCGATCTTGATGACGCTCGCGCCCTCCTTGAACGCCTTGCGCACCATGGCACGCCAGGCGTCGGGTCCGTCGACCTCCTTGGCATAGTCAGGGCCGTGGCTGGGGATCACCGGCCGCTCGGTTGCATGACCACCGGTGCCGGTGATGATCCAGCCCGCGGCGAAGACGCGTGGTGCCGGGATCATGCCGGCCGCGCTCCATTCACTGAGCAGGAAGGGCGCGTTGCTGACGCCGTTGAGGTCGCGCACCGAGGTGAAGCCGGATTCGAGGAAATAGCGAAGGTTGCGCTGGCCGCGCAGCGTCCCCGCACCCTCGCTACCCTGTTCGTCGAACGGCGAGGCGCGGTCGGGATAGGTGACGTGCGTGTGCATGTCGATCAGCCCGGGCATCACCGTCTTGCCCGCGGCCTCGATGATCCGCGCGTCGGCGCCCCAGCCGGTCGCGCCGGGCGGCAGCACGGCCTTGATACGATTGCCCTGGACGACGACCGTCGCGGGGCGCACGTCTCCGCTCACCGCGTCGAACAACCGTCCGCCGCGAATGACGAGTTCGGGACCTGTTTCTGGGGCGGGCTTCATCGGGATACGCACGGGATCGCCGCTCGTCCGCGCCTCGGGCGCGAGGAGCGGGCGGCGGTCGTTGAGCTTCGGAACCGACTCGCCGGCGGGCGTCTGCGCAGCGGATATCGTCGAAATGCCGAGAAGAGCAGCCGCGGCCGTGGCCCCAAGACAGGTCCTCGCAAGGGAGGACTGGAAGGACAGTTTAGCATTCATGGCGGGCGGCGGCTCCTTTGTAGTGAGGGCAGGTTCTTGATTCGGCCTGAAAGACCCGCCCTCGTGGGTAGAGACGCAACCGGGCGGGACGACCCCACCAGACTTTTTCAAACCATGGAGATTCCCTGCCGTCACCTCGTCCGGCGAAGTGCCAAGTTGCCGAGACATCGCGGCGCGCTCCACCGCCACCGCGCGCACTGACGCAACAACTCGTTGAGGATCAGGATACGCGAGCGCGCCGCGATGATACGCGGATGCAGCGCAGCACGAGCTATTCTCCCGCGCAGCAGCACGGGGTTATGTAAAACAGCTATCGCGACAAGTTAGCCGAAGCCGGATCAGTAGAAGCCGAGATTGTCCATTTCACCCCAAGCGCTGGCGCCCGCTTCGCGCTGGACGACAACACCGACCTGGACGAGATCATCGCCGCGCCATGAAGGCGGATCGCCGCGGCCGGGCCGCGTCGGAACGAGCGCGGCAAAGGGTATGCGCAACTCGGACCATCCTTCCTTGGCCTCGATCGGCGCGGTGAATTCGCCGGCGAGCGTGTTGACGACGAGGAGATAGCGGCCGGCGCCGCGCATATCGAGCCGGACCCCCTCGAACTTGCGCGCATCGACCGGGCGCACCGAACCGCGGCTGAGCGGAACAAGAACACCACCCTCGGGCTTGTCCTTGAGGGACATCTGCACCGCAAAGGCGAGCGCCGAGCCGTTGCCGCCCGAGTGCGTCACGCGGTTCGTGACTACGGACGAGCGCTCTACACCGCCGTCCATGTCGGTGAGGCGCAGCGTGTCGAGCGAGCTGCGCCCATCGGCGCGCTCGAAATCGTCGATCAGCGCGGCGGCGGGCGACGCGGAAAGCGCGTTGGCCAAATTGCCTGCCGGCAGTTTGACGCCGCCGCCATGGACGAGCTTGCCGTCGACGAATACGCGATCGATCTTGTTGACGTCGCCGATTGCTTCCCACGGCTTGCCGTCGATGAGGACGAGATCGGCGCGCTTGCCCTTCTCGATCGTGCCGCGGTCACTCGAAAGCCCGAGGGCGAGTGCGCTGTTCGACGTGCCCGCAAGCAGCGCCGCCTTAGGCGTCAGGCCAGCCGCGACAAGCAGTTCCATTTCCTGGAGCGTCGACACGCCATGTTTCGCGCCGCCGATCCCTGCGTCGGTCCCGACCGCGATCGTTACGCCAGCGGCGAAAAGGTTGCGGACATTCTCCTCGGCGAAGCCATATTTGCGGATGCGCTGGCGCGTCGCGGCATCGTCCTTGCGCCCGGGGCCCATCTCGTCGGGCTTCAGCTGATAGATGGCGAGCGTCGGAGCGTAGAAGGTCCCCGCTTTCTTGATCCGGGCGATCGCGGCGGCGTCGAGCACGCCGTCCTGGATGCTGTGCGCAATCACATCGACGCCCGCGTCGGCCGCGATCTTGCCGCGCTCGACGGTCACCGTGTGGGTGAGGACACGCTGGCCATGCTTGTGGGCTTCGTCGGCGAGCGCGGCGAGCGTCTCGACATTCATCGAGGTTTCCTCAGGCAGCTGGCCATAGCGCCAGCCGTCGGCAAACGCCTTGACATAGTCGGGGCGATAGACCTGAAGCGCCTGTACCTCGCGCCGCGCGCTCTCGGCGGTTGCGACCCATTTGGTGGTATTTGTGTCCGCCCAGTCGGCACCGTGACCGCCCGGCGTACTCATGCGCGCGACGAAATTGACGTGCGGCGCGTAGATATCCGCGAGCCAGGCGCGGCGCGGCGCGAAGGCTTCGGGCTGCTGGTGAAAATCATTCACCGTCGTCACGCCGCTCGCCAGATAGGCGTTGGCGATCTGCGGGAGGGCACCGGGCGACCCAGAGGGCGACCAGTGGGTATGGACATCAATGAAGCCCGGGAGCAGTGCTTTGCCGTCGGCACGCACGATTTTTGCTCCCTTGGGAACCCTGACGTCAGCGCCCACGGCCTCGATCCGGCCGCCGCGCACAACGACGGTGCCACGATAGGGCTCCTTGCCGGTCGCATCGAAGATCGTCGCGCCGGTGATCGCGACCACGTCGCCGCCCGGTTCGGCAAGCACCGACTGGCTCGCCCAGCCAAGGCCGGCGGCGATTGCCGTTCCTGCTACGAGCATCTTCCGAAAACTGGCCACGCGCGTCTCCTCGATTGTCTGAATATCACCCTGCCCTGCTGTGACGCAGGCGCGGCGAATGTCCCCACCATCCCGCTCGGTCCGGGCCCGCCATGTCGCAACAAATTGTCCTTGTCGACTGCATTGCTGCTGCGGAACCGCGCCGCGCCTGCGTCTCTGCTTCCTGTACGCCCCAGCGGGGGCGAAGCCGGAACGGGACAGTCATGAACAGAGCATTCGCCTTCATCCTCATCTTTGCCATGGTAGCGGGCATCGCGGCGGGCTGGTTCGTCAATTCGCACTTCCCAGCGGCAAAGGCCGCGGAAATCGCGGACAATCTTTCGATCCTCACCGACCTCTTCCTGCGACTGATCAAGATGATCATCGCACCTCTGGTCTTCGCGACGCTCGTCGCGGGGATCGCCCATATGGAGGACGCCGCCGCGATCGGCCGCGTCGGCGCGAAGACGATGGGCTGGTTCATCGGCGCCTCGATCGTGTCGCTCTCGATCGGGCTCGTCATGGTCCATCTGCTCCAGCCCGGCGCGAGCCTGGCGCTCGACTTGCCCACCGGCGGCGCCGCCGGCGTGGTCGCGACGGGCGACTTCTCGCTCAAGCAGTTCGTCACGCACCTCATTCCGCAATCGATCGTCCAGGCGATGGCCGAGAACGAAATCTTGCAGATCGTCGTCTTCTCGGTTCTCGTCGGCTCGGCGGTGGCGGCGATCGACGACAAGGCGCCGGCGGTGCTCGCGCTCGTCGAGCAGGTCGCCGCGATCATGCTCAAGGTGACCGGCTTCGTGATGAAGACCGCGCCGATCGCAATCTTCGCGGCGCTCGCCTCGACGGTCGCGACGCAGGGCCCGGGCGTCCTTGTGACCTATGCAGGCTTCGTCTCGGGCTTCTATCTCTCGCTCGGCGTGCTCTGGCTCGTCATGTTTCTCGCAGCACTCGCGATTATCGGCGCGCGCGCGTTCGGTCTCTTTCGCGGCATCCGCACACCGGTCCTCCTCGCCTTTTCGACCGCGAGCTCGGAGGCAGCCTATCCGAAGACGATGGAGGAGCTGGAGCGGCAGGGCGTCAACCGGCGTATCGTCTCCTTCGTCCTGCCCTTGGGCTACAGCTTCAACCTCGACGGCTCGATGATGTATTGCACCTTCGCGGTCCTCTTCATCGCGCAGGCCTATGGCATCGACATGAGCATCGGACAGCAGATCACGATGCTGCTGCTCCTGATGGTGACGTCGAAGGGCATGGCAGGTGTGCCGCGCGCCTCGCTCGTCGTGATTTCGGCAACGCTCGCTTATTTCAAGCTGCCCGAGGCGGGGCTGCTCCTGATCCTCGCGGTCGACCATCTGCTCGACATGGGCCGCTCGGCCACCAACGTCGTAGGCAATTCGGTCGCCGCCGCGGTCATCGACCGCTGGGAAGGCCGCCGCATGGCGTGCGAAGCCGCCGCGGGCGAACCCGCCCCCACCGAACAATTGCCCTCACTTGCAACCAAGGAATGAACATGCCCAATATCGAAAGCCGTCTCGCCAGCCTCGGGATCGAGCTGCCCGACGTCTGCCCGCCCGTCGCCAACTATGTCTCGTCGACCCGCTCGGGGAATATCGTGCAGATATCGGGACAGCTCTCGACCCATGCGGGTGGCGGGATCAAGGGCACCGTCGGGGCCGACTGCAGCCTCGCCGACGGCATCATCGCCGCGCGGCTCTGCGCGATCAACCTCATCGCCCAGTTCAAAATGGCGGCGGGCGGCGACCTCGACCGCGTCGCGCGCGTCCTGAGGCTCGGCGGCTATGTTCAGGCGGGCCCCGAATTTTACGAAATCCCGTCCGTCATGAATGGCTGCTCCGATCTCATCGTTGACGTCTTTGGCGAGGCGGGCAAACATGCGCGATCGGCGATCGGTGTCTACCGGCTGCCGTTCAATTTCGCGGTCGAGGTCGATGCGGTCATCGAGATTGTCGATTAAAATAATAGACAATCATCCTTAGGCTGCTATGGGCTCTCCCCACATAAAATTGCCTTCGGGCGCAACCGGTTGAAACTTTCTGCCGAATCGCGGTGGGGATATCGACCGGCATTGCGTCAAAGCGAAATGAGATGGGCGTCAACGACCCATCCGCGCGCATGGAGGACGACACAGGGTCGACAACAAGGGGACATTGCATGCTTAAGCTTAACTTGCCGCTTCGCCGGGCCTTGCTGCTCGCTTCCTCGTCGCTGTGCCTTGCGAGCGCCGGCACCGCCTTTGCACAGGATGCCGCTTCCGGGGAGGCCGCTTCGGCCGATCCCGCAGGTTCCGAAATCGTCGTGACCGGCAGCCGCATCGCCGGGTCGAAGATCACCGAGGCGCTTCCTGTCACTGTTGTCGGCGAGAGCGAGATCGCTGCCACCGCAGCGGTCTCGGGCGACGACCTGTTCCGCTCTATCCCGCAGATGGGCGATGTCTCGTTCAACAGCAGCAACGGCCAGACGAGCAGCAACTTCGCGCGTGGCGACATTGGCTCGGTCGACCTGCGCGGACTCGGGGTCGGCAATACGCTGGTGCTTCTCAACGGCCGCCGGGTCGTCCAGCATCCGGGCAGCCAGGCCAGCGCGTCGCTCGCTCCCGTCATCACCTACAATACGAATGCCATCCCCGTGTACGGCGTCCAGCGCGTCGAAGTGCTGCGCGACGGTGCGGCGGCGCTCTACGGCACCGACGCGGTTGCCGGCGTCGTCAACACGGTGCTGCGCGACAATATCGACGGCGGCAGCCTGTCGCTCCAATATGGCGGCGGCGAAGGCACGGGCCTGCGGGAATTCAACGCCTCGGGTTATCTCGGCAAAGACCTCGCCGAGAACCGCGGCAATATCTCGCTGCTTTTCAACTATACGCGGCGTACCGCGCTGACCTCGCAGGACCAGGATTTCACCGCGACCGGCGATCATCGCGATTTCCCCGATTTCGTGGGCACTGTCTTCGCGGGCAATAATGCGCTCGACGATCGTAGCACGCTGTCGCCATGGGGTGATTTCACGACCGGCGTGCGTGTCCGTCGCGGCGCGACCAATATCACGACCAACGCCGGCGTCTTCTCGATCCAGCCGACCGCGAACGGCGGCTGCTCGGCGACGCTCGCGGGCGACATCTGCATCGACGACGGCACTCGCGCCACGACCGGTGCCGACCGGAATACCCGCTGGAATTCGCAAGCCAATTATCCGATCTCGATCTCGCCGAAGCTCGACCGCGTCAATCTGTTCGCAAGCGGCCATTATGATCTCTCCGACAGCGTGACCCTGTTCGGCGAGGCCGGCTATTATTACGGCAAGACGCGCAGCGTGCAGGACAGTGTCTTCACGATCGGCTCGATCCGCATGTCGATCCCGTCGTCGAACTACTGGAACCCCTTCGGTCCCGTCACCTTCGCCAATGGCAGCGTCAATCCGAACCGCCTCGCGGGCATCGACGCCCCCGCAGCGGGCCTCCCGGTGACGATGACCAACTATCGCTTCACCGACCTCGGGCCGACGATCGTCGATGTGACCAATCGCCAGTATCGCGCATTGCTCGGCCTGCGCGGCGAGGCGCTCGGCTTCCATTGGGAAACCGCGGCGGTCTATTCCGAGGCCTCGGTGCGCGATGTGCAGGACGGGATCAGTGCGACGCTCCTCCAGAAGAATCTCGCCCTCTCGACCCCGGACGCCTATAACCCGTTCAACGGAGGCAATCCCGCCGACCCGACCGGCATCGACACCAGCGCGAGTAACCAGGCCGCGCTCGACGCGATCCGCATCAAGAGCGTGCGCCGCGGCAAGGCAACGCTTGCGATGTGGGATTTCAAGGCGTCGAAGGCCGATCTCTTCGCGCTGCCAGCGGGCAATGTCGGCATGGCGATCGGCGGCGAGATCCGCCGCGATTCACAGCTCGACGACCGCGACGAGCGCGTCGACGGGACGATCAAATGGACCGATACCGTCACCGGCGTCGTTCAGGACAGCGACCTGTTCGGCGTCAGCCCGACCCCGGACACCAAGGGTTCGCGCACGGTCTTTGCGGCCTATGCCGAGCTCGCGGTGCCGCTCATTGCACCCGAGATGGAAATCCCGCTCATCCGCAGCCTCGAGCTTCAGCTCGCAGGTCGCTACGAGCATTATTCGGACTTTGGCAGCATCGCGAAGCCGAAGGTGGCAGCCGCCTGGGACCTGTTCGAAGGCTGGCGTATCCGCGGCTCGTGGGCGCAGGGCTTCCGCGCGCCGAACCTTGAACAGACCAACGCGACGATCATCACCCGCGGCAACAGCCGCACCGACTATATTCGCTGCGAGGCTGACCTGCGCGCGGGTCGCATCGCGACCTTCGGCAATTGCGCCCAGAGCTTCGTGACCACAGGCCGCCGGGCGGGCAACCCCGATCTCAAGCCCGAAACCTCGACCACCTTCACGGTCGGGACCGTGCTCCAGCCGCCAATCTTCAACAGCGGCAGCGTGCGCACGACTTTCACGGTCGACTATTGGCAGGTGAAGCAGAAGGGCATCGTCGGCGTCTATGGCGAGGGCAATGCGCTCATCAACGACTATCTCCAGCGCCTCCAGGGTTCGACCGATCCCAATGTCGTGCGTCTCGCGCCGACCGCCGACGACATCGCCCTGTTCGCCGGAACGGGCATCGCGCCGGTCGGGCAGGTCCAATATGTCGACGACATCTATCGAAACCTCGAACCGCAAACGGTCCGCGGCATCGACTTCGGCTTCAACCTCTCGGTCCGCGACACCGGCATCGGCACCTTCGACTTCAGCGCCAACGCGGCCTATCTGCTGAAATATTTCCGCGACGCCTCGCCCGACATCCAGACCCTGCTCGATGCGCGTGCGGCGGGGACGATCAACGTCGACACGATCATTCCCGAAGGCGGCAGCCTGATCCGCCAGGACGGGCTTCCCAAATGGCGCGGCTCGGCCTCGCTGACCTGGAAGCTCGGCCAGTTCACCGCGGGCGGCTTCGTGAGCTACACCGGAAGCGTGCTCGACAATGATATTTCGGTGAACGGCGAGAATCTGCTGCTCAAAGCCTATACGACCGGCAATCTCTATCTCCAATATGACCTCAAGGGCGGCTTCACCGACGGCACCCAGCTCAGGGTCGGCGTGCGCAACATCACCAATGCGCGGCCGCCCCTCGATTCGAGCGCCTTCGGCTATATGGGCTCGCTCTATTCGCCGAACCCGCGCTACTGGTATGCGAGCGTGAAGAAGAATTTCTGAACCGCCTCCCGTCCGGCCGCCGCGCATTCGCGCGCGGCGGCCGGATTGCCGCCCTTCCCATCGTTTCCGACAAGGTGATCCCGGCGTGACACGACATATGCCCGATACTTGCCCTCCGCCCCGCGCCCGCCGCGCCGCCCGCGCCGCGCTTCTCGGCACCACGCTCGCGTTCCTTGCGGGCTGTGCTGCCGATGCCTCCTCGGCACGGCCCGCCGATGCCCCGCCGCCGCCCGTGGAACCGGCGGCTGCGCCGGCGCCCGCCCCGTTCGCGAGCACCTATCAGCCGCGTCCCGCCGCCGACACCGCCATCGTCGGCGCATCGATCCTCACCGGCACCGGCACACGGATCGACAATGGCACTGTGCTGATGGCGGCAGGCAAGATCGTCGCGGTTGGCGCCGACATCGCCGTTCCTTCGGGCGCACGCGTCATCGACGGGCGCGGCAAATGGGTGACCCCCGGCATCATCGACGCGCACTCGCACCTCGGCGTCTTTCCCGCGCCCGGCGTCCAGGGCCATGCCGACGGTAACGAGAATATCGACCCCTATACCGCGCACGTCTGGGCCGAGCATTCGATCTGGCCGCAGGATCCAGTCTTCACCAAGGCGCGCGCCGGCGGCGTGACGAGCCTTCTCATCCTTCCCGGCTCCGCCAATCTCTTCGGCGGCCGCGGCGTCAGCGTGAAGAATGTGCCCGCGGTCACCGTCCAACAGATGAAATTCCCCGGTGCGCCCTACACGCTCAAGATGGCGTGCGGCGAGAATCCCAAGGGCCGCTACGGCAGCCGCGGCCGCGCCCCCGCGACACGCATGGGCGAGGTCGCGGGCTTTCGCCGCGCGTGGATCGATGCCGCCGAATATGGCCGCAAGGTCGACGCGTATGAAAAGAAGCGTGCGCGCGGCGAAGGCGGCGAGGCTCCCAAGCGCGATCTCGGTCTCGAAACGCTCGCGGGCGTGCTCAAGGGCGATATTCTCGTCCAGAACCATTGCTACCGTGCCGACGAGATGGCGGTGATGCTCGATGTCGGCCGCGAGTTCGGCTACAAGACGCGCGCTTTCCACCACGCTGTCGAAGCCTACAAGATCGCCGACCAGCTTGCCGCCGACGATGTCTGCGTCGCGACCTGGGCGACACGCTGGGGTTTCAAGATGGAAGCCTATGACGCGATCGAGGAAAATGCCGCAATCCTCAGTAAGGCGGGTGTCTGCGTCGCGATCCATTCGGACGAGCAGCGCCTGATCCAGCGCCTGAACGTCGAGAGTGCAGTCGCACTCGCCGCAGGCCGCCGTGCCGGCATCGACATTCCGCAGGAAGAGGCGATCAAGTGGATTACCCTCAACCCGGCGAAGATCATGGGTATCGCGGACCGGACAGGCTCGCTCGAGCCCGGCAAGATGGCGGACGTGGTCCTGTGGAGCAAAAATCCCTTCAGCGTCTATGCGATCGCCGAGAAGGTCTTCATCGACGGTGCGCTCATCCTCGACACGAGCGATCCGGCCACACGCTACCGAAGCGATTTTGAAATCGGCCAACCGGTCGGGGAGGAATGAGATGCAACGACGGCTCCCGATTTTCACAAGCCTCGCCCTGGCCCTCGCTGCGGCCGCCACACCGGTCGCAGCGCAGACCTTCGCGATCACCAACGCGCATCTCGTGACTCCCGGCCCGGTCGGCGAGGTCGAGAATGGCACGGTGATTGTCCGCGACGGGCGGATCTCCGCGGCCGGAGCGAATGTGGCGCTCCCCGCGGGCATTCGCACCATCGATGCGCGCGGCGCGATCGTCACCCCCGGCCTTATTGCGGTCAATACCGCCCTCGGCCTCATCGAGGTCAGCTCGGTCGACGGCTCGGTTGACAACAAGACGAAGAATTCGGGGATCAGCGCCTCGTTCGACGTTCAATATGGTCTCAATCCGGACTCAACTTTGATTCCGATCGCGCGGCTCGGCGGCGTCACGCACGCCATCGTCATGCCCGACTATGACGACAGCGACCAGGAACGCGAGCTGCCCTTCGCCGGCAAGGCCGCGCTCATCTCGCTCGGCGAGGGTGCGAACATTCTCCACCGGCCCGGCGTTGGGATGATGCTCGAACTCGGCGAGGATGGTGCCGCACGCGTCGGCGGCTCGCGCGCCGCCGAATTCGTGCAGCTTCGCCAGATCTTCGACCTCGCCCGTCAGGCGCCACGCGACGAATATCCCTTCGAGCTCTCGCAGGCCGACGTCCTCGCCCTGAAGCCCGTTCTCGCGGGCACGATGCCGCTGATCGTCGTCGTCCACCGCGCCGCCGACATCCAGCAGGTTTTGAAGCTCGCACGCGACTATAAGCTGAAGATCATCCTCTCCGGCGCCGAGGAGGCCTGGCGCGTCGCGGGCGAGATCGCGGCGGCGAAAGTCCCTGTCCTCATCAACCCGACCTCGAACATTCCGTCGAACTTCGACATGCTCGGTGCCTCGCTGCAGAACGCCTCGATCCTGAAGGCGGCGGGGGTCGAGATCGCGATCGGCGGCAACGATGCGGGGCACCGCGTTCGCGAGATGCGCTATAATGCCGGGCTCGCGGTGTCGCGGGGACTTCCATATGCCAGCGGCATCGAGGCGCTCACGCTCGCGCCCGCGCGCATCTTCGGGGTCGCCGACCAGATGGGCTCGATCGCCCCGGGCAAGGCCGCCGACATCGTGATCTGGGACGGCGATCCTCTCGAGCCGCTCACCCAGCCGACCGCGATCTTCATCGCGGGCAAGGAGCAACCGCTCACGTCGCGCGCAACCGAACTCGGCAAGCGCTACACGCGCTGAACGCGCCGCGTCGCGCCCGTCCCGACGATCAGGACGGGCGCGCCGTGAGCGGCAGCGCGGTGGTGAACTTGATTTCTTCCATCGAGAAGGCCGAGCTGACGTCGGTGAGCCGGATCGAGCGAATGATGCGCCGGTAGACGGCGTCATAGGCGGCCATATTCTCGACCCTGAGCTTGAGCAGATAGTCGACGTCGCCGGTCATGCGGTAGAATTCGACGACCTCGGGAATATCGCGGATCGCCGAGTTGAGCATTTCGAGCCAGGCCTCGCTATGTTCGGAGGCACGCAGGCTCACGAACACAGTGAGATCGAGGCCGAGGGCGCTCGCGTCGAGAATCGTGACGCGCCGCGAGATAACCCCGCTTTCCTCAAGCCGCTTGATCCGCCGCCAGCACGCATTTTGCGACATGTTTGCCTTGGCGGCAACCGCGGCGACCGAGAGCGTGGCATCCTCCTGGAGGAACCCCAATATCCGGACATCGGCATCGTCGAGTGAAACGCGGGTCATGGCATTGCTCCTTCAAATTCCTGTGCGCCGGCGGTCGAGAGAGCGGCTCGCGGGGCCGAAGCGATCTCCCCGACCTCAAGACCATCGGCATCCTCACCGGCGGCAACCTGCGCGGTTCCCATCCGGGCGATGGCCGTCGTCGCGGCGACATCCATCGTCACATTGCCCACCGTTCGCACGAGATCCGGGATCATCTCCACCGCGATGAGCAGCGCGAGCGGTTCGATCGGAATACCCATCGCGACGCAAATCGGCGCGATCGAGGTAAGAAAGCTCACCTGTCCGGGGAGGCTCACCGACCCGATTGTCGTGATGGCCGCCACCGCGGCGCCCGCCGCGATCGCCGAGGGGGCGAGTGGAAGTCCCAGCCAGTGTGCGACATAGATGGCGACCGCAAGGTTCATCGCCGGGCTGGTCACCCGAAAGATTGCGACCGCGACCGGAAGAGACACGCGCGACACCGACCGTTCGACTCCAAGATCGGCCGAGGCCTTGAGCATCGGCGGAAGCGAGGCGAGCGACGACTGGGTGCTGAGCGCGACCGCCTGCGCGGGTGCCACCGCCTTCGCGAAGGCGAGCAGACGGACGCGGCCGCCGAAAACTGCTACCGGATAGGCGAGCGCCCAGGCAGCAAGCCCGGCGCTAGAGACGATCACGACATAATGGGCGAGCGCGCCGATCGCGGACGTGCCCGCTCGCGCGCCGACGCCGAAAGCCAGAGCAAGCACGCCGATCGGCGCGAGCGCAAGCACCCAGCCGACGATTAGCAGCACAGCGCTCGCGATCGTGTCGAAGAAGGCGGTCACCGGTTCACGCTGCGCAGCGGGAAGCCGAGCAAGCGCGACGGCGAAGACCGCCGTGAAGAGGATGAGCGGAAGCAACGCATCGTTTGCCGCCGCGGCAACGGGATTGGTGGGTACAATCGAGCGCAGGAAGGCCCCGACCCCGACGGTCGGCGCATCGACATGGTGTCCATGCCCTGTCGATATGCTTGCCGCGAGCGATCGCGCCGCCTCGGCAGGCATCGGAAATATGCCGAGCAGCGTGGGAACCAGGACGGCCGCCATCGCGGTCGAAATCCACAGCAACGCGACGAAGGTGACGACCGAGCGCATCGCGACGCGGTCCCCGCGCGCACTGTCGACCGTCTTCGCGATCCCGGTGATCAGAAGCGAAACCACAAGCGGAATGATCGTCATCCGGAGCCCATCGAGCCAGATGCCGCCGACGCTGTCGGCGATCACCACGGCGTCGGCAAGGCCGGCGAGTCCGAACCGCGTCCAGCCCACCCCGAGCGCCAGCCCGGCGACCAGCGCCGACAAAATGAGCCAGGTTCTCGCCATGCGACCACTCCTCCTGCCCCCTCGTCGCGGGAGGCCCCTTGGCTTTGACGCGCTGCGAACCGAATACCCCATCGCCCCAAGCGCGATTCCGCGAGGAAGTTTCGCGGTCTTGCGGCGATTGTTGCAATCTGGAGGCAATTCAGGGGCAGCCGATTCGACCGAACCGACGATGTTCATGCATGGATTCGATCATTTGATCGACCAGATACCGCATCTCCGGTTCAAATATCCCAACATTCGACAAATCACCGTCAAAGTTGGTGAAGAATTCTCCCCGGCATCCATGTCATAAAATGTCGCCATAAGGGGATGCACGATGACATTCAGCGCCTATGGGGCAGAGTATGAGACTGAAAACGTCGCGGCTGGCGATGCCTGGCAGGCGTTCGAAATCGTCGCTCCGCCGGTAAAAATACCGCCCGTCGCCGTCGCAGCGGCATCGGGCGATGCACCCGACCTCGTCGAGGCCTTCTGGCCGCACCTTCCCCTCCTCCGGAAATATCTTCGCCGCCGCGTGCCCGCCTCCGACCTCGACGACGTGCTGCAGGATGTCCTCCTCAGCATCATCCGCCGCGCCGACGCCGCTGCGGTTGCCCATCCCAAATGCTATCTCTTCCAGGCCGCGCAAGCCGCACTCATCGACCGCCATCGCCGCCGGACTACGCGCCGCAGCGATTGCCACTGCGAGCTCGACGAGCCCGACCATCCGGTCGACGAGATGTCGCCGCTGCGCATCCTTCTTGCGAAGGATGAAGTCCGGGAGGTCGAGGAAACGCTTCGTCAGCTTCCCGAGCGCACCCAGGAAATCCTTGTTGCGATCCGCGTCGAGGGCTCGAGCCTCAAGAGCCTCGCGAGCCGCTACAACATCTCGACGAGTGCGATCGAAAAGCATGTGACCAAGGCCGCAAAGGCGCTTTCGGTCGTTCGCCGCAGCGACCTCGTTGCGGCGAACCGCAACGGCACGCCGCCGCGACAGACACTCCTCTCCAATTCCATCTGAGAAAGAAAAGATAAATGAAGCTTTGCAGCACGGTTCATGAGCAGACGCGGCTTATCCACGGCGACAGCCCGTGCGACGCGCTCCAGCGGACCCCCGGCCCTCCCATTCAACGCGGTTCGACCGTACTGCTGCCAAGCTGCGAGGCGCTCTATGATGGCGGCAAGGTGACTTACGGCCGGGTCGGCCTTTCGACCCAGCGCACGCTCCGCGACGCCTTGCGCAACCTCGAAAATGCCGACGAGGCCTTCATCTATCCCTCGGGCCTCACCGCGATCACCGGCACGCTCCTCGCGCTGCTCTCGTCAGGCGACGAGGTGCTTGCCTGCGATACGGTTTACAACCCGACCCGGCGCTTCCTCGCCGGCACGCTCGCGCGCTACGGCGTCACCGCGCGCTATTTCGATCCGGCGGACGACGCCGAAACGATCCGGTCGATGATCACCCCGGCCACTCGCGTCATCTTCCTGGAATCTCCGGGTTCGCTGACCTTCGAGATGCAGGACATTCCCGCCATCGCCGCGATGGCGAAGGAGGCCGGAGTGATGACCGTGATCGATAATACCTGGGCAGCGGGCGTGCTGTTCAAACCGCTCGATCATGGCGTCGACGTCAGCATCCAGTCGCTCACCAAATATGTCTGCGGCCATTCGGACGTGTTCATGGGCCTCGCCGCAGCGAAAGGGCATGCTGCCGAGTTGCTGGCCGCCTCAAGCTATGAGACCGGCTGGGCCGTCTCGCCCGACGACGCCTATATGGCGATCCGCGGCCTGCGCACGCTCCACACCCGCCTCGCGCAGCATGGCGCCGCCGCGCTTCAGGTTGCCAAATGGCTCGAGGCGCAGCCCGAGGTCCATTCGGTCATGTGCCCGGCGCTGCCGGGCGATCCCGGCCATGCTATCTGGAAGCGCGACTTCACCGGCATTTGCGGGCTGATCGGCGCGGTTCTTCACCCCGCCCCCGAGACGGCGGTCGCGGCGATGGTCGAGCAGCTCGAGCTTTTTGGCCTCGGATTCAGCTGGGGCGGGTATGAGAGTCTCGCCATTCCCGTCGACCCGCAGCTGACGGCGCGGACCCACAAGCTCAGCTATCCCGGGCCCTTGCTAAGATTGCACATCGGGCTCGAAAGGGTGGATGACCTCATCGCCGATTTGCGGCAAGGGCTCGACACCCTTTCCCAGGACAATGTTGCGCAGCAGCCGCTTCGGGCGGCCGGATAGCTGCGGACACGTCGAGAAGAAAATAGCAGGTTCAACAGGGGAACGCCTTTCAGAGCGTTAGGAGCAAGAGCATGAAAATATATTCGAGACTGCTGGCCGGGGCATCGTGCGCCGCGGCGGCAATCGCCTCGCCTGTCTTCGCGCAGGACACCACGGCCGACGACGCCGCAGAAGCGGTTTCCCAATCCGACATCATCGTCACCGGCACCCGCGGCCAGGCCCGCACCGTCATTTCCAGCCCGACCCCTATTGACGTGATCGGAGGCGAAGAGCTCGAAAAGCTCGGCGGCGGCATGCAGCTGCGCGATGCGCTCACCCAGCTCGTGCCGTCCTTCCAGTCGACGACCGTGGGCAGCTCGTCGTTCAACAGCCTGACCCGCCCCGCCGGTCTTCGCGGCCTCTCGGGCGTCCATGTCCTCGTGCTCGTCAATGGCAAGCGCCGCCACAACAGCTCGATCATCGACTTCAACTCGGGCGCGACCTCGCAGGGCGGCAACCCGGTCGATCTCGATCTCATCCCGTCGAGCGCGATCGAGCGCATCGAAGTGCTGCGCGACGGCGCCTCGGCGCAATATGGCTCGGACGCGATCGCGGGGGTGATCAATGTCATCCTGAAGACCAATGACTCGGGCGGCAAGGCGACGCTCGAAGCCGGCCAGCGCTATGGCCGCGACGGGAGCGGCAGCGACGGCGAGACCATCTCGGCGAGCGTCTCGCATGGTTTCGCGATCGGCGACGGCGGGTCGTTCACGCTCTCGGTCGAGGGCAAGAAGGCCAAGGCCGCGATCCGCAATAGCGACGTTACGGGAGCGCTCTACTTCCCGCTTCCCGGTGGTACACCCGATCCGCGCGAACTCACCGCCAACCGCCGCACCTATCTCGGCGGCCTCCCCGATGTGAAGGACGTCAAGGTCGCGCAGACGCTCGTCCTGCCGCTCGGCAATGTCGAATTCTATTCTGACGGGACCTTCGGATATCGCGATGCGCGCGTCGGCCAGGCCGGCCGCCGCCCGAACAGCAACCAGAATATCATCGAAATCTACCCCGACGGCTTCTCGCCCTTCTATACGCTGAAGGAAACCGACTTCCAGTTCACGGGCGGCCTGCGCGGCGAAACGGCGGGCTGGAATATCGACCTCAGCAGCACCTATGGGCGCAACCATGCCGAGAATGGCGCCGACAATACGCTCAACGCGTCGATCGGTCCGTCGAGCCCGACCGAGTTCAAGACCTTCAGCTCGGCGTTCGACCAGTGGACGAACAATCTCGACCTGACGCGCCGCTTCGAGTTCGGCGGCGAGACCGCGCTCCAGGTCTCGATGGGCGCCGAATATCGCTACGAAAATTACGTGACCAAGCCGCTCGACGTCGACAGCTACCGGTCCGGGGGCTATTTCTACCCGACCGGCCCGCTCGCCGGGCGCCCGGCGCAGGTCGGGGCGCAGGGCGCGATCGTCGTCACCCCTGAAGATGCGGCGGACGTGAACCGCAACATCTGGGCTGGCTATGTCGATCTCGCGCTCGACGTCAGCCCGCGCTTCCTCGTCACCGCGGCGGGCCGCTTCGAGCATTTCGATGACAGCTCGGGCAGCGTCTTCAGCGGCAAGGTCAGCGCGCGCTATGAAGTGACCGACTGGCTCGCGCTGCGCGGCGCGTTCAGCAACGGCTTCCGGGCGCCCTCGCTCGCGCAGCAGGATTTCGCGCAGACCTCGACGTCGATCAACCTCGTCGGCGGCGTCTATATCCCCGTGCTCACCAAGATCGTGAAGACGAACTCGGCGGTCGCGCAGGCCCTCGGGGCGCAGCCGCTCAAGCCCGAAAAGTCGAAGAACTTCAGCCTCGGCTTCACCTTGACGCCGGCGGCAGGTCTTTCGCTCTCGGTCGACGCCTATCAGATCGATCTCGACGACCGCATCACCCTCACCGGCCTGTTGTCGGGCGCAGGCATCCGGAACATCCTGATCGCCAACGGCTTCTCGGGTGACCAGTCGGTGCGCTTCTTCACCAACGCCGTCGACACGCGCACGCGCGGCGTCGATGTCGTTGGCACCTATGCGTTCGACGTCGGCAGCGCCGGACGCCTGCGCACGAGCGTCGGGTTCAACTATAATGATACCGACATCCGGAAGATTGCACCCAACCCGAGCGAACTTGCTGGTCTCGGCCTGACGCTGTTCGACCGGCGCACGCAGGGCTGGTTCACCTCGACTCCGAAGACCAAACTGATCCTCGGCGCCAACTTCGAGTCGGGTCCGTTCGCGATCAACATCAAGGAAACCCGCTACGACAAGTTCAAGTCGCTCGATAATCTCGTCGGCGGCCTTCCCGTCAACGACCAGAGCTTCGGCGCCAAGTGGATCACCGATCTTGAGGTCTCCTACGGCGTGACCGAGAAACTGCGGGTCGCCGCGGGCGCCTATAATATCTTCGATGTCTATCCCGACCGGACGACCGTCGCCAACACGATCGGGCTCGCGCCCTATGGCGCCGGACCGTTCGGCCAGTATGGCGGATATTATTATGGCCGGATCTCGCTCGATTTCTGACCTCGACTGCCAAGAGAGACCGCATCATGCGCGATGAACTGATGCGGATCCTGTCCTGGGCCGTCCTGTCGACCGGCATTGCCGGAGGCGGGGCGGCCGGGGCGATCGCGCCCGCCTTCACACCGGTGCAGCCCGCCGATTTCACCGTTGCGGGTTCGCTCTCCAACAGCTGGGCCGATTTCGATGGCGACGGAGATCTCGACCTTGCCGTCTCGATCAAGACCGGCGAGATTCGTCTCTATCGCAACGATCGCGGCATCTTCATCAACGTCGGCGCCGCGATGGGCCTGCCCCTTGCCGGGGCCGAGATGCGCGGCCTCGCCTGGGGCGATTATGACGGCGACGGCTGGCCCGACCTCTACGCCGGCGCAACCAGCACGAGTGCGGCCAACCTTCTTTTTCGGAACGATAAGGGCCGCCGGTTCATCCCGGTCCCCGACGCCGGCCCCGTCCCCGGGGGCCGCTCGGCGCGGCAGTCGAGCTGGGTCGATTTCGACAATGATGGTGACCTCGATCTCTTCGCGGCGAACCGCAACGGTCCCAACGCATTGTTTCGCCAGGATGGGGGCCGATTCGTGCGGGTTCCCGCCGATCAGGCCGGTGATGACGCGCGGCCGACGGTCGGCGCCTGCTGGTTCGACTATGACCGCGATGGCGATCTCGATCTCTTCCTCGCCAACCAGGCCGGTGCGACCGATGCCTTGTGGCGCAACGACGGCGATCGCTTCACCGACATTGCACCCGCGCTCGGGATGGATCGTCCGGGCCGTTCGCGCGAAGAAGGCAGCGTTGGCTGCGCGATCGGCGACTATGACAATGATGGCGAGCTCGACCTGTTCGTCACGAGCTACGGGATCAATGTCCTGTACCGCAACAAGGGCGACGGCAGCTTCGAGAATGTCGCGCCCCGGCTTGGCCTCGCCGAGGATAATCATGCCGTCGGCGCGGCGTGGGGCGATTTCGACAATGACGGCTGGCTCGATCTTTTCGTCACCGCCTACACCGGCCAGTCCGGCGCCCAGCAACCCGCGAACCGCCTCTATCGGAATCTCGGCGGCAAGGCGTTCGCCAATATCCTTCCCGCCGGTTCGGCGCTCGACGTTGCCGATCACGGCGTCCAGTGGATCGACTATAACCGCGACGGTGCGCTCGACCTGTCGGTAACGCGCGGATACACTGCGGCCGGCGGGCATTTCCTCTTTCGCAGCGATCTCGGCAAGACGGAGGCACGGCGCAGCCTCGCGGTCCGCGTTCTCGACAAGTCCGGGCGCTTCACGCGCATGGGCGCCGAGGTCCGGCTCTATGACGCCGCCGGCAAGATACTCGCGACCCGCCAGGTATCGACCGGCGAGGGCTATAATTCGCAAGGAACCCAGCCGCTTCACTTTGGCCTGAGATCGGCGGCGCCGGTGACCGTCGAAGTGACCTTTCTGACCGCTGCCGGGCGAAAGGTGCAACGGATTCCGGCGGTGCGCCCTGGCCGCTATTCCGGAGACATGCTCATCGCGCGCGAGAGATGATCACGACGGAAGCCCATGAGATGTTTCGGACTTTCGCGCTGAGCTGATCTTTGTCTGGAGGCGGCCGCATGAAATTCAAAAAGCCGCGCGCTCGAGCTCTCACATGTCGCTTACAGCAATCGCTGCCACCAACCGACATCATGCCAAGCATCGAACTTTCGTCCGACCTCGCGGTAGATGCCGACCAAGTCGAAACCCATAGCTTCATGCAGCCCAACGCTTGCTTCGTTTGGCAGCGCGATGCCGGCGAAGGCAGCGTGATATCCCATGCCGGCTGCGGCGGGCAGCAGTCGGGCGTATAGGGCGCGCGCCACGCCCATCCGTTGCGTTCCAGGTGCCACATAAACTGCCACATCGATCGATGTCCGATATGCCGCGCGAGTTCGATGTTCAGAAGCATAGGCGTAACCGACAACGCGCCCATCCAGTTCGGCAACGAGATAGGGATGGCGCTGCAGAATGGTGGTGATGCGCCTTTCGATCTCCGTAATGTCAGGCGGCACTTCCTCGAAGGAGATGGTGGTGTCACTGACATATGGCGCATAGATGGCCTGAACGGCTGGCGCATCCCCCATGACTATTTGACGCACATGCATGGCTGTACCGCTCCGGAATCAGATTTTGTCCAGACTGGCGTGTCGCATCCGGGCAATCAAGGCATTGCGCCCTCTGTTGCGTCTGGGACCTGCATAGGCCGCCCGGCCGCAGGCCACTCGGTTGCAGACACCAATATCCGTACACATCGTATATTTCCGATAGGTATTGACGCGAGTAAACCTATCGGATAATTCCGATGCATGAACACCGACACCGCCCTTGCCGCACTCGCCGCGCTGTCTCATCCTACCCGTCTCGAAGCTTTCCGTTTACTGGTCCAGCATGAGCCTGAAGGCCTGTCGACCGGCCAGCTCGTGGATGCTTCGGGGCTGTCCCAAAGCACGTTCTCCACACATCTTGCGGTCTTGGCAAAGGCCGGTTTGGTCAAATCGGAAAAGCGCGGGCGTCAGTTCATCCAACGCGCGGAGATCGATGCGCTGAAGGGTCTGATGATCTTCCTCGCGAAAGACTGCTGCCAGGGCCGCGCCGAACTATGCGAGCCGCTCCTCGCCGAACTTTCCTGCTGCTGATCGGCGCGACCTGCGCCGAGGGAGAATTTCATGGCCGACAAGATTTACAACGTGCTGTTCCTGTGCACCGGCAACAGCGCGCGCTCGATCCTCGCCGAGGCCTTGCTGAACCGCGACGGCAAGGGGCGCTTTCGCGCCTACAGCGCGGGCAGTTTCCCCAAGGGCGAGGTCCATCCGCAGGCACTCGCCCTTCTCGATGAGCTCGGTTTCGAGACTGCGGACCTCCGCTCGAAGAGCTGGGACGAGTTCTCGAAGCCCGATGCGCCGGTGTTCGATTTCATCTTCACCGTCTGCGACAATGCGGCGGGCGAAACCTGCCCCGTCTGGCCAGGCAAGCCGATGAATGCGCATTGGGGGATCGAGGATCCCGCCGCGGTCGAAGGCCCCGGTCAGCGCGAAGCCTTTGAACATGCACTCCATTATCTCTCGAACCGCATCTCGCTCTTCCTCGCGCTCCCGCACGAAAGCATCGACGAGATGGCGATGGATCGGAAGCTCAAGGAAATCGGCCGCACCGAAGGCGCCACCGGCGGACGGGAGGCCAACGCATGACCGCCGACATCATCATCTATCACAATTCGGAATGCGGCACGTCGCGCAACACGCTCGCGCTCATCCGCAATGCCGGGATCGAGCCGCATGTCATCGAATATCTGAAGACGCCGCCTTCGCGCGCCTTGCTCGAGCAATTGATCGAGCGCGCCGGTATCGCACCGCGCGAGCTGCTCCGCGAGAAAGGCACGCCTTATGCTGACCTAGGCCTCGGCGACGCAAGCCTTGGCGACAGCGCGCTCATCGATGCAATGATGGCGCATCCGATCCTCATCAACCGCCCGCTCGTCGTGTCGCCGCTCGGGGTCAAGCTCTGCCGGCCGTCCGAAGCGGTGCTCGACATCCTCCCCACACGCCAGCTTGGCGCTTTCGCCAAGGAAGACGGCGAACAGGTCGTCGATAACGACGGCAATCGCGTACAGGCCTGAGGAGAGCGTAATGACCGCCGCCGCAAAGAGCGAACGCCTGTCGTTCCTCGACCGCTATCTGACGCTCTGGATCTTCCTCGCGATGGCGCTCGGCGTCCTCTTGGGATCGCTGTTCAAGGGCCTGCCTGCCGCGATCGATGCCATGTCGGTGGGCACGACGAACATCCCGATCGCGATCGGCCTCATCCTGATGATGTATCCGCCGCTCGCCCGCGTGCGCTACGATGAACTGCCGCGCGTGTTCGAGGACAAGCGCGTTCTGGCGATTTCGCTGATCCAGAACTGGATTATCGGACCCGTGCTCATGTTCGCGCTCGCGGTCATCTTCCTCGCGGACAGGCCCGAATATATGACCGGCCTGATCCTGATCGGGCTCGCCCGCTGCATCGCGATGGTGATCGTGTGGAACCAGCTGGCCAAGGGCGACAATCAATATGTCGCGGCGCTCGTCGCCTTCAACTCGATCTTTCAGATACTCTTCTTCAGCGTTTATGCCTGGTTCTTCCTCACCGTGCTGCCGCCGCTCTTCGGCCTCGAAGGCAGCGTCATCGATGTAGGCTTCTGGACGATCGCGGAGGCCGTGCTCATCTATCTCGGCATCCCCTTCCTCGCTGGCTATCTCACGCGCCGCTTCCTAGCCCGCGCGAAAGGCGATGAATGGTACGAGACGCGCTTCCTGCCCAGGATCGGCCCGATCACGCTCGTCTCGCTGCTGTTCACGATCGTCGCGATGTTCAGCCTCAAGGGCGGCGAGATCGTCACCATCCCTGCCGACGTCGTCCGGATCGCAATCCCGCTCACCATCTACTTCGTCGTGCAATTCCTCATCAGCTTCTGGATGGGGAAGCTGATCGAGGCCGATTATCCCCGCACGACGGCAGTCGCCTTCACGGCCGCGGGCAATAATTTCGAACTCGCGATCGCTGTCGCGATCGCCGCCTTCGGCCTTGCTTCGCCGGTGGCCTTCGCCGCCGTCATAGGCCCGCTCGTCGAAGTGCCCGTCCTCATCCTGCTCGTCGGCGTCGCCTTTCGCCTCGGGCGCCGCTGGTTCCCGGCCACCACGCCTTCACAAGCCTGAGTATCATGACAGAACAGACCCACAGCCGCCTTCGAACACTCTCGGACCCGAACCATCTCCCGGCGCTCAGCCCGGCATATCTTCGCGCGCAGCCCGCGCTCGGCCTCGGCCCGCTCGATCCCGCGCCGCGCATCCTGCTGCTCTACGGCTCGTTGCGCGAGCGCTCCTATTCGCGGCTCGTCGTCGAGGAGACGGCGCGCCTGCTCCAGCTCTTCGGCTGCGAGACACGCATCTTCGACCCGTCCGACTTGCCGCTCCCTGACCAGATCGCCGACGACGATCATCCGGCGGTCGAGGAACTCAGGCAGCATTCGATCTGGTCCGAAGGCCAGGTCTGGTGCAGCCCCGAGCGCCATGGACAGATAACCGGTATCATGAAAGCGCAGGTCGATCATCTTCCGCTCGCCTATAAAGGCCTCCGTCCAACGCAGGGGCGCACGCTCGCGGTGATGCAGGTGTCGGCTGGGTCGCAGTCCTTCAACAGCGTCAACACGCTCCGCATCCTCGGCCGCTGGATGCGGATGATCACCATCCCCAACCAGTCGAGCGTGGCGAAGGCCTGGCAGGAGTTCGACGAAGCCGGCCGCATGCTGCCGTCGAGCTATTACGACCGGATCGTCGACGTCGCCGAGGAGCTTGTCCGCTTCACCGTCCTTACGCGCAGCCATGCCGACCAGCTCGTTGACCGCTATTCGGAACGCAAAGATCGGCAAGAGCCGGTTGCCACTCCCGCGCAGCTGGCGGAATTGCCGGGCGCTTGACGGCCGGCCGATTGCGGACCGGCGGCTTTCGGGTGTGATCGCACGCAAGCCGTCATTCAGGATAGCCCGTCTCATCTCGCTTGTGATTGCACCCAAGTCGATCTAGTCTTCTATCACCGGGGCGAAGCAACCTCCCGGACAAGCGCAGCGTGCGCTCAAGCGTTGCCTTTTGATCCCTGCCATTGCGGGGATGAGGAGGTTTGCTTGAAGCGTTTTTCGTTCCTGACGTTGCTGCCCCTATCGAGCCCTGCCTACGCCGAAGACGGCCTGACGTTGAGCGCCAATACGCGCCTGCGCTACGAGACGATCGAGGGCCAGCCACGCACGGGCTTCAACGAGTCCGACGATCTCCACGAACGAGGTCAACACGCTCGAACTGGCGCAGGCCTATGTCGGCTATGATGTGCCGGAGGCCTTCGGGCCGGGCTCCAAGCTCGGATTCCAGGCCGGTCGCTTCACGCTCAACCTCGGATCGCGCCGGCTGGTTGCCGCCGACGATTATCGCAACACGACCAGCGGCTATCGCGCTGAAGAGGCATCCCGAGTGCTGCGGATACCTGATTTCTGGCTGCAATGAGGCTGGCTGATCGGAAGCGGCGGGCCGAACGTATGACCTCAGAACTGGGCTCTTGCTCGATGTCGCCGCCTGCAAGCCAGATCGAACGGTTCAACCTTTGTGATTCGAGTCCGCTATCCATTGCTGAAGTGCTGGACTTTTGCCGTAGCTGATCACGCCTGAGGTCGTCAGAGCATAGGCTTTGCGGATGTCATGTTCTTCCAATCCGCGAACATGGAACGTCCCGCTGAATGATGCGTGACGTTCCAGCCGAATCGGAAGCTCGGTCCCATCAACGAATGATTGCGCTGCCAACGCGATACGGCGCGGCAAGGAGCCCCGGCTGCGCCCGATGGTAAAACCGATCTCCGAGATGGTAACAGGAAATGCACTCAGGTTTACGACTTCTATGGCCATGCCGCTGAAGCCCGGAGCCAGGCTCCACTTGGGTACGACCCGGATGCGAACACGCCGGTCGTTGATGCTGTTCCAAGTATTTAGGATACCAAGGACAGCGCCAAGCACCGCTATCGCCAATGTCACTGCGGCAGACCAGCTCATCTGTTCTCATTCCTGTCAGTTCGTTCCATCGGTGACCCACGAAATCCTATGCCGGTAATACAGGGCGCCGCGAAAAAATATGAGCTGATCGGGCGCCTCGCGTGAGAGCGACATATAAATGCTGCCGTGACATCGCGGCGCCCGGCTGGTCGGCATCCAGGATGATGACATGCTGCGCCTCAAGGCCCTTCAAAAGCAGCGTCGAGCCTACGGCCTTCGAAGGCACTATTCGTCCCGCCTGCCGGTTTCGTTCGCGGAGCATCGCTATCGCCGAGCGAAGGTCAACCTTTCCGCTCGCGGCCATGGACAATGCTTCGATCATTATGCCGAACGCGCTATGCCGATATATCCGGCGTTCACGATCCGAGGCCATGCTTTTGAGGAAGGCAATCGCCTGAGGATATGCGCCTCGCTCGAAAAGAGCGATGCCGGCCAGTTCCTGGGGATTTGGCGGCGACCGATGGCGACCGGCCCGGATCGACTGAATCCGCTGCTGAAGGCGGTCTCCATATACATTCGTCATGACCAGGATGAGGAATGCGATACAGGCCTGCAACAGCGCTTCGCCTGTCAGACCGTCCATATTCTCAGCAGCACCCACTACGTCCCGGAAATCCACGGGTTCGACGACACTCACGCCAGCTGCGCGACTCGCATAATCGTGCCGGGCACCGGCGCGCATAGGATCACCCACGATCAGGATGCTTTCGTTCGTGTTGCGCCTCGATATCTCGAACTGAACGCGAATTTGCTCGGCGATGGTGGCATTGGTATCCGACCCGATCTGATGCCAGAATACACCGTTCGGGCAGGTTCGAAGGTCGATCGGAGCGCCCTGCGAAAGTGTTTCGCGCGCGCCAAGAAGCCAAAGTCCGAGATCGTTCGCACCCACATTGGACCAGCGCCAGGGCGTGGATAGCCGGCCGAGCTCCGGAAACGCCCCAGTGACGTCGGAATGCCAGTCAGCGAGTGGATCCGCACCGAACCCGAAAATCGCCTGCATCGGGTCCCCGAAGACAACGGTCGGAATGGCATTGGCGATACCCGAAACGATCGCATGCTGGGTAACCGAGCAGTCCTGATACTCGTCGACCAGCAAACGGCCGTAGGTTGCCTGGATCTCTCGCGTAACATTGCCCGACTGGCATAGGCGGCCAATGGCGGACTGGACCTGGGCATAGTTTGGTGCCGCGAGCGGGTCCTGCCGGAAGCCCGCGCGCTCCGGGAACATCGAGACCATGCTCAAGGCCCAGCCGGCGATCGTGTTGAGGCGGTAGTGTCCGGCGGGAACGCCGTCGCGTTTCAGACGCTGACGGAGGGCCGCAACGCCCGCGGTCGTGTGGGTCAGGATGAGAGTGGGTTTCGGTCCCGGTGTTGCTACCGAGCGCGCGATCAGCTCGGTCTTGCCGCATCCCGCAGGCGCTACGACATGGCCGCGGCTGGCGCCGAGAATCTGGGGGACATCGACCACTAGCCGGCAATCAGGGCCGTCTGCACCGGCGCGACGGGAACAGCCCAAGCCCCTGCCCACTGCATGAGCCGGGCGACTGGCGCGGTGAAGGCGGCGCCTGAATCGCTCCAAGCAAAGGCGAACACCTCTCTTGCCACCCGCTCGGCCGGTTCGATGTCCTTGAACCATTTCCCTTCCCCGGCACCTTGGCCAAGAATGGTGCGCATGTCCTCCGTGAAGCTCGTCAGGCAAGTCTGCAGACTGTAGCGATTGTTGCTCAGCCGCTGAATCCGCGCATTGACCGAATCTTCTCCCCGCCAGTCCATCGCGATCCGGAGCAGGTCGGGAATTCGGGCAGCTGGTACGCCGGCGAAGATGGCTGTCTCGGTGGAGAAGCCGTCCTGCCAGCGGACGACTTCCACGCCGGCCGCCGCGAGCCCGGCGTAGACGTCATGTGCATATTGGACGTCGGAGTCCATGAAGAGCGCGGTACGATAGCCCATGGCCGCGAAGATTTGCGCCCGCTCCATCATCGTGGAGCCAGCGCCATCCGCCCAATGACAACCGCGCGACAACAAGCTTCGGTTGCCGCTATCCTGAAGCCAGAGGTCGAGGCCGCGAACCAGCCCGATTTCCGTCTTGCCTTCACAGACAATGATACTCGGCGCGAGAAAGGCTTCCGCACAGGCCCGCAGAGTCTTCTGGGCCTCCTCAGATCCGCCGAGAGGCCGAATGACGTTTGCAGTGACTTTCGTTGCGGGCATTCCGATCAAGTCGTCGAAGCTCAGCGCGGGCGGGGAGGTCGTCCGCTCGGTCCGGACCGTGAACAATTGCGGGGCGGAGAGTTCCCGAAGGACGATCGGGGAGTGCGTAGTCATGAAGACCTGCTGGCTTCCATCATCATTTTTCGCGCCGAGAGAATCGAGCAGCCGGACGATCCTGTACGGCTCGAGCCCGAATTCGAGCTCGTCGATGATGAAAATCGACGACTGGCCTACCTCCTTTTGCAACCCGGCCACAAGGAGGCGCATCGAGCCCGATCCCAGACTTTTCATTGGTACATGGTCTTCATCGTGAAGCGCGATGGCCCCGCCCGACAGAGTCACACCCCTCACATCGAGGAGCGCTCGCACTTCCTCGACGCGAATTCCCATATTGTCCGCGATGCGTTTGGAGGCTTCGAGAATGGGCTCCACGCCCTCGCATCCCCGATCGGCAAAGGCCTGGCGCGCCTGTCGCGAGGCCCCGGCGAGCGCCGCCGAAGCCTGCGTGGCATCGGCTGACAGCTTGCCGAGGATCGAACGCGGCCCGAGCGCCATATGGTGAGCGGCGACCGTCCCAAGTCTAACCGGCGCAACCTTCTGACGGTGCTTCCACTGAAGATTGCGTTCGCGTCCTTCGGCGCCCGCCCCTTCCGAGTGAAGGAGCCATTGGGGTTCGAGATCGTCGCGAACCGTCAATCGCAAAGTCAGGACCGTCTCGAGATGCATGGCCGGCTCGTTCTCGATGTTGCCGGTCAGTGAATCCCAGCCCCGAAGAAAATGTCCGTAAGCCTCCAGATTTATCAGTTCGTCATCCAGACCCCCGAGCGTGATGTCGATGATGATCGGTTCGCTGATATTGCAACGATGGAAATCCGCGTCCGAGAAGGTGAACGACTGCCGCGACCCGAGTGCCAGTTCGATGGCGTCGAGAATCGTCGATTTGCCGGCGTCCCCGGGACCGATCAGGCAATTGAGCCCTGGCCTCGGTCGCCATTTCAGATGCGAAATCCCCCGGAAGTTGCGGATCTCCACCTCTCTTATCGCTGCCATTTCCCTCCCCCGCTGCGACACGAACGCGCATCCGTTTATCTCTGCGGGCAGCATCCCCGATCATCAACAATAATTGGATCCGGATGGTTCAGAAAGTGCGCTGGAAAGTCGCAGGTTCGCAAGTGCATATCGATGACATCGAATCGAAGCCACGCTGAGCGTGAAATTGATCAGATGCAGAAAATTCGGATGGGCCCGAGACAGGTGCCCCACCGCTCATGTCGTGACGAACCGACATCGTTTGCCCCACTGCTGAAGTAACCGGGGCACTCCAACGCGGACATGGTCTTTGGGGCTGTCGCGCAATCCTGAGGCCCGCTATCCGCGTCATGACATCGGTCACGGCCCCAGCCGATGAGCAGGGATTTACGAAATGGACGCGCAACAGGCGATCGCCAAACTCGAACGGCAAAAACTGGCGATCAAGGACGTCGTCAACAAGGACACATCGGCGCCCGAGTTCACCAAATGGCGCCGCGATACTGAAATCGCGATCGAGCGCATATTTGGCCCCCAAAGCCGGAACGTCGCCGACTTTGAAGCAATTGGCTATTCTCCCCAGGTTCTGACGACCAGTTCGCCGGACAGCGTCTGGTCGGATTCCTTTCATCGCGGGCTGGCCAAAGCCGACGCCGTGCTCGCCTCGATGATCGACGAGATACGCGAATATGGCGACGCGGAAAGCGACGCGGGGACGCCCGATGTGCTGAGCCTCATCGAGCGCATCTGCCTTGGCTTCAACCGTGCTGCACGGCAATTGCAGGCGCGCCATGCGGACCGGACGGCGATGGCGATCGATGACGAATATGACGTGCAGGACCTGATGCACGCCTTGCTCCTCGTTCACTTCGACGATGTCAGGCGCGAAGAAACAACACCAAGCAGCGCCGGTGCCGGCGCGCGCGTCGATTTCTTGCTCAAGAAGGAGCAGATCGTGGTCGAAGTGAAGAAGACGCGACCTTCGTTGAAGGCAAAGGAGCTTGGAGAGCAGCTGATCGTTGACCGTGCACGATATGAAAAACATCCAGACTGCAAAACGCTTGTCTGCTTCGTCTACGACCCGGAGTGCCGCATCGGTAACCCCGTCGGTATCGAGCGCGATCTTGAGGATCATGGCGGCCCACTCAAAGTCCGGGTGATCATTGCGCCGAAGAATTGAGGGTCGTCAAATCCGTATCCGCGATGCGGTCATGGATCGAGCGGTGACTTCCAGGTGACATGCCCGCTTTCGCCGGCGTCGAGCGTCTCGCGGAGGAAGCGGCGATCGACGAAGTTTCGATGCTGGCCATGATGGGCGATGACGACATGATGTGATTGTCGGATACAGGCATCATTGATCGCCGTTTCGATCGCATTTGGCCGCTGACTGCGAAATGCCTTGATGACCTCGCGGCGGTTTGCTGCAATGAACAAGCTGTTCGGTCCGATCGCGAGCAGGACAAAGCCATTCGGCGTCCCGACCCCATTGCTCATCATGATCGGTTGATCGCCGGTCAGGAAACCAAAGCGCGGGGAATCGAACGCGATGACGTCCCATATCATCCCGCTCAGCGCCTCCCCTATTCGCGGATTGTCGATCAGCCGCATGAGCAGCCGCACCTTGAGCTCGGGGGCGATCGGTCCGCTCGCGGCAAGCCATTCCTCGAATTGGAGCGGGTCCTCGGGTCCTCTTAGAGCATTGTATTTCGAGGCGAGGTCGGGATTGAGGCTGCCTGCCTCATAATTTTCGAGCTTGGCACTCAGAAACTTCACGCGCGCGGGCGACCGGTGAAGCAGCGACATCAAAAAACGCGACCAGGCGTCGCGAAGTCGCGGATCGGCGGGTTTGCGGCACTCGGTTTCCAACCAGACGAGCGCATCCGCCGCGCCATCGTCGACCTGCTGCATGAACAGCATTTCGAGCGCCTGACGTGTCGCCGGGTCGGCCGCAACCTCATTTGCATAAAGATCGACAATATATCCGGTCTCGGCAGGATGGCGATGTTTGACGACCAGCGCTTCGCGCGGACGTCGAAATTCGAATACGAGGCCGGCGGCGTCCCCCCAGCGCGCCATGAAGAATTTGGGCAGATAATGATGTTTGCGCGGGACGGACATCGCAGCCTCTTGCAACGACGGGCGCGGCAACTCCAGAGCGCATCACGGCCCTTCGATGATGCGCATCGCTGCGGTAGCCAGGCTAAGCGCGAAACCCGTCCGCCACATCAGCCGACATATCATCGTCGGTCTCGTCAAATCTCATTGCCTTGGCAATGAACCGTGGAATCAAGAACTGACGCCACTCCGCGGGTTCAAGCGCATATGCGGGAAGGGGCAGAGGCGCTCCCTCCATTCCCGCGGCGGATGCCGCCATCGCATAGGCGAAGAATCGGTGGGAGCCATCGAGAATCTGGTCTTCGCCAGGACCGGCGGCGTCGATACCGATAATGATCGGTTCCATTTGCTGTTTGGTTGTATGGTTCGCAAGCCGATCTTCATCGATTGCGCCGTTCGATCGCATCCGGTTGACACGTTCCCAGCAGAGGGTCGAGACAACGAGCTGCCCATGGGCTTCAGCCCATTTTTTCATCGAATAGACATCGAAATAGAGATGCCGTTCGGGTGTTTCGCCCTCCAGCCGAAACACTTCGGTCGCCGCCTTGCCGCCTTCGCGGAGATTGCGTTTCATCCGCTTCGTCACCGGGTGATCGAGAACACGTCGGCCAAGTTGCTTTTTGCGCTGCCGCCGTTCGTTGCGCGTGCTCATGATGTCAACCGCGCAGCGTCGTCGTCCGACAGGACGATCGGCGAATAGGACGAGCGCTTCTTTTCTCCGAGTTGCCACAACAGGTCGATGGCCTGGAGATAGGCCACCGTTTCGCTATCGTCCCCGGCGATGATTTCAGCGGGCTCGGTGAGCTGACGGCGATTGGCAGGATCGCGCTCGAATCTGCCAATTTCGACGTTCCACACATCGTTCTCGACGACCGTATCCGCCAAATGCTCGACAAGTTCGAACCAATCCGCGCGTTCCTTGGTCGGATCGACGCCTGCCCAGAGCAGCAGCGTCAGCATGCCCTTGCGTTCGCCAATGAATACGACGGGCCAGAGCAGTCCCGCCATGTGCAGTTGCTCGGCGATTTCGACGACGCGCGTATCGTGATCCTCGTCCCAGATCACCGCGAAGTCATGAATACGTCCGCTGTCGCGAAAATCGCCATCGATATCGCGCCATTGGATGCTTCGGAACACCGAATGATGTGTACCGCGGCCAATATGGCCCACTGGCCCGGCCTGATCGTGCAGGCACGCGAAGAATTGCGAATAAAAGGGTGGTGTCGTCATGTCTTGCTCCCGTTCGAGGATCATCGCAGCTCCCGCCGCCGCACACCGGCTTTCGGCCGATGTGCAGGCTGGATCGTACAGGATAATTGCGGCGCGGCAAGCGGCTCCATTTGCCCGACGTCAATTTCGCTACGAGCGTTTGGAGTGTGGTCCAGGTGATGTCGCTGCAGTCGGTCGGGGCCTTTCCCCGGTGGCGACGGCATCGTCGAAGGCTTGCTCATTTGTTCTTTTTATGTTCTCGTTCGCGTCATGACGAGAATCGACCCCGACCGAGTCGCACGCGCGCTCCTCGATGCACCCGGATGGGCACGTGTCGGCCTTACCGCGCCGACCGAAACAATACGCGAGGCGGCAGCGCAGGAACTGGCACTCACGATCGCGCGCATCGACGGAGAGGCATCGACCATCGCCGATCCGAACCAGCTGGTGTTGGCGCTGTGACGTGCAGCATACGAAATCCGGCATTCCGCGTGCCACGCACATCTTCGAGGCGGCCATCTGGCATTATGCGGTGCAGCCGGTCTGCCGCTGCGGACATCGCGCCAAATTCGATGCGGGACTGCTCTGGTATCGATTCCATCGGAAGGGCTGGGACGACAATCTTCGTAAAGCGTGCCGGCATTTCTGGTGCCGGCAATGCGCGTGGAAGGCGGGCTATCGCGTCGAGCCGCTCCGCCTCGAGGTGGTCCCGTGGGACAAGGATGCGATCCGCCTCAAGGAGCTGGTCGACGAACGCGAATGGAAGCGCGCGATCCGCCGCTACCGGAGCTAGGAGCTAGACGATGGAAAGGGATTTCGACGACTCGCTGCAGGGCCTCGGCAAGGGCGGTCACCGGATCATGATCTGGGACGGCGACGAGGAACGCCAGATCGAGGCACATTGGGGCCTGAAGTCACGCGACCCCGAGATCGGGCAGATCCCGCTCCTCAAGTCCGAGACCGCCCGGATCGAACAGCCGTGCCTGATCCTTGCCAACGAGTTCGGCATCAAGCGCGACGGCAAGACGCTCTATGCGGCGAGCCTCATCACCGATGTGCCCTTCTTCTGCATTGCCGGCGTCTGGCAGCGCGGCACGCGCGACTATCCGGACGCCTTCGCCGCGCTCACTGTCCCGGCCTATCCCGATCTTGCTCCGCACAAGGACCGCCATGTCGCCGTCGTCCACCCGGACGACTGGGTCGACTGGCTGCTGCAGGAGCGTCCGCCGCTAGACATATTGCGCCCCTTCCCCGAAGGAAGCTTCAATATCATGCCGCCGATCCAGCACAGTCTCGAAGGGCTGCTCGGCGCCGCCTGAGAAGCGAAAGGGCCGAGGATGTGCAACCAGATCACCCTCAAAGCCTCGGTCGACGAGGTCGCATCCTATTTCAAGGCGCGGCGCCCCAAGCCGACCAATGCGAGCCCGGGCGACGTCTGGAAGGGCGGCACGGGCTTTGTGGTCCGCGAGGCCGCCGGCGCACGGCAGATCGACGCGATGACCTGGGGCTTCCCGCGGCACTCGACGAACAAGAAGACGGGCGCACCCAACAAACCGACCCACGTCAACAACGCGCGCGACGACAAGTTGATGTCGCCCTATGGCATGTGGCGCGAATGGTTCGTCCGGCCCAAGCATCGGTGCCTGATTCCGATCAGCGCCTTCGCCGAAGCCGTCGGCCCCGAGGGGCAGATGACGCGAACCTGGATCAGTATCGCCGACCAGCCCCTCGCCGCCTGCGCCGGATTCTGGCGCCCCACGGACGAATGGGGCGACAGCTATACGATGGTCATGGTCGATGCCGTACCCGAGATGATCGAGATACACGATCGTATGCCGGTCATCCTCAGCCCGGAAGATCATGAAGCCTGGCTCCACGCCCCAGCGGAGGAAGCCCTGAAACTGGTCCGCCAATATCCGGCGGAACGCCTGCTGATAAATCACACTGCCGAGCCTTGGCATGCCGGCCGCGCCAAGAAGGAACCGGCCCCGACAAGCGCGACGTTGTTATGACGGCGCGGCGCACAATATCAGGACACCGCAAGCCGCTGGCAACTCTCGGTATCGTCTCAGCTGCATCCGGTCTTCGTTCACGCGCAGGATATCAGCGGCCCCGGCCGGACCGTCGCGACCTGCCGGGTCGGCCAAACGGACCTCTTGATTGACTGTGCGTCGACAATGGCACCGTTTTCAGCCGCCTGCTTACAGACCAAGAATGGAAGGAAGCCTAGATTGAGATTTGCTCAAGCGCCGTGCCTGCATGGCCGACCGGAGGTAGCGCGGCCCGACGGCGGCTAACCACCGGAGATCGGCACATTCCCGTACGGCCCTCACTTGCCCGCAGACGGATCGAACGAACCGAATAATGTCTCCAGCAACGGACACTCCGGCGTCTGGCCGTCCGCGCATCGCACAACGGTTTCGGCAAGCACTGCCTCCATGGCCTGAAGATCCGCGATCTTGGTGCGGACGTCCTCGAGATGGACTACGGCGACCTCGCGCGCTTCGGCGCACGGACGGTCGCGATCCTCGGCCAGCTGTAGCAGCGCGCGGATCTCGTCCAACGTGAAGCCCAGTTCCCGCGCACGCCGCACAAAGCCGAGGCGCATGAAATGGCCATGACCATAGAGCCGGTGACCGCCGTCGCTGCGCGCCGGCGCCGGCAGCAGGCCGACTTTCTCATAGTAGCGGATGGTCTCGATATTGCACCCGGTACGCCGCGACAGCACCCCGATTGGAAGCCGGGGCGCCGTGTCCCCGAGATTTTTCCGATCCATGCTGAAATACCTCTTGTATCTGTAGCCACTACAGATCCTATCTAGGGTCAACTAGGTGATTCGGAGAACAGAAAATGACTCAGCCGAAAATGGCTTCCAGGCGCTCCGCGTGGTTTGCGATCGCCGGAGGAAGTCTCGGCGCGCTTGGTGCAGCCTCGTGTTGTATCGTCCCGCTGGTGCTCTTCATGCTGGGTGTCAGCGGCGCTTGGATCGGCAACCTGACCGCGCTCGCCCCCTATCAGCCCATCTTCCTGGCGGTGGCCATCGCCTTTCTGGCCGCCGGGTTCTGGAAGATATATCGTCGGCCGCAGGCAGTCTGCGCGGCGGACGAATGCGGCACGCCTGCCTCCAACCGCCTGGCAAAAACGGCGTTGTGGCTTGCAACGGCGCTGGTCGGCCTCGCCGTCCTCTTCCCCTATCTCGCCCCCCTATTCCTCGAAGTTTGAACAAGGAGACCATCATGAAGAAGCTTGCCCTGTTCGCAACCGTGGCTGTGATGTTCGCATCCGGTCCCGCCTTTGCAGCAATCCGGACCGTCACGCTGGCCGTCGAGAATATGACGTGCGTGACTTGCGGCCCCGTCGTCAAAAAGAGCCTGTCGCGCGTTCCCGGCGTGACCGCCGTCGAAGTGTCAGCCGAAGCGCACACCGCGACGGTTACCTATGATGATGCCAAAACGAGCACAAAAGCGCTGGTCGCGGCGACCACCAACGCTGGCTACCCTTCAAAAGTCCGCAAGTGAAAGGCGGATCATGAGCGATTGCTGTAATCCGGTCGGCCGCCCACAAGACAAGAAGTATGACCTTGTCGTCGTCGGCGGCGGATCGGCGGGATTCTCGGCGGCGATCACCGCGGCAGAGCAAGGAGCCGAAGTCGCCGTTATCGGTGCCGGCACCATCGGTGGAACCTGCGTCAATGTCGGCTGCGTTCCATCCAAGGCGCTAATCCGCGTGGTCGAGAGCATCCACCACGCCAATGCCGCACCGATGCGATTCCAGGGTGTCGAGGCCCGCGCGCGAATGGCTGATTGGGGCCAGGTGATCGCCGAAAAGGCCACGCTCGTGTCGAACCTTCGCCAGGCGAAATATGCGGACCTTTTGCCCCTCTATGATAACGTCGCCTATCATGAGGGCAGGGCCCGGATCGTCGAAAATGGCGTCGAGGCTGATGGAAAGCGGTTCACGGCCGACAAGATCCTGATTGCGACGGGTACGCGCCCGGCATTGCCGGCCATCCCGGGCCTTCCGGATGTCGATGCACTCGACAGCACTGCCGCGCTCGACCTTACCGAGTTGCCGCAATCGATGATCGTTCTCGGCGGCGGCTATGTCGGTGTCGAACTTGCTCAGATGTTCTCCCGCGCCGGCGTCAATGTGACGCTCGTTTTCCGCAGCCGCCTTCTCCCCGCTGCGGAGCCAGAGATCGGCGCCGCACTGACCGACTATCTTTCGAGCGAAGGCATCTCCATCGTGGGCAATCTCGCCTATCAGTCAGTCCGCAAAACGGCGGAAGGAGGCGCTGCGCTGACCATTCTGCGCAACGGTGTCGCCGAAACGATCGTCGCTGAGCGCCTGCTCCTGGCGACCGGGCGCGCGCCGAATGTGGAGGACCTCGGTCTCATCGAGGCTGGGGTGAAACAGGCACCCAGTGGTACAATCATTGTCGATGACCATATGCGAACCTCGGCGCACGGAGTCTATGCCGCCGGCGACGTGACAGGCCGAGACCAATTCGTCTACATGGCGGCCTATGGCGCAAAAATCGCGGCCAAGAACGCCTTGAACGGCGATAGTCTGAGGTACGACAATTCGGTCATGCCAGCCGTTGTATTCAGCGATCCGCAGGTCGCCAGTGTCGGCCTTACCGAAGCGCAGGCTATCGCGGCAGGATATGCGACGCGAACGTCGATCCTTCCGCTCGAGAACGTCCCGCGCGCATTGGCAGCCCGCGACACGCGTGGCCTGATCAAGCTGGTTGCAGATGACCGGACCCGCAAACTGCTTGGCGCACATATCCTCGCGCCGGAAGGGGCGGACAGCATCCAGACCGCCGCCATGGCGCTCCGCTGCGGTCTTACGATCGACGATCTGGCGGAGACGATTTTCCCCTATCTGACCACCGTCGAAGGTCTGAAGCTGGCGGCGCAGACATTCGACCGGGACGTAAAACGGCTATCGTGCTGTGCGGGTTAGGATCGCTCGGCCGCATCCCCGCGGTGAGATGGCATGAGCAGCCCGCACGGTTCCGGTCCCGCCTGCGGCGCCAGAGACTGGTCGGGAAGCTCGCGCACGATGGTTATGTTCTGGGGCATTCCGGGCGCGGCCATGCTGGCCGCCATGTGGCTGGAACCCACTACCCGCGCAGTCATCTGGACCCTCATGCTGGTCTCCATGGGCGCCGCTTGCATCTTGAACGCTCAACGCTGCGGCCGGACTCATTGCCGTTTCACCGGACCTTTCCTGATTGCGATGGCGGGACTGGTCGTTGGCTACGCAATCGGCCTGCTGCCGATGGGACCTTATGGCTGGCATATTCTGGGCGGGGTCGCGCTGGTCGGCTTTGCTGGCCTGTGGTGGGGCAGCGAACGAGCCTGGGGCAGGTTCTCGCGTTCCCAAAATATTGACGTTTCCCGCGACGGTTAGGTCCCGTGCGAGATGGGACGCGCCCGACCACGGCTATGGGCGCCTTTGCAAAGGGCTGGTTGGGCCACGCATCGCGGGCTCAGAATGGCCGGGATTGGGCATAAAGCTCCCAAGGAAATAGCTTCATATCTGGGTCCAGTTCTCCTTTCCGCAGTTCCGGCGAAGGCTATGCTCGTCGGCCGGCCATCAGGTGGAGAATGAAATTGCGATATATCAGTGTCATGCTGCTCGGGCTCGGCCTTGCCGCCTGCGGGCAGAGCGAGCCGCGCAGCAGTCAATATTTCGAGGCGCATATCGAGGAAGCGCGAACGGTCGTCGCCGAGTGCAAGGACGGCTCGACGCGCGGCGAAGAATGCACGAACGCCGACATCGCGGTGCAGGTGGTCGAGGCCAAGGAACGCTTCAAGCGCTTCAGAAGCCGGGATTAGCAGAAGAAGCCGCTTGTCGATCGCCAGTGTCGTTGGCGGTTGCGAGCCGGCGCCGCTGCGATATAGCGCGAGCATGACCGATGAACTGACCAGCATCGTCCTTCGCGCGATCGAACGGGCTCCGCAATGGATACGCCGCGACCTCGATTCCAAAGATCATGTTGTCCGCATCCAGGCGGAAGAGTCGCTGGCGGCGATGATCGCCGAGGTGCTGCGAAAAGCCGAAGGCGCGGCGGACTAGCCCGCGGCCATCACGCTTGGCGGCACTCCGCCTCAAGCTTGGCGATACGTTCCGAACAGATCGCATGCACCGCACGCCCGAGTTCCTCGACACAGCCGCCGAGCCACAGAAGTTCCTCCTCGGTGATGCGGTAATGCTTCGAGTAGCGCGCCTTCACATAGGCTTCCTTCAGCTTCTCGAAGCGCGCGCGCTCGGCGCGCGTCTCGCGCGGCCAGGCACTAACCAGCCGCATATCGATGCGCTCGGCCTGGGTGCGAAGAAAACCGAGGTTGTGAACGTAGGGCGTGTAGAAGGTGCAGACCAATAGGACGCAGTGATAAAGCGTTTCGGTCGTCTGATGTAGAAGGAACGCAGCTTCTTTGTGGAACGATTGATCCACCGCATCTCGCGATAGTTTTGCTTTCCGCATTGCGGCCGGAAACCACTCATCGAAATATTCCTGCGCCATCGCCAGCGCCTGCTCGGGCGTCTTCGGCTTGGGCTTGTGCAATTCCTTCTCGTCATATTGGTAGAGCGCGATGCCGTCCTTCGCGACATCCATGAAAAAATAGCGGCCGTGCGCCAGCCCGTCGTTCACCTCCTGCAAGGTGTGGACGATGAAGTTCACCGGCGTGTGCAGCGTCTTGTCGATCGCGAGCTCGCGGATGAGCCGATCTTCGAGCTTCAGCCAGAAATCGACGCGTTCGGTCAGGCGCTTGTCGTTGACGATGATGAGGAGGTCGAAATCCGAGCGATAGCCCTTGGCGGTATGCGGCTCGTCGACCCAGCCGCCGCGCGCATAGCTGCCGTAGAGGATGAGCTTGTCGATGCGGCCCTTTTTCTTCCAGCCCATCGTAGCGAGCGCGATCGCATCCTCGAATTCTTCGAAGATGATCTGTTTCACACGCTCGAGCTCGCGCTGCTTGTTCGGCGGTAGATGATCGAGATCGTTTCGCATGACTATTCTCACCCTGTAAGTCCGCTCGCCGGATGGCAAGCAGTGTTGCATTCAAATCCGCACTCAACTTGCGGGCGGCACGCGAAAATCCCAGACGGGAATGCCGAACGCCCGCGCCTTGTCGACAAGATTGTCCTGGATGCCGGTGCCCGAGAAGACGACCAGCCCGGCGGGCATCGCGTCGATCATCCGGTCGTTGCGCTTGAAGGGCGCGGCCTTCTTGTGACGGTTCCAGTCGGGCCGGAATGCGACCTGCGGCACGCGGCGGGTGTCGGCCCAGCAGGCGGCGGCGCGTTCGGCGCCGGTCGGTGTCGCGCCGTGCATCAGCACCATATCGGGGTGGCGGGCGTGGATGCGGTCGAGTGCCGCCCAGACATGCTGATGATCGTTGCAGGCCGGGCCGCCGCTGAACGCCACGCGGGTTCCCTCGGGGATCAGCGCTGCGGCTTTCTCGCGCAGCCTTTTGTCGAGAAAATCGCGGCTGTCGATCATCGAGGCGGTCATCGCCTTGTGCTGCGCGCGCGATCCGGTGCGCGGCATCCAGGCCTTGCGGGCATGGAGACGGAATTGTTCAGCGGCGCATTCGCGGAAAAATTCCATGGTGTCGCGGCGCTCGATCATCGTGATGCCCTCGGCGATGGCGCGCTCGAGTTCGACCGAACGGATTTCGCTGCCGTCCTGCTCACGCTGCTGTTCGCGCTGCGCCTGCTCGTTGCGATCGAGGTCGCGTTCGATGCGCTCACCGGCGCGGTGGAAGATATTGACGATGTTCCAGAGCAGATCTTCGAGATCGGGCTCGATGCGCGTGTCGATCAGACAGCCCGCCATGGCGTCGAAGATATCGGCGACGGCGCCACCGGCAAGCCGGTCGTCGGGAAGCGGCCGTGCATCGGGCTCGTCGTCATAGGGGCGATGACCGTAAAGCTGCATTTCCTGGAGAAGATAGGCGCTGGAGCCGGGCTCGTGCGGTTCGCCGCGTTCGGGAAAGTCGGACAGGTCGGTCATGTCATTTCTCGCATCCAGGGGCCGCGCCTCTCGCGGCCTTCGCGGCGACGCCTTTGCGGCGGCGGGTGCGGGTCCGCACCGCGCGGGCAGAGCCCGGGCGGCCGAAGCGCCAGCGGAGGATGGCGGGCGCAGGCTATTTTGCTTCGCGATGCAAAGGGGCGCAGCCCCGGCGGAAAATAGCCGCACGCCAAGCCATTGCGAGGCCCGCGCCCGCTGCCGCAGTCGCCCTCCAGCGAAGGCCGGAGGTGCGGTTGCCCGGGAAAGGGGTGCGATCGCCCTGTTTTTCAGCTGAACAAAGGCGAGCCGCTTGTCCCCGGCGCGGCGTTGATCGGGAAATTTGGGGCCGGTGCTGCGCTATTCGAAGGCTCGGCTCGGGGCAGGCTCGGCCGGATATTCGGCGAGGCTATGAGATGTGGTCGAAGATGCCCGGCAGCGACCCGCGTGGCTGCAGCTATGAATTAACTCTTGGGATCAATCATATAGCACAATAGCCTAAAGGTCATCGAACATGATAACCTAAATATGGATCATCGGAAAAACCTAAAATTAGACTTGCAAAATAACCTAATAATCGCACATCATGATAACCTAAAAGCCATCCAGCAGAATAACCTGAAACCTAGCCCCGGAGGCACCATGGCCACCCCGCAAGAAAAGCTCGCCGATGCGCTCGAAACGCTGCACCAGTTGCAGGAGAAGGGTAGAATCGCCATCCGCAGCGAGGATCTCGATCGCCCCCAACGCGAACTGCTCCTCAAGCACGGTTTTCTGCGCAGCGTGATGAAAGGCTGGTACATCGCCAGCCCGCCCGAAAGCGCGCAGGGCGAGAGCGGCATCTGGTACACCGCCTATTGGAGCTTCTGCGCCCAATATCTCGCCGACCGCTTCGGCGACGACTGGTCGCTCACCCCCGAGCTGTCGCTTGCGCTCCAGACCGGCAACCGCACCGTGCCGCATCAACTGCTCGTTCGCGCCGCGAAGGCCGGAAACAAGCCAACCGGCCTGCTGCTCGGCACCTCGCTCTTCGATACGCGCGCCGCCCTTCCCGAGGCGAGCGACCTCGTCGTGCAGGACGGGCTTCGGCTCTTCTCGATCCCCGCCGCGCTGATCGCGGCGAGCCCGGGCTATTTCGACGCGAACAGGATCGACGCGCGCGCAGCGCTCGGGACGATCCGCGATGCGTCGGAACTGCTCGAGCGGCTGCTCCAGAAGGGGCAGAGCGTCGTTGCCGGCCGGCTCGCCGGCGCCTTTCGCAACATCGGGCGCGGGCGGATCGCCGACGACATTCTCAAGACCATGGACCGCGCCGGCTATCAGGTCCGCGAAGTCGATCCCTTCACGGAAAAGCTCGCCAACGCAATGCCGCTTCGCGAACGATCCCCTTATGCCGGGCGCATCCGCCTGATGTGGGAGGCGATGCGAGGCCCGATCATCGAGCGCTTTCCCAAAGCGCCCGGGCTCCCCGCCGATGTCGAGGCCTATCTTCAGCGCGTTCAGGATGTCTATGTGACCGACGCCTATCATTCGCTGTCGATCGAGGGGTATCGCGTGAGCGCCGACCTGATCGAGCGGGTGCGCACCGGCGTCTGGAATCCCGATCTCGATGCCGCCGACCGCGAACTCAAGAACGGTCTCGCGGCACGCGGCTATTGGCTCGCCTATCAGGCGGTTCTGGCAAGCGTCCGCAAGGTCGTCGGCGGCGCCAATCCCGGCGAGGTCGCCGACGCCGACCATGGCGACTGGTATGGCGAGATGTTCAGTCCCAATGTCGAGCTCGGTTTCGTCGAAGCGAAGGATCTCGCAGGCTATCGCAGCGGGCAGGTCTATCTGAGCGGGGCGCTCCATGTGCCGCTCAGCCCCGACGCGGTGCGCGACGCGATGCCCATCTTTTTCGAACTGCTCAGCGAGGAAACCGAAGCCCCGGTCCGCGTCGTCCTCGGCCATTTCATCTTCGTCTATATCCATCCCTATATGGACGGAAATGGACGAACCGGCCGCTTCCTCATGAACCTGATGCTCGCCGCCGGCGGCTATCCGTGGACGGTCATCCCGGTCGAACGGCGCAAGGATTATATGGCCGCGCTGGAAGCAGCGAGCAGCGAACAGAATATCGCGCCCTTCGCCGACTTTCTGGCCGGCCTTGTCGAAAGCACCCTGAAAGGCGAAGCGACCGCCCGGTTGCCCAGCGCGGGCTGATCGCGCCCTCCCATTCGCCGACTGTGCGCCTGCTTACCGCCCGAGAAGGCGCATCGCATCGACGGGCTGCATCTGGTTCCGGACCCAGGCGGCCATATCCTTTCGGCCCATGCGGACGAGGTCGCTGTTGAGATCGTCGAACCGCGGATCGAGGGGTCGGACCTCGATGCCAAGCGAGATCGACCGCCCGGCGATCGTCTCGAACGCCGCAAGGCCGGCCGCGTCCCTGTCGCGCGCGACATAGAGGCGGCGAAGCGGTCCGGGAAATTCGAGCGCCGCGAGATGCGCGGCCGACAGGCCGGCGACGAGGGGAAGCGCGGGGGCGATTTCGCGCAGGGACAGCATCGTCTCGAGTCCCTCGCCGAAGGCCATGACCTCGCCGGCAAGTCCGAAGCGGACACCATGACCCAGGAGTTGCCCCATCGCGCGCCGCGGATAGGCCACGGGCGCTTTGGTCGACCGCGCAGGATCTAGCCATGTGCGATGGACGCCCATGAGCGAGCCGCCCAAATCGGTCACCGCGGCGATCATCGCGGGCCAGGCCGGTTTGACCGAGACGGCATCTTCGTCGGACCGGCGATAATAGCAATGCGGATGAAACCGGAGCGCAGGCAGATCGCCGCCGCGCCGGAGCGAACGGCTCGCAAGATAGTGCAGCACGGGCGTTCCGGCGACGGATCTCGATGCCGCCCAAAGCCGCGCTGCCGCCTCCCGGCTTCCCGGACTTGCCCGGCGTGGCCGCGCCCTCCGGGGCGCCGCCTCCGGAGCCGGCAGACTCAGAAAGCGCCGCGCCTCGGCGAGCGTCTCGCCCAGGCCTGCGTGCGCGCAGTTTGCGGCAATGATGTCGAGAAGATCGCCATGATCGCCGCTCGCCGCATCGGTCCATTTGCCGGCCCGCGCATTCCCGTCGCCACCGTCGAGGCGGACGTAAAGGCTCCGCCCGGGCGCATTGTGCATATCTCCGACCATCCAATAATGGCCTTCGCGGCGACCGTTCGAGAGATAGTGACGGCACACCGCTTCGGCATTCCGGGCAAGACGACGCGCGATTTCGCGGGCTGGGCTTTCCATGCGGGGCTCCTTCAGGCGGCCTTGCGGTCGTTGACCCGTTCAATCGGAAACCGATCGACGAGCCGCGCGAACACATCGGCACCAGCAGCCCCTGCCGGCACGTAGAGCTTCAATTTCCACGAGACGATCTCCGAAATCAAGCCAAATGCCTTCAATCGCTCGACACCGAGATCGTTGAAGCCGGTGAGTTCGATCCGCCAGTCATTCATCGCCCGGACCCGCGCGAGACGCTGACCTTCGGCGAGATGCAACACAGCATCTCCCGCAAGCAGCATCGCCCATGCGTCCCCGGCCGAGAGCTTCGAGGGCCCATCATCGACAATCCGCGCCGCCCATGCCGGTGATACACGGCGCCCGATCAGGCGCTCGCCGGCATCGGTCTGCAGACGGTAGACCCGCGTCGACTCGTTCGGCAGGCTCCGCCAGATGGGCAGCAACAGCCCGGCGACCATATGGAGCGTCCCGGTCTCATATTCGGGAAGCTCACGGAGCTCGGCGTTCCAGGCGATCGCGAAGGCATCGGGCTCGACGTCCTTCCAATGGCTCGTCCCGAGTTGATCGGCGAGGATCGCCGTCGTCTCCATTGGACGCACAAGCCGGAAGCGGCGATGGACCGCTCCCTGCTCGTCGACGAGGCTGCGCGCCCGCATCCTCACCGCTGCGCGGCCGGAGCGGGCGTTGACCAACAGCGCCGCTCCGTCCTTCCCGCGAAGGTCGAGCGCCTTGTCGAGCGTTACCGGCGCCTGGCGATTCTTGCGCTCGATCGTGAGCAATTGCGTCTCGGCGCCCGTTCCCGGATGCGTGTAGATCGTTCGGCGATCGGTGACGAGAAAGCTCTCGGCGCGCAGCGTCTCAAGGCCGACCTCATAGGTGCCCGCGGCGACCGCGGCCTCGATCCGCGCGACAAGAAGTCCTTCGAAGGCCTCGAACAATATGTCCTGGAGATCGATGGTAAGCGCCAGCATGCGGTTGAGGAAAGTGGTGATCGGCGGCAGCTCGTCACGAATCCCGCCTTCTGCATCGAGCAATGACAGGCCCGTCGCGCTTTCAAAGGCGAGCAGCGAGCAGCCTTCCACCTTGCCCCGGACGATCAACATGTAGAGCTGTCGGAGCGCATCACGCGCATAGAAGGATTCGAGATTGTCGTGCGCGCGGAACATGTTCTGCCCGCCGGTCTGGCGCTGACCGCGCGTGATCGCGCCCATCGTATCGAGCCGGCGCGCGATCGTCGAAATGAAACGCTTCTGCGCCTTCACATCGGTCGTCACCGGACGGAACATCGGTGGCTGTTTCTGGTTCGTGCGGTTCGTTCGCCCGAAACCCTGGATCGCGGCATCCGCCTTCCATCCGGCCTCGAGCAGATAGTGGATGCGGCGGCGCTGGTTCTTCGCGCCGAGGTCGGCATGATAGGACCGCCCGGTGCCGCCGGCTTCCGAAAAGACGAGAATGCGCTTTTCATCATCCATGAAGGCGTGGGTTTCGCCGATGTTGGCGCTGCCGGACCGGTTCTCGACCGAGAAGCGGACCTCGCCATCTTCGCCCGTCCGCCGAACGATACGCCGCGAACGACCGGTCACCTCGGCGACCTCATCCGCCCCGAAATGTTGCACGATCTGGTCGAGCGCGCCCGGCACCGGCGGCAACGAAGCGAGCTTCTCGATCATCGCGTCACGGCGGCGGCAGGCCTCGCGGCTGACGATCATATTGCCATCGTCATCATAGGCAGGCCGGGAATAGAGATTTCCATCGCCGTCGCTGCAAAGCTCGAAGAGCTGCACCGGAAAGCTCGATGCCAGATAGTCGAGCACATATTCTTTGCAGTCGCAGTTTATGTCGAGCGTGGCGGCGCGAGGCGCAGGTTTCCTTCGGTTTTCCATGATTTCACTCCAGATAATTACGGTTCCCTCGACCTGAACAAGTCGAAGGAACCACCATG
>NZ_JNFD01000006.1 GCF_000756375.1 Sphingopyxis sp. LC81 | reverse complement strand
GTGCCGGGCGTGGGGGTCGGAGTCGGCGTGGGGGTCGGCGTCGGCGTCGGGGTCGGAATGACGATCACGCCGTCACCCGGCGACGCGACGCCGTCGGCACCGCACGCCGCAAGGATGGAACAGGCCACGCCGCTGAGCATGACCAAACGAATGCGTGCGAAAGCCGCCATGAAAATCTCCGTTCCCGGTGCACGCCTCCCGATCGTCGAGCGGCGCCCCTGATGAAAAATCACCGGCGAACGAGAAGAGATGTGCTGGCTCGCCCCCGGTGACGCCGCCACTAGGGTGATTCGATGACGGTCTGACGCCAGAGCCGTGACACTTGGGTGACTCTTTTAAGTCGGTTTGGTGACAAGAACGGCGGCACTAGGAGCCGTCTGCTCGCGCTCGCGAAAATAAATGCGGCGAAGCTCGCTTGCATCACCCGAAAAGCTTTGCTAGGCGCCCGCTCCTACCTGGTGCCGGACCCGTCCGGACCATCATGATGTGCGGTCGTGGCGGAACTGGTAGACGCGCAACGTTGAGGTCGTTGTGGCCGAAAGGCCGTGGAAGTTCGAGTCTTCTCGACCGCACCATCATCGCCATATTATGGCGTAAATTCAGGCATTTAGGGAAAAACCACGCGTTCGCGGTCCACCTTTTAGTCCACCTTTTGCAGGATTAGGCGGACGTACAAACGCCGCCTCCTTGTCTAGATCGTTTAAATCTCTGGATTTTTCTGTCCGGAAAGAATTGCGGATTACAAAGCTATCGACTGCTACTGGCCGTTTGCGGACTGGCAAATTTTCAATGGATCGCTGTCGAAGCGGACATTGTATCGATTTCGTCGCGCCCATCATCGGGCGACGCGCCTGATACTCTAGATCCAAGATACTGAACCACAAAGAAATTTTCTCAAACCTTTGATATATATCAATTATAAAGAAATTTCTTCTAAATCAATTATATACTTCCAAGATTTTTGTCCAAATTTGAGATGAAAGTTTATTAACCTCTTTTCTCTATACATGGACGAGTCTTGTGGGGAAGGCGAATTGAAAGGATCTAGTCCTTTTGAGGAGTTTTCATTATGACCGCGAAAACGAAATTCTCACTAACAGTCTTAGCTGTCATGACTTTTACTGTATCTCCGGCGTATGCAGATGTAACCGGAACGGTCGATGCGACGATTACGCTCGAAGCAGGCTGTATAGTTAACGGGCAAAACTTCGATGACGGGACGTCAGGTGCCGATTTCGGCACGCTCGATTTCGGCACGGAGAACACGCTTTTCTCGCAGGCCGACGCGCAAATATTGAGCGGTGGCGCCGCCTTCACAGTCCAGTGCAGCAACGGCATCACGCCCGTGCTGTCATTCAACGCCGGACTGAATGATGGCGAGGGCGCCGGTGCGGGGCTCCACGCGATGGAGCACCAGACCGACGCCGGGCGGTTCGTCACCTACAATCTCTATTCGGACGCCGGCCGCAACACCGTCATTCCCGTCGGCGGCGACGTCAGCCTCGCCGGGGGCGGCGCCCAGCAAACCGTGAATGTCTACGCCCGCGCCTTTGGCGAAGCGGGGCTTACCCCTGGCGTCTATTCGGACATCATCACGGTGGCGCTCGAGCTTTAGGGGATCGGCCCAGAGGGACTCAGGCCCATGACCCGCACCCTCCGATTGAGACCGCGGATCACCCTGACCTCGCTGGCCGCCCTTCTCGCGTGCGCGAGTAACATTCCGGCATCGCGGGCCGAAACGACTGCCCAGTTCGAGGTTTCGGCGGAGATCGCGCCGGGCTGCCTCGTCGACGGGCTCGGCAGCAGCGGGCAAGCCGGCACGATCGGGACACTGGATTTCGGGGTCGATTCGACCTTTTCGACCGCCACGCACACGACGACGACGACGACGGCGCAAGGGATCCGCCTGCGCTGCACCCCCGGCGTCAATCTGATGATGGGTGTCGATGGCGGCAGCCACGCCGCCACCGGCGCGCGCCACTTGCAGCGCGGCAGCGATACGGCGGCGCGGATCGCCTATGCCCTATGCCGCGACGCCGCCTGCAACCAGCCGATCGCGATCGGCGGCTCGGCCGCGATCGCGGTAACCGGGGCCAATAGCGAGGATGTGATCCTGCCGCTCTTCGCGTCGCTTACCCTGCCCGGCGGGCTGGTCCCGGGCACCTATACCGACACGCTCACGGTCACGCTGACATGGTGACCACCGGTTTTTTGGAGACACGCCGATGAAACAGGGCCTTCTTTTCATGGTCGCACCGGCGCTGCTCGCCGCCGCCGCTTCCGCCGGGGCACAGCAGCCCGGCTCGCTGCTGATCTGGCCGGTCAATCCGGTCATCGAGGGCGACGCGCGCGCCGCGGCGCTTTGGCTCGAAAATCCGGGCAAGGCGCCGATCACGCTGCAAGTCCGCGTCTACGCCTGGGATCAGCAGGACGGCCGCAACCTCTACGCCGAGCAGAGCGAGGTCATCGGCACGCCGCCGATCGTCAGCATCGAACCGGGACAGCGGCAGCTGATCCGTTTGACGCGCACCTCATCGCCCGCCGCGGTCGCGGAAAAACCCTATCGGGTGGTCGTCGACGAAATCCCGGTCGCACGGGAATCGGCCGCTCCGGGCGCTTCGGTGAGCTTTCGCATGCGCTATTCGCTCCCGCTTTTTTCCCATTCCCCACGCGGCGACGGCAAGGTCAAGCCGCCCGCACCGGCGCCGCAAATCTCCTGGCGCGCCGGTGCGGATGCCGGGGGCCGCTTCCTCGAGATCCACAATCGCGGGGCCGGCCATGCGCGGCTGACCGACGTGAGCTTTGCCACCGGTCCACAAAAGTCGCCCGTCGCTGAGGGTTTGCTCGGATATGTCCTCCCGGGCGCGTCGATGCGCTGGCCGCTGCCGGGAAATGTCGGCGGCACCGGCGACCTGGTCGCGACGGTCAATGGAAAGGCCGGCGTTCGTATCGAGCGCCGGCACGAATAGTGCTTCATGGCCGGCTCGCTCCATCTGCCGGCGCATTCCCGATGGGCGATGATGTTCGCAGGCGCGCTGCTGGTGCCGGGTTTCTTCCACGCCGCCTGTGCCGAAACAGGGCGTGACGGTTATGGCGACCTGCCGCCCCCGCCGCAGCACATCGACCCCGCCGCGGAGCAGCGGCTCGAACTCGAACTGTTCGTCAACGGCATGCGCAGCGGCATCGTGGCGCCAGCCGTGAAACAGGGTTCGCGGTTCCGGCTCCGCACCGCGGACATGCGCCGCGCCGGAATTTTGCTTCAAACAACAGGCGAGACGCTGTTCCTCGACAGCCTCGAAGGTCTTCGTGCCGACTATGACGCGCCGCGCCAGCAATTGCACCTGACCGTATCGCCCGAATATCTGCCCGCCCAGCGTGTCGGCCGCGACAAACGCCGTTTCGAGCGCGCGCAATATGATATCGGCGCGCTGCTCAACTACGACGCCTATGTCAGCGGCGGCGACAGGACGCCGGTCCAGGCGTCATTGTGGCACGAAGCCCGCATATTCGGCCCCGCAGGCATCGTCTCGACGACCGGAGCGCTGCGGTCGGGCAGCGCAAAAAATTATGTTCGTTTCGACACCTATTGGCGTTGGTCCGACGAACGGAGCATGACGACCATCGAGGCGGGCGACATCATCACGCGCAGCCTGCCATGGGCACCCGCGGTCCGTCTGGGCGGGCTCCAGATCTCGCGTGACTTTTCGGTGCGCCCCGACGTCGTCACCTATCCGCTTCCCGAATTCGCCGGCAGCGCCGCGCTGCCCTCGACCGTCGACCTCGTTGTCCATGGCCAGCGGGTCGCCGGCGCCGATGTGAACCCCGGCCCCTTTGCGCTCGATACGCTACCGCCGATCAACGGCTATGGCGAGGCCAATCTGATCGTTACCGACATGCACGGACGCAGCGTCTCGACGACGATGCCCTTCTATATCAGCAGCGCGCTGCTGCGCCCGGGGCTCACCGACTATGCCGCCGCCCTCGGCGCCTTTCGCCGCAACTATGGCATGAAGAATTTCGACTATGGCGGTCTCGCCGCCAGCGCTTCGGCGCGCCATGGCGTGACCGACGGCCTGACACTCGAAGTGCGCGCGGAGGTCGCCGACGACATGCAGCTTGCGGGCGGCGGCGCGGTCGTCAAGCTCGGCAACTTCGGCACCGTCAGCGCATCCTACAGCCGCAGCTTTCGCGACGGGTCCGACGGCGGCGAGTTGACGCTCGGCTATGACTATCAGACCCGCGGCTTTTCGATCGGGCTGCGGCACCGCCGGCGCGACGGTGATTATACCGATCTCGGCCTGCTCGACCGCGAGGGTCTCGGCGGCTGGGAACGGCTGACGGCGGTGACGGCCAGCCTGTCGCTCGGACCGGCGGGCACGCTCGGGATCGGCTATTTCGATTTCCGGCAGGCACTGGTCCGCGATGCGCGACTCGCAAACATCGCCTGGGCTCTTCCCCTTTGGGGCGAAAGCCGTCTCCACGCCTCGCTATCGCGCGAATTTGTCGAACGGAGCTGGTCGGGCGCGCTGACCCTGAGCGTTCCGCTCGGCGGCGGCATACTCGGCGCCGGCGTCGTGCAGGGTCAGAATGGACGCACCGGGCTGCGCGCTGACTATTCGCGCGCGGCGCCGGTCGAGGGCGGTTTCGGATGGAATGCGAACGCGGTGAGCGAAGACGGCGCCAGCCCCTATTGGCGCGGCGACATGACCTGGCGATTGCAGCCGGTTCAGCTGCGCGCGGGCGCCTATGGCCGCGACAAGGTCACCGGATGGCTCGGCATCAGCGGCTCGCTGGTGTTCATGGACGACGCCGTCTTCGCCGCCAATCGCGTTTCCGACGCCTTTGCGGTCGTCAGCACCAATGGCGAGCCGGGGATTCCGGTGCGCTATGAAAACCAGCTGATCGGCACGACCAACGCGAACGGCCAATTGCTCGTCCCATCCGCGAGCGCATATTATCCCGGGCGCTACGATATTGATACGCTGTCGCTCCCTGCCAACGTCAAGGCACCGGTGGTCAGCCAGCGCGTGGCCGTCGCGGCGGGCAGCGGCCATATCATCAAATTCCCGGTAGAACATGTGACCGCGGCCCGCGCAACGATCAGGACCGTCACCGGCGAGCCGCTGCCCGCCGGGGCGGCTGCAACAATCAACGGCACACTGTCCACTTATGTCGGCTGGGACGGAATACTCTTTGTCGAACGGGTGGCGGCCGACAATCGGGTGGAGATTGAGCTGGCTGATGGCGGCACCTGCCACGTCACCTTCGCCGCCGACCCGAAGGCCGACGACATTATTGAACTAGGGGAACTGACATGTCGACGCTGATGCGCACCATCCGCGCACTGTCCGCACTGACGGTCGCGACGCTGATATCCACCGAGTCCTCGGCTTGCACGACCTCCACCACGAGCACCAACCTGGGGAACGCGAGCTCCTATGCCGTTGCCACGACGCCGCAGCAGGGGAGCGGTTCGGCCGGCCTCCAATGCAACATCGTCCTCGCCGCGCTCGCTACCCATTATGTCGGCCTGCGCGTCGATGCATCGACCTTCCAGCTCACCGGCCCCACGGGACAAACGATCGCCTACACCGCCGCGCTGACCGCCAATGGCCCACCGCTGACGGTCGGGAACTTCCAGGATCTGTCCTCGACCAGCCTCGTCAGCCTCTTCGCCGGAACGAACAACAGCGTCCCCATCTATTTCCGTACCGCCGCCACTCCCGGCTTGCGCGCGGGCGACTATTCCGGCTTTCTCGATTTGCGCTGGTATTATTCGGTCTGCTCGCTGGGCGTCGCTGTATGCCTCGCCCATTCGAGCAGCCCCGGCTTCGTCCGCCCGATTCTGGGCCCGCCGACGACATGGGGAAGCGGCGTCGCAGTCCGGGTCAATGTCCAGCTGACAGTGGAGAATGACTGCATCATCACCGCGCCCAATGCGAGCTTCGGCACGGCGCCGCTCGCCGGCAGCTTCAATCCGATCACGCGCACCATCTTGATCCGCTGCAGCGCGGGGGCCGCCTACACCGTCGGCCTCGGCGACGGCAATAATCCCGACAATGGCGTGCGGCGCATGCGCAGCGGCAGCGATTATCTGCGCTATGAAATCTACAAGACCACCACCTCGCCCGACCGGTGGGGATCGGTCGGCAGCGCCCGGCGTGGGAGTGGAACGGCCGACACCAATCCGGGCGTCTATGATTCGGTGACCACGCAGGAATTCGGCTATCGCGCTGCTATCCTGGCCGGCCAGGCCACCCCGCCACCCGGGCTTTATACCGATACCATCCTAGTCGACGTCGCCTTTTGACTCGTGAACCGCAATCCGAAACCTCGTCCGCTTTGCAAGGGAATGATCGCAGGCATCGTGGCTCTTCGGTATCGACTTCCGGTGACGAAAGGCATGGACGAAAACAGATATCGCCAAGAGTTTCCCGCCTACATGTCAAATGACGGCTTTTGGGTCAGCGCGTTCAAGTTCGAATAGGCTAGATCGGGCGCTCAGCGGTCACTCTCCGCCCCCTATCTCCATTTGAACGGGGCATGCGGAACGCGGCATCCACCCGTGGCGCTTACGCATATATTATTCCTTTAAGGAATATGATCTCATTAGAATGAATTGGACTGCCACCAAGCTTTCCAACACCTTCAAGTCCAATCGCACCTGCCGTCACGACGGCGGACAAAGGCGATGGGTTTGGAGAGCTGAATGTCCGGAAGCAATTCCCCTTGGATGAATGAAGAGTTATCGCTGCTTCGTGATGCGGCGTCGCGTTTCCTGGCGCAAGAAATGGTGCCGCAACGCGAACGCTGGGAAGCCGAGGGAATTGTCGATCGGGCATCCTGGCGCAAGATGGGCGAAGCAGGGCTGCTGTGCGCGAGCATTCCCGAAGCCTATGGCGGCGCTGGCGGCACCTATGCCCATGATATCGTCATTTTCGAAGAGATGGCCCGTGCCGGCCTGACTGGAGGCCTGGGCAGCGGGGTCGGCGTGCATGCCGGCATCGTCGCGCATTATATCCTGTCCTATGGCACCGAGGAGCAGAAGCTCCGGTGGCTGCCGGGCCTCGCGTCGGGCGAGAAGATCGGCGCGATCGCCATGACCGAGCCGGGCACCGGGTCCGATCTGCAAGCGGTCCGCACGACCGCGAAGCGCGACGGCGATGACTATGTGATCGACGGGTCCAAGACCTTCATCAGCAACGGCCAGAATGCCGACCTCATAATCGTCGTTGCACGGACCGGCAGCGAAGCGGGGGCGAAAAGCATGTCGCTGATCGTCGTCGAAACCGATGATGGCGATCAGGCACAAGGGTTTCGCCGGGGCCGCAATCTCCACAAGATCGGGATGAGCGCGCAGGACACGTCCGAGCTGTTCTTCGATGGTGTTCGCGTGCCCATAGGCAATTTGCTCGGCACCGTCGAAGGCCAGGGCTTTACCCAGCTAATGGTGCAGCTCGCATGGGAGCGACTGCAACTCGCGATCATCGCCGCGATCAATATGGAACAGGCGGTCGCGATGACGACGACCTATACCAGAGAGCGGCGCGCATTCGGCAAAACACTCTTCGAATTCCAGAACACACAGTTCAAGCTCGCCGAATGCGCGACGATCGCGACCGTCGCACGCGCCTTTGTCGATGACTGCATCGTGCGCCTGCTCGCCGGCCAGCTCGACAGCGACACGGCGGCCAAGGCGAAACTCTGGACCGCCGAGCAGCAATGCCAGGTCATCGACGAGTGCCTGCAGCTGTTCGGCGGCTATGGCTATATGACCGAATATCCCATCGCGCGGCTCTACGCCGATGTTCGGGTCGGCCGCATCTTTGGCGGCACCAGCGAAATCATGAAGACCATCATCGCGCGCTCGCTGTGACGCGCGCCCTATAAGCAAGTGGATAGAAAAATGGCTGAACAACTCCGTTACGATAACAAGGTCGTCATCATCACCGGCGCGGGCGCCGGGCTTGGCCGCCAGCATGCACTGATGTTCGGTGCGCGCGGCGCGAAGGTCGTCGTCAACGATCTGGGCGGCGACATCGCCGGCGGCGGCAAATCGTCCGCCGCGGCCGATGCCGTGGTCGAAGAGATCAAGGCGCTGGGCGGCGACGCCGTCGCCAATTATGACTCGGTCGAGGATGGCGCGAAGATCGTCCAGACCGCGCTGGATGCGTTCGGGACCATCGATGTCCTCGTCAACAACGCCGGCATCCTCCGCGATACGAGCTTCGCGAAGATGACCGACGCCGATTGGGATATGATCGTGCGCATTCATCTGAACGGGACCAAGGCCGTCACCCACGCCGCTTGGCCGATCCTGCGCGACAAGGCCTATGGACGCATCGTGATGACGACGTCGGCGGCGGGCATCTACGGCAATTTCGGCCAAGCCAACTATTCGGCCGCGAAGCTTGGCATCTATGGCTTGGCCAACACGCTCGCCGAAGAAGGGCGCGCGAAGAATATTCTCGTCAATACGATCGCCCCGATCGCCGCCTCGCGCCTCACCGAAACCGCCTTTCCCGAAGAATTTCTCGCCAATCTCAAGCCCGAGGCGGTCAGCCCGCTGGTCGGATGGCTCGCGCATGAGAGCTGCACCGAAACCAAGGGGCTGTTCGAGGTCGGCGCGGGCTATATCTCGAAGCTGCGCTGGGAGCGCACGCGCGGATACAGCTTCGGGGCCGATCGCGCCTTCACGCCCGACGATGTGGCACGGCAATGGAACAAGATCACCGATTTCGCCGATGCCGAACATCCCGTGACCGTCAACGACACCTTCACGGCGGTGATGCAGGCCGTGAACACAAAGACTTTCGGCGGCAATGAATTCATCGATCTCGATGTCGCGATGCGAGAGGAGCTGGTGCTCGAATCCGCCTATGACGAGCGTGACCTCGCCATCTATGCGCTGGGTGTCGGTGCCGCACGCGACCCGATGGACGATGACGAGCGCAAGTTCGTCTATGAGCTCGGCGACTTTCACGCGCTGCCGACCTGGGGCGTGATGCCGCAATCGAACGCGATGCTCGCCAAGGCGAAGGACGGCGGACTGAAGCTTCCAGGGATGAGCTATGGCTTTGACCGGATACTTCATGGCGAACAATATACCGAAGTGCGCGGACCGCTTCCCAAATCGGCCAAGCTCAAGCACATTTTCAAGTTCAAGCAGGCCTATGACAAGGATCCCCACGCTGTGGTGGTGTTCGGCGTCAGCACGGTCGATGAGCATGGCGAAGAACTCGTCTATAACGAGATGACCTCTTTCGTGAAGGGCGCGGGCGGCTGGGGCGGCGAGCGCGGCCCCTCGGCCGACATCAATGTGCCACCGGCGCGCAAGCCCGATGCCATCGTCGAGGAAGCGACCGATGCCAACCAGACCTTGCTCTACCGCCTCTCGGGCGATTGGAACCCGCTCCACGCCGACCCCGCATTCGCCAAGGCGTTCGGGTATGACAAGCCGATCCTGCATGGTCTTTGCACCTTCGGTCATGTCGGCCGTCATGTGGTGAAGGCGATGCTCGGCAATGATCCTCGCAAGTTCAAGAGCATCAAGGTGCGCTTTGCCGAACCGGTCTTCCCCGGCGAGACGCTGGTGACAAAGATGTGGAAGGAGGCCGACAACCGCGTGATCGTCGAGACGAGCGTCAAGGAACGCGGCAAGGTCGTGATCAAAAATGCCGTGGTCGAATTCTATGACGAGATACCGGTTCGCAAGCCGAAGGCCGCAAGCCAGGACACCGACGCGGCGGCTGCGGCCCAACCTGACAAGGTCATCCCGCAGGACGTGTTCGCGGTAATCGCCGATCATGTCGCGGGACATCCCGAGCTCGCCGCCAAGGTCGACACGGCCTTCCAGTTCAAGCTCAACAACCCCGAATCCCATTGGGTGCTCGATCTGAAGACCGGGGCCGATGCCGTTCGCGAAGGCATTGCCGACAAGGCCGACTGCACGATCGAGCTCGACGCGGACCTGCTGCACACCGTCGTGACCGCGCCGCTCGCCGATGTCCAGAAGCTGTTCTTCGGCGGTCAGATGAAGGTCGGCGGCGACGTGATGGCGTCGAACAAGCTAAGCGAACTCTCGGTGATCGACCCTGATCGGTACGACAAGGCCAAGGCAAGACGGCTTGCCGGTAATGTGACATGACCCGCATGGGTCAAGGACAGGAGATGGAAATGGCCGCCAGCGAGACTGAAGTGGAAGCCGCCCTGCGGCGGATCTTCCCGATCTACGAGCATGCCGGCCTGACCGTGGAATCGGCGCGTGACGGCATCTATCGGGTCCGCCTCCCGCTGAACCGCGAGAATGGCAACCACATGAACACCGTCCATGCTGCTTTGCAATGGGCCGCGGCGGAGGTTCTGGGCGGTCTGGTGGTCATGGCCGTTTTCGGCCTGGAGCAACTGGACAAGATGTACGGTGCGGTCCAGTCGGTCTCGATCGATTTCCAGCGCCCGGCCCGGTCGGCGATCGTCGCCGAAGCCCTGTTCGACGAGCGCGAGGCCCGGCGGATCGAACAGATGATGGGGGACGGACAGGATGCGACGTTTCGCCTTCACGCGGTCGTTCGGGACGAAGGCGGCGCAACAGTGGCGGTGACCGAAGCCGTCTATGTCGTGCGCCCCCTGCGCCCTGCCAAGGCAGACGTGCGGCTGGACCGTGCCGCGATGTAGCGGACCTGGTGAATGGACGGACCGCCACAAGAGCGGCTGTGGAGAGGAATCATATGTACCTGACTCAAGGCGTTCACCGATCGGTTCAGATCAACGGCAGTGGCACTGCGACGTCATTCCAAGGCCGCAAGCGAAACTGGCGTGAATTTGGCGACCGCGTCGCCCGGCTCGCCGGGGCGCTCCGTGCACTGGGCGTGGGCCCCGGCGACCGGGTGTCGATGCTGGCGCATAATTCGGATCGCTATGTCGAACATTATTACGCGGTGTTCTGGGTTGGCGCCGTTGCGGTTCCCGTGAACACGCGCTGGAGCATGGCGGAAATCCTCTATTCGCTCGACGATTCGACGCCGTCGGTCCTGCTGTTCGACGACAGTTTTGTCGATCAGGCGGCGGCGTTGCGCGACGAGGCCGCGTCGCTGCTCCATCTTATTTACGCTGGCGAAGGAATATCTCCCGACTGGGCGCAGGACTATGAGCGGCTGATCGCCGAAGCCGCCCCGGTCGAGGACCTGCGGCATGGCGGCGAGGCGCTGGCGGCGATCATGTATACCGGTGGGACGACGGGGTTCCCCAAGGGTGTCATGCTGAGTCACGCGGGGCTTATCTCCAGTGTGCAGTCGATGGGCGCGATGACGCACCCCGGTCGTCACTCCATCACCTTGCATGCCCCTCCGCTCTTTCACATGGCTGCGGCGGCCATGATGTTCTCTGCGACATTTTTCGGCGGATGCCATTCGATCATCCCCGGCTTTGTTCCTGCGCTCGTCTGCGATGCGATCGCGGCCGACCGGATCACCGATATCCTGCTGGTTCCGACGATGGTGAAGATGCTGCTCGATCATTGCGACGAGCATGGCGGCGACCTGTCGTCGATCCGGACGCTCGTCTATGGCGCCGCTCCGATGCCCGAACCGGTATTGCGCCGCGCTATAACGGCGTTGCCCGATGCGCAGCTTTTCCACGGCTATGGCCAGACCGAGCTGTCGCCGGGCGCGACGGTCCTGTCGCCCGAATATCAGCGGCTGGACGGTGACCTGTCCAAACTTGGCTCGGTCGGCCATGCGCTCCCGGGGATCGATGTGAAAGTTGCTGCGGACGGCGGCAGCGAACTGGCGCGCGGCGAGGTCGGCCAGGTCTGGGTTCGCGGCCCCAATATCATGATGGGATATTGGAACAAACCCGAGGTCACCGCCGCGACTATCATCGACCATTGGGTGCTGACCGGCGACGCCGGCTATATGGATGCCGACGGCTTCCTGTTCATCGTCGACCGGGTCAAGGACATGATCATCTCGGGCGGGGAAAATGTCTTTTCCGCCGAGGTCGAGAATGCGGTGCTCAAACATCCCGCCGTTGCGGATTGCGCGGTGATTGCCGTGCCCGACGATCAATGGGGCGAGCGCGTGCATGCGATCATCGTCCCGCGCGCGGGGGAATCCGTTACGCTCGATATACTGATTGCCCACTGCAAGACGTTGATCGCCGGCTATAAATGCCCGCGCTCGTGCGAAGTTCGCGAACAACCGCTTCCGCTTTCGGCGGCAGGCAAGGTGCTGAAAACCGAATTGCGCGCGCCATATTGGGCAAAGCAGGACGCGGCGTGATGCCCCCTCCCGATGCGGTGATGCTCGACCCACTCCTCTACGCGCTCGACGGCGACGTCGCGACGATCACATTCAATCGTCCCGATCGGTTGAATGCCCTCACCTTCGGGATGATTGACGATTTGGCGGCCATACTCGATCGGGTGGTCGAAGAAGGCGCGCGTTGCCTGCTGCTCACGGGCAACGGACGCGGGTTTTCGACCGGAGCCGACCTTCAGGAGATGGATCTGGATGCGTTCGCCCGCGACATAGGCCAAATGTTCGTCGAGCAACTCAATCCCGCCTTCGAGAAGCTCGCGAACCTTCCCATTCCCATCGTTACCGCGGTGAACGGGCCGGCGGCGGGCGCGGGGTGTTCGCTTGCCCTCTATGGGGATTTCGTCGTCGCGGCCCGCTCTGCCTATTTCTACCAGTCGTTCGCCAATATCGGACTCGTGCCCGACGCCGGGGCGACCTGGATCATTCCAAGGCTGATCGGACTCCAGCGCGCGGGCAGAATGCTGTTGCTCGGCGAAAAGATCAGCGCCGAGCAGGCCTGCGACTGGGGCATGATCCATGCCTGTGTCGATGATGAGGAACTTGCTGGAACCGCTCGTGCACTGGCGGATCGGTTGGCCAAAGGCGCGACGACCTCGTACCGGCTGATCCGACATGGCATGCGCGCGGCCCTGAATCAGAGCTTTTCCGAGACGCTCGCGATGGAAGGGCACGACCAACATGCCGCCGCCCAGACCGCCGATTTTCGTGAAGGCGTCACGGCTTTTCTCGCACGTCGTCCGCCGAACTTCTGCGGCCGGTAACCACCTATGCCGTAGCGTCATGCTATGAGTAGCAGGAATAACTCGGCAAAGGTTTGAATTGGACGCCTGCCCTACGGAATAGGACACTTTCCCTCGAAAACAAAACCAACATCCGAGGGAGAGGGAATCTCATGAAGAAATATCTGTTGCTGGCTTCCGCATTGCTCTGGCCAGGATCGGCATTCGCCCAGAATGAAGCGGCGTCGCAGTCCGACCGGGCGACAAGCGCGCTTAGCGAAGACATCGTCGTCACTGCCACGAAGAAGGGTTATGGCGAAAATGTCCAGGATGTGCCGATCGCGGTGACCGCCTATGGCGAGGCGCAACTCGACGCCAAGTTCGTTCAGAACCTGCAAAGCCTGAGCTATGATGTTCCCAACGTCCAGCTCGAGGACGTGGGTTCCACGCCGGGTTATGCGAACTTCTCGATCCGCGGGCTTGGCATCAACAGTTCGATCCCCTCGATCGACCCGACGGTCGGCGTCTTCATCGACGGCGTCTATCTCGGCATCAACGCCGGGGTCGTGTTCGACAATTTTGACCTCGAGGGATTGGAAGTGCTGCGCGGCCCGCAGGGTCTGCTCTTCGGGCGCAATGTCACCGGCGGCGCCGTCGTCGTTCGCACGTCGCGACCGAGCTTTGATTTCGAGTTCAGAGGCAAGGCATCGGTCGAGACCGGCCTCAAAAAGACCGTCAGCGGCGTCGTGACGGGGCCGATTGTCGACGACGTCGTGGCCGCAAAACTCGCGGTCTATTACAGCGACGACGATGGCTGGTTCCGCAATCGCTTCGACGGCAAGAGCTTTGGCAAGGCGAAGGATCTGATCATCCGCCCCGCCCTATCGATCCGGGGCGGCGACGATTTCCGCATGGATATTCGCTATGAGCACGGCGAAACCAAAGGCGACGGCCCCGCAGGCCAAAATCATGGGATGTTCAGCCGCGACAGCTTCGACTTCTCGGTCAACAATCCCGGTTTTTACGACAACAAATGGGATCAGGCGAGCGTCGAGACCAATGTCGATGTCGGCTTTGGTGAGGGTGTCATCACCAATATCGCGGGTTATCGGCGCTATCGATCCTCCGCGTCATCCGACATTGACGCCACGCCGCTGTCGCTTTTCAATGCCGACATCGAGATCGCGCAGAGCCAGCTCAGCGACGAACTTCGCTATGCCGGAAAATTCGGTGCCGTCGATGTCACCACCGGCCTGTATTATTTCACGCAGGACATTCGTTACGGCGAGCGCCGTACCCTGCTTGGCGGCCGGCAGATCGTCTCCGGCGGCGGCGCCCAGGATCAGACGACCTGGGGTGTGTTCGCTTCGGCCGACTGGCATTTGAGCGAGACGCTGACGCTGAACCTCGGTGGTCGCTACACTTGGGAGCGCAAGGCCGTGCAAGTGTCGACGCTCCGGCCCAATGGCTGCAATCTCGATACGACCATCTGCACGACCAACTTCGCCGACAGCGACAAATGGAAGGGCTTCACGCCCAAGATCGGCCTGCAATGGCAACCGGGCGACGATACGCAGGTCTATGGCGTCTACACCCGCGGCTTTCGCAGCGGCGGCTATAATCTGCGCAACACCGATCCGGGCGTTCCGCCGGGACCGTTCGATCAGGAAGTGCAGGACAGCTTCGAACTCGGCGTGAAGCAGCAGTTCGGCCGCAACCGGATCAACGTTGCGGGTTTCTACAACCGGATCAAGGATCTGCAGCGCGAGATCGTCCTGCCGGGGCCGCTCGGCGCCAGCCAGGTAATCCGCAACACCGCCGATGCGACGATCAAGGGGATCGAAGCCGAGGGACTGTTCTTCATCCTCCCGAACCTCGCGCTGTCGGGCCAGGTCGGTTATGTCGACGGCCAATACCGCAATGTCCAGTTCGACCTCAGCGGTGATGGCGTGATCGACGGCGTCGATCGCGAGCTCAAACTGCCCCGCCTGTCGCCGTGGACCTATGGCGCCGGCCTCACCTACGATCAGCGCCTCGGTTCGTTCGGCACCGCGACCGCGCGGGTAAGCTATAACCACCGCGACAAGGCCGCCTTCACCGACAATAATCGCGGCTTCCTCCAGGGTGCGGACATGCTCGACGCGAGCCTGACGCTGGCGACGGCGGACACGCATTGGAAGTTTTCCATCTATGGCCGCAACCTGCTGAACGAAGCCACGATCGGAGCCGATCTACAGCTTCCGGCCGCCTTTGGCGGGGTTGGCGCCAGCTTCTCGCCCCTCAACAAGGGGCGCGTGATCGGTGGCGAGGTAGCGGTCAGCTTCTGAAGCACCGAAACGAGGCGCGGCAGTTCTCCTCTCTCTGGCCGCGCCTCGTTTTTTTTAACCGCCAACGATTCCCCGCGCCTGCAGGTCGGCGATGTCCGCGGCTTCATAGCCAAGCGAGGCGAGCACTTCTTCGGTATCCTCGCCCGCGACTTGCGACATCCGGGGCTCTTCGGTCATGGTCCGGGTGTAGCGCGGTGCCGGAGCGGGCTGGACCTTGCCATCCACATGAAGGAAGGTGCCGCGTTGCTGATTATGTGGATGGAGCGGTGCCTCGGCCAGCGACAACACCGGCGCGAAACAGGCATCGGAACCCTCGAGCAGGGCGCACCACTCTTCCCGGGTCCGCATCCGGAACAGTTGGTCAAGGCTGGCCCCCATCTCCGGCCATGTCCTGGCGTCGAAATGATTGGACGGCAGGTCCGTCGCTTCGACCAGCCGAAGCAGTTCCCGGTAAAATTGCGGCTCGACCGGACCGATGGCAATGAATTTGCCGTCCGCGGTTTCATAGCTGTCGTAAAACGGAGCCCCCGTATCAAGCAGATTGGCGCCGCGTTCATCGCGCCAATTACCATTTCCATAGAAGGACCAGATCATGCTCGCCAGCACCGCGGCGCCATCGACCATCGCGCAGTCGATTGCCTGGCCCTGGCCGCTTTGCCGGGCATGAAGGATCGCACTCACCATTCCGAAAGCGAGCATCATCCCGCCGCCGCCGAAATCGCCGACGGCATTGGCGGGCGGCGTCGGCTTCTGGCCGGCGCGCCCATAGGTGTGCAGATTGCCCGAGAGCGCGATATAGTTGATGTCGTGCCCTGCGGTGTGTGCGTAGGGGCCCTCCTGCCCCCAGCCGGTCATCCGGCCGTAAACGAGGCGCGGATTGTCCTGCAACAGGGCGTCCGGCCCAAGACCCAGGCGCTCCATCACCCCCGGACGAAACCCCTCTATCAGACCATCGGCGTCGCGGCACAGATCGCGAATGATCGCAACGCCTTCCGGCGATTTGAGATCGACCATGATCGACCGCCGCGAGCGCGCCAATATGTCATCCGAAACCCCGGGTGCGAAGCCCGGACCGTCGCCCGGCCGTTCGATACGGATCACCTCCGCGCCATGATCGGCGAGCATCATGCCGCAAAACGGCCCCGGCCCGATGCCGGCAATCTCGATAATCCGCAGTCCAGCCAATGGTCCGGCCATACATCCTCTCCTCGTTGAAAAGGGAAAGATTGGCGGAGCCGATGCTTTTGTTCTAATTCATTATCATCATGAATCATGCCCGAGAGGAATGATATGTTCGATTCCCGATTGAAGCATGCCGTGGCGGTGGGAAAGCTCGGTTCCTTCTCGCGCGCTGCGGACGATGTCGGCGTCACCCAGTCGGCGGTGACCAAGAGCGTCGCCGATCTCGAGCGACAGCTTGGCTATCCCTTGTTTCACCGGACCTCGCGCGGCGCGCTGCTGACCGAAGAGGGTCGCGATTTCATCGATCGCGCCTCGCGTCTCCTGTCCGATGCCGCCGAATTGGTGGGCGACACCGAGCGAAGCGCCGATCCGTACAAGGGGCTTTTGCGCATCGGCATCTTCCCGGGCTCGCTCGAGTGGATGTTGACAGAGCCGCTCCTCGCACTGCTGAATCGTCGCCCCAGCATTCGCATCGAGATGGTGACAGGGTCCAGCGAACGGGGGGTCCAGCTCTTGACGCGCGGCGACATCGATGTCGCTTTCGGCATGCACGCCGCGTTCGCCAACTGGGCCCAGTTCAAGTGCGAGAAAATGGGCGTGCTCGACGCCGTACCGTTTGTCCGCCGCGAGCATCCAATCCTCGCCATGGGGCCGGTAACGGTGGAGACGCTCACCCAGTTTGATTTCGTCGTCCCTTCGTCCTCCGAACCCTACACAACCGCGGTGCGCCGGATGTATGAAGCAAGCGGACAGGCCTTGGGTGACCGCCTGCATGTGATGGACTTCTTTCCGCTCATCGAGCGTCTGGTCGCCTCCTCGGATACCATCGGCTTCGTTGCCGTCGAATTTGCCAACAGCCGGCGATTCCAGGAACGGTTCGTGGCGTTGCGGGAAACCAACTTTTTCGAAGGACCGCCGCTATGCTGCGCCATACGGGCCCGCTGGCCCGCCAAGCCGGCGACCAGGGCGATGATCGCCCAAGTGCGCGAGAGGCTAGGCTAGGCTGCGTCCGCTTCGGTCGCGTTGCGGAGCATTATTCCATAGATGAATAGTTCCGGACTATTTTGAATTGGACCCGATGCCGGCGTGCATCCGATACGTCTCCACGGAACAATGAATCTGTCGGAGAGAAGAAAATGGCCAAATCTGAACGCGAAGTCCTTGTCGCTGGTGTGGGCATGGTCCCCTTCACCAAGCCGGGCGCCGGTCCCGCCTATGATGAGATGGGATCGCAAGCGATCCGCCTAGCTCTCGCCGACGGCGGCATCGACTATGCCGATGTGGAACAGGCTTATGCCGGCTATGTCTATGGCGACAGCTGTTGCGGCCAGCGCGTCGTCTATCAGGTCGGGCTGACCGGTATTCCGGTGTTCAACGTCAACAATAATTGCTCGACGGGCTCGACCGCGCTCTATCTGGCACGGCAGGCGGTCGCGAGCGGCACGGTGGAATGCGCGATCGCGGTCGGCTTCGAGCAGATGACGCCGGGCGCGCTCGGCGCAACCTTCACCGACCGACCGAGCCCTTTTGTCGACTTCAACACCGCAACCGATGCGCTCGTCGATACCGAACTCCCCCTCGCGCTCAAATATTTCGGCGGTGCTGGCCTTTCGCACATGCAGAAATATGGCACGACGATGGAGGATTTCGCCAAGATCCGCGCGAAGGCGAGCCGCCATGCGGTGAACAATCCGCTTTCGGTCTTCCGCAAGGAAATGAGCGAAGCCGACGTGCTCGGCGAACAGCTGATCTGGCCCGGCGTGATGACTCGCCCGATGGCGTGCCCGCCGACCTGCGGCGCGGCGGCCGCCATTCTCGTCTCGCCCGAATTCGCCAAGCGTAACGGCCTCGCGCCCGGCGTCCGTATCGCAGCGCAGGCGATGGTGTCGGACCAGCCCTCGACCTTCGATGCCAACGACATGATGCAGGTCGTCGGTTACGACATGACCGGGCGCGCGGCCCGGCAAGTCTATGAGGCCGCCGGTGTCGGCCCCGAAGACATCCGCGTCGTCGAACTGCACGACTGCTTCGCGCACAATGAGCTCATCACCTATGAAGGACTTGGGCTATGCCCCGAAGGCGGAGCCCAGAAATTCATCGCCGATGGCGACAACAGCTATGGCGGACGCGTCGTCACCAATCCATCGGGCGGACTTTTATCGAAGGGTCACCCGCTCGGCGCCACGGGCCTCGCTCAATGCTATGAACTGACCCATCAGCTTCGTGGCACCGCCGACGCACGCCAAGTCGATGGTTTACGTCATGCGCTGCAGCATAATCTCGGCCTCGGCGGAGCATGCGTCGTCACGCTCTACGAAAAGGTCTGAGAAAAATGGTCGAAGACTCAGCATCGTGACAAAGTAGGCTTGTCGATGCTGAGCCTCGCAGGCTGAAGGCCGATCGTCTCATACACCTAGAATTCTCTGCTTGTCGAACGACCTGCAACTCATTGCAGCGCGGATCGGCGCTTCTGGAACGGGTTGAATGACAGCTTTCTGGCGCAGATCAATCATGGCCTGAACGACTGTCATTGAGGCGCCAAGCCGACCTTCATCTGCTCCGACTTCACCCATCCTGTAATAAGAATGCCTGCCACTGCTGCAAAAGACCGCGCCGCTTCTCAAGCCGATCCGAGCGCTGGTAGGCGCCGACAACGCCGGTATCGACGACGTCCCCAAACAAGCCTCTTTGACCTCGAACTGCGTCCGCCTGTTCCTCCCCGCTCAGTCGGATTTCGTTACGACCTTCGAAGGCGCGCCAAATTTGCAAAAGCTGTCAATGTCATGCGCTGGCCCCCCGCCCGAAGGGGCGTGCACACGCACGAAATCGGCGGGTTCCACCTTATCGAACTGGCCGCGCTCCCATTTGGCGATGACGGTCGCAGCCACGGCGTTGCCAACGACATTGGTGGCCGAGCGCCCGATGTCGAGGAAATGGTCGACCGCAAGTATCAGAAGCAACCCGGCCTCGGGAATGTCGAAGAAGCTTAGTGTTCCGGCGATAACCACGAGACTTGCGCGCGGAACACCGGCGATGCCCTTTGAAGTGATCATAAGGATCAACAGCATCGTCAACTGTTGCCCCAGAGTCATGTCGATGCCGTAAGTTTGCGCGATGAACATCGTCGCAAAACTCATATAGATCATCGATCCGTCGAGGTTGAAGGAATAGCCAAGCGGTAAAACGAAACTGGCAATCCGCGGCGGAACCCCGAAGCGATCGAGCGCCTCAAGCGTTCACGGATAGGCCGCTTCGGACGAGGCGGTGGTGAAGGCGAGCAAAAGCGGGTCGCGAATATATCGCACGAGCAGGACCGTTCGCTTGCCGACAAACAGAAAGCAGATCGCAATCAGGCAACACCATAAAAGGCCGATCGCAATATAGAAACTGAGCATGAAATAGCCAAGGCTACCAAGAATCTCAGGGCCACGCTCGGCCAGCGTCGATGCCACCGCGGCAAACACGGCGAAGGGCGCAAAGCGCATCACATAGCCAGTCACCTGCACCATCGCCTCGACGCCGCGGACGATCGGCGCAGCTTTCTCGCCCACGGCGGTTATCGCGACACCGATGAACAGCGAAAAGACTACGATCTGGAGAATCTCATTCTCGGCCATCGCCTCGATGCCCGACGCGGGAAAGATGTGCGAGACAAAGGTCCGGAAATCGAAGGCGGCCTTGTCGATCCCGCTTGCGGCGTGCGCCGGCGGGGTCGGTATGTTCAACCCGACACCCGGCTCGAACAGATTGACGAGAAGAAGACCCAGCGACAACGACAAGAGGCTCGCGGCGATGAACCAGAGCAGCGCCCGCCCGCCGACCCGTCCCAGTGCAGCCGTGTCGCCCATATGCGCGAGCCCCGAAACCAGCGTGGCAAACACCAGCGGCGCGATGATCATCTTGATCAGTCGCAGGAAGACGTCAGTCACGACTGAGAGATAATAGGCGATGCTCTTCAGCGTTTCGCTGCCCGCCCCGCCCCCATCCTCGAACACCCTGTTCAGCGTCAGGCCGACGATGACGCCGAGCACCAGCGCAGCGAGAATGGTATAGGTCAGATTTCTCGCCATGCGGAATTCTCCATGAATTCAAGACAACGCGCGGCAAGGCGTTATGCACGCGATTATCGCCCGTTGCCGACGGGCAACGGGACGCATCCGACAATGCTGCTACGGTAGGAAAAACTGTTCAGGCGTTAGGGTGTTGTGTCGGCCTTCGCCGGCCCGGGCGCCGCCAGCAGCCGGTCGATCGGTAGCACTTCGCCGTCGCGCACCACGGTATTCACCTTGAACAAGTCGCGGACGTCGGCCAGCGGATCACCGTCAAGGATGACCAGATCGGCAAGCTTTCCGACCTCTATGCTGCCCAGATATTTCTCGACACCCGTGATACGCGCAGACTCGATCGTCGCGGAACGCAGCGCCTTGTCCGCGCCATAGGCTTCGGCAAAATGCATGATCTCGCCGATCTCGCCAAAACCGTAGCTGACGGTGCCGCCGTCGGTGCCCGCGCCGATCACAATCCCCGCATCGCTGAATTTCTTGAGCGTTGCGAGTTCGTCATGCGCAGCCTCCACCGCACGGTCGCCATGGACCTTCTCGAAATAGCCCATCGCACGCTTGTAAGCGGCGATGTACCGCGGCGGAAATGCTTTGACCTGTGGCAGGTCGAGCAATCTTGGCAGCTTGCGCATCTGGTAGGTAAAGCTCGTCCCCGGCAACCGCCCGCCCGACGTCGGGCTGATATACATTCCCGAGAGGCTGAGCAGCTTCACCACGTCATCATAGGCGCGGTTGTTCATCGATATGCGATCGGAAAACTGCATCCGGTCGCGCGTTCCCATATGCTCGATCGCGTCCACGCCATAGGTGGCGGCGGGATAGAGTTCGTGCGACGCGACCATCAGCCCGTGACGATGCCCGAAGTCGACAATGCGACGCTGCACCTCGTGCGTCATCGTTTCGTAGGTCTTGATAAAGTCGTAATCGAGATCGAGAGCCCGCTGGAGCTCCATCTCCAGCTGCGCGTCGGGGCCGACGCCGACGTTCATCCAGTAATAGAGCCGGTCGCCCTCGAGGATCACCGAATAGAATTGGCGCGGTCCGAGGCGGCGACCGCTGGCCCAGGCTTCGCGGCGTTCGAGCGCTTCATAGGGCTCGGCGCCCGGTTCGCGCACAGATGTGACGCCGAAAGACAACCAGGTGCGCCCCGGCGTCTCGCCATCGCTGACAAAATGATGGATATGCGTCTGGATCAGGCCGGGAATAACGGTCTTGTCCTGCGCATCGATGATGCGCGCGCCCGGCCAATCGGCACGGCGCGGAACAATCTCACTGATCTTGTTATCGTCGATCACAATATCGAAATCGCGGCGGTAGCCTGCCGTGACCGCGTCAAAGACGCGCCCGGCGCGAATAACCGTGCGCTGCGGCGCGGTCTTGCGCTGCCATGTCAAATCGAGCGCGATGTCCTCGATCGCGCCATCGACCAGCGAAATGCGCTTGAACGCCGTGCCGTCGAGATAGACGATCGCCTTTGAATCGCCTGTCCAGCTCGGGTAACTGGCATAGGCTCGCGACAGCTGCACCGGAGCCTCGACAATATCGCCCTGCGCATCGACCGCGGCGCTCCACAGCACGCCCTGATGAAGGTAGGCGATCTTGCTGCCGTCGGGCGACCAGGCCGGCGCGGTCTGACTGCGCGCCGAGATCGAACGGCTCTTGTCGGGCGTCGAAAAGCGTGTCGCACCAGTCGCGACATCGATCGTCATGAACTCATTATGCCCCTTGCGGAACCGTTTCGCCGGAGCCCGCAGAACAAGGGTCATGATCGACTTGCCATCGGGCGACCAGGTCGGACTGGAAGGCAAAAACAACCCGTCATGAACCTGGCGCAGCTTGCCCGTCGCGACGTCGACGATGTTGAGCCGTGCGGCGTGCCAGTCGTTGGCGTCGCGCATGAACACCGCGATGCTCGTGCCATCGGGCGACCAGGCCGGCTGCATGAGATCATTCTCGGTCTGGGTCAGCCGGCGCTCCGTCCCTGTCGCTACATCGCGAATATAAAGATCGGTCGTACCGACGCCGCGGCGATCGGACAGATAGGCAATCCGCCGTCCATCGCGCGACCACGCCGGATCGGCATCGAGAAAGGCGTCGTCGGTGAGTTTTTTGGGCTTCGCTTCGCCAATATCGAGCCGCCAAAGGTCACCGAGCGCGGTGAACAATATCGCCTTCCCGTCGGGCGACACCTGCGGGCGCATGATACCCTTCACCGGCCGCGGGCCCGTCGAAGCGAGGTCGAAGCTGCGCTTGGGATATTCGGCGCGCGATTGCACGTCGAACCGCGCACGAAAGGGGATTACCGATGACTTGCCGCCGATGCGGCGCGTCTTGATCTGACCGTCGGCCGCATAGGACAGCGTGTCACGATCGAGCCATGAAGCGCCGGTCGGGAAGACATCCTCTTTTGGATCGTCGGCGCGCGTCTCAGCGCCAGTCGCGACATCGACAATGCGCAGCGAGCTCTCGGCGCGATCCTCATTATAGCGATTGATCACGATGCGGGTGCCGTCGGGACTCCATCGCGGCAACGCGAGGTCGTCGCCTTCGACCGTCAGCAGCTTGCGCGCCTGCCCGTCGGTTTCGACGACCAGACTCTGTGCACGGCCCGCCGCGGCGATATAGGCGATGCTGCGACCGTCGGGCGATGCATCGGGATAAAATTCGTCGCTTGCGGGATCGCTCGACGCGGCGCTAACCTTGTCGATCGTGCCGCTTGCGACATCGACCCGCCAGATATCGAAGCTGTTGCCGCGATCCGATCCGAACAGGATCGCCCGGCCGTCGGCGGTCCAGTGCGGTTCACGCTCGTCGCTGGTGCCAAAGGTCAGCTGACGGCGTTCGCTGCCGTCCGGACGGCTGACCCAGATGTGCCAGCCACCGTCCTGGTAATATTGAAAGGCGAGCCACTTGCCGTCAGGCGACCAGGCGGCAAAGCGTGCCTCGTCCATCAGCGGGGTGATCGGCCGCGCCGTCCCGCCCTTGAACGGTACGATCCAGATCCGGCCCTGAAGATCGATCGCCACCGCTGACTTGTCCGGCGACGGCACCGCCGCGAAATTGGTGCCCTCCCCCACTTCGAACGACACCTCGCGCGCCGACGCGGTGCCCGCGGCAAGTGCGATCAGGCTGGGAATCAGCAATTTGAGCATAGAGCGCATGGTCGGCCTCTCAGCGGGGTCCGGCGAGAAGCCGGTCGAGGGTGTAGACTTCGCCGTCCTTAACGACGGCGGAGACGTTAACGAGGTCGGTGATGCGGGCAAGCGGATCGCCCGACAGGATCACCATGTCGGCAAGCTTGCCCGGTTCGATCGTGCCTAACAGATCCTCGACATGGTTGAGGCGGGCGGATTCAATCGTCGCCTGCTGGATCGCTTGCGCGGGCGTCATACCAGCCTCGACATAATAGAACATTTCGCCAAAAATGCCGAAACCGATATTGTAAAAGGCGGTGTCGGTCCCGGTCGGGATGGGAACGCCGGCGGCGATCAGCGTACGCAGCGGCCCGGTGGATTCGGCCAGCAGCCTGGCGTCGAAGGTAGACTTGCCCGGGACGACGGCGCCGGCAATCTGGCGCGAGTTACGAAAACGCTCAGGCAGCAGTTTCATTTGCGGCAGGTCGATCATCGACCGGCCCGCTTGCTGCAGATAATAGCCGCCCGTGCGCATTGAACCGCCGATCGCGGTGGGCACAACGGCCATCCCCGACTGCGCATAAATTTGCGCGACGTCCTGATAGATGTTGCCGAGCGCCGACTGCCGATCGCCGATCGAAGCGCGATCGCGCGCCGTCAGATGCTCAACGGCATCGGCACCGAAACGCGCCGCCGGATAGGCGTCGTGCGAGGTGACAGGGATACCCAGCTTGTGCGCAAACTCGATTGTTCGCTTGAGGAAGGGGGCGTCGAGTTGCTCATAGGCCTTGATGAAGTCGACATCGAAACGCGCGGCGCGATCGAGTTCCAGTTCGAGCGCCGCGGGGGAACGCACCGGGAAGGACATGGGGTAATAGACCCGTCCGCCCTCGATCAGTCCGGTGGTGAACAGTCGCGGCCCGATACGGCGCCCGCTCGCCCAGGCTTCCTTTGACTCACGCCCTTCGCTCGGTTCGGTGCCCGGCTCGCGGATCGACGTGACGCCATAGGACAGCGCGACGCGCCCGGTAATCTCGCCGTTGATGATGAAATTGTGGATGTGATTTTCGAACAGTCCGGGGATCACGGTCTTGTCGGAAGCGTCGACGATCTCGACGCCGCCCCAGTCGGCGCGCCGCGGGACGATCTCCTTGATGACATTGTTTTCGACAAGGATGTCGACGTTGGTGCGATAGTCGAGCGAACGCGCGTCGAACAGCCGGCCAGCGCGGATCACCTTGCGCCCCTTCGAACGATGCGGGGTCCAGTCCAGCGTCAGCGGGATGTCATCGATCGAACCATCGTCGATGTTGAGCCGCTTCAGCTTGTCGACCGATGTAAAAATGATCGCTTTGGAATCGGCGGTCCAGCTCGGATAATCCGCAATGTCACTGGTCAGCCGGCGCGGCGTGCCGTTGAACTTGCCATCGCGGGTCGTCATGACAGACCAAAGCGCGCCATCCTCTACGAAGGCGGCCTGCCGGCCGTCGGGCGACCAGCTGATGCCGTTGGCCGAACGGATGCCAAGCGCGACACCCGGGGTGGGGCTGACAAAATGCGGCGGCGAACCGTCCAGCGGGACAAGACGGACTTCGTTGAGCCCCTTGCGATACCGTTTGGAAATATAGTCGAGCGCCACCGAGGCAATCGCGCTGCCATCGGGAAGCCAGCGCGGCGGGCTGGGCTTGAACTGCGCCTCATCGAGCTTGCGCAGCTGGCGCGTTCCCAAGTCGAGGACATGGAGCGTGTTGGCGTGCCAGTCGCCATGGTCGAGCATGGTGACTGCAATGCTTTTGCCGTCGGGCGAAAAAGCCGGCGCGGTCAGGTTTTCTTTGGTTTCGGTTGCACGTTCTTCGCGGCCGGTCTTCATATCACGCACATAGATGTCCATGATGCCGTTGCCGCGGCGGTCCGACGCGAAGGCAAGCTTCGATCCGTCGGGCGACCACGTCGGATCGATGTCGACCCATGGATCATCGGTGAGCCGCTCGGGCTGCGCCTTGCCGATCGTCAACAGCCAGATGTCGCCCAGCGCGACGAAGGCAATCTTGCGGCCGTCCGGCGAAACGACCGGGGACATGATGCCCTTTGCCGTCTGCGGCGCCGACGACAGGAAGTCCTGACGTTTGAAGCGATAGGGTTCGGGACGCGCGACCTCGAAGCGCGCAGCGAAGGAAATATCCTTCGCCTTCGCGCCGCGGCGTGTGCGGATCTTGCCGTCGGCGGCGTAAAGCAGCCCGCCGTCCGCGCGCCATTGGGGCCGCCCGGTAAAGACATCCTCGCGCTCGCCGCTTTGGCGCATGATCGTGCCGGTCGCCGGATCGACGATGTTGAGCGCACTCATCCCCGCGTCGCGGCCTTCGTTGACCTCGCGATATTCGACATATGCAAGCCGGCTTCCGTCGGCATTCCAGACCGGGCCAACCAGCTCATTCTTCGATGACAGGAGGATGCGGTCCTTCCCGCTCTCGCGCACCACCAGGTTGCGATCGTCCTGACTGGCGGAGACGAAGGCCAGACGTCCATCGCGGGCGACGGCGGGAAAATATTCTTCCGCCTGAGACTTCGTCAACTGCTCCGGGGCGCTGCTATCGAGCCCGACCTTCCAGACATCGAAATTGCCCGCGCGGTCGGAACTGAAGAATATCGTCTTGCCGTCGGCGGACCAGGCCGGTTCGCGGTCGTCGGACATGCCTTGGGTGAGCTGGCGCAGACCGGTGCCGTCGCGCGCGACGATGAAGATGCGCCAATGTCCGGCCGAGAAATGCTGAAACGCTATCCATTGGCCGTCGGGCGACCAAGCGGGCAGACGCGCCTCGTCGGGCAGTTCGACCAGATAGGATGCCGCGCCGCCCTTGGCGGGCAGGATACGGAGTTCGCCCTGAAGGTCGATGACGATTCTCTTGCCGTCGGGCGAGAGCGCCGCGGCAAAGTTGGTTCCTTCATCGACGGTGAAAGTCCGGGTTTCGGCCAGCGCCGGCGGTGCAGCCAACGAACTCATGCCCAACAACAGCGCGGCCCATTTTTTCATTTATCGTCCTCCAACCCAACATTTAGGGGCCGGACCCCAATGGATCCGGCCCCGTCCGTAGTGCTCAATAGCGGAAGCGCAATGTCGCTCCGAAAGTGCGCGGCGGCAGGAACGACGCGTAGCCGTCGCGCAGCGGCACTTCCGTAATCGTGTTGATGTTGAGGCGGTCGGTCATGTTCTTGCCCCAGAAATCGACCGACCATTTGTCGTCGGGGGTGGTGAGCGTCAGTCCCAGATCGAGACTGCGCTGTCCGTCGATCAGTTCGACCGGCGTGTTGTTGATAGAGCTGAAGAAGGACGAGCTATAGGTATATTCGACGCGCGCCGCCGCCTTGTATCCGCCCCCGATTTCGGTCTCATAGGAGGTTCCGACGAAGAATTTGTGCTTGGGCGAACGGCCGAGGCGATTGCCCGCCAGATCGGCCGTGCCGACGACCAGTTCCTTGATATTGGAATCGGTGTAGGCGTAGTTGCCGTAGATATTCCATCCGTCGACCGGAATGGCATTCACCTCCAGCTCGGCCCCCTTGATCACGACCTTGCCGGCGTTGCCGGTCGTCCCGAACGGCGGAAAGGCCGGATCGACGATACGGATCACGGTGACCTGCAGATCGGTATAGTCGGTGTAGAACAATGACGCATTGAAGCGCAGGCGGCGGTCGAACCATTCGGTCTTCATGCCGACCTCATAGTTCCACGCGAATTCGGGATCGAACGCCGTCATCGCGCTCAGCTTTTCGATCTCGGTATCGCTGAAGCCGCCGCTCTTGAACCCGCGCGAGAGCGACGCGTAGAAGAATTTGGTCGGGGTCGCCTGATAGTTGATCGAGAGCGAGGGCGTGAAGGCGTCCCATGAGTCCTTGCCCGGAGCCGTGAAGCCCGGAACGATGACGCCGCCGTCCCGATAGGGCACGAAATTATTGCCCCCGGCGACGGCGACATGATCCTTCTTGTCGAGGCTCCAGCGCAGACCGGCGCGCAGTTTGAGTTCGTCGGTCACGTCCCATGCAATGTTGGCGAATGCGGCATAGGAATCGGTCTTGTTACGCCCGTCGAAACGGCGGCGGCCCTCGCTATTGCGGCTAACGAAGCGATAATCGGTAATGTCGGTCGATTTCACATTTTCGTGAAAATAGAAGAGGCCGATCACAGTGCTGATATCGGATCCGATTTCCGAGGCGAGGCGCAGTTCCTGCGAGAATTGGCTCGAATCGACGTCGCTTTGCTGGATGAACAGCGTGTGATGGAACTGGCCGCGGTTCGGATCGGTCAGCGGCGCGACGAACAACCCTGTCGTATTGGCGCGGGTCGACGAGGTCGATTCGCGATAGGCGGTTATCGAAGCGATCTCGCCGATGCCCGTCTGGAACCGTGCATTGAGGCTGACGCCGCCATTATCAACGTCGCTGAAGCCGTCGTCGGTATGGTTGCGGCCGCGGCGCGGATCGGCGTTCGACTTTCCAATGGAGTTCGGGCCTTCGCGCAGCAGGTGCCACCAGTTGCCGGTCGCCCGAAGCCGCGAGATATCGGCATTGAGCTGGATATCGACATCGCTGTTGGGCTGAAAGCGCAGCGCACCGCGCGCCACAATCGACTGTTCGTCTTCGATATCCTTGCCCGTTGTCTCGTTGAATGCGTAACCATTATGATTGCGCGACGAAACCGCGACCTTCGCTGACAGCGTGTCCGAAATCGGCCCGCTGACCAGGAAATTGCCATCGATCCTGCGATAATTGCCGAGCGTAAGCGCGGCCTGCGCACGAAACTCGTCGTCGGGCTTGAGGGTAAAATAGGAAATCGCCCCGCCGACGACATTGCGGCCGAACAATGTGCCCTGCGGACCGCGCAGCACTTCGACGCGCGCCAAGTCTACGAAATCGGTGCCCGTCATCGCGGGTCGACCCATATAGACATCGTCGACAAAGATGCCGATCGCCCCGTCGCGGGCCGAACCGCTGGCGGTGCCGCCGATGCCGCGGATGAAATAGCGCGGCTGACCCGGCGAGAAGGTGTCATAGCTCACATTCGGAGTGCGCGCGGCAAGCTCGGCGATGCTCGTGACTGCCGACTTCTCGAGCGTATCGCCCGAAAAGGCGGTCAACGACAGCGGGACAGTCTGCAGGTTCTCGCTCCGCTTCTGCGCGGTAACGACGATCTCCTCGAGACCGCCGGGCTCGGATGCGGCCGATGACCCATTCTCCGCTGCGGAACCCGCGGGCGCGGTCGGTGTCTGGGCGAATGCCGGAAAAGCCAGCGCCGACGACGCGGCGAGAAGCGCGAAAGTAAGATTGCTACGAGTCCCCATGATTATTCTCCTATCCCTGAGCTTTTATCTTTTGACCATCCGCCGATCGGCGCGTGGTGTGATCGAGTGCCAGAAGCCGGCGCGCCGCGGCCGCATCGGCAAGCTGCCCTCCGAGATCCTCGATGACGCGCCGCGCCTTCATGACGAGAGCAGCATTCGACGGCGCCAGAACGCCGCGATCGAGGTAGACGGTATCTTCGAGGCCGACGCGGGCATGTCCGCCGGCGAGCACGGACTGCGCGACCATCGGAAAGGCCGCCCGGCCGATACCAAAGGCCGCCCAGGTCGACCCGGCCGGCAGCAGGCCCGACGCATAGAGCGCCGTCGCCGCGCTTGCCTGGAATCCGTAGCGTACGCCGGTCACGATCGAGCAGAGCGGCGCAGTATCGAGCGTGCCGTCCTTGATGAGATCGTGGAGCAAGGCGATGTCGCCCGAGTCGAACAATTCGATCTCCGGCTTGACCCCTGCCTCGCGGATGACTGCGGCCATGCGCCTTACATTGTCGGGCGTATTGATGACGACCGCCGCGCCCGAGTTCATGGTGTTCAGGTCGAGCGTGCAGATGTCCGGCCGCAGCAACGCGATATGTTCGACGCGGGCTTCGGGAGCGAGCAAGGTGGTTCCCGCCGCCGCAATCTTCGGATCGTCGCGTGAAGGCACAAAACGCCCGCCGGGGCCGGTGGTGATATTGAGCACCAGTTCGGGCCGGGCGTCGCGGATGCGCTCGATTACCTCGCGGTAATGCGCAATTTCCATCGAAGGCGCGCCGGTTTCGGGATCGCGCACATGGAGATGCACGACCGCAGCCCCGGCATCGCCAGCTTCAATTGCGGAATTCGCGATTTCGGCGGGCGTAACCGGCAGATGCGGCGTCTGCTCGCGCGTGGTGAGATTGCCGGTAACGGCGCAGGTGAGGATGATCGGGTCGGTGATCGGAAACATCGCCGCAGCCCTTCAGAGTGCTCGGCCGCCATCGATCTGGACGATGTGCCCGGTCGAATAGCGAAGGTGGGTGGCGCAGGCGAGCACCGCATCGGCCACATCGTCGGCGGTGGCGATCCGCCGCAGCGGAATGCTGGCCTCGACGCGCGCATTGAAGTCGGCGCTGCGGCCCGGCACGAAATCGCTGTCGACCACACCGGGAGAGACGGCGAGCACACGCACTTCGGGTGCCAGCGCGCGCGCCAGAGCCTTCGTCATCACGTCGATGCCCGCCTTGGCGGCGCAATAGGCGATATTCGAACCGACGCCGGTAAATCCGGCGATCGACGATAGCGAAACGATCAGCCCGTTTTTCGACGCCTTGAGCATCGGCGCGAAGGTCCGGATCGCCGCAAACTGACCCCGCCAGTTAACGCGGAAAATCTCGTCGATCAGCGCATCGTCGAGCGCGTCGAGGTCGGCGTGGGCGACAGGCTGGGTAAAGCCCGCGGCATTGACCAATATATCCAAAACAGCACAATCGATTGCAAGATTGTCTCGCAATTGCTCGATCGAAGCGGTGTCGGAAATGTCCGCGGGACAGGCCCGATGGCCAGTGCCGTCAAGCGATGCAAGCAGTTCCCCCGCGCTCTCGACGCCCGCCGCACTGTGGCGGTAGACGATGATGATCCGCGCTCCCGCAGTGGCGAGGGCGCGCGCGCTTGCCGCACCGATCGCGCCGGTGCCGCCGAAAATCAGCGCCGTCTTTCCTGTCAGGGACTGGGGCATCATGCTGCTCCTCACGCGATCGGGGGATGCGGCAAGTGCGTTTCCCCTTCCCGCATCGTGAAGGTCCGCTCGAGCCGGTAAGCCGCCTCGCCGTCCGTATCGCTGCGCGCATAGGTGCCGACTAGCTTGTCACTGACGCCGAACACGACATCGCTCGTCAGATGCTCGTCATCCTGGACGAATATCTGGGTGATCAGCGTCCGATACCCGTCTTTCCACGCCAGAAAATGGATGTGCGCCGGCCGGAAAGGATGGCGCTGCTGATGAGCAAGCAAGCCGCCGACCGGCCCGTGCGTCGGCACCGGATAGCCCGCCGGCATCACCGTTTCGAAGCCGAACCGCCCATCCGCATCGGTAATGAACTTGCCGCGCAAATTCATTTCGCTCTGCGTATCATCTTGATTTTCATAGAGTCCGCAGGGCGACGCCTGCCACACATCGACCTCGACCCCGGCTATCCCCTGCCCCGCGCGATCGACGATATGGCCGGCGACTTCGAGCGGACGGCCCGGCGTCGCCGAGCGGATGATCGAGCCGCCATTGGGTGTCAGCGGCGAATGCATCCGCCAGAACGGGCCAAGCAAAGCTTCGTCGCCTTCCCAGGCTTCGTCATTGTGACACGCGAGCGTCGTCAGCCCGAAAACATCGGCGAGCAGGATTGCTTCATTATGCGTCGAAGTCGTCGCCTGCCCCACCGCATTGATGAACGCGATGCCCGTATCCAGCTCTTCGCGCGTCAACCCGGTCTCGCGCACGGCGGCATGCAGATGCCGCGTCAACGCCTCGCACACTTCGCGAAGACGCGCATCGCCCGTCTGGGAAAAGGATGCGACGACGGCCTCCGTGATCATACCGGCTTCGTCCGCTTCGCGGTCCAGCGTCGTCGAGTCGAGCATGTCGCAACCTCTCTCTATTGCCTGGCCCGGTCGTGAAAGCGGGGCGCTACGTGCAACTTCATCGTCGAAGAACGGATCGGCAATCTTGCGGCGCTGCCATTCTCGCTCCGAACAAGAATCTCTTTACAATCGATTGCAGAGACTGCAAACAAAAAATGTTACCGCGATGTGACCACGCGCAATTTGCCGGGGTCCTTCGCGCGAAGGATATGCGTCGGGGCCGTCCCGGCGGCTCGCACATGAAGGAAATGAAATTGATGACCACCGGTTATGCCACTTCGCGCCGACTTCGCCTTCTGCACAAGGCCGAGAGTGTCGACGCCATCGCGCCGGTGATCGAAAATGGTCTGCCGGAGTGCGATGAACAGGCGCAGGTCGTCGTCGAAGTGGCCTGCGCCGCAGTCAATCCCAGCGACGTCAAGGCCGCAATCGGAATGATGCCCTATGCCATATGGCCGCGCACACCGGGCCGCGACTTTTCCGGACGCGTCGTCGAGGGTCCTTCGCACCTGATCGGCACGGAGGTCTGGGGATCAAGCGGCGACCTTGGCATCCGCTGCGATGGCTCACATTCCACGCATCTGGTGCTTGATCATGACTGTGTCGCACCCAAGCCCGGCAATATCTCGCTGATCGAGGCGGGTGCTGCGGGCGTTCCCTTCGTCACGGCATGGGAAGGGTTGAAACGCGCGGGTCTGCCCCAGGCTGGTGAAGCGATCGCGATCTTCGGTGCCAACGGTAAGGTTGGGCAGGCCGCGGCACAGATTGCAACCATGTTGGGCGCGCGGGTGATCGGTATCACGCGGCGCGACGAAGGCTATATCGGCCATGCCAGCGCGGCAATCGACATGATCGATTCGAGCAGCGAAGATGCTGCCGCCGCGATCCGCGCACGGACCGACGGCGTCGGCGTATCGCTGATCTACAATACGGTGGGCAGCCCCTATATGACCGCCGCCGCCGACGCGCTTGCCAAGCGCGGCCGACAGATATTGATCGGAACGATCGACCGCGTCGTCCCATTCGACATTTTGCAATTCTACCGCGGCCAGCACCATTATATCGGTATCGACACATTGGCGCTCGACACGCGTGCGACGGTCGCGTCGCTCACCGAACTTGCGCCGCACTTCGAATCCGGCGCGCTACGGCCCTTCGCAGTGAAGCCCGACGGGATCCACGCGCTCGAGGATGCGGCCAATGCCTATGCGAAAGTGATGCGTTCGGATCGCGAACGCGTGGTGATCGTACCCCGATGACCACCGCCATGCAGGTGACCCGCTTTTCCGAAGCGCCCGAATATCAGGCGCCCGGCCATCACGCGATGCGCTGCCTGCGCGTCCAGGGAATGGAAGCAGGGCCCTCGACCGCCATGTGGATGGCGATCTCGACGATCGCCCCCGGCGGCAGCATTGCGCCGAGTACCTCGTCGCTAGAGAAGATGTATGTCATACTCGAGGGAAGCGTCGAGATGACGAGCGCGGGCGAAACGGTGCGGCTGGGTCTATGGGATTCGTGCCGCATCGCGCCCGGCGCCGACCGTGCGCTGGTCAATCGCACCGAAACGCCGGCGACGATCCTGCTGGCGATGGAAAACGCCCCGCCCACGCCTCCCTAACCGCTATCGCGCCCTCGTGCGGTCGCCGTCGAGCCGCGCACGATCAGTGTCGGCGCCAGCACAATATTGCGCGTCGAATATTCCTTGCCCGTCAATTGCTGCAACAACAGGTCGGCGGCGACGCGGCCGATTTCCTGATGGCTGATCCGTACCGTGGTGAGCGGCGGCGCGACCATGTCGACGAGCGGCATGTCATTGTGCCCGACGATCGAGAGGTCGTCCGGCACCGATCGGCCGCCGCGGGCCGCGGCATCATAAGCGCCAAGCGCCAGAAGATCATTGGCGGCGACGATCGCGGTGATGTCGGGCGCCGAGGCAAGCAATCGCTCGCCGGCGCGCAGGCCTTCCTCGCGGCTATAGGCTTCGGTTGCTTCGCTCGGGCAATTCCCGGCAGCGAGGCCGTGCAGCGCGATCGCGTCGTAAAACCCCTTGCGCCGCAGATGACCTGTAGAGATGGTTTCGGGTCCGGCAAGATGGCCGATCCGTTTGTGACCGAGCGCCACGAGATGGTCGACCGCCAGCTGCATGCCCAGCGTATCGTCCGACACGACGGCGGACAGCCGGCGCCTTTCCTCGGCGCGGTTGACCAGCACCGCGGGTAGATTCTGTTCGAGGCAGAAATCGACGATGGGATCGTCGCGGCTCACCGTCGCGAGGATGAAGCCGTCGATCCGGCGCGCGACCAATTGATTGGCGAGCTCAAGATGCCGCGCCGGGTTGGTGCCGACGTCGGCGACGAGAATGGAATAGCCTTGCGCGGCAAGACTGGCGCTCGCGCCGCTCAAAATAGGCGAGAATACGGTATTGGCGATGTCCGGAACGAGCGCCCCGATCAGTTGCGAACGACCGGTACGCAATCCGGCAGCCATAAGATTGGGCCGATATCCAAGGCTCCCGGCAAGCTTCGCCACCCGCTCGGCCACCTCGGGAACGACCATATGACGCGTCGCCGGGTTGAGCGCGCGCGAAACCGTCGAGGCATGCACGCCCGCCGCCTCGGCAACATGCTTCAAAGTGACCGTCCCAACCGGCTTCGATCGTTTTGCCACCGTGACTCCTTCAGGACGATTGGCTTGCCTTTATCGCACGCAAAGACAAGGGCATTCTGGAAATTGAAGATTACAGCCCGGGTTCGATTTTACAATCGATTGCGCACGATGCACTGCCATTCCGTCCCTTTTTGGCTTTCTGCGTGCTCGCGATACGGCGGATGATCGACAGAAAATATTGCGTTGCCGGCGCCAATTCCGCGTCACGCCGCAGCGTGACGCCAACCGCACCATAGCCTATGTCGACATCGATCGGCAGCCGCACGAGATCGGGTTGCGAACCCGCGACCTCAAAGGGCAGCGCAGCCACCATGTCGGTTTCCCGCAGAAGCGCGAAATTGGCCAGGATCGACACCGATTCGATCGATAGTGCCGGCAGTTCAAGGCCGGCGGCACGAAACCCCTGCTCAAGCTGGCGGCGCAGCGATGTCTCGGGCGGCGGGAGTATCCATTCCTGCGACCGGAGATCGGCCAGCTTTAACGCAGATCGCCGCGCCAGCGGATGCCCCCGGCGCACCACGATCGAAACCGGCTCTTCGTATAATATTTCATGCGTCAGTCCCGCGCGTTCACGATATTCGGGAAGACGGCCGATTACGAGGTCGAGATCGCCGCCGCGCAGCATCGGACGGAGCTTGTCGTTCGTTCCCTCGACCACCGAAATACGGATCCCCGGCCGCTCGCGCTTCAACGCGATGATGGCGCGAGGCAAGAGGTGCGGCGCCGCCGCAAGCAAGGTGCCGACGACGACACGCCCCGAAGCGCCCTGCGTGAGCGAAGACAGTTCATCGCTCGCATGGCGCAATTGCGCCAGCACGAGCTTGGCATGACGGATGACGACCTCGCCGAACAGCGTTGGCATTACCCCGCGCGATGAACGGGCGAACAGTTCGACGCCGAGCGCATGTTCCAGATCGCGTAGCATCTTCGTTGCTGCGGGCTGGGCGACATTCAGCGTGGCGGCAGCACGCAGGATGCTGCCCTGTTCGCTCACCGCGACCAGCAGGCGCAACTGCCTGAGCTTGATCCCGGTGAGCAGTCGGTTCTCGAACCGCGGCGCCTCGGGGGCGGGTTGGGCCATATCGCTATCTCATTCCTGTTATACCCGAGAGACAAAATTATATTATCGGAGCATATCTACACCCTTTAGCAGCGACTTTGCAATCGATTGTAGAGCGTTTCTCATAGGTGTCGTCGCCGACGTTGCGGCGAGCACAGCGACCCGCTCCGCGCGATTGGGAAACAATTGCTCACCGGATGGATCATGCCCAACACACCCTATCCCTTCGCCAGTCGCGTGCTGGCCAATTATGTCGACGGCAGGTTCGTCGAGACCGGCCAGAGCTTCGCTGCGGTCGATCCCGTTACGGCGAACGAGATTGGCCGGGTGGCGCTCGCTGACCGCGAAACGGTGGATGCGGCGGTGCAAGCCGCGCGGCGCGCGCTCAAGGGACCGTGGGGGCGCATGTCGCTCGCCGAGCGTTCGGCCTTGCTGGGGAAAGTCGCCGACATGATCGAGGCGCGCTTCGACGATTTCGTCGCCGCCGAGATTGCCGACACCGGCAAATCCATCCTTCAGGCGACGAAGATCGACATTCCGCGCGGCGCCGCCAATTTCCGCAATTTCGCCGCGCTCGCGCAAGGGCGGTCGAACCAGTCCTTCGAAAGCGAAACCCCCGACGGATTGGGCGCGATCAACTATAGCATCGCGAAGCCGCTGGGCGTCGTCGCGGTGGTCTCGCCGTGGAACCTGCCGCTGCTCCTGCTCACCTGGAAAGTGGCGCCGGCGCTCGCCTGCGGCAACACGGTCGTCGCCAAGCCTTCGGAAGAGACGCCCTCGACCGCGACCTTGCTCGCCGAGGTGATGGATGCGGCGGGTATGCCCCCGGGGGTGTTCAACCTCGTTCACGGCTTCGGCGGCGGTTCGACCGGCGAGTGGCTGGTCGGCCATCCCGACATCGACGCAATCACCTTCACCGGCGAATCCTCGACCGGCTCGGCGATCATGCGCAGCGCAGCGAACGGCGTGAAACCGATCTCGTTCGAACTGGGTGGCAAGAATGCCGCGATCATATTCGCCGATGCCGATTTCGACGCCGCGGTGGCGGGGACGATGCGGTCGGTGTTCACCAATTGCGGGCAGGTCTGCCTCTGCTCGGAGCGCGTCTATGTCGAGCGCCCGATCTTCGAGCGCTTCGTCGCCGAACTAGCGGAACGCGCGCGCGCAATCACGATCGGCGACCCCTATGACGGCGCCGACATGGGGCCGCTGATTTCGGCGCAGCACCGCGAAAAGGTGCTGGGCTATTATCGGCTCGCGGTCGAGGAAGGCGCGACGATCGTTACCGGCGGCGGCGTGCCGCACTTCGGCAACGAACTCGACCAAGGCGCCTTCGTCGAACCGACGATCCTCACCGGTCTCGGCGACGACGCGCGCTGCGTGCGCGAAGAGATTTTCGGCCCCGTCTGCCACATCGCGCCGTTCGACAACGAGGATGAGGTGATCGAGCGCACTAATGACTCCCCCTACGGCCTCGCCTCGGCGGTGTGGACCAGCGACGTCAAGCGCGCCCACCGCGTCGCGCGGCAGCTCGAAGTGGGCGTCGTCTGGGTCAACGACTGGTTCCTGCGCGACCTCCGCACGCCTTTCGGCGGGGTCAAATTATCGGGAATTGGCCGCGAGGGCGGCGAGCACTCGCTCGCCTTCTATTCCGAGCCCGTCAACATCTGCATCAAATTGTGAGCGCCGCCATGTCCGCCAACGTTAACGCCCAAATCGCCGAGCAGCTTCGCACCGCCGAAGTCAGCGGCACGCCTTGCGCGCCGATCGCTCCCCTGCTGCCGGCCGGCGACCTTGCCGCGGCCTATGCGGTGCAGGAAATCAACACCGACGCCGCGCTGGCCGCCGGCCGGCGGCTGGCCGGACGCAAAATCGGGCTGACGTCCGCGTCGGTTCAGAAGCAGCTCGGCGTCGATCAACCCGATTATGGGATGCTCTTCGCCGACATGGCGTGGGACGATGGCGCCGAAGTGCCGATTGACGCCATTCTTCAGCCGAAAGTCGAGGCCGAAGTCGCACTGGTGCTGGAACGCGACCTTCCGCACGAACGGCATACGGTCGCGGACATCATCTCGGCGACCGCCTATGCGCTGCCCGGCATCGAGATCGTCGGCAGCCGCATCGCCGACTGGAAGATCGGCATCGTCGATACGATCGCCGATAATGCGTCGTCGGGCGGCTTCGTGCTCGGCAGCTCGCCGCGCCTGCTTCGCCAACTCGATCTGCGGCTGTGCGGGATGGTGCTCGAAGTGAATGGCCAGGTCCAGTCGTCCGGCGCCGGCCGCGCCTGCCTCGGCAATCCACTCAACGCCGCGCGCTGGCTCGCCGACATGATGGTCGCCAAGGGGCGGCCACTTCAGGCGGGCGACATCATCCTCACCGGCGCGCTCGGTCCGATGGCGACGGTCCGGTCCGGTCACGCCGTGGACGTGCGGATCAGCGGGCTGGGCGATGTTTCGGTACGCTTCGGCGAAGGAGCACGCGCATGACCGCGAAAACAAAGGTTGCGATCATCGGTTCGGGCAACATCGGCACCGATCTGATGATCAAGATACTGCGGCTGTCGGAGACCCTCGAAATGGCCGCGATGGTCGGCATCGACGCCGCATCGGACGGACTCGCCCGCGCGGCCCGGCTCGGCGTAGCGACGACATCGGACGGGATCGACGGGCTGGTCGCCCTCCCCGGCTTTGACGCGATCGATATGGTTTTCGACGCGACGTCGGCGGGTGCGCATGCGCGCCACAATGACGTGCTGCGGACGCACGGCAAGACCGTGATCGACCTGACCCCCGCCGCGATCGGTCCCTATGTCATCCCCCCGGTCAACGGCGACGATCATCTCGATGCCGGGAACGTCAATATGGTCACCTGCGGCGGTCAGGCGACGATCCCGATTGTCGCCGCGATCAACCGCGTCGCCAAGGTTCATTATGGCGAGATCGTCGCCTCGATCGCTTCGAAAAGTGCCGGTCCCGGCACCCGCGCGAACATCGACGAGTTCACCGAGACGACGAGCCAGGCGATCATGGAGGTTGGCGGCGCGACGCGTGGCAAGGCGATCATCGTCCTCAACCCCGCCGAGCCGCCGCTCATCATGCGCGACACCGTGTTCTGTCTGACCGAGGATGGCGATCGCGACGCGATCGCCGCATCGGTCGAAGCGATGGTGGCCGAGGTGCAAGGATATGTTCCGGGCTACCGCCTCAAACAGGCGGTGCAGTTCGAGCATATCGGCAGCAACGCCCCGCTGCGCATTCCCGAGATGGACCGCAGCTTCACCGGCCTGAAGGTCACCGTCTTCCTCGAGGTCGAAGGCGCGGCGCATTATCTGCCTGCCTACGCCGGCAATCTCGACATCATGACCTCCGCCGCGCTGCGCACCGCGGAAAAGATCGCGGCACGCCGCCAGCCGGAGCTGGCAGCATGAACTTCGACCCCACAGTGACAAAACTCTACATCCAGGACGTCACCCTACGCGACGGAATGCACGCGATCCGCCATCAATATGGGCTCGACCATGTCGTGCGCATCGCCAAGGCGCTCGACGCCGCAAAGGTCGATGCGATCGAGGTCGCGCATGGCGACGGCCTCGCCGGATCGAGCTTCAATTATGGCTTCGGGGCGCACACCGACTGGGAATGGATCGGCGCAGTTGCCGAGGTACTCGAGCACAGCATCCTCACCACATTGCTGCTGCCGGGCATCGGCACCGTTCACGACCTGCACCGCGCGCACGACATGGGGGTGCGCTCGGTTCGCGTCGCGACGCATTGTACCGAGGCCGATGTCTCGAAACAGCATATCGAGGCGGCGCGCAGCCTTGGCATGGACGTCTCGGGCTTCCTGATGATGAGCCATATGGTCGAGCCCCACATCCTCGCCGCGCAGGCAAAGCTGATGGAAGATTATGGGGCGCAATGCATCTATGTCACCGACAGCGGCGGTGCGCTCGACATGGAAGGTGTTCGCGCGCGCCTTGTGGCCTATGACCATGTGCTGCGCCCGGAAACCCAGCGCGGAATCCATGCCCATCACAATCTGTCGCTCGGCGTCGCCAACTCGCTGGTCGCCGTGCAGTGCGGTGCGCTGCGCGTCGATGCGAGCCTTGCGGGCATGGGCGCCGGCGCGGGCAATGCGCCGCTCGAGGTGTTCATCGCTGCCGCCGACCGCAAGGGCTGGAAGCACGGTTGCGACCTGATGGCGTTGATGGACGCCGCCGAAGATCTCGTCCGGCCGCTGCAGGATCGTCCGGTCCGGGTCGACCGCGAGACACTGAGCCTCGGCTATGCTGGCGTCTATTCGAGCTTCCTGCGCCACGCCGAAAAGGCGGCGGCGGATCACGGCCTCGATACCCGCGCCATCCTCGTCGAACTCGGCCGCCGCCGCATGGTCGGCGGACAGGAAGACATGATCACCGACGTAGCGCTGGACATGGTCCGGCAAAAGGAAAGCCTGTGATGCCCGACCTCAACTCCCTCGCCGAACGGCTGGACACCGCAGCCCGAACCGCATCCGCCACAACCCAGCTCACCGCCGCGCATCCCGATCTCTCGCTCGATGACGCCTATGCGATCCAGCGCCGGCTGATCGCGCATCGCGAAGCGCGCGGCGAACGGGTCATCGGGATGAAGATGGGCTTCACCAGCCGCGCCAAGATGGCGCAGATGGGAGTTTCCGACCTGATCTGGGGTCGGCTGACCGATGCGATGCAGATCGCTGACGATGGCACGCTCGACCTGCGCCGCTTTGTCCATCCGCGGATCGAGCCCGAGGTCGCTTTCCGCCTCAAGGCACCGCTCGCTGGCCCCGTCGGTTCGGCGGAAGCCCTCGCGGCGATCGAGGCGGTTGCACCGGCGATGGAAGTGATCGACAGCCGCTACGCCGACTTCCGCTTCGCGCTCGAAGACGTCGTCGCCGACAACAGTTCCTCGTCGGCCTTTGTCGTCGGCAGCTGGCAAGCCCCCTTCGGCGACATGTCCAATCTCGGCATGGTAATGAGCTTTGACGGGCGTGCCGTCCAGTTCGGCTCGAGCGGTGCGATCCTCGGCAATCCGCTGCGTTCGCTCGTCGAGGCCGCCCGCCTCGCCGGAGAGGCTGGCGTCACACTCGAAGCCGGCTGGATCATCCTGTGCGGCGCGGCCACCAATGCCGAGGCGCTGCGACCCGGATGCCATGTCCGGCTCGAAGCCGAACGGCTCGGCCGCGTCCACCTCAACATATTAGAGCAAGGCGCATGACCGGGGGCCGCGTGATCCCGGGCAAGGCCGTGCCGCGCGGCGCCTTCCCGCACTATCGCCGTGCCGGCGATTTCCTGTTCGTATCGGGCACGAGTTCACGGCGCGCCGACAACAGCATCGCCGGCGCCGATGCCGATGGCTTCGGCGCGACCAGCCTCGACATTCGCGCGCAGACGCGCGCGGTGATCGAAAATATCGGCGACATTCTGGCCGACGCGGGAGCCAGCCTCGCCGACGTCGTCGATGTTGGCGTGTTCCTCGTCAATATGAACGATTTCAAGGGTTTCAACGAAAGCTACGCCGAATATTTCGGCACCGATGGGCCGACGCGGACGACTGTCGCGGTCCACCAGCTGCCCCACCCCCACCTGCTCATCGAAATCAAGGCGACCGCTTATCGTCCCCTGGCAAGCGGCCCGAACGAAAAGGCGAAATGACATGCTGACCTATGGCCTTCCCTTCAATTTCCAAAAATGGATCGAGGACCATCGCGACCTGCTGAAGCCGCCGGTCGGCAATGCCCAAATCTGGCAGGACGCCGACTTCATCGTGACGATCGTCGGCGGCCCCAATCAGCGCACCGACTATCATGTCGATCCGTGCGAAGAGTTTTTCTACCAGATGCAGGGCGACATGAACCTTCGGCTTTGGGAGGACGGCAAACCGCGCGATCTGCCGATTCGCGAGGGCGATATCTTCCTTCTGCCGCCCGGCGTGCCACATTCACCGCAGCGCCCCGTCGCGGGCAGTATCGGCCTTGTGATCGAACGCCAACGCCCCGAGGGCATGATCGACTTCTTCCAATGGTATTGCGACGATTGCGGCGAGATCGTCCACCGCGTCGAGGTCCAGCTCAAGAGCATCGTCGAGGATCTGCCGCCCCTGTTCCAGCGCTTCTACGACAGCACGGAGCTGCGCACCTGCGGCGGATGCGGCACCGTTCATCCCGGCAAGGCCTGAGAGGAGCATCGCGATGACGCTCGCTATCGATATTCACAGCCACTTCCTGCCCGCCGAATGGCCCGACCTTGCCGCACGCTTCGGCACGCCCGACTGGCCGTGGATGAAGCATCTCGGCGACGGCAAGGCGATGATCATGGTCGGCGACCGCGAATTCCGTCCCGTCCACGAGGATTTGTGGAATGGCGCACGGCGCATCGCTGCGATGGACGCGCATGGCATCGATATTCAGGTCATGTCGGCGACGCCGGTGATGTTCTCCTATGAGCGGCCGGCGGCGCATGCGAGCGAAGTCGCGCGGATATTCAACGCCGCGGCGCGCGAGATTTGCGCGCATGACCCCAAGCGCCTCAAGTCGCTGTGCCAGGTGCCATTGCAGGACACCGATGCCGCCTGCGCCGAGCTCGATACAGCAATGGCCGAGGGGCATATTGGCGTCCAGATCGGCAATCATGTCGGCGAACGCAATCTCGACGATGCCGGGCTCGTGACCTTCCTCCATCACTGCGCCGACGTCGGCGCCGCGGTGCTGATCCATCCCTGGGACATGATGGCGCAGGCGCGCATGCCCAAATATATGATGTCGTGGCTCGTCGGCATGCCCGCCGAAACCCAGCTGTCGATCCTGTCGCTGATCCTGTCAGGGGCGTTCGAAAAACTGCCGCGGAACCTGCGGATCTGCTTCGCGCACGGCGGCGGCAGCTTCGCCTTCCTCCTCGGGCGCGTCGATAATGCGTGGCGTCACCGCGACATCGTGCGCGCCGACTGCCCGCAGCTGCCGTCGAGCTATACCGACCGCTTCTATGTCGATTCCGCCGTCTTCAACGAAGACGCGCTCGCCCTCCTGGTCAAGGTGATGGGCGAAGACCGCGTCGTGCTCGGTTCCGACTATCCCTTCCCGCTCGGCGAGCAAGTGGTCGGCAAGATGATCCGCGAAGATGATGGCATCTCGCCCGATCTGCGCGCCAAGCTGATGGGCCTCAACGCCGCCCGCTTCTTCGGTCTCGAGAGAGGCAATTAACATTATCGACCACCGCCCACATCCGTGATGCGGGCGATGTCCGGCGCCGGGACCCTCGCGGGTTCCGGCGTCGTCGTATCGGGATCTGACTTTTCGGACAGGCTTGGATCAGGAAGTCGAAGCTTCGCCCGCCGCCTTCGCGCGCTCGAGCTTCGACGCTTCCGCCGCACCGACTTTGCGGCTCATTAGGACCAGCAATATCAGGCTCAGCGGGGCAACGCAGAACAAGGCATATAAACCGGTTTGCAGTGATCCCGATACCGTCGAAATCTTGCCGACCAGATAAGGCCCGATCGCCAGTCCGACGATCGTCGATGCCAGCACCGTGATCGCCCCGACCAGACCGCGCATACGCGGCAACACCAGATCCTGGAACGCCGCGACGCCCGACCCGACCCAGAGGCTCGACGTGAAATAGATCACGGGTGCGATCATCGCGAAGCTTGCGAAATCCTGCTGCTGCAGCGCCAGCCACAGGAAAGGCGGCGGTAACAACAGCGAGAGGATGCAAACGAATATGCGCCCGCGCGCATCGCGCGCGCGCCACGCGTCGGAGAGCATCCCGCCCAGAATGACGCCGGCGGCCGAGGCGGCCGCGCCCGGCAACCCGAGATAGATGCCCGCGACCTCCTTGGTGACGCCTAGCTCTCGCATCGCGAAGGGGGGCGCCCAGAAGCTGAACGTATATCCGAACATCGCGAGCAAGCCGAAGCCGCCGAGGCCGAGCAGCATCGCCGGGGTGGTGCAGATCAGCCGATAGGCAGGCAGATCCTTGTCGCGCAGCATCTGGATCCACGAGCCGATCGAGTAGAGGCCGAGCGCCAGCGCGATCCATTGCATGGCATCGCCCGTCACCATGACGAGCAGGACAGCCGCCGCGGCCAATATGCCGGCGAGCATGAGATTGACCACAAGACCGCCGCGGATGCGCGAGACGCTCCACAGCGTCAGGGGGGGGACGACGGCGACGAGTTCGCCAAGAAAGCGCCGCCACGCGCCGGGAACGACCGTCGGAGCAGGAGTGCCATCCATCCCGCCGCGCACCGGCTCTTTCAGGCGGCTGACGATCACAGCCAGCGGCAGACCGAGCAAACCGACGCATATGAAGGCGGCCTGCCATCCCTTCAGACCCATCGGGGCTTCGGCAACCGAATAGGCGCCGTCCCACACCGTCGCGATACGGGCGCCGAATACCAGACTGAGCCCGATCCCGACGTAGAGCGCCGCCGAATAGATCGACAGCGCGGCTGCGCGCTGGCGCTTGGGAAAATAGTCGGCGATCAGCGAATAGGCGGCCGGCGATGCACTCGCCTCGCCAATTCCGACGCCAATGCGCCCGATGGCGAGCTGAGCATAGTTGGTGGCGAGCCCCGACAGCGCCGTCATGCTCGACCAGAGCGCAAGCCCCATCGCCATCAGCCAGCCGCGGCGCCACTCATCGACGAGGCGTCCGATCGGAATGCCGAAAACGCCGTAGAAGACCGCGAACGCCGTCCCGAACAGGAACCCCAGATCGACGTCGGTGAGCCCGAGGTCGCGTTTGATATCTTCGGCGAGGATCGACAATATCTGCCGATCGATGAAGTTCAGCACATAGACGACGAACATCAGCCCCAGCGCATACCAGGCATAGCCGCTGGCGCGCGCCTCTCCATCGGGGGTCATCGGGGCGGCGCTATGGTCTGCGGTCATGTCATCTACCCATGCGATCGCCTGCCGCACGAGTCAGCGCCCCGCGTGCAAGCTGGTTCAACCAGAATTGTTCCGGACTTTGGCGCACATCGCCGCGGCGCAGCGCGCCGGAGCGATGGACCGGTCAGGCTCGCTTTTTATCGAGATCGTACAAGCGGCGCACATTGCCGCTCAAAATCGCCTCGCACGTCTCGGGAGGAAGCTTGCTCTCTTCGATATAGGTGACGATCCGGGTGTAGAGCTCGTCCTGGAAATAAGGGAAATCGCTGCCGAGCAGCAGCTTGTCGGTGCCGAAGGTGTCGGCAATGCAGCGCAGCGCCGGCCCGTGGAAGTTCGCGGTATCGAACCACATCTTCTTGAGTTCGGCGGTCGGGCTGCGCGGAAAGGCTTTCCAGCCGGTGTAATTATCCTCGATGCGCTGCATGAGGAACGCCACCACGCCGCCGAGATGCGCGACGTGAAATTTGATGTTGGGGAATTTGTGCGGAATGTCCGCCTTGAGCAGCTGGAGTGCGGCGAGCGAATCCTCGAACGGCGCCCCGACTACCCACTCGAGCCGGAAGTCATTGACCATCGGGCTCAGCGTGCCGCAGCCTGTGGGATGGATATAGATGACCGCGCCGAGCCGGTCCATTTCGGCGTAGAAAGGCAGATAGGCCGGGTCCGCGATCGTCTTGTTGGCGACCAGCGTGTTAAGCGAGATACCCAGGAAGCCCAGCTCTTCAACGCAGCGCCGCGCCTCCGCGATCGCCTCGTCGACATGCGGCAATGGCACCGCGCCATAAGCCATGAAACGATCGGGATATTGACCGACCAGCCGGGCATAGGTGTCGTTGATCATCTTCGCCGCAGTCAGGCAGGCGGCAGCATCGTCGGTCTGCAAAATCTGCGGAGACGCCGACAAGACCTGCATCTGGACGCCGGCGGCGTCCATCATCGCAAAACGGGCTTTCAAATCCTCGGCGCTGTCGGTCGCGCGAATATTGCGCGCCACGGGGGTGCCCGTGGAACCATTTTTTTCGAGGAAGTCGAGATATTCGACTGGCCACAGGTGCGCATGCGTGTCGATGCGCACGCCCGCGGCGGCCCGTCCCGCCGCCACAGGCGCGGCTTGTTCAGCCGCCTGCGCACCGCCGGCGATCACAAGCGACGCCCCCGCGGCGCCGGCCACGCCCAACAGGAAGTCGCGGCGCGGATGACTCGCGCAACAGTCGGAATGATCGTGCATCTTGAATACTCCCATCGGCACCGTGACCGGCGCGCGGCAATCAATCGTTGAACGGGGCGGCGGTCGCGTCGATTTCGACCAGCATTTTGGGATTGGCCAGCCGTGAGATTTCCAGCAGCGTCGAGGTCGGGCGCGTGTCACCGAAATAGCCGAATACGATGTCGAGCGCCTCGCGCAGAAAGGCATCCATATCGAGCGTATAGATGCGGATGCGGATGACGTTGGCCGGCGTCATGCCCACCGCTTTCAGCGACAGGTCGATATTGCGCATCACCGCCCGGCACTGGTCCACCAGCGTTTCGGGCATATTGCCTTCGGCGTCATAGGCGATCGATCCCGCAATCTCGTGCCGGATCGGCGAGGTCGTGGTGATGACCTGCGAATACAGGCCCTTGACCGGCTCGAACACGCCCTCGGGCATCGTGATCTTGTGCATTTTACGCCTATCCCATCCTGAACCTCCCGTCGGCATATGGGCGGCGTCTGACCCTGACAAGGCGGCAACGATATTCATCGTAAAATACGATGAAGTCATCAAATCAATTCTGTCGCCCTATCAATTCAGCGATCCTAAAATGCGGCATCATTCAACCGCAGCGAGAATCATTGTGCAGGACCAAAATCTAAACGACCTTCTGGCGCAGTCGGCGATCATGCGGCTGATCCACACCTATCCGCGCGGTCTTGACCGGCTCGACAAGGAATTGCTGCTCACGATCGGCGCCGATGAGGCGACGGTCGACTTTCCGGGAATGTTCAGCGGCAGCTGGGCCGGCTTTGTCGACTGGCTGATGGCCGCGCACACCGACATGCTCTACAACCGCCACACCATCGGCAACGTCCTGATCGAAGTCCACGGCGACGAAGCCGTGAGCGAAACGACGGCCACCGCACACCTCGTCGTCTCGCGTTCCGATGGCGACATCGAGGATCGCGAAACCCATTCGCGCTATCTCGACAACTGGCGCAAGTCCGACGGCGTCTGGCAGTTGGCGAGCCGTCGGACCTTGCGCGACTATCGCTCGGTCCGCATCCTGACCCCCGAGGAATTCGCGTCCACAACCACCTATGTCCATGCTGCGGACGTCGGCCGGGACGATCCGTCCTACGCCCATTTCGCGCACTGACCGGCACGACGACACCATGACCCGGACGCTCATCCGCAACGGCCGCGTCGTCACCGTCGACCCGGCGCTCGGCGACTTCGACGACTGCGATATCCTGATCGTCGGCGACCGGATCGCCGAAGTTCGCCCGAACATCGTCGCCGACGTCGACGAAGTCATCGACGCCCGCGACAAGATCGTCATTCCCGGCCTGATCAATGCGCATCTGCACACCTGGCAAACCGGCCTCCGATCGATCGGCAGCGGCTGGACCGGTCCCGACTATCACCGGATCATGCACGGGAATCTTGGCACCCGCTTCCTGCCCGACGACAATTATATCGGCACGTTGCTCGGCGCGCTCGAGCAGCTCAGCGGCGGCGTCACGACGATCTTCGACTGGTGCCACGACATCACGTCGATCGATTATGCGCATCGCTCAATCGACGCGCTGGAGGAAACGGGCATTCGCGCGGTGTTCGGCCACGGGTCGGCCAAACCGAACGCCGCGGAAGGACAATTGCCCTTCACCCATATTCCGCACCCGCGCGAACGGCTCGAAGAATTGCGCAAGGGGCGGCTGTCATCGGACGACGGGCTCGTCACGCTCGCCGCGGCGATCCTCGGCCCCCAATTCTCGATCCCCGAAGTCGTCGAGCATGATTTCCGTATGGCCCGCGATCTTGGCCTGCTGTCGAGCTCGCATGCGGCGCGTCGGCCGAGTGACTGGGTTTCGCCCGAGGGATTCCGGATTCCGGCGAAGCTCGGCCTGCTCGATGCCAGCCATAATGTCGTCCATGGCAATTATATCGACGATGCCGAGCTTCAGCTGATCGTCGAGAGCGGCGCGTCGGTGACGGTGACCGCCAATATCGAAATCCATGTCCATCCGATGGATCCGGTCAGCGGCCGGCTGCTCGAACTGGGCGCAATGCCGTCACTCGGCATCGACAGCGTTCCGCTCGCCAACAGCGATTTCTTCAACGAGATGCGGCTCGCGATGCTCTATCAACGCGCGGTCGACCAGCGCACCGCCTATCGTGCCGGCGGCCCGCCGCTCGCCAATCTGCCCGTTCCGCCCCGGCAGGTGCTCGAATGGGCAACGATCGGCGGCGCGCGCGCCTTGGGCATGGAAGACCGGCTGGGCAGCCTGACGCCGGGCAAGAAAGCCGATATCGTGCTGATCGACGGCCTCGCGCTCAACATGTTTCCGGTCCACGAGCCGACCTTCAGCACGGTGCAGCAGGCCAATGCTGCCAACGTCGATACGGTGCTGGTCGACGGCGTCGTCCGCAAGCGCGGGGGCAAGCTCGTTTATGACGACGGCCTCCTCGCACGGCGGCGCACCGAGATGCTGCATTCGGTCTCGCGCATCATCGCGGAATCGGGCTATCGTCGTGACGCCACTTGACTGCGGTGGCGATGCACGGTGAGCGATATCTTGAACGCATCCAATGTCACGCTGAAGCAGATCCGCGCTTTCGTGGCGACAGTCGATGCGGGCAGTCTGACCGCGGCAGCCGTCGTGGTCAATTCGACCCAATCCTCGCTTTCGGTGCTCCTTCGCGAGCTCGAGGAGACGATCGGTCTGCGTTTGCTCGACCGCACCACCCGCAAACTGGCGCTGACCGAAGCGGGCGAGGAATATCTGGTTCACGCCCGCCGCATCATCGCCGAGATCGAGCATGCGCATCTGAGCACGATCGAGCGCGTCGCCCGTCGGCGCGGACGGGTCGTGGTGGCGGCGCCGCCGATCATGGCAGCGGGTTTGCTGCCGCCGATCGTGGCGCATTTCCATCGCCTCTATCCCCGAATTTCGATCATCGTGGAGGACGTACCGCCGGGCGAAATTGTTCCGGCCGTCGCCGCTGGCCAGATCGATTGCGGCCTGGGGGTGTTTGGCGACGATCTCGACGGCGTCCAGACGACGACGCTGTTCCGAGAGCGAATGCTGCTGATCGCGCCGACGGAACACATGCTGATGCGCAAGGAGGCGGTACGCTGGGCGGAACTACGCGGTCAGCCGATTATCGCGATCAAGGGACAGGCGCGTATCCGGCGCGAACTGGACATCCGCCTCGGACTGGCACGCATCACCGAAGGGCCGGAGATCGAGGTCCACCAGATGTTCACCGCACTGGGGATGGTGTCGGCGGGGTTGGGCGTGGCGCTTTGGCCGTCTTGGGGAAAGCGCTTCCTCAGTTCCTTCGGGGTCGATGGAAGGCCGTTGATCGATTCCACCCCCGAATTGTGGCTGTCGGTGATCACGCCCGGAAGCCGCGGCCTGTCGCCGGCCGCCACGAGCTTCCTGTCCATAATGACCGACGGCATCCGCAATCTGGCCGCGGAGCTCGAAGACTCCGCCTGAAAATCCGCAAAGGACTTCGCCCATGACGATCACCTTGTTTGCCGGTGCCATAATCACCGGCATCTTCGGCGCGCTCGCCTTCGATATCTGGAACGCGCTCGCCCAACGGCTGGCGGGCATACGCGCGCCCAATTGGGGCATCCTCGGCAAATGGCTACTCGCGCCTTTCGCCGCCGTCGACGGGACTCCCGCCCCCTCAGGCCCCCCAACCTTCACCCTCATTGAGCGAATATTGGGCGAGACCGCCCATTATGTGACCGCAATCCTGTTCGCGCTCGCCTTGATCCTCGCGATGGGAACCGACTGGCTGGCACACCCCACACCAATGCCTGCCATCGCTGCAGGGCTACTTACAACAATCTTCGCCTGGTTCCTGATCATGCCAGCTCTCGGCGCCGGCATCGCCGGCACAAAAACGCCCGCCCCTCTGAAGCTATGCGTCACCACGCTGACGTCCCACGCGATCATGGGTGCGGGATTTTACGTCGGCGCAATCCAGGCCAGCACGTGGGTCTGACAACGATACGCCGCTGGACCTCCGGTTAGCCACTACTGGACCTACGCACGCAAATTTGATGAGGGCTCGGTACCTACTCGTGGAAAAAATCCAACGTTCACTTTGAATCCCGGTTGGCAGCGATTGAAACGGCCGACTTAGACGCGAAGCCGACCTTTATCTCGCTTCGGCTTCACCCATTCTGTAACAAGAAAGCCTCCCATTGCTGCAAAAGACAGCGACGCTTCTCAAGCCGATCTGACCGCTGGTATGCCCCGACAACGCCAGTGTCGACGACGTGACCCAAACAGGCCTCTTTGACCTCGAATTGTGCGTCCGTCTGTTCCTCGACCCACGTTCGGAAGCTCGCCCTAAATCCATGCGGCCGCGCATCGAGGCCCGCTCGCTTCATCAACGTCGCCATCGCAGCATCCGAAATCGGTTGGCCACGGTACGCAGGAAACAGAAAATCCGTCTCCGATCCGGCAATACGATCTCGCACAATCTCCTGCGCCTCGGTCACGAGTGGGATCCGGCGGCCTACCCCCGTTTTCGTGCGCTCATCCGGGAGCGTCCAGATATCCTCCTCAAATTCGGGGGACGCCGAAAGCCGGACTTCGGTAGTGCGGGCCACCGTCAGGATCAGAAAGCGAAGCGCGCTCGCCGAGATCGTCGCTTGCTCTTTCAGCGATTTGTAGAAGGCCGGCACCTCAGAATAGGGCATGGAAGGAACATGCGTCGTTGTCCGTCGCTGCTTTCCCAGGAGCGCCTTCGCCTTCATCGTAGCTTGCAGATCGACCGATAAGCCAAGCGCAGCTGCATGCCGCAGAGCGATGTTTATGCGATTGAGCGCCTTTTCGGCGGACTCCGCCTTCTCATGCCAGATCGGCGCCAACGTCTGCTTGAGGACATGCTGATCGACCTCCTCAATGGGATATTTACCGATCTTGGGGATGATGTGGACGAGGAGCGGACTCATCCACTTCCCGTTCTTACCTTCGCCTTTCAGTTCCGCTTTTCTGGCTTCGAAGCAGTCGTCGATCACCTCCCTGACCGTCAGCGGCTTGGCCCCGCGTTTAGACTTGGCTCTTTCGAAGAGCGGGTCTTTCCCTTCACGAACGGTTCGCCGCGCAACCTCAGCTCTTTCCCGGGCTTCGGCTATGGACACGTCCGGCCATCGCCCGAGACCCATTTCACGACGGCGGCCGTGTATGGTGAGGCGCAAGAACCATTTACCTGTTCGCTGTGTCCGCTTCGCGAGCCATAGCCCTTGTCCGTCGGCGTGCTTGCCTGGCGGGAGCGAAACCGACCCCAGTTTCGAAAGGACGTTGATGCGCAAATTCAGTCCACCTTTTGGTCCACCCTAACGCATGGGATTGGATGAGACGGAATGATCTCAGGTGGACTAAGTATATCAAAATAAGCGAGTAAATTCCATGTTCAACGGGACGGGCTGGGACGACTTGGGATCATAATTTTCCCTTCTCGACCGCACCATCATTTATGATTTATCGTTTGTTTTCAAATATTCATACGATCCCGGGAGTATCCCGGACCGCCTTTTGGTGATGCGCATGTTGCGCGGGCCCGGCTATTTCGGGTCAGGCGGGCTCGGGCGTGCGGCGGATCAGCGCGCTGGCGAGCTTCTCGCTGAGTTCCGCGAGATGGTCGAAGCGCGCCTCGTAATGCGCCATGCCCTGGCTCAGCGATCGCAGTTCGGGCTCCAGTCCGGGAAGTTCAGCCTCGGGCAGCAGCAACTCGATCACGTCCCAGCGCGACCAGCCTTCGAGCGGCGTTATTCCCAGCACCTGGCCGCGTCGGCTGGTCGCCGCGGAGGTGATCCGTGAAACGGCGCTGCCCGGCGCCCGGATGGTCACGTGCGCGAGCGGCTCGAGCAGATAGGGCGTCGCCGCCGCCAGGGCTTCTGCCATGGCGATCCGACCGGCGGTGCGAAAGGCCAGTTCCGAGCTGTCGACGCTGTGAAAGGAACCATCGACCAGCGCAACCGCGACATCGACGACCGGAAAGCCGAATGGCCCGCGCGCCATCGCATCGCGCACGCCCTGCTCGACCGCCGGAATCCATTGCCGGGGAATCGCGCCCCCGGTGATCCGGTCCTCGAACTGAAAGCCGTCGCCACGCCCGCGCGGGCGGAGTTCGATGATGACGTCGCCGAACTGGCCGTGCCCGCCCGATTGCTTCTTGTGGCGGCCATGCTTTGTCACGGTCTTGCGGATCGTTTCCTTGTAGGCGATCGCGGGCGGACGCACCGATATGGCGACGCCGTAACGCCGTTTCAGCCGTGCCTGGACGACGGCCAGATGCTCGTCATTGAGCCCGTGGAGCAGCGTCTCCTGCGTCGCCTCGTCGAGCCTCCAGCGCAGGCCGGGGTCCTCCTCGACCAGTCGATTGAGCGCTGTCGACAACCGCACCTCATCCTTATGGTCGGTGACCGCGATCGCCAGCGCATAATTGCGTGCCGGCCGCTGCACCGCGTCCACGACGGCATGCGGGCGACCGGCTGCGCCGAGCCGGTCGCCTGCCTGGACGGCATCCACCTTGGCAATGCCGACGATGTCGCCCGGTTCGGCGCGAGCGATCTTCGTGGTCGCCGCTCCGTGCAGCGCGAACAAGGACCCGATACGCATCGGGTTCCCATCGGCGCCGGACAGTTCGGCCCCCTCGGCAAGCGGCGCACCGAAGACGCGCGCGAGCGCCAGCCGGCCCACCGCGCTGCCATGCGTGACCTTGAAGACCTGCGCCGCGGCACTGTCGATCTCAAGCCGATCCGCCGTCAGCGCGGCGAGGGGTGTATCATGGCGCAGCATCTTGAGGAGGCGGCGGATACCGAACCCGTTGAGCGCCGAGCCAAACAGGATCGGTACGATCTGCCCCGCTGCCGTCTCACGCGCGAGATCGCCAAAGATTGTGTCGGAGCTTGGCTTCTCATCGTTCAGCAATTGCTCGAGCAGTATATCGTCATGATCCGCCAGCTGTTCGAGCATGTGGAAGCGCGCGTCGGTCTCATCGCTCTTTAGATGGGCGGCCAACGGCACCCGTTCCGAGCGGCGGCCCGGCTGATAATGATAGGCACGCTCCAGCGCGAGATCGACAAAGCCGGCTACGCGCTCGCCGGCCCGGATCGGGATTTGCCGCGCCACAAGGGCCGTGGCGCTCAGCGGCTGGAGCGCTGCAAGCAGATCCTCGATGCTGCCGCGCGCCTGATCGATCTTGTTGACGAACAGCGCGTGCGGGAGGCGGAGCGCTTCCAGGCGTCGCAATGTCGGTTCGACCAGCGGCGCACGCGCCGGGTCGGGATCGATCACCACCAGCGCCAGATCGGCCACGGCCAGCGCCATCTCCGCGTCCGCCGCAAAGCCCACCGACCCCGGCGCGTCGATCAGCGCATAGCCTTCCTTCATCCATTCAAAGCGCATCAGGTTCAGTTCGGTCGAGCCACATCGCGCGCGCGCTTCCGGGCTGGCGTCGCCCACGCTGCTGCCGCCATCGACCGCGCCCAGCCGGGCGCTGGCTCCCGCCGCGAACAGCATGGCCTCGGCGAGGCTCGTCTTGCCTGTGCCGGCGGGTCCGACGATCGCGATGGCTCTGGTGCCGTGGATAGTCCCATCCATGTCGCTCTCCTCCTGCCTGCCTATTTTCCTCGCCGGAAAATGACTCGCTGGAATTGCGAGGATCGACCTCAACGCACCCGAACACAAGATCATTTAAAGGTCCGAATGTCCCGGACTTTGCGCTGCCCTCCAAAAATGGAACTAGCGCGCCGGTCAAATTCCCATATTCGAGCAGGGGCGAAGTCTAGCGTGAAATGTCCTGCGCTACGTCGGAAACGCGGTCGACCATCGCGCGCGAAAATGGCGCAAAATCGCCGTAGATGCCATGTTTGAGCACGGATAGCCCGAGGCCGCGCTTCGCTGCGTCGGCCAAGCCCCTCCCTTGCCACAATCCGTCGAGAACGCCGGCCGCGAACGCGTCGCCGGTTCCGACCCGGTCGATCACCGGCGCGACGACGGTGGGATCGCTCGCGCCGCCTTTGTCGCGTGTATCGATACGCGCCGTGATCCGGTGGACGTCCGCGCCGACTATCTCGCGCGCGGTCGATGCGACATATTCGAGCGACGGAAAGTGATCGAGCAGCGCGAGGGCCGCCTCGCGCCGCCGGTCTTCGGCTTCGCCCGAGAATTCGCGGCCGAGGAGCAGCGCCGCGTCGCGATGATTGCCGAACAGCAGCGTCGCCTGCGCGACGATCGGCTTCAATATCGCCGCGGGATCGGGCTGCCAGCGATCCCAAAGGCGTCCGCGCCAATTGCCGTCGAACGACACGCCGACCCCGGCCGCCCGCGCGCGCGTAACGGCTTCGAGCACCGCTTCCGCGCTGTTCGGCCCGAGCGCGGGGGTAACGCCCGAGACATGCAGCCAGCCGGCTCCGTCCAGCAGACGGTCCCAGTTCCAGTCGCCCGGCCCGGCCTCGGCAAAAGCCGAGCCAGCGCGGTCATAGACGACCTCGGCCGGCCGCATCGGACCGCCGGGCAGGTAATAATAAAGACCCATGCGGCCCGCGGGGCGGCGCACCGACGCGACATCGACGCCGTGGCGGCGCAGCTCCCCGAGCACGCCGTCGCCGATCGGCCCTTCGGGGACCGCGCTGATCATCGCCATGTCATGGCCAAGCTTCGCCAGCGCGACGGCGACATTCGCCTCGGCGCCTCCGACATGCGCGTCGAAGCGCGCCGATTGCAGCGGCAGTTCGCCGTGCGGCACCGAGACGCGCATGACGATTTCGCCGAAGCAGGCGATGCGTCCTTGGGGGGCGATCATGGCTTGAATCCGGTTTCCGCGATGGCGGTGCAGGCAATATGGACGGCCGGACCGAAGAGGGCTGCCGCCGTCCCGCCAATGCCGATCGGATGGACCCCGGTGATCGCCCCGGCCGAAACCCATTGTCCGGGCTTCAGTTCGATGACGCCGCGCCGATGGAGATCGACGAGGAAATTGAGCGATCCCCACGGACCGTCGAGCACGTCGATCGCGCGCCCGGTTCCGACGGTTACGCCGTCGATCTTGGTTTCGACGGCGAGCGTCGCGAAATCGTCGATTTTCAGCCTCGGCCCCAGCAGGAGCCCGTTGTTGATGCCGATATCGGCGATGATGCCATAGGGGGCATGGTCGTGGACGTCGGGTGCGGGCGAGCTTGCGACTTCGAACCCGGCGCGGATCTCGTCGACCCATGTGGCACCGTCGTCACCGCCAGTCAGCCGGTCGGGCACCGCGCGCAGACGCAACATCACCTCGGCCTCGATCGCACCGGCGCCACCGGCGAAGATCGCCGCCGCGCCCGGAACATCCCCGTCGAGTTCGGCGATCCGGAGCACGGGTCCCGCAACACGCTCAGCGCCCAGAACCTCGATCAATGCTGGCGGAATACGCCCAACCTTCCACCCGAGGACTGGCGCGCCCAGTGCCGCAATCAGGCGCTGCTGTACCGCATAAGCTTCGGCGAGCGTAGCGGGCACTGGCGCGGGAAAGGCGGTCAGCGCACGTCCCGACAGGCGTGCACCGAGCAGCGCCGCGACCGGATCCGGCGCGGCCGGTGAAGGCACATGGTCGGGCATCAGGCCAGTTTGGCGCTCAAGAGATAGCGTTCGCGGCTTTCGGCAGACTGGCGGCGCAGCTCGACGATCGCGCGTTCCTCGGTCTCGTCGAGCATCGATTCGATCAGGCGGTTGAAGTGGCGCCGCATCGCGAGCCGGGCGCCGGTCGCATCGCGATTGCGCAGCGCCGCGACGACATCGGCATGCTCGGCCTGGCGCGCGCTGCCGTCCTTGCGGCACACCAAAGAATGGCTGCTCCGCACCTCGGGCAATTCCATCCGCATCCGCCACAGGCTCTCGATCACGTGAATGATCGCCTTGTTGCTCGACGCCGCGGCGATCGTCATGTGAAACTCGCGGTCGATCGCGCTGATCTCTTCCTCGCTTTTGCTGTCGTCGGCCATCGCCCCGAGCAATTCGTCGAGTTTGGCGAGCGTTTCAGCCGAAATCGTCGGCGCCGCGAGCGCCGCGGCTTCGGCCTCGAACAGCGAGCGCGCCTCGGTCAGTTCGAAGGCGCTGACCTTGGGCAATATCGCATTGTCGCCGGGCAGGATCGCCTCGACATAAGCGCCCGCGCCGGTGCGGATGTGAATCCACCCCGTCGCCTGCAGCGCGATCTCGGCCTCGCGGATCGTCACCCGGCTGACCTCGAAGCGCTCGGAAAGCTCACGCTCGCCCGGCAGCCGCGTCCCCGGCGGAAAGGTTCCGTCGAGAATCAGGCGCCGAATCGTGTCGGCGACATCTTCAAAAAGGCGGCGTTCGGCCATGGTCAATCTTCTCCCCGCACAAGCGTCAGGAAGTCCATACAATCCGGTAGGACAAGTTTGAAGCCCATGACCGAACTTAGTTTCAAATTCGCGCCCGGATGCCGACGAAATATTTCGCGCCATAATAGTGATACTGACGGCTGCTGCCATAGACCGGCATGTAGGTCGCCTTCGGCTCGTTGAAGATATTGAGCGCCTCGAAGCGGAGCGACACGCCCGGCATCAGGTTCAACGACGCGCGGAAGTCGACCGTCTCGCTCGGACCGACATAGCGCAGCTGGCTGTTGCCACCCACGAAGTCCTGGAAATAGCTCGAACGATAATTGTAGATCGCCTGCAGCGAGACGGGGCCGATGTCATAATAGGCCTGCGCCGACAGCACATGCTTCGAATAACCCGACAGGCCCGCCGGCGGGATGATCCCTTCGCTGACCTCTTCGGTGACCGGATCATATTGGTCGCCGAGGCGAATGTCCTGCGTTTCGAAATTGGAATCGGCATAATTATAGCTGACCTTCGCGCCGAGGCCGTCGAGCGGCTTGGGCAGGAAGCTGAAGCGCGTCGCCGCGGTCAGTTCGAGGCCATAGATGCGCGACTTGTCGGGGCTGTTGCGCGTCTGCGTCACCGGGATCGACACCGTCTCGCCGTCGATCGTGAAATCCTCGTCGAACACGACCGGCTGGAAGCCGCCGTTGAATTGCTTGTAATAAACGGTCGCCGACAGGAGGCTGTCCTTGTTCGGATACCATTCGACCGACAGATCGCCGTTCCACGACATCAGCGGCTTCAGGCGCGGGCTGCCGTTGGCGCGGATATTGTCGATCGCATCCTCGATCGACGTGAAATCCCCGGCGCCTTCCAGCGTGATCGTGCGCCCGGCGCCGAGCGCGCTGGGGTTGGGACGCGACATGGCACGATAGCCGGCGAGGCGAACGAGGGTGTCCGGTGCGACCTCGAAGATCGCGTTGACGCTGGGCAGGATGCGCGTGTTGCTGCTCTTGATCGTTTCGGTCACGAAATCGCCGGTTTCGTCGAGCGTGAAGGAGCCATCGCCGCTGGGGTCGGGAACGACGATGAGGTCGCTGCGCAGCCCCTTCGAGGTGACGCGGGTGTTGACGACGCGCACGCCGATGTTGCCGCGCACCGGCATGCTGCCGAGGTCGCTTTCATAATCGGCCATCACATAGCCCGCGAGCGTGGTTTCCTTGACGTTGCGGCTCGCGACCGAACGCATCTCGTCGGGCAGGCCCGGGTCCTCGGTGCCCAGATATTCGCGGAACAGGCAGTCGACGTCGAAGGTCGCCCAGCTGTTGATGCTGTTGCCCTTCGCCGCCGAGAGGAAATCGGTCTGCGGGAAGGCCTGACGGCAGATATTGTTGATCCGTTTGTCGGTCGCGGTCGGTGTGACCAGGCTTGGATCTTCGTTACGCAGGTCGTAGTCGCGATAGGTGAGCCGCGACCAGCGGCCGCCGGCCGAGATATTCTTCAGGAAACCGTCGAGCTCATAGGTCGCGTCGAAGCGGCCGGCGAAAATTTCGTTGTGGCGCTTGGCCTCATCGCGGCGGAAGCGCGCGTCCTCCCAGAAGAGATCGTGATTGTTGAGGTCGAAGCGCGGGTCGATCGTGATCGTTGGCACGAAGCTGCCCGGCATGATCTCATATTTATAGGGAATGCGCCGGTTGTTGAACACGGTACGCACGCCGTTGACGTCGGTCGCCGCGGTGCGCAGGCGGACGTTGCGTTCGATTTCCTTGCGAATCGTGCGCGAATAGCTGCCGTCGAGCTTGATCGTCAGACGGTCGCTCGCTTCCCAGTCGACCGACAGGCCGCCGCCCAGATATTCCTCCGACCGCGACAGTTCGGAGCCGTTCGATTCGATGGCCGACAGGCCGTTCAGGCTCTGGACGATGCCATTTTCGTCATAGACGACGTTGGTCAGGCCGACGCGGCCTTCGGACAGGTTGAGGTCACGGCGGCTCTCGACGAAGGTGCGGTCCGAATATTGGACGTCGAGATTGATGTCGAGCGTGTCGGTCGGGCGGAACTGGATCGCGCCGAACACCGCATCGCGCTTGTCGGTCTCGCTGATCTGGCGGAAGGTATAGGCGTTGGGGACGAGGTAAAAGGGCCGGTCCTGCCCATATTCCCGGCGCTCAAATTCGTCGCAATTGCCGTTCGCGACGACGGGCGACGCCTGGCACGCGGTCCAGGTGGTCGACGCGGCGTAAGTTTCCTCGGGATTGTTCGTGTCGTTGCGCTGGACACCGATCGCGATGCCGATCGTGTCGTTCGCGAACTGGTCGACATAGCTCAGCGTCCCGCGCCAGCCGATACCGCCCGACCCGCCGGTGACGCGGTCGCCATAGGGGTTGAACTGCGCCTTCACTTCGCCCTGCAGGCGGCGCTTGCCGAAGTCGAGCGGGCGCAGCGTGCCGATCTCGATCGTGCCCGCGACGCCACCTTCGACGAGGCTCGCCTGCTGGGTCTTGTAGATCTTGATATTGTTGACGAGTTCGGAGGGGAACTGGTTGAAGTTCACCGAGCGGTCGCCGCTGCCGTTCGACGCATCGCGGCCGTTGAAGGTCGCGTTCGACAGGAAGGGGCCGAGCCCGCGCAGCGCGATTTCCGACGCGTCGCCTTTTTCGCGGTGCGTCGTCGCACCGGTAATCGTCTGGATCGCCTGCCCGACCGAGATCGCCGGAATGTCGCCGATGTCGTCCGACGACAGCGCGTCGACGATCGCCGTCTCTTCGCGCTTGGTGTTGATCGAATTCTGGATCGTTTCGCGGATACCGGTGACGACGATCGCGTCTTCTTCCGGCTCGGCCTGCGGCGCGGGCGCGTCCTGCGCGATCGCCGGCGTCGCGGCGATCAGCAGCGTCGAGCCGGCACCGGCGAGCAGCGCGGCGCGCAGCATGCGCGCACGGATCTGATTACGAGAATTCACGTCGTCTCTCCCAAAAGTCGATTCTGTTCTGACCAATGCTGTCAGGCATGGCTGCAAAATTGTCAACCACTGTGTATGGCAAATTGGTTAGTCCATTTTGCCATACACGTATTGCTAGCGAACGAGTTGGCTCCGCAGCCCGGGCACCGCGCGCGCGAGCGCCTGCGTCACCAGCTTGGCGGTGACCTCGGCGCCGATGTCGCCGAGGTGCGTGTAATCGAACTTGCGCGTCACCTGTCCGCGCGCGCCGTCACCGGTAATCGGCGCCGGTTCGGGCGGCGCCGGGCGTGCGGTCAGCGTTGTGCCCGCCTTCGCCGCGGCAAGTTCCTCAGCCGTCGGCGGTTCCTGCGCCAGCTTGGTCGCCATTTCCGCGCCCATTTCCTGTGCCTGTGCGGCGCTCAGCGCGTTGAGATCGACCAGCGGCACGTCCATCGCCTTGGCGACGCCGCGCACCTGATCGGACCAGCTCGCGAGCGTGTTCCTGAGCTTGCCATCCTTGAACTCGCGCCGCGTCAGCGGCGTCACGAGCACCGGCGTCGCCCCCGCCGCCCTCACCTCTTCGACGAAGCGGCGGAGGTTGGCGGGGAACTCGGTTGTCTCGTCGGTCCAGCGCTCAGATTTGCTCGACTGGTCGTTATGCGCGAACTGGATCAGCACCCAGGTGCCGCGATAGCCCGGCACCTTCGCCTCGGCGAGCGCGATGTCCCAGCCGCCTTCCTGACGATAGCTGCGCGTGCTGCGCCCGCCGCGCCCGGCGTTAAGACACGCAACCGACGATTTGACGTGGCGCGAGCAAAACGCCCCGCCCCAGCCGCTGTGCGGCGCCATCGTCGAATCGCCGACGAGGATGATCTTGTACGGCTCGAGCGGCGGGGCATCGGTCCGCTCGCGGGTCTGGGCCTGCGCCCCGCTCGCGAGCAGGGCAGCCACGGCGATCGGGGCGAGCCGGCGCATCAGGAGAAGCCCAGCCCGCCGTTGATGTCGAGGCAGACGCCCGCGAGGAAGCTCGCCGCCGGCGAGGCGAGATAGACGATCGTGTCGGCGACCTCGTCGGGATGACCTTCGCGGCGCAGCGGCGTATTGCCCGCGACCGCAGCGCGACCCTCGGGCTTCGAGAAGATGTCGTGGAAGCTGGTGCCGATCAGGCCGGGGCAGACGGCGTTGACGCGAATGCCCTGCGGGCCGAGTTCCTTCGCCATCGAGCGGGTATAGGTCATCAGCGCGCCCTTCGCGGTCGCATAGACCGACGCGCCGGGGCCGCCGCCGTCGCGGCCAGCGAGCGACGATACGTTCACGACTGCCGATCCTTCGCCGAGGAACGGCTGCGACGCCTGCAGGACGAGGAAGGCCGATTTGAGGTTGAGCGTCATGACATGGTCGAAGAATTCCTCGTCCATCTCGCTCAGCGTCTTGCGCGCGACCATGCCGCCCGCGAGGTTGACGAGGATGTCGAGTCGGCCGCTGAACGCGACGCCGACTTCTTCCAGCATCGTTTTGACCGCGCTGCTGTCGGTGACGTCGGCCTGCACGAGGAAGGCGTCGCCGCCGGCATCCTGAATCGTCTTCAGCGTGTCTTCGGCGGCTTCGCGGCCGCTGTTATAGTTGATCGCGACGCGAACGCCGGCGCGGGCGAGGGCGATCGAGACCGATCGGCCGATGTCGCGGCCGCCGCCGGTGACGAGCGCGGTTTTCCCCTGGAGAGTCATGTGATGCTATTCCTTATTCTTGATTGTGGGTGGGTTTGATGGTGACCGGTTCGACGCGACCGCCGACCAGCCAGAAACACAGGAAGGAAATCGGCACGATCGCCGCGCTGAGCGCGAAGATCGGCGCGTAACTTGTCGTGGTGAGCACAGGGACGAGCCACGTCGTGATGAGCGTGCCCGCGACCGCGGCGGTGCCACTGATCCCGGCAAGACTGCCGACTGCGCCGCCGCCGAAATAGTCGCTGGGCAGCGTCTGGATATTGCCGATGGCCATCTGGAATCCGAAGAGGATGCACGCGATCAGCAGCACCGCGGAGAGCGGCTCGCTCGCGCCGATCGTGAACAGCAGCGAGGGCAGCATGATCGCGCAGCCGATCGCGATGGTCAGCGTGCGCGCCTTGTGAACGCCGCCGCCGCCCGCAATGATCCGCCCCGCGAACCAGCCGCCGAACAGGCTGCCGAGCATCGCGCCGACGAAGGGCACCCAGGCGAAGAGGCCGATCTGCTTGACGTCGAAGCCGAAGGTTTCGGCGAGATAGATCGGCAGCCACGACACGAAGAGCCACCACACCGGGTCGAGGAAGAAGCGCGAGAGGATCACGCCCCAGCTCTGGCGATAGCGCAGCAGTTCGCCGAGCGGCACGCGGCGGCTGTCGTCGCGTCCCGCCTCGGTGCGCCCGGTCAGGATATAGTCGCGCTCTTCCTCGCTCAGCCCCGGATGCTTTTCGGGATCGGCCTTGTAGAACCAAAGCCAGGGAACGAGCCAGATGAAGCCGAGCACGCCGATCAACAGGAAGGTGCCGTGCCAGCCGAACTGGACGAACAGCAGCGCGATCAGCGGCGCCGAGATGATACCGCCGAGCGATGCCCCGGCGTTGAAGATGCCCTGCGCCAGGGCACGTTCGCGCGACGGGAACCAGAGCGCGTTTGCCTTTGCCGCGCCGGGCCAGTTGCCCGCCTCGCTGACGCCCAATGTGGCGCGCAGGACCATCAGGAGCGGCATCGAGCGCACCAGCGCATGGGCGGCGATCGACAGCGACCAGACGACAATCGAGATGGTGAAGCCCATTCGCGTGCCGATGGCGTCGAAGATACGCCCGAACAGCGACTGGCCGAAGGCGTAGAAGATCATGAAGATCGTCACTAGCAGCGCATAATCTTCCTTGGTGGCGCCGATTTCTTTCGACACTTCGGGCCACATCACGGCGAGCGCGTTGCGGTCGATGTAGTTGATCACCGTCGCGAGCGCGATCAGCGCGATGACGCACCAGCGGAAGCGACCCTTGATATTGCTCATTTCTTCGCTCCGGTTTTGGCGAGGTCGAGGCGGCCGACGGGGCCGGTCCACGCGACGGTGCGGCCATCGACGGTGATGCTGTGCTTCGCATCGGCGGCAACATCCTCCGCAACCGCGAGTACAATGCGGCGCCCGTCGACGAGGGTGATCAGGACGAGGTCGACGCCCTTTTCCTTGCGGTGCTCAAGCGCCGACACACGCGCGCTGCTCGCGACGACCGTTTCCGCCGACGCGTCATAGGCGCCGTGGGGTTCGAGCAGGCTGACGAAGGTCGCGCCCGCCGCGCCGTCGACGCGCTGGATCAGCGCGGGTTCGCGGCGCAGATTGAACTCGGGATCGTTGGCGCCGCTTTCGGCGACGATGAAGCGCGCGCCCGCCGGCGGCACCATATGGTAGCTGTAGAACCGGCTGCCTTGCATCCACGTCAGTCGCGCCTTGCCGGCTTTCGTGCCTTCGCCGTCGACCCACAGATGCTCGTAGCCGTTCGCCTTGCCGAGCACCGGGCGCTCGGCGAGCTTGCGGTCGAAGGCAATGTCGCTGTCGATGATATGCCCCGAAAAATGCAGCGGCAGGTCATAACGATGCCTGCCGCTGCCAGTCCCGTGGAGGATATCGAGCGTGAGGGGGTTGGCGAGGCCGTCGACCTCGACGAGCAACAGCGCACGGCGGATTTTGACGTCCTTATACGCGCTGTAGATTTCACCGATCGCGTAGCGGGTCGGGCCGTCGAGCGAGGCGGCGAGCTGGCGCGTCCCCGATTTTTCGCCGGCTTTCCAGTCGCCGCCGAAATGACTTTGCTCGTCGACCACCAGCGTATTGTGCGCGATCGTCGCGCTCGCCCAGCTGTCGTTTTCGGGGAGGTAGCGCCCGCCGCGCTTCGCCTCGACATTGAGGAAGCGCGCTGCGCCATAGTCGGTCACGACCGCGCCGGTTTCGTCATAATAGAGCCAGCCAAGCCGGTCGAAATGGCCGTGTCCCATGCCCTGCACCGTGTTTTTGGCGACGAGCAGCGGGCCGGTCGGATCGGGCTTGGTGCGCAGCAGCACGAGCGCGCCGCCCTTGCCGTCGGGACCATCGGAAAGCAGCCGCGAGCCGAAGGGCCAGGGTTTGGCATTCCCCGCCGCAAGATCGGCCGCCATCGCCTGGCCCGCCGGCGTCAGCACCGTGCGCCCCTGCCAGTCGGCGATCGACAGGAAAGTCGGGTCCTTGGTGGCGCCATAGGCGATGGCAACCGCGTGATATAGTTCCTCGGTGCGCAGGCTCTTGTCGGGCATGGCATCGTTGATCGGCAGGAAATAGCCGTCGTGCGTCACGTCGATCGCGGTGCGGATCGCCTTCAGCACGATGCCGCCCCGATATTCGAAAATCTTGCGATCGGGGTCATTTGCCGCGATCGCGGCCGCGAAGACGACGAAAGGCTGGAGCGCATAGCGCTGATAATAGGGTCCTTCGGCATAATAGCCGTCGGGCGAGAAAAGCAGGTCGAGCTGGCGCAGGAAGCCGGCCTTGCCGCTCTTGTCGAGCCCGAGCAGCGCCTTGTCGACAAGGTCGCGGTCGCCGAGCAGATAGCCCGACAGGCCGACGCCCGCCGCGGCCCATGTCGCATGATTGTGGATGCGGTTGATGACCTCGGGCGAGCCGTCGGACAAGAAGCGCGCCATCGGGCGGATTACCTGATCGTCGATGCGCTTGCGGTCGGCGGCGGACAGCGCATCGCGGATCTCGGCATAGCCCTGCACCGCGTTCACGAGGAAGACGCTGTCGTTCAGGCTCTGCCAGAAGAGACGACCCGGAACCTGGTTCGACGCGGCGGGATGCGGCCCGAGCTTTGGGTAAAGGCCGGCGTAGGCGAGCAGCAGGTCGCGGACATGATCGCGGTAGCGCACGTCGCCGGTCAGGCGGAAGAGCTGACCGCCCTCGAAGATCGTGCGGTAATTGCGCTTGTGCTGTTCGTGCGTGAAACCGCCGCCGGGGTCCTTGGGCACGGGCACATTGATGCCCGCCCGGATCGACGCATCGGCGCCGGCCTTGGAGCGCGCGATCTCGGCAGCGAACATCGGCGCGAACGCCTGCGCTGAAGCGGCGGGCGGCGTCTGCGCCGAAACGGGGATGACCGGCAGCGCGGCCGCGGCGAGCAAGAGCGCGATGGTACGGGTCACGGGCGCGCCTCCACGACATTGCCCGCGATCAGCCCGCGCGGCGGACCTTTCCACGCGAGTTCCTCGATCCGCGGCGCGGGCGTCGCGGCAAAGGCGTTCGACGCGATCCGCGTTTCGGGCGCGCCGACCGAATGGATGACGATTATGCCGTCCGATTTGGCGAAATTATTCTGGACGATATCGGCGTGCTGCGCGCCCGAGATACGCAGCGACGCGCCGCCCGCACCGCTGCCGGCGACGCTCGATCCGGTCATCGCGAACCAGGGGCCGAACGTGCTTTCATCGGTGCCCTTGCGCAAGAGGTCGGCGACCATCGCGACGCGCGCAAAGCGGCTGCCGCTGATCGTCAGCCGCTCCATCGGATACCAGCCCTTGGGTTCCTGTTCGCCCGTCGCCGCGACGACGACGCCCATCTCGGCGAAGTCGCTGTTCGTGATCGTGACGTCGTCGGCGAAAGTACCCTGCGCCATGGCGATGCCGTCGAGCCGGCCCTTGCCGGGACCGCGCACCGACACGCCGTCGAGCGTGACGTTATAGTTGGGCGCCACGCCGCTCACGATCGCGATCAGCGCGCCGTCGCCAGATGCCGCGCTCGCGTCGACCGCCAGATTTTCGAGCCGCAATCCTCCGCCGCCTTCGATGCGCGCAAGGCTCGACGCGACACGCAGCACGGGCTTCGCGTCCGTCGCGCCCGCGATGGTCAGCCGGTGCCGCACCGTCAGCGGCGCGGCGACGTCATAGGTGCCGGTCGCGAGCGTCAGCGTATCGCCCGCCTTCGCATCGGCGACCGCCTGCGCGAGCGATGCGCCGGTGGCAAGCGGCCGCTTGCTTCCGCCGCCGAATGCCGCTTCGGGCGCATCGCCACGATACCAACTGACGCCAACCTCAGCCCGCGTCACCGGCTTCAGGTCGCGCGGCGCGCCGACCGCGGCAAGCGCCGGATCGACCGGATATAGCAGGCCGTTGGCGGCGCGTTCGAGCTTGACCTCGCGTTGTTCGACGCCTGCGCCCAGCAGCGGCTTCGCGACCTTTGCCTCGACGTTTCCGGCTAGCGCGATCCCGCCGATTTCGCCTTCGGCACGGAACGGGTCCTGCCCCTTTGCGCCGACGATCAGATTGCGTTCGAACCTGCTGCCCGTCGGCGCCGCCGACCGTTCGGCATCGGCGCCCGCCGCCAGGGTGATCCGCGCGCTGTCGATGATGCTGTTGCCCTCGATTCGCGCGTTCGCGACCTGATGATAGCGGTTGATCACCGAATTGGGCACGCCGTTCATCACGCTGATCGCGCTCTTGAACGAGGTGCCCGCGAGCCCTTCGAAATAATTGCCGCGCACGATCTGGTCGCGGTTGATCACGCGTACGCCGCCGGTGTCGGGCACCCCCTTGCCGAGGAAGATGTTGCGCTCGACGAGGTTGCCGTTGCCGTGGCGCAGCACGATCGCGCCCTGCGCCTCGAGCACCAGATTTTCGCGGATGATATTGCCGCCCGACTTGATCGAGACGATCTCGACCTCACCGCTCGTGCGGTCGAAGATATTGCGTTCGATGATTGTGTTCGATGCCGAGAGCGATTCCTCGCTGGTGCCGACACGGATCGTCTCGCCGCCGTTCGAGCCGAGTGGCGGGCGCGGGCCGAAATAATTATGATCGATGCGGTGGCGGTTATCGAGCGGATCGCCCGCGCGGCGGATCACCGCGAGCGTCACGCCCGCGTTCGTCTTGCCCTCGAAATGCGAATGGTCGACGCGGTTGCCGGTGCCGTAAAGCGCGACCCAGATGCCCTCGGCGCGGCGGTCGGCCTTGCTGTAGCCGTCGATAACGACCTCGGTAACGCGCGTGTCGGTCGCGAGCGCCTTTGAATCGCGGCGGAAGCTGATCACTTCGCCGGTCGGGCTGGCGCCATTTCTAAAGACAAGGCCCGAGACGAGCAGGTGCTGGCCGCCGATGCGCAGGTTCGACTGGCCGGTGATAAGCACCTTGCCCTTGGTCTGCGCCGTCAGTGAGATCGGCTTGGCGGCGCTGCCATTGCCGGTGAAGACGATCTGGAAATCGCGCCATTCGCCATCGGCGAGGATGATCGTGTCGCCCGGCTGCGCCTTTTTCACCGCCGCCTTATACTGCGTCTGGTCCGTCACGAGCAGGTCGCGCGCCAGCGCGGGATGGGCCGCCGAGGCCAGCATCACTACCGTCAAAAACGCCCTTATCTGCACTGCGCCTCACCCTTTTTATGATTCTTGCTCATTGGACTATACAAGAGGTAGGACAATATCAACCCGATATCGGTATACAACGTGGGTTGACATATTGGTCTGACAAAGCGAGCTTCCCTCCAAACAAGATCAAACAGGGAGAGTGGGATGATTCGGGGCAGCATCGTTCGCGTATCGGGCGCCGGCAAAATTAACCTTGCGGCGGCGCTGCTCGGGACCACCGCGCTGGCGATGCTTGCGAGCCCGGCCTTTGCGCAGGACATAGCCGCACAGGATAGCGCGGCAGCCGCCGCCGATGAGACAGGCGATGATGCGATCGTCGTAACGGGCATTCGCAGTTCCCTTGCCACCGCGCTGGGCGAGAAGCGCGCCACCGACAATATCGTCGAGGTCATCCAGGCCGAAGATATCGGCAAGCTGCCCGACCAGAACCTCGCCGAAGTGCTGGAAAATGTCACCGGCGTTCAGATCACGCGGCAAGCCGGTGTCGGCAACGCCGTCCAGATCCGCGGCACCGACGCGAACCGCACCGAAATCAATGGCGTTTCGACCGTAGGATCGGGTGCCGGCCGCTCGGGCATCAGCTTCGAGGATCTGCCCGCCGCGCTGATCGCCTCGGTCGAGGTGACGAAGGTCCCGACCGCGCAGACGATCGAGGGATCGGTCGGCGGCACGATCAACCTGCGGACGATCCGCCCGCTCGACCTCAAGGACCCGCTGATCGCCGCGCGCGCGCAGATGGAGAATAGCGACCTGTCGAAATCGACGCTGCCGCGCCTGTCCGCGACGCTCGGCAACCGGTGGGACACGGGCATCGGCGAGATCGGCATCGTCGTGAGCGGCAGCTATGCGCGGCAGGATGTCGCGTCGTTCAAGCCGCGCGTCGACCGCGACGCGCTCGTCCTGCCGGGCTCGGGCCCGAGCGCCGAGGCCTTTCCGTTCCTGCGCATCCAGTTCCTCCAGCAGGGATTGGAGAACTACGAGTATGAGACGTACAACGGCACCGCCGCGCTCGAATGGAAGCCGAATGACGACCTGAAATTCTATTTCGACGCGACGCTCAACAATCAGGAGCGCGGACAGCAGAGCCACCGCGTGCAGATTTCGGGCACCGCGACGCCCTCGGTCGTCGATGCGATGAACAACACCGCGTTCGAAACGGTCGATTTCGGGCGGCTCGACGGACCGAACGGCCCGATCGACCTCGGCACCGTGCAAGCGGCGGTTGCAGGCACCATCGGCATCGGCGGCACCACCGGCAGCGTGGTCGACCCGAATCTGAGGACGTCAAGCGACACAGGCGCGCGCGTCACCAAAAGCCGGGTGTTCGATCTCGGCACCGAATGGCAGGCGACCGACAATTTGAAGGTGCGCGCCGAGGTGTCGCTGTCGACCTCCAAATCCGATTTCCCGAACTTCTCGACGACGCTCGATTTCATCAACCCCAAGGGGCCGCAGCCGGTGATCGGGCGGAGCATCGACAATGGCGTGCCGATCGAATTCGACCTGCGCGGCGGCACGCTGCAATTCGGCATCGATCAGGCCAGCCCCTTCGCGCCGACGGTCGCGCAATTGCTCGACCCCGCCAATTACCAGCTGCAACAGGTCACGCAGGGCGCGAATTCGACCGACAATCAGGAACGCGCCGCGCGCCTCGACTTCTCCTACGACACGACGAACCTCAATCCCTTCGTCACATCGCTCGACTTCGGCTATCGCTGGAACCGGACGTCGGCGGAAAACAGCGAATTTTCGAACAATGTCAGCCTGACCAACACGACCAGCGCGTGGAACCGGCCGTCGGGTGATCTGTTCTCCGACATATTGATCCCCGGCCCGCGCAACTTCGACGCCGCCGACGGGCGCCGGCTGTCGTTCGCCGACTTCCTGCTGATCGACGGCGGACTGGCGTTCCGCGACCCGGCCAAGGTGCTGGAATCGCTGAACAAGGCGATCGCGGCGAGCAACGCCGCGCGAACGCAGGGGCCCGCGGTCGCATCGCTGGCAACCCCGACCGAATCCTTCGCGGGCTTCTTCAGCATCAAGGAAACGACGAACGCCGCCTATTTCCAGGCCAATATGGAAGGCGAGATCGCCGGCATGCCGGTGCGCGGAAATGCGGGTTTCCGCTGGCTGCACACCAAGATTTCGTCCACGGGCAACAACATCGCCAATGGCGCGGTGACCGGACAGACGGTCGCGAAGAGTTCGTACAATTTCCTGCTGCCACGCTTCAGCCTTGTCCTCGAACCCGCCGACAAGCTCCTCGTCCGCGCCGGGATCGCGCGCGACATCCGCCGCCCGAACTTCGACACGCTGTCGACCTCCTTTTCGTTCGGCACCGGCGCAAACACGCCCGTCGCGGTCGGCAACCCCGACCTCGTTCCCGAAGCCGTGTGGTCGTTCGATCTGTCGGGCGAATATTATTTCGCCCCGTCGAGCCTGATCAGCATCGGCTTCTTCCACAAGAGCCGCACCAATTTGTTCGCGCAGCGGCAGGAGGATCCGGCGCCGAACCTCGATGCGGGCGGCAATCTCAACATCTCGATCGACCCGTCGTGCCCGGGCGGCGGCATCTATAATCCGATCGCCAATCGCAACATCAACAACCCCATTCAGGGGGTCGGCATCTGCGTCCCGCGCAGTTCGACGTTCAACGTTCCGGGAACGACGACGCAAACCGGCGTCGAGGTCGCCTTCCAGCACGATCTGTCGGCATGGGAAGACACGCTCGGCTTTGCCTCGGGCTTCGGCTTCATCGGCAACTTCACCTACCAGAAGGCGGGCGGCTCGGCGCGCGAGTATCGCGCCGCCGATGGCCCTCGCACCGTCTTCACCCAACTCGGCCATCCGGGTTCGCGGGACCTCATCTCGCTGACGAACCTGTCGAAATATGCGTATAATACGACGCTGTTCTACGACAAATACGGACTCAACGCGCGACTCCGCTACACATGGCGCTCGAGCTATGTGTCCAACGATCCCTTCTTCTTCGGGCTGCCGCTGATCAACGGCGCGCGCGGGCAGCTCAATGCCAGCATCAACTATGACATCAACGACCACATCAACGTCGGTGTCGAGGGCATCAACCTGCTGCGCGGCGACCAGAATCAATATTGCGTGAACGACAAGGCGCTGCTCTGCTTCCAGGGTCTCACCGATCGTCGGATCACGGCGGGGCTCAGCGTGAAATTCTAGGCGCCCCGGTATCGGCGCGGTCAGCGATTTCCTCTCGGGCGCGATGGAGCTACGGTCGGCCTCGGCGCCGTTCTGATGGCGCGGAAACGATCCGCGAGGAGATGGTCCGTTGAGTATCGCCAGCATTGCCCTGCCCCGCATCTTGCGCATCGGCGGCGGGGCGTCGAAGCAATTACCCGAGGTGCTGGCGTCGCTGGGTTTGTCGCGGCCGCTGATCGTGACCGACGCCTGGCTGGTGAGCAGCGGACGCGTCGCTGAGCTGGTTGACGGTCTGACGGCCGCGGGGATCGCTTCGCGCGTGTTCGCCGATACGGTGCCCGATCCGACGGTGGCGTCGGTCGATGCCGGCGTGGCGTGTCTGCGCGAGGGCGACCATGACTGCGTGGTCGGCTTCGGCGGCGGCAGCCCGCTCGACAGCGCGAAGGCGATCGCACTGCTCGGCCTGCACGGCGGCGCGATGGCGGACTATAAGGCGCCGCATGTGCAGGACGCGCCGGGGCTGCCGGTGATCGCGATCCCGACGACGGCGGGCACGGGTTCGGAGGCGACGCGCTTCACGATCATCACCGACGAGACGACCGACGAGAAGATGCTGTGCCCGGGGCTTGCCTATCTGCCCGTCGCGGCGCTGGTCGACTATGAGCTGACCTTTACCAAGCCGGTGCGGCTCACCGCCGATACGGGGATCGATTCCTTGACCCACGCGATCGAGGCCTATGTGTCGAAGCGCGCCAACCCGTTCAGCGACGGCATGGCGCTGCTCGCGATGCGCGCGATCGCGCCCAACCTGCGCCGCGTATGCCGCGATCCGATGGACGCCGCGGCGCGCGAGGCGATGATGCTCGGCGCGACGCAGGCGGGGATCGCCTTTTCGAACAGCTCGGTCGCGCTGGTCCACGGGATGAGCCGGCCGATCGGCGCGCATTTCCATGTCCCGCACGGACTATCGAACGCGATGCTGCTGCCCGCGGTGACCGCCTGGTCCGCACCCGCGGCGCTGCACCGTTACGCCGAATGCGCGCGGGCGATGGGCGTCGCCGACGAGGCCGAGGGTGACCAGTCGGCGGTAGCGCGGCTGCTCGATGAACTTGCGGCCTTGAACCGCGAGCTCGAGGTGCCGGGGCCGGCGGCGTGGGGTATCGATGCGGCCCGCTGGGACGCGCTGGTCCCGACGATGTGCGCGCAGGCGGCGGCGTCGGGATCGCCCGCGAACAATCCGCGCGTGCCCGACGCGGAGGAAATGGCGACGCTTTATGCGCAGGTCTGGGCGGGTCAGCCCGGATGACGTTGCGATAAAGCCCGAAACTTTAACCGGATTTCCGCCGCTCGTTCATCCTCCCGCAACCCGCATCCTGCTTAAGCGCGCTCGCCCCGTCTCCCTCTCTCCTACGTCTCATCGTGGAGGCGGGGCATTCATCAAAAATCCCGAAACATGCTTGGGCCCGGCGTCGTTCGTCAGGGCAGCCGTTCGCCCATCGACGTCTGCAGCACCGCGTACCATTCGGCGCGCGTCCAGCGTGGCGTGAAAGCGTGCGGAATGTCCCGTATCCGCTCGATAGTCTGCGTGCCGACGATCGGGATCGGGCGCGCGGAATGCGCCATGACCCAACTATAGGTCGCCGACGCGCGCGACACGCCAAATTCGGCAGCCTTGGCGTCGAGCAGCGCGACGACCGCTTGTCCGCGCGCGTCCGCCGGATCGCCCAGCCGGCCGCCGCCGAGCGGCGACCAGGCGAAGAAGCGCATCCCCTCCGCCATCGACTGGTCGAAAATGCCGTCGAAGAGCGGCGCGAGGTGCAGCGGCGAAAATTCGCTCTGGTGGCTGATTACCGGAACCGGGAGGAATTTCGCGAGCGCCGAGGTTTGCGACGGCGTGAAATTCGACACGCCGACCGCGCCGATCTTGCCCATGCGGTGCGCCTCTTCGAGCACGCGCGCGATTTCCTGCGGGTGGGCGAGCAGGTCGGGACGGTGAATCTGCCACAGCTCGACATGATCGGTACGCAGGCGCCGGAGCGACATGTCGATCGCCGACGCCAGATAGGACGCACTGCTGTCATAGGGCACGCCGGGGATGATCCCGCCCTTGGTCGCCAGCACCATCCGCTCGCGAAGCCCAGGCGCCTCGGCAAAGACGTCGCCGAGCAAGGCTTCGGCCGAACCGAAACCGCCCGGCGTATCGGCGCCATAGATATCGGCGGTGTCGAACAGCGTCACGCCCGCCTCGAACGCCGCATCGACGCGCGCGCGCGCCGCCCTGAGATCAGCTCCGGCGAAGCGCCACATGCCCCAGGCTATTGGTGAGATCTCGCGCCCGGCAACGGTCACGGGGGCGGGTGTGGGAAGATAGTCCGGCATCGATCAGCGCCCGAGCAGCTTGCGCGCGTTGCCCGACCGGATTTTCGCACGCTCCTCGTCGGTCAGATCAAGCTTCGCAAAGGCCTCCAGCGTCTTCGCAAGCGAGACTTGCGGGAAGTCCGACGCGATCAGCACATGGTCGACCCCGACGTTGCGGACCGTCCAGACATATTCGGCCTCGATCGGCGAGTCCGCCGCAAGAATCACGCTTGCCGAAATGTCGAAATAGATATTCTCGGCGAAGAGATTTTCGGCAGTGCGCGCGAGCGCGAGGATGTTCCAGAAGCGGAAATTCAGCCCGCCCATATGGCCGAAGATGAATTTCGTCTTCGGCGCCGCGAGCGCGAGGTTGAAAAGTTTCTCATTGTCGCTGGGGACGATGCTGGCGTTATCCATGACGACGATCATGCCCCGGTCGCCCGCACGCTTGACGAGCGTCAGCACGCGGGGGTCGGCGGCGTCGAATTTCTGCGTGTGCGGGTGGATCTTGAGCAGCTTCACCCCGCGCGCGGCGACGCGGTCCACCTCGGCGAGCGCGGCATCGCCGTCATAGGGGTGGACCGTCGCGATCACGATCATGTCGGGATTCTTCGCCGCCAGCGCGATCAGCGCGTCGTTGCGTTTGCCGATGTCGGCGGAATTGCCCGCGAGTGCCTGATTGGGGCCGCCGAACCACATCGCACCGAACGCGTCGACCGATTGTCCCGATGCTTTGAGCTGTGCGCGATATTCGGCGATCGATGCCTCGCCATTGTGCAGATGGACGTGGGTGTCGACGACGCCGGTCTGACCAACGGCCGAGGCAAGCGGGGTCAGCAGGGCGATCGAAAGCAGCAAGCTTCGCATGGGGGCTCCAATGAAGGCGGTCGGGAATGCCCCACCTGCCACAATGGCTGCTGCTTACCAAGCACCCCGTCCCGCTCACCCGAGCGGGACGGGACCGGATTGGCCTATTTGCGGACGGTGACCTTCAGATAGGTCGCCGGGATTTCGGTGCGGTCGGCGCCGCCGCGGTTTTCGCGTTCGAACAAGTGTTCGAGTTCGGCCTGAAGCTCGGCGCGCCGGCCGCTCGCCTCGGCCGCGGCGAAGGCATTCATCGTCGGGCCGTAATAGTCGCGGAAGATCGCGAGGAATTCGTGCGGCTTGCCCGCATAGCGGAAGGTGTAGGTCGCGCGTTCGCAGGTGATTTTATCCTGCGTGATGCCCGCGGCGCCGAAACGTTCGCGCACCGCCTCTTCCTGCCCCCAGGTCACCGGGCTGATGAAGCCTTCGGGCGGCGGCGGGGTATAGGCGGCGGAGATCTTGAGCACCTGCGCGATGAGCGTCGGATCGCCGGGAATCCAGTTGCCCATCACGATGCGCCCGCCGGGACGTGTCACGCGAACCATCTCCGCCGCGGTGTCGAGCGGCCGCGGCGCGAACATCGCGCCAAAGATGCTGACGACGAGATCGAAGCTGTTATCGGCGAGTGCATTCAGGTGCGAGGCGTCGCCTTCCTCGAAGCGCAGGTTCGAGAGGCCGGCTTCGCGGGCGCGGACATTGCCGGCGGCGACGAGGTTCGATGCAATGTCGACGCCGAGCACATTGGCGCCGCGATAGGCCGACGGCAGCGCGGTGGTTCCGTCGCCGCAGCCGAGGTCGAGAACCTCGAGCCCGGCATGGATGCCGAGGCTGTCGATCAGCGCATCGCCGCTTTCGCGCATGCAGGCGGCGAGACGGGTAAAATCCCCCCTCTCCCAAAGAGCCTTGTTCGGGTTTACCGTCGTTGATAGATTTTCGGTTTGCGGCGCGGTGGGAGCCGCTTCCGGCCTGGTTGTCGCGAGCGTCACGATAGCCTCCTTGAACGGAACCGGGTGCCGGTTCGATATGACGCTGAATAGGCTTTCCGTGGTCCCATGCTTGAAGATGGCATGGAGAAGTTATGGAGAAATGCTGGCTTGTCGTTCGGCGCCGCCCTGATCTACCGCTTTGAAGGCTTCGAGCTCGATCCGGGCAAGTTCGAGCTGCGCGAACACGGGCGGGCGAAACATCTGGAGCCGCAGGTGCTGTCGCTGCTGATCCTGCTCGCGAGCAACGCCGACCGCCTCGTCAGCAAGGACGAGATCATCGAGAAGATCTGGGGCGGGCGGATCGTCTCCGAAGCCGCGGTGGCCTCGCGCATCAAGGCGGCGCGGCAGGCGCTGGGCGATGACGGCAAGGAACAGCGCTTCATCCGCACCGTTCACGGCAAGGGCTTTCGGTTCGGCGCGCCGGTCCTGTTCGAGCAGGCGCCCGGCCCCGTGCGGCGGTTCGCCGCGCCCGCCGCCGATCCATCGCCCCCTGCCCCCGCCGTCGAGGAGCGGCCCTCGATCGCGGTGCTCCCCTTTCATCTCGTCGGCGGTCCCGGAGCGCTGTCGGTCGTCGCCGATGCGCTGGCCGACGAGCTGATTGGCGATCTGTCGCGGCTGCGCTGGCTGCTGGTGATCGCGCGCACCTCGACCTTCCGCTTTCGCGGACAGGAGGCAAGCTGCGAACAGGTCGGCGCGGCGCTGGGTGTCCGTTACTGCCTGACGGGTACGCTCGAGGAAGCCGCCGGCCATGTCACCCTGTCAGTCAGCCTTGCACGAACATGCGACAGCGCGGTGGTGTGGGCCGACCGCTTCACCGCCGGCCGCGACGAATTGCACGAACTGCGCGGCGAGGTGCTGGAGGCCGTGATCGCCAACCTCGAAACGCGGATCGTCCAGAACGAAGTCGAACGCGCGCGCCGCATGCCCGAGGCCGGGCTCGACGCCTGGTCGTCCTATCACCTCGGGCTCGACCATATGTTCCGCTTCAACCGGTCGGACAATGCGCGTGCGGCGGGACTGTTCGCGCAGGCGCTGGCGCGCGACCCCAATTTCTCGCGCGCGCTGTCGGGGCTGTCGTTCACGCGCTTTCAGGATTGCTTCCTGCAATATTCGGACGATCCCGAGGCGATGGCGGAGCAGGCGCGGTCCTTTGCCGAGCGCGCGGTGCAGCTCGATCCGCTCGATCCCTTCGCGCATCTCAACCTCGGCCGCTCTTTATGGTTCGCCGACGCGGTGCCCGAAAGCATGGAGCGCCTTTCGGCGGCGATCGCTCTCAGCCCCAATTATGCGCAGGCGATCTATTCGAAAGCATGGGCCGAGATGACGCAATGCGACGTCGGCCACAGCGACGAACATGCCGAACTGGCGCTGCGTCTGAGCCCCCTCGATCCTTTACGCTATGCGATGCTGGGGGTGCGCTCGGTCAGCGCGTTGATGCGCGGCGACCACCAGAGCGCGCTCGAATGGGGCGAGCGCGCGGCGCAGTCGCCGGGCGCACACAAGCATATCGCGGTGATCGCCGCGATCGCCGCCGAGGCGTCGGGCAATCACGAGCGCGCGGCACAGTGGATCGGGCGGGCGCGGCAGCTCGACCCGCAAGTGTCGCGGGGGACTTTCCTGCGATCCTTTCCCTTTGCCGCGACGAGCGGACGCGAGATGATCGAGCGGGCGCTGCAGGGCACCGGGCTTTAGTTCGTCCAGTAGACATAGTCCTGGCCGTCTTTCCACGGCGCATTCTGCGGCACGTCGATCCGTACCGGCGCTTCGACCAACCCCGGCCAGATGGGCTTGGCCATGCCCCTGTTCTGCGCGTCGATCATTGCGCGAAGCTCGGCGACGCGCTGCGGCTCGCTTGCGGCGAGGTCATGCCGTTCGGTCGGATCGACGGCGAGATTGTATAGGCGCGCCTTTTCGGGCCGCTTCGTCACCTGCAATTTCCAGTCGCCCGCGCGCACGGCGCGATAATCTCCCGAGCGCCAATAAAGCGCCGCGCGCTTTGCCGGGCCGGCCAAGATATTCTCGCTGTCGACGATCCGGTCGGCCGGCGCCTTCGCCCCCGCCGCGGCCGCGATGGTCGAGAAGAGGTCGATATGCCCGGTTACGTCGGCGCGCGTCGATCCGGGCGCGATATGCCCCGGCCAGCGCATGAAGAAGGGGGTGCGGATGCCGCCTTCGAAGAAAGTGGCTTTCCATCCGCGATAGGGTGCGTTCAGGCGGTCGATGCCAGTGTACCAGGCGCCGCCATTGTCGCTGGTGAAGATGACGAGGGTATTGTCGTCGATCCCCGCTTCTTTCAGCTTTGCCATCACGTCGCCGATGCGGCGGTCGAGCTGCGCGATCATCGCACCGTAAACGCGCGTCTTGTGGTCCCTGATCTGCGGCAGCTTTGCATAGTCCGCTTTCGTCGCCTGAAACGGCGTGTGCGGCGCGTTGAACGCGAGATAGAGGAAGAAGGGCCGGTTCCGGTTCGCCTCGATCGCCGCGATCGCCTGATCGGCGAAATAGTCGGTCATATGGCCCTTGGGATGGAAGCGTTGGCCGCCGTTGAAGGTCACCGCATGGCGCAAATTGGCCCAGATGAAGCGGTCGATCGGATCCCATGGCAGCTTCGCATTCACCGCATCGGCGTCATCCTCGGGCAGAAACATCGCCGCACCGCCGAGCACCGCGAGGCTTTCGTCGAAACCCTGCGCCTGCGGCTGCAGCGTCGGCGCCTCGCCCAGATGCCATTTGCCGATGTGGAGCGTGTGATAGCCCGCGGCCTTCACCGCCTCAGCGATCGTCACTTCGCTCGCGGGCACGCCCATGTCGGGATAGTCGGGGATTTCGGGTGTGATCAGGTCTTTGTGGAAGATCGCACGGTGCGGTCCGACCCCCTCGCCGTGCGAAACGCTTTCGGCGAACTCGACCGGCACCGCCGTATATTCGAAGCCGAAGCGCGTCGGATAGCGCCCTGTCATCATCGCCGCGCGCGACGGCGAGCAGGTCGCGTTCGCGGCATAAGCGGTGGTGAAGTTGATTCCTTCGCGCGCGATCGAGTCGATGTTCGGCGTCTTGACGATCCCACCCGCGACCCCGCCGCCGCCCAGGCTGATGTCGTTGTAGCCGAGATCGTCGGCGACGATCAGGATGATGTTGGGGGGATTTTTGTCCCCCGACGGAGTGGCAGGCGCTTCCCTTGGCCCCTGTTGCCAGGCGACCGCGCGGTTCGGCTGCACGGGATCCTGCCAGTCCTGAACGAGGCCCGGAAGCTTGTATTTATTCGCCTCGAAGGCCCAATATCCGCCCGCACCGGCAGCGGCCAATACGCACAGGGCAACCCATGTTTTCTTCATCTTCGGCCCCTAATCCATGCGTCCGGCTTGCTGTAAAACTATTGACACTATATGTGTCACTATATTGCCCGATACGCAAGATTGTTTGACCCGGGCGCCAAGCCGGGCCAGCAGGAAGGTCATGACGACAGGGGTGAAGAAGATAGACGCGCCAAAGATCGAGCCCGGCAGGGTCGACGGCCGCCGCGAACGCGGGCGGTCGAGCCACAAGCGCATCGTCGAGGCGATGATGGAGCTGATCGTCGCGGGCGACCTGTCGCCGAGCGCGGCGCGCGTCGCCGAAGAGGCGGGCATCGGCCTGCGCACCGTATTCCGCCATTTCGACGATATGGACGCGCTTTATGCCGAGATCACGGCGACAATCACCGAGCGCGTGATGCCGATCGTCGTGGCGCCCTATCCCGACCAGCCGTGGCGCGCCAATATTGGGGAACTCGTCCGCCGGCGGGTCGACGTGTTCGAGGCGACGCTACCCTTCCGCCTCGCCGCCAACATCAAGCGTTACCAGTCGCCCTTCCTGATGGGGCAATATAGCCGCGTCGTGATGCTCGAGCGCGAGCTGATCGTCCGCCTGCTCCCCGCTTCGGTCCGCGCCGACCGTATCGGCGTCGAGGCCTTGTGCGCCGCGCTGTCCTTCCAGACCTGGCGCACGCTGCGCCACGACCAGAGCCTGTCGGCCGAAGAGGCCGGGGCGGTGATGGGGCAGATGGTCGACGCGGTGATGGCGACGATCGTCGAAGAAGATTGATGCGCGAAGCTTCGGTCCTGTTGTCGCTCGCAATGCTCGGCGCGCTCGCGGCGTGCGGCGAAGCGAAGGACGCGCCGCTTGCCGACGCGAAGCCGCCCGAATGTCCGGCGATGCCCGCAGAGGATTATGTGTGGATCCCCGGCGCGACCTTCGCGATGGGCGCCGATGCGCACCTGCCCGAGGAAGGCCCGGCGCGCGACGCAACCGTCACGGGATTCTGGATGTCGACGCACGAGGTCACCAACGCCGAATTCGCCGAATTTGTGAAGGCAACGGGGTATAAGACGCTCGCCGAGCAGGACCCGCCCGAGCTTCCCGGCGCGCCGCCCGATATGCTGATCCCGGGCTCCGCGGTGTTCACCGCGCCGACCGACGGCAATCCGAACTGGTGGCGCTGGGTCGTCGGCGCCGAGTGGCGGCATCCGGCAGGTCCCAAGACGAATATCGACGGACGCGGCCGCGATCCGGTGGTGCAGATCGGTTATGACGATGCGCTCGCCTATGCCAAATGGAAGGGCAAAGCGCTGCCGAGCGAGGAACAGTGGGAGCTGGCCGCGGCGACCGGCGGCGCCGACCGCAATGTCCCGGTCGACAAGGCGGGCAAGCCGCTGGCCAATTATTATCAGGGCGCCTTTCCGGCGCGCGATCTTGGCACCGACGGCTTCACCGGCCGCGCGCCGGTCGCCTGCTTCCCCGCCGACCGGCATGGCGTCCACGACCTGATCGGCAATGTGTGGGAATGGACGACGAACAAGGCGGGCGGCGAGAGCAATGTGATCAAGGGCGGCAGCTTCCTCTGCGCCGCCAATTATTGCGCGCGATACCGCCCCGCCGCGCGCCAGTTCCAGGAGCGCAGCCTAGGCACCGACCATATCGGGTTCCGCCTGATCGACACGGCGCGTCCGGCGCCGGCGGCGAAGGCCCCAGACGAGGGCTGACAGTAGGGCGACGACCGCACCGATCCAGAGGCCGAGGCGGATCAGCCGCGGCTTACCCTGCTGTTCGAAGGCATAAGCGTTGATCTGTTCGTCGGCGGTGTAGCCCGCGGGCATGTCGAGCACGCCGTTCGCCTTCGCATAGGCGCGGTAGTCGACCACCATCGCGGCGAAGCGGTCGGGCTCGGCCGCGGCCAGGTCGCGCGTTTCGCCGGGATCGACCTTGAGATTGAACAGCCGCCATTTGCCGTCGCCGGTCGGCGCGAGGTTGCGCACCAGCTTGTAATCGCCGCGGAACAGCGCAGCGTTGCCCGACAGTTCGTAACCGAGCGGCGCGTCGCCATGGACGCTGCCCGGCTGTCCATTCAGCACGGGGACAAGGCTGCGCCCGGTGACGGGCTCGACCGCCTTGCCCTGCCAGCTTCCGCCGTGGCCCGGCACGCCGGCAAGCTCGGTCAGCGTCGGCAAGATGTCGGTGACATGCGCGAGGCCGTTGCTGATACCGCCCGCGCGGATATCCGCATGGCCCGGCCAGGCGATGATCAGCGGCACGCGCAGCCCGCCTTCGGTGGCGCTGAACTTGTACCCCGACAAGGGCGACGCCGCGGCGCTCGCCCAGCCGGGACCGATCGCGGCGAAACTGCCGCGCCGGCCGATGTTCGCGGTCGCGAGGTCGTATTGCATGTCGAGATACAGGCGGTTGCGCAGGCTGTTGAAGGGGTTGGTCGGCTCGGCGCCATTGTCCGAGAGGAAGACGAAGATCGTGTTCTCATAATCGCCCGTGGCCTTGAGGTGCGCGACGAGCCGCCCGACCTCGCGGTCCATCGCGGTCGCCATCCCGCCATAGGCCTGCATCACGCGCACCGCGGCGGCGCGCTCATCGGCGTCGAGTTTCTTCCAGTCGGGCGTCGTCGGCATCGTGACGATCGGCACGCCCGCGGGGACAATGCCGAGCGCCGCGGCGCGCTTCGCCCGCGCTTCGCGGAGCGCGGTCCAGCCGTCCTTGTACATCGACGAATAACGCGCGATGTCGCTGTCGGGCGCCTGTACCGGGATATGATTGGCGAGGAAGTTGATCGACGCGAGAAAGGGTTTGCCGCCTTTGCGGTCCGCCTCGATATAATCGATCATCCGCTGCACGACGAAATGCGAGCTGTAATAATCCTTGGGCAGCGTCGCGGGCTTGCCATTCTCGGTCCAAGCGGCGCTGTCGTACATGCCCTCGATCGGACGCTGTTCGAAATTGTCGGCGCCGGCGTCGGCGAGGCTGTAGGCGCGGTCGTAACCGCGTGCGTGCGGCAGGCGCTTGGCGTCGCTGCCGAGGTGCCATTTGCCGGTGAGATAGGTGCGGTAACCCGCCGCCTTCAGAAGCTGCGCGATCGTCACGACGCGCAGGTTCATCACCGTGTCGTACCCGGGCTTGCCGCGATGCGCGTCGGGGATCGTCTCGGGCATGTTGCCCAGCCCGTTCCGGTGATTCATCACCCCCGTCTGGAGCATCGCGCGCGTCGGCGAGCACGACCCCGCGACATGGAAGTTCGAGAAGCGCATCCCCGCTTTTGCCAGTGCATCGATGTTCGGCGTCGCGATTTCGGAACCGAAGGAACCGACGTCCGAAAAGCCCCAGTCGTCGGCGAGCAGGATCACGATATTGGGATGCTTTGGCGCGGATGGAGCACGCTGCGCCTGCGCGGGCGTCATGGCGATCAGGGCGCCGGTAATGATGATGGCAGCACGCCGGGACCCGCCTAAGCGACCCGGCATTTAGTGGTCCTCCTGCGTACTGCCATCACTCCCACCCCCTCGGGATATGGCACTTACTATGTCAATATATCGCCGAGTCAATGGGGGCGATAATGGGCCGGTAACCCTATCGTTCGCGATACTCGGGCGCACGCTTCTCGAGGAAGGCGGCGAGCGCTTCGCGATGGTCTTCGGTCGCCGAAAGGATCACCTGCTGACGGTCCTCGATCGCCATCGCGGCGTCGAGACTCGGCGCGTCGAGGTTGAGGTTCAGCGCCTGTTTCGAGAGGCGCAGACCATAGGGCGACGTCGCCAGCATCTCGTCGGCGAGCGCGAGGCCGCGGTCCAGCAATGCCGCTTCCTCGGCGATCTCGCTGACGAGGCCCGCGCGCAACGCACGCTCGGCGTCGATGAAGCGGCCGGTCAGGATCATCTCCGACGCGAGGCTCGCGCCCACGAGGCGCGGCAGGAAATAGCTCGACGCCATATCGCAGCCGCCGAGGCCGATGCGGATATAGGCGGCGTTCGCCTTGAACGACGGCGTCACATAGCGCACGTCGGATGCGAGCAACAGCGACAGGCCGCCGCCGCATGCCGCGCCGTGACCGAGCGCGATGATCGGCTGCGGGCAGGCGCGCATCTTGCGATAGATATTGCCGATGCGCGTCTGGGTGCGCAGCGTGCGGAGCACCGGCGTCTCGTCCGACGACCGGTCCTCCTGGATGTCGAGCCCGGCGCAGAAAACGCGCCCGGCACCGCGCAGGATAACGACGCGCACGTCGGGGCGCTCGGCAAGTCCGCCGAAATAGGCGTTGAGTTCGTCGACCAGCGCCTCGTTCAGCGCGTTGAGGCGATCGGGGCGGTTGAGCGTCGCGATCTCGACCGCGCCGCGCGCCTCGATCAGCAGCTCGCTCACAATGTCTGCCCGTCGTCGACGGTGATCACGCTGCCCGTGATGCCGAGCGCGGCGTCGGAGCAGAGCAGCAGCAGCGGCGCGTGGAGGTCGCTCGGCGGCCGCATCCGCTGGCGTGGAAAGCTCTTCACCATCGCCGCGCCGACGTCGCCCTCGAACAATTCGGCGGTCATTTCGGATTCGAAATAGCCGGGCTGGATCACATTGACGCTGATCCCGCGCCGCGCCCATTCGCGCGCGAGCGCCTTGCCGAGGTGACGCACCGCCGCCTTGGTCGCGCCATAGACCGAGGTTGCGGGAAACACCTTCTCGGCAGTGATCGAGCCGATCAGGACGATGCGGCCGTGCTGCTTCTCGCGGCTCCCCGCCTTGTCGAGCCGCTTGGCGCCCTCGTTCGCGGTCAGGAAGACGCCGCGGACATTGGCGGCGAGCAGGAAGTCGACGTCGGCGACCGACAGGCTCATCGCCATCTTCTCGGTCGCAACCCCGGCGTTGGCGACGATCGTGTCGACAGTTCCGAACGCGGCTTCCGCGGCATCATAGGCGGCGATGGTCGATGCCTCGTCGGTGACGTCCATGCTGACGGCGATCGCCTGCCCGCCCGCTGCCTCGATCGCGGCGACCTGTTCGGCGAGCTTGTCGGCGCGGCGCGCGGCGAGCACGACCTTCGCGCCCGCCGCCGCCAGCGCCCTGGCAAAGCCGGCGCCGAGGCCCGAAGACGCCCCCGTCACCAGCGCCACGCGTCCCGTCAGGTCGAATTTCGGTTGCTCCGCCATCATACTTCCTTTCCTTCGTTTGCTATGCATTGACCCTGATTGACGTTCACGTCAACTGGATGGGCATGCTCGCCGGAAAACCGCAAGAAACCTATTGACGAACATATTTTGTTCTCCTAATGTTCTCTTGTGCACACCAAACCTCATCCCCCGTCGCGGCTGCCGAGCGCGGCGGGCGGGGGATAAAGGTTCCTCCTTTTGCATTGTCCGGCGCCGCAGGCTTGCGCCCGTGGATGAGCCTCGTCGCAAAGGATGCCAAGCTTTTGGGCTTGCACAATCTCCAGCATTGATCGCGGCAGCAAACGCCGTCACAAATGGCCTCGTCGGATTGGACGAAACAGGGGCCGCAAGATGACACCATCGCTCGACCTCGGCATGGATCGGACCTGAGCCAATGCACGCCGTCGAAACCTTCGAACTCGTCCTCGGGCTGCTCGCGCTCGTCATCGGACTGCACTGGCTGGCGCTGAAACTGCGCTGGCCGCCCGCGACCGCGCTCCTCGTCGGTGGCGGCGCGCTCGCCTTCATTCCGGGGCTGCCGGCGATCTCGCTCGACCCCGAACTCGCGCTCGTGCTGTTCCTGCCGCCGCTGCTCATGGACGGCGCCTATTTTACCGCGCTCGGCCGGTTTCGCCGTCACCTTCCCGGCATCCTGTCGCTGGCCGTCGGCGCGGTGGTGTTCACGACGCTCGTCGTCGGCGTGGTCGTCCACATGATCCTTCCCGACCTGCCCTGGGCGGCGTGCTTCGCGCTCGGCGCGATCGTCTCGCCGCCCGACGCCGTGTCGGCACGCGCGGTGCTGAAGGGCGTCCATTTGCCGCGCCGGCTCGAAGCCCTGCTCGAAGGCGAAAGCCTGCTCAACGACGCCACTGGCCTGATCCTCTTCCGCTTCGCCGTCGCCGCGACGCTCAGCGGGGTGTTCCACACCGGCGAAGCGATCCAGAGCTTCGCATTTGTCGCGATCGGCGGGGTGATCGTCGGCGCGCTGGTCGCCGCGGGCTGGATCTTCCTCGCCAAGCGCCTTCAGGACCGCATGCTGATCATGCTCGTCACGATCCTGCTCTGCTGGGCCGCCTATATCGCCGGCGAAGCCGTGCATGTGTCAGGCGTCATCGCGACCGTCACCGCGGGTCTCGCGATGGGCTGGTATCAGCATGAGATCTTGTCCGCCGACGTCCGCCTCCGCGCCAATTCGGGGTGGTTCATCATGGTGTTCGTGCTCGAAGCGCTGGTCTTCATCCTGATCGGCTTTTCGCTGCGCGGCGCGATCGAACGGATCGGCGGGATCGAGGCGATGCCGCTGTCGTGGACCATCGTGATCGCCGCGGTCGTGATCACGGTGACTATCGCGCGCTTCGTCTGGATTTTCGGATCGGAGGCGCTTCTGGGAATCGCCCGCAAGGTCGGACTGGAACGCGCCCGGCCGCTGGGCTGGCGGCAGGCGACGGTGCTGAGCTGGACAGGGATGCGCGGCGTCGTGACGCTGGCGGTGCCGCTGACCCTGCCCGTCGACATGCCCGGGCGCGACCTGATGCTGATTTGCGCCTTCGCGGTGATCTTCGTGACCGTCGTCGCACAAGGATCGAGCCTCGGCATGCTCATCCGCGCGGTCGCACCCGTCGATACCGATCCGCCCGCCAAAATGGCTCTGCCCGCCGCCGAAGCCGCGATGGCGCGCGCGCGGTTCGCGGTCATCGAACGGCTCGCCTATGACGAGAACGGGACGTTGATCCATCCGATGATGCTCGAGGAACATCGCAAGCGGATGAACTTCATGGAGCGTTACGAGGCCGATGCGAGCACCGCGATGGACGGGTTACGATCGCATTTCGACGTGCTGCTCCAGGCGATCGCCGCCGGCCGCGCCGAACTGCTTCGCATCCACCGCGCAGGACTGATCGAGGACGAGGTCCTCCACGAACTCGAACGCGACCTAGACGTCGAGGAGCTGGCGATGACCCTGCAGTTCGGCGAACAGGCCTAGCGCGCAGCCGACTGCGAATAGGGCCGCGCCCCCGGCGCCTTGCCCCATGCGGTGTCGGGCTTTGCCTGCATCGTGAAGCGCAGCGTGCCGCCGCTGCGGATTTCGGCGTCCGAAATCCAGCTGCGCGTCAGCACCTTGCCGTTGAGTTCGACCTTGCCGACGTAACGGTTCGCATCGGAAAGCCCCGCCGTCTCGACGGTGAAGCGCTTGCCGCCGGGCAGGTTCAGCACCGCGCGGTCGACGAACGGCCTGCCGATCACATATTGGTTCGACCCCGGCGCGACGGGATAGAAGCCGAGCCCGGTGAAGACGAGCCACGCCGACATCTGGCCAAGGTCGTCATTGCCCGAGAGACCATCGGGGGTCGGCTTATACTGGCTGTCGACGATCTGTTTCAGCCGCTCCTGCGTCCGCCACGGCGCGCCGGCATAGGCGTAGAGATAGGCGACATGGTGGCTCGGCTCGTTGCCGTGGATATATTGGCCGATCAGCCCGGCGATATCCTCGGCATGGCTATAGTCGAGCTTTGACACGTCGTAATCGAACATCGCGTCGAGCTTCGCGATAGTCTTCGTATCGCCACCGAGAATGCGGAAGAGCGCGGCCTGATCCTGCGGGACGAACCAGCTATACTGCCAGGCATTGCCCTCGGTATAGTCCGAGCCATAGTTTATCGCGGTCGGGTCGAAGGGGGTGCGGAAGCTGCCGTCGACCTTGCGCGCGCGGAGCCAGCCGGTCTTCGCGTCGAAGCTGTTCCGCCAGTATCCGGCGCGCTTGTAGAAGCGGTCGGCGATGTCCTTGCGGCCCATCTTCTCGGCCATGCGCGCGATCGCCCAGTCGTCATAGGCATATTCGACCGTCTTCGACGCCGCCTCGGGCTCGCGATCGATCGCGACATAACCGAGCTTCATATAGTCGCCGAGCCCGCCATAGGGCGCGTATTCGGCGCTCGCGACCATCGCGTCGAGCGCCTCGTTCGCGTCGAAATCGCCCACGCCCTTCAAATAGGCGTCGGCGATCACCGGGACCGCGTGATAGCCAATCATCGTCCACGTCTCACGACCATGGAACTGCCAGACGGGCAGGATGCCGTGCGGGCTCGCCTTGCGGCTCGCGACGAGCGATTTGACGATGTCGCTGTTCGTTTCACCGGGCTGGACGAGCGTCAGCAGCGGGTGCTGCGCGCGGAATGTGTCCCACAGCGAAAAGGTCGAGCGGAAGGTGAAATCCTTCGCGGCGTGGACCTGATCGTCGGGGCCGCGATAGCGCCCGTCGACGTCGCCCCACACGCTCGGCGCGAGCAGGCTGTGATAGAGCGCGGTGTAAAGGTTGGTGCGCATCGGCGCGGGCGCTTCGATTTCGAGCGCGCCGAGCGCCTTGCGCCATTCGCCTTCGGTGCGGGCACGAACGGTATCGAAGTCGGCGCTTTCGGCATCGAGATTGGCGACCGCACCCGCCTCGTCGACCCCCGACAGCGCAACGCGGACTTCCAGCGGACCGCCGAGTTCACCGAAATCGAGCCGCGCTTCGAGCGCCTTGCCGAGCTTTTCGGCGAGCGCATCGCTGCCGCGGCCGGGCGCCTGAAAACCCTTGTACGCGACCTTCTCGTCGCGATCGAGGAAGGCGTGGGACTTGAGCGGCGCCGAGAAGCGCATCGCGAAGAAGAGCTTGCGCCCCGGCGCCCAGCCGCGCGTCTCGCGGAAGCCGGTGAGCGTGCCGTCGGGGCGGAGGTGGAGCCCCGACCAGAGGATCTTGCCCGGATAATCGTAAAGCGACGAGCGGAAGTCGAGCAGCAGGTGCGCCTGCTTGCCTACCGGGAAGCTGTAGCGGTGGACGCCGACGCGCGTTCCCGCGGTCAGTTCGGCGCGGATGCCGCTGTCGGCGAGCGTGACGGCATAATAGCCGGGGCTCGCCTTTTCGGTGTCGTGGCTGAAGCGCTGGCGATAGCCCGAACCGGGCTGTTTGGGATCGCCCGGATCGAGTTTCACCCCACCCGCCTGCGGCACGACGAGAATGTCGCCGAGGTCCGAATGGCCGGCGCCCGAGAAATGCGTGTGGCTGAACCCCTGAATCGTCGGGTCGTTGTAGCTGTAGCCCGCGGCATGATCGTAGCAGTCGCGGATCTGGCACGTCGCGTCGGTGTCGGGCGACAGCTGGACCATGCCGAAGGGCGCGGTCGCGCCGGGGAAGGTATGGCCTTCAGGACCGGTGCCAATCATCGGGTCGACGAAGCTCAGCGGATCGGGTGCCGGCTGCTCGGCGAAGGACTGGATCGGCATAAGCGCGAGCAGCGCGGCAGCGGCGGACAGGCGTTTCATCGCGCCCTTGTGCCGCCCGGCGGGCGCGCTGTCCAACGACGAAAGGACAGATATCGCTACGCCGCCGTCGCTGCTCATGCGGGCGTGCCCACCGCGTCCATCGCCAGCGCGATCGCACCGAGCGGTCCCGCCATCGTTCCGAGTTCGGGTGCGGTGACATAAGCACCGTCTCCCGGAATCTGCATATAGCCCGAGAGGCTCGTTTCGAGCTTCGCGTTGATCCGGGGAAGCAATTGCGGCTGGCCGGCGAGCACACCGCCGCCCATCGCGACCCGCATCGGGCCGGTCGTGCAGGCGAGCGAATGAACCATCGATGCAAGCGTGTGCACGATCGGTTCCCAGACCGGGTCGTCGGCCGCAACATCGGCCATCGGCCGCCCGTTCAGCCGCGCATTCAATGCGGTGCCCGAGGCGAGCCCCTCGACGCAATCGTCGTGGAAGCGGCACACGCTCGGCGTCTCGTCGCCCATCAGGCGCGGCACCAGGACATGGCCGATCTCGCTGTGGCTGAAGCCGCGCGTCGGCTTGCCATGGACGATCAGCCCGACCCCGACGCCGGTGCCGACCGTGACATAAGCGAAATCGTCGAGACCGCGGCCGCTGCCCCAGCGAATTTCGGCGAGCGCTGCACCGTTGACGTCGGTATCAAACCCGATCGGAACGTCGAACGCCGATTGCAGCGGCCCGAGCAGGTCGGCGCCCTCCCAATTGGGTTTGTTCGTCGCACCGATCTGGCCATAATCGGCCTTGGCAGGATTGACCCGGATCGGGCCGAAGGATGCGATGCCGAGACCGCAGAAACCGTGCGACCCGGCCCACTCGTCGAGCACCGCCTTGATCGCGGGCAGCGTTTCCCATGGCACGGTCGTCGCGATCGTCCGCTGGTCGCGAATGTCGCCCGGCCCCGCGGCAAGCGTGACGATGCACTTGGTGCCGCCGAGCTCGACGCCGGCGAACAGGCGCGCTTCGCCGCGCTCTGTTACGGGACCATCCATCAGCGCCACCCCTTCGCTCGATCGCTGAGGTTTGTGAAGGGCGCCGGGCCGCAGCGCAAGGCCGAACGTGTCGGGATTTGGAGAGATTTCACAACGCATTCCGTTCTTATCATTTTCTTTTCGTTACCAAAAACTTGTCACCAATTTGCTTCATGCGGGAGCCGAGCCGAAGGAAGGCGGACGATCGGCCTTCGCGGTGCCGAACTCTGACGGCTTGGCGCCCATCTCGAAAACAAGCTCGCCGCCGCCGATCAGGTCGGCGTGCGCGATCCAGTTCTTACTCCACGGTTTGCCGTTCCAAGTAACCGACTGGACATAGGGCCGGTCGGCGCCATTGCCCTCGGCGCGGACGGTGAGCGTCTTGCCCGCGCCCACCGTCACCTCGGCGACATCGAACAGCGGCGATCCAAAGACGTAGATCGCGCTCACGGGATCGACGGGGTAGAAGCCGAGCGCCGAGAGGATGAACCACGCGCTCATCTGCCCGCAATCGTCGTTGCCGATCACGCCGTCGGGGTCGTTCTTGTACATTTCGACGAGCAAGCGCCGGATCATCGCCTGCGTCTTCGCGGGCGCGCCGCAATAGGCGTACATGTACGCGACATGATGGTTCGGTTCGTTGCCGTGCGCATATTGGCCGACGAGCCCCGAGATGTCGGGCGGCGCATTGTCGGGCAGGGTCGATGGCGCGTTGAACAGCGCATCCAATTGCTTTTCGAACGCCGCGTCGCCGCCGAAATGCTCGATCAGCCCATAAACGTCGTGCTGGTTGAGGAAGGTCGCCTGCCAGCCGTTCGCCTCGGTATAGTCGCGCCACTTTTTGACATTGTGGCCGATCTGGACCGGATCATAATCCTTCCACCAGCTGCCGTCCTTGAAGCGCGGGCGCGCGAAGCGGGTTTCGGGGTCGATGACGCCGCGATAGTTCTGCGCGCGCTTGCGCAGCGCCGCGGCGTCGTCCTTGGCGCCGACCGCATCGGCGAGGTGCGCCATCGCCCAGTCGTCATAGGCATATTCCTGCGTCCGGCTGACCGATTCCCACACCTCGTCGCACGGGATGTAGCCGAGATCGTAGTAGAAGCTGCGGCCAAGCGTGCTGTCGATATCCTTATAATCGCGGTCGAAGGCGCGGCGGCGGATGTTCGGCCAGGCGGCGGCATAGTCGGCCTTGATCCCCTTGGCCTGCGCCTCGGCGAGCACCGAGACGCCGTGCCAGCCGATCATGCACGCGGTCTCGACCCCCTGCAGGGGCCAGACGAGCGGGCCGGCGGGGCTCTGCGCGGTCTGGCGGCAGATGTCGCGGGTCAGCAGTGCGGCGCGGTCGGGATCGATCAGCGTCAAGAGCGGATGGAGCGCGCGATAGGTGTCCCACAGCGAATAGGTGCTGAACGCCTCCTCGCCTTTCGCCGCTTCATGCACCTGCCGGTCGAGCCCGACATAGCGGCCGTCGCGGTCGGTGAAGAGCGTCGGCGCGAGCTGCGCGTGATAGAGCGCGCTCGTCATGATCGTGCGCTGCGCCTCGGTGCCGCCCGACACGCGGATGCCGCCGAGCGCCTTCGCCCACGTGCCGCGCGCGGCCTTCACCACACCGTCGAAGTTCCAAGCTGGCACCTCCTGCGCCAGAGCGTCGCGCGCGCCTTTTACGTCTACCGCCGAGAGGCCGGTCTTGATCAGGATCGGCTGGCCACCGGCATCATCGAAGAAGAAGGCGACCTTGAGCTTGTTGCCCTTGATCGACTTCGCGCCGTCGGGGGCGGGCTTGCCGTCGTCGCCAAAGAATTGAACCCGGTCGGGCCTCCGCGACATCTGCATCGCGAAATGGATGCGCCGGCCCTTGGCCCAGCGATTGACCTGCCGCCCGCCGGTCAGCATGCCGTCGTCGCCAAGGTCGAGCGACGCGTCCTCGACGACGATACCCTTGTCCCAGTCATCCTCGATCGCATGCGCGAAATCGATCAGGATGTGCCCCGGCCCCTGGCCGAAGCGATAGCGGTGCAGCCCGCAGCGTTCGGTGACGGTGAGCTCGGCGAGCACGCCCGTCTCGAGCTTCACGCGGTAATAGCCGGGCTCGGCATGTTCGTCCGAATAACGCTGGCGATAACCCTCGCCGGGCTTCTCGATCGTGCCGGGTTCGAGCTTCAGCTCGCGCCGCGTCGGCACCACGAGAATGTCGAGCATGTCGCCGATGCCGGTGCCCGACAAATGCGTGTGACTGAATCCCATGATCGAGCCATCCTTCTGATGATAGCCCGAGCAGGCATCCCAGCCATGCGTGTTCGTATCGGGGCTCAATTGCGCCATCCCGAACGGCAGCGACGCGCCGGGGAAGGTGTGGCCGTGTCCCCCGGTGCCGATAAAGAGGTTCGGCTTGCCGATGGCGAGCGCCTCGCCCCCGCCCGCGATACGCGAGCAGCCGGCGGGGATCGCGCCGCCGAGCGCGAGCAGGCCCGTGGTGGCGAGAAGCTGGCGGCGGCTCGTGGTAATCATTGCGTCCCTCATTACAGCGGCCGTGACAGCAGCGCGGGACGCTTGTCGGCGACCTCGACGATCAGCTGGCCGAACAGCGCATTGGCCCAGGCGAACCAGCTGCGCGTGAAGTTCTTCGGATCATCCTTGTGGAAGCTTTCGTGCATGAAGCCGGTGCCGCCGTGGGTCGTCTTCAGCCAGCGCAGGCACTGGAGGATCGTCGCATCATCATCGGCGTTCATCGCGCGGGTGATGATCGACATCGGCCAGATCATGTCGAGGCCGATGTGCGGCCCCCCGATCCCCTCGGCAGCCGTGCCCTTGAAGAAATAGGGGTTGCGGTCGGACCAGGCGAGCGCCGCGGTGCGGAGGAAGATCGGGTCCTTCTTGTCGACAACGTCGATCAGCGGCAGCCCCGACAAGCTCGGCACATTGGCGTCGTCCATGAACACCCAGTTGCCGAAACCGTCGATCTCATAGGCCCAGACCTGACCGCCCTTGCCGTCGTCGATCAGCGCATGCGCTTTCAGCGCCGCTTCGACCTCGGCGGCGAGCGCCTCGGCGTCGGCCGCCGCGGCACTGTCGCCGCGCGCTTCGCGGTGAACGATGGCGATCTTGCGGAGCACCGAAACCGCGAACAGGTTCGACGGGATCAGGAAGGGATATAGGCACGCGTCGTCCGACGGGCGGAACATCGAGTGGATCAGCCCGACCTTCTTCGTCGGTGCGCCGTAACCGCTGAGCATCAGGCTGTCGGTCGGCTGGAGCGCCGGGCGCTGGAAGCTGTATGGCCCCGGCCCATTCTTGCGCTGTTGCTCGCGGAAGGTCGCGACCGCGAGCTTCATCGCGCGCGACCATGTGTCGTCGAAGGGCGACTTGTCCTTTGTGCGCGTCCAATATTCGTGGCTGAGGCGCATCGCGTAGCAGAGCGAGTCGATTTCCCACTTTCGCTCGGCGACGCCGGGCTTCATTTCGGTCTTGTCGGTCTGCGACCATTCGAGCTTCGACGGCGCGGTCGGATCCTTGTCGAACGCATTGGCATAGGGGTCGATCAGGATGCAGCGCGCCTGCCGCTGGATCAGCCCCTGGAACAGCCGCTTGAGCTTCGCGTCCTTCGCGACGAGATGGATATAGGGCTGCACCTGCGCCGAGCTGTCGCGCAGCCACATCGCCTCGATATCGCCGGTGATGACGAAGGTATCGGGGCGGCCGTCGAGCGTGCCCGTCTGCACCGTCGTGTCGAGCGTGTTCGGGTAGCAATTCTCGAACAGCCAGGCGAGTTCGGGGTCGGCGATCTTCGCTTTCACGCGCGCGATCTCGGCCTCGATCGCGGGGCTGGTGAAGGCGCGCTGCGCCGGTGCCGGGCGCTTGCTGGCGAAGGCACCCGCGGCGCGCGCGGCGGCGGGCATCGCAGCCGCCAGCGCGAGCGCGCCGGCGCCGGCCATGATTTCGCGGCGGTTGGGGGTCATGTTCATCTCCGAAATCACTTGGCGGGCGCGCTGATCGAGAAGGGCGCATCAGCGGGGGCGGTGCCCCATTGCTTGTTCGGCTTGGCGCCCATCACGAAGTCGACCGTCCCGCCCTGCGACAAAGCGCCGTGCGTGAAATAGGTCTTCGTTTGCGGTTTCCCGCCGAGCGCGACCGACTGGAGATAGACGTTCGCATTGCTGTTGTTCGCGGCGTTGATCGTCAGCGTCTTGCCGTTCGGCATCGTCAGCACGGCTTCCTGGAACAGCGGGCTGCCGATCGCATATTCGCCCGTCGCCGACGCAACCGGATAGAAGCCGAGCGCCGAGAAGACATACCAGGCCGAGGTCTGACCATTATCCTCGTCGCCCGGATAGCCGTCGGGTGCCGACGAATAGAGCTTCGCCATGATGTCACGCACATGATGCTGCGTCTTCCACGGCGCACCCGCCCAATTGTAGAGATAGGGCATGTGCTGGATCGGCTGATTACCGTGGGCATATTGGCCCATGTCGACGATCTGCATCTCGCGGATCTCGTGGATCACCTGCCCATAATAGCTTTCGTCGAAGATCGGCGGGGTGGTGAAAATCGCATCGAGCCGCTCGACGAATTTCTGCCGCCCGCCCATCAGGTTCATCAACCCCTGAACATCCTGCATCACCGCCCAGCTGTAATGGAGCGCGTTCCCCTCGGTGAAGGCATCGCCCCATTTATACGGGTTGAACGGGGTCGCCCACGAACCATCCTTGTTGCGGCCGCGGATCCAGCCGCTCTGATTGTCGTAGAGCTTCTGGTAGTTCAGCGCGCGCTCCCGATATTTCTTCGCATCGGCGTCCTTGCCGAGCGCCTTCGCGAGCTGAGCGATCGCGAAGTCGGCGGTCGCATATTCGAGCGTGCGCGCGGCATTTTCGTTGATGCCCACGTCATAGGGGACATAGCCGAGCTGGTTGTAATATTCGGCGCCCTCGCGCCCGACCGCGGCGATGACCTTGCCCGCCTTGTCCTTCGGGCGGCCCTCGCTCGTCGTCGCATTCTTGATCATCGCTTCGTACAGCGTCTCGACGTCGAAGCCGCGCACGCCGTTGAAATAGGCGTCGGCAATCAGGTTCGCCGAGTTCGACCCGATCATCACGTTGCGATAGCCGGGGCTCGCCCATTCGGGCAGCCAGCCGCCCTCCTTATAGGTGTTGACCAGCCCCTGCATGATCTGGCTGTCGAGTTCGGGATACATCAGCGCGAAGAAGGGGAAGACCGCGCGCCACGTGTCCCAGAAACCATTGTCGGTGAACATGTAACCGTCGTGCACCTTGCCGTCGTACGGGCTGTAGTGGACGATCTTTCCGTTCGCGTCCTTTTCATAGAAAACGCGCGGGAATTGCAGCATCCGGTACAGCGACGAATAGAAGGTGCGGATTTTTTCGGGATCGGGATCGGTGACGCGGATGCGCGAGAGTTCCTTTTCCCACGCCGCCTTCGCCTTCGCCTGCGTCGTATCGAAGCTGTCGCTGCCGATTTCGCTGCGCAGGTTCAGCAACGCCTGTTCGGGGCTGATGAACGACGAGGCGACGCGGACATGGACCTTGTCGCCCTTCTTCGTCTTGAAGCTGAGCACCGCGCCGACATGGTCGCCCTCGCGCGCGAGTTCGTTCGTCGGCGCGTTGTCGCCCGCCCAGGTGCGCGCGAGCGTGAAATCGCGGTCGAATTCGGCGACGAAATAATTGTGGAAATTGTCGGGTACGCCACCGTTGTTGTTGCGGACATAGCCGGTGATGCGGCGGTTCTTGACGTCGACCTTGACCATCGAGCCGCCCGCGAGACCGTCGAGCAGGATGTGCGCGTCGTCGCTTTCGGGGAAGGTGAAGCGGAACTGCGCGGCGCGTTCCGTCGGCGCGACCTCGGCGGTCACGTCATAGTCGGCGAGATAGACCTTGTACGAATGGGGGCGCGCAACCTCGGCTTTATGGCTGAACCAGCTGCCGCGTTCCTGCTGCTTGACCTTCACCGGCCCGGTTTCCGCCATCAGCGCGAAGGCGGCATAATCGTTCATCCACGGGCTCGGCTGGTGCGTCTGCTTGATGCCGCTGATCTTCTCGCCGTCGTAGGTATAGCCCCAGCCGCTCCCGGGCTCGCCGGTCACCGGCGTCCAGCTGTTCATGCCAAAGGGCACCGCGACCGCGGGATAGGTGTTGCCGTACGACAGGCGATAGCTTGAATCGGTGCCCATCAGCGGGTTGACGTAATCGACGAGCGCAGTCTGGTTCGCGGCCGATTGCGCGAGCGCCGCAGGGGTCCCGACACTAGTCAGCACAAGCGCGCTTGCGGCGGCGCCCAGCATCGTCTTGCGGATCGTCTTCACTTCGTCTCTCCCCTGTTTGCCGTTCGTGGCGGCAGCGGGCGTGCTGCGACGCCCTTGTTCGTCATTATCACCGGCGCGATCGTGCCGTCGGCGTTGAAGATCATGCGGTCGATCGCGAGTTGGCGGCGCTCGCCGCTCGTCTCTTCGAGCGGGCGGCGATGGTAAGCGATGTACCAGTCGTCGGTGCCGGGCACATTGACCACCGAATGATGCCCCGCCCCGCGCGCGATCTTGAAATCCTGGCTGAGTATCTTGCCCATCGGCTTGAACGGCCCGGTCGGCGACGGTCCCATCGCATAGGCGACCGAATAATCGGGACCGGTCCAGCCGCCCTCCGACCACATCAGATAATAGACGCCCTTGCGCTTCACCATGAACGAGCCCTCGACATAGCCGGGGGGCGTGATTTCCTTATAGGTCGTGCCGTCGGCAAAGGGCAGAATCGAGGTCAGGTCGTCGCCGAGGCGCACGACATTGCAATGCTTCCAGCCGCCATAATAGAGATAATGCTGCCCATCGTCGTCGCGGAAAACGAACTGGTCGATCGGCTGCGCGCCATTGTGGAAGGCGTCGATCAGCGGCTTGCCGATCGCGTCCTTGAACGGCCCCTCGGGGCGGTCGCTGACCGCGACACCGATGCCGCCGCGCTGGTCGTTCGACTGGATGTCGTTCGCGCCGAAGAAGAGATAATATTTGCCGTCCTTCTCGATCGCCGACGGCGCCCACACGGCATAGGCCGCCCAGGCGACATTCTCGACGTCGAGGGCGTGGCTATGCTTCGTCCAGTGGACGAGGTCGAGCGACGAAAAGACGTTGAAGAAGGTCTGGAAATAATAGGACGGCCGGACCGTCTTCTGTTCGCGCAGCTTCTTCTGCTGCTCGTTGAAATGCTGTGAGAGATCAGGCGTCTCGCCATGGTCCGAATAGGTCGGATAGATCCAGTAGCGGTCGCCGAAGACACGGATTTCGGGGTCGGCGTACCAGCCGGGAACGATCGGATTCTCTGCCGCGGCCGTGCCGCCGGTCAGCAGCGCCGTACCCAAAACCAGCGATTTCAACCAGACACGCACCCTGCGTCGCTCCCCGTTTCGCTCATTACCATAGTCATACCCGCTCGCCCGGAAAGAGGTGGGTGGCTCCTTGCGGAGCCACCCAAGGGGGAGAGCTGGGGTATGGGCCCCATCAGAACTTGTACGAAACGCCAACGTAAGCGCGGCGGCCGAAATAGTTGCTGCGGACGAAGCGGTCCTTGGTGTCGTTACCAAGGTGCTGGCGCTCTTCCGACTTGGTCAGGTTGATGACCGAAGCGGTGAGCATCAGCCCGTCCATCAGCTCGTACGAGGCGTTGATGTCGACCTGTTCATAGGGGTCGGTGTAGACGTTGAGCCCCGACTGGAGTCCGCCGACGACTTCGCCGCGGCGGTTGTACGAGGCGCGGACGAGGAACTTGTCGGTTTCGTAGAAGACCGACGCGTTGACCTGCGTCTTCGCGCTGCCGACCAGCGCCGACTTGCCGACGGTTTCGCCATCGAGCGTGATGTCGGCGACCGAGGTGTCGTTATAGGTGAAGTTCACCTGCGCGCCGAGGCCGAAGTCGAGCGTGTGCTGGGCATAGAGTTCGATGCCCTGCGACACCGCGTTCGAGCCGTTGGCGACCGTCGAATAGGGCTGGATCAGCACCTGTTCGCCGTTCACTTCACGCGTCACGTCGAGCACGAGCGGCACGACGAAGTCCGAGACTTCCTTGCGGAACACACCGGCGCCGAGCACCGAACCGCGCTTGAAATACCATTCGACGCCAAGGTCGTACTGCCATGCCGAGAAGGGCTGGAGGTCGGCGTTGCCGCCGCTGCCCGACCAGCCTTCGAACTCGCCGAACTGGCCGCGGTCGAAGGCGTAAGCCGCCGAACGATAGGTGAGCGAACGCTGCGACCCCAAGTCGTTGAACGACGGACGCGAGATCACCTTGGCGACCGCGCCGCGAACGACAATGTCGGGGGTGACTTCATAGACGACGTTCAGGCTGGGCAGCCAGTCGGTGTAGCTCTTCGACTGGTCGATCTGCGTGTTGACGATCACTTCGCGCTCGGCAAGCGGCCGCACCTGGCAGTTGCCGTCGGGAGCGAGCGGCACATTCGGATCGAACGGTCCGCCCGGACCGTCGACACAATAATCGTTGAGGAACTGCAGGCGATCCGAGGTCAGGCCCGACTGCTTGGTGTGTGCGACGCGGACACCGATGTTGCCGCGCAGCGGACCCGCCTCGAAATCGGCCTGCACATAGCCGGCGAACACCTTTTCCTTGAGGTCATAGGTGTTGTTCGGCTCGGGCACCCGCACCGAGGGGCCATAGGTGTCGTTGATATAGTCGAGATAATTGCTGAAATTGATGCCCGGGAACGAGCTTGCATTGAACCCGCCGGCGATGTTGCCGATCGGATTGTCATAGAAATATTCGGGCCGCGCGACCGCGCCCGCGGGCGTGTCCTGATAGCGCCGCTTGGTCGCCGGATCGGCGTACCATTCATTGCGGCCGGTTTCGCGGTGGATGCTCATCTCGCGCCACTTGCCGCCGACACGGAACGCGCTGAGGAAGCTATCGAAGCGGCGGACAAGATCGAGCTGCGCATAACGCTGCGAAATCGCGCTGTTGGTGAAGCCCGAGCCCGTCGAGCCGACGTCGATCTGCGCGATGCCGTTCTTGATATTTTCCTGCAGCTCGGGCGAGAACTCCATGTTGAGATTGCCGCCGGTGAAATCCCACTCGCTCAGGAAGTTGCCGTTCTGCTCCTGCCCGGGGATCGTCAGGCGCGGCTTCACGGCGACGCCGAAGCGCATCGACGGACCGCCGGTAGCCTTCGTCTTGCCGAACTTCAGCACCGCGTCGAAATTGTCCTGATTCCAGGCGACCTCGGTCTCGAACGTGTTCGAAACCTGCTTTTCGCGGCTATACGAGCCTGCGAGCTGCGGCGTTTCCATCGTGCAGGGCGTCGGCCGGGTAAGGCAGCCGGTTCCCGCGGCGGGCACCTGGAAATTCGCCGACTGGAAGATCGTGCCGCTCTCGTCAAAGGTCGGCGCGGTGAAGAAATTTCCATAACCCCATTCGGGGATCTTCAGCACATTGCTCTGCCAGTTGCTCTTGTAATCGAAGCGGAAATAGTTGGCGGTGACGGTCAGGTTTTCGATCGGACGCATCTGCGCGGTCGCCTGGATGCCAAGGCGCTTGCGCTGCTGCGAAAAGACTTCTGCGTTGACCGACTGCGGCGCCCAATAGCCCGAATAATGCTTACCGTCCTGCCCCGTCACGCCGGTGCCGGGCCAATAGGAAATCGCGTCGTCATTCTCGAACGGATTGCCGTTGACGTCGGTCGCGGGGGTGATGATGTCGCCGTTCGCGGCGCGGTCGCTCCACCAGCGCCAGGTTTCGGTCGAGCCGCGCAGCTCGCGGTTCGAACGTTCCTGATAGGTCGCACCGATCAGGAAGCCGAGCCGCTCTTCGGGGTCTTTCCATGAAATCTGGCCGGCAATCTGCGGATCGAATTTCTTGGTCGTGTCCGAATAGGTGCCCTCGGCCGAGACGAAGCCCGACCAGGCCGGCAGGTCGAACGGACGGCGGGTGTTGAGGATCACCGTGCCGCCGACGCCACCCTCTTCGAGCCGCGCCTCGGCCGACTTGTACACTTCGGTGCTGGCGATGAAGTTCGACGGCAGCAGGACATAGTTGAACGAGCGCGACGGATCGCCGCTGTCGGCGCCGGCGATGAAATTGCCGTTGAGCAGCGTGAGCGTCAGGTCCGACTGGAGACCGCGGATGCTGACGCGGCTGCCCTCACCGCCGTCGCGGGTGATGATCACGCCCGGCACGCGCTGCAGCGCGTCGGCGACATTCTTGTCGGGGAATTTGCCGATGTCTTCGGCGGTGATGACTTCGATCAGCGAGTTGGCTTCGCGCTTCTGCTCGAGGCTCTGCTCGATCGACTTGCGATAGCCGGTGACGACGATCGCGTCGCCCGACGCCTCTGCCGCTTCGTCTGCGGGCGGCTGCGGCGCCGGCGCCGCCTGCGCATAAGCCTGCCCGGCGCTGCACAGCGCCGCGAGCGTGCCCGCGCCCAGCATCAGTTCGCGTACCAGCGCCGCGCGCCGCGCCGTCTTCGCGGAATGGATTTGTCCTGCCTTCATCACATCGACCTCCCTGTTCGAGGGGCTGTTCGCCCCCACTCGTTATTCGGCGCTTTCGGAGTCGCCGAGCAGCGGGTCCCCGGACCCGTTGAGCCTCTATCAGAATATAAAAAACAATTTGTCAAAATAAATTTTTCGAGCCGGTGGCGGGACGCGATGAATCGTTACAGACCCGTCACAAAGGCACAGTTTTTCGCAGTTTTGCGTGGGTATCGACTCGCGGCCGCAGGTCGCCGCGCCCGCCATCCCCGACTCCGGGGACGGCAGGTGCCGTGACGCTTTCGCCCGAGGCCGGTCAGTCCGGAGTCGGGGTCGTCCACAGCGGCGCGGCGATCGCCGCCAGCGCCTCCGCCGATGCCTTCGGCACCGCGCGGTCATAGGTCAAAAGACCGTTGATCTCGTCCTCGACATCGGTCGTCTGGGTGTAGACCGACGCGCTGAGCCCATTCTCCTTCGCCTGCCGGATCACGCCCTCCATCTTGCGGCGGAAGCGGACGAGATACTCCTTCTCGTCCTGCGCGACCTGATAGCTCCAATTGCCCTTGCCCGGTTTCCAGATATGCCCCGGCACGGGGAAACCGACCCCGCCATATTCGCCGAGCACGATCGCGCGGTCGGCCTGCAACGGCGGTGTCTTCGGCACATCCTCATAAGTATGGATGTCGAGCATGTCGGAGTCCTTCGGCGCGACGTCGAGCCAGCCCGAATTGGCATCGACCAGCCGCGTCGGATCGATCCCCTTCACGAAGCGCGTGAGCGTCGCCGAATCATATTGGCCCCACCCCTCATTGTTGACGACCCACGTCACGATCGAGGGGAAGGCGCGCAGTTCGCCGATCATTTCGGACAATTGCTTCTGCTGCTCGGCGAGCGTCTCCGACGGGAAAACCGCCTGATACTGGCTGGTGCCCGCGAGATATTGATCCTCGCCACCGCCCGAGGGCATGTCCTGCCAGATCAGCATGCCGAGCCGGTCGGCGTCGTGATAATAGCGCGCGGGCTCGACCTTGATATGCTTGCGCAGCATGTTGAACCCCGCCTTTTTCAGGAAGACGATGTCGCTCTTCATCGCCTCCTCCGACGGCGGCGTATAAAGCCCGTCGGGCCACCAGCCCTGATCGAGCGTGCCGTGCTGGAACAAAGGCTTGTTGTTGAGCAGGATCGCGGGCTGGCCCGCGACGCGGCCGGGCCCGATCGACACTTTGCGCATCGCAAAATAGGCGGCGACGCTGTCGCGCGGCGCGCCCTGCACTCGCGCCTTCGCATAAACGCGGCGCTCATGATCGGTGAAGCGCGAGTCATAGGCCTTGCGGTCGCGCTCGGCTTCGCCCGCATAGGGATCGGCGATCGTGACCAGCTCGGCCTTGAGATCGTAGAGATGGGGATCATCGGGCGACCAGAGATGCGCGTTCGGGATGGCGAGCGTCGCCTGCCGGTTGGCGCGGATGATCGTCGAGGCGATCGTCTTGCCGCCCGCGCTCGCGGTCAGCCGCACCGCGTCATTGTCGTTCGCCCAGCCGGAGAGCGCCACCGCGACATCGACGGTGCCGCGGTCGATGTCGGGGGTCGCGCGCACCTCGGCGATATGGAGCTTGGGCACCGGCTCGATCCACACCGTCTGCCAGATGCCGCTGACCGCGGTGTACCAGATGCCCGCGGGGTCGAGGATCTGCTTGCCGCGCGGCTGCGTGCCCGCGCTCGTCGGATCGGTGACCTCGACGACCAGCTCGTTCGCGCCCGTTTTCAGATAGGGGCTGATGTCGAAACCGAAGGCATCGAACCCGCCCTTGTGCGATCCGACGACCGATCCGTTGACGCGCACCGTCGCTTCATAGTCGACCGCGCCGAAATTGAGCATGACATTCTGGCCGCGCCAGTCGGCCGGGACGGTGAAGCTGCGGCGATACCAGACGCGGTCGTCGGGCGTGACCTTGCGCGCGACGCGCGAGAGTTTCGATTCGACCGGAAACGGCACGAGGATCTGGCCGTCCATCGCCGCCGGCCGTTCGGCCGCCTTCGGCGCGATAGCATAGTCCCACAGGCCGTTGAGATTGACCCAGCGCTCGCGCACCATCTGCGGGCGGGGGTAAAGGCGCCACGCGTTTTCGGGCGTCACCTCTTTGCCCCAGCGCGTCAACAGCTCACTGGTATAGACGGCGTCACCCGCAGGCGGTGCGGCGGTGGTCTGGGCCTGTGCCGCGACCGGCGCGAGGGCGAGAAGAGATGCGGTGATCAAAAGGCTGCGCATGAGATCTGTCCTGTTGAATTGGGGAGAGCCCAGGACCCTTAGGGGGATGGGGCGGGTCCTGGGCTCGCGCCCCCGCGGAGGGCGCGGGGGCGAGGGGCTGGTTAGCGCTTGCGCGACATCGACGGCGGCGCGGCGCCGGGCGCGGCGCCCCACGCCTTGTTCGGCTCTGCGCCCATCGTGAAGACGAAGGTCGCGCCGTCCTTGACGTCGTCGTGACGGAACCACGGCTTGTTCCACGGCTTGCCGTCGAGCGTCGCGGACTGGATGTAGACGTTCGTGGCCGAATTATTCTTTGCGACGATGCGCAGCGTCTTGCCATTGCCCATGTCGAGGCTGGCGTCGTCGAACACCGGGCTGCCGATGATATAATCCTGACTCGACGGATCGACCGGATAGAAGCCGAGCGCCGAAAGCGCGTACCAGGACGAGGTCGCGCCCTGATCGTCCATCCCCGGATAGCCGTAACCCGCCGCGTCGCTGGCGTAGGTCTTGTCGAGGATCTGGCGCACCAGCGCCTGCGTCTTCCACGGCTGACCGCTCCAATTGTAATAATAGGGCGCCTGCTGGTCGGGCTGGTTGCCATGCACATATTGCCCGATCACGCCGGTGCAGTCGCGGCAGATGCCCGTCGGGTTGTACGGCTTGGTGAAGAACTCATCGAGCTTGGCATTGAACGCGTCGCGCCCGCCGAGCAGCCCGATCAGCCCCTGCACGTCGTGCGGGACGAGCCACAGGGTCGACCAGCCCGACGCCTCCTTCATCATGAAGTTGTAATAGGGTTCGGCGGGATCGAAGGGTGCGATCCATTTGCCGTCGGCGGTGCGCCCGCGGATGAAGCCGATCGATTTGTCGAAGACGTTGGCATAATTACCCGCGCGCTTCAGGAACATCTTGTGGTCGGCATCCTTGCCGAGCTTTTTCGCGTAGAGCGCGAGCGCATAATCGTCCCACGCATATTCGAGCGTCTTGTCGGCGCCTGCCTTGCCGCCGGCATAGGGCGGACTGGGATTATGATCGGGCACGATGTCCGAAATCCAGCCCTGCTTCATATATTCGGCGAGGTAACCGCGCGGCCCCTTCGGATCGGTCGCGTTCTTGCGCAGATATTCGTACGCGGCCTCGTAATCGAATTCGATGCCGCGCTCCCACGCGCCGAGGAACAGGAACACCGCATTGTCGCCGTGGAACGAGGTGTTCATATAGCCCTTCTCGCGCGCCATCGCGAGTTCGGACGCCATGATGTTCTGGACCGCGTCGGGCTCCATCAGCTCGAGCAGCACGATCTGGTTGCGCCCCGTGTCCCAGAAGGGCACCGGGCCGTAACGGTCGTGCGTCGCCGTCTGGACCTTGCCGTTGGTGTCGGCGAATTTCTCGCCCTTCTGCGCGATCAGGCGCGGCGAGGCGAAGGACTGGAACAGCGTCGAATAGAAGAGCCGCCGCTGCTTGTCGGTGCCGCCCGTCACGCGAACGCGGTTCAGCAGTTGCGCCCAGGCATCGCGCGCCGCCGCATGGACGCCGTCGAAATCCCAGCCCGGCACTTCGGCAGCGAGCCGCTCGGCCGCCTGTTCATAGCTGGTGCCGTGCGCCATCTTCACCAGCACCTGTTCGCCAGCCTTGGTCTTGAAGGTCACATAGCCGCCGGCATAGCTGCCCGACATTTCGCGCCCGCCGGGTTTGACGTCGCTGGTACCGATACCCCAGCCCGCATTGTCGCCGGGTGCCTTGCGGAAGGTGCCGAGCGCGGCGAAGGGCTTCGAGAATTCGGCGACGAAATAGCCGCCGTCGGCGCTGTCCTTGTCGTTCGATATGCCGCGGATGATGCGGTCGCCGACGACCTCGACCGTCCCGCCATGGCGCGGCAGGTTGACGATGATGTTCGACCGCTGGCTCTCGGGGAAAGTGAAGCGCATCACGCTCGCCCAGCGCGTCGCGGTGAGTTCGGCCTGCGTGCGGAAGCTGTCGAGATAGACCGAATAATAGCCCGGCGACGCCTTCTCGCGCGACTTGTCATAGTATGACTGGCTATAGGCGGGCGGCGGCGACCAGTCGCCGACCACCGGCATGATGAAAGGCTCGGCGCCGCCGCCATAGGTCGAGCCGCCGCCGCCGGTGAAGCCGATCATCGTCGGGTTGGTGTAATAATAGGGAACGGGAACGCCGTTCGGATAGAGAAGCTCGATATTATTGTTCACCGGCGCCGCCTCGACCGACCCGTGCGGAAGGCGCGCGCCCGGCGAGGTCTGTCCCGAATAGACGGGCTCGCCCGGCGGCGGCGCGTTGCCGATCACCGCCGGATCGTCGAGCGGCGCGGTGCCGACGAGCGGGTTAGCGAGATCGACCGGCGACTGGCCGGCTTTTGGCTGCGCTGCCACGGGCGACAAAGCGAGCATGAGCGGCAATATCGCCGCCGACGACGCCAGCATGGCGCCGAACTTCCACCCGCGGTTCAAATTCCTGTCGATATCCATTGCGACCCTCTTCCCTGAATATTTTTGTTGTTTGCGTGGTCAGTGCAGCGAATTTGCGAAGACTTCGGCTCGTGCGGGAGCACGCGCCGCGCGCCAGCCGAACAGCGCGATGACGAGATAACAGGCCATCGGCACCAGAAAGGCGAGGAAGCGGCTGCCGCTGGCATCGGCCACCTGCGCGAAGACGAGCGGCACCAGCGCGCCGCCGACGATCGCCATGCAGAGCAGCCCCGATGTCGCCGACGCGGGGGCGGTCGACCGCTCGATCGTCAGCGAGAAGATCACCGGGAACATGATCGAGTTGAACAGCCCGACCGAGATCGCGAGCACGCCCGCCGCCGGCCCGCTGATCTGGCTGATCGTCAGGCAGAGCAGCGCCGCGGCGACGGCCGCCACCGCGAGCAGCGGCCCTGCGGGCAGCTTGTAGAGAAGGCCCGAGCCGATAAAGAGCCCGATCATCGCGCCGAGCCAATAGAGGCTGACGAAGCTGCCCGCCTGTACCGCGCTGATCGCGAACACGTCGGGCTGTTCGAGGAAATTGACCATCGCGCTGCCGATCGCCACCTCGGCGCCGACATAAAGGAAGATCGCGAGCGCGCCGGCGAGCGCCCAAGGCGAGGCGAAGGCGCTCGACACCCGCGCGCCCGTTTCGACCGGCGGCGCGGCCGCGGTGATTTCGTGCCGGACGCGGTAAAGGAACATCGCGAGCACCGCGATCACCGCGGCGATGAAGATATAAGCGACATCGATCCGGCCGAGCGAATAGGCGATCTTCGCCTCGGTCACCGGCCCGTCCTCGAACAATCCGCCCTGCAGCAACGTCCGCGCCGCGAGATAGGGCGCGATAACGGTGCCGAACGAATTGAACGCCTGGCTCAAGACCAGCCGGAAATGCGAGCGTTCGGGGCGGCCGAGCGACGCCGACAGGGGGTTCGCCGCGACCTGCAGCAGCGTAATCCCCGACGCGATCACGAACAGCCCGACGAGCACGATCGAATATTCGCGCACGACGGTCGCCAGCGGCATGATCAGGCAGCCGGCGATCATCGTCGCGAGCGCCACAATGATCGAATTGGCCGCACCGAGCCGCCCCATGATCGCCGCGGCGGGCAGCGAGACGACGCCATAGGCCATGAAGAAGGCGAACTGGGTGAGGAAGCTTTCGGTATCGCTGAGCGCGAAGATCGCCTTCACCGCCGGGATCAAAATGTCGTTGACCGCGGTCACCGCACCCCAGACGAAAAAGAGCATCGTGACATAGGCGAAGGTCCAGGCGGTGCCCGAGCGGCTGGCGGTCATGCGAGCCTCCCCTCGCCCGGATAGGCGAGCAACAGGTCGGCCCCGGCGTCGGCATCAAGCTCCACCGAGCCGGTGAGCGCGAGGCATTCGCCCGCTGCGAAAGCGACGCCGTCGACGGTGCCCTTGCCCGAAACCGGGATCAGCCACGCCGTGACGCCGTCGGGAAGCGTGATGGTGCGCGCGCCGCCCGCCAGCCGCTCGAGCACGAATTTCGGACCGTCGACGAGAATATTGCGGTCGTCGGCAATGCGGCCCGGAGACGGATAGGGCGCATAGGGCCGCGGATCGGACACCGCGATGCCGTCCTCCAGATGCAGCTCGCGCGGGCGGCCATAATCATAGAGGCGGTAGGTCGTCTCGCTGTTCTGCTGCACCTCGATCAGCGTCAGCCCCGCGCCGATCGCATGCACGGTGCCCGAGGGGACGTAGAAGAAATCGCCGGCCTTCACCGGCTTCCAGTCAAGCAATTGCTCGATGCTGCCATCGAGCGCTGCGTCGCGCAGCACCGCCGCATCGACCGGCGCCTTCGTACCCAGCGCGATCGTCGAATCGGGCGCCGCGTCCAGGATCAGCCAGCATTCGTCCTTCCCCCGCGGCAACCCGCGGGCATGCGCCTGCGCATCGTCGGGGTGAACCTGCACCGACAATTTTTCGCTGGTGAAGAGATATTTGACGAGAAGATCAGGCGTGTTGTCGCCGGGTGCCTGAAACCAGATTTCGCCAACGGGTTCGCCGCCTGCGGGCGAATCAGCGAACGGACCCCATAGCTGATGGCGCCCCCAGGGCTTTTCCACACGATGCGTCGCAAGCAATGTCGCCGGCACGAACCCTCTCCCTGTTGCCCGACCGCCGTTCCGGTGCGGGCCTGATTTTTTGAAAACTGCCCCGACCAGCCGCCCGTCGTCAAGATAATAATGAAAATTAATTTATTTGATCGAAATCACCTTTGTGGCATGTCGGTTGGCAATCAGGACGGGCGCCAATGCCCGATCCGTCGGAGAGAGTGATGACAGGCAAGCACGACAGCGAAGCATTCCCCGTGCCCGGCGCACCGCAGCGTTCGGGAGGTCGCGGCACCCTCGCCGCCGCGATCGGGACCGCCGCCTTGGCCGGTCTCCTCTTTGGGTTCGATACCGCAGTGATCGCGGGCGTAACCGGCGACCTCACCAACCTGTTCTCGCTCACCCCCGAAACACTCGGCATCACCGTATCGGCGGCGCTATGGGGCACGCTCGTCGGCGCGCTGTTCGCGGGCAAGCCCGGCGACGCGTTCGGCAGCCGCGACAGCCTGCGGATCCTCGCCGCCTTTTATTTCATCGCGGGAATCGGCTGCGCGCTGGCATCGAGCTGGCCGGCCTTCCTTCTCTTCCGTTTCATGTGCGGGCTCGCGATCGGCGGTTCGTCGGTGCTCGCCCCCGTCTATATCGCCGAGATCGCACCGCCGCGGCACCGCGGATTCCTCGTCGGCCTGTTCCAGTTGATGATCGTGACCGGCATTCTCGTCGCCTATCTCAGCAACGCGACGATATCGGGGCTAGTCGGCGGCGACGCGGCGTGGCGGTGGAAGCTGGGCATCACCGCCGCCCCCGCCCTGCTCTTCTTCGTGCTGCTGTTCGCGATTCCCAACAGCCCGCGCTGGCTCGTCGCCAAGGGACGCCGGGGCGAAGCGGGCATCGCGCTGGCACGGATCGGCACGGCGCCCGATGCCGCCGAAGCCGAACTCCGCCGCGTCGAGCAGGCGCTCGAACGCGACCCGCCGGGCGAGAAGCTGTCGTGGCGCCGCCATCGCCGGCCGATAATGCTCGTGATCCTCGTCGCGATGTTCAACCAGCTCGCCGGCATCAACGCGGTACTCTATTATCTGAACGACATCTTCGCCCGCGCGGGTTCGCTGTCACCCGACCGTCAGGCGGTGCTGATCGGCATCGCCAATCTGGTGTTCACGCTCGTCGGCATGGCACTGATCGACCGGATCGGGCGCAAGACGCTTCTGCTCGCGGGCGCCGCGGGCATGACCTTATGCCTCGCCGCCGCGGCGGGGGTCCTCTACGGCGCGCTCGGCAACGGCCTGATGCTGCCCGCACTCATCGGCTTCATCGCCTTCTTCGCGACGAGCCAGGGCGCGGTCATCTGGGTCTATATTTCGGAGATATTCCCGACGCCCGTCCGCGCGCGCGGCAGCGCGCTCGGCGCGAGCACGCATTGGCTGATGAATGCGCTGATCGCCGGAATTTTCCCGATATTGGTGGCGTGGTCACCCGGCGCGCCGTTCGCGATCTTCGCCGCCGCGATGGTCGTCCAGTTCATCACCGTCGCGGCGATCTTCCCCGAAACGCGGGGTGTCGACCTCGACGAGATGGCACAGCGGATCGAGTAAGGCGTCAGCGCCCCGCCTGCATCAGGATCGATTCGGACGGCAGGACATTGTCGAGGAACGGGATGATCGCGGCGCCGATCGCCGACGCATCGTCGGCGGCCTCGGCGCGTAGCACCGGCGCCACCACGGGAAGCTTGCGCCCCGCCATCCGGGCATTGAGCCGCTCGACCAGCGCGTCGACCAATTTGCCCGGAAGGCGCCCGCCGATGAGGATCGCCGCCGGGTTGATCAGGCAATTGACCGCGATCAGCGGCTGGACCAGCACGTCGGCGGCATCGTCGAGCCATTGGACGATCACCGCCTCCTGCGCTGCCGGACCGTCGATCAGCGCCTCGGGCCCGTCGACGACATGCCCTGCCGCTTCCAGCCGCGCGTAAAGCGCCGACAGCGACACCGTGTCCTGAACATTCGCGCCCTCGCCGCGCGCGGGATCGGGCAGCGCCCAAATCTCGCCCGACCGCGAATCGGCGCCGCGAACATAGCTGCGGTCGATCACCAGCCCGCCGCCGAGACCCGCGCTGATCAGCAGGTAGAAGAAGCTGGGAAGCGCGATGCCATTGCCGAGATGAACCTCGCCGAGCGCCGCCGACGCGGCATCATTGTCGGCATGAAGCGGCCAGGGCAGCACGTCGCCGAGCAGCGCGCCAAGGTCGATATCGTCCCACGCATCATATTCGGCCGGCCGGTGCGGCAACGAGATCCGCCCGAGATCGTCGGGCAGCGCGACGCCGACGCCAAGGATGCGCCCGCGGTCGACGCCGCCCTCTTCGAGCAGCCCGGGCAGGATATCGCGGACATGATCGACGACCGTTCCGGGCAATGCGAAAGCGATCTCGCGCGTGTGGCGGCTGCGGATCTTGCCCGCGAGGTCGAGCGTCACCAGCGTGATATGATCGCGGTCGATGTTGAGCCCGATCGAAAAGGCGCCGTCGGGATCGATGACGATCCGCATCGCCGGCTGGCCGCGCTTGCCCTGCAGTCGCCCCGCCGGTTTGACGAGCCCCAGGTCGATCAGCCGCTTGGTGATATTGACGATCGTCGGCGGCGTCAGCCCGGTGACGCGCGCGAGGTCGCTGCGCGTCGTTTCGTCGGTCAGGCGAATGGCCTGCAGCACGATCCGTTGGTTATAGTCGCCCGCCCGCTCCAGATTGGTGCCCGAGAGGCTGAGCGTCAGCCGCGCGTCGCGCGCCTCGGGGCCATTTTTCGTCGGTTGCCGCCGGTCAAGACCCGGGAGATTGAGGGTCATCGCTGGATTGTCCTTCAAACTGATCCGAATGCCCGGCGCCCCCCGCCAAACAGACTCGATTCATAAAGCATAGGCGCTTTAATAATTCGAATTTAGATAAAGCGGAGCGGCGCGCTCCTGTCAATGACGGGCGCTAAGGCTGTGCAGCGATCAGGTTGAAGCGTGGTTGGCGGTTATGGGCATCCGGCCGGGCGGGACCGCAGCAGCGCGCGGCCTACGGCGACGCCGGTCGCCCGCCCGTCGTCGACCGCCAGCGCGCCGTTGACGAACAATTTGCTGACGCCGACGCTCAGTTCGCGCGGGCGCACATAATCGGCGCGCGGAGCATATTGATCGGGATCGAAGACGAGCACGTCGGCGAAATAGCCGGGGCGCAGATAGCCGCGCCGGTCGAGCTTGTAGATGTCGGCGGTGCGCCCCGTCGACTGGCGGATGAAAGTCGCAAGGTCGATGACCTTCCGCTCGCGGACATAACGCACATATTTTTCGGGGAAGGTCGCGAACATGCGCGGATGGCCGTCCGATCCGTCGGACGAGGTCACCATCCACGGCTGCTTCATCAGCAGGTCGACGTCGGCCTGCGCCATGTTGAACGACGCGACCGCGGTGCCCCCGCTTTTCTGTCCTTGCTCGCCCGCCTCGATGCTCTGCCGGATGATGCGCAGCGCCGCGTCGCGGCTGTCCATCTTCCACGCGTCAGCAACCTGCTTCAGCGTCTGTCCGGTCCAGGGAAAACCCTGCGCGATGAGCAGCAGCGCGCTCGCCCCGCCGCGCCGCCGAAGATTCTCCTGCATCTCGCCGCGAATCCGTTCGAGCGTCGCGGGATCGTCGAGCCGCTTCAGCAGCGCCGGGCCGCCGCCGTCGACCGCCCAGCGCGGCAGCAGCGACGCGTCGAGGTTCGATCCCGACGCCAGCCAGGGATATTGATCGGCGGTCACGTCCACGCCCGCCTCGCGCGCCGCATCGATCGCGGCGATCACCGCACCGGCCTGTCCATGGACATCGACGCCGAGCGCTTTCAGATGCGCGAAATGGACGGGCATTCCCGCCTGTCGTCCGATCTCGATCGCTTCCTGCACCGACCCGAGCAGTCCGATGCTGTAGCTCGATTCATCGCGCTGGTGGGTGTCGTAGACGCCGCCGCGGGTCGCCGCCTCGCGCGCCACCGCCACGACTTCGCTCGTGGTGGAAAAGCTTTGCGGCGCATAGAAGAGGCCGCTCGACAGGCCGACGGCGCCTTCGCACATGCCCTTCGCCACCAGCGCCTTCATCCGGTCGAGTTCGGCGGGGCTCGGCGCGCGCGCATCCTGACCGAGCACGCGCTGGCGCACCGGGCCGAAACCGACGAACGGCACGATATTGGTGCCGATCCCCGATGCTGCCAGCTTGCCGGCATCCTCCGCGACATCGGGTGTGCCCGACCCGTCGACCCCGATCATCACGGTGGTCGCGCCCTGATTGAGCCACGCCGCGTTAACGCGCACCGCTTTGTCGGGCGAGCGGATGAAGCTGTCGGCATGGGTGTGCGGATCGATGAAGCCCGGTGCGACGATCATGCCTTTCGCGTCGATGACCTTGCCCGCCTTATGGCGGCCGGATTTACCGACATAGACGATCTGGTCGCCGCGGATCGCGACATCGCCGACAAAGGACTTGCCCTCGCCGCCGTCATAAATCGTACCGCCCCGGATGATCACATCGACCGACTCGTCCGGCTTCGCCGCCGCGCCGGCGACGCAGAGCAGCGCCGCGGCGACCGAAAGCGAACCGATCGTCCGGCGAACCGAAAGCGAGGCAAGCGGTTGGGGCATCGGCGTGATCCTTCCATGGAGCTATTATCAAGGATGAAGATGTCTCGATTGCACGTCCCGCGTCCAGACAGCGTTGTTGCACCCCCTATAACCCGATGGCATAGAGATCAAAGCCACAACAATATCCGGCCAAAACAAGGGGCAATCGCATGCCCCGGTGTCGCAACTTCGGGATCGTAACGGGATGAACCTGCGCCAGATCGAGATATTCCACGCGGTCTTCCTGCACGGCACGGTCAGCGCCGCCGCGCGGTCGCTCAACGTGTCGCAGCCGTCGGTGACCAAGGTGCTGCGCCATGCCGAACGGTCGATCGGCTTGACCCTGTTCGAACGGTCGAAGGGGCGACTGATCCCGACGCAGGACGCGCACACGCTGTTCGCCGAAGTCTCCGACATTCAGGACCGGGTGCGCTCGCTACGCCAGGCGTGCCAGAATTTGCGTCACGGGCGCGGCGGGCTGCTCCGCATTTCGGCGCTTCCGTCGCTCGGCCTCGGTGCGATCCCCGAGGCGGTCGCGCGCTTCATGGGCGACCATGCGGATATCATGTTCGATCTCCAGACGCTGCATCACGACGAAATGGTGCGCAAACTCTACGAACATGAAACCGACATCGCGATCAGTTTCGAGGTGCCGCTGTCGGCGCCCGTCGCGCATCAGGTGATCGGCGAGGGCGAGCTGGTTGTCATCTATCGCGAAGGCGACATGCCCGGCGCCCCGCCGCGCCTGCACCTCGACGAGCTGCGCGGGCACAAGTTCATCAGCCCGGTGCAAGGCGGCCCGATCGGACGGATGCTGTCGAGCGAGCTCAGCCGGCTCGAGGTCGAGCTGGACGAAGTGGTGTCGGCGCGCACCTATTATGTCGCGGCGGCGCTGGTCGGCGCGGGGGTCGGTATGGCGATCGTCGACAATTTCACCGCGCATGCCGCGCTGCCCCCCGGGCTGTCGAGCCGGCCGCTGCAGCCCGCGATCACCTTCGACATCAACGCGGTCTATCTGCAGAACCGCCCGCCATCGCGAACCGCCTCGGCGTTCCTCGCGGTGCTCGCGACGGTGATCGAGGGGCTATAGCGTCAAGCTATAGGATATGGGGCGCTAGATATTGGGGCGTTACGGCAGCAAGGGATAATATCGGCCTCTCATCATCACGCAGGTTTCCCGGATCCATGATCGAAACGCCCTATCTTCTCTACCTCGGCCACTCCAGCGACCCCGCCGACATCAAGACCTCGCGCGGTCTCGCGGTGTTCCGGCCCGACATCTGTGTCGGCGAATATCGCCACGACGATTGCCCGCTGACGCTGAACCTGCCGCGCATGGATTTCGCCGCCGCGCACGCAGCCGGCGCGCGGACGCTGGTGCTGGGCATTGCCAACGCGGGCGGCAAGCTGGGCGAGGCTCTGATCGTCGATGCGCTCGCCGCGATGGAGGCCGGGCTCGACATAGCGTCGGGGCTGCACCACCGGCTGAACGCCGAACCGCGCCTAATTGCAGCCGCGGCGCGGCTCGGCCGCAAGCTCCACGACGTGCGCGACCCGCGCCCCGACATTCCGATCGGCAATGGCAAGCCGCGCGCGGGCAAACGGCTGCTGACCGTCGGCACCGATTGTTCGGTCGGCAAGATGTACACGACGCTGTGCCTCGCCAGCGCGCTCGAAAAGCGCGGCGTGGCCGCCGATTTCCGCGCGACCGGACAGACCGGCATATTGATCGCGGGCGACGGCGTGCCGCTCGACGCCGTGGTCGCCGACTTCATCTCGGGCGCGATCGAACAGATTTCGCCCGCGCGCAGCGACGATGGCTGGGACCTGATCGAAGGCCAGGGCTCGCTCTATCATCCCTCGTTCGCGGGCGTGTCGACGGGGCTGCTGCACGGCGCGCAGCCCGACGCGCTCGTCCTCTGCCACGACCCGGTGCGCCCGCATATGCGCGGCCTGCCGCACTATCCGCTGCCCGGAATTGCCGAAACGCTGGAGGCCAATCTGCGCGTGGCGCGGCTGACCAATGCCGACGTGAAAGCGGTGGGCATCGCGCTCAACACCTCGGCGATGCCCGAGGACGACGCGCGTGCCTTGTGCGCGGCGACCGAGGCCGAGTTCGGGCTGCCGACCAGCGATCCCTATCGTTTCGGGGTCGAGGCGATCCTCGACCGGCTGCTCGATACGCCCGCCACCGCCGAAACCGTCTGATCGCCCGGCGATGCCCCGCGCCCTGACCGTCGCCGGCGAAGTCCTGCCGCTGCACACGCCGTTTCGCATCTCGCGCGGGGTCAAGACCGCCGCCGAGGTCGTGACCGTCGCCATCGCGCAGGACGGCGTCACCGGCCGCGGCGAATGCGTCCCCTACCCCCGCTATGGCGAGAATGTCGAAAGCACGATCGCCGCGATCGAAGCCGCGCGCGCTGCGATCGAAAGCGGCGTGGGGCGGCAGGAGTTGCTGCAACTGATGCCCGCGGGCGCCGCGCGCAACGCGGTCGACTGCGCGCTGTGGGATCTGGAACTGCGGCTTGCGGGCAGCGATTTCGCGGCGGCGTTGGGCATCGAAAAGCCGCTGCGCCCGATCGTCACCGCGATGACGGTCAGCCTCGACGCGCCCGACCGCATGGCGATCGCCGCCGCAGCGCTCGCCGACGCGCCGCTGGTGAAGGTCAAGGTCGACCAGAGCGATCCGGCCGCGCAGCTCAAGGCCGTACGCGCCGCGGCGCCCAAGCCGAAAATGATCGTCGACCCCAATGAAAGCTGGACCATATCGGAGGTCCGCGACCTGCAGGGCCTGATGACCGATCTGCGCATCGACCTGCTCGAACAGCCGCTCCCCGCCGATGCCGACCGCGACCTCATCGGTTTTCGCTCGGCGATCCCGATTGCCGCCGATGAAGCGGTGCATGTCGCGGCCGATCTCGAGGCGCTGCCCGACGGCTACGGCGTCGTGAACATCAAGCTCGACAAGACCGGCGGGCTGACCGCCGCGCTGGAACTCGCAGAGGCGGCGCGCGCGCGTGGGCTCGGTGTGATGACCGGCTGCATGATCAGTTCGTCGCTCTCGATCGCGCCCGCCTGGGCCATCGCGGCGACGAGCAGCTTCGTCGACCTTGACGGACCGCTCTGGCTTGCAGAGGATCGCGCGGGCGGGGTCAGCGCGGCGAACGGTATCATGGCGCCGCCACAGCCCGGTTTCTGGGGCGGTATTTGATACGACAAACAGGGGGACGGATGACGGGGTTTCTTCGCGGCTGGTTCGCAGTGCCGCTGTGGCAACGCGTATTGGGCGCGATGGTCGTCGGCGTGCTGCTGGGGCTCCTGTGGCCTGCGGCGACCGGCGCGATCGCCTTCATCGGCGAATTGTTCGTCCGCGTGATCCGGATGCTCGTCGTCCCCATCGTCTTCATCAGCATCGCGTCGGGCGTCACCGCGCTCGCCGACCCGCGCAAGCTGGGGTCGGTCGGCGCGCGGACGGTGGGCCTGTTCGCCGCGACGACCTTCTGCGCGGTGTCGATCGGGATGATCGTCGGCCTGCTGCTCGAACCCGGACAGGGCGCCGCGCTCGGCAACGCCGTTCCGCACGCGCTCGGCGAGCCCAAATCGCTGCACGACCAGCTGATCGGCATCGTCCCCGTCAATATCGTGCAGGCGCTGGTCGAGGGCGATATGCTCGCGATCATCTTCTTTTCGATCCTCTTCGGCTTCGGCGTCATCCTCGCCGGCGAAGCGGGGCGCCCGATGGCCGATTTGCTGCAATCGGCGGGACAGGTGCTGTTCCAGCTGGTGCGCATCGTCATGGAAATCACCCCCTTCGGCGTCCTCGCGCTGATCGCAAAGGCGGTCGCCGACAATGGCGTCGCGGTGTTCGCCAACATCGGCTGGCTCGCGGTCGGGGTCGCGGCGGGGGTGATTCTGCAGATATTGCTCGTCCACCTGCCGCTGATCGCCCTTGTCGCGCGGCGGCCGGTGCTCAGCTTCTATCGCACCATCGTCGATGCGCTGGCGGTCGCCTTTTCGACCGCCTCCTCGGCCGCCACCCTGCCCGTCGCGCTCCGCATCGCGCTCGAGGATCTGCGGATCGCCCCCGGCGTCGCAAAGACCGTGCTGCCGATCGGCGCGAGCATCGGCAAGGACGGCACCGCGATGTATGTCGGGCTGCTCAGCATCTTTGCGCTGCAGGCGGTCGGCGTCGAACCCGATCTGCCGATGCTGGCGATCGTCCTGCTCACCGGCGCGCTCGCCGCGTTCGGCACCGCGCCGATCCCGTCGGCGTCGCTGTTCATGCTCGCCGCCGTGCTCTCCGCGGTCGGCGTCTCGCCCGAGCAGACCGCGCTCGTCGTCGGCTTCGTCCTGCCCTTTGACCGGCTGCTCGACATGACACGCACCGTCGCAAGCGCAAGTGCGAACCTGACGGTCACCAGCGTAGTCGCGCGCTGGGAAAAGGCGGTCGAGCCGGAGGAGAAAGCGTGACCGCCGCCGCCGCCGAAGCCGTTGCCGGCGTGCTGGCGGGCGACCTGCCCGCCAAGCCATCGGCACGGCGCTTGCTCGGCCTTTATCTGCTGCTGGGCTTTTCTGCCGGATTGCCCTTTTACATGTTCAACGCGGTGCTGACGCTGCGCCTCGCGCGGCATGGCGTCGATATCGTCATCATCGGCTTTTTCGCGTGGATCGCGCTGCTACCCACCTTCAAATTTGCCTGGGCGCCGCTGATCGAGCGCTACGACATCCCCGGCTTCGCGCGTTTCTGGGGACGCCGGCGCGGGTGGATCATGCTGTCGCAGCTCGGCATCTTCCTCTCGATGGTCGCGATGGCCTTCACCTCGAGCGACAAGAGCCTGCCGCTTACCGCGCTGTTCGCGGTCCTGCTCGCCTTCTGGACGACGACATTGGAGGTAGCCGCCGACGGCTGGCGCATCGAACTTGCGCCGACGCAGGCCGAACAGGCGCCGATCGTCGCCGCGAACCTCTGGGGCTACCGCAGCGCGATGGTCGCCGCGGGCAGCGGCGCGATCCTCGTCGCGGCATGGGCCGACTGGACCTGGGCCTATCTGGTGATCGCCCTCGCCGCCTTCCTGCCCTTCCCGATCCTCGCGGCGATGCGGCCCGAACATCAAGGCACCCGCGGCCGGACGCAGGCGCTGGTCGCGGGGACGCTCACCAGCCTGTTCGTCATACTCGCCGCCGCACTCGTCACCGCTGTGGTCGGCTGGGCGCTGCTCTCGGCCGCGCAAGGCGCGGGCATCTCGGCGAAGACCAATGTCACGCCGGTCGTGCTGGCGATCGCTCTGCTGCCCTTCGTCGCGCTGGCGCTCGCGCTTCCCCGCATTCGCCGCTTGCCCGCCGATGCGCTTTCGAACGTCTCAACCTTTGCCGCGCCTTATGTCGAGCTGTTCTGGCGTTACGGCACGCCCGTGCTCGCTGTGCTCGCCTTCGTTTCGCTCTATCGCATGGGCGATGTGCTGGCGCTGACGCTCTCGCACCCGCTGTGGAACGACAAGGGTTACAGCCTGCACCAGATCGGTGTCGCCGACGGCGTCGTCGCGCTGTCGGCGAGCATGGTGGGCGTCGCGCTCGGCGGCTTTCTCTCGACGCGGCTGTCGCTCGGCTGGACGCTGGGGATCGGCGCGGTGACCGCGGCGGCGGGCAACTGGATCTATGTCTGGCTGTGGCACAGCGAGCCCTCGGCCTTCGTGCTCTATACCTCGGTTGCGGTCGACCAGTTCGGCAACGGGTTCGCGGGCGCGGTGTTCGTCGTTTACCTGTCGATGCTGGTGAGCCCGACCTATCCGGGTGCTCAATATGCGCTGCTTTCGGGCTTCGCCTTCCTGCTGCCGCGCCTGCTCGCGGGCGCGTCGGGCTCGATGCAGACTGAGATCGGCTATGACGGTTTCTTTCTGCTGTCGGGCGCGCTGAGCTTTGCCGCGATCTTCCTGCTGCCGATCATCGTGCGCGTGAAGGGCCGCGTGCCGACATGACGGTCGAGGCGATCTGCGAACAAGCATTTGCCCCCGCGCTCGAAGCGGTCGAAAGCGGCCGCATTCCCGGCGCCGCGCTGGGAATCGTGTCCGCCGACGGCGAAAGCGCCGTGCGTCTCGCCGGAATGGCCGCGCTCGTCCCCGAGCGCGAGGGGCTGACCCGCGATCACTGGTTCGACCTCGCCTCGCTCAGCAAGGTGATCGCGACGACCACGATGATCCTGACGCTCGCCGAACAGGGGCGCCTCGACCTCGATCGGCCGCTCACCGACGCGATACCCGACCTGCGCCAATATGATGTCGCGGGCGCCGCCGAGCGCCGGCTGACCTTCCGCGATTGCCTAATGCACCGCAGCTTCCTGCCCGCGGTCGAGCCCATCTATACCTATGGCGACGATCCCGCGCGGTTGCGCGCCTTTGTCCTGCAACGCGAATGGCGCCATGGACCGCCGGTCTATTCGGACATCAACTTCATCCTGCTCGGCATCGCGATCGAGCGCCTCACCGGCGCGCCGCTGTCGGGCTGGCCGCTCGGCGAGGGGCTCGGCTTCGGCCCGCCGCCCGGTCCGGCGGTCGCCACCGAAAATTGCAGCTGGCGCGGGCGCGTGATGAAGGGCGAGGTCCACGACGAAAACGCCTTCGCGCTCGGCGGCGCGCCGGGTCATGCGGGGCTGTTCGGCACCGTCGACGGCGTGCTGGGGTTCGCGCGCGCGATGCTCGCCGGGGAAATCCTGTCGCCCGCGATGCTCGCCGAGGTGCGCACTGCAAACGAGCAGCACCGCACCTCGGGCTGGGAACGCGCCTTTGCCGGATGGCATGGCGGCGACGCCTGTTCGGCCGACACGATCGGTCACACGGGCTTTACCGGCACGGGTCTGTGGATCGATTTCGAGCGCGGCCTTGCGTGGACCTTGCTCACCAACCGGGTCCACCCGACCCGCCACGCCGACAGCGGCATCACGATCCTGCGCCCCGCGGTGGGCGAGCGGGTCATTACAGGCTGGGACAAACGAAATTAACATGACGACATCGATTGGACGCCTCGCGCTCGCATTGGCCCTCGCGCTGTCGCTTTCGCTAACCGCGGCCCACGCGCAGACGAGCCCGGCGCCCGCGCCGCTGCTGACGGCCGTCGAACAGAAACTGGCCGCGGGACCCGCGGGGTCGCGCTTCGGCCTGCTCGTCACGACGCTCGACGGCGAAGTGCTGCTGTCGATCGCGCCCGACGAGCGCTTCATCCCCGCCTCGAACACCAAGATGTTCACGACCGCGATCGCCTATGCCGAGCTGCCGTTGCTCCAGCGCACGGCGAAGGGCACCGGCGTGCGGCTCGAAACGGGCGCCGATGGCAAGGTCGACGTCGTGTTGCACGGCCGCGGCGACGCGCTGCTGTCGAGCGCCGACGACTGCAAGGTCGATTGCCTGCAGGTGCTCGCCGATGCGGTCGCGGCAAAGACGCGCCATGTCCGCAACATAATCGGCGATGACAGCTGGTTCCCCGACGAACGCTGGGGCCCGGGGATGAGCTGGAACAATATCCAGTCGCGTTACGGCACCGGCACGTCCGCGCTGACGCTCGACGACAATGAGCTGGTGGTGAAGCTGGCGCCGGGCGCGGTCGGCGCCGCGCCGGGCGTGCAGGCGTCCGGCTATTATATCATCGAAAATCGGGTCACGACCGTTGCGGGCAAGGAAGAAGCGATCACCGCCGACCGCATGCCGAACAGCGGCGTCCTTCGCCTGACGGGCACCGTCGGCGCCGAGGTCGCGCCCCTGACGCTGCGCTATGGAATCGACGATCCGGCGCATCATGCGGCGTGGCGCCTCGGCGAGCTGCTGCGCGCACGCGGGGTACGCGTCGATGGCGATATCGAGGTGCGCCACCGGCCGCTGACGCCCGCCGACGATCCCGAGAACCGCAAGGGCATGCCGGCCACCCTGCCCGCCGAACCCGCGATGCTCGCCGAATTGCCCGCGCCGTCGCTCGCCGAAAATATGGTGCGAATCAACAAGGAGAGCCAGAATCTCCATACCGAACTGATGCTGCGGCGCGTCGCGCGGCAGGCGGGCAGCGGCTCGATCGCCGATGGTCAGGCGGTGATGCGGCGGGTGATGACGCAGGCGGGGCTGCCCGCGACCGGCTATCACTTCGCCGACGGGTCGGGCATGTCGTCCTATAACCGCGTCACGCCGCGCGCCGCCGTCGGCCTGCTGAGCTGGATCGCGCGCCAGCCGTGGAGCATGGCCTGGCGCGAGACGCTGCCGATCGCCGGGCGCGACGGCACGTTGCAGAGCCGTTTCAAGGGCACGATCCTCGAAGGCAAGCTGTTCGCCAAGACCGGATCGCTCAACGCGTCGCGCGCGCTGTCGGGTTATCTGACGACGCGCAGCGGCCGGACGCTGATCTTCTCGGCGCTCGCCAACGACATGCCCGAGGACACCGACGCGCAGGCCACCGCCGCTGTCGACCGCGCGCTCGTCGCCATCGCCGAAGCGCTTTAGGACCGCTCCCCTTCCCCCCTTGATGGAGGAAGGATATGAAGCCTTATCGCGCAGCGACTAGGCGGAGTTGGATGGGGGTGAGGGTGCGTCCATGGGCCGCTGTTTCAGGCCGAGACCGCACCCCCTCCGCTGCGACTAGCCAGCAAGCTGGCAAGTCTCGCTGCCTCCCCCATCAAGGGGGAGGGAATAGGGTTCAAAAGGTCCACCGGCCTTAGCCCGCCTTGCGGATTAGCTGGAAGCAGGTTCCAGAACCAGCCGCCCCACGGCATGCCGGTCGACCGCCGCCTTGCTGTACCACAAGGGCTGCATCGCGCCCGCGAGCCAGTAAGGATAAAAGTCGCGATAGCGCGGCGAGCGCGGATCGGCCGATTGGCCGGGCAGCAGCAGGAAGCGGCTGTTGTCCCACGCGCCGACGTCGGCGACGAACAGATAGCTCGCGCCGTGCGACACGTTGAACCCGCGCTTGGGGTTGAAGCCGCGCGCCATCGGCGTCGTCCCGTCGCCGCCCGACCGGCCGCCCTCGATCCGGGGAAAGGCGGCCGCGATCGCCGGGTTCGATGCCAGCGGATGCGCGATCGTGACGCCGTGCAGGTCGCCCCACCGCCAGCGCGCCGGATCGGGGCCGCCGAGTTCGACCGCCTTCGTCCATCCCGCCGCCAGCGCGCCGTCGACCAGCGCGTCGCGCGTCGCGGCGGGGTTGTCGCCCAAGCGCTTGTCAGGCAACGCGAGAAGGCGCAGCATTTCAGACAAATTTACCGACGCGATCAGGTCGCGCGCGCTCGCGGGCACGATCCGGTCGTAAAAGGCTGTCGAAAGCGCCGGCATCACCATTTCATAAAGCAGCGCGGCAGCACTATCCGCCTCGATCCCGCAATCCCATCGCCGGAGCAAAGCGGCGGCAGGGGCCGCCGCCGCCGAGGGATTGGCGGGAAGGAGCTTCAGCAGCGCCCGCGCCGGAAGCGACTGGACGTCGTGCTGCAGCGCGATGCTGTCCTCGATCCGGTGCTTCGGCTGGCTACGCAGCACCTCGGCGACGCGATCGTAGCGGAAGGGGTCGCTCCAGCTGAAGCTGATGATCCGCTCGCGATACGGATAGCCCGTGGGCAGGTTCATCTGGTTCGCCGAGGCGAACCAGCCCTCGCGCGGGTTATAGACGTGGGGCATATCCTCGACAGGCAAGATACCCGTCCAGTCGAAAGCGCCATCGCCCGGCGCAGGAAACAGCCCGTCGTGCTTCGGTCGGCGCGGGGTGAAGCCGATCGTCTGCCAGCCCGTGTTGCCGTCGATGTCGGCATAATGGAGGTTGGTCGGCGACACGTGCAGCTTGAACGCCTGCCGCAGCGATGCCCAGTCCTTCGACAGGTTGATCGCGATGATCGCGAACCGCTGGTTGGCGCCGGGCAGCATGCTGACCGTGGCGAACGCAACCGCGCGGTGTCGCGCGGCGTCTTGCGACACGATCGGGCGGCCCGCGGCATAGCGCAGCGTCACGCGCTCGCTCGGCGCGCCCTTGACCAGTATTTCGTCCTCGAAGGTCTCGAACGCCTTCCACTTGCCCTTGTGCCAGTAGCGGCCCGGATCGCCTTCCTTGGTGCGCAGGACGAACAGGTCGGTCTGGTCGATGTGGAAATTGGTGCGGCCGAAGGCGAAGCGGTCGGTGTGCCCCTGCATGATCCCGGGCAACCCCGGCGCGCCCGCGCCGATGACGTCGAGCCCCGGCGCCGACAGATGGCACATATGCCGCGGGCTGGAACGCCCGATGCCGAGGTGCGGATCATTGGCGAGGATCGGCCGTCCCGTCGCGCTGCGCGACGGCGAAATCGTCCACGCGTTGCTGCCGAGTGCGAAGCGGTCGGTCCAGCGTTGTTCGGGGTCGAGCGATGCTTCCTGCACCGGGTCGAAATCCATCGGCCGGTTCGCCGGATCAAGGACGCCGAGGTCGGCGTCGCTCACCGCCGAGCAATCGAGCCCGTCGGGCACGGTAAAGGACCAGGCGGGGCGCAGCGGCACCATCAGCTGGTCGGCGTCGAGCAGCCCGCGCGCCTGCAGCTGTGCGCGGCGCACCTCGTCGTCGGCGTCGCCCATGCCGATACCGCGGTTGCGCACCAGATCGGCCATCTCCCAGCGCAGCGGGCTGATCCCCAATATGCCATATTCGAGCGGCAGCTGCGCCGGATCGGCGGCGAGTTCCGCGATCCGGGCGTTGACCCCGGCGACATAGCCGCGCGCGCATTCGAGCACGTCGGGTGGCAGCGCCGCGAGCTCGGCTTCGACGTCGCCGCGATAGAGGAAGAGCCGCGCCGCCTTGTCGGCGGCGACGAAACGCGGTCCGAAAGCCTCGGCCATCCGCCCCATGTCGCGGCGATGCTCCATGTCGATCTGGAATAACCGGTCGCGCGCGACGAGATAGCCCTGCCCGAAGAAGGCATCGTGCAGCGAGGCGGCGCGGACGTGCGGCACCCCCAGCTCGTCTTCGATCACCTCGACCGGCGCGCGCGCGCCGGACAGGCGGATCGTTTGCGCGGTGCCCTTGACCCGGGGTTTCGCGAAAAGGCTCCCCGGCATCGCGACAAGCGCGACCGAAGCCAGCAGAAACGCGCGGCGCTGGATCAACAGGCCCTCCCCGATCAGATATGAAAATGACGAAATGCGACCCTATCGCAGCATCGCACCGCAAGGCCATAGCAAGCGGGCTGCGTCCTATAACTGCAAGCTATTCGGCGACGCCATATCTTCGGGCTATATGTCCATATCGCCAGGTTAGCGGCCCAGCTGTTGACCCCCCGCAACCACCCTGTAACCTCGCTGTCACGAAACCGGCGGTCGGCGCGCATTGGCTGCGACGATGGCCGGACCGTATAACGAACATCACCAAATATAAGAAGGCGGAGCCAAGCATCCGCCGAACGAACAGGTAGGACAAAACAGGGCAGCCAACCCGGCACAAGGCCGGGGCACGCCTCGGGCGGCGTGTGGCTCGGCCCTTTGGGCAAAAGGGGACTGCTGACATGCGTAATTTTGAACGAATTCATCGACCGCTGGGCCGCTCAGGCCGGATCGGAGCGGCGATGACCGCCATCGCGCTGGTCCATAGTGCCCCGGCGCTGGCGCAGGAGGCGACCGCCGCCCCGGACAGCGTCGAAGCGGCGCCCGGCGACCCGATCATCGTCACCGGCTCGCGCGTCACGCGCGACGGCTTCGAGGCACCGACGCCGGTGATGGTGCTGACGCAGGAAGATATCCAGAACAGCTCGCCGACCAACAACATCGCGGATTTCGTCAACCAGATGCCGGCACTCGCGGCGTCCATCCGTCCGTCGAACTCGCGCCTTGAGCTCAGTAACGGCATCGCCGGCATCAATGCGCTCAACCTGCGCAGCCTCGGCACCGTACGTACGCTCGTGCTGATCGACGGGCGGCGGTCCGTGGGTTCGACCGCCAGCGGCGTGGTCGACATCAACACGATCCCACAGTCACTGGTGGAACGCGTCGAAGTGGTCACGGGCGGTGCCTCGGCCGCCTATGGCTCCGACGCGGTTGCGGGGGTGACCAACTTCATCCTGAACAAAGACTTCAGCGGGCTGAAGCTATCCGGCGATGTCGGCGTGACCGATGAGGGCGACGGCTTCAACTATTCGGCGGACATTGCCGCCGGCTTCGGCTTCGCCGATGGTCGTGGCCGCCTGATCGTGGCGGGCGAGATCGCCCACTCGGACGGCATCTTCCAGGTCGATCGCGACTGGAACCACACCGGCTTCGTACGGATCCAGAATCCGGCCTGGACGGCCAACAGCACCGTGCCCCGGTATCTGCTCCGGACCCAGGTCGGCGCGGCGAACTCGACGCCGGGCGGCCTCATCACCGCTTCGGCCGGAGGCACGGCAAATCGCCTGTGCGGAACCTATTTCGGACAGGGCGGGTCGATCAACCAGTACCAGTTCGGCGCGTTGACCTTCCCTTCGCCGGCCTGCTCGGCAGTGCCGCAGCTGACGCAAGGCGGCGACTGGCAGGTCAATGATTCGGGCCGCCGCATCGGCCTCAGCCCGGAAGAAGACCGCTATGGCCTCTTCGGCCGGCTGAGCTTCGAGGTCAGCGACGGGGTCACGCTTTTCGCAGAAGCCTCGTACAATCGGCAGGAAACACTGTTCAACGCGGGTCCGAACCTGATGACCGGCCTTTCGCTGAGCGCGACCGGTTGCGGCACGGCGGCGACCGCGGCGGCGGCTCCGACAACCTGCAACGCGTTCCTCTATAATGCGCTCGGACCGACGCGCCTGGCTGGCCTGACCAGCGCCACGCTGGCGACGACCGCCGTCGACTTGCCCGGCCGCGGCTCGAACAACGAGCGCAAGGTGCAGCGCTATGTGATCGGCGCCGAGGGTGATTTCGAGGCTTTCGGAAAACCGGCGGGCTGGGACGTCTATGCCCAGTACGGCCGCGCCGAGTTGCACGAGCAGCTGACCAATATCCAGCAAACGGTGCGCAGGAACAACGCGCTCGCCGCCGTGTTCGCGCCGGCCGGCAACCCGCGCGGCCTTCCGGTCGGTTCGATCCAGTGCCTGATCAACGTCAACGCCAGCGCGGCGGACGACGATCCCAACTGCCGCCCGCTCAACCTGCTGGGCATTGGCGTCGCCGATCCGGCGGCGGTCGATTATATCCTCGGCGATCCATTCCGCGATCAGACGCTCGAACAGACCGTGATCGGCGCCAACCTGTCGCTCACGCCTTTCGCGACCTGGGCGGGCGACGTCAGCATCGCGGTCGGCGCCGAGTATCGCAAGGAAGAGATCGACGGGTCCGTGCCCGCCGAGTTCCAACCCGTCTTCAACCCAGCCACCGGCGCATCGACCAGCAATTGGTCGGTCGGCAACTACCGCCCCAGCAAGGGCAGCTACGACGTCAAGGAGGCCTATCTCGAAACGGTCGTGCCGCTGGGCTTTGGACTCGAGTTCAACGGGGCGGTGCGCGCCACCGACTATTCGACCTCGGGCTATGTCACGACATGGAAGCTGGGTGCGACCTGGCAACCCATCGACGACATTCGACTGCGCGCCACGCGCTCGCGCGACATTCGCGCGCCCAACCTGAACGAGCTGTTCCAGGCGGGTACGGCCAACACCTCCACCGTCACCAACCCGTTCTTCCCGGGAGTGGGGCCGGGGACCGGCACTTATGGCTCCAGCCTCTCATACCTGGGCACGATCACGGGCAATCTGGACCTGAGACCGGAGAAGGCGGATTCGTGGAACGTCGGCGCGGTCTTCACACCCCGCTTCATTCCCGGCTTCAGCGTGTCGGCCGACTATTTTGACATCAAGGTGAAACAAGCGATCGACAGCCTCAGCGCGGACGACATCGTCAACCGCTGCTTCGAGGGGCTCGCGGACTTCTGCGCGGCAATCACGCCCGACCCAGCCAATCCTTCGCGCGTCCTGATCAGCCGCCAGCCGGTCAATTTCTCCAGCCTCGTCATGCGCGGCGTCGATCTGGAAGCGGCGTATCGGATGCCCCTCGCCGGGGGCAATTTCACCCTGCGCGGCCTGGCGACGCGCTATATCGACAACATCGTCACAACAGGCGTGCCCGGCTTCGTGCCGCTCAACTCCGTCGGGACGCTGGGTGTCGGCACCGGCACGCAATCGATCACGCCGAAGTGGATCTACCGCTTCAGCGCGTCGTACGACACCGACGATTTCTCGCTGACCGCGACGGCGCGAGGCGTGAGCGACGGCAGGTACGATGCCACCGGCATCGAATGTGGGACCAGCTGCCCGATCTCGACCAACCAGTTCCCGACCTACGAGGACAACAGCATCGACGGCGCGACCTACGTCGACCTCAACGCGACGTTCAAGTTCGACGCGATGGCCAAGGGCGACGCCGAATTCTTCGTCAACGTCACCAATGTGTTCGACGCCGATCCGATCCTGCTGCCCGAAACCGGCCTCGCCGCGAACAGCACCTATTCCGACCTGCTGGGCCGCAGCTTCCGTGTGGGTGTCCGCTTCAAGATGAAGTGACGCGGGACGAATGAAAGAAAAAGGGAGGGCACCCCGTGGCCCTCCCTTTTTTTTGGCCGATCCGTCGGCGCCGCCCGGGACTACCCGTCGCCTCTCCTCCATTTCGCGGATCAACCGGCAATCCACGCATCATCCTGCCCTGTTATCGGCCCTCTCTCGATCCCGGTCGCCCCATGCGGAGGAATGCAGCCGCTCCATAGACCGCGACCAGCGCGGCGAGGCCCGCGAGCGCGGATCGGATTTCCCACAGCGATGCCCCCATTTCGTTCAGGCGCACGAAGCTCTGCGCGCCGAGCGTCGCCGGCGACAGATGCGCCAGCGCCGCGACCCATGTCGGCATCGATGACAGCGGCCACGCGGCCCCCGCCAGGAAGAAAAGGACGATCGACGTGGGAATCAGCAGGTGCAGCGCGCGGTCGGCGCGATCGAGCAGGCTGCCGATCAACATCCCGAGCGCCGCGACCGCGCCCGCGAACAACGGGACCGCGATCAGCAATCCCGCCAGATTGCCCGCGCGCGGCATGTCCTGATACCAGTAAATCCAGCCGAAATAGAGCATCGCGCCGAGGCAGCCGAGAACGGCAAGCGCGCACCAGGTGCCCAGAAATTGTGTCCGCCCCATCGCCAGCGCGCCGGTCTCGCGCCGCCCCGCGACAAGCATTGCCGATCCGAAAAGCAGCGTCTGCTGAAGGATGATCGCGGCGACCGCGGGAAAGACATAATCGGCATAGCCCTCACGCGTGTTGAACAGCGGGCGCTGGACGATCTCGATCGGGCGCTGGAGATGCAGTCCTTGCGCCACTGGGCCGAGCCGCTGGATGCCGACCGCAACCGCCGCTGCCTGCACCGCTGCGCCAATGTCGCGCGCGCGGATCAGATAGGTGCCGTTGACCCAGATGCCGATTCCGCCGCCGGGCGCGCCGGTCGTCAGGCTGCGCGTCAGGCCCGCCGAGAGCAGCAGGATACCGTCGGCCTTGCGCTCGCGGACAAGCCGTTCGGCGGCGGCGAGCGACGGCGCCTCGGCGGAGATCCGGACTTCGCGCGCGTCGGACAGGTTGCGGATGAGCTGGCGCGTCAACGCGGTGCGTTCTTCATCGACGACGACGACGGGCAATTGGCGCGCCGCCTGATGGGCATAGGGCGCGGGGTAATAGAAGCCATAGAGGATCACCGCGAGGATGATGATCGACGCCAGCGCGAAGGTCGACAGGACCTTGCGGAATACATCGACGAAGGCGGCGGTGAAGCCCATCAGGCGGAAGCCTGTCGCCGGAGCAGCACCAATGCGATCGCGAGTGGAACGACGAGATAGAGGGTGAGCGCGAACAGCGCGGGCAGCGCGATCACAAACGGCGCACCGAGAAACTGATCCATCTGCAGCTTCAGATAATGGGTGAAGGGCAAGGCCTGGCTCCAGCCGCGCGCGAACCCCGATCCGCCGTCGAGCGGCAGCGTCCCGCCCGAATAGGCGAGCGCCGATCCGGCGTAGAGCGCGCTCGCCGAAAAGGCGAAGCTGGGCTTGCGAGTGACGACGATCAGCAGGATCGAAATCGCCGCGGTCCCGGCGAGAAGCAGCAACTGCGCGAACAGGGTCAGCATCAGGCTGCCGTTCATCGTCCAGCCGCGTATCCCTAGCAGCCAGATCATCCACACCATCGCCCATATCCCGAGCAAGGCGAGATAGGGTGCGAACTTGCCCACCAGCGCCGCAAGACCGCCTCCCGTTTCGCGCGTCCAGCGCGCGAGCGAACGTCCTTCGAGCTCGCGTCCCATCGCCATCACCGCGACGCAGGCGGTGAGCAGATGCAGCACCGCGGGATGGATCAGCGCCTGGAGATACCATTCGAAACTGGTTTGCGGATTGAACAGGACCGTTGCCTGCACCCGCGGCGGTTCGATGCGGATCGCGGGCAGCCCCCGTGCATGCAGCGCATCGAGCCCGCGTTCGGCGATCACATTTTGCACCGCCGCCCCGATCCCGCTCGCCGCGCTCGCGCCGATCGTGAGGAAGGAGGCGTTGTACAAGATGTGGATCGCGGGGGTTTCGGTGCGCGTGAGCCCGTCGCTGGCGCCGCGCGGGACATGAAGGATCGCCCACACCGTCCCCGACCGCGCCAGCGCCTCGGCAGCGGGCAAGTCGGCGGGACGCTGGGTGATGGTGACCGCGGGCGCGGCGGCAACCGCGCGCACGACCGCGCGGCTGAACGCGCTGTTGTCCTGATCGACGATCGCCACCGGCAGCCCGCGCGGCACGCCGTGGATCAGCATCGCCGCGACGATTAATATCGCGATCGCCGGAAACAGCGTCACCATTGCCAGATCCCAGCGATTGCGCGCCAGATGGGCCACCTCGCGCCGCAAGGCGAAGGCAAATCCGGTCATTGCGGCCAGTCGAACAGCACGCTCATCCCGGGGCGCAGCCCCTTGACCGGGCGCACCGGGCGCAACCGGATTTCAAAGCTGCGAATGTCGAAGCCCGCCGACTGGCGCGTCGCGCGCCAGGTCGCGAAATCGCCCTGCGGGCTGATGAAGGTGACGCGAAATGGCACCCCTTCCAAGCCCAGCGCGGGAACATTTCCCTTGATCGTCCGCCCCTTGTCGAAACCCTTGTAGCGGTCCTCGCGAACATTGAGCGATACCCAGGGGTTCGCGGTGTCGATGATTTGATAAACGGGAACCGCGGGGCCGACGATCTCCCCCGGTTCGGCGAGACGCTTGACGATTTCGCCGCCGATCGGCGCGACCAGATGCTTCTCGGCCTGGAGCGCGTCGGCGGTCGAAACCCCGGCGGCGGCGATCTGGACTTGCGCGCGTGCCGCCTGCTTTTCCTCGTCGCGCGCGCCGGACAGGAGTTTCAGATACTGCTGGCGCGCGGCTTCGGCATGGCGGGCGCTGGCTTCGCGCGCGGCGCGCGCCTCGTCGCGCCGCTGCGCCGCGATCACCCCCTCGGCATACAGATTGTCCGATCGCCGCGCGGTGACCGCGGCGAGATTGGCGGCCGCCTGCGCTGCGAGCCACACTGACTTCACCGATTCAATATCCTCGCGGCGCGCGCCTTCGTCGGCGATCGCTTCGAGCGCGCGCGCGCCGGCGAGCGCGGCTTCGGCCTGCTGCTTTCCGGCGTCGATCTCGGGGCTGGAAAGCGTCGCGAGCAAGGTGCCCGGCTTCACCACCTGCCCCTCTTCGGCGATCAGGCGATCGACGCGCGCGAGCGCCTTGGTCGCGATATTGACCTCGTCGGCATCGACCATCCCTTGAAGCTGTTCGGGGCCGGGCCGGGCAGCAACCCACAATCCGATCGCCAGCAACAGCGCGACCGCCCCCAGCCCCAAAAAGAGAGGAAGGCGGCTGCGCGCGGTCGCCGGATCGGGGGCGGGGG
>NZ_JNFD01000005.1 GCF_000756375.1 Sphingopyxis sp. LC81 | reverse complement strand
CCGGTGGGCTGGCATATCGCGCAGGCCGCGCGTATAGGCCCCGGCCTTGTCGCCGACGATCTGGTCGCCGACGATCTGGTTAGGGAATGAAATGACTGAAGCTGCGCTGATCGAGCGCATTGCCGCACGCGGCGATGGCGTGACGGGCGACGGCCGCCATGTGGCGGGCGGCGGGCCGGGCGGCCGTGTCCGCGGCGACGGCATCATCATTCCGGGTCCGAACCGTACCGACCCGCCGTGCCGCCATTTCGGCAAATGCGGGGGCTGCCAGTTGCAGCATGTCGCGGAACCCGCGCTTGCCGACTTTGTGCGCGACCGCGTGGTCGGTGGGCTGGAGGGGCAGGAGGTGACCGGCATTGACGTGCTGCCCGCGGTGCTTTCGCCCGCGCAAAGCCGCCGCCGCGCCGTCCTGACCGCGCTTCGCACTGGCAAGCAGGTCGCGATCGGATTCAACGCGGCGCAGAGCAACCAGATCGTCGACATGCGGATGTGCCCGCTGTTGCTCCCCGAACTGTTCGCATTGATCGCACCGGTGCGCGAATTGCTGGTGATGATCGCGCAACCGCGGCGCCCGGTGAAGGTGAAGCTGCAAATGCTCGACCAGGGCGTCGAGTTGATCCTCGAGGGAGTGAAGGCCGAGGGACTCGATGCCGCGATGGCGCTGCAGGATTTCGCTGGCACGCATAAATTGGCGCGCTTCGCGATCGATCAGGGCGATGGCCTCGAAATCCTGTGGCAGCCCGAACCGCCGACGATGCGTTTTGGCAACATCCTCGTCGAAGTGCCGCCCTTTGCCTTCCTGCAGCCGACGAGCGCGGGACAGGCCGCCCTGATCGAAGCGGTGACCAAGGCGATCGGTGACGCCGGCGCGGTCGCCGACCTGTTCGCGGGCGTCGGCACTTTTGCGCTGTCGGTGCAGGCGGGACGCAAAGTATATGCCGCCGAAGGCGCGCGCGATGCCATTGCGGCGCTGGCGGGCGCGGCGAACCGCGCGCGCGCGCTCGTCGCGACCGAGCATCGCGACCTGTTCCGCCGCCCGCTCGTTCCCGCCGAACTCAATCGCTTCGGCGCCATCGTCCTCGCCCCGCCGCGGGCCGGGGCGGAAGAGCAGGTGAAACAGCTCGCGGCATCGGCCGTGCCGGTGATCGCCTACGTCAGTTGCAATCCGGCAAGCTTCGCGCGTGACGCAAAGACGCTGATCGAAGGCGGCTACACGCTCGATTGGGTGCAGCCCGTCGGCCAGTTCCGCTGGTCGACCCATGTGGAACTGGCCGCAAAGTTTTCGCGCTAGAGGCTCAATGCAACACGAAACCGATGAAGGCGTGGACACACAGCGCCAGTAACGCGAGGCTCGCCAGCGCGAAGATGCCGAAACGCCACATCACGCGGTTGACCGTCGCCTGGATCAGGCTGTGGACGATGCGCAGCGCGACATAGACCCACGCGATCTGCGCGTTGAGCCCGCCGCCCATACCGCCGATCGCGAGTGCGAGCGCCACGGCATAAAAAACCGTCGGCTGCTCCATCAGATGGTTATAGTTGTGCGCCTTCCACTGCACTTCTTGCGGCAGCACATCGTCGAGCCCCTTGCCGGTGCCGCCGACCATCTTTGCGGCGTCGATCTTGGCGCGGCTCATCGCGGGGATGCGCGTCGCGTACATCCAGACCCACATGACCATCGACCAGAGTGCGAGCGCCGCGACCGGGCCCAATATTGCATTATTTTCCATGATCTTTCCCCTCAACCCAAAGTGGCAATCACCGCCAGCAACGCCAGTGCGAGCAGGCAGAAGGTCGACAGCCCGAAGATCGCAAAGCGAACGGGCACGCGGTTCACGCGCGCCTGCCACAGGCTGTGGACGATCCGCAAAACGACATAGGCCCATGCAAGGCCGCGGGTCAGATCGGTGCTGCCGCCCGAGAGGTGCAGGAAGATGATGACCGCATAGAAGAGTGTCGGCTGTTCGAGCAGATGCGTGTAATTATGCGATTTCCAGTTCACCTGCGGCGGCAGGATATTCTCGAGGTCGGCCCCGCGGCCGCCCGGCGGCGCCGCTTTCAGATCGATGCCCGACTTGGCGAGCGCCGGAAATCGCGTCGCCGCGACCCAGCCGAGCATGATGAGTGTCCACAGCGCGAGGACCGCGCCGGGCGCGAGCAGGCTTTCAGGCATATATGTTCCCCCTATTTTGTGGGCCGGGATGCTAGAGCGCATCGCCGACAATGCAACGGCAGACGTTCAAGCTTTATCGCTCGCCAGTTCGGCGCGGATAATCGCCCCGTCGCCATCGACGCGCGGCGCAAAACCGAGGTCGCGCGGCGGCATCGCACCATATTTCACCGGCGGCTGCATTTCGTGGAAGGTTCCGACATCCGGATGCGTACGGTGGCGGAAGAAACCCGTCGCGACGAAATGCGGATCCTCCCTGATGTCCTGAAGGTCGCGCGCGGCCATCGCCGGAATGTCGTTGGCGGCGAAGATCGCCAGCCACTCGGCGCTGGTCTTCGCCGGGGTCTTGCGCGCGATCTCGCTATAGATGATCGGCATATGCTGCCCCTTCGCTTTCGCCTCTGCATATTCGGGCGTTTCGAGCAGGTCAGCGCTCCCGAGCAGCGCCATCAGCCGTGCGGTCGATTCGGGCGTATAGGGGACGATCGCGAGATGTCCGTCGCTGGTCGGAAAGGGCTGGCGCGTCGGGTCGAGCTGGCGCGGATAACCCGCGGGTCCGATCGGCGGGTCGAGCGCCGCGTCGCGGAGATGCTCGGTAAGCATGAACGAGGCGAAGCATTCGAACATCGGCACCTCGACTTCCTGTCCCTCGCCGGTGCGCAGCTTGTGAACGAGCGCCGCGAGGATTGCCTGCGCGCCGAACTGGCCCGCGATCTTGTCGGCGATGAGCGAGGGAAAATAGCGCGGACTGGGATTGCCATCGACGCGCGGGAGCAGGCTGGTGGTTCCCGTCGCGGCCTGGATGACGTCGTCATAGGCTTGGAGGTCGGCATAGGGTCCGTCCTGTCCGAAACCGGTGCCATGGACATAGATGATATCGGGTTTGAGCGCCTTGCAGCCTTCATAGTCGAAGCCGAGGCGCGCGATCGCCCGGCCACGAACATTGTGAAAGAAAACATCGGCGGTCGCGATCAGTTCGCGCAGCGTTGCTGCATTCTCGGGCTTCTTGAGGTCGAGCGCGATCGATCGCTTTCCGCGGTTCACCGTCAGGTGGATCGATCCCATCGTCGGATCGGGAACCCCGTTGCCGAGGTAGCGCGAGATATCGCCCGTCCCCGGCGTTTCGACCTTGATCACCTCGGCGCCAAGGTCGGCGAGCATTTGCGTCGCATAGGGGCCGAAGATGACCGTCGTCAGGTCGATGATGCGGATCCCCGACAGCATAGGCATAGCTCCTCCTCTTCCGGCGCGCAGGATAGAATGATTGCAAAGTAAAACGGAAGAGGCTTCCGCGATTTTCCTTACGCCGCAGCGGGCGCTGTTTCGCTACTGCCATTTCCGACAGCATAGGCGGCCGAAATCTTGCGATAGGATCGCGAGCCGAACGCCACCAGCGTCAGCACCACGCCAAGGACACCGGCGATCGTGAAGACGAGCGCGATCCCGCGCTCGGGGCCGCGACCGTACCAGTCGCCGACCGCATCGGCGCCCGCACCGTCGGTCATCAGCGGCACGAAGATGAACTGCGTGAGCGGCGCGATAAGGAAAGCGGTGAGCGGCGAGGCGGCCTGCTCGACCGACTGGGCAAAGCCGAAGACACGCCCCTGCCGTTCGAAGGGCACGACTTTCTGCAGTGCGGTCTGCTCCGCCGCTTCGGCATAGGGGCCGAGGAACATCCAGATGAAGCAGCCGACGGCGAGCAGCGGGATCGACGACTGGATCGTAAAGACGGCGGCGACGATCCATTCGACGAGGCAAACGAAAAGCAATGTGCGGATCGGGTTCTTGCCGAGCCCGGTCCGCGAAATCACTATGCCGCTGAGGATGAAGGCACAGGACATGACCGCCCAGAGCAGACCCCATTCCTCGACCTTCATCAGCGACAGGCCATAGGCATCCATCAGCGCCATGAACACGCCGCCGAGGAGGTTGTTGAAACAGGAGAAGAGGATCAGCGCGAGGAGGCCCGGGATACCGAGCACGACGCGCAGCGTTCCAGCCAAGTCAATACGACGTGGCGTATCCTCGGGTTCAGCATCGCGCGGCTCGTCGACGCGAATGAAATAGAGGTGGATGATCGTAATCAGCGAAAGGGCGACCGCAAATCCCAGTGTCGCGAGCATCCCGCCCCATGCGACGAGGAAGCCGCTGATCGCCGAGGTGGTTAGAAAACCGATCCCGCTCACCATGCCGACGAGCCCGTTCGCCTTGTCGCGCCGGTCCTCGGGCACCAGCAACGTCACCAGCGTCGGAAGCGCGATCATGCGGATGTTGCCGACGATCACGGCGAACATCGAGACGAGAATAAAGAGCCACAGGGAGACGCTCGCCACCTTGGCGCTGCGGATGTCCGGGTCGATCATATAGCCGGCGAGCGCGAGTGCGTAGAGGGTCAGCGATGCGATGCTCGACACCATCATCATGTTACGCTTGCCATGATGGTCGACAAGACTGCCGAACCATATGCCCAGCATCGCGGTGAGCACGAGATAGATGCCCGCAATCATCCCCGTTGCGAACACCGACTGCGTTTCGAGAAAGGTCCAGAAGGTCAGCGCGAACCACACCGTGAAATTGGTGATGTTGGCGATCAAGTTATTGGCGAGAAGGTGATGGAAGGGCTGCATGGGCCGCGCAATCTAGCAGCGCATCGGGATCAGGCTATTCGAAAATTGGTCCAGCCCGTCAGCAGCCTAGATCGTTCCGACCACTGCCGCGAGCGCGCGCAGCCGCTCGTCGTTGCGGCGGTAGAATGTCCATTGCTTGATGCGTTTGGCGGTCACCAGATCGCTGCCCTGCAGGACGCGCATATGCTCGCTGAGCGTCGACGCATTGATGCCGAGCTTTTCCGCTATCAATTGTCCGCACACGCCATCTTCGACGAGGTCGCCGTCCACCTGCGGTCGGAAATGCGCGCGCGGGTCTTTCAGCCAAGCAAGGATCTGGAGGCGGCGTTCATTTCCCAGCGCACGGAACAGGTCGGCATCGGTCATATTGTTAATTTGCCAATTAACGAACTATATGTCAACGCGGGTGACCAATCGAACGGAGTCACGCCATGTCCCTGCTGCCCTTTTCCACTGTCGATGTGTTCACCCAAACCCGGTTCGGCGGAAATCCGCTGGCCGTGGTGATGGGCGGCGAAGATCTGTCCGACACGGTGATGCAGGCCATCGCGGCGGAGTTCAACCTGAGCGAGACGACCTTCGTCCTGCCGCCCGCCGATCCGCGGCACACGGCCCGCGTGCGCATCTTCAACCGCACCGAGGAAATGGCCTTCGCCGGGCATCCGATGGTCGGAACCGCGTTCGTCCTCGCCGCCGCCGACGCCGATCTTGCGACGGCGACATTCGAGGTTCCTGCCGGGAACGTGGATGTCGAAGTCGAACGGGGTGCGGACGGGGCTCCCGTCGGCGCCACGGTCGCGGCGCCCCAGCCGCTCAGCCTTGGCGAAACGGTGGCGCCCGAGGTTGTCGCAAGAATGCTGCGCCTGACACCGGGCGATATTCTTACGATGGCGCATCTCCCGATCCTCGCGTCGGTCGGCAACCCCTATATCATCGCCGAACTGGACGAGGCGGCGCTGGCGCGATGCGACCCCGATCTGGCGGCGTTTCGCGAGACGCTGGCGGCGCACCCGCAATTCGGCACGCGCCTGTCGGTCCATGTCTATAGCAGGCAGGGCCGGACGCTGCGCGCGCGCATGTTCGCTCCGCTCGCCGGAACGTGGGAAGATCCCGCGACCGGAAGCGCGAATGCGCCGCTCGCTGGCCTGCTCCTGTCGCTCGAACCCGCCACCGACGAAGCCCGGTTCGAAATCCACCAGGGCATCGAAATGGGGCGGCCCAGCCTGCTCGACGTCACCGCGCGCCGCACACCGGGCGGTATCCGGGCGACGCTGCGCGGAGCTTGCATTCCGGTGATGCAGGGCGAGATCGACTGCGGGTGAGGCCGCATGCTGAAATGAATAGAGAAGGGGCTGGTCGCATCGCTGCGCCAGCCCCTTGCTTATCGATTGGACGCGTTCGCGTTCAGAACAGCTTGGTCACCGTCGCGCTGCGGCGTTCCTGCTCGATTTCGCCGGTGTACAGGCTGACCATCGGTTCGTCGCTGACGACATGGGTCTCGTCGGCGCCAAAGCCGTTGAACTTGGTGCGCATCGCGCAGCCATAGGCGCCGAGCATGCCGATCTCGATGAAATCGCCCGCCTTGATGTCGGCGGGCAGGAAGAAGGGCCCTGCCATATGGTCGAGATCGTCGCAGGTCGGGCCATAGAAGCTGAACGGCACCATCTCGGTGTCGCTTTCGCCATCGCGTTGCAGCGACACCGGGAAGCGCCAGCCGACATGCGCGGCGTCGAACAGCGCGCCATAGGCGCCGTCGTTGATGTACAGCTCGTCGCCGCGACGCTTTTCGACGCGCACGATCAGCGAGCTATACTCAGCCGACAGCGCGCGGCCCGGCTCGCACCACAGTTCAGCGGAATAGCTGATCGGCAGGCTTTCGAAGCTACGGTGGATCGTCTCAAAATAGGCGTCGAGCGGCGGGGGTTCCATGCCCGGATACGACGAGGGGAAGCCGCCACCGACATCGATGATATCGACGGTGACCGACGCCGCGACGATCGCGGCGCGGACGCGCTCCATCGCCTGCGCATAGGCGTGCGGCGTCATCGCCTGGCTGCCGACGTGGAAGCAGATGCCGAGCGCATCGGCGGCCTGGCGGGTCGCCATCAGCAGTTCGACCACCTCATCGGCCTCGGCGCCGAACTTGGCGGCAAGGCTGAGCTTCGAATGATCCGACGAGACGCGCAGGCGCACGAGCAGGTTCAAATCCTGCGCGCCCTCGGTCGCACGGACGATCTTTTCGAGTTCGTCGAGCGTGTCGAGCGAGAAGGTGCGCACGCCATGCTTCCAATAGGCTTCGGAAATCGCTTCCTCGGCCTTCACCGGATGCATGAAGCAGAGCGTCGCTTCGGGAAGCGTACGCGCGACGAGCCGCACCTCGGCGATCGAGGCGACGTCATAATGCGTGACACCCGAATCCCACAGCACGCGCAGCAGGTCGGGCGACGGATTCGCCTTGACCGCATACATGGTCGTGCCGGGAAATCGCTCGATGAAGAAACGCGCTGCACGCCGCGCGGCATGCGGGCGGACAAGCGTAACAGGTTCGATCGGCGAAAGTGCCTGAATCAGCCCGTGGGCGCTATGATGCTGGTGCAACTCAAGGGACCCCCAAAAATAACGTTAAACATCCAAGGCTGCCTTGCGGTTATTGGAAGTCCCCCTGGGGCAGCGGAGGGCGATATATGCAGGGGGGTCCCCCCTGTAAAGACCCTATCGCGCAATTTTGTAATAAGGCGGCAACACAGGGGCCAAACCGGGGCCGATCTGCGCCAAACCGCGCAAATGCAAGACAAAGCCCGACCGCGGCGCTAGGGATGGAGCATCGCCAAATCCGAAAAGGACCTCCCCACTATGGTGTCTCGCGCCGACGTAAATCACAATTTTTCCGACGCGGAACTCAAGGAACTGGCGGCATTCGGCACGATCGAGTCGCATCGCGCGGGCGATCTGCTGGTCGAGGAAGGGGCGATGGCGCCCGATTGCATCGTCACGCTGTCGGGCCACACCGACATTTTCGCCTCGACCGACGAAGGCCGCAAACGCGTCGGCTGGATGGAACGTGGGCAATTCGCGGGCGACCTGTCGGTGCTGACCGGACAGCGGCATTTGTCGCGCGTCGAAATGGGCGCTGCTGGGGAGATTCTCCGCATCGCGCACCCCGATTTCCAGCGGCTGATTGCGGGCAACAGCCATTATTCGGATATCTTCGTCCGCGTACTGTCGGCGCGGCGCGAATTCAGCAAGCATCGCGGCTTTGCGGTGACGATCATCATCGGCGCGGCAATGGACCGCAGCGTTTATGCGATGCGCGACCTGCTGATGAAGCATGGCGTCGCGCATCGCTGGTTCGACCCGGCGGATGGACCTGTTCCCGCGCACCTGATGGCCGAGCGCGGGTTGACCGAGGATCAACTGCCAGTGGCTATCCTCGGCGCCGCCGACGTGCTGATCCAGCCGACGCCCGAACAGCTCGCGGCGGGGCTCGGGCTCGACCTGCTGCCCGATGGAGCGACCGCCGATGTGCTCGTGGTCGGCAGTGGCCCCGGCGGGCTCGCGGCGGCGGTCTATGCCGCGTCCGAAGGGTTGACCGTGATCGCGCTCGATTCGCTCGCGCCCGGCGGGCAGGCGGGGACGTCGTCGAAGATCGAGAACTACCTGGGTTTCCCGACGGGCATTTCGGGGAATGAACTTGCGCGCCGCGCAACGGTGCAGGCGCAGAAATTCGGCGCGCGGCTGGTGTCGCCCGTGCGCGCGGCGTCGATCAACCGCGACGGCGACGCCTATTGCCTGCACCTCGCCGACGGGCGGAAGCTGCGCAGCCGCGCGGTGGTCGTCGCGAGCGGCGCGAAATACCAGAGCCTGCCGATCGACGGCCTCGAAGCCTATGAAGGCCGCGGGATCTATTATGGTGCGACGCCGATGGAAGCGCAGCTGTGCAGCGACGCCGAGGTGACGATCGTCGGATCGGGCAATTCGGCGGGGCAGGGCGCGATCTACCTCGCGAGCGTCGCGAAGAAGGTCCACGTCATTTTCCGCCGTGGAAGTCTGCGCGAGACGATGTCCGAATATCTCGTCAAACGCCTCGAGGAGCATCCGAATATCGAGATCATCCCGTCGACCGATGTCGTCGCGCTGCATGGCGAGGACCGGCTCGCCGGTCTGACCTATCGCTGCCGTGAGACCGGCGCCGAGGATCATTGCGATTGCGGCTTCCTGTTCCTCTTCCTCGGTGCGAGCCCGAACACGACCTGGCTGCCCAAGGAAATGGTGTGCGACGAGCGCGGCTTCGTGAAGACGGGCACCGACATCGCGCCGCTCGAACTGGTCAAGGCGGGCTGGTCGCTCGACCGCATGCCGAGCCGGTTCGAGACAAGCTGGCCGCGCATCTATGCGATAGGCGACGTGCGCAAGGGATCGGTCAAGCGCGTCGCCTCGTCGGTCGGCGAGGGATCGGTCGTGGTCAGCGATATCCATCAGGCGCTCGCGGAGATCGACCCCGCCGCATCGTGAGAATTGGTGCGATCAGGCTTTCGGCTGCTGCTGCGTAGCGCAGTGAATGCCGCCGCCCGATTCGCCGATCGCATCGATCTCGATCATCTCGATCGTGCGCCCGGGATAGAGCGCTTGCAGCATTTCGCGCGCGCGGCCGTCGGCGGCCGTGTCGCCGAACTGCGCCGCGATGACGGCGCCGTTGCAGACGTAATAATTGACATAGCTGGCAACAAAGTCGGGCTCGGCCGACCGGATATCCACCGGATCGGGCAGGCGAAGGATTTCGAGCCTCTTCCCTCGTGCGTCGGTTGACTGCTGCAGGATTTCGAGCGTTTCGTGCCCCGACACCGACCATGGGTCATCGGGATCGATCGTGTCGCCCAACTGGATCAACAGCTTGCCCGGCCCGACGAACCGCGCCAGCGCGTCGATATGATAGTCGGTGATGTCCTTGCCCGCGATGCCGGGCGCCCAGATCATCTTCTTGCCGCCAAGCGCCTGCAGCAGCTTTTCGCCCACCTCGTTCTGGCTCATCCGGTTGCGGTTGGGATTCACCCAGCAGCTTGCATGCGCGAGCAGCGTTCCCGCGCCATCATGTTCGACCCCGCCCTGCTCGCCGACAAGACCCGTTTCGATCAGCGGCATTCCCAGCCGCTCGGCCACGCGGCCTGCAATCAGGGCGTCATTGGCATGCGGCTGTTTGTTGCCCCAGCCATTGAACCGGATATGCGCGACAGCGAGCTTGCCGGAAGCGTCGCGAACAAAGGTCGGTCCGGAATCGCGGCACCACAGATCGTCGGTCGGGATGTCCCAAAGCTCGACCTCGCCGGCCAGCAGCGAGCGTGCGCTTGCCGCATCGGCGTTCGCTACCAGCATCGCGACGGGTTCATGGCGTACAATCGTGTTGGCAATCCGCGCAATAGCGCGCTGTACGTGCCTTAACGACGCGCGGTCATAGACGTCCAGATTGACCGGCCATTGCATCAGCGTCCGCTCGTGCGGTTCTGATTCCAGCGGCATTTCGTAGCGGGGACCGGCTTGGACCATGTTGTTGCTCGCCTCGCCGCAGGCCCATATCGCGGGCGCCAGTGCCACGCCCGCACCGGCGCGCAGAAAATGCCGTCGATCCAAAGACCCACTCCTGCCGTCGCGCGGCTCGTCGCTAACCCAGCCGCGTCTTGAAATCCTCGTAACCGAATTCGCGGATCAGCCGGAGCTTATCGCTTTCGCTGTCCCAAAGCCAGATCGACGGCAGCGGCACGCCGTTGAAGGTGTTCGTCTTCACCATCGAATAATGCGCCTGGTCGAGGAAGGCGAAGCGTTGCCCGATGCGCGCGCCGCCGGGCAGGCGATAGTCGCCGATGACGTCGCCGGCGAGGCACGACGGGCCGCCAAGGCGCACCGGCATGCCTTCGCTGCCTTCGCCCAGCATCGCGGGGCGATAGGGCGCCTCGATCACGTCGGGCATATGGCAGGTCGCCGAAATATCGGTGATGCCGATCGCCATGCCATTGTCGAACAGGTCGAGTATTTCGCCGACGAGAATGCCCGCATCGAGCGCGATCGCTTCTCCGGGTTCGATCATCACGTCGCAGTCGGTCGATGCGCGGACCTGTTTCAGGAAGGCGATGAGGTCGTCGACCTGATAATCGGCGCGCGTCACATGGTGGCCGCCGCCGAAATTGATCCATTTGAGCTGGTTGAAGAAGGGGCGCAGCATCGGCTGCACCGCTTCCCAAGTGCGCTGGAGCGGCGGGAAATCCTGTTCGCACAGGCTGTGCATATGGATGCCGTCGATGCCCTCCATATGTTCGGGGAGCAGCTGGGTCACCGGGAAGCCAAGGCGGCTGCACGGCGCGGCGGGGTCGTATTTCGCGACCTCGCCCTCGCTGTGCATCGGGTTGATGCGGAGGCCAATGTCGAAGCTCTCGCCCTTGGCGCGAAGCTCGTCGAGTAGCGGGCGGAAGCGCGCGATCTGACCCGGCGAGTTGAAGATGAGGTGATCCGACAGCGCCGCGATTTCGGGCAGGTCGGCTTCCTTGTATCCGGCGCAATAGGTCGCGACCTCGCCGCCATATTCGCCGCGGCCCAGCCGGGCTTCATAGAGCCCCGATGCGCAGACGCCGTCGAGATATTCGGCGACGACGGGCCCGAGCGACCACATCGAAAAGGCCTTGAGCGCCGCAAGCACGCGCGCGCCCGACGCGTCGCCGATATGGCGGAGCACTGCCAGATTGGCGCGCACCTTCGCGGCATCGACGACGAAGGCTGGGGAGGGCACGCTGGTCAGGTCGAAGCGGGCAAAGGCTCCGGGGTCGCCGGCACGGGTTTCCATGTCGCTGTATATTCCTGTCAGACCGTTATCGGTCCCTTGAAGATGAAGAACGCCCCCGCCGCAATCAGACCGAAGCCGACGAGATGGTTCAAGGTCAGCTTCTCACCGAGCCAGAAGACCGCGAACCCGGCGAATATGACCAGTGTGATGACTTCCTGCAAGGTCTTGAGTTCGGCAGCGCTATAAACGCCATAGCCGATGCGGTTCGCGGGCACGACGAGGCAATATTCGAAAAAGGCGATGCCCCACGCGATCAGCACCGCGAGCCAGATCGGCCGCGACACCGCGCCGAGCTGCCCGTACCAGGCGAAGGTCATAAAGATGTTCGAGACGAACAGCAGCCCGATCGGCGCGAGGTAGGCGGTCATCGATTTTCCTTTGCGGACACCGGCGCGGGGGTTGGCCGCCCCGGCGCAGCAATCAGAAATCGAGCGGTCCGTCGAGTTCCTTCACCTGCCACGGCAAGCCATGCTGGTTCAGCATGTCCATGAACGGATCAGGATCCATCTGTTCCATGTTGAACACGCCGTCACCCGACCAAGTGCCGGTGACCATCATCGCGGCGCCGATCATCGCCGGGACGCCGGTGGTGTAGCTGACCGCCTGATTGCCCGTTTCGGCGAACGCGTCCTCATGGTCGCAGATATTGTAGAGATAGAGCGTCTTTTGCTTGCCATCCTTGCCAAGACCGGTTGCGATGACGCCGATGTTGGTCTTGCCCTTGGTCGTCTCGCCGAGGCTCGATGGCTCGGGGAGCACGGCCTTCAGGAACTGCAACGGAACGATCTCGCGGCCTTCGTAGATGACCGGGTCGATCCGCGTCATGCCGACATTCTGGAGGACGGTAAGGTGGGTGATATATGCCTCGCCAAAGGTCATCCAGAAACGGATGCGCTTGATTTCGGGCAGGTGGGTTTTCAGGCTTTCGATCTCCTCATGATACATGAGGTACATCGTCTTCTCGCCCACCGCTTCGAAATCGAATTTCTGCTTCACCGACATCGGCGGCGTTTCGACCCAGTCGCCATTTTCCCAGTGGCGCGCGACCGCGGTCACTTCGCGGATGTTGATCTCGGGATTGAAGTTGGTCGCGAAATGCTGGCCATGATCGCCGCCGTTGCAGTCGAGAATGTCGAGCGTGTCGATGCGGTCGAAATGATGCTTTTTGAGCCAGGTGGTGAAGACGCTCGTCACCCCGGGGTCGAAACCCGAGCCGAGCAGCGCCATCAGCCCCGCGTCCTTGAAGCGGTCCTGATACGCCCACTGCCAGTGATATTCGAACTTCGCCTCGTCGCGCGGTTCGTAGTTCGCGGTGTCCATATAATGCGCGCCGGTCGACAGGCACGCCTCCATGATCGTGAGGTCCTGATAGGGGAGCGCAAGGTTCACGACATGCGTTGCGCCGATCGAGCGGATCAGCGCCGCGGTCGCGTCGATATGGTCGGCGTCGACCTCGGCGGTCTTGATCGTCACGCCGGTGCGCTCCTTCACCGATTCGGCGATCGCGTCGCATTTGAACTTGCGGCGGCTCGCCAGCGTGATGTCGGGGAAAATGTCGGGGTTCATCGCCATCTTGTGCACCGCGACCGAACCGACGCCGCCTGCGCCGATCACCAGAACCTTGCTCATCGAAAAACCTCCTGCGCCTACCTATGTGGCTTGTCTTGTATGGCCGGCCCTATAGGACGAAGCCATGACACAGCAAAGCCCCGATCCCTTGCTCAACCCGAACCGCGCACCCACGCTCGCGGGTGTCGAACGCGCCGCGGCGAAAGTCGCTGCATTGCTGCCGCAAACACCGCTGCTGCCGCTCGAAATCGACGGCAAGACGATCTGGTGCAAGGCCGAATGCCTGCAACCGGTGGGCGCGTTCAAGATCCGCGGCGCCTGGCACCGGCTCACTGACCTGACGCCCGAACAGGCGGCGGCGGGGGTCGTCGGCGTGTCGAGCGGCAATCACGCGCAGGGCGTCGCCTGGGCGGCGAAGCGGCTCGGGATCAGGGCGACGATCGTGATGCCGAGCAATGCGCCGGCGATGAAGCTCGCCGCGACGCGCCAGCTCGGCGCCGAGGTCGTGCTTTATGACCGCGTCACCGAATCGCGCGATGCGGTCGCGGCGACACTGCTCGAACAGCGCGGCGGGACGCTCGTCCATGCCTATGGCGACCCGTGGATCATCGAGGGGCAGGGCAGCGCCGGAACCGAAGCGAAGGCGCAGATGGCCGCGCGCGGGATTGGCGGTCCCGACAAGGTCGTTGCCTGCTGCGGCGGCGGTGGTCTGTCGGCGGGGCTCGCGCTTGCGCTGCCCGACGCGGAAATCATCGCGGTCGAACCCGAGGGCTGGGACGATGTGACGCGGAGCCTTGCCGCGGGCGAAATATTGTCGGTCGAGGATATGGCTTATCCCACCGAGTGCGACGCGCTGCAGACCCCCGAAACCTGGCCGATCAACTTCGCGGTGCTGCAGGCGCGCGGGGTGCGCGGTGTCGTCGTGACGCGCAGCGAAGTGCGCCATGCGATGCGCACGGTGTTCGAGAAACTGCACCTCGTCGTCGAGCCGGGCGGCGCGGCGGCACTCGCGGCGGTGCTCGCAGGCAAGGTGCCGCTGACCGACGCGACGCTCGTCACACTGTCGGGCGGCAATGTCGATCCGTTGAAGTTCGCGGAAATCATTACCGAATAGGCTGGCGGAAACTTATCCGCCGGCATGCGTTTGGACGGGGAAGGAGAAGCATGATGCAGAAGAGTGCAATTTTGGCGAGCGCCGCGGCGCTGGTGCTGTTGGCCGGCTGTGAAAAGGCAGAGGCGCCCGCGCCTGCGCCGACCGATGCGACGACGACCGAGGTTCCGGTCGAAACCGCGCCGCCCGAAGGCGCCGAGGCGACCGATCCCGCGACCGCGCCGCATCGCTTCGCGAGCTGGGCGGGAAAATGGACCGGGGTCGAAGGCATGTACGCCACGATCACGACTGCCGCGCCGGGCAAGTACAAGCTGGAGATGCAGTCGGACCTCGACACCAAGGGGACCTATGACGGCGAGGACAGCGAGCATGGCATCAAGTTCAAGCGCGGCACCGAGGAACTGAGCCTGCGCCGCGGCACCGGTGACGAAACCGGCCTCAAAAATCTCTTCGGCAAGAAGGAATGCCTGATCGTCAAGACCGGCGAGGGTTATTGCCGCGATTGATCTCGATCCGGCGGCGTATCTTTTTGATGCTGTCGCCGGATTGTCATCGAACCGGCACGGAAATCGCATGAAAGCCTGCCATGCGCGGCCCCGGATCAACATTGTCCAGGGAACCCATTCGCATGGCCAGCCAACCCAATCGCAAGATCGCCGCCGCCGTCGTTCGTGAGGATGGCGAGCAGAAACAACGCCTGCTCGACCGCGCTTTTGCGCTGGCGTTCAAGGGCCTCGTCTATGCCCAGATATGGGAAGACCCGGTCGTCGACATGGAGGCGCTGGCGATCGAGCCGGGCAACCGGATCGCGACGATCGCGAGCGGGGGCTGCAACGTCTTTTCCTATCTGACCGCCGACCCGGCGGAGATCGTCGCGGTCGATCTCAACACCGCGCATGTCGCCCTCAACAATCTGAAACGCGTGGCGATCGAGCGGCTGCCCGATCACGCCAGCCTTCGCCGCTTTTTTGCCGACGCCGACAGCAGCAGGAATATCGCCGATTATCGCGCCTTCGTCCGCCCACACCTCGACGAGACGAGCCGGCGCTATTGGGAAGGCCGCGACCTCGTCGGGCGGCGCCGGATCAACGGCTTTGCGCACGGCCTCTACAAGCGCGGATTGCTCGGCAGCTTTATCGGGCTGGCCCATCTGGTCGCCCGGATGCACCGCGTCGATCCGCGCCAGTTCCTCGAAGCGAAGACGATCGCGGAACAGCGCGCGATTTTCGAAACGAAATTCGCCCCCTTCTTCGACCGCAAGTTCATCCGCTGGGTCACCGACCAGCGCTCGTCGCTGTTCGGGCTAGGCATTCCGCCGGCACAATATGACGCGCTGGCCGACGGGAAGCCGATGGCCGATGTCCTGCGCGGTCGCCTCGAAAAGCTGACCTGCGACTTCCCGCTCGAGAACAACTATTTCGCCTGGCAGGCCTTTGGCCGCGGCTATGGCAAGCACGCGGCCGCGTCGTTGCCGCCCTATCTGCAGACCGTCCATTATGCGGCCGTCAAGACGCGTGCCGAGCGGGTCACGATGCTCCACGCGAACATGACCGACATGCTGGCCGCCGCCGATGCGACGAGCTTCGACCGCTATATCTTCCTCGACGCACAGGACTGGATGAGCGACGCGCAACTGATCGCGCTGTGGAGTGAGGTCACCCGCACGGCGCGGCCCGGCGCGCGCGTGCTCTTCCGTACCGCCGCCGAACCGACCCTGCTTCCAGGGCGGCTTCCCGACGACCTGCTAGGGCGGTGGGATTATCGCGCTGCGGAATCACTCGATTACACGCGGCGCGACCGCTCGGCCATTTATGGCGGGGTCCATCTCTATATCCTGAAAGGCTGATGCCATGACCGGGGGGGAGGGGCACGCCGCACGCATGGACGGCGTCTATCGCGGTCAGCGTCATATCTATAACCTGACGCGCAAATATTATCTGCTGGGGCGCGACCGGTTGATCGACGAGCTGACGCCGCCGGTCGGGGGGCATGTGCTCGAAATCGGCTGCGGCACCGGGCGCAACCTGATCGCGGCCGCGCGCTGCTGGCCCGGCGCGAAATTCCATGGCATCGATATCTCGGAAGAGATGCTGAAGACCGCGCGCGCCGCGATCGCCCACGCGGGGCTGACCCGAAGAGTGAGCGTGGCGCGGGCCGACGCGACGGGTTTCGACCCGAACGCGCTGTTCCGCACCGCCAGTTTCGATCGCATCTTTCAAAGCTATACACTGTCGATGATCCCCGACTGGCAAGGCGCGATCCGCGAAGCGATACGCCACCTGTCGACCTATGGATCGCTGCACATCGTCGATTTCGGCCAGCAGGAGGATATGCCCGACTGGTTCCGCGGCGCGCTGTTCGCCTGGCTCGCGCGCTTTCATGTCGAACCGCGCGCGCTGTTGGTCGAAGCCGCGCGCGAGGCCGCGAACGATGCCGGCGCGCGGCTCGCAGTGACGCGGCTCTATCGCGGCTATGCCTGGGCCCTGCGGCTTGAGAAACGGCCGCGCTAGTCTTGCCAAGCGGCGCAACAGCTGCTCCTCTGGTGCTGGGAGGCGCGATGACCGATATGATCTTGCCGGCAGGGCCCGTCGAACTGGCGTCGGTTGCCGAAACACTGGCTCAGGCGTTTCAGACCGACCCCGCGCTATCGTGGATCTTGCCCGATCCCGATCATCGCGCCCGCGCGCTCCATAGCCTGTTTCGGACCCTCGTCCCCGCCGACGTCCGTGCCGGGATCGCGCTGCGCTCGCCGGGCGACGAGGCGGCGGCGCTCTGGCGTGCACCGGGACAGGCGCATAGCGGTCCAGTCGAATTCCTGCGCACCGTCATCCCGCTCGTCGCGACCTTCGGCACCGCATTGCCGCGGGGGTTGAAGGTGCAGGGCGGCATCGATGCCCACCGCCCCAGGGGGCGCTTCTGGTATCTCCATTATGTCGGCGTCCGCCCCGGGCATCAGGGCAAGGGGCATGGCGGACGCATTATCCGCGCGCAAACCATGGTTGCCGATGCCGACGGGCTGCCTTGCTGGCTCGAGACGGCGACGCCAGAAAATGTACCGCTCTACGAACGGCTCGGGTTTGTTACGCAAGTCCAATGGGACGTACCCGGCGGCCCGCATTTCTGGGGCATGATGCGCCCGACACCCTGATCGATCAGGACGCCGGGCGCGTCGCGTTGAAGGAAAAGGCGATGTCCACCCCGGCGGCGATCGCGTCGGTTGCGGCCCATTCGCCCTGACCGACACCGAAAGCGGTGCGGTCGATGCGCGCGGTTCCGGCAACGCGTGCGCGGTCGCCGTCGATGCGCAACGTGAAACGCAGCGTCGCGGGCTTGCTGGCGCCGCGCAGATCGAGCGTGCCGCGCGCCTCATATTTCTCCCCGCCGAGGTGGCGGATGTCGCGCGCGCTAAAGACCGCGCTCGGGTGCGCGCCGACATCGAAGAAATCGCTGCTCTTCAACGAATCGTCGCGCTGCCCGTCGCCGGTGTCGGCCGAAGCAAGGTCGACCGTGACGCGAATGGTCGATTTGGCGAGATCGTCAGGGCTGAAGCGGATCGCGGCGCGCCAGCGATCGAAACGGCCATCGACCGCTTCACCATTCCAGCGCGCCGTAAAGCCGAGCCGTCCGCCCGACGCGACCGTCCAGTCGGCGAGCGGCTGGGCCATCTCTTCGGGCGCTTCCTCTGTCGCTTCGATGGCAGTTGTTTCGTCATCCTTCGTCACGGGAGCGATGGCCGCTGTAGTCGGGGTAGCGACCGGCGGCGGGGACGCCTTTTCGGCGGCGGGCCGCACCCGTTCGGGATAGATTGTCTGACCTGCGACAAAGGCGGCGCCGACGAGCGCCAGCGCGCCGATGGCGCCCCCCGCCGCCTTGCCGCGCGCAAAGGGGATCATTCGCTGGAGTTCGGGCTTGCCGAGCAGCCATTGGTGACGCAGCGCCCCCGCGATATGAAGCGCGAACAGCCCGATCGCGAGCCACGCCATCGCGCCGTGGATCGATTCCGCGGGCTCGTGCCAGCCCCGGCCAACGGGCAGGTGCGGCCAGGGGATGATCCCATAAAGCAGCGTAGGGACCTGAACACGCGCGGTCGAGACGAGCAGCCACCCCGTAATCGGGCCGAGGATCATCACGAGGTAGAAGAGTCCGTGCACCGTGCTGGCCAGCGCGCGGGTCCATGCCGGGCCATCGGACGCGGGCGGGCGCGGCGTGAACAGGCGCGCCGCAAGGCGCGCAAGGCTGAGCAGCAGGATCGTGATGCCGATCGATTTGTGCAGTTGGTATCGCGCAAACAATTCGGGGCTGTTGTTCCCCTCGAGGGCCCAGCCGAGCGCGATCTGGAATGCCAGCAGCAGCGCGATGAGCCAGTGAAGCGTGATGGCGGTATAGCTATAACGCTGTGTCGGCATGATAATCTTTCGCGAGCGGGGAGGGGATTCGGCCTCCACCCTATCGCGTCATGCCGACCTTGTCGAAGGGTGCGCTAATCGTTGAAACCGACGAAGCGGACCGCGTCATCGACGCTCTTGCGGTTCGACACCACCGCATTGGCCGGGAAATCGGCGTCGGGCCAGCCCATCGCGACGCAGATCATAATGACCTGATCGTCGGGGATGCGCGCATGTTCGCGCACGACGGGGCTTTGCATGATCCCCTGGCTGTTGATGACGCAGCCGAGCCCGCGCGACCAGGCGGCGTTGACGAGTGCGTTGGTGACGGCGCCGCAGTCGAAGGGCGCGATATCGCTGCCGAGCAGCACACGGTCATAGGTGACGACGACGCTGACCGGTGCGTCGAACTGGCGAAAACCGCGCAGCACCCAGTCTTGCCGCGCATCCTTGTCGTCGCGGGCGATACCCATCGCGCCGAAAAGCTGCTTGGCGATCTCGATCTGGCGGCCGCGGTGGTCGTCGGCGATGCCGTCGAAGCGGCGAAATTCGCGGCTGTCGGGCTTGCCCGCAAGGATGCCGTCGGTGTTGCCCCGGCGGATCGCGGCGAGCGGATCGCCGGTGACGACCGAGAAATTCCAGCACTGGTTGTTGAACGACGAAGGCGCGCGCATCGCGACCTCGAGAATCTCGGCGATCAGTGCTTTCGGTACGGGCTTGTCGAGGAAGCCGCGGATCGAGCGGCGTCCGACGACGACGTCATCGTAACCGGGCGCTGTCCTCACGCGGCCTGCTGAAGCTGCAGTTCGAGCCGGTCCCAAATCTCGACCAGCGCGCTTGTCAGCTCGCGCATCATCGCCTCGTCATGCGCCGGGCCCGGGGTGAAGCGCAGGCGTTCGGTGCCGCGCGGCACGGTCGGGAAATTGATCGGCTGCACATAGACGCCATATTCGGCGAGCAATATGTCGCTGATCTTCTTCGCGCGCACCGGGTCGCCGACCATCAGCGGCACGATGTGCGTCGTCGAATCCATCACCGGCAAGCCGGCGTCACGGAAGCACTGCTTGAGGTAAGCCGCGGCTTCCTGCTGCGCGTCGCGTTCGACGCTCGACGATTTGAGGTGCCGCACGCTCGCAAGCACGCCCGCGACGAGCACCGGCGACAGGCTGGTCGTGAAGATGAAGCCCGGCGCATAGCTGCGGATCACGTCGATGATATTCTTGTCGGCGGCGATATAGCCGCCCATCACACCGAACGCCTTGCCCAGCGTACCTTCGATGATGGTGATACGGCTCGCGGCTTCGTCGCGATCGCTGATACCGCCGCCGCGCGGGCCGTACATGCCGACGGCATGGACTTCATCGCAATAGGTCAGCGCGTTATATTTTTCGGCAAGGTCGCAGATCGCGTGGAGCGGCGCGACGTCGCCGTCCATCGAATAGACGCTTTCGAACGCGATCAGCTTCGCCGCCTCGGGATCGTCGGCGGCAAGCAGCTCTTCCAGATGTTCGAGGTCGTTATGGCGCCACACCCGCTTTTCGCAGCCCGAGTTGCGGATGCCCGCGATCATCGAAGCGTGGTTGAGTTCGTCCGAATAGATGATGCAGTTCGGCAAGAGCTTGCCGAGCGTGCCGAGCGTCGCCTCGTTCGAGATATAGCCCGAGGTGAACAGCAGCGCGCCATCCTTGCCGTGCAGGTCGGCAAGCTCATGCTCGAGATCGATATGATAGTGGGTGTTGCCGCCAATATTGCGCGTGCCGCCCGAACCCGCGCCGACGTCGTGCAGCGCGCCTTCCATCGCCTCGATGACCTTGGGATGCTGGCCCATCGCGAGATAGTCGTTCGAGCACCAGACGGTGATCGGCTTCGGCCCGTTGTGGCCGGCAAAGCAGCGCGCGTTCGGAAAGGCGCCGCGATTGCGCAATATGTCGATGAAGACGCGGTAGCGTCCTTCTTCATGCAGCCGGTCGATGGCCCGAGCGAAGATATCGTTATAGTTCACGTTTCAGCCCCGCAGTCAGGTGCTAGTGCAGCTCTGGAGCCGCTCCCTCCGGCGGCTGTTAACAGGCGGGCCAATAACGCCGAATCCGGCTGAAATCCAGTGCGAACGATTCGCAACTTATGGGACAAATTGTCCCATCAGATCGTCTCGATCGACCCAATGCCATAGGGAGCCAGCGCCGTGAGCGGCGGGGGCGGGCGGTCGTCGCTGCGCGTGAAGACCGCGATGCCTGGGGCGGCCGCGGCGGGCCAGGGCTGGCCTTCGGTCAGATAGGCGATGCGCCGCGCGATGCCCGCGGCGCCGTCGATCAGGGTCACCTCGGGCCCCGCCGCAGCCTGCAGTTCGTCCTGCAGCAGGGGAAAATGGGTACAGGCGAGGACGATCACGTCGATGCGGTCGCCGCCGGGTTGGTCGCGCAGCCCCGCAATCGCGCGCGCGATTGTGTCGGGATCGACCGCCTCGCCGCGCAGTTTCGCCTCGGCGCCGGTGACGAGGCCGGGGCTGCCATGGCGCAGCACCGTCTTGCCGTCCGCGAACCTGGCGCTGAGGTCGTCGACATAGGGCTGGCGCACCGTCGCCTCGGTCCCGAGTACGCCGATGACGCCGCTTTCGGTCAGCTCGGCCGCGGGCTTGATCGCGGGCACGGTGCCGACGATCGGCAGGTCGAGCGCGGCGCGAACATGGGCAAGCGCGATCGTCGAGGCGGTGTTGCACGCGATGACCGCAAGCCGCGGCTGATAGCGTTCGACGAGGCGCCCGAGCAACGCGGGGACCCGCGCGGCGAGTTCCTCGTTGCTCTTCTTGCCATAGGGCAGTCCGGCATAATCGGCGGCGTAGACGAACGGCGCGGTCGGGAGCAGCGCGCGTGTCGGACCCAGCACGGTGAGCCCGCCAAGGCCGCTGTCGAAGAAGAGAATAGGGGCATCGGGCGCGAGAGCGTTCATGGCTTTCGCCTAGCAGCGCAAAGAGCGGTGCTCAATTGCTTCCCGTCGCCCCCGCGGGGGGCGACGGGTTAATCCGTTTTGGCGGCCAACATGTTCGAATCCGTTGATTGCATCGTCCAACATCGCCACACTGGCACTGAATGGAGCGGGGAGCGTCATGACTTTATATTTGCTGATTGCCGCGGGGTATCTGTTGGGCTCGATCCCGTTCGGCGTGATCCTGACGCGGATGTTCGGCGCGGGCGATCTGCGTCAGATCGGGTCGGGCAATATCGGCGCGACCAATGTGCTCCGCACGGGGCGCAAGGGGCTGGCGGCGGCAACGTTGATCCTCGACGGCGCGAAGGGCGCGGTGGCGGTGCTGCTCGCGCGCCATTTCGTCCCCGAACTCGGCGATCATGCCGCGATGATCGCGGGCGCTGCGGCGATGATCGGCCATTGCTACCCGGTGTGGCTGAAGTTCCGCGGCGGGAAGGGCGTTGCGACATTGCTGGGCCTTGCGCTCGCGCTCGCTTGGCCGATCGGGCTGGTGTTCGCCGTCGTGTGGCTCGGCACCGTCCTGTTGCTGCGTATCTCATCGCTCGGCGGGATGCTCGGCGCGGTGTCGGCACCGATCGCCGCGCTCGCCTTCGGCCATCAGGTCTATGCCATCGGCCTCGCGGGCCTCGCGGTCATCGTGCTGTGGCGCCACCGCGAAAATATCGCACGGCTGCGTGCCGGGACCGAGCCGAGGGTCGGCGGAAAGAAGGGCGCGCCTGAAGGAGCCGGCGGAGCGTGACGCACGCCGAGCGGCTGGCGCGGCTGCGGCTGATCCGCACGCCGCATGTCGGCCCGGTGAGCTGGCACCAGCTGATGCTGCGCTTCGGATCGGGCGAAGCCGCGCTCGATGCGCTGCCCGACCTCGTCCTGCGCGGCGGGGGGGGGAAGGCGCGCATCGCGCCCGCCGAGGTCGCCGAGCGTGAGATCGAGCGCGTGGCCCAATTGGGCGCGCGCCATATCTTCAGCGACGAGGTTGATTATTCGCCGATGCTGCGCGAGGTCGAAGGCGCGCCGCCCGTCGTCGTCGTGCGCGGCGATACGGCGATGCTGCGGCGCCCGTGCGTTGCGATCGTCGGCGCGCGCAATGCCTCGGCGATCGCATGCCGCTTCGCGCGCCAGCTCGCGGCCGATCTGGCGACGCGCGACGTGACCGTGGTTAGCGGGCTCGCCCGCGGCGTCGACACCGCTGCGCATATCGGCGCGCTCGGCGGATCGACCGTCGGCGTCATCGCCAGCGGAATCGACATTGCCTTTCCGCCCGAAAATGCCGTGCTGCAGGAAAAGATCGCGAACGACCAGCTGCTGATCGCCGAACAGCCGCCGGGAACCGAGCCGCTCGCGCGCCACTTCCCGTCGCGTAATCGCATCATCGCCGGGGTCGCGCACGGAACGGTGGTCATCGAGGCGGCGCCCAAATCGGGATCGCTGATCACCGCGCGCCGCGCCGGTGATTACGGCCGCGAGGTGATGGCGGTGCCCGGCTCGCCGCTCGACCCGCGCGCGCAGGGCTGCAACCTGCTGATCCGCGAGGGCGCGACGCTGATCCAGACGGTCGACGATGTGCTCGAAGCGGTCGGGCCGATCGACGCGCGAATGGTGCGCGAGCCGGTGCAACGCTACGCCGCGGCGCCCGCGCCGGTGGACGCAGGCGAGGGCGAACGCCGGTCGCTGATCGACCTGCTCGGGCCGACGCCGGTCGCGGTCGACGAGTTGGTTCGACAATCCGGGCAGGACGCCTCGACGGTCCAACTCGTCCTGCTCGAACTCGAGCTTGCGGGACGCGTCGAGCGCCATGCCGGCGCGAAAATTTCGCTCGCTTGATCAGCGGACAGGAAATCATCGGCAGCGGCGCCAAGCAGGACGCGGGCAGATGATCCTACCCGGCGACTTCGAATGGCAGAGCTGTTGACGAAAAATCCGGCTTGACGGAATCAAGCGATCCCCGCCACCCTCGCGCGTAATCGGGCGAAGGGGGAAATTCGGTAAATGCAATATGATGCGCGTTTGCTCGTCCCCACTTTGCGGCGGTCATGGGATATGGCGGTCGCCATGCCGGGCACCGTTTCGGTCGCGTGGCTGGCAACCGCGGTTGCAGGGATTGCCTCGGATGTTGCCATGGAGCGGATAGGCGGCAGCGGCAGCGGAATTCTGATTGCCTATGGCATTGCCATTACCTTCGTTCAGGTCTGGATCACGCGCGAAGCCTTTGCGCAGGCAGGGATCGCGGCCGCCATGTCGGTCGCCAATTCGCTGAGCGTCTATTTGCAGGGCCTGTTGGTCGGGCTCGGCGTGTTGCTGGGGCTCGTCCTGCTTGTCTTGCCCGGGCTCTATATCTTTGCGCGCTGGTATCTCGCCAGCGCGTTGCTCGTGCGCGACGAGGGCGGCCGCCGCGCGGCGATGCAGCGAAGCTGGGATATGCTTGCGGTGCATTGGCCCGCGGCGCTTGGCGTCGGGTTGATCCTGTTCGCGCTATCGGTGGCGCCGTTGGCGGTCGAACTCGCGGCGCCGGCTCTGGCGGCCGAATACGGGTTTGGCTGGTTGGTGGCGACGAATCTGGCCGCCGCGATCGGTATTGTGGGGAGCTATCTGGCCGCGGTGGCCCTGCTCTTGAACACCGAGCAACCGGCATCGACGTTACAGGAAATTTTCGGTTGACGCGGCGCCCGTCGGCGCCACCCTCACGCGTACGTACGTAAGGGACAGCTAGGACTAAAGGTTTTTCATGCAATTGGTAATTGTGGAATCGCCCGCAAAGGCGAAGACGATCGAGAAATATCTGGGGCGCGACTTCAAGGTGCTGGCGTCCTATGGTCATGTCCGCGATCTGCCGCCCAAGGATGGGTCGGTCGATCCCGACGACGGCTTTGCGATGCAGTGGCAGCTGTATCCCGACAAGACGAAGCGGATGAAGGAAATCCAGGACGCGGCGAAGGCCGCCGATCGATTGATCCTCGCGACCGACCCTGATCGCGAAGGTGAAGCGATCAGCTGGCATGTGCAGGAATTGCTGCGCAGCAAAAAGGCGCTGCCGCAGGAGGTCGACCGCGTCACCTTCAACGCGATCACCAAGGATGCGGTGCTGACCGCGATGGCGCAGCCGCGCGCGCTCGACGACGATCTGATCGACGCCTATCGCGCCCGCCGCGCGCTTGACTATCTCGTCGGCTTCACCCTGTCGCCGGTGCTGTGGCGCAAGCTGCCCGGCGCCAAATCGGCGGGCCGCGTCCAGTCGGTGACGCTCCGCATGATCGTCGAACGCGAGCGCGAAATCGAAGCCTTTGTTGCGCAGCAATATTGGTCGATCACCGGGCTGTTCGAAATGTCGGGCACGCCGTTCAAGGCGCGCCTTGCGCAGTGGCGCGGCGACAAGATCGAGCGGCTGTCGATCACCAGCGAAGCCGATGCGCGCGCCGCCGAAGCCGATGTGAAGGCGGGGCATTTCACGGTCGATGCGGTCGAGACCAAGCCGCTGACGCGCAATCCGCCGCCGCCCTTCACGACGTCGACCCTGCAACAGGAAGCCGCGCGCAAGCTGGGCTTTTCCGCCAGCCACACGATGCGGGTCGCGCAGGGACTCTATGAGGATGGCGCGATCACTTACATGCGTACCGACGGCGTCCAGATGGACGGCGCCGCGATCAGCGCGGCGCGCGCCGCGATCGCGAACCGCTATGACGGCGGCTACGTCCCCGACAAGCCGCGCATCTATCAGACCAAGGCAAAAAATGCCCAGGAGGCTCACGAAGCGATCCGTCCGACCGACTTTTCAAAAGACAAGGCGGGCAGCGGCGATCATGCGCGGCTTTACGAACTGATCTGGAAGCGCGCGATGGCGAGCCAGATGGCCTCGGCGCGGTTGGAGCGGACCAGCATCGACCTGACCGACGGCACCGGAAAAACGGTGATGCGCGCCACCGGACAGGTCATCAAATTCCCCGGCTTCCTTGCGCTGTATGACGAAGGCCGCGACGACAGCAACGACGATGACGACGCACGCCTGCTGCCCGCGATGGCCAAAGGCGATGCGCCCGCAAAGACGGGGGTCGAGGTCGAAAGCCACGAAACCCAGCCGCCGCCGCGCTATTCCGAAGCCAGCATGGTCAAGAAGATGGAAGAGCTGGGGATTGGGCGCCCATCGACATGGGCGGCGATCCTGCAGGTTCTGAAGGATCGCGCCTATGTGACGGTCGAGAAGAATCGCTTCATTCCCGAAGAAAGCGGGCGGTTGCTGACGGCGTTCCTCGAACGCTTTTTTGCCCGCTATGTCGAATATGATTACACCGCCGGGCTCGAGGAAGAGCTCGACGACGTGTCGGGCGGCCGCGCGCAATGGCAGGCGGTGCTCGAACGCTTTTGGCGCGACTTCAAGCCGCGCACGGGCGAGGTGATGGAGCAGAAGCCGTCGGAGATCACCGCGGCGCTCGACGAGTTCCTCGGGCCCTATCTCTTCCCCGACAAGGGCGACGGCAGCGACCCGCGCATCTGTCCCAATTGCGGCACCGGGCGGCTCGCGCTGCGCGGCGGCAAGTTCGGACCGTTCATCGCGTGCAGCAATTATCCCGAATGCAAGTTCACGCGCAAATTCGCGCAGCCCGGCGGCAATGGCGAGGCCGACACCGGTCCCGAGGCGATGGGCACCGATCCCGAATCCGGGCTGGAAGTGACCAAGCGCAGCGGACGCTTCGGGCCCTATATCCAGCTCGGCGACGGCAAGGAGGCGAAGCGTTCGTCGATCCCCAAGGATATCCCGGGCGAGGATTTCGATCTCGATTATGCGATCAGGCTCTTGAACCTGCCGCGTGAGGTCGGGGTGCACCCCGAAAGCGGCAAGCCGATCATGGCGGGTCTCGGGCGCTACGGCCCGTACCTTCTCCACGACGGCAAATATGCGAAGCTGACCGGCACCGCCGAAATCTTCGACATCGGCATGAACGCCGCGGTCGTGCGCATCGCCGAAGCGGCAGCCGGCGGCGGGCGCGGGCGCACCAAGGCCGAACCGCTCAACACCTTCGGCCCGCATCCGACGAGCGGCGGCGAGATGAAGCTGATGGAAGGACGCTTTGGTCCCTATGTCACCGACGGAACGACCAACGCGACCTTGCCGAAAAGCGCCGACCCGGCGACGCTCACGCTCGAAGAGGCGATCGCGCTGATCGACGCGCGCGCTGCAAAGGGACCGGCGAAGGGCAAGAAGAAGGCCGCGCCGAAGAAGGCTGCAGCGAAGAAGCCCGCAGCAAAGAAAGCGCCTGCAAAGAAGGCTCCGGCGAAGAAAAAGACGACGGCCGAGTAGCAGCAGGCCGTCCCTTCATCTCGTCATTCCCGCGAAAGGGGGAGCCTAGCGAGGAACCATTGCTGCTGGGTTCCCGCTTTCGTGGGAATGACGGAGTTTTGGCGTGTCGTACCGGTTGGCGTTCCCGACGCCCCAAACCCATGATAAGGGTGGCGCAATTGGGGAGATCTTCTCATGCGCCACCTGCTTGCCGCTATCCTACTCACCATCATGTCGGCGCTTTCACTCCCTGTAGCCGCACAACAATCCCGATATCTGATTTCCGCCCAGCCGATGACCGATACCCCTCCGGGCGTGCAGGCGTGGCGCGTCCAATATTGGACAACGAACGGCAATGGTCAGCGCTTCGCCGTCACCGGCGTTGTTGCTGCGCCGATGGAGGCGATTCCACCGCGGCCGCGCCGTGTGATCGCCTGGACCCACGGCGCATGGGGCGTCGCCGAGAAATGCGCGCCGTCGCTCAGCCCGGACTTCTTTGCCTATAGCGCGGGAATGGACGCGGTTCGCAGCGGTTATGTCGTCGTCGCGCCCGATTATATCGGCCTCGCCAGCCCGACGATGCATCCTTTCCTCGTGGGGCCCGACACCGCCAACGCGGTTCTCGACGCCGTGCGCGCGGCGCGCGAGATTCCCGGCGCGGCGGCGGGCAGCAACTTTGCCGTCTGGGGCGAATCGCAAGGCGGCCACGCCGCGCTGTGGACCGCGACCGCGGCACGCTCCTATGCGCCCGACCTCACACTGGTCGCCACGGCAGCAGCCGCGCCGCCCACCGACCTCGCCGCCAATCTGCGCGAGGGGAGCGACAAGAATGCGCGCGCGCTATTGCTGTCCTTCGCACTGCACAGCTGGTCGACGCTCTATGGCTTCTCGATGGACGGCATCACCAACCGCACGAACCAGGGCATCATCACCCGGCTGGCGCAGAATAATTGCGTCGCCTTCAACAAGAAGCCCAAGCTCGGCACGATCCTCGGCATCCTCACCATCGCCCGCGCGACGAAGAACAAGGACATCGCAAGGATCGAGCCCTTCGGCTCCTTCGCACGCACCAACAGCGTCGACCCCGCGCGTGTGCCGGGGCCGCTACTGATCGCGCAGAGCCGCAACGACACGATCGTCGCGCCCGCGGTTACGCGCAAGTTCGCCAAATCGGTCTGCCGGCGCGGAACGCCGCTGCGCTGGATCGATATGACGGGCGATCACGGGGCAAGCGCGCGCGAAAGTTCACAGGAAACGATCGGCTGGATCACCTCGCGCTTTGACGGCAACCCGCCGCCGAATGATTGCCGCAGCCTGTAGCCGCCCTCTTTCCTGCCGCGATGCGAGCATGTTAGGACGGCGTGATGGAGGGTGAAGCCATGCGCCTTGTGATTGCTGCATTATTTGTCGCTTCAACAGCCGCCGCGCTGCCCGCCACAGCGCAGCAGGCCGGGACATTATCGTCGGCCGAGCCGCTCGCCGAGGCGCCAGCCGGCGCGCAGGCGTGGCGGGTGCGCTACTGGACCAGCAACCAGGACGGGCTGCGGCAGGAGGTGACCGGCATGGTCATCGCCCCGCGCGAGGCCACACCGAGGCAGCCGCGCCGCGTCATTGCCTGGGCGCACGGCACGACGGGCGTCGCCCAAAAATGCGCGCCGTCGGCGACCCCCGCCAGCTACGCCGCCGCTCCGGCGATCGACCAGATGATCGCGCGGGGCTATGTCGTCGTCGCGCCCGATTATCCGGGGCTGGGGTCGCCGATGCCGCACCCCTATCTTGTCGGCCGCGACACCGCCTATTCGGTGCTCGACGCGGTACGCGCGGCGCGGATGATCCCCGGTGCCGGAGCCGGCACGCGCTTTGCGGTCTGGGGCGAATCGCAGGGCGGACATGCAGCGTTATGGACCGCGGCGGTTACCCGGTCCTACGCGCCCGACTTGACACTGGTCGGCACGGCCGCGGCGGCTCCGCCGACCGATTTGGGCGCCAATATGCGCGAGGCGAGCGACGCCAATGCGCGCGCCTTCCTGTTGTCGTTGACATTGTACAGCTGGTCGCAGCGGTTCGGTTATTCGCTGAACGACTTCGACAGGGGCAATCAGGGGGTCATTCGGCGGCTGGCCGAGAATAATTGCCTCGAACTTGGCAAGAAGCCCAAGCTCGGAACCCTCCTCGGCATCCTGTCAGTCAAGCAGACGATCAAGAAAAAGGATTTTACGCGGATCGAACCCTTCGCCGCTGCGATGCGCGCCAACAGCGTCGATCCCGCGAGCGTTCCCGGACCGATCCTGATCGCGCAGGGAACGAAGGACACGCTCGTCGCGCCCGCAGTCACGCGCAAATTCGCAAAAGCGGTTTGCAAACACAGGACCCCGGTGCGCTGGATCGAGATTCCGGGCGGCAGCCACGTCGACGGCGCGCGCGGCGATCGCGCGGGCGAGACGCTGGCGTGGATCGAGGCGCGGTTCGATGGCGGCGCGGCGCCGGATGACTGCCGGCGGATCTGACCAGGGGTCAATCGACCCAGTCGAGCCCCATGTCGCGATAGACACCGCGATCCTCGTCCCAGTTCGCCTTGACCTTGACGTGCAGGAACAGGTGGACCTTGCGGCCGAGCAGCTCGGTCAGTTCGGCGCGCGACTTGCTGCCGATTTCCTTGATCCGCTCGCCCTTGTGGCCGAGGATGATCGCGCGCTGGTTGTCGCGCGCGACGAGGATCTGCTGGTGGATTTCGGCGCTGCCGTCGGGACGCGTCGTGAATTTCTCGGTTTCGACGGTCGACTGGTACGGCAGTTCCTCGTGGAGCTGGCGATAGAGCTGCTCGCGCGTGATTTCGGCCGCAAGCATCCGTTCGGGGGCATCGCTAACCTCGTCCTCGGGAAAATGCCACGGTCCTTCGGGCATCAGCCGGGCGAGATGCGCCTTGAGTTCGGGAACTCCGTCCCCGGTGCTCGCCGAGATGAAGAAAGTCTCGTCGAATTTGACCCGCTCGTTGAGCTGCGTCGCGATGGTCAGCAGTTTGTCCTTCTTGGTCAGGTCGACCTTGTTGAGGACAAGGAACTTCTTCTCGGGCCGTCCCTCGATCCCCTGCAGCACGCGTTCGGCGCGCTCGCCGAGCTTCGCCGCAGCGTCGATCATCACGAGGATCGCCTCGGCCTGGTCGAGGCTATTCCACGCCGCCGCAACCATCGCGCGGTCGAGCCGGCGGGTGGGGGCGAAGATACCCGGCGTGTCGATCAGGACGATCTGCGTTTCGCCGTCCATCGCGACGCCCATCAACCGCGTGCGCGTCGTCTGCGCCTTCGGACTGACGATCGCGACCTTCTGGCCGACGAGCGCGTTGACGATCGTCGATTTGCCCGCGTTGGGCGCGCCGACGACGGCGACAAATCCGCAACGGTGGGTCATTCCTTTAATCCTTCGAGTTCGGCGAGCAACGCGGCCGCTGCCGCCTTTTCAGCTGCCTGTTTTGATGCGCCTTCGGCTTCGGCGCGCGCGAGCTTGCCGATGCTGACCGCGATACGGAAGCGCGGCGCATGGTCGGGGCCTTCGCGCGCGATGATTTCATATTCGGGCGGGCGGCGCTTGCGCGCCAGCGCCCATTCCTGCAACGCCGCCTTCGGGTGTTTCGGCGCCGCCTGCTGCCCGTCGATCATCTCGCCCCAATGCGCCAGGATGAAGCGGCGCGCGGCGTCGGCGCCCTGGTCGAGATATAGCGCGCCGATCAGCGCCTCGATCGCATCGGCGGCGATATTGTCGCTATACCGTCCGCCATCGTTGCGCGCCTGCGCGCCGAAACGGATGAGGTCGGTGAGCTTCAGCCGCTGCGCGATCGCCGCGCAGGTCGCGCCCGATGCGAGCACGTGCAGCCGTGACGACATCTCACCTTCGCTCGCCGAGGGAAAGCGCGTGTAGAGTTCGGACGCGATGACGAGCCCGAGCACGCGGTCGCCGAGAAATTCCAGCCGCTGATAATCGGCGCGCCCGGTGCTGCCGTGCGTCAGCGCCAGATCATAGACCTTCAGGTCGCCCGGGGTGCAGCCGATGATCTCGGCGAGCGCCCCGGTGTTAAGCGGATCGTTCAAAAACCGTCCCCGATGCGGCCCCAGCGCGCGGCGGTGAACCAGCTGATCGGGTTGATCCAGCTCGCCGACCCGTCGGTCGAGAACATGCCGACGAGCGCGTGGCCGACCAGATTTTCCTCGGGCACCAGCCCGATGCCCTGATTTTCCATCGCGGGGAAGCGGCTGTCGGCGCTGCGGTCGCGGTTGTCGCCCATCAGGAACAGATGGCCGGCGGGGACGACGACGAGCGGGGTATTGTCCTCGGGGATCGTCGTGATGTCGAGGATGTTATAGCTTTTGCCGCTCGGCAGCGTCTCGCGGAACTGCTTGTAGCGGCACTGACGCTGGCCATCGGCGGCGATCTCTTCGAACTCGGGCGAATAGCAGGGCAGAGTGCCCGTCATGCGCGAGGCTTCGACCATGTTCGGCGTCACCGGAATGACGAAATCGGCGATGGCTTCGCGCTTCAGCGGCTTGCCGTTCAGCCAGACGATGCCCTCTTTCACCTGCACGCTGTCGCCGGGCACGCCGATCACGCGCTTGATATAATCATTGTCGGCAACCGGCGGTGCCTTGAACACGACGACGTCGCCGCGCTCGGGCGTGCGCGCGAAAATCCGGCCCGGGATCAGCGGCGCGCTGAACGGCAGGCTGTATTTCGAATAGCCATAGGCCATCTTGTTGACGAGCAGATAGTCGCCGATGAGCAGCCGCGGCTGCATCGATTCCGACGGGATGTTAAACGGCGACAGGAAAAAGCTGCGGAAAATCAGCACGGCGATCGCGAGCAGCGCGAGGAAACGGACGGTGTCGACCGCCTCTTCCTTGGCGGACACCGGTGCCGGGGTCGGAGACGACGGCGCGGGTCCGGTCGGGGGCGTCACATCGGCGGTAAAGCTGGCATTGGTCATGCCGCGCATTGGCGATGAATAGGTTGCCACGTCAAGCAAATATCGGTGGACGACACTGGCGCGCGGGGGACGGCAGGCTTAGAGAAAGTCCGCGATTCACTCCCCTTCGAGGACAATAGACGATGACAACCGCATCCGACGCCTGGCAGGCCCTTTCGAACTGGCAGCCGCAGAAGCTGACCGATCTGGTCGCCGCCGACCCCGAAACGCGCCTGCAGGCGCTGGTGCGCAGCGTTGCCGACATCCGTTTCGACTTTGCCAAGACGCACCTCGACACGGCGGCCATCGACATCCTCTCGGGTCTTGCCGATGCACAGGATTTCGCGGGCCGGCGCAAGACGCTCTTCTCGGGCGGCATCGCCAACCCGACCGAAGGCCGCGCCGCCGAACATAGCGCCGAACGCGGCGATGGTGCGCCGGAGTCGGTCCATGCCGCGCAGGCGCTGCACCAGCGGATGCGGATGATGATCGACGCGATCGAAGCCGGCGCGTTCGGGGAGATCCGGCACCTGCTCCACATCGGCATCGGCGGATCGGCGCTCGGCCCCGATTTGCTCATCGATGCGCTCGGCCGCCACAGCGACCGTTATGACGTCGCGGTGGTGTCGAACGTCGACGGCGCCGCGCTTGACGAAGCCTTCGCCCGGTTCAGCCCCGAACATACGCTCGTCGCGGTCGCTTCGAAAACCTTCACCACCACCGAAACCTTGCTCAACGCCAATTCGGCGCTGCTCTGGCTCGAAGAAGCCGGGGTCGCCGACCCCGTCGGCCGCTTCATCGCGCTGACCGCGAAGCCCGAGCGCGCGATCGAGTGGGGCATCGACGAAACGCGCATCCTGCCGTTCAACGAAAGCGTCGGCGGACGCTATTCGCTCTGGTCGTCGATCGGTTTTCCCGCCGCGCTCGCGCTCGGCTGGGACGCCTTTGCCGACCTGCTCGAGGGCGCGGCGGAAATGGACCGCCACTTCCGGCTCGCCGACGGCGCCGACAATATCTGCCTGCTCGCCGCCTTCGCCGACCAGATTTATGCGAACCGGCTCGGCTGCCAGACGCGCGCGGTCTTTGCCTATGACGAGCGGCTGCGGCTGCTTCCCGACTATCTGCAACAGCTCGAAATGGAATCGAACGGCAAGTCGGTGACCCTCGACGGCCAGCCGGTCGGCCGCGACAGCGCGCCGATCACCTGGGGCGGCGTCGGCACCGATGCGCAGCATGCGGTGTTCCAACTGCTGCATCAGGGCACGCATCTGACGCCGGTCGAGTTCGTCGTCGCGCGCGAGCCCGACCATCTGCTCGACGATGCGCATCACGAAACGCTCGTCGCGAACTGCATCGCGCAGGGCGCGGCGTTGATGACGGGGCGCGCCAGCGAGGATGGTGCGCGCAATTACCCGGGCGATCGTCCGTCGACGACGATCCTGCTCGACCAGGTCACGCCGCGCAGCCTTGGCGCGCTGATCGCCTTTTACGAGCATCGCGTGTTCGCCAATGCCGTGCTGCTCGGCATCAACCCGTTCGACCAGTTCGGGGTCGAGCTGGGCAAGGAAATGGCGAAGGGGCTTGCCGAGGGCACGGTCGAATTCGACGCAGCAACGCAGGCGCTGATGAAGGCCGCGCTCGGCGAATAACCCTCCGCTCCATCACTGTGACCGCAAAATTCGATTGGCATCGCGGGCGGGGGTAACCACATAGGCGGCCAACGCGAACTGCACGCGACCACAAGATCAGGGGTTTTGAATGAGCGAGTTTGATTACGACCTGTTTGTCATCGGCGCCGGGTCGGGCGGGGTTCGCGCCTCGCGTATCGCCGCGTCGCACGGCGCGCGCGTCGCGCTGGCGGAGGAATATCGCGTCGGCGGTACCTGCGTCATCCGCGGCTGCGTGCCCAAGAAGCTGCTCGTTTATGGTGCGCATTTCGCCGAGGATCTGAAGGATGCGCGCAAATTCGGCTGGGACGTTCCCGACTGCAAGTTCGACTGGAACCGCCTGCGCGACAATGTCCTCGCCGAGGTCGACCGGCTCGAAGGCCTCTACGGCCAGACGCTCGACAATCACAAGGTCACGCTGTTCAAGACGCGCGCGACCGTCATCGGTCCGCAGAAGGTGCGCCTCGCCGACGGACAGGAAATCAGCGCCGAACGCATCCTGATCGCGACCGGCGGCTGGCCGCACGTCCCCGAATTTCCGGGCAGCGAGCATGCGATCACCTCGAACGAGGTCTTCCACCTCGAAAATCTGCCGAAGCGCGTCGTGATCGCGGGCGGCGGCTATATCGCCAATGAATTCGCCGGCATCTTCAACGAATTCGGCAGCAAGGTGACGATCGTAAACCGCGGCGACACGATCCTGCGCGGCTATGACGAGCAGATCCGCGACCGGCTGCTCCAGATTTCGATGACCAAGGGCATCGAATTCAAATTCAACGCGCCCTTCCAGTCGATCGAGAAGAATGAAGATGGGTCGCTGACCGTCCACCTCGAAGGCTGCGATCCGATCCAGGCCGACGCGGTGCTCGTCGCCGCGGGGCGCGTGCCGAACAGCAAGGGGCTCGGCCTCGAAGAAGTCGGCGTCGAACTCGACAAGGACGGCGCGATCAAGGTCGACGAGACGAACCAGTCGTCGGTGCCGAGCATCTATGCCGTCGGCGACGTCACCAATCGCATCCAGCTTACCCCGGTGGCGATCCGCGAGGGCCAAGCCTTTTCCGACAGCGTTTTCGGCGGCAAGCCGACGGTCGTCGACTATGCCAATGTCCCGAGCGCGGTGTTCAGCCATCCGCCGATCGGCGCGGTCGGGATGACCGAGGCCGAGGCGCGCAACAAGCTCGGCTCGATCCGCGTCTACACCAGCGATTTCCGCGCGATGAAAAATGTCCTCGCGGGCCGCAACGAGCGCGCGCTCTACAAGATGGTCGTCAACGCGGCCACTGATCAGGTCGTCGGGTTGCACATGATCGGCCCCGATGCGCCGGAGATCCTGCAGGCGGCGGCGATCGCCGTGAAAGCGGGGCTGACCAAGGCCGATTTCGACGCGACGGTCGCGCTGCACCCGAGCATGGCCGAGGAACTCGTGCTGCTGAAATAATCCTGTTACCCTCCTTGCTCAACGAGCGAGGAGGGTCGCATGACGGGAACGGCATTGGTCACCGGGGGCAGCGGCTATATCGCGGGCTTCCTGATCCGGCAGCTCATCGACAATGGCTGGGCCGTCCACACGACAGTCCGCAGCCTGAAACGCGAAGCCGAGGTGCGCGGCTGGCTGGGTGTCGACAACGCCAGGCTGCGCTTTTTCGCCGCCGATCTCGAAAATTACACCGGCTGGGCGGATGCGATGGCGGGGTGCAGCCATGTCGCACATGTCGCATCGCCTTTTCCGCTCGACGTGCCGAAACATCCCGACGAGCTGGTCGTTCCGGCGCGCGAGGGTGCGCTCCGCGCGTTGCGCTTCGCCAAGGCGGCAGGCGTTAGGCGGTTCGTTCTGACCTCGTCGATGGCGGCGATCGCTTATGGCCATGGCAAGGGTCGCGACATCTATAGTGAAGCCGACTGGACCAACCTCGATAACCCCGAGGTCATGCCCTATCCGCGCTCGAAAACCGTTGCCGAGCACGCGGCGCGCGACTGGGTGAGGGCCGAGGGCGACGGCATGGAATTCGCCTCGGTCAATCCCGCCGCGGTGTTTGGGCCGTTGCTGTCGGACGACCTCTCGACCTCGATCGAACTGGTGAAACAACTGCTCGAGGGCAAGGTGCCGATGTGCCCCGACATCGGTTTCGGGATCATCGACGTCCGCGACGTCGCGGATCTCCATTATCGCGCGCTGACCGCGCCCGCGATCTACGACGAACGCTATGTCTGCTCGGGACCGTTCCTGAAGATGATCGACGTCGCCAACCTGCTGCGTGCGAACCTTGGCGAGCAAGCGCGGAAAGTGCCGAAGCGGAAGATGCCCGACTGGCTGCTCAAGCTGCTCGCGCTCGTCCGGCCCGAGCTGAAACAGCTCGTCGCCGAACTCGGCAATGTTCGCGGCGGAGACAGCAGTCATGCGATGAAGACGTTGGGCTGGACGATGCGCCCTCCCGAGGAGGCGATCCTCGCGACGGCGCATAGTCTGATCGAGCGAGGGATCGTGAAAGTTTAGTCCCCCTCCCATTTATGGGAGGGGCTAGGGGAGGGCGTGTTTCGGGCGTCCACGACATAACAGGCCCTCCCCCAACCCCTCCCGCAAGCGGGAGGGGAGAATGGGCTACCCAATCCGGTACGGCACAACATCCCTGCGATCCGGGTCCACCAATATCGGGCGGTCGCTCGGCGGAAACGCACGCTGATCGCAATCGTCACGCGGACAGATGCGGCACGACAGGCCGATCCGCGTCGCCGCCTGCGGTGCGGCGACGTCGACCCCGTCGGCATAGACGAAATCGCCCGCATATTGCGCCTCGCAGCCGAGCGCGACGGCGTAGCGGCGCGGACTGCGCGCATAGCTGCCCGACGGCTTCACCAGCCCCTTCGCCATCGACACGTAGCGCAGGCCATCGGGCGTCTCGGCAAGCTGGAACAGGATGCGGTCGGGGATCGCCGCGGCCTCGTGGACGATCCACAACGGGCACGCGCCGCCGAAGCGCGCGAACTGGAGGCGCGTCGCCGAATGCCGCTTGGTGATATTGCCCGCCATGTCGACGCGGCAGAAGAACATCGGGATGCCGCGCGCGCCGGGGCGCTGGAGCGTCGAGAGGCGGTGGCACGCCTGTTCGAAGCTCACGCCATATTGCATCCGCAGCCGGTCGATGTCGTGCCGCACCGCGCGCGCGCTGGCACGGAAGGGAGCATAGGGCATCAGCACCGCGCCCGCGCCGTAGTTGGCAAGGCCGACGTGGAGCAGTTGCCGCGCCGCCGCCGTACGCAGCGGCGACGCTTCGACGACCGCCGCGATTTCGTTCGCCAGCGCGAGCGCGGCGAGCTGGTGCGCGAGCTGGAAGCGCCGGCTTTCGGCGGGCAGCGACGGATCGATCACCAGATGGCGCATCGTGGCATCGAAATCGCGCAGCGCCTGCGCTTGCTGATAGACGATCGAAATGCCGAGCGCATCGCGTAGCCGCCGCTCGATCGTTTCGACGGACGGAGAGGGGTCGCGCCCGCGCAGCTGGCCCGCCAGCGCCTCCGCCGCGCGATCGATGCTGTCGACATAATTGCCCGCGTCGTGAAACCAGTCGCGCACCTCTTCCCACGGCAGGCGGCTGCCCTCGGCGGTCCCGCCGGTCAGTGCCTCGTCGATGATCTGGAGCCGCTGCCCGGCGCGGCGATAGGCCGCGTGGAGCGCGACGAACTGCTCGGCGAGTTGTGGCTGTTGCAGCGCGGCGCGTTCGAGCTGTTCGGGTGCAAGCGGCGAGGCCGCGAAAAGCGGATCCGCCGCGGCTTCGCGGAGCGCCCCCGCACGGCGGTCGCCGGCATCCGCCGCGACTTCTTCCCATTCCAGCGGAAACAGCTTTTGCAGCCTGTCGAGCAGAGCGGGCGTGAGCGGGCGGTCATCATGCTCGATCTGGCTGAGGTAGGAAATGGAAATGCCGAGCCCGCCCGCGAAATCGGCCTGTTTGGCCCCCCGCGCGATACGGAGTTCGCGGAGCTTTGCTCCAGCAAAAATGCGCTGCCTTGCCATCGAAATGGGCTCCATTGCGATGGGTGTCGAGCCGCCGCGGGAGTTTAGGGAGGGGTATTGCGACGTCTCGACACCCTTAAAACGTTTGAGCGGACAATATACGGCTATTTGCAAAGTTACAATTTACAACTTTGCAAATTCACATTTGCGCGGACGGTGCAATCGGAGCAGACGACGCCTTCCAATTCCGATGGAGAAGCCAGTGTCCGCCAATATCGCCGAAATGGAACGCCGCCGCGCCGCCGCAGCCTTGGGAGGCGGGCAGAAGCGCATCGATGCGCAGCACGCCAAGGGCAAGCTGACCGCGCGCGAACGGCTCGACGTGCTGCTCGACGAAGGTTCGTTCGAAGAGCTCGACACCTATGTCGAGCATAATTGCACCGATTTCGGCATGCAGGACCAGGTCGTTCCCGGTGACGGCGTCGTCACCGGTTCGGGCACGATCAACGGCCGCCTCGTTTATGTCTTCAGTCAGGATTTCACCGTCTTCGGCGGCTCGCTGTCCGAGCGGCATGCCGAAAAGATCATGAAGGTCATGGACAATGCGATGAAGGTCGGCGCGCCCGTTATCGGCCTCAATGACAGCGGCGGCGCGCGCATCCAAGAAGGCGTAGCGTCGCTCGGCGGCTATGCCGAGGTGTTCCAGCGCAACGTGCTCGCCTCGGGCGTCGTGCCGCAGATCAGCCTGATCATGGGCCCCTGCGCGGGCGGCGCGGTGTACAGCCCCGCGATGACCGACTTCATCTTCATGGTGAAGGATAGCTCGTACATGTTCGTCACCGGTCCCGACGTCGTGAAGACCGTGACCAACGAGGTTGTCACGCAAGAAGAGCTCGGCGGCGCGATCACGCACACGACGAAGAGCTCGGTCGCCGATCTGGCGTTCGAAAATGATATCGAGGCGCTGCTCGCGGCGCGCGATTTCTTCGATTATCTCCCCGAGAACAACCGCAGCGGCGTTCCGGTGCGCCCGACGAGCGACCCTTATGATCGCACCGATACGAGCCTCGACACGCTGATCCCGCCCAATGCGAACCAGCCCTACGACATGCACGAGCTGATCCGCAAAACCGTCGACGAAGGCGATTTCTTCGAAGTGCAGCCGGCGCATGCCGCGAACATCATCTGCGGCTTCGGGCGCATCGAGGGGCGCACGATCGGCATCGTCGCGAACCAGCCGCTCGTCCTCGCCGGCGTGCTCGACATCAACTCGTCGAAGAAGGCCGCGCGCTTCGTCCGCTTCTGCGACGCCTTCGAGATTCCGATCATCACCTTCGTCGACGTCCCCGGCTTCCTGCCCGGAACCGCGCAGGAATATAACGGCATCATCAAGCATGGCGCGAAATTGCTCTTCGCCTATGCCGAAGCGACGGTGCCGAAGATCACGGTGATCACGCGCAAGGCCTATGGCGGCGCGTACGACGTGATGGCGTCGAAACATCTGCGCGGCGACCTCAACTATGCCTGGCCGACCGCCGAGATCGCGGTAATGGGCGCAAAGGGCGCGGTGGAGATCATTTTCCGCAGCGACATCGGCGACCCCGAAAAGATCGCACAGCGCACGAAGGAATATGAGGACCGCTTCGCGAACCCGTTCGTCGCGGCGTCGCGCGGCTATATCGACGAGGTCATCCACCCGCACAGCACGCGCAGACGGATCGCACTGGGGCTACGCAAGCTCAGGAACAAGAGCCTCGAGAATCCGTGGAAAAAGCACGACAATATTCCGTTGTAAGGATCTATTAGCATGGCGACATATCAAGCGTTGATCGAATGGGAGGCGTCGCCTTCGGATGATGTTGCCGGCGGCAAATACAGCCGCGGCCATCGCTGGACATTCGATGAGGGCATCACCGTTCCGGCGTCGTCGTCGAAACATGTCGTGCCGCTCCCCTGGTCGGTCGAAGCCGCCGTGGACCCGGAGGAGGCGCTCGTCGCCTCGGCTTCGAGCTGCCACATGCTGACCTTTCTGTACATCGCGACAAAGGCCGGATTTCCGGTTCGATCCTATCGCGATGCCGCGGTCGGAACGATGGCCAAGGGCGAGGACGGCCGGGTCCAGATTACGCGGGTCGATCTTTTCCCCGAAATCGAGTGGGAAGGATCGGCTCCCGATGCGGAAACGTTGAACCGCCTGCACCACGACGCCCACGACCAGTGCTTTATCGCCAACAGCGTCAAATTTCCTATCGAGGTGGTGTCATGAAACTCGGCCGCCTGAACCATGTCGGCGTTGCGACGCCGTCGATCGCTGACAGCATCATTTTCTATCGCGACGTGATGGGCGCGACGCAGATCCATGAGCCGTTCGACCTGCCCGAACAGGGGGTGAAAGTCTGCTTCGTCGACACCCCGACCGATACGGGACTGAACGGCACACAAATCGAGTTGATCGAACCACTGCCGGGCAATGCATCGATCGCGGCTTTCCTGCAAAAGAACCCCGCAGGGGGGCAGCATCATCTGTGTTACGAAGTGCCCGACATCCACGCCGCCAAGGCCGAGTTCGAGGCGCTGGGCAAGCGCGTCCTCGGCGAACCGCGGATCGGGGCGCACGGGACATTGATCTTCTTCGTCCACCCCAAGGATATGGGCGGGGTGCTGACCGAGATTATGGAGACGCCGAAGGCGGCGCATTGAACATTCTCCTCTCCCCTTGCGGGAGAGGAAAGTGAAGGTTGGGGACCTGTCCCCTACCGGAACTTGGAGAGGGGTGGGTTGGCGAGCCGGTGGCTCGCGACCCCTCTCCCAGCTTCGACTAGGCGGCTAGCCGCCAAGTCTTCGCAACCCTCTCCCGCAAGGGGAGAGGGGTTAGGGACAAGAGACTGCATATGACCGACAAGCCGACAATCGACCAATGGGCCGCCGCCGCCGACAAGGAAGTGAAGGGCAAGGACCTCACCTGGGCGACGCCCGAGGGTATCGACGTCAAGCCGCTTTACACGGCCGACGATGTGGCGACCGATCCGGGCCTCCCCGGTTTCGCGCCCTTCACGCGCGGCGTGCGCGCGTCGATGTATGCGGGCCGCCCCTGGACGATCCGGCAATATGCGGGATTCTCGACCGCCGAGGAATCGAACGCCTTCTATCGCCGCAATCTCGCCGCGGGACAGAAAGGCCTGTCGGTCGCCTTCGATCTCGCGACGCACCGCGGCTATGACAGCGACCATCCGCGCGTCGTCGGCGACGTCGGCAAGGCGGGCGTCGCGATCGACAGCGTCGAGGATATGAAGATCCTGTTCGACGGCATCCCGCTCGACCAGATGTCGGTTTCGATGACGATGAACGGCGCGGTGATTCCGATCCTCGCCTTCTTCATCGTCGCGGGCGAAGAGCAGGGGGTCGACCGCAAATTGCTGGACGGGACCATCCAGAACGACATCCTCAAGGAGTTCATGGTCCGCAACACGTACATTTATCCGCCTGAGCCCTCGATGCGGATCATCTCGGACATCTTCGGCTACACCAGCCGCGAGATGCCGAAGTTCAACAGCATCTCGATTTCAGGCTATCATATGCAGGAAGCCGGCGCGACGCAGGTGCAGGAGCTGGCCTTCACGATCGCCGACGGCGCCGAGTATGTGCGCTACGGCGTGGCATCGGGGCTCGACATCGACAAGTTCGCAGGGCGTCTCAGCTTCTTCTTCGCGATCGGCATGAACTTCTTCATGGAAATCGCGAAGCTGCGCGCCGCGCGCGTTCTGTGGCACCGCGTGATGACCAACCTTGGCGCCAAGGACGAGCGCTCGAAGATGCTGCGCACCCATTGCCAGACCTCGGGCGTCTCGCTGACCGAGCAAGACCCGTACAACAATGTCATGCGCACGACGATCGAGGCGATGGCGGCGATGCTCGGCGGGACGCAGAGCCTCCACACCAACGCGCTCGACGAAGCGATCGCGTTGCCCACCGATTTCTCGGCGCGTATCGCGCGCAACACGCAGATCGTCATCCAGGAAGAGACCGGGATGACCAAGGTCGTCGACCCGCTCGGTGGCTCCTACTATGTCGAGGCGCTGACGCAGGAACTCGTCGACAAGGCGTGGGAGATCATCGAGCGCGTCGAAAAGGAAGGCGGCATGGCGAAGGCCGTCGCTGCGGGCTGGCCCAAGGCGATGATCGAGACCGCCGCCGCGGCGCGGCAGGCGCGCGTCGACCGCGGCGACGACGTGATCGTCGGGGTGAACAAATATCGCCTGAAGGACGAGGATCTGCTCGAGACGCTCGAGGTCGATAACGCCAAGGTGCGCGAAGGGCAGATCGCGCGGATCAACCGCATCAAGGCGTCGCGCGACGAGGCAGCCTGCACCGCCGCCCTCAAGGCGCTGCGCGACGGTGCCGCCCAACCTTCGAGCATCGAGAACAACCTCCTCGCGCTCGCGGTCGAAGCCGCCCGCGCCCGCGCGACGCTCGGCGAGATTTCGTCGGCGATGGAGGAGAGCTTCGACCGCTACGGCACCCAGCCGACCCCGGTGAAGGGCGTCTATGCTGCGCCCTATGAGGGCGACAGCCGCTGGCAGCAGGTGCTCGACGGCGTGAAGGCAGTCGAACGCCGCATGGGGCGCAAACCGAAGCTGCTTGTCGCCAAGATGGGGCAGGATGGACACGATCGCGGCGCGAACGTCATCGCGTCGGCGTTCGGCGACATGGGCTTCGATGTCGTCTCGGGTCCGCTGTTCCAGACCCCCGATGAAACCGTCGTTCTCGCGCTCGACAGCGGCGTCGATGTCGTCGGCGCGTCGAGCCTCGCGGCGGGGCACAAGACGCTGATCCCCGAACTGATCGGCAAATTGAAGGAAGCCGGGCGCGGCGACATCAAGGTCATCGCGGGCGGGGTCATCCCGCCGCAGGACTATCAATATCTCCGCGACGCGGGCGTGCAGGGCATCTATGGCCCCGGCAGCAATGTGGTCGAATGCGCCGCCGACGTGCTGCGCCTGCTCGGCCACAATATGCCGCCGCTGGAGGACGCTGCTTGAACCGTTCGCTTCGCCTGATGACCGTCGGACTTGGCGCCGTCGCGGCCGTTGCTGCGCACGCCGAGCCCGCGAACCGTCCGAGCGAGTTCCGCAAGGATGTCGCCGTCGAGTGGATCTACAAGCAGCAGATCGACGATGTCTATTTCACCAACTGGTACGGCCGCCTCGAAAAGACCGACGGCCCCTGGCGCGACATCTATTTCGAGACGAGCGACAAATATGTGAACAAGGGGCTGGTCCGCCTCAACTGCGACGATCCCGAAGCCGATATCGCCTTCACGCTCTACGGCGTCGGCGAATATGGCGATGCCGAAACCGGGCGGCAGGTGACCATCAGCTATGGCGACCGCCGGCCATGGGCGGACGGCAATTATCAGGACATGTTCGGCGAAACGCCGACGATCGAATTTTACGGCGCCGCGCTCGAGCGCTTCTGCAAATAACATCAAAGGGCCGATAATCCATGAACCTCTCCCAACCTGCCATGCAAGACGATCAACCGCGCACCGACTGGACGCGCGAGGAGGTCGCCGAGCTGTTCGACCTGCCGTTCGACGAACTGATGTGGGAGGCGCAGGGCGTCCACCGCCGCCACCATGCGCATGGACAAGTCCAGCTTTGCACTTTGCTCAGCATCAAGACCGGCGGCTGCGTCGAGGATTGCGGCTATTGCTCGCAGTCGAAGAGCGCCGACAGCGGATTGAAGGCCACGAAACTGATGGACGTCCGCGCGGTGCTGCAATCGGCGGCGCAGGCGAAGGATTCGGGATCGAAGCGTTTCTGCATGGGCGCCGCCTGGCGCAACCCCAAGGAGCGCGACATGCCCGCGATCGTCGAGATGATCGAGGGCGTCCGCCAGATGGGCATGGAAACCTGCATGACGCTCGGCATGCTGACCAGGGAACAAGCGCAGACGCTCGCGGTCGCGGGGCTCGACTATTACAACCACAATATCGACACGAGCCCGGAGAATTACGAAAATATCATCTCGACCCGCACCTTTCAGGACCGCCTCGACACGCTTGAGGAAGTCCGCAACGCCGGGATCAACGTCTGCTCGGGCGGCATCGTCGGGCTGGGTGAGAACCGGCAGGACCGCGTCGGCTTCATCCACGCGCTCGCGACGCTCGAACGCCACCCCGAGAGCGTGCCGGTCAACGCGCTGGTGCCAGTGAAGGGCACCGTGCTCGGCGACATGCTCGCCGACACGCCGCTCGCGAAGATCGACGATATCGAGTTCGTCCGCACGATCGCGGTCGCGCGCATCACCATGCCGAAATCGATGGTCCGCCTGTCGGCGGGTCGCGAGAGCATGTCGGAGGCGACGCAGGCGCTCTGCTTCATGGCGGGCGCGAACAGCATCTTCACCGGCGACAAGCTGCTCACCACCGGCAACCGCGGCGACAATGCCGACGCGGCGCTGTTTGCGAAGCTGGGCCTGCGCCCGATGGAGAGCGAAGAGCCGATGCGTGCGCAGATGGAAGCCGCGGAATGATCCTCTCCACCCTCTTGGCGTTGGCGGGAGCTGCGCAGACACAAAAGCCGAATTGCGACACTTGGCTGTCTCAGAATGAAATGAATGGTTGCACACGTTTGGAGTTCGAGCGTGCCGACGCAGAAATGAATGCGCAATGGAAGAAAGCTGTCGCCAAGTCAAAGGCGTGGGACCGTGAGCCTGAGCACACTCCTGACGGACGGCCTGGATATTTCGAGACGCTGTTGGCTGCTCAGCGTGCATGGCTAGGTTTCGTGGACAAAGGGTATCCATAGTTTGACTGAGGCGAGTGCGACGAAGCCGAGGTAAGATTCCTTGGTTTTGTCGTAGCGTGTGGCGACACGCCGCCAGTTCTTGAGCTTGTTGAACAGA
>NZ_JNFD01000004.1 GCF_000756375.1 Sphingopyxis sp. LC81 | reverse complement strand
GCGGCTCAATAATTGACCACTCGAAATCTGTCAGTTCAAAACGGCGATGCATTGCAAGGCTCCTTTCACGAGCCTTGAATCAACCAGTACCGCTTCGCGCAACTAAATTTATGAGTTTACCGCCTAGCACGATCCTTGCACCATGCTTTCAAAATTGCCGCCGCTGGGCCTTGGCCCGGCGGCGGCGCGACCTATCGCGGCCCAAGGGTTCGAAACCCGGTCGGGGATGCCAGCGGCTGAAGGTCACGAAGTTCTACGAAGACGATTTTCTCGGTGCGTTCGGCCCCGACCGGATCGAGAAAAACGCGGCAATGGTCGGCGAATACGGTTGAACAGAGGCGCCAAACGACACCTTCGCGGCCGATAAACCGATATGGGCCATATTCAGGATCGACGGGCCCGGGCCCGTCTACGATCTTGACCCGCTGGCTGACGTGCAGCCAATTGGCGGCGCCGTTGACGATCGCGGTCTTTTCGTCCGGCGAGAGATATGCGGGCCGGTCAGCGCGTGGTGGACCAAAGGTCGCAAGCGGGTCGCCCTCGATGCGCGCAAGCTTGTCGGCGATCGGTTCAACCGGCGGTCGAGGAAACGCGGCGGCGGGTCGGTGTCGCCGATAGTGCGTCACCGGATCGCGGACAAATAGGTCGGGTTGGTAACCGACAATCCGCCTTTGGCGCATTTCTTCGCGATATGCCGCCCGCCATAGCTGTTCCGGCGTTGTCGGCCGCTGCGCCTCGTCGAGCGCAGCGAGATAGGCTAGGAATTCCTCGTCGGTCATTGCGTCGAGGTCGGCCGCGCTCGTCATCGCCGTGTCCCCCGCTGTCGCCGATTTTCAATGCGGCGCCTGTCCGGTCGATCCTCGCCGTGCAGCTCTGCGCGGCGACGGCGTTCTTCGCGCGCCCATTCTGCGAAAAGCGGGCTGATATGGGTCTGGATCATCAGGTCGAGCTCGAGGTCGGTCATCGCCGCTATCTTGGCCTTGCGGTCCCGCTCCCATTCGACGTCGCTGCGCGGCCGCACCTCGCCTTCGTGAACGATCAGGCGGCCGTCACGAAACATATTAATGTAGGTCAGCAAATAGCCTGCATTTCCGGGGCATTTGCAGCGATCCCAATAACGGAGAAAGGCAGCGCGTTCCGACTCGGGGATGGCGCGCAACTCGGCGCGCGCCCGCCACCAGTGCTGTGCCTCGCGGGCGCGGTTCGCCTGCTGGTTTTCGACGAAAGCCTTACCGCGCGCGTCGAGCAATTCTTCCGGCGTCGGTTGGCTCTCCGCGATCTCGGCGGCGAAGAGCGGGAATTTCTCGCGATCCAGACGCAGGCGGCGTTCAGCCGCCTTCAATTTCCGGTTGGTTCGCTCGTAGGCATAGATGCCCTGATGGGGTGTGAAGCGCATGACAGTATATCCGACGCAGCGCGGCCACGCTGGGGTGGAAGCTCCAACGGCTGCTGCGACAAAAAAAGCTGGGAAATTACGATAGAGGCGCCGCGACCGGCTGGCGCCCTAGTCGGGGCGCCAACGCTCGACCAGATCGGCCATCTGGTCGCGATACTGGTCGCCGAAAGCATCGATATAGACCGCCCCGCCATGCTGACCGAGAAACGCAAAGACGGTAGCCATGTCAGCGGCAACGTCCCGGTCAACGCCGAACAGGTCAGTCAGCGGGAAATTTCCCCACCGGTCGCCGTCCCACCATGCGAGCAAAAAATTCGTGACGCGGGCCGATTGACCGGTGTCCGAACGAGCAAGGTCTATCAGGCGGTTCAGCGCGGGTTTCACCTCGGGGTGAGCGAGAATTTCCACATTCATCGGTTCGGCTCCTTCGGTCGGTGTATCAAGAAAATCGAATGTCGTCAGTCATCGGGCGTGATCGTGTTTCGAGGCCCGCGCGAGTTCGTGGAAACGCCAAGCGACATTCTCCGCGAGCACCGCGAGGCGGGGAAGGTCGCAACTCTGTATCTCTTCCTCGACGCTGATCCTGCGGAGGTTTTCGGCGCGCAGCGCGTCGGCGTCGGCTGGTCCCGTCGGCGCCATCGGCGCCGGAACAATCGCGAAACGCGCCCACTGGTCGGTGAGCCAAGCAATCAGGCCCGGCTTGTCGGTCGGAACGTCGATCTGTTCCCAGGTCCCGCCGTTCGCGCGGACCAATCCCGCTGCGTCACTTTGATTTCCCGTCCATTCGCCAGCGCTGGTCAGATAGAGGCGCATCGAAATTCTCCCAATGGGCGAAAGCGATCAGGCGTTAGCCTGATCGCGGATCGCGAAATGTTCGTGCTTGAAAATGGTGAGCGGGACACCAGCGGCGCGAAGATTCTGCGCGAGATTGATCTGGATGCCGCTGCCTTCGCAAATGACGGCTTCGACGGGGAGCAATCGCTGAATGGAACGATTGCGCTCGAATGCCGCGCGGTTCCCAAGCTGCCGGTTGAGACGGAAGGCGACAAGCGGCACCCCACGCGCGGCGGCCCATGCCGCGCCGATGGCGTCGGCGCCCTTGTGCTGCGCGGTCGTGACAAGCGTCATTGCGGGAATGCGGGCCTTGATGGTGTCGAGCCGATCCCAAATTACCTCATGTTCAGTCCAGTCCTGACCGCCCGACAATACGACAACGGGACCTGTCGGGGCATGTGCCTCACGCTTTTCCGCCGAACGGGCCGCGAGATAGTCGCGGGCGTCGATCTGCGACGCTGTGAGTGTGCGACTCGTCCGGCTGCCGGTGGTCGCGGACCAAGGCTGGCCGCATTCGACGCGGTAAATTTCGGCGGCGTGGTCGCGCATCGCCTCAATCGCCGCGACGGCTTCGTGAAGCGATTGGCAAAGGCGTTGCGTCTCCTCCACCTTCACCGCGTGGATTTCGGAAGGGTCTGCGATGCGCGCCAGCTCGCCAAGCTCGCGCGCGGCGTCGTCCTCTTGCCGGGAAAGCTGCTGGGCGACCTTATGGAAGCTGTTGACGATGCCCCAAGCGATGCGCGGCGCAACTGGGGCGAGGCGCGTATCGGAAAAGAGGGCAAAGACTTCGCCGGTAACGTGGGCGGCAACGATGCGGGCCGCGTCGGCGTCCGGCAAATCGCTGGTGGTCGGTTCATCGTGGATGGAAAGCTGGCTGGCGGCAATCTCGCTAGCGAAGGTGCCTGCGAATGCGTCGGCGCTGGTAAGGCTCGCGTAATGCTCGGCAAGATCGGCGAAGTTATCGAAACGACTCATGGGGAAATTCCTTGTTGCCGCTTCGGAAAATGGAGTAAGCATCGAAGCGGACATTGACCAATGTTCAGCCATGAGAGGCCGGAAGAGCTAGACCCTCTCCCGGCCTCCTTCATTCAGGCGGCCTGCTTGTCGGCGGTTTCACCGCCCTTCCCTGCTCCACCCTTGCCCTTGCCGCCCTGCGGCGCGTCCGGTGCGGTGCTTTCGCCAAGGCCGGAGTTGTTGCCGATCCCATCGTCCGAACTCTCCCCGACGGGCGGCAGGTCCTGTTCAGCCTGACCCGCTGGGATTTCACGGCGCGGACGGCGACGGCTCCAAAGGACGGCAAATCCCCCTTCGCGATCGTGCCACAACGCAATGTCCATCGGGTTCGCCATGCTCGGATCATCGAGACGGCCCTGATAGAAGACCTCGCCGGTCGCCCGCTTCACCTGCTCGAACATCGCCCCGACTTTGGCCCAGGTGCGCGCCGGGGTCAGCGCCATGACCTCATATTTGGGTGCCGCCTCATTCTGGCTGATCACCGGACGCAGCGCGACGACATTGGAAAATGCAACGGTATCGATCCGACCGATGAAAACGCCGTCACTGTTCTTCTTGAGATTGCCAATATTAGCCATGATGTATCTCCATAATGCAGGGCGATGCCCCTTTTCAGAAAGTCAAAGCGGCGTTGCCGTCTTGACCATTACTTAATAGCTGCCGCCTCAAATCAGGTCTATCTCATTGTTTTATTGACTAAAATCCGATCCTCTTTGGTGAGCCGGAGCATCAAACAGACGCGCGGTAGCGCGGCCAGCGAAGATCCCCCGGCCCGACCAGGGCCGGTTCCATATTGGTCGGGGAAAGCGATGCTATGCCCTCACCTGTCCATCCCCTTCGGAGCCGCCGTCGCAGGCCCCAAGAAGCAGACGGGGGATAGCGCGGGGCAAGCTGAAAAACGGAAGGTTCCGCCGCGTAGCGGTGGAAAGCCGTAGGCCCCGGAGGGGCCGGTTTTCTGCTTGAGCGCCCGCAGGGCGCGACCCCGCGTGCCGCCGGATGCGACGCCGGGAGCCTGTAAGGCGGCGTAGAAGGACGAGGGACAGGTTTGCGCGCACCCCGGCGCCTCGGCACGCGAACAGCGTGACGAGGCCTCGAGAATGACGGCGGACGCCGATGGGCGGCCGACCATCTGCCCATGCCCCTGATCGTTACCCGAAGGGCCGAGACCCGCAGGGGCTCGGCGAGCTTGGTCGCGATCGCAGAATCGCGGCCCTAGCGAGTAGAGCAGGTTGCCGACCGGCGATTGCCGGTCGGTGGCCCGCTTTTCCCCTCTGCAACTCTCCCATCAACGCCTCTCCCTATCCATCACCGCAGATTTCCGCATTTTCTCGACGAAATGTCGGATTATTTTCGCGCCAGCGAGGTGTCGGCGAAGCCGTATTATCGACGTAAGTCACACCCCCCTTTCTGGGTATAGCGCGACAGCAAAAAGTCTGATTTCATTGACGTCGGTCGTTCGAGGCCCACGCGGACCCGCGGCCGAACAACAGCAGGATGAAGACGATGATCGTGACAACGAGCTTGTCGCGCCGGGGCCTTGCGCGCGCCAGCGGAGGACTTTTGCTGACCGGCATACTGCCGATCTGCGACAATGTGAGCGATTGGGGGCGCAAGCTGCACGGCCGCGGCGCCGATCGCTTCGAACGAGCGGAGGAATTCAACCGGGGCGTAGCCGCTGGACTTTATCGGGACCCTCGCGACCTACTCTATCAGGCGGGGATCGTGGCCCAGCTCGGCATTGGAGCCTATTTGCTCGAACTCGGCGCTTCCGACGATTGGTGCCGGCAGCGGATCGGCCTCTTCGTCGACAAGGCATTGGCGATAGCGAACGAGGCCGGCTTGTATCATCGTGATCCCGCCATGCTCGAGCTGGCCGGGCTGCTCTCGCCCTATGGGCAATGGCGTGGTCCTTTCGCGGCCGATCTACCGGCGATCGAGACGATCAACACGTCTCGAGTGTCCGCTACGCTTGACGGCTTGCTAGGAACGGTGAGGCGCCGGCTCGCCGGGGTAAGCAACGAAGGGGCGGAGCGATGAAATGGCATCATAGTTTGTCGCGCGCCTATTGGCTCTGGATTCGCGTGAAACGCTATCCGCAATATGCTCGCCGGCTCGGCGCCGATCCGCCTGTCCTGGATCAACTGGATCTGGCGATGGATCTATTGTGGCCGTTCGCGCGGCGTGTGTTTCTCATGCACCGGGTCGACGAGCTGCCATATGGGGTGATCGCGATCGCGGTCGACGTCGACGTGGCGACCGTCGAACGCTGTGTCGCTGATGCATTGTGGTCGGTCAGAATGGTCCGCCGGGAATTCGAATGAAGGCCCGAAACCGACGTAACTTCACCCTCATGTTACCCCTCATTTATTCGAATAACAATTTACAGGGGGTGACTTCGCCGCCCCGAACCTGATCGTTCCTTTGTGCACGATTTGCGCGTAGCTTGGAGGGCGCCAAATGGAACGGCGGACATTTGTTGGCGGATTGCCGATCGCCGCGGGTATGGTCGGCGTGATCTCTCTTTCGGCTGAACCGAGTTCGCTCGACAATGAAAAACACAAAGCTGCGCGGTGGCGGCTGCAGAATGCGAGAGCGTTTTTCCCGAAGGGAGAATTCGTTCGCGCCGGCGACCTGCTCTATCAGTTGGGCATTGCATCGCAGCTCGCCCTGACGGCGTGTGTCGTGGCGGATGGTTGGACGGACGAGGATTGTCGCCGCCGGATCGGACTGGACGTCGGCAAAGCTCACTTCTTTGCGAAGGCCGGCGGGCTGCAATTCGATTCCGATAGCTTCGCGCGAATTGTCCCGTTGCTGTCGCCATATGGACGATGGCGATCGCCGGCGATGGGTGGTCACATCGATGCCGGAACGATTGACGCCGGCGCGGCTAAAACCGCGGTCTCGCAGTTGCTGATAGCGGTTCGGTCGCACCTGGTTGGCGGCGAAGGCAAGGCAGCAGGTCGATGATCTTGCATCACCGCATCGCGCGCAATTATTGGCTGCACGTCAGATTGAGGCACTATCCCGCGTTTGCGCAGAGTATCGGCCCAGCGCCGGACATCCGCGACCAAGTGAAGCTCGCGATCCAGCTCGTTTGGCCGCTGGCGCGATCGGTCTATCTCCTCAACGGAGTACATGATTTGAGTTATCGCCAGATTGCGACATGCGTCGGGGTAGATGTCAGCACCGTCGAATTGTGCATTGCCGACGCTCTCGTCTCGATGTGGACGATCTGCGACCAGTTTGGCGAGGCCCCTGGCTAAATTCGCACCGTCATTTTCGCACCTTCCGTGCATCGGATGCCGGTTCGTGGAGGGCGTAATACAAACTTGCAGGGCTTCCAAATCTGTCTTACGCATGGCCGACTTGTCATCGGGAGATGCGAATGACGATTTTCAATGTCCGGCTTTCGCGCGAGGATGAAGCGGAGTTGGCCGCCGCCGCGAAAAAATCCGGTCGCAGCAAATCCGAGATCGCGCGCGACGCGATCTCGGCTCACCTGAAGAACATGGCCGACGACGAGAGGCGATGGGAAACGCTCCAGGACGATTGGAGCGAATATGGGTCGGCTGTACAGGACGCCTATGAAGCTCTCGTTGGTGTCCAGGTTGCCAAGCTGGACACGGTACGCAAGGCATTCGAGGCTCGTCTGGTCGAGATCGGGAATATGGATTGGGAACAGTCGATCGAGCCAGTCTACGAGATTTTTCGGCGGAAGGTGATCGAGAAGTCACGCGTCGCATATGCGCCGAACCCCTACATCGGGGGCAGTGATGCCAGAGACCCGGAGGTGGTCGCAGTAATCGGTTTTGCGGCCGACGACAGACATGCACTGGTGACACCGCTTGAGCAGGCATTTTATGATTATTGCGGTTTAGCGGGCTGGGACGCCTTCAACGAAATTCCGGTGGTCTTTGAACGGGCGCGAGCGCGGCTGGAGGCGGACGATAAAAAACGAGTGCGACCGGATGCGAATTAGGGATTCGCAGATGCGATCCAATTGATAAGATGCCGATCTTCATATCGTGTTCGGCAGAGAAACGAGGAGAATATTATGGCGCTGCAGGATCTATGGCTGGAAGGCATCGATGTCGATGCGGCGCTTTACGATATTCGCGATGACGACACGCAGGCGTGGGAAGTGCGCGCGCTTGCGGGCGCGAGCATCGGTATCGATCCGATCGCGGGACTGCGCGCTGTCATCGAGCTCAGCACCGCAATGGAACGGATCGTTCGCGGCGAAAATGACGGCAAGGCGCAACTGGCGAGCATCCTCGGCCGTGCCGGCGACGACTACCAGCGCTGCCTCTGGTATACGGTCGCGGGCCGCGATCCGCTCGCGGTCGCGACGTCGTTCGGCGAGCTCGAGAAGTTGATGGCTGCTCGGGCGATGCTCTGGGTCGAGGCTGACGATCGAGGGCTGACACCGGCAAAGGCGGACAATCCCTATTGGACGACAAGACCAGAGGGACCGCCGGCGACTTTCAGCGATCACTTCGAGCTCGGCGAACATTGGACGCCATTTCTGCCGTCAGAATTGCTCCCGGAGGACTGACGATGCAGCGCTACTATGTACTCGACCGGGAAATGGCCGCAGGCGAAGACGGGTTCGAGGCGATGGTGGCGCGAGCCTATAGGCTCAAGCAGGCGGTACGCTGCCTCTGCCGGCGCGACATCGCGCTCGATCTCTATATTGCCCATCGACATGGCGGGCATGTGCTGTCGCGCTGGCCCGGGACGGGCCCGCGGCACGCACCGCACTGCGATCATTATGAGGCGCCCGATCATCTGACAGGGCTCGGCCAGGTGCTCGGCAGCGCTATCGTCGACGACATCGACAATGGCGTGACAACGCTCAAGTTCGGCTTCCCGCTGTCGAAGGGTCCTGCGCGCGCGGCACCGGCGTCGTTCACGAACGACAAGCCCGATGTGAAGGCGACGGGTCAGCGGCTGTCGATGCGCGGGATGCTGCATTTCCTGTGGGATCGAGCGCAGCTCACCCACTGGCATCCGCGCATGGCGGGCAAGCGCAACTGGTACATTGTTCGCCGGCAGCTCCTGAATGCAGCGCTCGGCTGCAAGGTGCGGGGCGACCCTCTCGCGCAGCGGCTGTTCGTGCCCGAGACATTCCGTCTTGAGGACAAGGACGCGATCGCGGGCCGTCAGGACGCGGAGCTGGCCATTGCCCGATCGGAGCCCGACCGGATCATGATCCTGATCGGCGAGATCCGTTCGATCGAGAGTGCGCGCTATGGCGAGAAGATCCTGATCAAGCATATGCCTCAGCGACCGTTCCTCATGGATGCCGATATGGCGCGCCGCTTCCATAAGCGGTTCGCGGCCGAAGAGGAGCTTTGGAGGTCCGACGATCGCGACGGCAGTTTGATCATGGCCGCGAGCTTTTCCATGGGTGCGTCAGGCCTCGCGCAGATATTCGAGATGTCGGTGATGCCGGTCACCCGTGAATGGATCCCCTATGAGCGGCTCGAAGAGAGAATGCTGGTCACGCAAGCGATCGAAGAGAAGCGCCATTTCGTGAAAGGGATGCGGGTCAATCTCGGCCTCGAGATGCCGATCGCGAGCTTGACCCTCACCGACACCGGCGCGGAGGCAACGGCGGTCTATCTCGCACACAACCTGCCTGAGCCGCGGTATGACGAGGCACTCGAGCAGCTCATGCGGACGCAAGGCGTCGAGCATCTTACTTGGCGACCCGGTGATTGTCTGCAGATTGCGCAGAGTGGTTCGACCCCAATAAAGGTGGCGGGAACATCAACTGCCCACTGAGACTCCGCACCAGGGGGCTTGGATGGCGATTGTCGATAAGATGATGGCCGCAGAATGGCTTATGCAGGCTGCGGTCGAGATGCTGAATCGAAACGATGATGTGCTTAGCGGTGCATGTCATGGCTTCATCGGCGCTGGGCCTCCTCCGTGAGTTGGTGGCATGGCAGGGCGACGGTTATGCCCCTCGAGTGCTCAAGGATAGCCGCAAGCCGAGCTGAAGGAACTCCCAACGGGATGTCAGAGGCCGCCGAGATAGAAGCGATCGTCGACAAGATTGTTGAAGGTACCGAGGCGCGGGGTGTGAAGTTGGCGGCTGATATCGCGATCGCAACGCCGAAGAAGGACGTCCGAGCTTGGTCCTGTCAGTAGTTTTGTGCGCGAGGTCATATAGATGGAAAAGAAAGGACTATCGAGCACTATCAGGTTGAACCGCGAACTCCACCGCCAGGGTTCATCCATGCCGACCCAGGTCTCCTCGTCGATGCGTGCGCGCCGTCTTCACTGCAGAAAAGCTCTTGCGACCAGGAGGCCATCCACGCATGGAGTCATAGTGAGGAAAGCAGGAGATAACGTAGCGAATTTGTTATCAGTAGCTAGATTGAGCTTTCATGGTTCCCATCACAATGGCAGCGGGTCGATAATATGGTCTTATATCTAGGCATCGACGCGGGCGGCACCGCAAGTAAAGCGAGGCTTGTCGATGCGAACGGCCTGCGATTGGGTGCGGGGAAGGCCGGCCCCGCCAATACGCGCATCGGGCTCGACGCGCTGCACAGATCCTTGCTCGACGCCTGCACCCAGGCGCTCAAGGATGGTGGTGTCGCCGACAGCGATTATGGGAGCGTCCGGGTCGGCATGGGAATTGCGGGCATCAATCGGATGGGGATGAAGCAGCAAATCCAGGCGCTCGATTTTCCCTTTGCCAATGTTCAGTTAACCAGCGACTCGATCATCGCCAATCTGGGTGCACATATGGGCGGCGATGGTGCGATCTTGATCCTCGGTACCGGAAGCGTCGGGTTGATCAAGCGCGGTGAGGACAGTTTAAGCATCGGCGGCTACGGCTTTCCCATTTCAGACGAAGGAAGCGGTGCGGCGTTGGGTCTCAGTGCAATCCGCCATGCCCTGCGCACGCTCGACGGACGGACACGGCCGACACAGCTCAGTCAGGCGGTGACCAAGCAGTTCGACCATGCTATCCCGAATGTCATCGCTTGGATGGACGATGCAGCGCCGGCCGATTATGCCGCCTTTGCCCCACTGGTGATGGAATATGCGGAGATAGGTGACGAGATTGCGCTGTCGATCGTTCGCGACGCCGCGCAGCATATCGAGCGCTTCATCGAGACGATATTCGCTAAGGGCGCGAGCCGTTGCGTGCTGATGGGTGGACTCGCACCGCGGATCAAGCCATGGCTGCGCGCCCGTGTCGTCGAGAAGCTGAGTGCGCCGCTTGGCGACGCGCTCGACGGCGCCCTGATTCTCGCCGGCCTGCCCATCGGGTCTTTAGCATCTGGCCGGTGATGGCGTGCCGCCATCGAGAATCAACTGCCCCGGAACCGAGCAAGATATGCGCGATGTGGTGGGCACACCTCAAACTCCGTCACGGCATTCCAACAGGATCGCGCCGTGACACCGACGCTGTGCTGGCAGCGATGTCAGTGACGAATTCATATCGATCGCCTCGATACGCAGACCTGGTAAATTCAACCGGCGTACCCTTCGTATCACGGGTCAGGCGCTCAATGCGCAATATCTCCGAGCTCTGCGCAATCGAGAGCATCCCGGCTTCGGTCGGAGTGGCCAAGGCAGCCCGAATACGCTGCGTGCCGGACACAGGAAATACCCCCGAACTCTGAAGCGCTGCGTAGAGCGAGTCACCCACGGCATCCAAATCCGGGAGGAACTCCGCGGGAACGACAGCATGTTCTATCGCCAGCGGTTCGCCATTCGCAAGGCGCACACGCGCGAGCCTTGCGACCTTGGTGGCGATCGGAATCTCCAAGGCGGCCGCCTCCTCGTCGGTGGCGTTGGCGTAGCTACGCATCATCCAGACGACACTAGGATCATCACCTCTCGATCGTGCATCTTCAGAAAAGCTCGTTAGCATTGCACCCCGCGCCTCGATACGATCGCTGACATATGTTCCCGAACCATGCCGACGAAAGAGCAAGCCCTCCTCGATGAGCTTCTGGATGCCCTTTCGGATCGTGACCCGGGACATGCCCATTCGTTCCGAGAGTTCGCGCTCGGACGGGAGCGGCTCGCCCGGTTCCACGCCGCCGCTTTGGATGTGCTCACGAAGATTGCGCGCCAATTGAAGGTAGAGAGGCGCGTTGCTCTCCTTCAATCCGGCAAGCTTGTCTCGCATTATTGGTCCTTTCCGCACATATTCCGATCCGGCAAGCGGCCGAGGAACAATCGCATTTTCGCCTGTTCGTTCCCGTCAGCCTGACCGATAAAGGTCCAATAGCACCTTGAGGTTGCCGGCTTCAACCATTTGGCACACTATTGGTATGCACATCGATCCTTATGAAGCTGACGTCGTCCGAAATTTTCGCGCGCGGGTGGCGGCGAAGGGACCCATCGACTTGCTCGAGATTGCGAAGGTCGGAATAGCATTTCTCGAATTCGGCGCGGTTCTCGATTGAGAGCAGATCGCTGGCCCCAAGGTGAGCGAACATATCGGCGAGGCGCAGGAAACCATCGCTTGCTAGCGCGATTGCCCAGTCGCCGGCGGGCAGTTCGGCGCGATCTGCGCGCTCGATTGCCTCCATTTGAAGACCCAGCACCCAATAGCCGCCATCGACATTCATGAAGGCTCGATTTTGGACGAGTTGTGGCCGCAATTCCTCGAAAAGTTCGGCCGCCGAAATCTCAGGTCGCTCGGCGAGGATCGATCGGGCCAACGCCTTGGTGCGGTGTTCGAAAGGGCCTATATTGCCGCCGTCTCCATGTTCGGCGAATTCTTCTCCGCCTAGGGACCGGTAGGCGATCCTGCAGTCTCCGAGTGTTGCCAGTTCAACCTTTTCGGGCAGGGCGCGGACAAAAGCTATCGCCGCGCTTGGCAGTTCATGGCGCCCCGCGGGCGGTCGCCGCGCCAGCGTCGAATAGGACGACCGGCAGTGACGTATGACGGCCGCGAACAAATCCTCGAAAGGCATCGTCGGCTTGCTAGCCAGTAGATCGCGGAGTTCCCTATCGACCCGCTGCGCGAACCATTGTGCATCGCTGACAGCTGAGACGAGGTTCTCCCCAATGCCTGATGCGCCATCGATAACCCAGGCCGCGAAGTCCGTATATCCGACCACATCCTCATTCGCTGCCGCTCCGGATCGAGTCTCCGCCAAACGGACGTTGAACATCTCGGCTCCATTAAATAGACGCGCGACCGGCCTTCTGCGCGCCGACCGATATCGCAGCTTGATGATGTGGTATCATAGTGGTAGCAGGTGCGCAACATCGACTACGGTTAGGGGAACGAGAGATGCGCATTCTTGGTTTCATGAGCGGGACATCGCTCGATGGCGTTGATGCGGCCATTTTGAGTTCCGATGGCGAAGCAATCGACGACTTCGGCCCGACGCACCTCACCTCATTCTCGACCGCAGAGCGCGCCATCGTCAAAGACGCCACCGAACAGTTTGTGGCGACCGGTACGGCCGAACCGAGACTGTTGGCGGAGGCTGACGATATCATTGTCAGCGCGCATGTACGCTGCGCGCGCGAACTTCTCTCCAAACCGGGGGCCGGTAAGATCGAATTGATCGGTTATCACGGCCAAACCGTCCTTCACCGGCCCGACCGCGGGTTGACGATCCAGATTGGCGACCCTGCAAGAATCGCCAATACGCTCGGCGTTGACGTTGTCGCGGACGTTCGGCAGGCCGATATGGCCGTTGGCGGAGAGGGCGCGCCTCTTGTTCCCATCTATCACGCCGCACTGGCACGGAAGATCGGGAAGTCAGGTCCAATCGCCTTTCTCAATGTAGGCGGCGTCGCGAATTTCACGTTCATTGGCAGCGATGAACAAATCATCGCACTCGATACCGGGCCCGGCAATGGGATGCTCGATCTCACGGTCCAGAAGCGCGGTCTTGGCCGATATGATGATGGCGGAGCGCTGGCCGCGAGCGGAGAGGTCAATCAGGCAGTGCTGAGTCATTTACTTGCGCATCCCTATTTCGAGCGTGAAGGCCCGAAGTCGTTGGATCGCTACGACTTTCCGCTCGATATCGTGGATGATCTCTCGGCCGCCGACGCAGCGGCGACGTTGGTCGCGTTTACCGCCAATTCCGTGGCGCTGGGCGCACGCCAGCTCCCCGAACAACCGGAACTATGGATCATTTGCGGTGGCGGGCGACATAATCCCGTCATAATGGAGGCCTTGCGAGAAGTGCTTGGCGCTTGTGAAAGCGCTGACGATTTCGGGTTGCGCGGAGATTTTATCGAAGCCGAAGCCATCGGATTTATCGCGGCGCGCTCGGTTCGGGGGTTGCCGGTGACCTTCCCGAACACGACGGGCGCGCCCAGCCCCACCACGGCCGGAAAGCTCTACAAGGCTCAGACGGCGACGGTCGCCTGACCGGAGTCAAGGTCGAGACTCACGCGCTGTGCGATCAGTGTGGCGGGTGCAATGATCGACCGCACGGCGGCGGGGAGCATGTCGAAATGATCGATGTGCAAATCCGCGCCAAGCTGGCTGGCGCACACGTCGGAAAATCCGAAGCCGACAGCAATCGACGGCATCGCCGCGGCTCTCGCTGTCGCTACATCGACCGCCGAATCTCCAACATAGATGGCCTTGGCCCCTTTGGCCTGCGTAATTGCGGTGAGCAACGGTAGTGGATCGGGTTTTCGAACAGGCAATGTGTCGCCACCGATAATAGCGTCGAACACACCAGCCCAGCCGAGCGCTTCGACCAGATGGTTCGCAAGTCCCTCCGGCTTATTGGTGCAAATCGCGAGCCTGAAGCCCTCGATCCGCAACTCTTCGAGCGCGAGTTCCAGTCCCGGATAGGGTGCCGAAAACGTACAAATATTGTCGGCATAGTGTTCCAAGAATACGGGAATGGCTCGTGCGATCAGTTCCTCCGGCGCATCTCCGCTAAGCGTCAGTCCTGCATCCAGCAGCGCGCGCGCGCCGTGGCCGGCAAGGGGGCGCACGAGCATCGGCTCGACGGTAGGCCGGCCAAGGACTTCCAGCGAATGATTGAGCGCAGCAATGAGATCGGGAGCCGTGTCGACAAGCGTCCCGTCAAGGTCAAATACTATTGTATCAATTTTCGGGCCCCGCATTGCCATGCTGATGCCCGGCCCCAGATCGCAATACAAGGGCCAATTATGCGACCCGCCTTCCATTCCGGCCATTCTGGCGCGTCGAATCTATCCCGGGGCGCGACCATCGCGGCCCGCTCGATGTCGCCGCTTTTCCGTCGGATTGCGCTGCTACCAAAATTGGTTACAATCTGGTATTAGGCGCATCGGATCGACGGGCGAAAGCAGTCGAACGGCGCGACGGAACGGAGTGTCCGTCGTCAGAACATTTGGCGCAGATCGCGGCGTAGATTAGCGGAGCGCGGGCCTCGTCCTGGGGTTGATATTAAGCGGCGAGCTTGCGGTGCTGCAAGCGTCGGTGTTCGATGGTCTTCCGTTTGATCCTTTCGCGCTGTTTGATGATGGCGTCAGCCCTGCCGAAGTAGGTGTCGGCGGGCGTCACATTGCCGAGGCTTTCGTGATATCGGCGGTGATTATAGTGGTCGATGAAGGCCTCGATCCGGGTCTCCAGATCGCCGGGCAGGAAGTAATTTTCCAGCAGGATTCGGTTCTTGAGGGTCTGGTGCCAGCGCTCGATCTTGCCTTGGGTCTGGGGATGCATCGGGGCGCCGCGGACATGGCTCATACCGTTGGCACCGATCCATTGGGCCAGCTCCTCGGCGATGTAGCTCGGACCATTATCGCTGAGCAGCCTGGGCTTTTGCACGACCCTGGCTGACGAACAGCCCGAGGCTTCAAGCGCCAGTTCCAGCGTGTCGGTGACGTCCCCGGCGCGCATGGTGGTGCAAAGCTTCCAGGCGATGACATAGCGGGAGAAGTCGTCGAGCACGGTCGACAGATACACCCAGCCCCAACCGATGATTTTGAAGTAGGTGAAGTCGGTCTGCCACATCTCGTTCGGCCGCGTCGTCTTGGTGTGGAACGCATCGGCTGCCTTGATCACGATGAAGGCCGGGCTGGTGATCAGGTCATGGGCTTTCAGAAGCCGGTAAACCGTCGATTCCGACACGAAGTAGCGCTTCTCGTCGGTAAAGCGCACAGCCAACTCGCGGGGCGATAGCTCGGACTCGTCCAGCGCCATCTCGACGATCTGCTGCTGGATATCGTTGCCGATGCGATTCCACACCCGGCTCGGCGCCGATGGCCGATCCTCCAGCGCCTCCGGCCCGCCTTCGAGGTAGCGGTCATACCATCGATAGAAGGTCCGGCGGGGGATGCCGAGCTGGTCCAGCGTCCGCTTGGCGGGCAGATGCGACTGCTCGACGATCCTGATGATCTCGAGCTTCTCAGATGCGGGATACCTCATTCTTCGTCGCCCCCATCCGCGATCATGCTTTTTTTGAGCAGACGGTTTTCCAGCGTCAGGTCGGCCACGCATTCCTTCAGGGCACGGGCTTCGCGGCGCAGGTCGTGCACCTCGCCGGTGGTCGCAGCTCGGGCGGTATCGCCGGCCAGACGACGCTTGCCCGCTTCCATGAACTCCTTCGACCAGGTGTAATACAGGCTCTGGGCGATGCCTTCCTTGCGGCACAGCTCGGCGATGCTGTCTTCGCCGCGCAGCCCCTCCAGCACGATCCTGATTTTGTCCTCTGCAGAGAAGTGCCGGCGCGTCGCACGCCGTATGTCCTTCACCACCCGCTCAGCTGGGGCCTTCGGCGCCGATTTTTTCAAGGAGGATTTGGGCTTCATCTTCGTTCCTTCGTCACTACGACGAAGCCCAAATCCTCCTTAAATCACAACCTCAAATCTGTGCCATTGGCGCTGACGGCGGACAGTCACGAACCCCCAAGTTCTTCACCGTCGGCAGATCGTCGACGTGCCGCATGCCGTCGCAGGCTCGGTCCCATTTCAGGCGCCGGCTCTCAAAATGTGGGGGACGCCGACCGAAATCATTCGCGGTGCGCCTGGGCTCGGCGAGCATAGTGGCGATATCCTAAAGGAGTGGCTCGGCTATTCCAAGGGGGACATCGACAGGCTTGTGGAGCAAGGACGGATCTGAAGGAGGTTTCGCGATGCTGCACCCCGAGCCAGTCCAGAAGGTCTGGGACCCCAATGTGATCAGGAGCGACTTCCCATTGATCGCGGGTTTGTCGGGTATATATTTAGACAATGCGGCGTCGGCGCAAAAACCGCGCTGCGTGATGGACAGCATGACCGATGGCGCTTTCACCCGTTATGCCAATGTCCATCGCGGAGCCCACCGGCTTAGCGGCCTCGCGACCGCGAGCTACGAAGGCGCGCGGGCCCGGCTGCAGTCCTTTTTGAACGCTCCCGGCGCAGAGCAGATTATTTTTACGAAATCTGCAACCGAGGCGATCAATCTCGTGGCGTCAGCCTTTGCCGCTATCGTTGCACCGGGGGATGAGATCGTTGTTTCCTCGCTCGACCATCACGCCAATCTGGTCCCGTGGCATTTGCTTCGGGAGCGGCACGGCATCGTCTTGCGCTGGGTCGATCCCGACGCCTTCGGCAATCTCGATCCCACCGCCTTCGCCGACGCGATCACGCCTCGCACGCGGCTCGTGGCGGTCACACACATGTCGAATGTTTTCGGGGTATTGACACCGCTCGAGGCAATTGTTCGGCTTGCCCATGAAAAGGGCGTTCCTGTGCTCGCAGATGGAACCCAGGCCGTGGTACATCACGCAATCGACGTTTCGGCGCTCGACGTCGATTTCTATGCGCTCACCGGTCACAAGCTTTATGGGCCGACGGGTATCGGGGCTCTCTATGCCAAGCCCGGCTGGCTCGAACGCATGCCACCGATGCTCGGCGGCGGCGAGATGGTCGCAACCTTCGGCCGCGATCACGTCGAATATGCTGCCGCGCCGCACAAGTTCGAGGCCGGGACGCCGCCAATTCTGGAAGCGATCGGACTTGTCGCCGCCCTCGACTATGTCGAGGGCGTGGGGCGTACGACTATCGCTACCCACGAGGCAGCGCTTGGTCGCCACGCGCGGGCTCGATTCGCGGCTATTCCAAACATCACCGTCTTCGGCGATGCCGAAAAGCCCGGTCCAATTCTGACGTTCGCCTCTGCCGGCGCCCATGCGAACGATATAGCGGCGATCCTGGACGCCAAGGGTATCTGCGTCCGTGCCGGCGCGCACTGCACTCAACCGCTCCATCAAATGCTAGGCTTCAGTTCGACCTGCCGCGCATCGTTCGCCATGTACAGCACGCTGGATGAAGTCGACGCTCTTGCCGATGCAGTGGAAGAGGCGTTGGCAATCCTAAAGTGAGGTCGGCCGCCTGGAGGGTGCTCGCTACTCGCCGCCGATCCAGGTCCGGACGATCTCAATGTCTTCGGAGAGGTGCACGATATCTGCGCGCGCGCGCGGCGCGAGGCATCCATAGGTGCCGGTCAGCCCCAGCAAAGCCGCCGGCGTCGCGCTCGCCATCTTGCAAGCGTCCGCAAGTTCGACGTGCATGTTCGAAACAGCGTTCCGAATGGCCCGAGCCATGTCGAGGTCGGAGCCGGCCAAGGTTCCGTCAGCCGAGCGCAGTGCACCTTCGTTGCGAAAAATCTCGGTCTCGCCAAGGAAGAATGTATCGATATCGGTGCCGACCGTCGGCATGGAGTCCGTTACGAGCATCAATTCGTCGGGACCCTTCGCGCGGAAAGCGGCCCGCAGCGCGGTCGGATGAACATGGTGGCCATCGACTATCACGCCACAAATCAGCGGGGACGCCAATCCAGCCCCTGCGACTCCTGGCGTCCGGCTAGCTAACGGGGGCATAGCGTTGAACAAATGGGTGATTGCCCGAAGCCCTTCGCTGATTGCGCGATCCATATCCTCGCTTGTTGCCAGCGTGTGTCCGGCAGAGACAATGACGCCCCGAGCCGTCAATTCGGCGATCAGGCCGGTAGCGACCATTTCGGGCGCGAGGGTCACAAGTGTTTTTCCTGCACCTAGCGAGGAAAGCAGATTCACGGCCCGCTCATCCATCTTGCGGATTTTCGATGCGTCGTGAATGCCTTTCTTTTCAATGTTCAGAAAGGGGCCTTCAATATGGATTCCCAGAACGCCGGGGGTCCCGATCGCGATAGCGTCACGTACTGCGGCTATCCCGCGCTCAATCACGTCGAAATCATCACTGATGAGGGTAGGAAGCAAGGCCGTGGTCCCGAATGCCCTGTGTGCCTCGGTGATCGCCCTAATCCCGTCGATCGTCGGGGATTCGTTGAACAATACGCCGCCACCCCCGTTCACTTGCGTATCGATAAAACCGGGAACGAGCATGCCGCCGTCCAAGCGAACTGGATCAAAGTCGGTCGGGACGCCGCTATCGGGTACGATGTCGACGATCGCCGATCGCTCGATCAGCAATGCGTGATCTGATCGCCATCCCCTTTCCGAGAGGATTCGCGCGCCGATCAAAGCCTTTCTAGTCATATTGTTTCGGTAACCTTCCTGAGCAACGGCGGCCTGTCGGGATCAAGTCCTCGTTCAATCGCAAGAGCGTTGGCAAGGCGGTAGTAGGACTGGATCATCGTGATAGGCGCGGTCACAGGATGCAGGCCTGCGACGACGGGAAGTTCGATGGCCCCATGTCCGACTGGTCCGGCCCCAGCCACGATTGCCTCTTTTTCGAGGAACAGGCGAAGCAATGCGTCCATCCCCGCCCGGGCTTCATCGAGCGGCGGGAAGACCAGGATAGGGAAGTTGCGATCGATCACTGCCATCGGGCCGTGCGCGACCTCTGCCGTGCTGAAAGCCTCTGCATGAATTCCGCATGTTTCCTTGAACTTCAACGCCGCTTCGAGTGCGATCCCGAATGACGGGCCGCGCCCGAGGACGAAGAGGCTGCGTGCCTGCGAGAAAGGTGCCAGAGCCTCGTCCCATGACACGGCCCAAGCTTGGCACAACTGATCCGGCAGGGCAGCAATGACGGGGTCGAGGGCTTGTCCGCCGGCGCATTCGGATATGATCTGGGCGAAGGCCGAAAGCGTCGCAATGAAGCTTTTGGTTGCTGCGACGCTTCGCTCCGGTCCCGCGCGGAGCGGTATGACGATGTCGGCGAGAGGTACGAGCGGTGCGCTTTCGTCGTTGACCATCGCGATGACGATCGCCCCGGCCTCTCGCGCCACCTCGGCGGACGCAAGCAGATCGGGGCTCTTACCCGACTGCGACACGACGATAAACGGCTGCCCCGCCATGTGCTCCATCGGTACGCGGTATACCGAACCCATCGATGGCGGGTGTGACGATACCGTCTTGCGAAGATGTGCCTCGAACAGGAATTTCCCATAGGCGGCAGCGTGATCCGAACTGCCGCGGGCGCAGGTGAAAATCGTGTGCGTTGCGGGGCGCAGTATCAGCTTCGCCAGTTCCTTCGCCAAGACAGCATTGTCCGACAACTGCTTGGCCACGATCTGGCCAGCCTCGCTGGCCTCGGAAAACATCAGGGTGGAGGTGGGGTGACGGGCTGCGTTCATTATAATACCTGTATAATACCAGTTTACCTTGATCCGCAAGGCAGATATATTCGCGGCATGACCCATCTGCGCGACATGCTTTCGAATTTCCTTGGCGACCGACTGATCACCGCTGAAACCGCGCGCGTCGCCTATACGCAAACCGAGGGTCACCATCCGGGCGAACTTCCGGCACTGGTGGCACAGCCCGTGTCGATCGAGGAGGTTCGCCAGCTAGTTCGCGCAGCTGCCGCGCAGGGCGTCCCGATCGTGGGTTATGGTGCCGGCACTTCTCTCGAGGGGAACGCGGCCGCCGTCACATCGGACACGCTCGTCGTAGATTTTTCGCGCATGAACGAGATAGTCGAGATTTCCCCGGAAGATCTACTTGTCGTGGTTCAGCCGGGCGTAACGCGCGAACAGCTCAACGAGGAGCTGCGCACCACAGGTCTCTTTTTTCCGGTCGATCCCGGGGCGAACGCAACCATCGGCGGGATGATCGCAACCCGGGCGTCCGGAACGACGACTGTACGTTACGGCAACATGCGCGACAATCTGCTTGCCCTCAAGGTCGTTACGGCAACTGGCGATCTGATCCAGACGGGGACCCGGGCCCGCAAATCGGCGGCGGGCTACGACCTTACTCATCTCTTCGCCGGATCCGAAGGCACTTTGGGCCTAATCGTGGAGGCGACCCTGCGCCTTCATGGGCAACCCGAACAGATCGTTTCCGCAAGCTGGGATTTCGCCAGCATAGAGGGTGCGGTCGATACCGTGATTCAGACCATCCAATCTGGGATCGCCATCGCGCGCATGGAGCTTCTCGACACGCGCGCGATGATCGCGTGCAACCGCCAGAGCCATCTCGGTCTCCCCGAATGTCCAACCCTCTTTCTGGAGTTCCACGGTTCCGGCGCCAGCATCTCCGAGCAATTGGAAATCGTTCGCGTTCTGGGAGATGCCAACGGCGGCGGGACACTCAGGTCCGCGACCGCGACGGAGGAACGGAACTTGCTATGGAAGGCGCGGCACCATCTGCTTTGGGCATCGCGGTCAATGGTTCCTGAGGCGCAAGCCTGGATCACCGACATTTGCGTCCCCATTTCGCGATTGGCCGAAGCCATTTCGCGTGCGGAAACGATGATCGAAGCATCGGGGCTGTTCGCTCCGATCCTGGGCCATGTCGGCGACGGGAATTTCCACGTCTTCTTCATTCTCCATCCCGACGACAAGCCCTCGTGGCAAAAGGCGGCGGTCATCAACGATGCCATGATCGATCACGCGCTCTCGGTTGGCGGAACCTGCACGGGTGAACATGGGATCGGCTTGGGCAAGCGCGACTCCCTGCTGCGCGAGAACGGGACGGCTTCCGTCGAGATCATGCGGCAACTCAAGCAGGCGCTCGATCCGGAGGGCATCTTCAATCCTGGCAAGATATTCGCAGCATGATGCCGAAAGCCGCCAGGCCCGCGACGACCACGCCGGCGTCATGCGGACCCGCCTACACCCGCAGCAAAAGGCCGCGGCGTTGAAGCGGTGCCAGCAGCAACCTGCAAAGAATTACCGCAAGAACGGCAAATAGCACCGACGCCCACATGGCCGACAGACCGGACGCCCGAAGCCCCGCGAGCAGGCTGTCCCAGAGCCGGTCCTCGCCGCCCGGCGGAAGGCGCAGCAGGGCGATCAGGAGCATATGGATCACATAGATGGTCAACGCCGCCTGGCCCACGGCGACGAACTGCTTCGCCCACCCATGCGGCTGCAGCACGGGCCAGGCGGCGCGAACCGCAGCGTAACCCGACGCGCCGATCCCCGACGTCACAAGCACGAAACTCGCGGTCCACAAATCCTTGTTGATCGGGATGACGATCGTCGTCAGCAGCCCGGTCAGCACGAGGAGGATGCCGGCGAACGCGAGGCGCCAGATGGGCCTCGGCGCGCTGGCCCAGCGCGCAAGCGCGACGCCAAGGAAACCGCTCGCCATGGAAGGCAGCGTGGACAAAATGCCCTCCGGATCCCAGCTGCCGCGCAATATCAATCCCGGCGGGAGTTGCCGATCGAGCCACCCGCTGATGCCCGCTCCGGGAGCGAGGCTGGCTACAGTATTTTCTGCACCGATGTTCAGCAGAACGAATGTGTGAGTGGCGATGATCGCCAGCCCCAGTCCCAGCGGAACGATCGCGCCGCGCCCGACGGAGACGATCACCGCGCAAGCGAGATATACGATGGCTATGCGCTGCAACACGCCTGCCCACCGCAATTGATCCCAATCGAATCCAGGCCGCAGGCACCAGTTGAGCGCGACGCCGATCGCGAAGAGCAACGCCCCGCGCCGGGCAATCGCACCCCAGGGCATCTGCCGCCGCAAACGTCCATCGAAAGCCAGCGATGCAGAGATGCCGACAATGAACAAAAATATCGGGAAGACGATATCGGCTAGCGTCAGGCCGTGCCAGGCGGCGTGCCGGAGGATCGCTGGTGCCGCGGGCACCAGGAAATTGACCAGCAGCATCAGCATCACATCGACTCCCCGCAGGAAATCGAGCGGCAGGTCGCGGGCGGGCGCCAATCGCGTCATGGCACCAGCCGGTCAGGATCCGCGCATGCCGTCAAATCGCTCTGCGACATCGCGCCATTTCATTTCTCCCCGAGCGCTGCGATGGCCTTGCCCAATATTCCGCCGTTGTCTCCGAGAAGCTTTGCCGCCCCCTCGGGGGTATTGCCTTTTGCGATGAGGACCGCCTTGGAGATGCTGTTTTCGCCCCGTTTGAGGGCAGCCATGGCTTCTTCCTCGGAGCAACTCGTCAGCATCTGTACGATTCCGGCCGCCCGCCGCTGCAATTTCGCGTTCGAGACAATCATGTCGACCATCTGGCCCTGATAGACCTTGCCGAGCTTCAGCATGATAGTCGTCGAGATGATGTTGACGGCGGCCTTCTGGGCCGTGCCAGCCTTCATGCGCGTCGACCCGCTGATGATCTCGCTTCCGGTGCCGAGCAAGATGGGGTGCAGCGCGGCTTCGAGGATCGGCGTCGATGCATTGTTCGCGATCGCGATCGTAAGCGCCCCGCGCGCCCGCGCAACCTCGATTGCCCGCAAAGTGAACGGAGTACGCCCGCTCGCCGCCACCGCTACCACGACATCGGCCGCGTTCACGGCGTGCTCGGCAATCTGCCTCTCGGCATCGGCAACATCGTCTTCGGCACCTTCGGCGCTCTCGATGAGTGCCGGGAGCCCGCCCGCCAGAAGATACAGCAATCGCTCTTCCGGCCAGCCGAAGGTAGGCGTCAGTTCGACACCGTCCTGAACCGCGACGCGGCCGGATGTCCCGGCGCCGACATAGATCAGGCGTCCTTGCGAAGACAAAAGCCGCTGCGCGGCCGCTGCGCACGCCGCGGCAATCGCATCCGCTTGGCTGTTCAAGGCTTCGATCGCTTCTCGTTGCCCCTCGATCATTGCGGTCACGGCGTCGATCGTCGGCCAATTGTCGATTTCGGCATAACGTGGGTCAATCGCTTCAGTACCCGGCATCTGTGCTTCTCTCTTTCTTGTTCGCGTTGCCGATGAGGCAAACCAGCGTGGAAACTGTCACGCCAACGCACAAGTGCCACGGGAAAGCGATTTTCTTTAGTGCTTCGGGCAAGCCAAGCACGTCGATCGTGAACGGTTGAAACAGCATGACGACGATGAAGCCGACCGCTAGGGCCGCGATGACCGACGCCGTTGATCCGCGCTTTGAAAACACCGCTGTTATATAGACTCCTAGCAATCCTGAATAGGCGAATGCCATCACTCCTAGGACAAATTCGAGCAGGGGAATGTCGCTGTATCGCTGCCAATAGAAGCAGACGATGGACATCAGGAAGAGGAGGACGCCCAGCAAAACTGTCGCAAGCCGCCCCGCGAGGATGAAGTGACGCTCGTCGCGCGGTCTCTTGCGCTCGATGAAAGGACGGTAGAAGTCGTTGATTGCTACGGCGGCCATTGAGATCAGGCCCGAATTGATGGCGGCGGCGGCGATGACGCCAACCGTTACGAACCCACGCAACCCGGGCGGGATTTCGCTCAGGATGAAGCTCATGAAAACGGTGATTTTTTCGCCCTGGAATGTCGGCGCGATCTGTCCCGGGATGGCCGCCATCAGGTCGGGGCGTTCATAGAAGATGTAGAGCAGCGAGCCGATGAAGAGGAAGATCAGGATGACGGGGATCGATGCCAGAACGGACCAGTAGAGGGCGCGGCTGCCCTGTTTCGCCGAATCGCAGGCGAGCAGGCGCTGCGTCGTATCTTGGTCGAGACCCGAATTCGCCGCGTTGATCAGGACCATCCCCGTCACTGCCGCCAGAACCGAAAAGGGCGTGCCGAGGTCGAGCGTCCAGTCAAGGACCTGCAACTTGCTCGCTCCGGAGGGAGGATGCGCAAGCGCGGTATAGATATCGGCGGCCGGCGCAGGAATCTTGGACAGCAGGAACAGGACGACGAAGATCGCCGCTCCGACATAAAGCACGACTTGGACCAGGTCGCTCCAGATCACAGAATTGAGGCCGCCCATAAAAGTGAAGGCGAGGCCGAAGACCAGCAAAACAAACGAGGCGATGATGATATGCTCGGGCGCGACGTCGAGGAAGAGGATCATCGAAACGGCGATCGCAGCAAGATAGAGGCGCGCCCCACTGGCAAACACCCGCCCGACCAGATACATGGCGCCTGCCGCTCGGCGAGCGGCCGGGCTGAACCGGGCCTCGAGCAGTTCATAGACGGTGGTGGCGCCCATCGCATAAAAGCGCGGCATCAGGATGGCGGCAACAAGCCACGCGCCGATCAGCGCGCCGATCACGCTCGTCAGATAGGTATAATTGCCCCTGAAGCTATTGTCGGGGACCCCCAGAAATGTTGCTGTCGATTGCACGGTCGACAGAACCGACACCGCAACCAGCCATGTTGGCGCGCGATGGCTGGCCAGAAAATAATCATCCGCATTCTGCATGTTGCGCCGCGTTGAGGCATAGCCGGCGATAGCGAGGATCAGGACATATCCGATCAGAATCGACCAATCCAGCGAAGTAAATTGTAACGTGTGCATAATGTCCCCGGATGGCGGTGAGGCGCGGACGTCAGACCTGAGAAATCGTCTGATGCGCCGCGCCTTGGACAACTCGCCCTGGTGGAATGGAGGCTAGGTGTCTACAATGCCTCCACTCCACGCCCTCACCGCCTTAGGGTGACGGAGAAGCCAAAGGTGGTTCCCAGCACGTCGTAAGTATCCGGGAATGTATTGTATGCCCCGGGATTGACCGGTAGCGGCGGCTTCTTGTCAAAGAGATTGTCGATCCCGAAGGCTAGGGTCAGCCCCTCGACGGGCGGACGAACCGCCAGGTTCAGGTCGAAATAATCATAAGCAGGAATCCGACCGGTGCTACCCGCGGTCGAATCGCGAACCGATCCGATGCGTTTCCATCCGAACTGGACCGTCAACGGCTTGCTGTCCCAGGTGATCGTAGCGCGCGACCGGAAATCTGGTGCAACCAGCGTCACAAGGTCCGATGAACAGGCAGCGCCATAGGTTCCCTTGCAATCGACGGGAGTTAGCGCGGCGTTACGCTGGATCGAATATTTGGTGACGATGCTCGCCGTATAGCCGAGGGTGAGCCGGCTCTCCGGCGGACCGAAATCGAGATCGAATCCATAACGGAAGTCGATGTCGATGCCTTGCTGCTTGATAAGCGCAAGGTTTCGATCATCGACAAAGGCATTGAGGATGTAACCGGTGGTTGGATCCCTGGTTACTGCGGCGCAGAGTGGATTGCCCGGCGTTGGATCGGTAATGTAGCAGCTCGTAAGCGCATCGACGGGTTGGATCTGGCCGACCGCGTTGCGAATATCGATCTTGTACCAGTCCACCGAAAGATTGAGACCACGCAGGAAGGTCGGGGTGAAGACGCCGCCAAGCGTGTAAGTTTTGCCCCTTTCGGCTTCGATGTTCGCGTTGCCACCGAAGAAATAGCCGCCCTGCAGATTTGCGGGGTTGTTGGAATCATAGGCTCCCCGATATCCCTGCGCCGTACATTGCGTGATCGTCGCCGAATTGGTCGCGCCCACGCACGGATCCCCGGCATAGCGCGGAAAAAGACGTGCAACCGTACGTAGATTAGCGAAGGGAATCGAAAAGACTGGGTTAGCGAATTCGCCAATATTGGCGTCGCGAATGACGGTTTGGCGCGTGCCGCGCAGCCGTAGGTCGTCGGAGACGATCCAGTTGATGCCAAGCTTGTTCGTATCGTAGCGCCGGTCGGCGCCCACCGATTTTTCATACCAGGATCGACGATACGCGCCTTCGACGGTCAGCTTTTGGACCAGCGGTAAATCCGACAGCAAGGGGACGATTAGTTCGCCGAACAATTCGTTCACCTTGACGAAGGGCGGAACCAGCGGCGCCGATTCGGTTCCCTGGTTGAACGACGTCCCGAGGTCAGCGCCATAGACAAACCGGCCGGTTTCTCGGCGGAATTCATAGCCTGCGGTGAAGCCGATCGGTCCTGCCCATCCAGCGAAGAAGTCGCTCGTATCGCCGGCAACATAGGCGGATGCCACCTGCTGCGTGCGTTTGCGGTTGCCGAAATTGAAATCGCGCAGCACGCTGGTGAAGTCACCGCCCGGCCCGAAGATGTCGGTCGTGTTAGCTAGGCCGGCAAAGGCGGACCGCGTCCCGTCGCCCTTGACGACGATCGATTCCTTGGACTGGCCATGCTGATAATAGGCATCCCAGCTGATTGCAGGCGTGATGTTGCCACGTAGCCCGATCAGGCCCTGGATGGTTTCGCGATTGTTCTGCGCATAGGTCACACCGAGTTCGCCGAGCGAGCGCCGGACGTTGACGGTAGCGAAACCGTTGACGAAGGTCAGCCGCGCCCGCGCTTGGGGGTCGAGGAATGGATTATTCTCGGCGATCTGGACGTTGATCCCATTGGCCCCTGTGGTCGGAGGATTCTGCCCCGACCGGCTGCCGCCGCGCGTCCGCAGGTCGGAGTACATCAGGCGGCCATAGAGCTCGACATTGTCAAACACGTCATATTTCAGAAAAGCGCTCGCGTTGATGCGCCGCAACGGCTGGACGAGCAGGAAATCGGGGGTGTAGTCGGTCGATTGCGGCGTCAGCGTGAAATTGCCCAACGCATCGTAGGAAAAGGTCCTACCGCTCGCCACGTCGGTGAAATTGCCGCCGATCGGCAACGTCGCCACGCCGCGCCGCGCAAAGGCGCGGTGCGCGGCCAGCAGTGGGTCGCGCTCGGTGTATTCGCCATAGACCACCAGATTGCCGCGGCCGCCGAGCGACATGCCGCCCATCACATGGCCACCGAATTGCGAAGCTCCACCCGACACCGCTCGATAATTTGCGTTCGCCTGCCACCCTTCAAACGAATCATCGATGATGAAGTTCACGACCCCTGCCACGGCGTCCGCGCCATAGACCGCTGCAGCGCCGCCGGTGAGCACATCGACGCGCTTGAGCAAGGGAGCCGGGATCGAGTTGACATCGACCGCATTGCGGAAGCTGAACGGAATGGCGCGCGTTCCGTTGATCAGTACGAGGGTGCGGTTCTGCCCGAGGTTACGCAGGTCCAGGGTCTGCGCGCCGAATGCGTCGCTGCCCACCGATGTCGAGTTCACGCCGCCCGCGAGCTGCGGCATCTTGACCGAGAAGTCTTCGATCGTGACCGCCCGTTGAAGCGAAATCTGCTCACCCTCCACCGCGCTGATCGGGCTGGTGGAGGTCAGGCCGGGCGTACGGACACGCGTGCCGGTGACGATGATGTCCGTCTCCGCGCGCGCTTCGCTCGTTGTGCTATCGGTTTCTTGCGCAAACACGGCACTTGCTGACATGAGCGCAATCGCTGAAGCTATCGCCGACCCGCAACGCAGGAATCCGCCTTTTATCCGTCCCATTTTGCTCACTCCCCTCTTCAAACCTGTCTCGACAATAACACAGTTATATACCATTTCAATACCAATATGAGCAGCTATGCTGAGCATCAATTCCATTCGCTTGCTCATCTCGTGTGACGAGTCGAGATCCCGGCGTAGGCGTCTTATTTGGATAGGGTTTATCCCGCTCTGCATCTACGGTTCGTTGAACGCTAACCGTAGATTTTGTGTCATAGGCAGACATGAGTGCGCGACGCCTAAACACCCTCCAATGGCCTCGCCACGCTTTAGGTCATAGGTTAGGTTCGGCAGTTGGTGTTAAAACTGATACCAGTCGAAGGGGAAAACGGTGAAAGGCCGATCGCCATGCGCCCTGAGCAAAGCCATCTCGCAAGCCGCGCCGATCCCGAAATTGTCCGGCTTGAGGGAAGAGGCGGCCGTGACCAGCGTGGCCCAGTCCACCGCCCATCATCCGATCCGCGAACTCTCCAGTAAAATGGGTGCCGTAGTTCTGGATCGGCGACCTGGAGTCGAGGAAACCATATCGTGCGGACAGCACGGTGATTTTCAGCATCTTGCGATCGCCCGCATGGCAACGGACCGTTTGCCAAAGCGGTCCGTCATAGCGGTCGATGGCGGGCATATAGCCGTCATCTTGCCGCTTTGTCGCGGAACAGGCGAGGATGAGCAACCGATGGGTGCGAAGTGAAGGCGCGCTCATCGATCAAGCCGCTATCGGGAGGGCTGAGGCGGCATGAGCGTGGATCCAGTCCGTTGCCGCTTGTGCCGCGGCGGCCGCGCGAAAGATCGCCCGCGTGTCGTTGCCAAGCGCCGTCAACCAGCTCGAGACATAAGCAGCGTGATCCGCCCTTGGCGAATAGCCCAGACCAAGGTCGGCCATCAAGAAGCTGGCGCCGATCTCGGCAACCAGCTCTTCGCGGGCCCGGATGGTCCGATCCTTGAAATAGTCCCGAAGCGTTTCGCGGGCGAGGCGCTGCGCGCTTCCCGTCGAATGAACGATTTCATGTCCGAGCGTCGAAATGAAGCCTTCGTCGCTGTCGAAGGCTTCGCGGTCGGGCATGTAGACGCGGTCCTCATCGGGCCGAAAATACGCGTCCCAAGGGCCGTAGTGCACAGGGACGCCAACGCTTTCGAGGAACAGTTTCGCAGAGGCGGCTGTTTCGCCGATCGGCCGTGCGCTTGCCAGTGTCCGTTCGGGCGAGCCATCGACCTGCGATTGGTTGAAGACGACAAAGCTCCGAGCAAAGAAGCGGGCGCTGCGTTCCTCGCCATCGGAATCCGCCGACGTGGGTTCGTCACGCTCCTGCTTTTTCCACAGAATGACGTGCGTACCGGTTTCGCCGCGGCGCACCTGTGCGCCGACCTCAGTCCACTGACGGTAGGTTGCCCAGGTGCCGGATTGAAAGCCTTGAGCTTCAGCAGAGGCCCAAAGGACGAGGCGGTTGATGCCGGTATAAGCGCGTCCGACAGCACTCGTCGGCCGCATCAGCGTCCCGCCGTCATGGTGCCAGGGCATACGCCACTGGCCGGCGCCGGCGTCGATCGCAGCGGCTAGCTCGGCGGTGATGGTTTGATAGATATCGTGACGAGGTTTCATGTCGCTGGTCCTTTCTGAAGCTGCGAGCGGTGCTCGCCGCCTCCTCCCCCACTTTCCTCCCTTCCCGCGCTCGCGCGGGAAATGTCGCGGGGCGACGTGACGTCTTCGGAGGTGATCACCAGCGGGGGAATCTTGAATTCGGCGGCGGCGAACCAGGCGCGCAGCGTCGAGATGTGTTCATGTGCTTTGACAGTCTCGCTGGTAGCGACGACGTTCCCATCGTTGTCCGCCGGATAATCTTCCACGGGACCGCGCCCCGTGAAAACGACACGTTCGGCGCGCCAGCCTCCCGGATAGCCGGCGCACGTCCGTGTGAACGGAAGGCCGCGATCCTCACACCATTCTTCCAGAGCGCCGAAACGCCCGCCGATCGCTTGATGGTCGAACAGGCGTGTCAAACGGCGTTCAAAAGGGACCCCCGATCGGCGTCGAAGAGGGACCCCCTTTTCGGATAATATGATGCTGGTTTGTTGAAGATGGCCTTGCGCTGCGTGCGGCGGAGGGCGGGCGTAGCCCGACCGGAGGCGCGCGCAGCGCAAGATAGATTTTTGAAGGCGCCGAAGGTGGCTGTCAGCTGCGGTTTTTGAAGCGCCAGCTGTCGTTGCCCGTCTCGACGATATCGCAGTGGTGGGTGACGCGGTCGAGCAGCGCCGTGGTCATCTTGGGATCGCCGAACACGGTAGGCCATTCGCCGAAGGCGAGGTTCGTGGTGATGATGACGCTGGTCCGCTCATAAAGCTTGCTGATGAGGTGGAACAGCAACTGCCCTCCCGAGCGGGCGAACGGCAGATAACCGAGCTCGTCGAGCACGATCAGGTCGAGCCGCGACAGCTGCGCCGCCAGGGTCCCGCCTTTGCCGATCCGGGTCTCCTCTTCGAGGCGTGTCACCAGATCGACGGTGTTGAAGTAGCGGGCGCGAGCGCCCCTTCGCACGACATTGGCGGTGATCGCGATGGCGAGGTGGGTCTTGCCTGTCCCCGTGCCGCCGACCAGCACGATATTGCGGCGAGGCGGGAGGAAGGAGCCGTCATGAAGGGACCGGATCATCTCCTCATTGATCGGCGTGCCCTCGAAGCTGAACCGCTCCAGGTCCTTCACCACGGGCAGCCTCGCAGCCGTCATCCGATAGCGGATGGAGGCTGCATCCCGGTGGGTCGCCTCGGCGCGGAGCAGGTCGGTCAGTATCTCCATGGTGGTGCGCTTGCGCTGGAGGCCGGTGGTGACCGCCTCGTCGAACGCCGCCGCCATGCCCTTGAGCCCGAGGCCGCGCATCGTGTCGATCATATCATGCCGCTGCATCATAGCCTCGCAGCAGATCATAGCGGGCACAGTCGGCGAGCGGAGGATGCTGCAGCATCCGGTCTTCCGAAGTGACGATGCTGTGGGGTGTCGCCGGCTCGCGGCGCCGGGAGAGGATGTTGAGGATCAGCTCGTCGCTGGCCGTTCCGTTCGCCAACGCTTCGCGCACGGCAGCCTCTACCGGCTCCAGGCCATCGGTGAGCACCGCCGAGAGGACCCGCACGAACCTGCGATCGGCCTCGTCCCCGGTGCCGAGCCTTCGCCGTAATCGGTGCAGGGCGGGCGGCAGATCCCAGTCCTGGAACGGTGCGCCGTTACGCAGCGCGCCGGGCTTGTGCGCGAGGACCGGCAGATAATGCCAGGGATCGTATATCGTGCGGTTCCGACCGAAGTGGCGCTCATGCTCCCCGACGATCGCATCGCCGCAGCGTATGACGATGCGATCGGCATAGGAGCGCACCTGAACGGTCCGGCGTGCGGCCGTCGACATGACCGAGTAGCGGTTGCGATCGAAGCTGATGAGGCAGGTGCCGGTGACGGCATGCTCGCTCTCATGGAAGCCGTCGAACGGTGCCAGGATCGGCTGCAGGGCCGGTCGCTCCATATCCAGCGCCTCGGCGACGGTAATATCCCCGCGTTCGGGATGGGCATGATGCTCGGCCCAGCGCCGGCACTCGGCCTCCAGCCACCCGTTGAGCTCGGCCAGGCTGGCGAACCGGAGTCGCGGCTGGAAGAAGCGGCCTCGGATCGTCTGGACCTGCTGCTCGACCTGGCCCTTCTCCCATCCCGCCGCCGGCGAGCAGGCGGTCGGCTCGACCATGTAATGATCGGTCATGATCAGGAAGCGGCGGTTGAACACACGCTCCTTGCCGGTGAACACGGCCGTCACCGCCGTCTTCATATTATCGTAGATACCGCGTCGCGGCACACCGCCGAAGAACGCGAACGCCCGGGCATGGGCATCGAACAGCATCTCCTGGCCCTCGCGCGGATAGGCCCGGACATAGGGTGCGCGCGAGTCGCAGAGACGCATATGCGCCACCTTCACCCGCATCGGCTTGCCGGCGATCTCCACATCCTCGTGGCTCCAGTCGAACTGGTAGGCCTCACCCGGCTGGAAGGTCATCGGGATGAACGCCGGTGCGCCTTCGCCAGCATCCTTCCGCCGCGCAGCACGCCAGCGCGCCGCATAGCGGCGCACCGCATCATAGGATCCATCGAACCCCTCGCGCACCAGCAGGTCATGGATACGCGTCATCCGTAGCCGATCGCGGCGGCCGCGACCTTCGTTCTCCTCAAGCAGCGCATCGAGACGATCCTGATAAGGACCGATCCGCGGCAGCGGCTGGACTTTGCGCTGATAGTTGAACGCCGCCTCCGGCGACCGGATCGCTTTGCGGACGACCTTCCGCGACAAACGAAGGTCACGAGCGATCGCCTTGATCGCCTTACCCGCTGCATGCTCACGCCGAATCCGAACCACTGTCTCCACGATCAACATCCCGTTCTCGCCAACTGATCAAAACCCGTCGGCCGACTAAATCCCCGGGATGAAGGGGTCCTTTTTGCACGCCGATCACCCCACGAAGGGGGTGCCTATTGCACGCTGATCCTCAAACAGGCGAAGTGGCTGGCCTTCACTTCGAAGTTCTGGCGAGAATTCCTCTCCATCCTCCTCGCGGGAAAGACCCTCACAGACGATCAGATGACAGAGCGTGATAAAGTCGTCGGCGGACACGCGGCCGCCGATGACGATCGATGCAAATGCACAATCGGGCATCTTGTTGACTCCAATAGAGAAATTTCAGAATGTCGACAGCGGCGCGGAGGCAGGCTTCCAACTGGAAGTCGAGACCCTTGCTTCCGCGCCGCCCAGCGATGCCTCAGGCTGCGTCGGCCAAAATGGCCTCGGTCTGGTCGACCTCGTTCACGGCAGGGTTGGCCTCGTCGGCTTGCTCGTCATCAGCGTCATCGATGGCAGGTTGCTCTTCGCTGCTGTCATCGTCGACCAGCGGCGCTTCCGGTTCATCCGGGGTCCCGGCAGCGCGAAACATCATGACGTCCGGGATCCAGCTCTGCGCCCGCGCCTTCACCTCAGGCGTGACGATGGCTTCGCCGGCGCAGAGTTTTGCGGCCGCAGACGATAGGGCGGCCTTCTTTTCGCTGGCGTAGCGACCCGGAAGCTCGGGATCGAGCTTGCCCAGGATCGACAGAATCTGCGGCTTGCGGATCTTGTCGAAGAAGACATCCGCGCTCGGCCGCCAGTGTTCGGCGGTATCGATTTCGAGCAGCGCGCCAAGCTCGGATTGGAAGCGGTTAGCGCGATCGCCGCTGGCGAGGCTCGCCTGAAGGCTTTGACTGACGGCAAACGCAAGCCATGCTGCCTTGTCCGTTTCGTCGAGTTCGCGGAACGCCATGAACGCGCTGAAACTGTCGTCGGCGCCTGCCCAATCGCACGGAAGACCGGAGCGGACCGCGTCGAGGCCATCTTGTGCGGCCGTTGAATGGGCGGCGGGGACGCCGGCGGGGTCAAAGAGCTCGCCGATCGTCACCATGACGCCCGTGTCGTTGTAAGCGGCGTGGCCCGTAAATTTCCGCGCGAGGCGGAAGATGGTCAGATCGAGCGCGAGTGCGGGATCATGGGCGATGTGCAACGCCAACACGTCACGCCGTTCCTTGGCAAGCTGCTCCTCGAGCGACCGGGGAAGAGCGTCCTCCAGGGCAGCGCGGTCAGCACCGCCGCCGGTGACCTTTTGCGACTGCTTTTCGCGCTTGAGGGCCTTCGTCGAAAAGTAGCGGTGCGACGCCTTCGGGGTGCCATCGCTGGCGAGCACCACGAACTTTCCAACATGCGGTCGTTCGTCTTCCGGAATGACATAGCTGCGTTTGTCGATCTCGGTGTGCTCGGCGTCCAGCGCTTCATTCTCCGCTTCGAGACGTGAAATCACGTCCGGATCGGTTGCATCCTCCAGTTCTTCTTCGATCGACTGCAGACGCTCTTCGATCGCGATCATGCGGGCCTGGTCTTCTTCGCTCAGCTCGCCGCGCCGGATGTAATAGTCGTGCAAGCCTTCGGTCGCCGAATGGGGAACATGCTGGGCTAGGAGAACCCGAACCCATCCCAGTGTGCCGACGGCCATGGCGTCTGCAGCTTGCTCGAGCTTCCTGCGTGCGATGTCTTCGGCGATCGGGCGATCAAGCCATTGACCTTCGCCCTCGCCGGCGAAGAGGTCACGTTCGATGCGGCCACCGGCGGCGAGATACTCCTCCTCACCGACCAGTTTAGCAACCGCGCTGTTCGCCTCGATCGCGCTGTCGTTGACATAGCGCCGGATCGTGTGCGGCTGGTCGCCTTGCCAGCTATCCTTGAAAACATTCCAGGCTGCGAGCTGGGTGTCCCGATCGGAGGTGCTGCCGTAAGCCTTGGCGACGTCGAGGGTGATTTTCCCTTCGGCAAGGGCGTCGAAGATCGGCTCTGCAAGATCGGCGAGGCGGAGGCGCCCCTGAACGTGACGAACCGTGACGCCCATGCGCCGCGCGAGTTCTTCTTCGCTTTCGCCCTTGTCCATGGCCGCTCGATAACCGCGGCATTCATCGGCGGGAGACATGGCTTCGCGGATGATGTTCTCGGCCAAACTGATCTCTTCGGCGAGCGCGGCGGCTTCGTCATTGCACACACGCGCATCGACCATCGCATTCTTTGGCAGCTTGCCGCTCTTGATGAGCTGCGCGATCGCGCGCCAGCGTCGGCCGCCCGCATGAACGTCGAAGAACGACTTCTTGTCGGTAGCCGGGCTGACGATGACCGGTTGAAGAAGTCCATATGCGTCGATCGAAACCGCGAGGGCATCGATACCGGCTTGGGTAAAGGTTTTGCGGGCATTGGCCGGCGAGAGGCGGAGCTTGTTGAAAGGAATCGGCTGGTTCTGCATGATGAATCTCCGGTGACAACCGAGACCCGGTTCATGGGCTTAACTCCCAAGGGGCCTCGCCCCCTTCCTTCCCCCTCCCCTCTCATCCTTGGCGTGCCAAAGGCGCGCCATAGTTCCGCGCAGCGCGGGTCATTGCGCGCTGGCGCTGTCCCCCTATGGAAGAGTGTGTGGCTGGGAGTTTTGAATCGCTCGAAGAGATCAGGCGAAACCGCTCAAATGTCGCGGTGCGATGCGGATTCTGTGGCCATCAGGGCGTCGTGGACGGCGGAATATTGTGGCGTTGGTTTGCTCTTCACCGATGGGATAGTCGGCCGACAGACGTCATCGAGCATATGCGCTGCACTATCTGCCGGCGCCGACCGGTCGAGGTCGGGGCAACGTCGGAAGCTCCGACGGTTGAATTTGGGCCGCGCGATGAGGCGGAATGGCAGGAAGTGGTGGCGAGGCTGCGCCATAGGCCGCCTCGCCAGCCAGATTGGTGATCAGGCGCGCTTTGCAGCCGGTTTGGCGGCACCGCGCGCAGGTTTACGGCCGCCACCCCGTCCCTTCGTGCCGAGCCCGATTTCTTTTGCCAGCACCCGCCGCTTCTCGGCATAGCTTGGTGCGACCATCGGATAATCGGCAGGCAGGCCCCATTTTGCCCGATAGTCTTCGGGCGTCAGCCCATAATGAGTCATAAGGTGTCGGCGAAGCATTTTAAGCTTCTTTCCGTCTTCAAGACATACGATGTAGTCGGGTTTCACCGACGACCGAATTGAAACCGCCGGCACAAGCGGCTCTTCCGGCTTTTCAGCGGGATGCGATAGTCCGGAGAGTGCGGCATGCACGTTGGTGATTAGAAGGGAAAGATCTGATATTGCGACACTATTGTTCCCAACATGCGCGGCAACAATATCTGCGGTGAGGGTGAGAAGATCACCCGTGTCCTGGGGAACATCGTTCATTTGACTTTTCCTGGTTAGGTTGCGACCGGTGCCCTAATCCCCACTGGCGAGCCGTCCTGCAAGCAGTTTTTGCATTATACCTGCGAGAGAGCCTGCTGGAAAGTGCCATGATTTGACACTTCAACAATTTACAGGGGTGTAAGTCTATAATGCTATCAAATGAAGACACGTTGACATTTCAAGGACTACCGCGGACGACTCCGACAATATGCCTCTATTGTTGGCCGCCACTGCTTCCTGGACTACCTTCGGATTGCTGGTTCATTTAGCAGAGAGCGCCGAGACAATGTCGGCAGCTCGTGACACCGGGATGAACATTCGGGTCTTGAACTGGATGATCTCCGTGAAACAGCCTTGAGCCTTTAGCGTCGGCAAAGACCGGGGATCAAATCCGCTGAGCTCGAGGCGCGATTCCCCATTCACGCGTCTTCGCTGGAGCGTCAAACCGGTGTTGTTGCCGATCGCCACCGTCTTGCCTTCCCAGGCGGCCGCAACAATTTCTTCCGGTGTTAGACTGATGGCGCCAGTTATGCCGAGCTTGCCGAGCAATGTATTCACATCGCCGCGCGGGACAATACGCCCAAGCAGCGCACGCCCGTCGGCGGTCACGAGGCGACGAACTTCAGGATCATCGCCCAGCAGATTCCAGATTGGAAGCAAGCGGCCAACCGCGAGGAAGAAGCGTTCGCGGTTCGGCTCCTGGACGAGTTCATCGCACTCGGCCTTCCAGCATATTTCGAATGTCCCGAAGTCGGCGGGCTCCCACATGCTCTCTTCGAGGTCACCGGCAGTGATGTATTGGCGATGCCCGGGCCGTGTGAGCTGCCAAGTCGCCACGGCCTCGCCCGTATCGGTAACGCGCGTCCGTGCCGGCGTCTGCAGCGCAACCTTACCCGAACGGCCGTTGCGCAAGCGCAGCGCCCGGTTGCCGAAACGATCGGCCAGTGCGGACACATCCGCCAGCGAGCGCACGTCGCGCTGCCACTCAGCCTCCACAGTGAGGAGCCGTGTCGAGGTCGAGGTGTCCGCCCCGCCGCGGAGGATTATTTCGTCGGCGATCGTCAGCTTGTCGGCGCGGATGGTTTCGACTCCGGCATCGAAGGTGCCAGCCTTTTTCGCGGTATCGATGCGAGTTTCGACAAGCCCGAGATACTCGTCAAAGATCGCATTCTGGATCGCAATCGGCAGGGCAAGAATGCGGTTAAGCCACCGCTGGATGGGCGGCAGCTTGTCGACCAGCTCACCCTCATATTCGAGGCGCAGCCCGGTACGGTGACAGAAATCGCCGAATGTGACGCTCTTCAGCTTACCGTGATGCAAGAGTCGATACCAGGTCAGCAGCGCATCTTTGGCATAGTCGCTTTCGAGATTGTCCATCGGATCGAAGAGATTTTGCCCGCCAGTCTGGCGCTGTCCCCGGGTAAGCGCGCCGAGCGCATCGAGCCGACGCGCGATCGTCGAGATGAAACGGCGTTCTCCGCGGCAATCGGTCGTCACCGGGCGAAAGATCGGAGGCTGTGCCTGGTTGGTCCGATTGGTTCGGCCGAGCCCTTGGACCGCGCGATCGGCGCGCCAGCCTGGTTCGAGTAGGAAGTGAACGCGGCGCTGCTGGTTTTGGTGATCGAGGCTGGCGTGATAGGATCGACCCGTTCCACCGGCGTCCGAGAAGACGAGAATGCGCTTGGCGCCGTTCATGAACGCGTCGGCATCGGCCATGCAGGCCGAAGGCGAACGCGACTGCAGTTTCTGGCTGCCGTCCGGCAGACGCACGAGGCGTTTCGTTCGTCCGGTCACCTCGGCAACCGCGTCGGTCCCAAATCGCTCGATAACGGCATCGAGGGCGGGCGCGATCGGCGGCATCGCGCCAAGCAGTTCGAGCGTGTCCTCGCGAATCCGCAACGCCTCTTGACTATGTACCGGATTCCCGTCGGCGTCGGATAGCGGGCGCGAGCGTTCATTGCCATCCTCATCGCTGACTACTTCCATGGCCCGTGTGGGAAACGCCGCCTGAAGATAGTCCATCACGAGTTCTTTGCAGTCGCAGTTTATGTCGAGCGTGGCGGCGCGAGGCGCAGGTTTCCTTCGGTTTTCCATGATTTCACTCCAGATATTATGAGGGTTAGAGAGAGTGTTCGGAGACGGGTCAGGC
>NZ_JNFD01000003.1 GCF_000756375.1 Sphingopyxis sp. LC81 | reverse complement strand
GCAGAAGCGCCCCGATCACTTCCCATTCTTCGTCTGTAACGCCGATCCGCTCGCCCAAGGTTGCCTCCAAAAGCCAGCCTTGAATCAGCGACCGAGTCCACAGTCAAGCTTTGTCCACGAAACCTAGCCGACCGTCGGACCCTTGCGCATAATTCCGGTTCAACCGGATGCCGTGGGTGATCGCGCCATATAATTCACCGATGTCGCCGTAAACCTGCAGATGTTTCCCGGTGTGGGCGTTGTAGCTGCAGGCTGTCGAGAGAAGGCTTTCGAAGATCGGAACGAGCGAGATGTCGGCATTCGGATATTTCGCCCGCCATTCCTTGTGTAAGCGTGGTCAGGAAGCCGCCATCGATTAGCTGTCGCGGGATTTAGCGTCGGCGTAGGCGGCTTTTCCCTGCGCCCTTCGCTTGGCGAGCTTTGCCATGCGTGCGCTGATCTCGTCGGGGCTGAT
>NZ_JNFD01000002.1 GCF_000756375.1 Sphingopyxis sp. LC81 | reverse complement strand
GCTCGAGCACGCCGACCACCTCGGGCGCCTTCACCCCCGCATCAAACGCCGCCATCACCAGCGCCGCCTCGTCGACATGGCCGAACGGACGGTCCGCCATATAATCCGCCGACGGCGCACGCCGCAGGACATAGCCCGACGTCCCGCCCGCACCCGACCAGTCGAACGCAAAACTCTCCATGTTCGCACCGCCCGACAAACGCGTCAGGCCCGACAAAACGCCAGAACCGACAACGCGCGCCATCAAGGCCGGGAGTAGGGCCGCAACGTCGGTCATGCGAACGGCGTCCCGCACTCGGCAAATCTGAACATATTTGGCATTCCACTCCGCATTGCCGGCGCCTTCTTGCATGATCATTTTACTTAGTATGCTAACTATATGCGATGAATCTTTTGGCGGCAAGTAACCTTGAGCGCGGCGACGGCGAAACTCTCCACAAGCACCCGGAAGCAACATCCCGACCACCCAAAGGAGGCCGACCGTGACCCGACACATCCGCACCCTGTTCACCGCCGCACTCCTGCTCGCGAGTCCCGCCATCGCGGCGATGCCCGCGCCCGAAGGCCTCAGCCGGACCGACCTTCAGCGCCACGACCTCTCAGCGCCCGGCCGCGAGACGGTCCAGGCGCGCATCGACATCGCGCCGGGCGCGGTCGCGCCGTGGCATCGCCACCCCGGCGAAGAGGTCATCTACATCATCGAAGGAACGCTCGAATATCAGCTCGAAGGACAGGCGCCGGTAACGCTGAAAGCCGGCGAAGTGCTGTTCGTGCCGGCGGGTGTCGCCCACAAGGCACGCAATCGCACGGCCGTGAACGGCGCCGAACTCGCAACCTATATCGTTGAAAAGGGTAAGCCATTACTTGTTCCGACTGAAGTAATCGAGGCGCGCTAACGCCCCCACCGACCATCCGATAAGGCAATATTTAGAATTGGGAGGTAAAAGGACGACGGGGACCAGGGAGGGAATGCATGTTCAGCGTCCTCGAATGCGTCGTTTATCAGCACGATCTGCGATTCGTCCTGATTGCAGCGCTTGTCTGCATCCTCGGGAATACCAGCCTTTTTGTCGTCCTGGGCCGCTCGACGCACTGCGTCGACGCGCGCCGACGTCACTGGCTTATGGTCGCGGCGGTGGCCGAAGGCGTCGGCGTATGGGCGACACATTTCGTCGCCATGCTCGCCTATCGCGGAACGATGCCGATCCGTTTCGACGTCGGCCTTACCATCTTGTCGGTCGCCATCGCGATCGGTTTCTTCTGGTGCAGCTTTCGATTGCTGGGCAAGGCGCCGAGCGCCGGACGTTGCGCGGCCGGCGCGGCCGGCGCGGCCGTCGGGGTCGCGGCGATGCATTTCACCGGCATGGCGTCGATCATCGCACCGGCCCGCGTGACCTATGACCTGGTTCCGATCCTCGTCTCGCTGCTGCTATCGGGGCTGTGCTTTTTCGCCGCCTTCCTGGCATTCGCACGAACGAAGGGCTGGACGAAGGTCGCCCTGCCCGCGGGTTTCGCGGTCCTCGCGATCGTCATCCTGCACTTCACCGCGATGTCGGCCACCACGCTCGTCCCCGATCCGACGCGCGGCGACATATTGGGAACGGCGAACAGCCGCGACTGGCTCGTCCCGGCGATCGTGATTGCCAATGTCGCGCTGGTCGCGCTGGCGCTTACCGGCTCGCTCGTCGACCGCTGGCTCACCGACGCGCACGGGCTGGCCGATGCAACGCTCGAGGCGCTCGCGATCACGTATGACGGACGGATCGTCGAGGTGAACGCGCGGCTTTGCGCCCTGCTTGGCGTCAGCAGCGGCGCGATCGTCGGCAGTACGCCCTCCGACTGGTTCGTCGCGAGCGACGGCAGCTCGTTCGAGGCGCCCGACGGCCATTCCGCCGAGGCGCGCCTCCGCAACAGCTTCGACGAAGACCATATCCTGGAAATTGCGACTCAGACGATCGAATATCGCGGGCGAAGCTGCCAGGTTCTTGCGATCCGCGACCTGTCCGACCGGAAACGCGCGCAACGGGCGATCGAACATCTGGCGTCCCACGACCCGCTGACGGATCTGTCGAACCGTGCCCACTTTGGGCGCGCACTAGACGCGGCGATCGACGCGAAAAAGCCCTTTTCCCTGCTCGCGCTCGACCTTGACCGGTTCAAGGCGGTGAACGACATCTTCGGCCATGGTGCGGGCGACGAAATCCTGTGCCGGATCGCCGACATTCTCCGCTCCGTCGTGCGCGCCGACGACATTGTCGCGCGCATCGGCGGCGACGAATTCCTCATCCTCCAGACCGGCGTGTCGGAACCCGACGAAGCACGCAAGCTTTCGGCGCGCATCCTCGATACGCTGGCGATCGAAATGGACGTCGCGCGCGATCCGATGGCGGTCGGGGTCAGCATCGGCGTCGCGCTCTTTCCGCAGGACGGAACCGACGCCGAGGTGCTGCAACGCAACGCCGATACGGCGCTATATCGCGCGAAGAATAACGGAAGGGGCAACGCCGCCTTCTTCGATCAGGAGATGGACGAGCTCGCGCAGGAACGCCGCGCGCTCGAACACGACCTGCGGCACGCAATCGCCCGCGATCAGCTGTATGTCGTGTACCAGCCGCTCGTCGCGACCGCCTTCGCCTCGGTGATCGGTTACGAAGCGCTGCTGCGCTGGAATCATCCCGAACGCGGCGAGATCGCGCCCGACGATTTCATCCCTGTTGCCGAGGAAATCGGTGCCATCGTTGCGATCGGCGAATGGGTGCTGCGCGAAGCCTGCCAGGCGGCGGCGGCCTGGCCCAAGAATGTCTCGGTCGCCGTCAACGTGTCGACGATCCAGTTTCAGGTGCCGAACCTGCCCGCCGTCGTTCGCGACGCGCTGTCGCAATCGGGGCTGGAGGCGCATCGGCTCGAACTGGAAATCACCGAGACCGCATTTCTACGCAACAAGCACAGCGCGCTGAAGGCGCTCCACGAAATCCGCGCGCTCGGCGTCCGGATCGCGATGGACGATTTCGGCACCGGCTATTCGTCGCTAAGCAATCTCAAGGCCTTCCCCTTCGACAAGATCAAGATCGACAAGAGCTTCGTCGCCTCGATTTCGGACGACGAAGCAGCGCGATCGATTGTGCGCGCGATCATCGGGCTCGGCCGCAGTTTCAACATGCCGATTGTCGCCGAAGGGGTCGAAACTCCGGAACAGCGCCAGATGCTGCTCGACGAGGGCTGCCCGCAGGCGCAAGGCTATTACTTCGGCCGCCCCGCCGCCGATCCCTTCCAGACGGAGCCCTGGCCCGACTTGGAAAAGCGCGACGCCGAACGCTGAGCGACGTGCCCCTGCGAAAGTCAGCGATAGCCATCGCGCGGCGAATGGGGCACAAGCCTTGCGATGGCAGGATATGGGGGTTCGATTTGGCCGGTGCGGGACCTTCGGTCCGCCGGCGATCCTGATTCCACGGCCGAATGCCGTCGGCGCGCAGCGCGCGTTCGAGGCTGACGCATGGCCGACGCCGACGAACCCGATATCCTTGCGGCAGCGATCGCGGGCGACCGCGACGCCTTCGAAGCCTTGCTGCGGCGCCACTATGACCGCATCCACGGCCTCGCATGGCAATTGACCGGATCGCGCGCCGATGCCGACGATATCGCGCAGGATGTCTGCTGCATCCTCGCCGAAAAGCTCTCCGCCTTTCGCGGCGATGCCAAATTCACGACCTGGCTGTGCAGCATCGTTTACAACGCCTGCCGCGATTTCCACCGGCGGCGGTCGGCGTTTACGCGGTTCACCGGGCAGCTGAGTATCATGGCCGGGCTGGCGCGGGGGCCCGACGGCCGCGACCTGTATGACGCGGTCTGGATCGAAAGCGCGATCGCGCGGCTGAAACCCGAACTTCGCGATACCGCGGTGCTGATTGCCGGGCAGCAGCTGTCGCACGCCGAAGCCGCGCAGATTTTGGGGATCGCCGAAGCGACGGTGTCGTGGCGAATGCACGAGATCCGGCGCCAGCTTGCGGCGAATCCCGGCCCCGACGACTGACCGCGCGGCGCCCCGGAATTTTTTCGCAAAGGCCGCCAAGGATTTCCCGCGCCCGCGCGTCCCAGGGACATGCGGGCGATTGTGCGCCGCTGTTGCCAGGGAGACAAATCATGTCCCGTTTCTATCTGATGCTTACCGCGGGCCTCTCGATCACGCTCGTCGCCGCCTGCTCGCAATCGAACGAAGCCGATATCGCGTCGCCGTCGTCGGAAGCCGCCGCACCGACATTGAAAGCAGAGGTCGAGGAGGACAGCTCGGCCATCGTCGTCACCGGACAGCGGATAGACGCGCGCGCTATGGACGCGCCGGTGGCGATCTCGGCGATCGGTTCGCAACACATCGCATCGCCGCCGCCGGCACAGGCCCGCAAAATGGTCGTGACGGGTAGCGCCATTCGCGCCCCCTATCCCGATCGGATCATGCCCTGGTATCAGGATGTCGGGCGCGACAAGTTCACGTCGACGCAGGAAAATGCCTTCAAGATCGCGCGTGACGAGCCCGTGTCGACCTTTTCGATCGATGTCGACACCGCCTCCTATTCCTTTGTCCGCGCGTCGCTGAACAACAATGCGCTGCCCCAACCCGCCGCGGTGCGGACCGAGGAACTGGTCAATTATTTCCCCTATGATTATGCGGCGCCGCGCAGCGCGCAGCAGCCGTTCTCCTCGAATGTCGCGGTCTTCCCCAGCCCGTTTACGGCGGGCCGCAAGCTCGTTCGCATCGGGATCAAGGGTTATGCGATCGAACGCGCGACGCGACCGCGCGCGAACCTCGTCTTCCTGATCGACACGTCGGGGTCGATGAATGCGCCGAACAGGCTGCCGCTGGTCAAGAAGTCGCTCGGCCTGCTGCTCGATCAGCTCGATCGCAACGACCGCGTGTCGATCGTGACCTATGCCGGCAATGCGGGCACCGCGCTCGAGCCGACGCCGGCGAGCCAGAAAGGCAATATCCTCGCGGTGATCGACCAGCTCGGCGCGGGTGGCAGCACGGCGGGCGCCGAAGGCATCCGCCAGGCCTATGCGCTGGCCGAGCGCAATCTCGACCCGAATGGCGTCAACCGCGTCATCCTCGCCACCGACGGCGATTTCAACGTCGGCATCACCAATCAGGACGAGCTGAAAGGCTATATCGAGCGCGAGCGCGGCAAGGGGATTTTCCTCTCCGTGCTCGGCTTTGGCATGGGCAATTACAACGACGCGCTGATGCAGACGCTCGCCCAGAACGGCAACGGCGCCGCCGCCTATATCGACACGCTCGGCGAAGCGCGCAAAACTTTGGTCGACGAGGCCACCTCGACCCTCTTCCCGATCGCGAAGGATGTGAAGATTCAGGTCGAGTTCAACCCGGCCACCGTCGCCGAATATCGGCTGATCGGTTATGAAACGCGGATGCTCAACCGCGACGATTTCGACAATGACAAGGTCGACGCGGGCGATGTCGGGTCGGGGCAGACGGTCACCGCGATCTACGAGATCGTCCCCGTCGGCGGACCGCGCACGATGGGCGACCTCAGGTACAGCAAACCCGCCCCGCCGGCGGCCGCGGCGGCGCCCAGCGAATATGGCTTTGTGAAGATCCGTTACAAACTGCCGAAATCGGATCGCAGCCAGCTGATTTCGACGCCGATTGATCGCCGCGTCGAATTCGCCCGCTTCGCCGACGCGCCGCAGGACGCGCGCTTCGCGACCGGGGTCGCGGCCTTTGCCGAACTGCTCCGCGGCGGGCGCTACAGCGGATCGATGACCTATGACGATGTGCTGCAGATCGTCGGCGCCGCCCGCGGCACCGACGATTTCGGATATCGCATGGAGCTGGTCCAGATGGTCCGCGCCGCCAAGACGGCGGGATCGATGGCGAAGCTGGAACGCTGATCATGGTGCGGCGGCGTTTCTACGAGGCGCCGCCGCATCCGCCCTGCCCGTTTCGGCCGGTCGATCGAGATATTCGACCGCCGCGATATTGTGCGTATAAGGCCAGACGATGCCCATGCCCCTTCTCTCGCGCCTGCCGTCTCGACCTGGTTCGAAATCGCACCGGGCCGCGTCGGAGGCACCGCGGCCATGACGGGCGATGACGAGCTGAAGGCCTTCCTGCCCGAACCACCGCCGCCCGCCCCGAAACGGCGCGAGGCGGCGATAGCCGATGCGCTTGCCCGCTTCGACGGCGCCCCCGCGCGGCAAGTTGCGCCTCGACCGGCGCGGGTTTCCTGGTGGAGCAATCTTCGGCGTCCGCAGGCCGGGCTGTTCGCGACCGCCGCGCTGGTCGCCGCAATCAGCCTGCCCTTCGCATGGACGGCATTGGATCCGGGCGCGCCGGCGGCCGACGATCAGATTGCGCGCGAGACGGTTGAGCCGGTACGAGCGGTCGTGGACAACCAGGCCGAAGTGCCCGCTCCCGTCGCGATCGCGGCTCCGCCATCCGCAAAGAACAGCCCTGCCGCCGAGCAAGTCGCGGCGGCGCCCCCTGCCGTTTCCGTATCCGCCGCGAAGCGGATCGAACTGGCGCAAGCGCCCCCCGCCGCGCCCGCCGCAAAAGCCGAGGAACGCGAGGCGATCATCGTCTCCGCCCAGCGCGTGGCGCACCCTGTGCGGGACACGCCGACCGCCATTTCGGCGTTTTCGTCCGACGAGGTCGCCGAGGATTCGGTCGTCGTTACGGGAACACGTATCGCGCCGCGCGGCGCTTCAAGGCGCGGCGACTGGAACGCCTGCACGGTGAACGATCCGAGCCGGTCGCTGTCGCGGTGCAAAAAACTAGCAAACAGGGGCGCGAAAGCCGTTCGGGTGGAAGCCGACGCGCATCTTTCCGATGGGCTGAAACAGGCGTGGGAGGGTGACATCGAGGGCGCGATTACCGCCTTCGACCAGGCGATTGCCGTCGCGCCCGATTTGTCGGTCGCCTACCTCAATCGCGGCCTCGCTTACGACCGCCAAGGCGAAAGCGCGCGCGCGATCGCCGATCTTGACCGGGCGGTCCGGCATGCGCCGCAGTCGGCGCGCGCCTATTACAACCGCAGCCTTCTGCTGCGAAAACAGGGCGATACGAAGCGCGCCGATGCCGACGAACAGCGCGCGGTCAACCTCGACGCCCGGTACCAGGCGATACGGCAGCCGCGCGAGCGCGATTAAACGGGGCTGGTCAGGCTGCGAACCATGGGGCGGTGGTCAGCACCGGCGCCCGTAGCGCCGAGCCGGTGATAATCCTGCACAATCTGCGACAGCGCCGACAGCGCCAGCGTCGCCGGATCGCGCGTCGCGGGGATCAGGCCTACTGAGGTGCGAAGCTTTTCCCGAAGATCGTCGCGCACGCCGGCATCGCGCAAGGCGGTCCGCCGGGCATCCTGCGTCCGCTGGCTCCCGATCGCCCCGATGTAAAAGGAAGGAAGCTGGAGCGCGCGCGGCAGCAGTTCCTCTTCCCAGTCGCGGTCGTGAAAGACCGAAATGATCGCGGTCCATGGATCGGTGACGAGGGGCGGCAGGTTCGTGCGCGAAGTCAGCCGGACGGTATCGAAACCTTCGGCATCCAGGGCAGCAAGCGCCCGTTCGTCGGGGGAGAGCACGCAGACCTCGGCGCCGAAGGCGGCGGCGAGACGCGCCAGCGCGGTGAGTTCTTCGCCCTGCCCCATCGCGACGATACGGAGTTTTGGAACATAGGCGAGGCGAAAGCTTCCATCCTCCCAGCCGGCGATCGCGCGCGCGCCAGTGATCGTGTCAGAATGCACGCCGTCGTCGGCCAGCCGCAGCGCCGCGATCTCCCGGCGATCCTGCTGCGCCAGCGCCTGTGCGATCGCATCGGGATCAGGGCGCGGATTGAACAAGAGGTCGATCCCGCCCCCGCACGGAAGCCGGATATCGAGATAGGGCGACCCCGCGCCGAAGCGCACCAGCTTCGCGCGGCCGTCGGCCAGCGTCCCGAGCGCCTCGGCGACAACCGCGGTCTCGATGCAGCCGCCCGAGAAGGATCCGGCATATCGCCCGTCCTCGGCGACCGCCATCTGTGCGCCGATCGCCCGCGGCGACGATCCCTCGATCGCGGAGAGCGTGACGAGGATCGTCCCGGTCCCCTCGCCGGTTCGCGCCACGACAAAGCGCAATATGTCGGCGGGCGTGGTTGCTATCATCCGTTGTTTGCTCTGGAAGTGGCGAAGGCGCAAAAAGCGGCAGAAGGAACGAGAGCCATGGTCGAAGCCGCAAACGTCGCCGTCATCCTGCTCGCCGCGGGGACATCGCAGCGGTTCGGGACCGACGACAAGCTGCTCGCCCCGCTCGCGGGCGAACCGCTGGCGCTGCACGCGGCGAAGCATATCGTCGCGCTGGCGCCGCGGCGGCGCATCGCCGTCTGCCGCGACGACCATGGCGCGCTCGCACGGTTGCTGGCGGCGCAGGGCTTCGAGATTGTCGCCAATCCGCATCCCGAGCACGGGCTGTCGCGATCGCTGTCGTGCGGCATGGCCGAGGCGGCGCGCGGACCCGACGTCGCGGCGATGGTCTGCCTCGCCGACATGCCCTTCGTCGGCACCGGCCATCTGCGCAAACTCATCGCGCGGTTCGATCCGGTGGCGGCGCCCGTCGTCGCATCGACGAATGGCGACGCGGCGATGCCCCCGGCGCTGTTCGCCCGGTCGCTGTTCGACAAGCTGCGCAGCGGCGAAGGCGACCGCGGCGGCAAGGCCCTGCTGGCCGATGCCGCACTCGTCCCCGCCCATGCCGGTGAGCTGGCGGACATCGACCGGCCGAGCGATTTGCCCAAATGAAACCCCGCTCTCACGCCGGCGATCACACCATGTCCGGCAGCTTGCCCAGCAGCTTGTCGAGCGTGATCGGGTAATTGCGGACGCGCACGCCCGTCGCGTTGTAGACCGCGTTGGCCACCGCCGCGGCGACGCCGCAGATACCAAGTTCGCCGACGCCCTTTGCCTTCATCGGCGACGTCGTCGGATCGGCCTCGTCGAGGAAAATGACATCCTGATGCGGAATGTCGGCGTGGACCGGGACTTCATAACCGGCGAGATCGTGATTGACGAAAAAGCCGAAGCGTTTGTCGACCGCGAGTTCCTCCATCAGCGCCGCGCCCGCGCCCATCGTCATCGCGCCGATGACCTGGCTGCGCGCCGCCTTGGGATTGAGGATGCGCCCCGCGGCGCAGACCGCGAGCATCCGGCGGACGCGGATTTCGCCCGTCATCGCATCGACGCCGACCTCGACGAAATGCGCGCCAAAGGTCGATTGCTGAGATTTCTCGGCGAGGTCGCCATATTCCATCCTGTCCTCGGCGACGAGTTCTCCGTCCGCCGCGGCATCGCCGAGCGCGACACTGCGGCGTCCGGCTTTGACCTTGCCATCGGCAAAGACCGCATCGGACGCGAGGCCGAGCTTCTGCACCACCGCCTCGCGCAACTTGACACAGGCGGCATAGACGCCCGCAGTCGAGCTGTTGGCGCCCCACTGCCCGCCCGAACCCGCCGACACCGGAAAGGCCGAATCGCCGAGCTTCACGACGACCTTGTCGAGCGGCACGCCCATCATTTCGGCCGCGGTCTGCGCGATGATCGTATAGGTGCCGGTGCCGATGTCGGTCATGTCGGTCTCGACCGTCACCACCCCCGATTTGGCAAGGCGAACGCGTGCCGCCGACGGCGCGTTGAGGTTGTTGCGGAACGCCGCGGCGACCCCCATCCCGACCAGCCAGCGACCGTCGCGGGCGACACCGGGCTTGGCGCGCTTGCTCCAGCCGAATTTGTCGGCGCCGGTCTCGAGACATTTGTTGAGTTGGCGCTGCGAAAAGGACCGGCTCGGCTTTTCGGGGTCGACCTGTGTGTCGTTGAGGACGCGCAGGGCGACCGGATCGATGCCGAGCTTCTCGGCCAGTTCGTCGACCGCGATCTCGAGCGCCATCAGCCCCGGCGCCTCGCCGGGCGCGCGCATCGCATTGCCTTCGGGCAGGTCGAGCACGGCAAGGCGCATCGCGGTCATGCGATTTTCGCCGGCATAGAGCAGGCGCGTCTGCGCCACCGCGGTTTCGGGACCGCCGCCGGGCAGGTCGCCCGACCAGCTTTCATGCCCGATCGCGGTCAGCTTGCCGTCCGCGGTCGCGCCAAGGCGAATGCGCTGGATCGTCGCCGGGCGGTGCGTCGTGTTGTTGATCATCAGCGGCCGGGGCAGTGCGACCTTGACCGGCCGCTTCGCCGCCTTCGCCCCCAGCGCGGCGAGCAGCACATCGGCGCGATTGAACAATTTCCCGCCGAAACCGCCGCCGATATACGGCGAGTCGAAGCGGATATTTTCCTTTGGAATGCCCAGCGTCTTGGCCATGTCGCCGACCGACCAGGCGATCATCTGGTTCGACGTCCAGACGGTCAGCTTGTCACCTTCCCACGCGGCGATCGTCGCGTGGGGTTCCATCATCGCGTGGCTGTGATCGGGCGTCGTATAGCGCGCATCGAGCTGCACCGGCGCTGCAGCGAAGGCGGCGGCGAAATTGCCGACGGCGCTGTCGGGTTCGGTTCCGAACGATGCCTGGGGCTTGATCGCGGTGTCGATCGCGGCGGCGAGATCGTAGGCGCCCTTCCCGCGTGCATATTCGACGCGGACGAGCGAGGCGGCGGCGCGCGCCTGCTCGAAACTGTCGGCGACGACGAGCGCGATCGCCTGATGATAATGTTCGATATCGGGGCCGCCGAGCAATTTGGCGGTGTTGAAATTGCCCTTCGCCAGCTTGCCCGCATTGTCGGCGGTGACGATCGCGATGACTCCCGGTGCCGCCCTCGCTTCGTCGAGGTTCATCGACGCGATCCGCCCCTTGGCGATCGCCGATCCGACGACATAGCCATAGGCCTGGTTCGCCGCGACATCGTGCCGTTCATAGGCATAGGGCGCGGTGCCCGTCGTCTTGAGCGGCCCGTCGATACGATTGGTCGGTTTGCCGACGATCTTCATCTGATCGATCGGATTGGAGGTGGCGGGCGTGTCGAATTTCATGGTTCAGCCCTTCGCTTGCGCCACCACCCCGGCGAGCGTGCGCTCGACGAGGGGCAGCTTATAGGCGTTTTCGTGGGTGGTCTTCGCGCCCGCGAGCAGGCCGTCAGCGACCGCCTTCGCGCCGCGCGGCAGCGCCGCCTCGGCCGCTTCGACACGCCACGGCTTATAGCCGACCCCGCCGAGCGCGACGCGGCCGGTGCCATCGCGCTGGACGATCGCACCCACCGCGATCAGCGCAAAGGCATAGGACGCGCGGTCGCGCACCTTGTGATAGATATGCGTGCCGCCGACGGGCTTCGGCAATGTGACCGCAGTGATGAGCTCGCCTGGCGCCAACACCGTCTCCAGATGCGGAGTCTTGCCCGGCGCGCGATAGAAATCGGCGATAGGGATTGCGCGCACCTTGCCCGCCGCGTCGACCGTCTCGATCGTCGCATCGAGCGCGCGCATCGCCACCGCCATGTCGCTGGGGTGCGTTGCGATACAGGCATCGCTCGCGCCGACGACCGCGTGCAGCCGGTTGAAGCCGCCGATCGCGGCGCAGCCGCTGCCGGGCTGGCGCTTGTTGCACGGCTGGTTAGTATCGTAAAAATAGGGGCAGCGCGTCCGCTGGAGCAGGTTGCCCGCGGTCGTCGCCTTGTTGCGGAGCTGTCCCGACGCGCCCGCGACGAGCGCGCGGGTCAACAGGCCATAATCGCGCCGCACGCGCGCATCGCTCGCAAGGTCGGTGTTGCGGACCATCGCGCCGATGCGGAGGCCGCCTTCTGCCGTCGCCTCGATCTTGTCGAGCGCGAGACGGCTGACGTCGACCAGGTGGCTCGGCGTTTCGATCTCGAGTTTCATCAGGTCGAGCAAATTGGTGCCGCCCGCGATGAAGCGCGCGCCGGGCGTCCGGGCAAAGGCCGCAGTCGCTGCCGCCGCGCTGTCGACGCGTTCGTAGGTGAAGCTTTTCATGCCTTCACTCCCGCCACATCGGTGATCGCATCGATGATGTTCGAATAGGCGCCGCAGCGGCAGATATTGCCGCTCATCCGCTCGCGCAGTTCGACCTTGGTCACCGTCGGTGCGGCGGCGAGGTCAGCGGTGACATGGCTCGGAACCCCGGCCCTGATCTCGTCGAGCACCGCGACCGCCGAGCAAATCTGCCCCGGCGTGCAATAGCCGCATTGATAGCCGTCGTGCGTCACGAACGCGTCCTGCATCGCATGCATCTTGTCGGGCGTGCCCAGCCCTTCGATCGTGGTGATCTTCTCGCCCTCGTGCATCACCGCCAATGTCAGGCAGCTGTTGATCCGCCGCCCGTCGACGATCACCGTACACGCGCCGCACTGGCCGTGGTCGCAGCCCTTTTTGGTCCCCGTCAGGTGCAGATGCTCGCGCAGCGCGTCGAGTAGCGACGTTCGCGTGTCGAGCTCCAGTTCGCGCTTCGTGCCATTGACCTCGAAGGCCACTTTGGCGGTCGGCGGAGATTTGGCAGGAGGAGTGGCGGCCGTTGCCGTCCCGATCGGGACCAGCGTCACCGTCGCGACCGAGGCCGCGCCGCCCACGAGCACGCCGCGGCGGGACAGCTCAAATTCTTCGGGAGTCTGCATCGCGTTCGTCCGTTTCTGTTCTGTTTGCCAATGGGCGCGGAGGCCCACGGGAAGGTTCAGGCAGTCGATACCGCGCGGCTTATATGGACCGCGTCGGCACAGAAAATTCGGATTCCTGATACACCGGTATCATAGTGCGCGACCGGGGAATAGACGTTGGCCCGTCCGATCGCATGGCAAGTCGATTGCGGACCTGAAATGAGGGCGCTAGCGACGAGCCATGACATCGGTTCGTTTACTCCCGCCGGCGCTCGCCGCTGCCCTTCACTCGCTTGGCCTCGCCGCATCGCTGATGGCGGCGGCGCCGTCGTACGCGGCCGAACAGATACTTTACACCAATGTGTCGGTCATCGACGGCACCGGCGGCCCGGCGCGAGCCGGGCAGGATATTTTGATCGATGGCGAGCGGATCGTCGCGGTCGGTGCGCACGACACGCTGGCGTCGCGCGCGGGCACGGCACGCCGGGTCGATCTGTCCGGCCGCTTCGTCATTCCGGGGCTGATCGACAGCCACGTCCACCTCGCCACCCCGCCGAACCGCGGGCGCGCCGAAGCGATCCTGCGCCGCCAGCTCTATGGCGGCGTGACCGCGGTGCGCGACATGGCCGACGATCTGCGCGCCGTGGGCGAGCTTTCGCGCGCGTCGCTGGTCGGCGAGATTCCCGCGCCGGACATCTATTATGCCGCGTTGATGGCGGGGCCGTCCTTTTTCGAAGACCCCCGCGTCCTCGCGGTCAGCCGCGGCTTCACGCCGGGCACCGCGCCGTGGATGCAGGCGATCGACAAAAAGACCGACCTCCGCACCGCGGTCACGCTGGCGCGCGGCACCTCGGCGAGCGCGATCAAGATTTACGCCAACCTGCCCGCCGAGCGCGTCGCGGCGATCACCGCCGAGGCGCACCGCCAGAAGCTGATGATCTGGGCGCACAGCGCGGTCTTCCCTGCCCGCCCCGCCGAGGTGATCGCGGCGGGCGTCGATTCGGTCAGCCATGTCTGTTATCTCGGCTATGAAGCGCAGCCCGAAATGCTCGCCTCCTATCAGGACCGCACTCCCGTCGACGAAGCGCGCCTTGCGCCGACGGGCGACGATCCGGTCGTCGCGCGCCTCTTCGACGCGATGCGGAAGCGCGGCACGATCCTCGACGCGACCGGCAGCCTGTTTGTGAAGTTCGAGGCCCCGCGCAAGGCCGATCCAGGGGCCAAGCCGCTGCGCTGCGACGGCGCCCGCACGATCCGGCTGACGCAGCAGGCGTGGCGCGCAGGGCTGCCGATTTCGACCGGCACCGACTTCGTCAATCCTGCCGGCGACGCCTGGCCCGAAGTCCACGCCGAGCTTCGCTATCTGGCGAAGGACGTCGGCATGCCGCCGCTCGCGGTCATCCATTCGGCGACGCTCGTCGGCGCGCGCGCCGCGGGGCAGGACAAGGATATGGGATCGATCGAGCCCGGCAAGCTTGCGAACTTCGTCATACTGGCGGCAGACCCGCTCGCCGACATCGGTAATATCGAAAAGATCGAAATGACGGTGAAGCGCGGCCGCGAATATCGGCGCGCCGATTATGTCGCGCCGACGGCGAAGGAGCTTGGCAATGACGATTGACCGACGCGCTATGCTGGCGGGTGCGGCGGGACTGGCTGCAACCTCGCTGCTGCCGGGAGCTACCCACGCCGCCGCCCCTGACGGCCGCAAATGGGTGATCGTCAATGCGCTTGGCGGGCTTGCCGACCCGAATATACGCGATGCCCCCGACCCGTTCTCGCCGCGCGTGCTGGCCGAGGCGCATGCGTCGGGCGTCACCGCGATCAACTGCACGCTCGGCTATGTCGCGGGCCCGGCTGAACCGTTCGAAAAGAGCGTCGCCGACGTCGCCGAAATGGACATGCTGCTGCGCCGCTATCCGCGCGACCTGCTCAAGATATTGAGCACCGCCGACATCCGCCGCGCCAAGGCCGAAAAGAAGATCGGGATCATCTACGGCTTCCAGAATGGGGCGATGATGGGCAAGGATGCTGGCCGCGTCGACATCTTCGCCAACATGGGCGTGCGCATATTCCAGCTCACCTATAATCCGGCGAACCAGCTTGGCGACGGATCGATGGCGCCGGGCAATCGCGGGCTCACGCCATTCGGGCGCGAGGTGATCGAGCGGCTCAATGCGCAGAAGATGATTGTCGACCTGTCGCACAGCGGCGAGAAGACCTGCCTCGAAGCCGCGCGCGCGTCGAAGGCGCCGATCTCGATCAACCACACCGGCTGCCGCGCGGTCACCGACCTGCCGCGCAACAAGAGTGACGCCGAATTGCGGCTGGTCGCCGAAAGGGGCGGCTTCGTGGGCATCTATTTCATGCCCTTCCTCAACGTGTCGGGCCACGCCCGCGCCGAGGACGTCGTCCGCCATATCGACCATGCGGTGAACATCTGCGGCGAGGACCATGTCGGGATCGGCACCGACGGCACCGTCGGCCAGATCGACGATCTGCAGGCCTATGAAGCCGTGCTCGCCAAGGAGATCGCCGAGCGCCGTGCGGCAGGGATCAGCGCGGCGGGCGAGCGGCCCGACACCTATCCTTTCGTCGTCGACCTGCGCGGGCCTGACCAGTTTCGCAAGCTCATCGGCCTGCTCGCCGCGCGCGGCTATTCGAGCCGGCGGATCGAGAAGATCATGGGGCTCAATTTCCTGCGCCACGCCGAAAGCGTCTGGGGTGGCTGATCCGATCCGTTTCATCGATGCGGCCGAAGTCCGCGAGCGGCTCGACCACCGGACGTGCATCGACCTGATGCGCCACGCGATGATCGCGCTTGCCGAAGGGCGCAGCCGGCAATTGCTGCGCGGCATCATCGACCTCGACGGCGGCGATATGTTCGGGGTGATGCCCGGCGCGCTCGACGGCGCGGGCTTCGGCGCGAAGATCATCAGCATCTTTCCCGCCGCCGCCGCGCATGGCAGCTCGCATCAGGGCGTCATCATCCTGTTCGACCGCACCAGCGGCGCGCCGGTGTGCGTGATCGACGCCAGCGAGGTCACCGCGATCCGCACCGCCGCCGCCTCGGCAGCGGCAACCGACGCGCTCGCACGGCCCGAAGCCCGCCGCCTCGCGATACTGGGGACGGGCGAGCAGGCGTGGCATCATGTCGCGGCTATCCGCCATGTGCGGCCGCTCGACGACGTGCGAATTTGGGGCCGCGCGCCCGAAAAAGCGGAAGCGCTTGCCGACCGGATCGCCGACGATTTCGACCTTCCCGCCCAGATGGCGGCGTCGGTTGCCGACGCCGCAGAGGGCTCCGACATCATCTGCACGCTGACCGGCGCGGCCGAGCCTTTCCTGCTCGATGCGCATGTCGCCGACGGGACGCATATCAACGCCGTCGGCTCCAGCCGCGCCGGCCCGTCCGAAATCGACGAAGCGCTGGTTGCGCGCGCGCGTTTCGTGCCTGATCATCGCGAGGGCGTGCTGGCGCAGGGCGCCGAATATCTGCGCGCACGCGACGCGGGGCTGGTCACCGACGCGCATGTCCTGCCCGAGATCGGGCATGTCTTTTCGGGTTCCGCGCAGGGCCGCCTCGCGGCATCGGACGTCACCATCTATAAATCGCTAGGTTCGATCGTACAGGATCTCGCCTGCGCCGCCTGGCTTTGGAACACGCCCAGCGATCGCGTACAGGGGGCATAACCGACCGCTTCCATGCTGGCGTCATCGAATTCCTATTCCTCCGAATAGGCTGCATGCGCCGCGGCGATGCGGTAAGGAAAATCATGAGTATCGAACCGACTCGCCCCTCTCGTGGCGCGTCCATGACCACGAAGCCGGCCCGACCCGCCATGGCGGACTATGTCTTCAAGCCCCACGAGCGGCCGACGCTGCCGGGATCGCCCGCCAATCCCGATCATCCGACCGCGCGCATGGTGCGCCATTTTCTGATCGGCTGCCTGATCGGGATCACCGGCGGCCTCGGCAACGCGCTGGTCACGGTCAACCTCAACTTCGCGCAAGGGACGCTGGGGCTCAACAGCGACGAAGCCGCCTGGCTGACCGCCGCCTATTTCATGACCAACGTCACCGCGAACCTGCTGCTCGTCAAGTATCGCCAGCAGTTCGGGCTGCAGCCGTTCATCCGCTACACGCTCGCCGCCTATGCCGTGACGACCCTGATGCACCTGTTCATCCACGATTTCTGGACCTCGGTCGCGGTGCGCGCGATGAGCGGGATTGCGGCGAGCGGCCTCTCGACGCTCACCATCCTCTATTTCTTTCAGTCGCTGCCGGCGTCGAAACGGCTTGCCGCGGTGATGATCGGCATCGGAATTCCGCAGATCGCGACGCCGCTCGCGCGCGTACTCTCGCCGGGGCTGCTCGTCTGGGGCGACTGGCACAATCTCTACTGGTTCGAATTCGGGCTGGCGCTGGCGACGCTCGCCGCGGTGATGGCGCAGCCGCTGCCGCCGAGCGAGCGCGAAAAAGTATTCGAGCCGCTCGATTTCCTGACCTTCGGCCTGTTGGCGCCGGGATTGTGGCTGTTGATCGCGGTGCTCTCGCAAGGGCGGATCCAATGGTGGGCCGAGCGGCCGTGGATCGGCTGGTCGCTGGCGGCGAGCGTCGCGCTGATCGCCGCCGCGGTGCTCGTCGAACATCACCGCAAGAATCCGCTGATCAACACGCGCTGGCTCGGCACCCGCGAGATGCTCCGGCTGATCGCGGTGGCCGCATCGGTCCGCATTCTGCTGTCCGAACAGGCGTTCGGGTCGGTCGGTTTTCTGGGCACCGTCGGCATGATCAACGACCAGATGGTCACCCTGAACCTGATCATCATCATCGCCTCGATCGCCGGCCTGGCTACCGCGGTTCTGAGCTTTCGTCCGGCCCATCTTTCGCAACCGATCATCTTCGCGCTTGTGCTGATCGTGATCGCATCGTTCATGGATGCCCATACGACCAACCTCACCCGGCCAAGCCATTTCTACCTCAGCCAGGCACTGATCGGCTTTGCCTCGCTGCTCTTTCTTGCGCAGGCGATGGTGATCGGCATCGCGCGCACTCTGCTCGCGGGCGGCAAGAATTTCATCAGCTTTGTCGTGATCTTCAGCATGAGCCAGAGCATCGGCGGGCTCGCCGGCGGCACCCTGCTCGGGACCTTCCAGACGGTCCGCGAGAAATATCATTCGCACGAACTGGTCCAGAACATCGTCGCGACCGACCCGCTGGTCGCGGCGCGGCTGGGTGCCGGCAGCCGCGCGGTTGCGGGGACGGTCGGCGACCCCGCGCTCCGCAATGCCGAAGGCGCAGCACTGCTCAGCCAGCAAGTCACGCGCGAGGCGCATATCCTCGCGTATAATGACGTTTTCCTGCTGGTCGGCGTGCTCGCCATCTTGATGACGATCTGGGGCTTCATAATCAGCCGCTCGATCCGTCGACGGAACGAACCGTCGCCGGTAATATTATTGGTACAGCGCGCGCAGTCACAGGCTCAGGCGCAGGCTCAACAGGAACAATGACATGAGCGACGAGAAAGTCGACGCCCCGAAACCCGAACCGGAAATCCCGGCGCCGGCGCCCGAAGCGCAGGCTGCCGCGCCCGCATCCGCCACTCCGGCCGATCCGCAGGTCGATCCGCCGTCGTCCTGGCGGCCGCCCGACAAGTCACCCACGGCCGTGATCGCGATTGTCGCGGTCGCCGTGCTCGCGATCCTCGCGATCCTCTATGCATGGAATCTTCCGCCGTTCTCCGGCTGGTCGGAAGAGACCGACAACGCTTATGTGCGCGGGCGGGTGACGATCATCAGCCCGCAGGTCAGCGGCTATGTCACGCGCGTGCCCGTTCAGGATTTCGCCGAGGTCAAGGCGGGCCAGATCCTCGCGACGATCGACGACCGCATCTATCGCGCGCGCGTCGCGCAAGCCGAAGCCAATGTCGCAGCACAGCAGGCCGCGCTCGCTAATTCGGCGCAGGCGCAGCGCTCGCGCGAGGTCGCCACCGACAGCCAGAACGCCGGGATCGCCAATGCGCAGGCGCAACTGACCAAGGCCGACGCCGATATGCGCCGCGCCCGCGCACTCGTCGCCGACGGTTCGATCTCGACGCGCGAATTTGACCAGACGCGCGCGGCGCTGCTCGCGGCGCAGGCGGCGCTGCAACAGGCGCGCGCCAGCCGCGCGATCGGGACGCAGGACGTCCGCACCGTGGTGGTCGGGCGCGCCGGGCTCGAAGCCGCGGTCGAATCGGCGAAGGCGCAGCTTCGCCTCGCGCAGATCGATCTCGACAACACGATCATCCGCGCGCCCGCCGACGGGCAGCTGTCCGAAATCGGCGTGCGCGTCGGCGCCTATGTCACCGCGGGGACGCAATTGCTGTCGGTCGTCCCGCACCATGTCTGGGTCATTGCGAACTTCAAGGAAGCCCAGACCGGCAACATGGCGATCGGCCAGCGCGCGCGGTTCAGCGTCGATGCGCTGGGCGGCGTCGAACTGACCGGGCGGATCGAGAATCTGTCGCCGGCGGCTGGGTCCGAATTCGCGGTGCTCAAGGCCGACAACGCCACGGGCAATTTCGTCAAGGTGGCGCAGCGCATCGCGGTGCGGATCAAGATCGACGACAAGCAACCGGTGGCGGCGCGGCTGCGGCCCGGCATGTCGGTCGAGGTCCGTATCGACACAAGCGGCGGATCGAAGCGATGAAGGCGCGGCTCGCGCTGACGGCCGGGCTGGCGGCTGCGCTCGCGGCCTGCGCCGGCCCGAACGTCAGGGCGACGAGCGTGGCGCCCGTCGCGCCGCCGGTGGCATGGCGAACCGATGCCGATCCGGCCGCGCCGCTTCAGCGCGACTGGTGGCGCTCGTTCGGCGATCCGACGCTGGTCGCGCTGGTCGACAAGGCGCTGGCCAACAACAGCGACATCGGCGTAGCGGCAGCGCGCGTCCGCGAGGCGCGCGCCAATTTCACGCTCGCGCGGGCGCAGACGTTGCCGACGATCGATGCCGCAATCAGCGGCGGCCGGTCGCGCTCGGTCAGCCCGTTCGGCCATCCGTCGGAGCAGAATTTCGCACAGCCGCAACTCCAGGTCGCGTATGAAGTCGATCTGTTCGGCCGCCTCGCCGACCAGAAATCGGCGGCGCGCGATAGCTGGTTCGCGAGCGAAGCGGCGCGCGATGCCGTGCAGCTGTCGATCGCCGCCGCGGTGGCGAGCAACTATGTCACGCTGCGCAGCCTCGATGCGCGGCTGGAGGTCGCGCGCGAGACGGTGCGCGCGCGATCGGAATCGCTGCGGATCGCGAAATCGCGCGTCGGGCGGGGCTATTCGCCCAAGCTCGAGCTTCAGCAGGCGCAGGCCGAATATGACGCGACGGCGCAGATCGTGCCGCAGATCGAACTCGCGATCGCGCGAACCGAGGATAGTTTGAGCGTTCTTGTTGGCGACATTCCCCGCGCGATCGAGCGCGGCACGCCCCTCGACCGGCTCGCGGTTCCCGTGGTCCCGGGCGGCCTGCCATCCGAATTGCTGCGTCGCCGTCCCGATGTCGCGCAGGCCGAATATCAGCTTGCGGCGTCGGACAAGAATCTCGCCGCGGCGCGCAAGCGTTTCCTGCCGCAGGTGCGCCTGACCTCGGCAGCCGGCGCGGCCTTTTCGACGCTGATCGGCGATCCGATTTCGATCTGGTCGGTCGGCGGCAGCATCCTTGCCCCGATCTTTCAGGGCGGCAGGCTGACGGCGCAGGCCGAAGCCGCGGGGGCGCAGCGCGACCAGGCGGCGTTCGCCTATCGCCGCACCGCGCTGACCGCGTTTCGCGAGGTCGAGGATGCGCTCGCCGCGGTGAGCCGGATCGACGCGCAGATCGCGTTCGCCCAGTCGCAGCGCGATGCGCTCGCCGAGGGGTTGCGGCTCGCGACCAATCGCTACCGCGAAGGCTATTCGCCCTATCTGGAGCAGCTCGACGCCCAGCGCGGGCTGCTCGGCGCCGAATTGTCGCTGATCCAGCTCCGCGCCGACGCGCTCGCCGCGCGGATCCAGCTGTTTCAGGCGATGGGTGGCGGTTGGACGAACTGCAGCGCGTCCGAATCCCCCTGCGCTCCGGCGCCCTGACACCTCGTTCCGTTTAAATCGAAACGCCCGCCACACGCGCGCGCCGCAGGCGGTGATGCCGCGCCCCGCCGCTCGCCCGAACGAGGCAGCCGGCGCAATGGCCCGTTGAGATCCGAAAAGATGCCGGTTGAAAAATCCGGGTTTTTGAAACATGGCTTTTGGCATAAAAACACGCTGATTCATAGGACTATCAGCCCAAGTCGCCCGCCTATCCGGTAGCATATTTTCTATAATTGAAAATTATGTCTTGATCGGGGTTGATTTTTCAAAAAATTCCGACTTTATAGAAAATCGCAAACCCGAGGATCGCAGGAGCCTCGCGGTAAAAATATAAGCGAGCACCGGACAGCGAAATTGCCGTCCACAGGCGAAGGGGATAAATATGAAGTTCGTTCAATCCGGCTTGTATGCGGGCACCGCGCTGTCGATGCTGGTCAGCCTGAACCCGGCCTATGCGCAGTCCGCCACCCCCTCGACCGACATGGTTTCGGACGAGGAAATCGTGGTCAGCGGATCGCGCATTCAGCGCGAAGGGTTCGATGCGCCGACCCCGACAACGGTGATCGGCGAGGCCGAGCTGGCGTTGGGCAACCGCCCGAGCATCGCGCAGGTGCTGAACGACACCCCCCAGTTCCGCGCAACTTCGACGCCGTCGACGACGCCCGGTAACACCAGCAGCGGCGTCTCGACCGCCGACATGCGCGGCCTGGGATCGGTTCGCACCCTCACCCTGCTCAACGGGCACCGCTTTGCCGGCGCCAACGACCTCAACATCGTGCCGCAAAGCCTGGTCAAGCGGATCGACGTCGTCACCGGCGGCGCATCGGCGGCCTGGGGTTCGGGCGCGGTCGCGGGCGTCGTTAACATCATCCTCGACGATGATTTCACCGGCTGGCGCATGGGCGTCCAGAGCGGCATCTCGTCGCGCGGCGATATGGCGCGCTACGGCGCCGACGTCGCGTGGGGCACCGATTTCGCGGGCGGGCGCGGCCATTTCATGGTCGCGGGCGAATATATGAACGAACGCGGCGCGCTCAGCCGCGACGACCGCCCCAACCTCGAGTCGGGCCTGTTCCAGCGCGCCGACGGCAAGCTCGAACTGGTGCGCGATCCCAATTCGACGCAGCTGTACAACGGCGGCTCGATCCTTGGTCTCACCGGCGCGCCCCGCAATCTGGTTTTCAATCCCGACGGCAACATCGGCGCCTTCCCGCTCGGCAGCGTGACGCAGGGCGTCACGACGATCGGCGGCGGCGGCCAGAATATCTTCGATTATGTCGCGGTCAGCACCCCCTATGAACGCGTCAACCTCTTCGCCCGCGCCAGCTATGACCTCACCGACTCGCTCAAGGTCTGGGCCAATTTCAGCTATCACCGCATGGCGGCGGACTATAGCTTCTTCCCCGAAACGCCCGCCGTGGTCATCATGCCCGACAATGCCTTTCTGACGCAGGCGAACCGTAACCAGCTCGCCGCGGCCGGCGTCGCGGGTCCGTTCCTCCTCGGGCGCGTCCTCGACGATGTCGGCGCTTCGGGCGTGATGACGTTCAAATACAGCCGCCGCAATCTCGAGGGTGCGATCGGGCTCGAAGGCAGCTTCGGCGACGGCTGGAAATATGACGCCTATTATAATCACGGCGAAATCCGGCTCAATCAGCGGCTCAACAACCAGCGGATCAAATCGCGCTTCACCAATGGCGTCGACGCGGTGCTGGTGAACGGCACGCCGACGTGCCGCATCAACGCCGACGCTTCGACGACCAACAACGACCCCAATTGCGTCCCGATCAACCTGTTCGGCAATGGCAGCATTTCCGATGCGGCGGCCGCTTGGGCGTTCGGCGGATCGCATCTGATCTACACGATCAAGCTCGATGCGGCGGGCGCCAGCGTGTCGGGTCAGCCCTTCTCGACCTGGGCCGGCCCCGTCGACATCGCCGTCGGCACCGACGTCCGCTGGGAAAAGCAGGTCACCAACTTTGTCGATCCGCTGTCGCTCGCCAACGCGCTCGGTACGCTGAATTCGTCGGCGACAAACGGCAGCTTCAACGTCAAGGAAGCCTTCGCCGAAGTGAACGTGCCGCTGCTCGACATCACCGACACGCTGAAGCTCGAAGTCAACGGCGCCGCGCGCTATTCGGATTACAGCACCAGCGGCGGGATCTGGTCGTGGAAGACCGGCGGCACGCTGCGCGTCGTCAACGACCTGCTGTTCCGCGCCGTCTATTCGCGCGACATCCGTTCGCCGAACATCACCGAATATTATCTCAGCCGCTCGACGAACATCGGCAGTGTCTTCGATCCGTTCCAGGGGCCGAACGGCACGGTGCAGAACAATGTCGTCGTATACGGCGGCGGCAACGCCAATCTGACGCCCGAAATCGCCCATACGCTGACGCTGGGTGGATCCTACTCACCGTCCTTCGTGCCGGGCTTCCGCCTGTCGGTCGACTATTACGACATCGATATCGACAATGTGATCACCTCGGTCACCGCGAACGACATTCTCAAGCAATGTTTCGCTGCCGCACCGAACGATCCGACCTGCAAGGGCACGATCGTCCGCGAAGCCAATGGCACGATCGGGTCGATCACGAACGGCTTCCGCAACCTGGCCAATTACGCGACGCAGGGTCTCGACATCGAGGCGTCGTACCGCGTGCCGTTGGGCGACGGAAACCTGTCGTTCCGTGCGCTGGCGAACCATGTCTTCAACCTGAAGATCAACGGCAATGACGTGTCGGGTTTCGTCGGCGGCGACACCGCCTTCTCGACCCCGAAATGGCGCGGAACGGGCACGATCGCCTTTGACAACGACAGCTTCGGCGCGAACCTGCGTGTCCGCTATGTCGATGGCGGCCTCGACCGCCCGCTGACGGTGGTGAACAATGTCCCCGTTCCGATCGTGAACAACAAGGTGGGCAGCCGCACCTACATCGACCTCGGCGCCCAGTTCAAAGCGGGACCGTTCACTTTGTTCGGCAACGTCAACAACCTGTTCGACCGCGATCCGCCGATCACGACCTATACCAGTCCCAATTTCGACGTGATCGGCCGCTATATTTCGGGGGGCGTGAAGCTGAGCTTCTGATCCTTCTCAACAGCTAGTCCCGGGGGCAGCGGTATCGACGATACCGCTGCCCTTTTTTTTTGGTCGCTTGATCGAAGGAATGGTAGACCTCCGCTTTGGGTGGAAAGCTGCCATCAGATTGTGACATGAGGATGCATGATTGATCCGACACTGGCGGCCGCCGTCAAAGCCATCGCTTCGTTGAAAGGCGAGTTCCGTCTTCGCTCCGGTCAAATTTCCGAAACATATTTCGACAAATATCGTTTTGAAGGTGATCCGGCCCTGCTGCGGCGAGTTGCGGCAGAGATGATCCCATTGCTGCCCAAGGGCACCGAGGTTCTTGCGGGGTTAGAGCTTGGGGGCATACCGATCGCTACGGCAATCTCTCTGGCGACAGATTTGCCCGCGGCCTTCGTGAGGAAGGAGGCCAAGGAATATGGCACTTGTTTGGCTGTCGAAGGGGGCAGCGTCGAAGGCAAACGCGTCGTTCTCATCGAAGATGTCATAACGACGGGAGGTGCCGTGGCAGACGCTGCACGGCTTGTCGAAGATGCTGGCGCGGAAGTCATTGGCGTCGTGTGCGCAATATGGCGCGGAAATGGGTTGCCGCAGATCGCGGCCCTGCCAGAGTTACCGGTGTTTGCCGCTATGACCAAGGACGACCTGCTCTCCTGAACGACAGCAATCGGTCGTTTCTGCCGTTCGAGAACGCAACGTCGCGGATGGCCGATATGGGATGGGGAGGTGGCAGCGCGAGGCGCCGACGGAGAGGCCCCGCAGGGCCCCTCCGTCTTCAGGGAGAGCGTCAGTAATTCACCGTCATCGCGATCAGGCCAAAGGTCCATGCGACATAGAGCGGCATGATCGTCGCAAGGAGCAGGAGCAGCGCCCAGAGAGTGCGGAACCGGCCGCGCTTTTCCTGACGGACGATGCGGAGATTCCATGCCGCGAGCAGGGCGCCGCCGACGAGGACGATCAGTCCGGCGATCTGGAGGAACCAGAGCCACGGATCATAGGAGGGCAGCGCCTTCAGTTTCGACATGCTGATCACCCACGCGGCGACCAGCGCGAGCACCAGCCCCGCGCCGACGCGAACGCCGCGATAGACGCGCAGCGAACGGCGTTCGAGCGTCAGCGGTGCCTTGTAGTGGCGGCGGATCAGCGCCGCGATCGGCCACTGGAGCAAGGTGATCAGCAGGACGCCGAGGCTGATGTACATCGCGGGCATGATCCACCCCGCCGATTTCGACGCGGGGGCGCGGTCGAACACCATGAAGGGCGAAATGCCGTCGATGCTCCAGCGCACGACCTTGCCATCGACAACCTGCGCGGCGAGCCGGCCGTGGCCGTCGGCGTTGTGCCAGACGAAGGGCGCGGTCTCGACCCATTTCGCGGGCTTGCCGTTGAGGTCGCGCGCCGCCGGGACGATGAGTTCGCCCTTGGGCCCGACGCTGATCTTCACCTGTCCGAGCAGCGAGGCGATCGCGTAGAAATTCGTCTCCGCACGGCGGCTGTTGAGCCAGTTGCCCGCGAGCATCCTCGCATGTTCGGCCGACGTCTTCGCATCGACGCGCGTGGCGGGCATTTCGTTGCCGGGCAGATAGCGGTCGGCGAAATCCTCGAACAGCGCGCGACGCAACGGGCCGACCGAGGCCTGCTCGCCCGTCGCATTGAACGACATATAGATGCCGACATTCTCGTTCGTGAACAGGTGGAGCGCAGTGTGGAAAAGCTGCGTGTCGCCGAGGTGCGCGATCACCTGGCGGCTGTTGATGTTGGTTTCGAAAAAGCCGAGCTCCATGCGGTTGAGCGGCGGCAGGATCGTCAGCGGCGTGTCGTGCATCATCCGCGCGGTTTCGGGCTTCATCAGCCCCGCGCCCCGGTTCAGATGCGCGATCATGAATTTCGCCATGTCGGCGCCGGTCGAGGAGAGGCCGCCCGCGGGCGACGGACCGACGATCTCGAACTTCGACGGCCCGGCCGAAAGCTGGCGATAGCCCGTCGCCATCCACGGCGCGAAGCCCTTGGGCAGCGGCTGACGGAAGGTCGACTGCGCCATGCCGAGCGGCTGGAAGATGCGCTGTTCGACATAGTCGTCGAACGACATCTTCGTCACGCGCTCGACGATATAGCCCGCCAGCGCGGTGCCATAGTTCGAATAGGAGGGCGTCGTTCCCGGCGTGTAGATGCGGTTCGGAAGTCCGCCCTTCACAAGATCACCGAGCGGAATCTGGAATTTCTTGTCCTCGAACATGGTGAGCTTGCCATGTTCCTCGAACCCCGCGGTGTGCGTCATCAGCTGGCGCATCGTGACGGGCTTACCGTCCTTCAGCGGAATCTTGAAATCGAGATAGACGTTCACATCCTTGTCGAGGTCGATCTTGCCCGCTTCGACCTGCTGCATCACCGCGGTCCAGGTGAACAGCTTCGACACCGATCCGGGACGGAACAAGGTACGCGCTGGATCGACAGGGGTGCGCTTGGCGGCATCGGCATAGCCAAAGCCGCGCTGCGTCAGAACCTGCCCGTCCTTGACCACGACGATCACCGCGCCGGCGAGATCACCGCGCTTGAGCGCGAAGGGCACGAAGCCATCGAGCCAGCTGTCGACGTCCTGCTTGGTCAGCGTTGCCGATGGAGCGAGCGGGGTCGTAACCGGGGGCGCCGCCTTTTGCACTTCGGCCGCCGGTTTCGGCGCGAGCGCCGGCGCCAGCGGCGTAGCCGGCTTCGACGCCGCGGTGCCGAGCATCATGGCAAGCGGCAGCAGCGCAAATAATTTGATCGAGCGCATTTTCACTCCCCTGCCGCCCGCACCACGACGCCGCGCGCCATGACGAAGCCCATCGTTTCGAGGGTGCTTACATCGGTCAGCGGATCGCCCTTCACCGCGACGATATCGGCCGACTTGCCCGCGGCGAGCGTGCCGATTTCGGATTCGAGCCCGGCATGCGTGGCCGCCCAGACGGTCGCGGACTTGATCGTCTCCAGCGGGGTCAGCCCCGCCTTCACCATCAACGCGAACTCGCGGGCATTCTCGCCATGCTTCGACACGGCGCTATCGGTCCCGAAGGCGATGCGCACGCCGCCCTGATGCGCGCGGCGGAGGGCATCGACCATCAGCGGGCCGACGGTGCGCGCCTTGGCGCGAACCGGTGCGGGCATCCAGTCGGCGGTTTCGGCCTGACGCGCGACGGTGTCGCCGGCGAGCAGGGTGGGAACAAGGTAGCCCCCCTTCGCCTTGAACAGCCGGATCGATTCCGCATCCAGATAGGTGCCATGTTCGACCGAATCGACCCCGGCACGCAGCGCGGCGTTGACCCCGTCGGTGCCGTGCGCGTGCGCCGCAACCTTGCGGCCCAGGCGGTGCGCGGTCTCGACGATCGCGACGAGTTCGGCGTCGCTCATCTGCTGACCGAGCCCCGCCGCGGTGTTCGACATCACGCCGCCGGTCGAGGCGGTCTTGATGACGTCGGCGCCCTGCTGCACCGCCAAGCGGACCGCGCGCGCGCAATCGTCGGCGCCCGAGCAGAGTGTCGGCGCGCGGAACAGGTCGATGATTTCCTGACGATAGCCGTGGATGTCGCCGTGCCCGCCGTGCGCCGCGACGCCGCCCGCGGCGATGATGCGCGGCCCGACGACCTTGCCCGTCGCGGTCGCATCGCGCAGCGCGTTGATCGCTTGCGGATCGGCCCCGAGGTCGACCACGGTCGTGAACCCAGCGCGCACGGTGCGCTTGGCGAAGACGACACCGTCGAACGCTTGGTCGACCGTCGACTTGGTCACCGCGTCGAGGCGGCTCGTCGGGCTCGATTCAAAGGTCAGGTGGACGTGGCTGTCGATAAAGCCCGGCATGACGAACTGGTCGCGGAGGTCGACGACCTTGCCCTCGCCGACGAAGCCGTCGCGGATTTCGGCGATCTTTCCGGCCGTGACGACGACCGTCTTGTTCGTTTCGACCCGGCCGCTCGCGGGATCGGCGAGCAGGCGGCCGGCGTGGATATATGTCGTCGCCGGCGTGTCCTGCGCCGCGACGGGCTGAACCAGCGCCACCAGCGCGAGGCCGGCAAAGATCGTCTTTTTCATCATGCTTCTCCCTGTCCTGTTATCGCGCTCAGCCGATGTCGCGGCCCCAGATCGCCTCGCCGCACCACGCATTGCCATCCACATATTCGATCGAGGGCTTGCGATCGTCCGCGAGGAAGATCGGGCCGTCGAGATCGACGATGTCGCAGAGCTGTCCGACGACGAACGCGGGTGCCATCGCGAGGCTGGAGCCGACCATGTTGCCGACCATCACGCCGAGGCCGAGGTCGCGGGCGCGCTTTGCGATCGCCAGCGCCTCGGTCAGCCCGCCGCATTTATCGAGCTTGATGTTCACGACGTCGAAGCGGCCGACCAGCCCCTCGACATCGCCGAGGGTCAGCGCGCTTTCGTCGGCGGCGATCGGGATCGGGCACTTGTAGCCGTCGAGATCGGCTTCGCTGCCGCGCGCCAGCGGCTGTTCGAGCAGCTTGACATCGGCGGCGACCAGCGCCGCGACGAGCGCGTCGAGATCGCCGATCGCGAAACCCTGATTGGCGTCGACGCCGATCCAGCATTCGGGCCGCGCCGCGCGCACCGCCTGCACCCGGGCGATATCGACATCGAGATCGCCGGTTAGTTTGAGCTTGAGCGCACGCGCCTGCGCATAGTGGCGCGCGCCTTCGGCCATCACCTCGGGATCGTCGGCGCCGAGCGTAAAGGTTGTGCGGAGCGGGCGCGGTTCGGCAAGGCCGGCGAGTTCCCAGACCGGGACGCCGCTGCGGCGCGCTTCGAGTTCCCACAGCGCGCAATCGATCGCGTTGCGCGCGCCGCCGGCGGGGAGCAGCGCCTGCAACTGCTCGCGCGTAATCCCCGCTTCGACCGCGCCGCGCACGCCTTCGATGGCGGCCGCCATCGCGGGCACATCGTCACCGAGATAATAGACCCCCGACGCCTCGCCGCGCCCGCTGTGCGCGCCGTCCGACAGCGTGACGAGAACCACGGGCGTGTCGGTGAAGACATGCCCCGAGATGCGGAACGGCTTGGCGAGCGGGAGCGATTCAACCGCGAGGTCGAGCGAGAGGGGGGTAAGCGTCGTCATCGAATTTGTCCTTCGGTCGGTTCAGGGCGCAGGGGCCGCCGGCGCGAGCGCCGCTGCGATCTGCGAGAGATATTTGTTCCAGTCGAATGTATGCCCCTCGGGCGTCCAGCCGAGGCGGACGATCACCGCATCCTGCGACGGGATCGCCGCCACGATCTGGAAGCTGTGCCCGCGCGCCATGACGGTATCTTCCGGCAGGCCCGGGTAGAGCTTGCGGCGTTCGCCGTCGGCTTCGGCATGGTTCAGCCAGAGCTGCGCGCCATAGACGGGGCGTGGTGCAGCCTTGGTCGGCGTGACCGCAAAATCGAGCCATTGCTTCGAAAGCAATTGCTTGCCGCCCACCCGGCCCTTGTTGAGATGCAGCAGGCCATAGCGCGCCCAGTCGCGTGCGGTGGCGTAGGCGTAGGAGCTGCCGACCTGCACCCCCGCTTCGTCGGGTTCGATCAGTGCTCTGGTCATGCCCGTGGGCTCGAACAGCCGTTTCTGCGCAAAGCGCGTCATGCCCTCGAGCGTGCCGCCGGTCGCATCGAACACGATGCGCGACAATATGTTGGTCGTGCCCGACGAATAGCTCCAGTTCGTGCCGGGCGCGTCCTTCAGCGGCTTTGCCGCCGCCATCGCGCCCATGTCGCCCGCCTCGAACAGCATCTTGATCGAGTCATTGCCGGGGACGTAGCTTTCGCTGAAGGTCAGGCCGCTCGACATGGTGAGCAGCTGGCGCAGCGTGATCTTCGCGCGCGGATCGCCCGCGCCTTGCCACTCGGGAACGGTCGCGGGTTCGTCGAGCTTGAGGACGCCGTCATCGACGAGCAGGCCGACCAGCGTTCCCATGATGCTTTTCGATGCCGACCAGCCGAGTAGTTCGGTGTTTTGGTCGAACCCCGGCGCATAGCGTTCGGCGACGATTGCCCCGCCCTGCACGACGACGATCGCGCGCGTGTCGGGATAGCCGCCCTTATTCTGTTCGTCGAAGGCCGCGCTCACCGCCTTGTCGAGCGCGGCGCGGTCGAGCTTTGCCTCGGCGGCGGCCTGAAGCTTCGCCACCGGCGCATCGCCGACCGGCCATGGCTTCGCGGCGTTGCCCCGCGTGGGCTTGAGCTTCGCCGCCTGTGCATCGAGCGTGGCGGCCGAAACGTCGCCGGTCAGCAGCGTGCAGCCGGCGACCGGGCGGTATAGCGCGGTGCGCGTCGCGGCGCCGGGCGCCGATGCGGTGACGGTCCGCGCCTTTCGGTCGACCGCCAGCGTCACCGCCGTCATGAACGGCGCGAACGCGTGGATGTCGTCGCGCAGCACGTCGGCCTCCGCGCGCTCCGCGACGAAGATGCTGGCGCACGCGATTTGCGCCGACACCGCGGTGCCCAGATCTTCAGGCTTCGAAATTGCCGGAGCAGCGGCAAAGGCCGGCGCCGAAGCGGCAAGCACAAGACCGGTGAGGCAAAGGCTCGAATACTTCCGGACCATATCCTCAGACGCCGCAGCTATGCCGCAGCACCGCGCCCGCCTTGGCGCCCGTATGCTTGCCGTTCGCGATCGTGACGACGCCGTTGACGATCACCGTCTCGATCCCCGTCGGCGACGCGGTGGGCTTTTCCCAGCTCGCGACATCGTCGAGCTTGTCGAGATCGAACACGACGATATCGGCGCGCATCCCGTCGCGGATCAGCCCGCGGTCGGTGAGGCCCATGCGCTGCGCCGGCCAGCCGGTCATCTTGCGCACCGCATCCTCGAGCGACAGTATCGGACGGCGCTTCACATATTCGGCGATGATGCGCGGGAAGGTGCCATAGGCGCGCGGGTGCGGCAGACCGAGCGCGTCCATCTCCCCCGCCTTTTCCGACGCCGCGGCGTCGCTGCCGATGCTGACCCACGGCTGCTTGATCGCGGTTTCGATGTCCTGCTCGCTCATCATGAAATAGAGCGCGACCGAGCGGTTCGGCAGACCTTCGAGCAAGATGTCCCACGCCACGTCGGCCGGATCGCGGTTCAGCGCCTTGCCGATCTCGGCGAGGCTCTTGCCGTGATAGGGCCGGTATTTGTCGCTGAACCCATTGGCGAGCCGCACATTGGCGAAGCCGCCCGAGGCGTGGACGAGGTTCGACCAGCCGGGCATCGAGCCCGCGGCAACTTCCTTCTTCATCCGCTCGCGCACCTTGGGATCGCGCAGCCGCTCGATCCCCTTCTGGACGCCGTCGGCCCACACCCAGCTCGGCGCGATGATCTCAAGGCCCGTGCCGCCCGCGGTATAGGGGTAGAGATCCGCCGCTACGTCGACGCCGCGCGCGCGCGCCGCATTGATCGTCGCCACCGCCTGCGGCATCAGCTTGCCCCAGCCGGGGGCATAGGCGGCCTTGAGGTGGAAGATCTCGACCTTCACCCCGCCCTTTTCGCCGATCTCGATCGCTTCCTCGATCGCCTTGACGAGGCCTTCGCTCTCGTCGCGCATGTGGGTGGCGTAGAAACCGTCGCACTGCGCGGCGACCTTCGCCAACGTGACGAGGTCCGACGTGGTCTGGAAGCTGCTCGGCGGATAGATCAGCGCGCTGGTGATGCCGAACGCGCCATTGTCCATCGCGATCTTGACCTCGCGGCCCATTGCCTCGAGCTGCGCGGGGGTCGGCGACCCGGCACCATCGCCCATCACTTTCATCCGCGCTTGCGTCGCCGAATAATAGGTGCCGTAATTGACCGAGATGCCCTGCTTTTCGAGCTGGCTGAAATGCGCCGGGATCTCCGCCGCCTCGGCCGGGGGGCCGCCTTCGCCGGCGATGACCGTGGTCACGCCCATCAAGAGCTTGTTCTCGGCCGCGCCGTTCTTGACGAGGACGCGCCCCGACTGGTCCATCATGTCGATGAAGCCGGGCGAGACATAGCGGCCCTTGGCGTCGATTTCTTTGGCGCCGCGTCCCGCGACGCGGCCGATGCGCACGACGCGGCCGTCCTTGACCGCGACATCGGCGCTGACCCACGGGCTGCCCGCGCCGTCGAGCACGCGCCCGCCGCGGATCACAATGTCATATTCGGGCGCCGGGGTGTTCGCGGCGAGCAGCAGCGGCAGCATCGACATCGCACCCAAGAGGATCTTACGCTTCATCATTCATCTCCCTGTCGCCAGCCGGGGGACTGACGGTTTTTGCTGTCATTTCTTTGCGGCCGCCTGCGCGTCGGCCCGCACCTCGTCCACAACCTCGCGGACCGCGGCGATCACCACATCGGGCCGGTCGATCTGGATATAATGGCCGGCATCGCCCACGACCTGTTGGCGGCCGCGCGTCGAAAGCGCGGCCTGTTCGGCGTTGAGCGCCTTCCATTCCTGTTTGAAGCGCGCGCCGTCCGACGCCTTCAACGACAGCCCCTTCAACTCCTCGGGCTTGAGCGGCGCCATCGCGGTCAGCACGATCACCGGCCGGTTTCCGAAGCTTTTGACCGCGCGTGCATCGTCCATCGTCCGGTCGAAGCCATCGAGTTCGGACGTCGCGCCATGCACCGACTTGCTGGCATAGGCCGCCATCCGAGCCGCTGCGTCCTTCGGCAATTTCCCCTGCCCGGCGTTCGCCATCGCGAAGCGTACGATGCCCGTCCACGACAGCGCGGTAGCGGTATGCATGATCCACCCCGCCTGCCCGGGATGCGCGTCGACCTTCGCCGCCTTTCCGAGCCGTGCGACCTGGTCGGGATGCGACGCGTCGACCATCACCAGCCCCGCGACCTGCTCGCCATATTTTCCGACATAGGTTCGCGTGTAGGGTCCGCCGATCGAATGGCCGACGAGCACGAGCGGACCGGTGATCCCCGCGCCCTTCAACAGCGCATGGAGATCGTCGGCGACCGCGGATGCACGCTGCGGCGTGTCCTTTGCGTCGCTCCACATGATCCCGGCGCGGTCATAGGCACAGGTACGCGTGAAGCTGGCAATCTCGTCATGGACCAGCGTCCAGTCGATCGTCCCGCCTGTACCAAGGCCGGATTCGAAGACCACGGTCGGCGATCCGGTGCCGCGGCAATCGATGTGCATCTTTCGGCCGCCGATATCGACCAGCTTTCCGGGGGGAGGATGGTTCGCCGCGGCATTCTTGCGGCCGAGCGCCTCATAGATGGCGCCCACGACGACGAGCAGGACCAACAGCAGCAGCAGCCCCAGCAACATACGCTTCCCCCAGCGCCGGACCCGCGCCCAGCCAGTCACCTTGGTCATTGGACATTCCCCTCGACGGCGGGTTGAAGTTCTTGGTTCTCGACGACCGCACGGCCGCGCAGCAGACGGAACAGCCCCATGGTCAGCAAGGGCAGGACATAGACCGCAAGGAACACCCAGGAGAGCCCGCGGTAGCCGCTGGCGATCAGCGCCACGAGCCCGAAGCGGTCGGCAAGGAACATGCAGCCGATCAGCAGCGCCGCGGCGATCCCTGCGCGCGCGCGCTTGCCAAGCGGCGCGCCCCCTCGCGCCCGGCGCGCCGCATCAACGCGCTCGTTGATCGCATGCACCGACCCCGCCCCGCTTTCGAGCAGCGCCGCAAAGATCATGAACTGGAACAGCAGGTGAAACAGCGGCATGTCGAGTTGCCGCAGCATGAAGTCCGACGGCAGCGTCTCGTCCATGATGCCCGGATAAAAGGCGATCATCGCGACAAAGAAGAGGATGGCGGGCACCATCGCCAACGGCCCCGCGATCAGACCGGCGGTCACCGCGTCGCGCTGGCTGGTCAAATGGCGGATCACCGGCAGGATTACCACCGCGCCGATGACATTGTATCCGGTATAGGTCAGCCCGCCGAGGATCCAGCCGTCCGACGGCGCCGGAATGGCAAAGCGCGATGCGATCTCGTCACCGAAGCTGCCGAGCGCGAGCACCATGAACAGCGCGTAGACTCCGTAAAGCAGAAAGGAGACATATTTGAACAAGCCCTCGACCGAGGAATTGCCGAAGGTCACGAACAGCGCGATCGATGCCGCGAGGAAGGCGGTTCCCGCGAGCGGCGGCCAGCCGAATATCGACGCACCAATCTCGCCCGCCGCGGCGCCGAATACCGCGAGGACCAGCGTCACGAGGAGGACGTAGCCGATCTCGAACAATATCCACGCGCGGCCAAACAGGCCTTCAAAAAAGCTGCGATAATCGAACGCGCCGATCGCCCGCGCGAACGCGAAGGTCGTGGCGCAGATGATGCTCCAGAGCACCATCGCGAGCACCATCGCGGCCAACCCGCCCCACGGCCCGCTCGGCAGGAAAAATTCCGCGAGCTCGCGGCCGGTGGCGTAACCGCCGCCGATCACGACGGCCTTGAAGGCGAAACCCGGCAACAGGAAACGCTGGAACCACGAGGATCCAGCCGTGGCTGCCGGGGTGGCCGCTGCGCTCATGCGAGGCAGCTGTCCACCAGACGCGCGAAGGCTTCGCCGCCGCGGATCGGGTCGGCGACAGGGAGCCCGAGCCGTTCGCTTTCGGCCGCCATCAGCAGGGTGGCCTCTTCCTCGCCCAAGTGCGACGTGTTGTACGAGAGCCCGGCGCAGCGGATCGCCGGATTGGTCCGCGCGCCGAGCCGCAAGTTGAGATCGATCGTTTCCTCGATGCTCGGCAAAAGATAGCCGGGCGACCCCAGTATCTCTTCGCGGCCCGGCTCGTGACACACGACAATCACGTCGGGCTGGCTTCCATGAAGCAAGCCCAGCGATACCGCGGCATAGGCGGGGTGAAACAGCGACCCCTGCCCTTCGACGACATCCCAGTGATCGTCCGCCGCGTCGGGGCTTACTGTCTCCGCCGCACCGGCCTCGAAATCGGAGACCACCGCGTCCATCGGCACGCCGCCACCGGCGATCATGATGCCGGTCTGTCCCGTCGCGCGAAAATCGGCGTCGACGCCGCGCTCGGCAAAAGCGCGCGCGAGGGCCAGCGCCGTATATTTCTTGCCCAGCGCGCAGTCGGTTCCGACGGTGAGCAGCCGCTTGCCGCTCCGCTTGCGCCCCGTGCCGACCGGCAGACCCTTGGGCGGATGGCGCACGTCGATCAGCTGGCGACCGAGGCGCTGCGCGCGCGCGGCGAGTTCGGGCATATCGGCCAGCCGCATGTGCATGCCGCTGACGATATCGAGTCCCGCGTCGAGCGCCTCGAAGAGCGCGGGCATCCAGCTTTCGGGAATCACGCCGCCGCTGTTCGCGACGCCGATGAGCAGCGAACGCGCCCCTCGTGCCTGCGCCTCGGCTGGTGTCAGCTGCTCCAGCCCCGCGCTGACCGTCGCACCCGGCAAAGCATATTCACCGACACACTTCTCGGGCGCCCAGTCGCGAAGACCGAAGGCAGTCTTCGCATAGCCGCGCACCGTCGTGTCCCCGAGGAACAGCAAATAGGGCTGGGGCAATTGCAATGCGCCGGCGGCGATATCGAGGGAAGTTTGAATGTTCACGTCTTTCACCAAAAATCCGAAGCGAGGCAGAATCGGGCGCCATCGCGGCGCTGATCCTGCATCTACTCCTGTTGACCTGTTTGAGACATTATTTTCAAATTTTGATAATTGCAATACGATTGGAGAAGTTTCTTTTGCTGGCGGGCCGGCGCGCGGCCCGCCAGTCCCCGATCAGAAGCGGGTACCAAAGCCGATCAGATGGAAACCGACGCCGATCCACAGCAGAACCACCACGCTCAACAGCAGCACGAGACTCCAGAATTTCGCGAACCGGCCGCGCTTGCTCGTCCAGACATGCCGAATATTCCAGATCGCGCTCGCGAGCAGGCCGAGGAAAATGACCGGCGTTGCGATCTGGAGTGTGACGAGCGCCCAGTCGAGTTCGCCGCTGAGCGACGAGAAATCGGCGAGCAGACTGGACGCGAACCACAGCCATCCGACCATCACCGCGACCGCCAGCGCCGCAAAGCCGCGCGTCAGCCGGTAGCTTTTGAGCGCGGCGGGCGCGAGGTCGGCCTTTACACCATAGCGACGACGCGCCAGTGCCGAGGCGGGCCAGGCAATCGCGGTGAGCAGGAGCGCGCCGAGGCTGACCAGCATCGCGGGCGTGAGCCAGGCGCTCGACAGATTCCAGGGCACCCGGTCGAACGCGATATAGGGCGACGCCGAATCGACGCTGAAACGCACGACGCGGCCCTTTTCCACTTTGGCCGCGAGGAGCATCTTGCCCCCCTGCTCGCGCCACACGAACGGCGCGATTTCCACCCATTTGCGCGGCTGACCGCCGATGTCCGGCACGGCATTCAGCCGGATGCCGCCGTCGCTGTCGAGCGAGACCTTCGTCTGCCCGGCGAGTTCCATCGCCTTCAGGAAGCTCGATTCGAGCCGCCGCGTCTTGTTGTAGGTGCCGACCATCATCCGCGCATGCTCGCGCGCGGTGGCCGCATCGACGCGGCCTTCGCGCTGCTCGAACGGAAAGTAGCGGTCGGCGAAGGCTTCGAACAAATAGGCGCGGATCGGCCCCGACACATTCTGCGTGCCCGCCGCGTTCATCGACATATAGATGCCGACATTTTCCTCGGGGAAGATCCAGAGCTGGCTGTGGAAATTGAGGCTGTCGCCGGCGTGCGAGAGCGCCTTGCGGCCGTTGATATTCTGTTCGTAGAAGCCGAGCGCCATGCCGTTGAGCGGCGGGATCAAGCGCAGGATCGTATTGTGCATCTGCGCCGCGGTCGCGGGTTTCAGCAGCGCCCCGCCATCGGCGAGATGCGCGATCATGAAGCGCCCCATGTCGGCACCCGACGCCGTCATCGCGCCCGACGGCGCGAGGCTGCTGAGCTCGAACGGGCCGGGCTTGCCCGAGCCGAGCATATATCCGCTCGCGAGCAGCGGCCGCAGCGCCGCCGGAAGCGGCTGGCGGAAGGTCGATCGCGTCATGCCCGCGGGCGCAAAGATGTGCCGCTCGACATAATCATTATAGGAAAGCCCCGATACGCGTTCGACGATATAGCCCGCCAGCGAGGTGCCATAATTCGAATAGGCCGGCGTCGTTCCGGGCGCGTAAATGCGGTGCGGCACCTGCCGCTTTAGCGCGTCGCCGAGCGACGGAATTTTCTTCGGGTCATAGCTGTTGAGCCCGCGCTGCACTTCGTCGAAGCCCCCGGTGTGCGTCATCAGGTTGCGCATCGTGACCGGCTTGCCGCCGAAGGCCGGAATTTTGAAATCGAGATAGGCGTTGATGTCGCGGTCGAGGTCGATCTTGCCCTGCTCGACGAGCTGCATCACCGCGGTCCAGGTGATCAGTTTCGACACCGACGCCTGCCGGAAAAGCGTGGTTTCGGGGTCGACGCGCCGACGCGTTCCGACATCGGCATAGCCGAAGCCGCGCTGCGTCAACACCTTGCCGTCCTTGACCACCACCACGACCGCGCCCGCCGCGTCACCGCGCTTCAGGGCATAGGGCATATAGCCGTCGAGCCACGCGTCGACGTCGCTCTTCACCATCGCGGGAGCGGGAAGCAGTCCGCTCCCGCCGCGCGCCTCCGTCACCGGCTTGGGGGCGGTTTGCGCGGCGGACGGGCTCACCGGTGGCGCCGTGACCCCGACCAGCATCGCCGCAACCAGCATTGCGCAAGAACGTAAAAACCGCATTCGCCCTCCCCTTTCGATCGGCCATTCTCACAGCCTTGTCACCGAAATTTCACTTTTTGAAATATTTTCAATTATGGATATAGGCATCCTGAACGGAAATTTGTCAATGACGGACGCAACCGCGCGGCCGCGACGCGGCGGCGCGGGCAAAATTTCAGAAGGGCTTTTGAAGTGGGGGCGGGGGCGGGCTAAACGATTATTCGGCGTCGACGGGATGCAGCGCCGACTTCAGGTCGGCGTCGGTTGCCGAACAGACCGACAGGATACGGCACGGCCCCTCGCCAACCGCGACATAGCCATGCCCCATCGACGCGTCGAAATAGGCCGAATCGCCTGTCTTCAGATGCGATGGCGCGTACATGTCGGTGTGAAACTCGCATTCGCCTTCGAGAACGAGGACATATTCCTCGCCCGAATGGCGCATCAGATCGCCGAAATCGTCGATCGACCGCACCTTGATGTCGATGATCATCGGATTCAGCGTCTTGTTGAGCAGATCGGCCGAGGGATAGGTGTAGTTATAGGTCGCCGTCTTGATCGAAGGCCCTTCGCCGGCGGGGGTGATGCTGCGCCGGCCCGTGGCGGTATGGGTGGCGGCAGGGACCGCCGCGGCGGCCGCGAACAATTGCGTGATATCGATTTCGAGCCCTTGGCTCAGCCGCAGCAGCTTTTCATAGCTGAGCGACATCTTGCCGGTTTCAATCTTTGACAAAGTTGAAACCGGAATGCGCGTGCGTTCGCTCACCTCGGCGAGCGTCCACCCCTTTTCGGTGCGTAGTTCCCGCAGGAATACGCCCGGATTGCCGTCGACGGCGGTCCGCCGGTCGCCGCTGGTCGGAATGGGCTGGCGCGTTGCCGGCATCGGTGTCCTTTCAATCGATTTTCTCATCTAGCACATATTTGCGCATTTATCGCATCGATCAAGCCGAACGGCACAATCCGTCAGAACAATCGGCAAAGAAAATTTGCGTATCGGATAGGACCAAGATGATTGCACATACGGCATGGCGCCGCCACTGATGCCCCGATTCGCTGGGATGACAGGATGACAAACAAGCTATCCATTCGCATTTCTCCGGAGTTTACGAGCTTCGTCGGCCGCGGCCCCTGTGACGCCGCGTTCCTGCCGCCCGACGCGCTCATCTTCGGCTTTGGCGATATTGGCGAGCCCGCCGTATCGATGCTCCTCCCAGGCGATATTGCGGGCCTCGCCGACGATCATCTGGTCGTATTCGCGATCAGCCGCGCCGCGTGCGACCGCCTGTTCGCGCTGCGCCCCAAGGCGGACGGCCGCTGGTATCTCCCCGCCAATCTCCGCGGTCTCGGCCGCGCGGTGGTCGCGGTCGAAGGCGACAGCGAAGTCGACAATATGCTGCGCAGCGCGCGCAGCCAGGAACTGCTCTGCCAGCTTTTCGCCGAACTCGCCGCCGACCGCATGGTCGAAGTCGGCGGCAGCACGTCGCTGAGCGAGCTCGACATCACCCGCGTCGCCGCCGCGCACCAGCTGGTCAACGAGAAGTGGCAGGAAAAGCTGACTGTCGGCAATGTCGCGCGCCGCTGCGGTCTCAGCAAAGCCAAGCTGACGCGCGGTTTTCGCGAGCTGTATCAATGCAGCGTCGCCGAGGCGGTGAGCGAACGGCGGCTGCAACGCGCGCGCCAGTTGCTCGCGCAGAGCGATCTTCCGATATCGAGCATCGGTTATAATTGCGGCTATATGAGCAACGCGAGCTTCACGCGCGCCTTCGCGCGCCGTTTTGGCATGGCACCGACCAAGATGCGCGGGCGCGAGGCCACGGCCTGAGCGGAACGCCGCAAGGCAGCATCTGGCGCGCCGCTATTCGCCGCCTGCCGTCCGGCGATCGGCCGGGATCTCGGCGAGTGCGGTCCATTTCGCTTCGCCGGCGCTGTTTTCGATCACCGCTTCGACGAAGGCCATCGTCCGCAGGCCATCGACGATCCCGGGGAACCAGTCGGTCGTGCCGGGTGGCGGCGGGGTTGGGGCGCCGGCACGAAGCGCACGACCGAAGCCGCGATAGAGGTTGGCAAACGCCTCGATATAACCCTCGGGATGTCCCGCCGGGGTACGCAGCCGCGCCATCGTCCGGTCGTCGAGGCCGGGCCCGCCGGCGCGGATCACTTCAACCGGCCGGTCCAGCCAGCGGAGCGTCAAGCTGTTCGGCTCCATCTGCGACCATTCGAGACCGCCATCCTCACCATGGATGCGCAGGCGCAGGCCGTTTTCGTCGCCCGCGGCGATCTGGCTGGCCTTCAATACGCCGCGCGCGCCGCCTTCGAATCGCAGCAACGCCGCAACATCGTCGTCGAGGCGGCGGTCCGGAACATGCGTGGTCAGCTCCGCGCTGAGCGACCCGACCGCAAGCCCGGAGACATGTTCGGCAAGCTGGAAGGCGTGCGTCCCGATGTCGCCCAGGCATCCGCCCAGCCCCGCGCGCGCCGGATCGGTGCGCCATTCGGCCTGTTTGTTGCCGTCCTGATCGATCGGCCGGCTGAGCCAGCCTTGCGAATATTCGACCTGCACCAGCCGAATCTTGCCGAAATCGCCGCGCGCGACGCGCGCACGCGCCTCTTCGATTAGCGGGTAACCGCTATAGGTGAAGGCCAGGCCATAGAGTTTGCCGCTGCGGGCCACCGCCGCGGCGATCGCCTTCGCCTCGGCGAGGTTCAGCGCCATCGGTTTTTCGGACAGGACGTGAAAACCGGCATCGAGCGCGGCGATCGCCATCGGGGCGTGCAGGTGATTCGGGGTGACGATCGCCAGCGCCTCCATCCGCTGATCGTCGGGCAGCGCGGCCTCGCCCGCGAGCAGCGCTTCGAGCGTCGCGTATGCGCGAGCGGGATCGATCCCGAGCGCGGCGGCGCTCCGCCCATTACGTTCGGCGTCGCTGCTGAACGCGCCGCATACCAGCGCAAACTCGCCATCGAGCGCGGCGGCCATCCGGTGTACCGCGCCGATGAAAGCGCCTTCGCCGCCACCGACCATGCCATAGCGCGTTTTTGACGTCGTATTCGTATTCATCGCATTCCCTTGGTCCGAATTTCCAAAATTGTTTGCACAATAGGATTTCGAACGGTTACCTGATCGCGCCGGCTGTTGCCAGACGGGAGAGGATAATGAAATTTCTGTTCGCCCTGCCACCGGCAGGAGCAATTTTAATCGCGCTGATGTTCGCACCTTCACCCGAGGTGATTGCAGCCCCTGCCCAAGGCCCCGGCGCGCAGGCCTTCGCGGCATGCCGCGCCTGCCATACGCTGGAGGCCGGCGGCAAAAGCACGATGGGTCCCAATCTGCACGGCCTGTTCGGCCGGCAAGCCGGCACCGTTGCCGGGTTCAACTACACCCCGGCGCTCAAAGCATCGAAAATCCGCTGGAACGACAAGACGCTCGACGAATATCTCGCCGCGCCGACCAAAAAGGTCCCCGGCACGCGCATGGTCGTCAAGGTGGCCGATCCGGCGCGGCGCGCGGCGCTGATCGCCTTTCTCAAGACCGAAACCAAGTGACGCGAAAGGCAGTCGCATGAAGGGTCCGGCGATTTTTCTCGCGCAGTTTATGGGCGACGACGCGCCGTTCGACACTTTGCCTTCGGCGGCGCGCTGGATGGCGGATGCGGGCTATATCGGCATCCAGATTCCGACGTGGGACAGCCGCTGCATCGATCTGCGCCAGGCCGCCGAAAGCCAGGACTATTGCGACGAACTGGCCGGCACGTGCCGCGAGGCGGGCGTCGAGATCACCGAATTGTCGACGCATCTGCAGGGTCAGCTGGTCGCGGTACATCCCGCTTATGATACGCAGTTCGACGGCTTCGCGCCCGACGCGGTGAAGGGCAAGCCGGGCGAGCGTCAGGCTTGGGCGGTCGAGCAGCTTCATCTGGCTGCAAAAGCGAGCCGGCGGCTGGGCCTTAACGCCCACGCGACCTTTTCGGGCGCGCTCGCCTGGCCCTATCTCTATCCGTGGCCGCAGCGTCCCGCGGGGCTGGTCGAGGAAGCATTCGCCGAGCTTGCAAAGCGCTGGCGGCCGATCCTCGATGCCTTCGACGAGCAGGGCATCGACCTCGCCTATGAGATTCATCCAGGCGAGGATCTCCACGACGGCGTGACCTTCGAGCGCTTCCTTGCGGGCGTCGACAATCATCCGCGCGCCAACATCCTGTACGATCCCAGCCATTATGTGCTGCAGGCGCTCGATTATCTGCAGTTCATCGACATTTATCACGAGCGGATTCGCATGTTCCACGTCAAGGACGCGGAACTGAATCCGACCGGCCGATCGGGCGTCTATGGCGGGTTTCAGGACTGGGTCGACCGGCCCGGCCGCTTCCGTTCGCTGGGCGATGGCCAGGTGGATTTCGGCGGCATCTTCTCGAAACTGGCGCAATATGGCTATGCCGGCTGGGCGGTGCTCGAATGGGAATGCTGCCTGAAGCATCCAGAAGACGGCGCGCGCGAAGGCGCGCCGTTCATCGCCGCGCATATGATCCGCAAGGCCGACAAGGCGTTCGACGATTTCGCCGGGGGCAGCGACCCGGCGCTCAACCGCGCGATGCTGGGGCTGAGCTGACGACGCAGCAGACGAATTAAACGATAATAATCAAAGGGGACGCAGGATGACGACATTGCACAAGGGGCGCTTGTTCTGGCTGGGCGTGCTCGCGCTGTTCACCGCGGCGGCGAGCCTCGCGATCCGCGGCGCGATCGCCAGCGGGCTCAAGGCAGAATGGATCGACCCGATCGCCCCGTTGCAGGCGGGCGAACTGATCGCCGCCGCGCTGGGTGCCGCGTTCCTGAGCTTTTCGATCACGCTGTTCGTCGTCAGCGCGCTGCTCGACCAGATCGGCATGAAGCGGTGCCTCGCCGGCGCGGGGCTCTGCTTCATCGTCGGCCCGTTGATGATCGTTACCGCGGGCCATGTCGCCACGGGCATGAACATCTATTGGCTCGTCTGGGCGGGCATGCTGCTCAGCGGCATCGGCTGGGGGCTGACCGAGGCGGCGATCAATCCGCTGACCGCGCAGCTTTACCCCGACGATACCACCCACCGGCTCAATGTGCTGCACGCCTGGTTCCCCGGCGGCATCATCGTCGGCGGGCTTGCGGGCTTTTTCCTGTCGGCGGCGTTGCCGTGGCAGGGCATCATGGCGCTGGTCATGATCCCCGCTGCCGCGACGGTCCTGATCGCCCTCACCACCACCTTCCCGCCGCCGCTGCGTGAGCAAAGCGGCGTCAGCTTCGGCGCGATGATGGGCGAGGTGTTTCGCCGCCCCAGCTTTTTCATCTGGTTCGGCGCGATGTTCCTGACCGCGGCATCCGAACTCGCCCCCGGCCAGTGGATCGACGTCGCCCTGTCGAACCGCGTCGGCATGCGCGGCATCCTGCTGCTCGTCTATGTCAACGCGCTGATGTTCATCTTCCGCCATTTCGCAGGTCGGCTCGCCAACAAGATCTCGAACCCGGGACTGCTGTGGGTATCGAGCCTGCTCGCCGCGATCGGCCTGTTCATGCTGAGCCAGGCTCAGTCGCCGGTTGCGGCGATCGTCGCCGCCACCGTCTGGGGGCTCGGCGTGTGCGTGATGTGGCCGACGATGCTCGCCTCGGTTGCCGAACGTTATCCGCGCGGCGGATCGTGGGCGATGGGTCTCGTTGGATCGGCGGGCGCGCTCGCCAGCTTCTTCGTGCTGCCGCAGCTCGGCGCGATGTTCGACCGCGCCAAGATCGAGTTCGCCGGCGGTCCCGAAGCTTTTGCGGCGCTGACCGGCGCCGCGAAGCTGGCGGTCGAGGACGCGGCGGCGTCGCTGTCGTTCCAGCGGCTGGCGATCCTGCCCGTCATCCTCCTCGCTGTGTTCGGCTTCATCTGGCTGCGCGAGCGCGGCAAATCGCGCGCGGCGCTCGCGGGTCAGACGGCATGAGCGTATCGCGCCGAGCCGTGCTGGCGGGCGGCGCCATCGCAGCCGCTGCCGCAGCGACGGCCACGAACAGTGCGATGGCGTCGAACGCGCCGCGCTTTTCGCTGAAATACGCCCCGCACGAGGGCAGCTTCAAAAGCCGCGGAGGCCGGCTCGAACAGATCGCTTTTGCCGCCGATCAGGGCTTTACCGCGTGGGAGGATAATGAGGCGGCCACCCGTTCGGTCACCGACCAGACCGCGATGGCGCGCGCCTTGCAGCAGCGCGGCATGACGATGGGCGTGTTCGTCGCGAGCATGCCGCGATGGAGCGAGTTCCGGCCGCTGCTGGGCGGCAACGACGATAGCGATCGCGAGCGCTTCCTGGCCGACATAAGAGCGTCGGTCGACGTCGCCAAGCGGCTGAATTCAAAGCATATGACGATCGTCACCGGCTTTATGGACCGCAAGCTGCCGGTCGATATCCAGACCGCGCGCGTGATCGACGTGCTGCGCCGCGCCGCCGAAATCTATGAGCCGCACGGACTGGTCATGGTGATGGAGCCGCTCAACACGCTGGTGAACCATCCCGGCGTCTTCATGTCGACCGTACCGCAGGGCTATGCGATGGCCCGCGCGGTGAACAGCCCCGCGATCAAGGTGCTGGCGGACCTGTATCACGAGCAGATCCAGGCCGGGAACCTCATCAACACGCTGGACAGCTGCTGGAACGAGATCGCTTACGTCCAGTTCGGCGACAATCCCGGCCGCAAGGAGCCGGGCAGCGGCGAGATCAACTATCGTAATATCGTCCGCTGGCTGCGCGCGAAGAAGTTCGCGGGCGTGATCGGGATGGAACATGGCAATTCGGTCGAGGGACGCGCGGGCGAGGAACGGCTGATCGCCGCCTATCGCGCGATCGACGCGGCATGAGGGAGACACGCGTGAAGCATATCATCTGGGCCGCGGCGATCGCGGTCGCCGTGACGGCGGGCGGCCCCGCCACCGCGCAGGAAAAGCCCGGGTTCAAGGACACGCCGATGTTGCCCGACGGCAAATGGCAGGTGCATGATTCCGACCGCCCTTATCCGACCGTCGTAACCCCGGGCACCGTTCCCGGCGCCCCGCCCTCCGACGCAGTGGTGCTGTTCGACGGCAAGTCGCTCGATGCGTGGCAAGCGAAGGCAAGGCCATGGATCGTCGAGGATGGCGCGATGACGTCGATCCCACCGCTTGGCGGCCGCGGCGAGAATGCGCTGATCAGCAAGGCGAGCTTCGGCGACGTCCAGCTCCATCTCGAATTCCGCTCACCCAACCCGCCGACCCATAGCTCGCAGGATCGCGGCAACAGCGGCATTTGGTTCATGCAGCGCTACGAGATCCAGATCCTCGATGGCTATCAGAACCCCACCTACGCCGACGGCACCGTCGGCGCGATCTATGCCTGGAAGCCGCCGCTGGTGAACGCGTCGCGCAAGCCCGGCGAATGGCAGAGCTACGACATCGTTTTCGAGCGCCCGCACTTCGGACCCGACGGCAAGCTGCTGCGCCCGGCCTATGTCACCGCCTTCCTGAACGGCGTGCTGGTGCAGAACCGGCAACCGTGGCTCGGCAGCACCGTCTGGCGCAAGGTCGCGACGTATGAAGCGCATGGCGATGCCGCGCCGATCCAGCTCCAGGACCATAATTCGCCGGTTTCATTCCGCAACATCTGGGTGCGCCCGCTGCCCGAAGCGGCGGCGAGCCATGACTTCGAAGGAACCGTGAAATGATCATCGACCGCAGAGACGCGCTGGCCGGGATGGCCGCGATGTTCGGCGCGAGCCTGTTCGCGCCGATCGCGCGCGCCGCGGCGGCAGAAGCGCCCCCGATCATCAGCAGCGGTCCGCCCTCATCGCCGGTGTTCACCGCGCAGCAGCGCGCGCTGATGACCGCGCTCAGCGAGCGCGTGATGCCGACCACCGACACCCCCGGCGCGATCGCCGCCGGCGTCCCCGAATATATCGAAAAGCTGCTCGCCGATTGGGCGTCGCCCGACGATCGCAAACCGATCCTCGCCGGACTCGACGCGATCGAGGCGCGCAGCCGCGCCGATTACAAGATCGCCGCCGACAAGGCGACGCCCGCGCAGCAGGACGCGCTGCTGACGCTCGCGATGGACGGCAAGCTGACCGGCGGCGCGGACTTCTTCGACAAGTTCCGCCAGCTCGTGCTCACCGGATATTTCACCTCGGAAGTCGGCATCACCCAGGAACGCGAATATCTTCCCGTCCCCGGCCGTTACGACGGCGCCTATCCCTATTCCGAGATCAAAAAGGTGTTTTCGTCATGATGATCAACAGGCGGCAATGGATGGCGGGCGGTGCCGCGCTCGGGGCAACACTTGCAGCAGGGCCGCTGATGGCAAAGAGTCTCAAATCAAAGCCCATCGGCATCCAGCTCTACACCGTGCGCGAACTCTTCTCGAAGGACCCGATGGGGACGCTCGAAAAGGTGGCGGCGATCGGTTATCGCGAAGTCGAATATGGCGGTGGCGGTTATGACAAGATGGATCACGCCGCGCTCCGCAAGACGATGGACCGGCTGGGCCTGAAGTCGCCGTCGATCCATGTCGCCTATGAGGCGCTTGCCAGCGATTTCGACGGCGCGGTCGCGATGACCAAGGCGCTGGGCGCCGACACGCTCGTCGTTCCCTATATGGTCGACGCGCATCGCACTGCCGAGGGCTGGAAGGCGGCGGTCGCCAATTTCAACCGCTATGCCGAACGGCTCAAAAAGGCCGGGATCGGCTTTGCCTATCACAATCATGATTTCGAATTCACGTTGAAGCCGGGCGGCACCAGCCTGTTCGACATGCTGATCGCCGACGCCGACCCGGCGCTCGTCCAGCTCGAGCTCGACCTGTTCTGGACGATCGCGGCGGGTGAGGACCCCAAGGCGATCATCCGGCGCTTGGCCGGCCGCATCTATGCCTATCATGTCAAGGATCGCACCGCCGACGGCAAGATGACCAGCGTCGGCAAGGGCGTGATCGATTTCGCCGACATCTTCACGCTCAACCGGACCGCCGGCGTGAAGCATTTCTATGTCGAGAATGATCAGTCGCCCGCACCCTATCTTCCCGACATCCAGACCAGCTTCACCACGCTCAGCCGCCTTCGCGCCTAACCCGATATTTGAGGATCAAGATATGACCGACAAGTTCGATGCGATCGTCATCGGCTCCGGAGTGAGCGGCGGATGGGCCGCGAAGGAATTGACCGAAAAGGGCCTCAAGGTCCTGATGCTCGACCGCGGCGTGATGGTCGAGCATGGCGAGGATTATGATTATGACGGCAAGCCGGCCTATGAGATTCCGGCGCGCGACCGGATGCCCGCGGCGCTGGTCAAGAGCGACTATTTCATCGCCACGCATGGCTATGTCTCGCCGTCGAACCAGAAATTCTACAACAACGACCGGCTCAACCCCTATGCCTATGACGAGGGTGAGAAATTCTACTGGATCCGGCCCGCCGCGGTCGGCGGCAAGTCGCTGATCTGGGGGCGCTGGAGCTTTCGCTGGTCGCCGGAGGATTTCGAGGCGAACAAGCGCGAGAATGTCGGGGGCGACTGGCCGATCCGCTACGAAGACCTCGCGCCCTGGTACGATTATGTCGAAAAATATATCGGCGTGTCGGGATCGCGCGAGAATTTGCCGCAGCTGCCCGACAGCGCGTTCCAGCCGCCGATGCAGATGAACGTCGCCGAGAAATGGGTGAAGGAACGGCTCGAGACGACCTCGCCGGGCCGCAAGCTGATCAACACCCGCCTCTCGAACATGACCGAGGACAAGGAAGATCAGGGCCGCAGCAAGTGCCAGTTCCGCAACCAGTGCGGGCGCGGTTGCTCGTTCGGATCCTATTTCTCGACGCAGGCGGTCACCCTGCCCGCGGCGCGCGCCACCGGGCGGCTGACGCTGCGCTCCGACGCGGTGGTCTCGAATCTCGAATATGATCCGAAGACGAAGAAGGTCACGGGCGTGCGCGTGATCGATACGAAGACGAAGCAGGCCGAGGTAATCCCCGCGCGCCTCGTCTTCCTCTGCGCCTCGGCGATGGCCTCGACCCAGATCTTGATGAACTCGCGCATTCCCGGAACGGCCAAGAGCCACTTCGATTCCAGCGGCACGCTCGGCCGCTATGTGATGGACCATATCTTCCGCGTGAACATCTCGGGCGAGATACCCGGCATGACCGATTTTATCGAATATGGCCGGCGTCCGGGCGGCGTCTATATCCCGCGTTTCCGCAATGTCGGCGGCGAAGAGGGGATCGGCTTCAAGCGCGGCTATGGTTATCAGGGCAGCGCGCGGCGCGATCCGCTACCGCCCAAGGGCTTCGGCGCGGCGATGAAGCATGGCATGCGCGGCTACGGCCCGTGGAAGTTCGGCATGGGCGCCTTCGGCGAATGCCTGCCCTATGAGGACAATCGCGTCAGCCTGCACGCCGACAAGGTCGACCGGTTCGGCATCCCGCTGATGCGCTTCGACGTCACCTTCCGCGATAATGAAATCCGCATGATGGACGATGCGCGGACCGAGGGCGAGGCGATGCTGCGCAAGGCGGGGCTGCAGAACGTCACCAGCGAACGCCGCGAACATGTCCCCGGTGACGCGATCCACGAAATGGGCGGCGCGCGCATGGGCGCCGATCCGCGCCAGTCGGTGCTCAACAAATGGGGCCAGGCGCACGACGCCGCCAACCTGTTCGTCACCGACGGCGCCCAGATGGCCTCGATATCGTGCGTCAATCCGTCGCTCACCTTCATGGCACTGACCGCGCGCGCCGCCGACCACGCCGTAAAGCTGCTTAAGGCTGGCGCCGTCTAAGAGGCGCCAAACGGATTATCCGCCGCTAGCTGCCCTGCCCAGAGTGCTGCGATATTGCCCATAGGCCGCATAGAGGCCGAGCCCGATCAGGTTCCAGACGAGGCACCACAAGAGCGTTTCGGCGGGCAGGCTGAGGAACAGGTAAAGGCAGCCGCCGATCGTGCCGAGCCCGACCAGCCACGCCGCGCGCACGCGAAAGGGCCGGGGCGCATCGGGGGCGCGGCGGCGAAGGACGAGCAGGCAGACGCCGACCGCGATGAAGGCGATCAAGGTTCCGGCGTTGGCGAGCGCGGCGACCTTGCCGATCGGGAGCAGCCCCGCGAGGATCGCGACGATCGCCGCCGTCAGCAGCGTGATGCGCGTTGGGGTGCCGCGCCGTGAAATATGCGCGAGGCGCTGCGGCAGGAAGCCGTCGCGCGCCATCGCGAGGAATATCCGGCTTTGCCCGTAGAGGAAGGCGAGCAACACGGTCGGCAATGCCACGACCGCTGTCGTCGCCACGACTTGCGCGACGCCCCCCTGCCCGATCGAACGCAGGATGAGCGCGAGTGGCTCGGGACTGTCGGCGAAGCGTGTGAACGAAATCGCGCCGACGGCCGTCGCAGCGACGAGCATATAGATGAGGGTGCAAACCGCCATCGACCCGATGATCGCGATCGGCAAGTCGCGCGCGGGGCGCTTTGTTTCTTCAGCCGCGGTCGAAATCGCATCGAAGCCGTAGAAGGCGAAAAAGATGATCGCCGCGGCGGCCATGACCCCGCGCTGTACGCCGTCGTTGTCGACGTGCGCGGCATAGCCATAGGGCATGAAGGGTTCGAGGTGCGCGGCGTCGAAATAGGGCAATGTGTAACCGACGAAGAGCAGCAGCGTGACGATCTTCACGACGACGAGCACCGAATTGATCCGCGCACTCTCGCGCGTCCCCAACAGCAACAGGCCCGCGACGACCGCGATAATCGCGACCGCGGGCAGATTGATCGGCCCGCCGAGTTCGGGACCGCGCGTCAGCGCCTCGGGGAACCCGATCCCCATCAAAAGCGGCGAGGCATAGCCCGACCAGCCCACCGCGACGGTCGAGACGACGAGCGAATATTCGAGGATCAGGCTCCAGCCGACGATCCACGCGAAGGCCTCACCGAGCCCCGCATAGGAATAGCTGTAGGCGCTACCCGCCGCGGGCATCATCGCCGACAATTCGGCATAGGCGAGCGCCGCGCAGGCGCAGACCGCGCCGGCGATCGCGAAGGAGATCAGCACCGCAGGCCCTGCGCGGTCGACGCCGACGCCGATTAGCGTCAGGATTCCCGTCCCGATGATCGCGCCGACGCCCATCGCCATCAGCTGCGGCCAGGACAGGCTGGGCGGCAGCGCCTCGGCGCTGCGCTCGCCGGGCGGCGCGATGGGTTTGCGGCGGGTCCAGTTATTCACGATGCGTCTCCCAAATATCCGGCCCGATGGTTCGGGTCCGCCGCTCACCCAATTCGTCAGTTCATGGCTTTTCGTTCGGGAACAGCAGCAGCCAGTCGGCCTCGGCCTGGATACGCGCGAAGAAGCTCCAGCTGTCGACGGCGATCGACCGTTTCAGCCAGGGCTTCGCCTTTTCGGGCTCGCCGCGGAGGATATAATAGTTGGCGAGGCTGTAAGCGGTCGACGCCGCCACCCCATCGGCGGTCGCGAAAGCGCGGCCGCTGTCCTTGTCGCTGAAGAAGCTGTCGGCGGCGCGGTTGCCCTTGAACAGCTGCAGCCCGTCGAAATAGGTGTCCGAGCCACCCTTCGGGTGAACCTCGAACAAGGTCAGGTCATAATCGTCGAGCAGCTTCTGCGCCTCGCGGAGCTTACCGGCGCGCGCGAGCGACAGATATTCCCAATAGCCGTTCGCGGTGCGTGCCTCGACGTCGTGCGTGAAGGCAGCCGCTTCGGCCGACTTCGCGAACCATTTTGCGGCATTGTCGAAATCATGCTTGCCGAAATAGGCCTGCCCGAGGTGGTAATAGAGGTAATATTGCACGACATCGGGGTCGCCGGGGAAATAGTCGGGACCCGGCTTTTCGCGCTCGAGCGGCTGGTTCTCGTAGAGCTTCGCGGCCTTCAGACCGAGTTCGATCGACTTGTCGAATTCGCGCAGCGAGAAATGACGATGCGCTCGGTGGCGGAGCAGCTTGCCCGAATTGGGGAAGCGCTTCAGCGCCTGATCGTAAACCGCCGCCGATTCCTTCGTATAGCCCTGATAGAAGAGGATGCGGCCGTACCAGGTCGCGCTGTCGACGGTCATATTGCTCTCGAACGCCGCCTTCGCATCGCGCGCGGCGCGCTCGAGCGTCTCGACCGCGGCGACGTTCGCATTGCGCGCCGGGCTGGTGACCATCCGCTCGCCGAGCAGCGACATGCCCTGAAAGCTGCCTTCCTGCGCCGCCGCCGTCACCGGCACGGCGATCAGCAACAGGCCGGCCGACACCAGCAATTTCAAATGCCTGGGCTTCATCATAAATATCCTCTCCGAACTGATCTTGTGTCTTCAATCGATATCGAGATCGAACTTCACGCCCTGCGCGAGCGGGAGCGAGGTCGAGTAATTCACCGTCGCGGTAACGCGGCGCATATAATTCTTCCAGCTGTCGGACCCCGACACGCGCCCGCCCCCCGTTACCTTCTCGCCGCCGAACGCGCCGCCGATCTCGGCGCCACTCGTCCCGATATTGACGTTGACGATGCCGCAGTCGCTGCCCTGCGCCGACTGGAATTTCTCGGCCTCGCGCACGTCGCTGGTGAAGACGCACGACGACAGGCCTTGCGGAACGCCATTCTGCAGCGCGATCGCTTCGGCGAAATCGCGGTAGGACAGAACATAGAGGATCGGCGCGAAGGTTTCCTCGCGGACGATTTCGCTCTGCGCGGGCATCTCGACGATCGCCGGGCGGACATAATAGGCGTCCGGCCCCGCGACCTCGATCCGATCGCCGCCATGGACGATGCCGCCGTCGCGGCGCGCCTGTTCGAGCGCGCGTTGCATCGCGTCGAAGGCGGCCTTGTCGATCAACGGGCCGACATGCGTCGCATCGTCGAGCGGGCTGCCGATGTTGAGGCTGCCGACCGCAGCGATCAGGCGCTTCACGAAATCGGCGCGAATGTCGTCGTGGACGATCAGGCGGCGCAACGTCGTGCAGCGCTGGCCGCACGTCCCCGTCGCGGCGAAGATAGTCCCGCGCAAAGCAAGCCCGATATCGGCGCTCGGCGCGACGACCGCGGCGTTGTTGCCGCCGAGTTCGAGCACCGGACGCCCGAAGCGGCGCTGGACACGCACGCCGACGTCCTGCCCCATGCGGACGCTGCCCGTCGCGCTGACGATCGCGACATCGGGATGGTCGGCGAGCATCGTGCCGCATGCCGCATCGCCGATCGCGACCTGCACCAGATGGTCGGGCGCGAGGTCATAGTCCGCCGCCGCCTTCTGCAACAGCCCGGCGAAAGCAAGCGCGGTCAGCGGGGTCTTTTCGGACGGCTTCCAGATCGCGCTGTCGCCGCAGACGAGCGCGACGGTGGTGCCCCACGCCCAGACGGCGGCGGGGAAATTGAACGCCGAGATCAGCCCGAGCACGCCGAGCGGGTGCCAATACTCAGTGAGCCGGTGCTCGGCGCGCTCCGACGCGATCGTCAGCCCGAAAAGCTGGCGCGACAGGCCGACGGCATATTCGCAAATGTCAATGACTTCCTGAACCTCGCCGCGCGCTTCGGTCAGGATCTTGCCATTCTCGATCGTCAGGAGCTGCGACAACGCCTCCTTATGCTCGCGCACGAGCAGGCCATAGCGCCGGACAAGCTCGCCGCGGTGCGGCGCCGGGACGTCCTTCCATGCGGCAAAGGCGCCGCGCGCGTTCGCGACCATCGCGTCCATGTCGCCCGCCTTGTCGGTGCGCAGGGCGGCGAGTTCCGACCCGTCGACCGGCGAAAAAACCTTGAGGTCCGAACCCCGGCTGGCATCGAGCGACAGCCCGAGCGCGCCGAATATGTCGGTGACCGACTGCGCAAAACCGCCCTGCGCACTGTAGCCGGCACCGGGAGAAATCATCTTATCAAGAGCGTTCATCAAATTGTCCGTTGAAAGGGGAAAAGCAGATTGTTGGCAGGTTTGGATCACGGGCTCGCGCGACCGTCGTACACGATGACGCGTCCGTCCTTGATCACCGTGGAGACGCGCTCGGTCACCGTCACGTCGCGATAGGGATCGCCCGCGACCGCAATCATATCGGCATATTTGCCGACCTCGATCGTCCCGAGATTGTCCGATTGGCCGAGCAGCGCCGCGGCATCGACGGTCGCCGACCGCAGCGCCGCCATCGGCGTCATCGGACCCTGCTCGACCATCAAGCGGAACTGCCGCGCATTCTGTCCGTGCGACGACACGCCGGCGTCGGTGCCGAATGCGAATTTGACCTGATGCTGGACTGCGAGGCGGATATTCCGCCCCGCGACGCGACGCGCCTCGGCCATTTTCGCGCGCACCGCGGGGCTTGCGTCGCTCTCTTTCCGCGAATCGAGAAGGCCAAGCGTCGGCACGAGCCAGGTGCCGCGCTTCGCCATCAGCTTCGCGGTTTCCTCGTCGAGATAGGTGCCATGCTCGACCGAATCGACGCCCGCGCGCACCGAGGCGGCAACGCCCTCCCCGCCATGCGCGTGCGCCGCGACCTTGAGGCCAAGACTGTGCGCAGTGGTGACGATCGAAGTCAGCTCCTCATCGGTCAGATGCTGGCCCAGCCCGCGCGCCTGCTGCGACATGATGCCGCCGGTCGAGGTGATCTTGATCAAGTCCGCGCCATATTTCGCCGCCTCGCGCACGCGCAGCGCGCATTCGACGCCGCCGGTGCACGCGCCGGTATAGTCGTAGGGATAAAGCGCCTCGGTCGCCTTGCGGTTGAGCCCCGACATGTCGCCATGCCCGCCGACGATCGACAGCGACGTCCCCGACAGAAAGATGCGCGGGCCGACCACTATGCCCTTGTTGACCGCATCGCGCAGCGCGTGGATCGAATAGCCATCGGAACCGACGTCGCGGACCGTCGTGAACCCGGCCTCCAGCGTCTTTTTCGCATTGGAAAAAGCGAACAGCGCGACATCCTCGGGCGTATCGACCGCCGCCGCCCATAGTTTCGTTTCGGGCGAGAAGCTGAAATGGACATGCGTGTCGATCAGCCCGGGCAATAGCGTGCGGTCCCTGAGGTCGAGCACCTGCGCGTCCGCGCGCTCCACATAGCCCGGCTGAATTTCGGCGACGCGCCCGCCGCGGACGACGATCGTGCTCGGCCCGAGCGGCTTTTCGCCCGGAATTGCGACGACCGTGCCCGCATGGATCACCAGCGTATCGGCAAGCTCGGCGCCAGCAGGCGCCGCGACGGCCATGCTCGAAAGCGACACGCCGATCGCAAGCGCCGCCCATTTCCCAATGCCGCTCAAGCGAAATTCTCCCGCCGGCCCACGCCGCGAGGCCGCCCCTGCAGCACTCCCCATTTGCATAGGAAGTTTTTGCTAGTTGAGCAAGAATTTTTATGATAGGAAAATTCTGGAAATTACGACACATTGCGGAAATCAACGAATTTCCGGTGGGGAAACGGGTCCAAAAGGAGGGAAAAATGTCGAAGTTCGTGTCACGCCTGTTGTTGTCGTCCGCGCTCGCATTCGCGATCACGCCGATGGCGCATGCCCAGTCGGCGCCGCCCGAAGAAGAGGGTGCCGAAACCAGCGCCGGCGGCAGCGACATCGTCGTCATCGGTACGCGCCGCAAGGACCGCTCGATCACCGATAGCTCGGTCGCCATCGACGTCATCGCGCCCGAGCAGATTGCAACGACCGGCTATTCGGACGTGAACGACGCGCTGCGCACGCTCGTCCCCGCATTCAACGCGCAGCGCCTTCAGGGCAATGACGGCTCCTCGTTCGTGCGCCCCGTCACGCTGCGCGGCTCACCCGCCGACCATGTCCTGCTGCTGATGAACGGCAAGCGCCGCCATCGCGCCTCGATCGTACAGATCGGCACGGGCCATGCCTCGACCTCGGGCTCGCAAGGGCAGGATTTCAACGTCATTCCGCCGATCGCGCTGTCGAGCGTCGAAGTGCTGCGCGACGGCGCATCGGCGCAATATGGCTCGGACGCGATCGCCGGCGTGATCAACCTGGAGCTGAAAAAGGCCAGGAGCGGCGGCTCGATCATTGGGCAGGTCGGCGAATATTATACGTCCGGCGGCCGCACCTATGACATTCAGGGTCATCTGGCCGTTCCGGTCGGCGACAATGCCTATTTCAACGTCGCCGCCCAATATACGGATCAGGCGAAGGCCTATGCCAAGAAGGCGACCCACTCCGGCGCGGAAGCGATGCGGGCGATGGGCATTGCCGGTATTCCCGAGCATCCCGAGGGCAATCTCGATCCGCGGTACATGGCGTTCAAGTCGGTGTGGAACGCCGGCATCGAACTTAGCGACGAACTCGAACTCTACAGCTTCGGCAACTATATGACGGGCAAGAGCTCGGTCACCTTCGGTCTGCGCCAGCCCGTCACGGCGGGCGGCCTGAACCGCCACGGCACCTATGCCAATTCGGCGTTCGACCTGTCGCCCGCACACCCCGAATTGTTCAACTTAACCGCCATCTATCCGGGCGGCTTCACGCCCGAATTCCGCGGCAACCTCGAAGATTTCAGCGCTCTGGTCGGCCTCCGCGATCAGGAGGGTCCGCTGACCTGGGACCTGTCGGCGCGCTACGGCACCAACACCGTCGACTATTCGATCACCGGCACGATCAACGCGTCGATGGGGGTCAAGTCGCCGACCGCATTCAAGCCCGGTTCGCTCACCCAGCGCGAAATCCAGTTCGACGCCGAAGTCTCCTATGAGCTGAGCAACGACATCCTCGTCTTTGCCGGCGCCAGCCATCGCAAGGAAACCTATGTCATCGGCGAAGGCGACGCTGCAAGCTACACCACGGGTCCGCTGCGGGACCTGCCCGCGGGCTCGAACGGCTTCCAGGGCTTCTCGCCCGAATTCGCCGGCAGCTTCGATTCGAACAGCTATGCGGTGTTCGGCGAAATCGATGCCGACATCACGCCCTGGTGGAACCTGTCGGCCGCCGCTCGCTACGAAGACTATGACCAGTTCGGCGACAATTTCAGCTACAAGGCCTCGACGCGCTTTGAGCTGAGCGATGCCTTTGCGCTGCGCGGTTCGGTCAGCACCGGCTTCCGCGCCCCGGCCGCGGGGCAGGTGTTCGGCACCAGCCTGACCTCGCAGCTCGACGGCGTCGGCGGCTTCATCCTCGATGCCGTGCTCGTTCCGGGGTCGCCCGCGGCGCGGGTCTTCGGCTCGGAGGCGCTGACACCCGAAACCTCCTTCAACATGTCGGCGGGCGTCGTCTTCACCGGCCTCGACGGCTTCCTGACGACGCTCGATTTCTATCAGATCGACGTCGACGATCGCCTGTTGCTGACGCCGTCGCGGAATACCACCGCCGCCGAGCGCGCCGCGCTGGCCGCGATCAACTTCCCCAATGGCGCCGACATCCAGCAGGTGCGCTATTTCCAGAACGAGATGGACACGCGCGTGCGCGGTTTCGACCTGGTGAGCACCTATCGCCATAGCTGGTCGGACAATGCCTCGACCGATTTCAGCCTTGCCGTAAACTATAATGAACAGCATCTGCGCGGCGCGCCGCCCCCGGGCTTCAGCTCCGCGATCGTGACCGAGTTCGAACGCGGCACGCCGCGCTGGCGCGGCAATTTCTCGGCAACGACCAAGGTCGGCGATTTCGGCTTCATGGCGCGCGCGATCCATTATGGCGCGTGGCGCCGGCTCGATGGCGCGACCTTCCTGCCGCGCAAGGCGGTGACCCTGTTCGACGCCGAAGTGACCTATTCGGGCATTCAGGATGTCGAGCTGAGCGTCGGCGCACGCAACATCTTCAACATCTTCCCGCCGGGCCGCGGTCCCGCCCGCGCACGCGCCGGCCTGATCTATGACAATCATAGCGTATTCGGCGTCGCCGGTGGCTTCTATTATTTGAATGCTAAGTATAAATTCTGATCTCGCCTGTTCGAGATCGGCCTCTATTTCCGGTGGGCAGATACGATATTGGCATAGCGGATATGCCAATATCGTAGCCTATCGGAAATTTGTGCTTTATAGATGGCGGCGGCTGATTGGCCGGACCTCTTCCCCCAGCCGTCCCCCATTGGCCGATGCCGTACGATCTCGAGCAAGTTAAGGATTGGAGACTTATGCCGCCCAGAAATGGAGACGAGCCGGAAGTTTTGGGTGCCGTTCGTACCGCGAGGCGGCCTCGATCCGAAGGCTTTCACCTGGGCGAACGATTGCGTCAGTTGCGCAAGGAACGCGGGATGACGCTGGAGGATGCGGGGCGGTTGACCGCGCTTGCGGCCTCGACATTGTCGAAGATCGAAAATGACCAGATGTCGCCGACGTTCGACGTCGTGCAAAAGCTCGCGACGGGCTTCGATATTGACATTACCGAGCTCTTTGCGAGCAATTCAGGACAGGATGCCGCGGGCCGGCGCAGCGTCACGATGGATGGCGCGGGCCGCCTGATGGAGACCGCGGTCTACCGCCACCGGCTGATCGCCGCCGAGCTCAAGAACAAGAAGATCCTGCCGTTCGTCACGACGATCAAGGCGCGCAGCCTCGAGGATTTCAAGAGCTGGTCGCAGCACAGCGGCGAGGAATTCCTCTATGTGCTCGAAGGCGAAATCTGCTTCCAGACCGAGCATTACGAACCCGCTATTCTGGGCGTCGGCGACAGCATCTATATTAACAGCAGCATGCAGCACGCCGCCTATTCGACGAGCGAGGAAGATGCCGTCGTGCTGTGGGTCAACACCGGCTGAGCGCCGAGGTCCGCCCGCCCCATCTGCGGGCTTGCAATAATTTTCCGATACGCTAATTTCTTTCCAATAGAAAATTGGAGAGGGCAAAGCGATGGACAGACGGAATTTCATCCTGTCGGGGGCGGCCTTGTCGGCCGCGATGGCGTTCGCGCCCGCAGCGGCGGCACGGGCAAAGACGCGCCCCCTCACCTTCGACGCGATGGGCGAGGTGCGCTTCGAATATGACGCGGCGCTGATCGGCCAGATGCGCGCCAGCGGGCTCGACGCGATCACCGTCACGCTCTGCGATCCCAAGGTCTATGAGGGGCAGGCCTATGAAGAGGCCGTGCAGGCGGTGCTCGACCATGATGCGCATATCGCCAAGCATCCCGAACTGTTCCTGAAGGCGACGAAAACCAGCGACATCGACGTCGCGCGGGCGAACGGCCAGCTCGCGCTGTTCTACCTGTTCCAGAACAGCACCCAGTTCGGCCGCGACCTCGACAATGTCGACCTGTTCCACAAGCTCGGCGTGCGATCGGCGCAGATCACCTACAACGACCAGAATTGGGCGGGTGCGGGGTGCAAGGAACTCGGCGCCAACGGCCTGACGCATTTCGGGCGCGACCTCGTCGGCCGCATGAACGAGCGCAGCATGCTCATCGACCTGTCGCATTCGAACATGGCGACGATGGCCGACACGATCGCCGCATCGAAAGTCCCCGTAATCGTCTCGCACACCGCGTGCATGGCGGTGCACAGCAATGTCCGCAACACGACCGACGCGAACCTGCGCCTGCTCGCCGACAAGGGCGGGGTCGCCGGCATCTGCCAGATGCGGCCGTTCCTGACGACGAAACGCGACGACGCGCTGCCCGAATATTTCCGCCACATCGACCATGCGGTGAAGGTGATGGGCGCCGACCATGTCGCGATCGGCAGCGACCGCGACCACCGCATCGTCGAGATGACCGACGCCTATATCGCCGAGTTGAAGCGCGAGGAGGGCGCCAATTTCCACGAGCCCGACTGGCCGCTGTTCATCAACGAACTCAACGGCCCGCGCCGCATGGAGGTGGTGTGGGATGGCGTGCGCAAGCTCGGCTACCCCTCGGCCACGGTCGAAAAGATCATGGGGACCAATGTCCGCCGCATCTATCAGGAGGTAATCGGATGAGCCCCCGCCTTTCCGCCCTCACCCTTGCCTTGCTGCTGACGGCAGCCCCTGCGTCGGCGAACGTCCCTGGCGCCGACGCGGGGAATTGCGCGACCAGCCTGATCGGCACGCCGCTGACGGTGCCGAAATATCCGGCTGCAACGCAAAAGATTCTCGACGAGGATATCGCGATCGCCGCGGCGGCGCTGCGCATCGCGCCTGACCGTGAGGACAGCCATATATGGTACGGCCGCCGGCTCGACTATGCGGGACGCATCTGCGACGCGGTCGATGCCTTCAGCGCCGGGATCGAACAATTCCCGAACAGCTACAAGCTCTACCGCTTCCGCGCCCGCGACCTCACGCGCGCGCGCCGTTTCAAGGAAGCGCTCGCCGATTATAAGAAAGCACTGGAATTGATGGGCGATACGCCCGACAGTTTCGAACCCGACGGCATGCCCAACCCGATCGGCCTCACGATCAGCACTTATCGCGGCAACATCCTTTATTATCATGCCCAGACCAGTTTCGCGACCGGCGACTATCCCGCAGTCGTCGACGGCATGGCCAAATCACTCGCCGTGATGCCCGACTTCACGCGCGACGATATGCACATCGGAACCGCTTATTGGACCTATCTCGCGTATCGCAAGATGGGCCAGCACGGCAAAGCGCGAGCCGCGATCAACGAGATCGAGCCGGGGCTCAAGCTGATCGAGAATTTCACTTACTATCAGGCGGTCCAGATCATGCAGGGTCGCCTCGACCCCGTCGGTTTCAAGGACACCCGCGACAGCACGATCAAATTCGCGATCGCGATGGAACGCCGCTTTGCCGGCGACGAGAAGGGCGCAAAGGCGCTGCTGACCGAGATCGTTCGGGAAAATCCGCAGGGCCATTGGCCCTCGGAAGCCGAATTGGCGCACCCGGATCGAAAAGCCTATTGATCGTCCTGCCCGGTCCAACGAGCCTGTTCATAAGGCGGAGGGGCTAGCTTTAGTCCGGTTGCGGTCACGCGCTCAACGCGCGATCTTCCCGGCTGGCAGGCTGCACTCTTGCAAATGGGTTGCAGTAGCGATCATTCGCGTCTAGCGCGCCTTCCATAGTGGAGGTTCGCGATGAAATATAAAATGATCAATGCTTTGCTGGTATCGGTGGCCTGGACGGGCGCAGCGCAGGCGCAGGAAAGCCAAACCAGCGCGGAGATCACCGTCACCGCCGACCGGGCGGTCACCGCGACCAAGAGCGATACGCCGCTCGTCGAAACTCCGCAGGCGATCAGCGTCGTCACCGAAGAGCTGTTCCGCGACCGCGGCGCGCTCAATCTGCAGGAAACGCTCCGCTATTCGGCCGGCGTCACCGGCGAGGCCTATGGCCTCGATACGCGCGGCGACGCGAGCGTCGTGCGCGGGCTCGCGCCCGTCCAGTTCCTCGACGGGATGCGCAGCCTCTATACCTTCGCGCCCTTCGCCCGCGCCGCGGTCGACACACTCTCGCGCGTCGAAGTGCTGCGCGGACCGTCTTCGGTCCTCTATGGGCAGGCATCCAACGGCGGCATCATCAACAGCGTCAGCAAGCGCCCCGAGTTCGAAGCGGGCGGCAGCGCGCGGATCGAATATGGATCGTGGGACCGCAAGCAGGCGATGGTCGACCTGACAGGCCCGCTCGGCGGCGATACGCTGGCCGGCCGCATCGTCGCGGTCGTGCGCGACGCGGGCCAGCAAACGCGGCTGCTCGACGACAATCGTGTGCTCGTCCAGCCCTCGCTGAGCTGGCGGCCGGGTCCCGACACCAATGTGACGCTGATCGGCCTCTATCAGCGCGACCGCTCGGCATCGAGCCAGCAGTTCCTTCCCGTCGTGTCCGCCATTGGCGCGCCCAACGACGACCGCCGGCTCAGCAACCGCACCTTCCTTGGCGACGAGAATTATGACACGCTCCGCCAGCGCACGCTGTCGGCGACGCTCATCGTCGACCAGCGGGTTTCCGACCTGCTCAGCCTCAGCGCGCGCGCGCGTTACACCGACGCCAAGGCGACCTTCCGCGAGCTTTATCCCGACGTCTATTCGAACCCGGCCAATCCGTTCATCGACGGTACCGCCGAAACGGGCCGCACGCTGCATCGCTACGCCTATCAGACCAAGCCGCACGGCAAGATCTTTACGAGCGACACGAACGCGCGCCTGACCTTCGACACCGGACCGTTCAGCCACCAGCTCCTCGTCGGCCTCGACTACACCAATTATTTCGAGCAGACGCTCAGCGCTTCGGGCGGCAGCGCGTTCACGCCGGGCATCACGCCGGTCGACGCCTATAATCCGAACAACAGCGGCGTCGCAGCGGACGTGCTGCCCTATGCCGCCCTGCCCGACCAGCGCAACACGCAGCTCGGCGTCTATGTCCAGGACCAGATCCGCTATGCCGACCGCGTCACGCTGGTCGCGGGCGTCCGCCACGACCGCGCGCGATCGAAGACCGAAGGCGCCCCCGCGGTCGTCGATACGGCGTGGACCTTCAAGGTCGGCCTGATCGGCGAGATCGGCTATGGCCTGTCGCCCTACCTCAGCTATTCGGAGGCGTTCCAGCCGGTTTCGGGGATCAATCCGCGCACCGGCGAACCTTATGTTCCGACGCGCGGACGGCAGTATGAAGGCGGCATCAAGTGGCAGCCGCAGCGCGGCATTCTCGTCACCGCGGCCTATTACGACATCGTCGAGCAGAACCGCCCGACCAACGACCCCGCCGACCCGATCAACGTCTTCCAGACCGGCGAAGTGACCTCGAAAGGGTTCGAAGTCGAGGGCGCGTTCGACCTGCCTGGCAATTTCCAGCTGACCGCCGCGTACAGCCACAATAATGCCCGCGTGTCCGAAAGCCTCTACACCTATGAAGAGGGCGCGCGCGTCAACGATGTGCCGCGCGACCAGGCGTCGCTGTGGGCGGTGAAGGCGGTCCCGCTCGGCGCCGATGCGCAGCTGCGGATCGGCGCGGGCGTGCGCCATATCGGCAATACCCGCTCGACCGGCCCGACGAGCGCGATCACGACGCCCTCCTACACGCTCGTCGATGCGCTGGTGTCGGTCGACTGGAACCGCTGGACCGCCGCGGTCAACGCCTCGAACCTTTTCGACAAGAGCTATTTCACCGCCTGCCGCACCTTCGGCGACTGCTTCAGCGGCAATCGCCGCTATGTTGTCGCCTCGCTCGGCTACCGGTTCTGACGCGATGAAACGCAAGACCGTGCAGGCCTGGTATCTGGTCCATAAATGGACCAGCCTTGTCTGCACGGTCTTCCTGCTGCTCCTCTGCATCACCGGGCTGCCGCTGATCTTTGGCGAGGAGATCGCACATCTCGCGGGCGCCGAGCCCGAATTGTCCGCGCCGCGACCCGGCGCCGAGCCGGCGAATCTCGACCGGCTGATCGAGGACGCGAAGGCGCAATATCCCGGCAACCGGCCGCTGTTCCTCGGCTGGTATCCCGACGAGCCGATCGTCTACGTCAATCTCGGCCCCACCGCCGACACCCCCCCGGCAGAGATGAAGACCGCGCTGTTCGATGCCTATACCGGTACCGCGGTTCCCGCGCCGCAGTTCAACGAAGGCATCATGTTCTTCATCCTGCGGCTGCACACCGACATGTTCGCGGGGCTTCCCGGCAAGCTCTTCCTCGGCGTGATGGGCCTGCTCTTCGCCATCGCCACCATATCGGGCGTCGTGCTCTACCGTCCCTTCATGCGCAAGCTCGAGTTCGGGACGATCCGCAATGCGCGCAGCAAACGGCTGAAATGGCTCGATATCCACAATCTGCTCGGCATCGCGGCCACGGCGTGGCTGCTCGTCGTCGGGCTCACCGGCGTTATCAACACGCTCGACGAGCCGCTCTATGACCAATGGCAGAAGGACCAGCTTGCCGAGCTGACCCGCGAATGGGCGGGCCGTCCCGCGCCCGCGCAATTCGGCCTGATCGAGAAGGCGGTCGCCGAGGCGAAAGCGGCGCGGCCGGAGCTCAAGCCCGCCTTCGTCAGCTATCCGGGGACGGGCTATAGCGGCGAGCATCATTATGGCGTGTTTATGATCGGCCAATCGCAGCTCGACCAACGCAACTATCAACCCGTGCTCGTCGACGCCGCGACGTCAAAGCTGACCGGCGTCCCGACCTGGCCGCTCAGCCTCAGCGCCATGTATCTGTCGCAGCCGCTGCACTTCGGCGACTATGCGGGCCTGCCGCTCAAGATCGTCTGGGCGCTGCTCGACATCATTGCGATCGTCATCCTCGGCAGCGGCATCTATCTCTGGATCGGGCATCGCGGCCAGTCGCTGCAACGGCGCGTCCACGAAGTCGTCGAAGGCGGAGACGCAAGATGACCAGGCAGACCGTACGCCGAACATATGCTTGGCCGCTGCTTATGGCGATTGTCACGATCGCTTCGCTCGTGACCGGCCTGTTGACTGTCGGCTTGTTCGACATTTTGGCCGTCATCGCGCTGGCGGCGATTCCGGGTTTTTGCCTGTTGCGGCTTTTCGCGCGCAAATAGGTCGGCCCCTTTGAGTATGATCGCGCCGTCCTCGAACCGGCCGCTCGGTGTGCAAAAGCCCACATGCCAATATGTTAAGCGCCGGGCCAGGTTGCATCCCGGGCAGGCGGTCCATCGCGATAACCACTCCGATGATCAGCTTAACGCTGGCTTAACCATAGTGCAGTGCAGCATGGCGGATTGGCCGAGGTTAACCTCGTCGTAACAGCAAGGGGTCGTTCGCCATGCCAAGCCTGTACATCTCGCCTGCCGGTTCCGGGGACAAAAGTGGCAGCGATATCAACAACGCAGCGTCGATCGGTTCGCTCAACAATATGATCGGAAGAGCGGGACCGGGGGGCGAGGTGCTGCTGCTGGCCGACCAGGGCGACTATAACGTCACCGGCATCCTCGGCATCACCCGTGGCGGGGCGGAGGGCCAGTCGGTGGTGGTGCGCGGCATCGATTCCGGCGGCAATGCCATGGCCGCGCATTTCACCGGGTCGCGCCCGGCCGACTGGCAGGCGGGCGATGCCTCCGGCAACGAACTGTTCAAGCTCGGCACCGGCGCGGACAATCTCGAGTTCCGCGATTTGCAGATCGACAATGTCGGTACGGCCTTCCGCGTCACCGCCGATCTCGCCAATCTCCATATCGAGGATGTCGACGCGAACAATGTCCGCCGCTTCTTCGAGAATTATTCCAGCACGCCCTCGGGCACCGCGACGATCACCGGGCTCACGATCCGCGACGTCGACATACAGGGCTTCTCAAGGGTCGCGATCCGCCTCCAGTACGACACGAACAATGTGGTGATCGACAATGTCACGGCGGATATGGCCGGGCAAACGGGCGACGACCTGCCCGCGGGCGTCCATCTCGACGGCACCGTCCACAACGTCACGCTCAGCCAGGTGGTGATGGAGAATATCCAGAGCACCGCCGGCGCCTATTTCAACGGCGACGGTTTCGCGAGCGAGCGCGGCGTTTATGACATACGCTTCATCGACACGGTCGCGCGCGGCAACAGCGACGGCGGCTATGACCTCAAGTCGAGCGGCACTTTGATCGTCCGCGCACTCAGCGAGGAGAATGGCCGCAACTACCGGCTTTGGGACGAGGCGACGCTGATCGACTCGGTCGGCCTGAACCCGGTGCTGCGCGGCGGCATCTCCGAGCAGAACCAGCTCTGGCTCGACGACGACGCCGATGTAACCGTGATCGGCGGGCGCTTCGACGATGCCGGATCGCGCACCAAGGTGATCTCCTCGCAGGGGCGGCTCACACTGCGGGGCGTCGAGATCACCCGATCCGAGCTTTCGACGCTCGCCACGCGCGATTCGCTTCCCGGCCTCATCGGCATCGAGACGATCCGCGAAACGCTGACCGTCGATCAGGGCGAGGCCTCGCCCGGCGCGACCGGCTATATCGCGCTGCTTCCCCTGCCCGACACCGCCACGGCGGATGCGCTGCAAGGCACCGCGGGCGACGACATCTTCGTTGTCGACGATAGCGGCGACCGGATCACCGAGGCGGCCGACGCCGGGTTCGACCGGGTCGAGACGACACTCGACAACTACACGCTCGCCGGCAATATCGAGGCACTGATCCGCCGCGGCGCCGCCGATTTCACGGGCAATGGCAACGCGCTCGCCAACGCGGTGATCGGCGGCGCGGGCAGCGACACGCTGGGCGGGCTCGGCGGCAGCGACGACATCGCCGGCAATTCGGGCGACGACATGCTCGTCGGCGGCAATGGCGAGGATCTGCTCCGGGGCCAGTCGGGTGCCGACATGCTGCTCGGCGGCTGGCAGTCGGACAGCCTCTTCGGCGGCGCGGGCGCGGACCGGCTGGTCGGCGACCAGGAATGGCTCAGCAGCCAAGGCGCCAACGACCGGCTCGACGGCGGCGACGATGCCGACCTGCTGATCGGCGATGCGACCAATGTCTATGGCAGCGGCAAGGGCGGCAACGACCGGCTGACCGGCGGCGCTGGCAACGACATATTGATCGGCGACGGCGACGTGATGACGGACAGCGCGAGGGGCGGCGCCGACACGCTGGAGGGCGGCGACGGCAATGACTGGCTCTATGGCGACGGCCGGGAGTCGGTAGCGACGGTGACCGGCGGCGCCGACAAGCTCTATGGTGGCGACGGCCCCGATCACCTGATCGGCGGCGGCGGCAACGACCTGCTTGCGGGCGGCGCGGGCGCCGACTGGTTCGTGTTCGCGCCGGGCTCGGGCGCCGACGAAATCACCGACTTCACCTCGGGCGCGGACCATATCGACCTCAGCGCCTTCGATATCGCCTATGAGCAGCTCGGTTTCACATCGAGCGCCGAAGGAACCCGCATCTCCATGGGCACGGACAGCATCTTCGTCCGCGACGCGCAGGGGTTGTCGCCCAATGATTTTGTCTTCGGCTGACGCGCACCTCAGCCGAAGACGAAGTCCGCCTGATCGAGCGCGGCCACCCCGCGCACGAAGATCGTATCGGTGCCGCCCAGCTGGATCGTCACCCCCGCGCTGCTCGTGGTGAAGCGCAGCGCCTCATAGGCGATGTCGAAGGCGCTGAGGTCGATCCGGTCGGCCTCGGCGCCGCCGCGGGTGAAGTCGGTGATCTCGTCGGCGCCCGAGCCGGATGCGAAGACGAAGCGGTCGCCCCCCGCGCCGCCGGTCAGCTTGTCCGCGCCCCCGCGCGCGCCGGCCGCCATGGTCACCGCGTCGCCGTAGAGTATGTCGTTGCCGAGCCCGCCGATCAGCGTGTCCGCGCCGCCGACGCCATTCGCCGTCATGCTCATCCCGTCGCCGACCAAGACGTCGTCACCATCGCCGCCATCGAGCGTGTCTCGGGCGGCGAGCGACGAGACCCACTCGGTATCGCCGACCAGAAGATCACTGCCCGCGCCGCCAAATAGCCGGTCGGTCTGCGACCCGCCGTACAATATGTCGTCGCCGTCTTCGCCGGAGAGCATATCCTCATTCTTGCCGCCATCGAGCCGGTCGGCGCCGATGCCACCGCGCAGCGTGTCGTTGCCGTCGTCGCCGGAGAGCGCGTCGTCGCCTTCGCCGCCGGTCAGTATATTGGCCCCGACGCTGCCCAGCAGCACATCCGCAAAGGCCGAGCCCTGCGCATTCTCGATACTCACCAGCCGGTCGCCCATGGCATCGCCGCCAGTCGCGGTCTGGGCGCGCAGGTTGACCAGCACACCGCCGAGCGAGCCCGCATATTCCGCGGTGTCCGATCCCGCGCCGCCGTCGAGTATATCGCCGCCCGCCCCGCCGCGCAGCACGTCCGCGCCGTCGCCGCCGGTCAGCCGATCCTCGCCGCCGCTGCCGACGATGAAATTGTCGAGCGTATTGCCGGTCATCGTCGCGCCGATCGTCCCGGTATAGACGAGCTCCTCGATATTGGCGCCGAGCGTGTAGCTGGTCGCGGCGGTGCGGATGCGGTCGCGCCCCTCACCCGCCGCCTCGATCACTTGGTCGCCCGCCTCGTAGACAACATAAAGGTCGTTGCCGGTGCCGCCGCGCAGCACATCGTTGCCGCCGCCGCCATCGAGCTGGTCGTCGCCTGCCCCGCCGAACAGCAGGTCGTCGCCGCCGCGCCCATAGAGCATGTCACCAAGCAGCGGATCGTCGCTGCCGGTGATGCTGTCGGAATGGTTGGAGCCGATCACAGTCTCGATCCCGACCAGCCGATCGCCCTCGGCCTCGCCGCCGCGATTGACGTTGGTGACAAGGTTCACGGTGATCGCCGCGGACTTGGTGTAATCGACCTGGTCGCGCCCCGCCCCGCCGTCGAGCAGGTCGGCGCCCGCGCCGCCCACCAGCTTGTCGTCGCCGTCGAGCCCGTAGAGTGCGTCGTTCAGCGCCTTGCCATAGAGGCTGTTGTCGAGCGCATTGCCGGTGCCGGCAAAGCCGCCGGTGCCGGTGTAGCTGAGGTCTTCGACCCCATCGGCGAGCGTCAGCGACGACAGGCCCGTGCGCACGATATCGAGCCCGCCACCGACCGCCTCGGTCACCTGATCGCCGGCGTCGTCGACCACATAGCTATCGTCGTCCGCGCCGCCGATCATCACATCCGCGCCGGTGCCGCCATCGAGCGTGTCGTTGCCACCGCCGCCATCAAGCCGGTTGGCGTTCGCATCGCCCGTCAGCGTGTCGGCGAAGGCGCTGCCAACCACCGCCTCGATCCCCGACAGGCCGTCGCCCTGCGCATCGCCGCCCGACACGGCGCCGGTGGCGAGGTTGACCTTCACCCCCGCGGCGCTGTCCGAATAGGCCACAGTGTCGAACCCGCCCGCACCGTCGATCCGGTCGCCGCCCGCACCGCCAACGAGGATCTGATCGCCGCCATCGCCGATGATCGTATCGGCGAAGCCCGTGCCGATGAAACGCTCGATCCCGTCGAAGCGGTCGCCTTCGGCATCGCCGCCGCTGCTCGCACCGGTCTGGAGGTTGATCGAGACGGCACCCGCATTGGCGCTATAGTCGACCGTATCGACGCCCTCGCCGCCGATCAGCATATCGGCGCCCGCGCCGCCCTGGAGCAGATCGTCGCCGCCGCGCCCTTCGAGCCGGTCCGCGCCCGCGCCGCCATATAGCGCCTCGTCAGCACCGACACCGGCCAGCACATCGTCGAACGCCGAGCCGACCAGCGCCTCGATGCTCATCAGCCGGTCGCCCACCGCATCGCCGGTGCCGCCCTGTACCGACAGCGCAAGATCGACCTGCACCGCCGCCGCTGAGCCCGAATAGTCGGCGGTATCGAGGCCGTCGCGCCCATCGAGCAGATCCGCGCCCTTGCCGCCGACCAGCAGATTGTCGCCAACATCGCCGTTTAGCGCATCGCCGAACGCCGATCCGATCAGGCCCTCGATCGCGACGAGGCTCACCCCGCCCGAAGCCGTGCCCGCCGCAAGATCCGCCGTCACCATGCTCGCGCTGGTCGAAAAGTCCGCAACGTCAGTGCCCGCGCCGCCGTCGAGCCGGTCCGCCCCGCCCTTGCCGGCCAGCCGGTCGTCCCCGTCGCCGCCCGACAACGCATTGGCCGCGCCATCGCCGGTCAGCACATCGCCTAGGTCCGAACCGACCAGATTCTCGACCCCCGCCAGCACATCGCCCTCGGCATCGCCGCCGCTGCCGGTGCCGCCCAGCACCGCGTTCACCGCTGCGCCGCTCGCCGTATAATCGGCGGTATCGGTCCCAGCGCCGCCGGTCAGCCGGTCCGCGCCCGCGCCGCCGATCAGCACATTGTCGAAGCCGTCGCCGGTCAGCACATCGCCGAAGCCCGATCCGATCAGCCGCTCGACCCCCTGGAGCCGATCGCCCTGGGCGTCGCCGCCGCTGCCGGTGCCGGCAACAAGGTCGATCGTGACCGCGCCGCCGCTGCCCGAATAGTCCGCGCTGTCGAACCCGGCGCCGCCGATCAGCGTGTCGGCACCCGCCCCGCCGACGAGCAGATCGTCGCCGCCGCGTCCGTCGATCCGGTCGTCGCCCACGCCGCCGCCGATCCAGTCCGCGCCGTCATCGCCCGAAAGCGTATCGGCAAAGGCAGAGCCGCGCACCCCCTCGATCCCGATCAGCCGGTCGCCCGCCGCCTCGCCGCCGCTCGCCGCGCCATTGGCGAGGTCGACGACCACCGCCGCGCCGCTGCTGCCATAATCGACCCGATCGATCCCGGCCCCGCCATCGAGCAGGTCTGCCCCCGCGCCGCCATCGAGCATGTCGTCCCCGGCGCCGCCCGAAAGCCTATCGTCGCCATTCCCGCCGAACAGCCGGTTCGCGCCCGCATCCCCCGCCAGCGTATCGGCAAAGGCCGATCCCTCGACATCCTCGAACCCGTCGAACAGATCGCCCGCGGCATCGCCGCCGCTGGCGGAGAACCGCATCAGGTCGACCTGCACCGCAGCGTCGCTGCCGGCGTAGCTGAGCAGATCGCGCCCGGCGCCGCCGACCAATATGTCCGCGCCCGAACCGCCGGACAGCACATCGTCGCCGGCATTGCCGACCAGCATGTCGTCGCCCGCGCCGCCGATCAGCGCATCGGCGCCCGCCGTGCCGCCGATCAGGTCGTCGCCCGCCGTCCCCGCCGCTACCACTATGCGCTGCCCGTCCAGGGTCAGCACCGATCCCGTGCCCTTCTTCAAGGTCACCGTGCCCGCACCGGTGGCGAGGCCATAGTCCCGCACCGTCAGCAGGCCATTCCGCTCGGCGAGGTTGAACAAAGTCGGCGAGCCGGGATCGGAGAAGAACGCCCCGTCGATCGTCGCACTCGCGCCCTCGGCCAGCCAGATATGCTCGCGATTGCCGCCCGCCAGCGGCGCGCCGGCATCGAGGCTGACGATGTTGCTGAGCTCAGCGCCCGTGCCCCATAGCCGGATGTTGCGGCCATTGCCCGACACGATCGCGCCGTCGACCACGATGTTGTCGCTCTTCAGGTCGAGCCCGCCATCGCTGTTGCCGGTGGCGATCACATCGCGCAGCGTGATGTTGTAAGTGCCGCGCTCGGTCGCGAAACCGTCGCCGTTGCGATAGTCATTCACCGTGTCGAGCGCGTTGCGCATCGCGACGCGATCGATCGTCACGTCGTGCGCGGTGCCGGTGATGTGGACGCCGATCGCGAAATTGTCGCCATCCTGGAACTGGCTGTCGCCGCGCACATCCTCGATCAACACGTTGCTGCTGTCATATTGGACGCGGATCGCACCCTTGGAATAGCCGTTCACCGCGACATCGCGGATCGTCAGTCCGGTAATCGTCGCGCTGGCATTGGCCCCCGAGACCATATTGTCGAAGAAGCGAGAAACGTTGGTGGCATCGACATGCTCGATCGCGAGGTTGCGTACATCGGCGCCGACGCGAAAGGCCGTGCCGACATTCTGGAAGGCAAGGTCGCTGAAACGCAGATTGTTCGCGCCGCCGAGCAGGCGGAAGACCTCCTCGCCCGAGGGGCTGGCGGGATCGAACGGCTCGGTCCGCGTCCCGGCGATCGTCGCCGCCATCGCGTTGCCCGCGGTATCGACCCCGCGGATCGTCACCGGCGCGCTCGCCGTCCCTCCTCCGACGATCGCCAGCGCTCCGGTCGGCGCGGTATAATTTCCCTGGTCGGCGAGCAGAAGCCCCTGTCCGCCCGGCCCCGCCGCCATGATGAGCTGCGGCAGGTCCTTCAGCGTCGCGGCGTTTGCGGCGCTCGATCCGTCGCCCGAACCGCTGCCGGTCGGCGAGATATAGAGGGTGGGCATGGCAGGGCTCCCGTCATAGGCCTGAAAACATACCCCCCACTTGATCGCGACCAGACAGCCCGCGGCGGCACCGGGGTCAACCATATGCTGCACCTGCGAAAGCCGAGCCGCCCCTTTGCTCCGACGACCGGAGCCGCGGCGCCTTCGCTCGCCAGGCTTTGACCGCTACCAAGGTTCGTGCCGGACGATTCACGTTGCCGCACCCCGCAGATTGTCGACGCCTCAAGAATCCGATCGGAGACCCACCGTGCAGCAGGACCTGTCCCTCGGGACGTCGGAGCCGGCCGTGGACACCGGGCTCGCCGCCTTCGCCCAGATCCTCGCCATGCACCGCATTGTCGCCGACCCGGCCGAACTGCGCCATGATCTCGGCCATTCCGATCCCGTCACGGCGTCCGATCTGGTACGTCTGGCAAAGCGCATCGAGGGCGTCCGCGCCCGCGCCACGACCGGCGATTTCGAGCGGTTGCGGCGCCTTCCGATGCCGGTGATGGCCAGCGGCGCCGAGGGCTGGTTCGTGATCGGCCGCGTCGGCGAGGATGCCGTGGCGATCCAGCGGCCCGGTGCCGAAATCGAGCGCTGGGACCGCGCCACGCTTGAGGCCCGATGGTCGGGGGCGCTGCTCCTCGTCGCCACCCGTGACGCCGCACAGGTTGCCGCGCCCGCCTTCGACATGACCTGGTTCGTTCCCCAGATCGTCAAATATCGAAAGCTGATCGGCGAGGTGCTGCTGATCACCCTCGCGCTCAACCTGCTCGGCCTCGCCGCGCCGCTCTTTTTCCAGAACGTCGTCGACAAGGTGCTGGCGCACAACAGCCTCGCAACGCTGCAGGTGCTTGCCATCGGGCTGGTGATCGTCTCGCTCTGGGAAGTCGCCTTTGGCTGGCTACGCACCCGGCTCTATTCGGAGACGAGCCAGAAACTGGACGTCGAGCTGGGCAGCCGCCTCTTTCGCCACCTGCTCCGTCTGCCGCTCGCCTATTTCGAGAATCGCCGCGTCGGCGACACGGTCACCCGCGTCCGCGAGCTGGAGACGGTGCGCGAATTCATGACCAGCGCCTCGCTCACCGTGCTGGTCGATCCGCTGTTCACGATCGTCTTCCTCGTCGCGATGTACCTCTATTCACCGCTCCTCTTCGCCATCGTCGCGCTCACCCTCCCCGCCTATGTAATCGTTTCGCTCGTCGTCACCGGCCCTTTGCGCCGCCGGCTCGACGAGAAATTCGCGCGCGGCGCCGCCAACAACGCGCTGCTCGTCGAGAGCGTCTCGGGCATGCAGACGCTCAAGGCGGCCGCGGTCGAGCCGCAATGGCAGGACCGCTGGGAACGCCAACTCGCCGCGTACAGCGCCGCCAACCAGCGGGTGATCAACCTCGGCAATTCGGGCAGCCAGGCCGTCCAGCTCATCTCCAAATTGAGCCTCGCCGCGATCCTGTTCTTCGGCGCGCAGCAGGTGATCGCCGGCGCGCTGACCGTTGGCGGGCTGGTCGCGTTCAACATGTTCGCGCAGCGCGTATCCGGCCCGGTCATTCGCATGGCGCAGCTATGGCAGGACTTCCAGCAGGTCCGCCTCTCGGTCCAGCGGATCGGCGACATCCTCAACAGCGGCCCCGAGCCGGGCGCCGGATCGCGCACCGCCTTGCCTGCGCTCGCCGGCCATGTCCGTTTCGAGTCCGTCCGCTTTCGCTATGCCGCCGACGGACCGTGGACGCTCGACGACATCGACCTCGATCTGCCCGCCGGCGCCACGCTCGGCATCGCCGGCGCCTCGGGTTCGGGCAAATCGACGCTCACCAAATTGCTCCAGCGCCTCTATCTGCCCGCGAGCGGCCGCGTGCTGATCGACGGCGTCGACATCGCCCAGATCGATCCCGCCTGGCTGCGCCGCCAGATCGGGGTGGTGTTGCAGGAGAATATCCTGTTCAACCGCTCGATCCGCGAAAATATCGCGCTCGCTGATCCCGTCACGCCGATCGAGCGGGTGATGACCGCCGCCCGCCTCGCCGGCGCGCACGACTTCATTCTGGAGCTGCCCCGAGGCTATGACACGATCGTCGAGGAGCGCGGCGTCAACTTCTCGGGCGGGCAGCGCCAGCGCCTCGCCATCGCCCGCGCGCTGATCACCAATCCGCGCATCCTGATCCTCGACGAGGCGACCAGCGCGCTCGATGCCGAGAGCGAGGAGATCGTCCAGCGCAACCTCAAGGCGATCGCCGCCGGCCGCACCGTGCTGATCATCGCGCATCGCCTCTCCGCGATCCGCCAGTGCGACCGCATCCTGACACTCGACAAGGGGCGTATCGTCGAGAGCGGCACGCATGACGAGCTGCTCCGCCTCGGCGGTCGCTATGCCGCGCTCCATCACCGCCAGATCGGCGTTCAGGCGGGAGCGGCGGCATGAACGCGATCACGCGCCACTGGACCGCCGTTCGCGACGCGCTCGACAATGAGCGCGTGCAGTCGCGCGGGGTATTGCGCGTCGAGGAGACCGACTTCCTTCCCGCCGCGCTCGAAGTGGTCGAGCGCCCCGTGTCGCCGACCGCGCGGGTCACTTCCTGGCTATTGCTCGGCCTGTTCGCCGTCGCGTTGCTCTGGCTCGTCCTTGGCCGAGTCGATGTCGTGGCCTCGGCGCCGGGCAAGCTGGTCCCCGCCGACGACGTCAAGCTGATCCAGCCCGGCGCGGCAGGGATCGTCCACGCCATATTGGTCCGCGACGGCCAGCGCGTCCGCGCCGGTCAGCCTTTAGTCGAGCTCGATCCCACCGTCTCGGATGCCGACACGGCACAAGCCGGCAAGGCGCTGGAGACCGCCATGCTCGATGCCGCGCGGCTGCGCGCCATATTGTCCGCGCTCGACGGCCAGGGTCTGCGCTTCACCCCGCCCGCCGGAACCAGGGCCGACGTCGCCGACACCCAGATCGCGCTCGCCCGCGCCCAGCTCGCCGAGATCCGGGCGGGTAGCCAGACGCGTGCCGCCGACACCGAATCCGCCCGCGCGGCCCGCGCCGAGGCGCAGATCCAGGCGGCGAAGCTTAGCGAGACCTTGCCGCTGCTCGACGAGCAGATCGCCGCCAACGAGACGCTGCTCGAAAAGGGCTATGTCTCGAAGCTGCGCGTGATCGAGATGCGCCGCCAGCGCCTCGTCGCCGCGCGCGACCGCGACGCCGCGCTCGCCACCGCGCGCAAGGCGGAAGCGCAGATCGCGGTGGCCGGCGGCAATTCCAGCCAATCCACCGCCGAGGCGCGCGCCCGCATCCTCGCCGATCTCGCCAAGGCCGAGAGCGACGCGCGGCTGCGCAAGGAGGAGCTGACCAAGGCGACGAAACGCAGCAGCCTCCAGCGCCTCGTCAGCCCGGTCGACGGCACGGTCACGCAACTCGCCGTCCACACCGTCGGCGGCGTCGTCGAGGCGGCCAAGCCGATCATGGTGATCGTGCCCGCGCGCGGCAAGCTGGTCGCCGAAGTGGCGATCGCCAACAAGGATGTCGGCTTCGTCCGCGCCGGCCAACCCGTCGCGCTCAAGGTCGAGGCATTTTCCTTCACGCGCTACGGCGCCGTCCCGGGCCGGCTCGAGCAGATCAGTTCGGACGCGGTACAGGACGAGAAGCGCGGACTGATCTACACCGCGCGGGTGACGCTGGACCGCGCGACGATCGTGCGCGATGGTAGGGCGATCCCCCTCACCCCCGGCATGGCGGTCACCGCCGACATCCGCACCGGCCGCCGTTCGCTCGCCTCCTATCTGCTGAGCCCGATCGACGAGATCCGCACGACGGCGGCGCGGGAGCGCTAAACGCCTTCTCCCCTCTGAAGAGAGGGAAGCGCCGATGACGCACGGCATCATGGAGCCCACATTTTAATGCGGGCCGGTCCATTCCATGGCGCCAATATTGGCCTGACCAAATACCAAGAATGCGCGATGACGGCTGCATATATGCGCGAAATCTGCGCATAATCCCTGTCATTCCGATAATTGGTAAGGCACTCTTGCCAAATTGGACTGACAAGTCTATCCGGCAACAGGACACACGACGTCAAATCGGTCGCCCCGATCACAAAAGGGCGACGGATCTTGGTGCAGGCCGAAGGGAGAGAAGAATGAGTCGCGAGAGCTGCAGCAGGCGCCACCTGCTTATTTCAACGAGTCTGATGAGCTTGCTGATCATGTCGCCGGCCCACGGCCAGACGGCCGCGCAAGCACCGGTCGAACAAACCAGCGCGACAGACGAGAATACCGAATCCCCCCCGGCCGACACGCAGGAGATCATCGTCACCGGTTTCCGTGGTTCGCTAAACAGCGCGCTGAACCTGAAACGCCAGGAAACTGCGGCGGTCGATAGTATCGTCGCCGAAGACATCGGCAAATTTCCCGATTCAAACCTCGCCGAATCGATGCAGCGCATTCCTGGCGTCGCCTTGTCGCGCGGCGATGGCGGCGAGGGGCGCAATATCTCGGTTCGCGGCCTCGGCGCACAATTCACCCGCGTGCGGATCAACGGGATGGAGGGCACCTCGCAGGTCAGCGGCAGCGATATCCGCGGCGGCGTCGCCACGGGGCGCTCGTTCGACTTCGTGACCTTCCCGACCGAAATTTTCTCCGCGCTTTCGGTCCGCAAGACGACCTCCGCCGATGTCGAGGAAGGCTCACTCGGCGCGACGGTCGACCTGCGTGCACCCCGGCCGTTCGACCAGAAGGAGGACTTCGTCTTCTCGGGCACGGCGCGCGGAATCTACAACGACATCAGCAAAAAGGCCGATCCGCGGCTGTCCGCGCTCGTTTCCAAACAGTTCGGCGACACTTTCGGGGTGCTCGCCAGCCTCGCCTATTCGAAGCGCCACATCGACGAATATGCCTATTCGGCGGTCGACATTCTGCCGTCCTACGTCGCTGGGCAACAGCAGCCGGGCGGCATCATCTTCCCCTTTTGTACGCCTGTCGGCTACACCTATGGCGGCGTGCCTGTGAACAGCCCGGCGCCGGGCTATGCCAATAGCGGCACCCCGGTCGGCGCCGACGCCAATAACTGCAGCGCCGGCAACCCGCGCACCAGCACCAAGGCAGCCTACGACTATATCATGAGCCGCACGGGCGTGTCGGGCCGCCCGGGTGGCGGAGTGTTCCTGCCGCGCCTGCCCCGTCCGGTGAAGGGCAGCCAGAATCAGGAGCGCATGGCCGGGTCGCTGACGCTGCAATGGAAACCCACCGACGACACCGATATTTCGCTCGACGGCCTCTATTCTCGCTTCAAGGTCAATCGCCTCGACACGATGCTCGATGCGCGCTCGATGGGCCGCACCGCCTCGAACAACGGCCAGCCGATGATGTCAATCCGCGACATCGAAGTCGACGACAACGGGTCGCTGATCCACGGCCTGTGGGACGGCGTCGACCTGCGATCGGAAATGCAGGACGAGCGTTTCACCTCGACCTTCCGCCAGGTGAACCTCAACTTCGACCATCGCTTCTCCGACACGTTCCGCGTCTTCGGCCTGGCCGGCATCAACGATTCCAAATTGAACGTCGACCGCCTCCAGGTCGCGATCGATTCGAACGATACCGATAATTTCTCGATCGACTTCCGCGACAATCCGGACGTCCCGAAGATCGGTTACGGCATCGACCTGACCAATCCGGCCAATTTCCTCTTTGGCCCGCCGCTGCGCGACGGCACGCAGCGCGGACAGATTTCGAACTTCGTCCGTAAAAACACGATCGTCAGCAAGACCTTCGAACTCAACGCGGAGTGGGAGGCGGCGCCGAACTTCACCGTTCAGGTGGGCGGCCAGTATCGCACCAACAAATACACCGCGCGCGAGCGACAGCTGATCCCCGCCCAGTCGTTGCCGCAGTTGCTCCCCGCGGGCGTGTCGCTCGCCGACATCACCTTCGTGACGAAAGGGATCGGCAAGAATCTGGACGGCCAGATGCAGGATTTCGTCGCGATCGATCCGGACAAGTTCCGCGAAGCGGTGAACTTCAGCAGCTACCAATATTGCAATCTGGAGTGCGCCAAGGGCACTTATGGCGGGGTCGAAGAAAAATACACTTCGGGCTATGCCATGGTGAAGTTCGACACCGAAGACGTCTTGCCGTTCGCGCTGCGCGGCGATGCGGGCGTCCGTTATGTCCGCACCAGCCTCGACACATATGGGCCCATCCCCACCGCCGCGCCGGCCGGATCACCCTTTCCCACGCGATATGTGATCTCGACGGTGGAGCGTAGCTATGATGACTGGCTGCCGTCGATCAACCTCGCGCTCGACGTCACGCCCGACCTTATCGCGCGTTTCTCCGCGGCGCGCGTGATGTCGCGTCCGTCCTATGGGCAGCTCATCCCCAGCGGCAGCGCGAATATCGTGATCCGCACCGCCTCGATCACCAACCCCTATCTCGATCCGATCCGGGCCAACACGATCGACGCCGCGCTCGAATGGTATTTCGCGCCCGGTTCGCTGATCTCGGTCGCCTATTTCTACAAGAATATCGAGACCTATATCCAGAATACCAGCCAGCTGGTGCCGTTCCGCGAGCTCGGGCTCCCGCTGTCGCTGCTTGAGGGCACGGGCACGGGTGTCACACCCGACGAACTCTTCAATGTAACGCGCAGCAACAACACCAACGGCGGGCCGCTGCGCGGGTTCGAGGCGAACCTTCAGCTGCCGTTCCGTTTCCTGCCGGGGGCACTCAGCAATTTCGGCTTGCTCGCCAACTTCACGCGGGTGCGCTCGAACATCAATTACATCATCTCGCCGACGATTACGCGCAGGGCCCCGCTCGTCGGCCTCTCGCCGGAAACCGCCAGCGCCACGCTCTATTATGAGGACGACAAGTTCAGCGTCCGGTCGACGGTCAACTATCGCGCGGCGTTCCTCACCGGCATCCCGGGCCCGGTCGACAGCGACGCGAACGTCAATGCGAGCTCGATCTTCGTCGACGCCTCGGCCTCGTACAACATCAACGACAATATCAAGCTCATCGCCGAGGTGTCGAACATTACCAACGAGACCAACCGCCTCTACACCGACACCACGCGGAAAGACCCGCTCTACACCTCCTATTTCGGCCGCACGTTCAGCCTGGCAGTCAATTTCCAGTTCTGAGCTTCTCCCTGTCGCCGCGAGCATCGGTCGGTTTTCCGACGACGCTCGCGGCGATATGTTGCGGACGGCGACCGCTCTCGGTGGGCACCGGAAACAGGATAAAACCGGTCCATTAATTGTCATAATTGGTATTACCAATTTTATTGAAAATGGTAAGGCAGATGCTATGAACAATGGGAGGAGCCGATTGGCACCCCGTAATGAGAACAGGAAAATAGCATGAAGATCCAGTCTGCCCGCGTCATCGTGACATGTCCCGGGCGCAATTTCGTGACCTTGAAAATCGAGACCGATCAGGGGGTTTTCGGAATCGGCGATGCGACGCTGAACGGGCGCGAACTCTCGGTCGTTTCCTATCTCGAAGACCATGTCATCCCTTGCCTGATCGGGATGGACCCGCGCCGGATCGAGGATATCTGGCAGTATCTCTATCGCGGCGCCTATTGGCGGCGCGGCCCCGTCACCATGTCGGCGATCGCGGCGGTCGACACCGCGCTTTGGGATATCAAGGGCAAGATGGCCGGCATGCCGATCTACGACCTGCTCGGCGGCAAGAGCCGCGACGGCGTGATGGTCTATGGCCATGCCAATGGCGCCGACATTGCCGAAACCGTCGACGCCGTCGGCCAGTATATCGACCTGGGATATAAAGCCATTCGCGCGCAATCGGGCGTACCCGGGATCAAGGACGCCTATGGCGTCGGCCGCGGCAAGCTTTTCTATGAGCCCGCCGACGCCGCGCTGCCGTCGCTGACGATCTGGGATACGAAGAAATATCTCGATCACATCCCCAAATTGTTCGAAAAAATCCGCGATACATACGGCTTCGAGCATCATCTTCTCCACGATGGCCATCATCGGATGACACCCATCGAGGCCGCCCAGCTCGGGAAAGCGCTGGAGCCCGCAAAATTATTCTGGCTCGAAGATGCGACCCCGGCGGAGAACCAGGAAGCGTTCAAGCTCATTCGCCAGCATACGACGACCCCGCTGGCCGTCGGCGAGATTTTCAACACGATCTGGGACTGCAAGGAGCTGATCCAGAACCAGTTGATCGATTATATCCGCGCGACCGTGGTCCACGCCGGCGGGATCACGCATTTGCGGCGGATCGCCGACCTGGCCGCGATCTATCAGATCAAGACGGGCAGCCATGGCGCGACCGACCTGTCGCCGGTGTGCATGGGCGCGGCGCTCCACTTCGATAGCTGGGTCCCCAATTTCGGGATCCAGGAATATATGCGCCACACACCCGAGACCGACGAAGTCTTCCCGCACAGCTACCGTTTCGGGCAGGGATATATGTATGCGGGTGACGCACCGGGCCACGGCGTCGATATCGATGAGAAGCTGGCGGCAAGATACCCCTATCAGCCCGCCTATCTGCCCGTCGCGCGGCTCGAAGACGGAACGATGTTCAACTGGTGAGATGCCGAGGTGCGGGAGAGCCGGGCGTTTCTGGTTCCGGGGTGAAGTAGACGCGTATTGCGAATTCTCCGTGTCCCCGCGAAGGCGGGGACCCATCTCCGGTCCGTGCGATTTTGAACCGGCAGGCGATGGGCCCCTGCCTTCGCAGGGGCACAGGATTAGGTTTCAGGTCGCCATTCAGATGTGATCAGGCCGCCGTCGCCGAACAAGCGTTCCATGACATCTGGACTGGCCGCCGCTTCGAGCAGCTTGTCGGCGAGCGGGTCGTCGATGGGATGATCGCTGCGCAGGAAGGCGATCCATGCGGCGATTGCGGCTTCGAGCGAGCGGCAGCGCTGCCCGCGGTGCTGATGCCAGGCGAGCGTTTCGAGCCAGCGCTGCGGGATCTTCTGACTGCCGTCCATCGCGATCTGGATCAGTCGGTGGTGGAGCGCGGGGTTTGCGAAACGGTCGAGCAGCGCATCGGCATAGGCGGCAAGGTCCTGCCCCGGTGCGGCATCGATCGTCGGCGCGGCCTCTTCGCGCATCAACCGGTCGATGAGCGGCCGGATCGCCGGATCGGCGATCGCCTGATGGACAAATGCGTGCCCTGCCCCAAGTCCAATATAGGCGAGCGCCGAATGCGCGCCGTTGAGCATGCGTAGCTTTGCGGTCTCATAGGGTGCGACATCGGCGACAAGCTCGGCGCCCACCTTTTCCCAGCGCGGGCGCAGACCGGCGAAATCATCCTCGATGACCCATTGGCTGAAAGCTTCGGTGACCACTGCGCCCGCGTCGCGCACGCCGAGTTGAGCTTCGACGTCGGCACGGTCGGCCTCGGTGGTCGCGGGCACGATGCGGTCGATCATCGTCGCGGGGCATCGGCATTCGCTGTCGAACCATGCCGACAGGCCGGGATGATAGGCGGCGAGATAGTCGCGCATCAGGCGGCGCAGCACCGCGCCATTGCCCGCGAGATTGTCGCAGCTGAGCAGCGTCAGTCCGGGAAAACCTGCGGCCTTGCGCGCCGCGAGCCCTGCGGCGACGAAGCGATAGAGGCTGGAACTGCCCGCCGCCTCGGGGAGGTCCAGCGATCCGTCGGGACGCCGCAGATAGCCCTTTTCGGTGACGGTGAAGCTGACGATGTGTGTCGTCGGGGCCGCAATCGCATCGACCACGGCCTGCGGCGTTTTCGACGCGACCAGCACATGCTGAACCGCGCCGACCACGCGCAATTCGCTTCCGGCGGCGCTGCGCATGCTCACCGTGTAGAGCCCGTCCTGCGGATTGAGCTGCGCCGCGACGTCACCCGAGCGCAGCGACACGCCGATGATGCCCCAGTCGCGGTCGCCAGCGTTCATCGCATCGTCGGTATAGGCCGCCTGATGCGCGCGGTGGAACGCGCCGATGCCGATATGGACGATCCCCGCGGCTTGGCGCTCGCGGTCGTAGCCCGGCGCCTGTACCGACGCCGGGAGCGGCGTTTGCGCCGACAGCCTCACAGCTTGTACGCCGCCTTGGCGAGATTATAGCTGAGGTCGACGGCAAGCTCGGCGGCCTCCCATTCCTCCATCCGATGCTCGGCGACGAGCTGCGCGAGGAAGCCGCAGTCGATGCGCCGCGCGACGTCGTGGCGCGCGGGGATCGACAGGAAGGCGCGCGTGTCGTCGTTGAAGCCGACGCTGTTGTAGAAGCCGGCGGTCTCGGTCGTGTGGCTGCGGAAGCGCCGCATGCCCTCGGGACTGTCGTGGAACCACCATGCGGGGCCGAGCTTCAGCGCCGGATAATGGCCCGCGAGCGGCGCGAGTTCGCGCGCGTAGCTCGTCTCATCCAAGGTGAAGAGGATGATCGTCAGCCCGGCCTCATTGCCATAACGCCCAAGCAATGGGCGCAGCGCGTGAACATAGTCGGTGCTCGTGGGAATATCGGCGCCCTTGTCGCGGCCATAATGGTCGAACAGCCACGGGTTGTGGTTGCGGAAACTGCCCGGATGGATCTGCATCACGAGCCCGTCGTCGAGGCTCATCCCCGCCATCACCGTCAGCATATGCGCGCGGAACAGTTCGGCATCGGCGGCACTGACGCTGCCCCCGGTGACGCGCGCGAAGAGGGCTTCGGCCTCGGCGTCCGACAGATCGGCGGTCGCCGCGGTCGGGTGGCCATGGTCGGTCGAGGTCGCACCCATCTCGGCAAAGAAGGCGCGGCGACCCCGGTGCGCGGCGAGATAGCCCGCGTAGCTATAGGCGTCTTCGCCCGAGAGGTCGGAGAAGCGCGCCAGATTGTCGTGGAAACCCTCAAATTCGGGATCGACCACCGGGTCGGGCCGATAGGCGGTGACCACCCGCCCCGCCCACTCGCCGCTTGCGTTGGCGCTGCGAATGGCCGCGTGGTGCTCGAGCGTATCGAGCGGGCTTTCGGTCGTCGCGATCACCTCGATCCCGTACCGGTCGTACAGCGCGCGGGGGCGGAAGGCATCGGTCGCGAGTTTCTCGGTGATCAGGTCGTAATAGAGGTCCGACGTCTCGCCCGCGAATTGCACATCGAACCCGAACGCCTCGGCGAACACCCAGTCCATCCACATGCGCGTCGGCGTGCCGCGGAAGAGATGGTAGTTTTGCGCGAAGATCCGCCAGCTTTCGCGCGGGTCGGCGCCCTTGTTACGGACCCCCAGCGCATCGAGCGAAATGCCCTGCGAATAGAGCATCCGGAACGCATAATGGTCGGGATGCAGCAGGAACTCGGCGGCATTGCCGAACGATGCGTTACCCGCGAACCACGCCGGATCGGTATGCCCGTGCGGACTGACGATCGGCAGGTCGGCAACTTCGGCATAAAGGCGCCGGCAAATATCGCGCTGCGCCGGGTCGGACGGAAACAGGCGATCGGGGTGAAGCTGAAACGGGCGGGTCATGCGGGGGTGCCTTCGATTTCGACAGTGACCGGCGTCAGGCGCGGACTGAGGAGATGGAGTGCCAGCACGGCGAGGAAATAGACCGTCGTGCATACAGCGAAGATGATCGTGTAATTGCCGTTTGTCGCATCGAGCACGAGCCCGGTCGACTTCGCCATGATCATGCCGCCAACGCCGCCCATAAAGCCGCCAAGTCCGATCACCGATCCGACCGCGCGTTTGGGGAACATGTCGGGCGGGATCGACAGGATCGTCGATGAAAAGGCCTGATGCCCGGCGAGCGCGAGACCGATCAGGACGATGGCCAGCCACATATTGTCGAGGCCGGTGACGAACAACAGGGGCAGGACGAAACAACCGGCGATCACCATCGTCAGCTTGCGCGCGAAATTGGGGGTGCGCCCGCGCTGGATCAGCTTCGAGGAGAGCCAGCCGCCCGCGATACTGCCGACGTCGGAGAGCAGGTACATGATGATCATTGGCAGCAGCACGACCTTGAGGTCGACATCATAGGTGCTGGCGAAATATTTGGGCAGCCAGAACAGCATCAGATACCAGACGGGGTCGATAAGGAATTTCGCGACCGCGAACGCCCATGCCTCGCGCTTGGTGACGATTTTCGACCAGCCGAGGCGCTGGACCTGCTCGGGCGGATCATGCTCGATCCACGCGAGTTCGGCATCGCTGACCTTCCCGCCCTCACGCGGATTGCTGTAGAGCCACAGCCACAATATCAGCAGGATGGCGCCGAATGCGCCGGTGTAGATGAAGGTCTGACGCCAGTCGAAACCCGCCCAGACCATGAACAGCCAGATCGTCGGCGCGGTCAAAATGACCCCGATCGTCGTTGCACTGTTGACCCAGCCGATCGCAAACGCGCGTTCCTTTTGGGGAAACCATTCGCTCGACGCGCGAACGACGGCGGGGAAATGCCCCGCCTCGCCGACCCCGAGGACGACGCGCGCAGCCATGAAGGAGGCGATCGACCCCGCGAAACCATGGGCGACATGGCCGATCGTCCAGATGGCGATCGCAATGCTGTAGCCGATCTTGGGCCCGAAGCGGTCGATCAGCCAGCCCATCAACAGGAAGCCGAGCGCATAGGCGGCCTGAAACGCCATGACGATGTTGCCATAGTCATTCTCGCTCCACCGCATCTCGTCGCCAAGGACGGGCGCCAGCAGGCCGAGCATCGTGCGGTCGATATAGTTGACCGTCGTTGCGGCGAACAGCAGCGCGACGATTAGCCAGCGATAGCGCCCCGTCCTGGGCACCGGCGGCGCCGATCCCGCTGTTATGGCCTGCGTCATATGTCTCTCCCGTGGCACCAGAAAAATGCCGGGATCCGTCCGAACGAACCCCGGCAAGGCTGGGGATGGTTAGAAGGTCTGCTCGCGTTTCTGCGCAGTATCGATGATCTCGCCCGCCGTCGCGGCGGACGCGCCATGGGCCAGGGCGGGCGCACTGGGGGCGCCCGCAAGCAACAAGGCTCCGCCAACCAATGGGCGCGCCAATGCGCTATCGAAAAGGAAGGCCCGCATCACATTCTCCGTCATAGGTCCGGAGGCTTTCCGCGCCCCTCTCTGCAGCCTCCATAGAGATTGGTCAGACCGATTGCAACAAGGGGTTTGTCATACATTTGCCAGGAATGCCAAACGGGCCTTATGGATTGTCCTCACAGCCGAAACTCACCAATCACGGCGCAATTTGCTGGCCTAAGAGAGCATTTTTCGACGACCGAATTGGCCATGCCGAATAGGAAACTAGCATTTTTGGGATTTCGTGCGACCCTGTCACGAGGCGATAAAAAAGCGATTGTCAAAATTGGCCATACCAAATAGGCTTGCACATGCTCCGAACCGACTGACCGGAAGAAGCAGGTCGAACTTGGAGAGGACGATATGAGCGGACCGGCACCCGCCGGGACGATGCCCGGCGCGGCCGGGATTCCGACCGAAAGGAACTGACCAACATGGGACGCTTTGTCGCCTTTGGCGAAATCCTGCTGCGCATGTCGCCCCCGGGGCGCGAACTCCTGCTCCAGACGCCGCGGCTCGACGTCTGGATCGGCGGCGCCGAGGCCAATGTCGCGGTCGCGCTCGCGCGGCTCGGCCACGACACGGCGATCGTCAGCGCCGTGCCCGACGATCCGCTCGGCGACACGGCCGTCACAGCGCTGCGGGGGCACGGCGTCGATTGTTCGGCCGTCGCGCGGCGGCCCGGACGGATGGGGGTCTATTATGCCGTGAGCGGCGCCGGTTTGCGCGCCACCAATATAATCTACGATCGCGCCCATTCGGCGTTCGCCGACGCCTCGGCGGCGGACTGGGACTGGGATAGGCTCCTCGCCGGCGCCGGCCGCCTGCACCTGTCGGGGATCACCCCGGCGCTGGGCCCCGGCGGAACGGCAGCGGCCTTCGCTGCGGCCGACGCCGCGACGCGGCTCGATATTCCGATCTCGTTCGACGGCAATTATCGTGCGCGCCTGTGGGAAAGCTGGGACGGCGATGCCAGGGCGATCCTGTCCCGGCTGGTCGGCCTGGCCGATATCATGTTCGGCAATCATCGCGACATCGCGCTCCTGCTCGGCCGCGATTTCGGCGATGACGGGCCGGCGCGACGACGGACCTCGGCGGACGCGGCATTTGATGCCTTTCCCATGCTCTCGCTGATCGCCTCGACCGCGCGCCATGTCGAGGATGTGGACCATCATCGCCTCGCCGCGCGGATCGATACGCGCGACGACTTCGCCCAGACCGAGGAGATCAGGGTGGCCGGTATCGTCGACCGCATCGGCACCGGCGACGCATTCGCCGCGGGCGTGTTCGATGCTCTGCTTCGCGATCAATCCATCGCTGTTGCGGCGCAGACCGGGCTGGCCCTCGCCGCGCTGAAGCATTCGCTTCCCGGCGACGCGAGCCTGTTCGGGCGATCCGATATCGAAGCCTTCCTGACCGAGGGGTTCGATGTCAGGCGATAGGGATATGCAAAGGGTGTAGCCCCATTTACTGGGCGTAGCGGCTCCGTTCGTCGGCGACCCGCTTTCGGGCCAGTTCGACCTCGTGCACTTCGGTTGCCTCCAGCAGCGCTTCGAGCGCGCGTCCCAGATGCTTTTGCATCGCGGCGCGCGCCGCCGCCGGGTCGCGCGCTTCCAGCGCGAGGACGATGTCCTCATGCTCGGCAACGCTCGGGGTCACCCCCGCGATATGCGCCTTGCTGCTGAGCAGGCGATAGAGCGAAGAGCGGGCGCGCATGTCCCATAGCGATTCCACGACCGCGACGAAGGCGCTGTTCAGGCTCGCGCTGGCGATCAGTTCGTGGAACTGGCGGTCGGCCACTTCGGCGCGCGCGCTGTCGCCGCCGGCGTCGCCCATCGCTTTTACGAGCGTACGAAGCTCCGCAAGCTGGTCGTCGGTGATCCGTCCGGCCGCGAGCGCGGCAACCTCTCCCTCGATCTGACGGCGTGCTTCGAGCAGTTCGAAAGGACCGACGTCGGCGGAGGGGCCGTCAACATCGGCATGCGAAATTGCCGTCACATAGACGCCCGATCCTTTGCGTACTTCGACCATCCCGTCGACCTCGAGCGCGATGATCGCCTCGCGAACCGTCGGCCGCGACACGTCATACGACTGGGCGAGTTGCCGCTCCGACGGCAACCGCGCACCGATCGGATATTCCCCCGCCTCGATCTTGGCCGCGATATCGGTGGATACGCGTTCGTAGAGCCGTTTTGATTCCATGCCATTCCCCATGAGGAAACCGCTATCTTGTTGGCCTATACGTTACAAGGTCGCTTGTTGCCGCGCGGGCTTGGCATGCGCCTGCGCCGTCAACACCAGTTCGGCGGCGAGCAACGCCCCCTCCTGATCTTGCGCCACCGACGCACCCTCCACGATGTCGGTGACGAACTGCGGGCCAAAGGGCAGAGGTACCTTGGAACAGTCCAGATAACGAACACCCTTCCGGTCGGCGATAAGCAGGTGATTTCCGCCCGGTCGGCCGGCGATGTCGACATATTTCCTGAGCTCGATAGTGCCCTCGGTGCCGAGAATGAAGAGACGGCCATCGCCCCAGGTCGGCAAACCATCGGGCGTGAACCAATCGACGCGGACATAGCCCGTGCCGCCGTCGCCGCTCAGCACCATATCGCCGAAATCCTCGAACGCCGGACGTTCGGGATGCGCGAAGTTGCCCGTCTGCGATGCGACGACATGCGCGCGCTTGCTGCCCGTCAGATAGACGAACTGATCGGCCTGATGGCTGCCGATATCGGTCAGGATCCCGCCATTACGCGCCGTGTCCCAGAACCAGTCGGGCCGAGATGCCGCGGCCAGTCGATGCGGGGCAAGGTTGACGGTCTGGATGACGCGCCCGATCGCGCCGTCGTGGACAAGCTGGCCCGCCATGACCGCCGCGGGCACCTCCAGCCGTTCGGAATACATGATCGCAAATCTGCGGCCGGTCTCCTTGATCGCGCGGCGAACCTCGGCAAGCTGTTTCAGCGAGGTAATCGCCGCCTTGTCGCTGAGATAATCCTTGCCCGCGCGCATGACGCGGATGCCCAGCGGCGCTCGCAGCCCGGGGATAGCCGCGCTGCAGACCAGCTTGATCGCGACATTGTCGAGGATCTCGTCTTCCGAACGCGCCAGCGCGATATCGCCATATCGCGCACGGAACATCGCAATCTGCTTGGGATCGGTCGCGTGGAAAGTCGTGAGAACACCGCCACCCCGGATCACGGCGTCGGTGATGCCATAGATGTGATTATGGTCGAGCCCGATCACCGCGAATGGCACACGATATTTCGCCTCGGGCGCCGGGCGTGCGGGCGCGCCCTCGGTCGGCGCATCGCCGCGCGCCGCGGACTGCGCCAGCGCATCGGCCGCGAAGCCCGCGGCGAGACCCGCGGTGAGGCCAAGCCCCAGAAGATCGCGCCGGTTGGTATCGGTCATGGCTTGTTCCTTCTTCAGATCGCGACCAGCGACGTCGGCCAGGCCAGTATTTGACCGCTGTCCATCGCCTGTTCGCCGAGCAGCGACGCCACGCTCGCGTGATAGGCCTGCGACAACAGGCCGGGCAGCGGCTTGCCAGTCCGTACCGCTTCGCCAAAACCCTCGAACTGCAGCATCGTCTCGTCATATTCGCCCCAGCCAAGCGGCTCCCCGGGGGTCGTTACGGGAAGCTCGGCGAACCAGGTCGCGCCGCCGATCGGGACCGCACGCTTTTTCCCGCTCGCCACGTCGGCCTGCATCCGTAGCAGCGCCAGTTCTTTCGGCGGCAGTTCCTTGTAAATGCGACCGAGTTCGGGTTCGATCGTCCCCTTGCTGCCCTGAATCTGCTCTTCGCAGCCATAACGCGCGTTGTTCAGCAGCGAGGTGTAGATCAGTTTGCGGCCCCCCGCATATTCATAGATCAGCGCGACATGGTCATAGACCTCGCGCCCGTCCTTCCAGAAACAGATGCTGCCCGATCCCATCACGCGGGTCGGTACGGCGTCGAAGAACAGGTTGCTAACCTGAATCTGGTGCGTCGCCAGTTCGGTCATCAACCCCGCCGAGCTGTCGCGATACAAGCGCCAGTTGATCTGCCGATCGGTGGCCCCGGCGGGAACGGGCCGGCGCCAGCTGCTTTGACGATGCCAGCTGGCGCGGATCTGTGTAAGCGATCCGATTTCGCCCTCTTTCGCGCGGCGGACCGCGTTCAGATAGGTGGGTTTGAACATGCGCTGATGACCGATCTGCAGCACCTTGCCGCTGTCCTGCGATTTTTTCACCATCGCGCCGCAATCGTCGATCGTGCGCGCCATCGCCTTTTCGCACCAGACGTGGAGCCCGGCATCGAACGCATCGAAGCTTTGCTGCTTGTGAAGGTCGAGCGGGGTCGCGATCACCACCGCATCGAGACCGCCCGCATCGAGCATCGCACGGTGATCGGTGAAGGCACGCGTCGACGCATCGACCAGCGCGCGCCCCTTTGCCAGATGCAGCTCGAAATTGTCGCAGATCGCCGCCACGGTGCAGTTGCGAGTCTTGGCGATATTCTGGATCAATCCCCGGCCGCGATCGCCCGTGCCGATCACCCCCAACCGTACGCGATCGCCCTTTGCCACCGGTGCTGCGCCGACCGCCGCACTTGCCCAGGGTGCCGCTGCGGCCATCCCCGCGCCAGCTGTCGCCATCAGCACGCGATCGATGAACGATCGCCGTGACAGGTCGAAATCTTTGTCAGTCATTAAAACTCATCCTGGCAGATTGATCGAGGATCGCCGCTCCCCGGGGGAAATCGAATAGAAAACGGCGCGTCCGATCGCCGTTCAGCAAGCGCTCGGCCTGATCTTCATCGGCGACGAGCAAAGCGGTGCTCATCGCCTCGGCATGCGCGCCAAGCCGGTCAACCGCAACCGTGCAGCGCGGCGCAGACACGATGGAGGCATCGGTCGGGCGAATCATCGCGGCGCGTTCCGGCGCGTTCGCACCCGCGCCGACGGTCGACGAGATCGATACGGATTCGTCGGTGAGTTCGATTTCGACCAGAATCTCGTCGGGGCGCAGCGGGTGTGCAATCGCGAACGGCCAGCCGCCGCCAAGCGGGTGTTCGCCGACGACGGCAATCGAACTTTCCCCGGCCGACAGGCACGCCGATACGACACCCTTTTCGCGCAAGACGGCGCAGGCACGATCGAGCGCGAAGCCCTTGCCGAACCCGCCGAAATCGAGCGCGACGGGCATCGACACTTCGATCCGCGCGCTATTCCGATCAAATGCGATGGCGCTCCATCCCGCCGACGCGAACCGGCGATCGGCCGCGGGATCGAACAGCCCGAGCGTCGAGGCGTGCAACTCCTCGATCGTGACCAGCGCTTCGAACAGCAGCGCATCGTCGATGGCAGCCCCCTGCCCCGCCATCAGGCGTTCGTTGAGCGCGGTCGTTGCCGAGGGGCGATGGATCGTGAGCGCATCGTCGACCGCCTCGATCGCGCGCTGCGCCGCCGTCAACGCGTCGTCGTCACCCGCACCGAACCGATGCAGTTCGACGCGCGTCCCCATCGAAGCAAAGCGCACAACGTCGGCCATGATCGTCCCAGGGGTCAGCCCTTGACCTCCCAGCCCGGCTCATAATCGACCGACCACAGCTTCATGGCATCGGCATTGGCCGGTTTGCCGGTCGCCGGATCGATCGTCAGCGTGCCGCTCGTGCGATAGGCCATATTGCCGAGGTGGCAGAGCGCGGTGCTGATATGTCCTTCGGCGATCGGCGATGCGAGCGCGCTGGCGCGGCCGCGGATGACGTCGACCAGATTGCCGGCATGAAGGATGTCGAGCGCGCCCTCGCCGACCGTTCCGGTGGTTTCCGAACTGGCCGGGGCCTTCACCTCGCGCGTCAATTTGCCTTCCAGGTCGTACAGCTCGAACCCGTTGCGATCGACGATGGCCGATCCTTTGGTGCCGAGCAGCAACACGCCGCGGCCACGCCCATAGGTCCTGATGCCATTGCAGCTTTGCCCGTTCCAGCGGATCGCGCGGCCATCGTCATAGATCAGGTCGAGCGCGAGCGAATCATACATTTCCCAGTCGTCGCCGCGGTGGAAACGCCGTCCGCCCTGCGTCGATACGCTGGTCGGATAGGTCAGGCCCATCGCCCAGCGCGCAATGTCGAGCTCGTGCATCGCATTGTTGCAAATTTCGCCCGTCCCGTATTTCCAGAACCAGTGCCAGTTATAATGCACCAGGTTCGACCGGTACGGCCCGCGCGGGCGCGGTCCCTGCCACAAATCCCAGTTCAAATTGGCCGGCGGCGCGATTTCCTGTCCCTTGCCGATCGACCCGCGATTGTTCGCATACCAGGTCTGGGCCTCATAGACGTCGCCGAGCTCGCCTGCCCGGACCATGTCGACAAGCTGCCGTGTCTCGACGCTCGAGCGTTGCTGGTTGCCCACCTGCAATTGACGCCCGGTGCGGCGCTGTGCGGCGATCAGCGCTTCGCCCTCGGCGGGGGCGATGCCGATCGGCTTTTCCAGATAGACGTGGCGCCCCGAATTCATCGAATCGATCGCGAGCTTTGCGTGCCAATGATCGGGCGTCGCGATGCTGACGATATCGACGTCCTTGCTGTCGAGCAGCCGGCGATAGTCGCCCACGATCTTGGGGGCCGGGTGGCCCTTGGCGGCAAATTCGGCCGCGCGCTTTGCGAGGACGGCCGAATCCACATCGACGAAATGGGTGACGGAAACGTTCGGCAGCTTCGAGAAGGCGCTCATATGTGCCTGCCCGCGGCCGTTCACGCCGACCACCGCCACACGCAAGCGATCGTTCGCACCCTTGATCTGCGCATAGCTGCGCGCGCTCATCGTGGCGCCCAGCGTCGCTGCTGCGCCCTTCAACATCGTACGGCGGTCAATCATGTCCTGTCCCCTTAGAATTCGCGCAGCTTGATCGAGCGGAAGTCGACCCGGTCGCCATGATCCTGGAGCAGGATCGGTCCCTGCTCCCACTCGCCGAAGTTCGGCCATTTCGCATATTTGCTGCGCGCGACAAGTTCACGGAAGGCGGGCGATCCGCGTTCATATTCGACGACCTTGAACCCGTTCAGCCAATGTTCGACATGCTTGCCGCGCACGACGATGACCGCCCGATTCCATTCGCCCGGCGCGTTGACGCGCTTGCCCGGGCTGTCGGGATCGGAGAGGTTGCGCGCGGTGATCAGATCGTAAAGCGAGCCGATCGTCCGATTGCCATCGCGGCCCATCTTGGCATCGGGATGGCGCTCATCGTCGAGCAATTGAAATTCCAGGCCGATCGCCGATCCGTCGCCCTTCAACAGGTTCGGATCGACGAAATATTTGATCCCGCTATTGGCGCCCGGCGTCAGCCGGAAATCGACCGACAGCTCGAAACTCTTGTATTCGCGGGTGGTGATAATGTCCCCGCCATTGGTCGCTTCAGCGCCGCCCGATTTTTCGACCGACAAGATGCCGTCGGCGATCGACCAGCCCTTCTTCGGAAAAGCGGGCCCCTTGGCGCTCCGCCAGCCCTGCGTCGTCTTGCCGTCCCAGAGCAGCTTCCAGCCAGCATGGCGCTCGGCCTCGGTCAGGCGATTGGCCAGCCATCCCTGCTGTTCGACCTTGGTCGCGGGCGAGGCGAAGCGGGCGGGCGCGTCGGTGATGATTCGCACGTTGCGGAAACGCGCTTCGGGCTTCTTCGCCGCGACCGCATCGGCAACCGAGTGCACTTGGAACGCGATGAAGCCGCGCGCGTCCACATCGTCGACGACGTCGGCCGCCGGCACGCCATTGATCCAGGTACGCAGGCGCGTTCCGATCGCTTCGACACGATAGTGATTCCAGTCACCCGAGCGGAAGGCCTGCCGCGCCGCATCGTTGCGGCCCAGCGTATAAAGCCATTGCCGGCGTTGCTCGTCATATATGCCGGCGCTCCAGCGCCGCGACGAGGGATCGATCTCCATCTGGTAACCGTGAACCACGCCGTTTCGATAGTCGGGCCGGCTCTGGCCGCGGATCATCACGCCCGAATTCAGCGTCGGATCGGTCTTGGCATCGAATTCGAGGATGAAATCGCCGTAAAGCGCGTCGGACACCAGCCAGCTGTTCGCCGAATTCGGCACCGCGCTACCAATGACCTCGCCGTCGACGACGCGATAGGGCGCCTGCCCCCCGGCGCTGTGCCAGCCGGCGAGTCCGGCGCGCGGTGTTACATCCTGCCACGGAGCCTGCTGCTGCCCCTTCGCGGCCGAAACCGGCGTCAGCGCTGTCAGCGGCGCGGTCGCCAAAGCGAGAAATGCGATCCTTCGAAACATCATGGCTCCTCCCAATTTTCTATTGCGAGGGCATCCCGAACACGCTTCATTCTCTGACGCGCCATGCTCTCGCATTATATCGCCGCTAGCGTGAACACGCGAACACAGCTTATGCCGGCCAAGCATTAATATGTGGTCAGGCCACTTGCAATAGATATGTCAGACCGATTGCGGTTCGCGGGACGGCGAGCGGCCTGAGGCGGCCAAGATCAACGGTTGGAAGCAAATCAGGGTCTCGCAGATGAGCGACGCTTCTTCCCCGAGCGCTCGACCGGAATCGCCATCAATCTGGAAGCGCCGACCCATCTGGCCTCGCTCCTTCTCCCCCATCTGGCGACGAAACGCTGCGGACCTCGCGTACGGCTCGCAGGATTTTCCTATGGCAGACGCGCAGGCCTAATCACCATAGAGTTGCGCACGCTCGCTCGCGTAAGCATGATAGCTGTCCTTCATGATCGCCTGATTGAGCAGCATGGTCGCGATCGGCCGGTCGCCTTTGGGGTGGAAGACCCGGGTCCTGATCCACAGGCTTTCCGTCCGGCGGCTGCCGCTGATCGCAACGACCTCGCGATCGATCTCATACATCTCGCCGACGAAGAGCGGCCCGTCGTGGAGCCGTATTTCCTGATCGGCAAATAGGCCAACGACCGGCCCGCGGCGATAGAAGGATTCGCCTTCCCTCCACGCATGATTGAGGAGGACGCTGATCATTTCAAAGGGGATGATTGCGCGCCCGTGGGGCGACCCCGCCGCCGTTTCCGTATATCGGGGCGAAGACTCGGTGATGACATCGAGCTTTTGCCGGAGGGTGAAGGGATAGAGGTGTCCCATATGCTGGTCAAAACCCATCGATACCGTCCGGCGCGGCGTCATGGTCCCGATTTCGACCCCTTCGAGAATGACCGGCTGGTCGATGGGAACGAGCGACGCAAGGCGCTTGTCGAGCGCGCTTTCGGGATGATCGGGCCCGATCGAGCAGGTTCCGCGCAAAACCTCCGTGCCGTCGGCCTTTTCCATCCAGATTTCGGCGATAGCCTGCCCGGGTGCGACGTGGGCCATATGCGCGCGCACCTCTTCGCCCTCATAGACCGGCGCGCGATAATGCGCCGAGATGCAGCCGGTTTCGAGCCAGCGCGGGCCCCAGGCGGCAACGGCTAGCGGGACGAACTGGCTGAAATGGGTCGGCCCCTCGATCGTGCCGCCCTTGAAGCCCAGCTTTTGAGCGGTCGCGTCGTCGTGGATCGAGGTGTGGTCGTCATAGGACTGGTCGGCGAGCATCTGCCGCGGCGCACGCCACGGTCCGACGAGACCGTTTTGGTCATCAATCGCGGTTTCCGGGAAAATGGCCGACACGGCAGCGGAGGGGGCTGTGGTCATCTGGATAGCTTTCTTCTGTCGCTCGCTACGATCCGGCATCGCGCCGGAACGGAAAAAGTCAGGAGCGCGAGGCGAATGTCCCGCGCTCCTGAAGTGCCCAACTGGTCAGGTCCGGCGCTTCTCCGCCGCCCGTTTGAGATGATCGACAAGGAATGTCGCTGTCGCGTCGAGCGCGGCGCGGCTTTCGGGACTGCCCGCCTGCACGGGGTACGCCTGAAAGACGTGCGGCATGCCTTCATAGAGATCGAGGATCGCCGGCTGCTTCGCATCGACGAGCGCGCGATAGAGGCGCACGAAATTGCTGAGGAATATCTCGCGCGTCCCGCCCTGAATCAGCGTCGGCGGAAAGCCCGCCGCGAAATCGCCGTAAACGGGCGACACGAGCGGATTGCGGTGCTGGTCGCGGTCGGCATAGGCGAGCGCGGCATTGGCGAGATGCCGGTCGTAGCGATAGCTGGCGTCGGCTTCGGCCAGCGTCGAATAGCTGTCGCCGACCTCTCCGATATCCGACCAGGGCGACCAGAGCGCGAGCGCTTCGGGAAGCTTCACCCCGCGTTCGCGCATCCGCAGCGTCGCCGCGGCCGCCAGCCCGCCGCCGGCGGAATCGCCATAGAGCGCAAGCGGTCCCCGCTTGTCCTTATAGAGGCCGTCGAACACCGAAACGATCTGGTCCAACGCCACCGGCCATCGCGCCTGCGGTGCCAGCGTATAGTCGACCGCGATGACCTGCATTCCCGTGCGCTCGACAATCGGCAGGACCGACATCAGCCGCGCCCTTGCGCTGAACAGCGTATAGGCGCCGCCATGGACATAGACGATCGCGCCGCGCGCGGGCTTCGCGTTCGCCGGGTGCACTTCGATCACCGGGACGCCGCCGATCTCCGCGTCGAACACACGCCCGGCGAAGCCCCTCAACGCTTTCTCGACGATCGGCAACTGCGGGGCGTCGATCGCCTGCTGCGCCCGCGCCCAGCCCGCGAGATCGTTGGGAGCGGGGGTCATCGGTGTCTGGGCGGGATCGGGCGCCGCGGCATAAAAGGCCTGCCACAGCGCCGATACCGTTTCGGGAACCTTCGGCATTGCGCTCCTCAGTATCTGAACCCCAGCGCAAGGCCGTAGCGGCGCGGCTCGAGCGTGAAGATGTTCGTGAACAGCCCCGACGAGGCGTCGGCGACAAACTGGCCGGTAACCGCGTCATTGTCGAACAGGTTCTGCACGAACGCCCGCGCGAACCAGCGATCGTCCGCGCCGTTGAGCTGCACCTGCGCGTTGACGATGTCATAGGTCGGCACCCGGTCGATCGCGCGGTTGAAGACGCGCGAATAAGCGGTTCCGGTCAGCGCATAGTCGATGCGGAACACCGCGTTCATGCCCTTGTTGCCGATGTCGGCCGTATATTGTGCACCCAACGAGACCTTATATTTCGGCGAATTGGGAAGCTGGTTCCCGGTGAGGTCGACCGAGATGCCGTCGATCAGCTTGGCCGTCGCGACATTGGGATCGAGCTGGATCGGCAGCGGCCCCGGCCCCACACCCAGCAGCGCGCTCAATGCCGCCGACGGATTGGCTGCCGCCGCCGCCAGCGCGGCGCACATCGAGAAGGCACCCGTCGTCGCGGTGCCCGGGACCGGCGTCGGCGCGCGCAGCCCCAGCCCCGCATTCACCGCGGTAACGAAGGCATTGGCGAGCGCGCCGTTACCCGCGGTCTTCGGCGCGACCACGCAGTTTGCGCCGCCGGCCAGATCCTTGATGAGCACCGAGTCCGGTCGCCCGCCGCTGGGATCGCGCGGGTCGATCAATTGCAGCCGGCCGACTTCGGTGTGCAGATAGCTCGCGTTGACATTGAACTGCAGCGAACGGGTCGGCGCCATGACGAATTCGCCTTCGACGCCATAGACTTTGGCGTCGACATTGTCGTTGAACACTGACCGGGCGACGAGGCGGCTGATCTGTAGACCCTTATAGTCATAGTAGAAGGCCGACAGGTTGGCGCGGAACTGGCCGCCAAGGAAGGTGTTCTTCGTCCCGATTTCGAAGGCGTTCAGCATCTCGGGCCGGTAGAGCGCGGGCGCGGTGACCACGCTCGGATCGAAGGCGGGGTTGATCCCGCCCGACTTATAGCCGCGCGAATAGGAAGCATAGACGAGCGTCTTGTCGCTGAAGCTCGTCTCCGGCGTCCAGTCGAGCACGACGCGGCCGGTGACCTTGCCGAACTCAGCGTCGGTCTCGCGGAAGGCCTGTTTGCCGGGGCGGCTTGCGTCGGCGTCGAAGTTCGCCGCATTCGGCGCGGCAAAGGCGTCGGCGGTGCCATAGGGAATGGTGAAATTGAACAGCATTGCGCGGTCGCGGACAAATTTCTTGTCGTGCGAATAGCGCAGCCCGCCGGTCAGCTTCAGCTCGTCGGTGATGTCATAATAGGCTTCGCCGAACAGGCCGTATGATTTCAGGCGATAGAGATTGGTCTCGACGCTCGCGAAGGGCGATGCCGTTGCCCCTGCCCCGCCGGTCTGGAGCGCCCCGATGACGGCGGTGGCATAGTCGAGACCCGACGAGGCGACGAAATAGTCGACGTCGGCCTTGTTATCGACATAGATGCCGCCGAGCAGGAAGTTGAACGGACCGTCGAAGTCGGAATCGAGATGCGCCTCGACCGAATATTGCCGGTTCGCCGCGCGCGAATTGTCATATTCCGCGCCCTGTGCCGAGCAGCGGTTGATCTTGCCGTTGATATAGCCCGTATAGCTGCGATCGACCTCGGACACGCACAGTTCGTTGCCCCGGAAGAGGCGCGACACGGCATTAGCGAAGAGCGGCGTCGGGAAATTGCGGAGCGCGAAGATACCCGATCCCGGCCCTGTCGCGAGCGGGTTTTGGACCGCCAGATTATAATCGGTCCGCGAATCAACTTTGTTGCGCGTGTAGCCGCCCGTCAGGTTCAGCGTCACGGGGCCGAAACCATGCACCAGCTTGCCCATCAGCTGGACTTCGTCGGCGACATAGGTCGGTTCGAAATCGATGTTGACGGTGCGCAGGTCCGCCGGGTTGACCACGCCCGCAAAGCTGTCGGGTCCGTAAACGCTGCCGAGCCCTACGCCCGCGATCGCGGGACTGCCGCTGACGATTCGGAAAAACTCGCGCGACGCCAGCGTCGTGCCGAGCGCGGCATTGTTGTTGAGCGTTTCGTTGGCGAGGCGATCCGGCAGGCAGCCCAGAACCCCTGTCGGGTCGCGGTGGCAAAGCTGTTTCTGGATGCGCGACCGGTTCGAATCCTCCTTGAAATAATAGCCCATCAGGTCGAGCGTCGTGTCGGGGGTCGGCTGCCAGCGCAGCGTGCCGCGGACCGCATATTGATCGCGGCCGTCGATCTTGTTCCCGGTATAGAGATTGTCGGTAAAGCCGTCGCGTTTCAGATAGGTCCCGGCGACACGAACGCCGAGGGTATCGGTCAACGGCAGGTTGAACATCGCTTCGGCGCGGCGCGTGTCGTAATTGCCATATTGCAGCGTCGCCGACGCCGCGATGCCCGACAGGTCGGGCTTGGCGGTGACGAAGTTGATGACCCCGCCCGTCGCGTTGCGACCGAATAGCGTGCCCTGCGGCCCGCGCAGCACCTCGACGCGCTCGAGGTCGAAATAGTCGGTTTCGAAAAGCCGCGTCGTCACCAGCGGCATTTCGTTGATGGCGATACCGATCGATGTATCGCCGCTCGTCGCGATCGCCGCGTCACCGATGCCGCGGATGGTGAAGTTCGAGCTGGCGAAATTGCTCTTGGTGAAGGTGACGCTCGGGATCGACAATTGCAGGTCAGAGGTCGAGCGGATCTGCTGCTTTTCGAGCGCTTCCGAATCGAAGGCCGTGATCGCGATCGGGACGTTCTGGATGCTTTCGGAACGGCGCTGCGCGGTCACGACGATGTCGCCCACGCCGACGTCCTCGGCGACTGCCGTATCGGCGGCCGGCGGCTCGGCCTGCTGGGCCCCCGCGGCGTGACTGATGGCGAGCGATGACGCCCCCGTCGCCAGAATGATGGCGAACCGGCCGAATGAACGCATTATTTTCCCTCCCACGCGCCGACGGCTTGCTTGCGCCGACTTCGTTGATCTTCCATGCTGCGGACCCGATGGACCCGCATCCATCGCGGACTTTTGCACGGCCACCGCCGGATGACTGTTCTCAGGGAGACATTTGGGGATGAACGAGCGTCAGGAGCTTGAAGCAGCGCTTGAGGCCGGGGCCTGGTTCAACACACTCCCGCCCGATATCCGCGCCGAAATGCTCGCCGCGGGGGCCATCCGGACGATCGCATCCGGCAAATATCTGTACGAAGAGGAAGACGAAGCGAGCGGGCTGCACGGCGTCATCACCGGCATCCTCCATGTCATCGGGCTGTCGCCCGATGGAAATGCCGTCACCTTGGGGATCACACGGCCGGGCGACTGGACCGGTTTCCTGAGCTGCATCGACGGCCTGCCGCACGCCTATTCGGCGATTGCACGCGAGAAAACGCAGATATTCTCGCTTCGCCCGGCCGACGTGACGCGGATCTTCGAGCGAGATGTCGCGACCTTTCGCCTGCTGCTCGCGCCCGAACTGATCATCCGCCGCAAACTCGGGCGCTATATCGTCGATGATGTCGTCCTGCCGCTGGCGCAGCGCGTCGCGGCGCGGCTCGGCGATCTCGGCCGCTCGCCCTTCGAATATCCCGTCGGGCCGATCGCCCCCCTGCGCAACATCAGCCAGGAGGAACTGGCGATGTCGGTTGCAGCGACGCGCCCGCGGATCAACGAAATCCTGCGCGAATTTGCTGCAAAGGGCCTGATCGAACTCGGCTATGGCCGGATCACCGTCGTCGACCCCGCCGCGCTAGACCACTTCGCCCGCGAGGGGTGACCGGCGACTGAGCGCGCGTGATCGCCCCATATGCTCCGCCATCCGTCCCGGCCAGTTCCCCGCGATGACGAGGTTTCCCTCGGCGGCGCCGACAACCACCACACCCCCGCCGTCGACCGGGAAGCGTACCGACGGAACCAATGCCATGCCTGCCTGTTCCAACACTCAATGGGACCGATTTTCGATTGGCCGCAATCATTTATGGGGCAATACTCACTTCGCGTCATCCATCGCCTTGGCTGGCTGGCCTGCATCCTGATGACGGTGCAGCCTGCGTCCCTGCAGGCACAAACGGCATCGGCGGCGCAACCGGGCGACACAGCGATGCAGTCGCTCATCGATGCCCGCAAATTTGACGAAGCCGAAACGATCCTGCGCGATCGCCTGAAGGTGCATGTCACAGCGGGCGACATGGAGACCGCTGCGGCCGCCGGCGACGCCGAATGGCTGGCACTCCTGCTCGCCATGACAAAGCGCGCCGAGGAAGCCGAACCCCTGATCCGGTCCGCGGTGCGGACACGCGAACGGCTCGGCGACGACAGGCTGACGGGCCGAAGCCTCAACCGCCTCGCATCGGTCCTGCTCGAACGCAGGCAGTATGAAGAGGCCGAGGCGGCGGCGCGGCGCGCCATAGCCCTGCTCGCGGCGCCCGGCCTGGCCGACGACCGGCTGATCGCGGCTTGGGGCAATGTCGGACGGATACTCGAAGCCCGCGGCCGGCTTCCGGAAGCTATTACGGCCTACAGCGAGGGGATCGGCGCCGGTCGCCGGACGCTCGGCGACGGCAATGCGGTGGTCGCTGCCCTGCAATCATTGCTCGTCGATGCCGAAGCGAAAATGTCGGCCTATCGCGAACGCACCGCGGGGCAACGCCGCAAGGTCGATGCGGTCGCGGACGCGGCAGGCCGCGACAGTGTCGAAAGCGCGCGCGAACGCTATTTGTTGTCGCTCTATCTGGCGCTGCAGGGCGACATCGCAGAGGCCGAAACGGCCGCAGAACAGGCCTATGCAATCCAGGCTCGCATGCTCGGGCGTGATCACGCCGACACCCGCGCGTCGCTCTACCAGCTTGCCACATTACTCCGCCGCGGTGCGGAAGCGCGCGCTCCCGCCCGTGAACGGCAAGGCGATTCAGCGCCGCCAGACCCGGCGAGCATCGCCATGGTCAGCGATACCGAAAAGGAGATCCGCGAACTCATCGATGGCGGCAGGTTCGTCAAGGCCGAAGCCGCGGTTCGGGCACGGATGGCCCGGCGATCGGCCGGGGACCGATCGCCCGACGCCGCAACCGACATGGAGATGCTCGCGAACATTCTCTATCTGACCGGCCGCGCTGACACCGCCGAAACGCTGATGCGGGACGCTGTCGGCATTCGCGAGCGGCTCGGCGACCGCGCCGCGCACGCCGCGGCGTTGCGGCGGCTCGCGCTCGTCCAGAGTGTACGCGGCCGCTATGCGGAGGCCGAAGCCAGTGCGCGCCGCGCGATCGAACTGCTCACACCATCGGATGAGGAAGCGCGATCATTGTCGGCGGCGTGGGGCACCCTGGGCGAAGTGCTCGCCGGGCAGCGCCGCCGGCCGGAAGCCTCGACGGCAATCCAGAAGGCCATCGAATATGGCAGGCTGGCGCTGGGCGCCGAGGACCCGTTCGTCCTCGAGGAATATAATGATTTTGCGCTGAACCTCGAGGAAATGGGCGACCTGCCGGGCGCCGAGGCGATCTATCGCCGCAATCTCGAAACCCTCGTCCGCACGAAGGGGCGTGAAAGCCCTGGGTCCGCGCGAACGCTCGCCTTGCTGTCGACCAACCTCGACCGTCAAGGGCAGGAGCTGGAAGCCGAGGTCCGGCTGCGCCAGGCGATCGCGATCCGCGAGCGCCATCTGGGAGCGGGCAATCCCGACACGCTCCGCTCGCTCGGCAATCTCGTCGGCCTGCTCATCAAGAGCGCGAAATATGACGATGCCAGCGCGCTGCAGGCACGCGTCATCGCCCTGCGTTCCGCGCTTCCCGAGAGCAGCCTGGAAGAGAATATCGCCGACCTCGGCCGAATGGGCGCGATCCTCGCCAAGCAGGGCAAGGCCGACGCTGCGATCGATTATCAACGGCGCGCGCTGGCGCTCGCGACCGGCTCGCTCGATCCCGGTCACCGCTATGTCGCGATCGCGTCGATGGCACTGGCCCGATCGATCGCGCGCCAGGATCCCGCTTCGCCCGAATATGTCAGCCTTATGCGCGGTGCGGTCGCACGGGCGCGCGCGGAACGAACGCGCGTGCTGTCGGCGCGGGATGTGGCGGGGGCGAGCGCGGGTGAGCGCGCGGTCGCCGCTGCCATCAGCGAAGGCGGCTGGTCCGACGCCTCGGGTGCCGGTGCCTTCGCGCTGGCGCTCACCCTCAACGCCAATCGGGCGACGCAGGTCCGGAGCGAGGAAGCGAAGCTGCGATCCGAATCCTTCCGCATTGCGCAGGATTTGGCATCGAGCGCATCGACCCGCGCGCTGGCCGGTATCGTCGCCCGCGAAGCGCTGGGCGATACCCCGCTCGCCCGGCTGGTGCGACGCCAGCAGGATCTGGCGTCGGAAATCCGCAACCTCAACCACACCCTTGGCACGGCGATGATCGGCGCGCCCGACGCCGCCGAGAATTTGAAGGACAGGATCGGGACGCTGGGCCGGGAACTTGGTGAAATCGACGCCCGGCTGCGTCGCTCCTACCCCGATTACGCGCGCCTCGCGCTGCCCCAGCCCCTGAGCGAAGACGAGGTGCGTCGCCGCCTGCGTCCGGGCGAGGCGCTGCTTCTCGTCACCGAAGGCGAACTTTATGATTTCACCTTTGTCGTGACGACCAAGGGGGCGAGCTGGCACGCGGTGCCGCGGCTGCAATCCTTCCTGCGCGGCACGATCGAAGCGTTTCGCTGCGAGGTCGATCCCCAGACTTGCAGCGGCATCTGGACCGCGTCGCCGCTGTTCGAGCGCCGCTACGCCTGGGATCTCTATCGCTTCCTCGTCAAGCCGCATGAGCCGCTGCTCCAGGATGTAAAGACCCTCTATGTGACGACTTCGGGCACGCTCGCCGACCTTCCCTTCGCCGCCTTCATCACCGCCGAGCCCAAAGGCCCAGACACCGAGAAGGCGATCGCCGCTACCCCCTGGCTCGGTGATCGATTCGCGATCGTCAACCTGCCGTCGGTCGAATCCTTGCGGACGGGAAAGCGGCGGCCGGCCGGGCGAAACGCACGTCCCTTCATCGGTTATGGCGCACCGGTGCTGGCCAAAGCGGGGAGCAAACGGGCCGCGGCCACAGGACTATCGCCGCAAACCGGAGCGATCGGCGCCGCGCTCGCCGACCCCGAACGCCTGCGCGCGCTTCCTTCGCTTCCCGGCACCGAGGTCGAGCTGAACGCGATGGCGCGCGTGCTCGGCGCCGATGTCGACGCAATCCACCTCGGCCCCGATGCCACCGAGACCGCCGTCCGAACGAACAGGCGATTGCGCGACGCGCGCATCGTCGCTTTTGCCACGCATGGGATATTGCCCGGCGAGATCGAAGGTTTCGCCGAGCCCGGCCTGATCTTCACACCCCCGGGCCACGCGACATCCGCCGACGACGGTATATTGACCGCCGCCGAAGCCGCCGAACTCGACCTCTCGGCCGAGTGGGTCATTCTGTCGGCCTGCAACACGGGAACGACCGAAGGGCCTGGCGGGGCCGACGCCCTATCGGCTCTGGCACGTTCATTCCTCTATGCCGGCACCGACGCACTGCTCGCGAGCCGCTGGCGCGTCGGCGACAGGGTCACGGCCGCGCTCACGGTCGAAACACTCGTCAACGCGGCGCGGAACCGGAAGGCAGGCAAGGCGGCGGCCTTCCAGTCGGCCATGCGCGCGATCCGATCGGGCAGGCGCGAAGACGGCACCGTGGTGGAAGGCTGGACCAGTGACTGGGCGCATCCCGCCGCCTGGGCGCCATTCACCCTGATTGCGACAGACAATTGACACAGGGCAGTATCACCGAGCCCGAGCGTCCGCTTTACAGAGCCGGACGCAAACGCGGCGGCTATTGCGGCACCCCCGCCAGCAAGGTCGTGCGAAGCCGGTCGATCGCTGCATCATCGAGGCCAAGCCCCTCGCGAACATAGCGATCGAACGAGCCATAACGTTTATCGACTTCAGCGAAGGCCGCCTCAATATAGGCGGCGCGAACGGTCAATACCGGCTCGAGATTTTCCCGCGCGATCGGCGTCGGCAATTTACCGAGCATGGCGATCGTCGCGTCATTCTTGACGCGCAGATAGTCATTGCTGGCCAGATAATCGGCCATCACCGTTTCACGCGGGACGCCAAGGATCGTCAGGATCACCGCGCTCGCCCAACCCGTGCGGTCCTTGCCGGAGGTGCAGTGATACAGCGTCGGTCCGGCGCCTTCGGCGCCGATGCGGGAGAGCAGCGTACGATAGGCGCTGCGCGCGCTGTCCAGCGAAACGAAATCGCGGTTCGCCTCGGTCAGCATCTCTGCGCCCTTGCCCGCGGCGATCGTTGCCATCGCCTGACGCATGTCGCCGCCAACGCTGCCCTTGCTGTCCGCGACGACGTCGAGCAACAGATGCTCGGCACCGGCGGGCAGGCGATCGGGTTCATGGCTGCGCTCGCTGGCGGTGCGCAGGTCAGCGACGAGGGCGAGGCCAAGATCGCCCATCGCGCCGAGGTCGCTATCGCTCAGCCGGTCGAGCTGATCCGAACGGTAGATCATTCCCATCTTGACCCAGCGGCCATCGGTCGTGCGGTAGCCGCCGACGTCGCGCAAATTGGGGATCGTCTTGAGATGAAGCCCGCGGTCGGCGATGACCAGCGGCGCGCCGCGATCGGGAACGAGCGCGAAGAACCAGCGCTTGCCGGCGGCTAGACCGGAAACGCGGATGCTGCCCGTTGCATCGCCCTGCCCCACCGGTTTCGACCGGTCGCTCACCGCGGAATCGGTGCCCGCATAAAGTGTCACCCGGCCTGCGCCCGGCGCCGACCAGCTGATCGTGCCATCCGCCGATACGCTGGCGACGGTGAAGGGAATGACACCCGGCTGTTCGGCAACCGCGCCGGCCACCGGCCGCTGGTCGACCGTCGCGCATGCCGGCAGCGTCAGGATCAATGCGGCCGCAAAGACAGCCCGCCACATCCGGTGATCGTCATTCCTCATTGTCAGATACCTTCCTGCGCTCAGCCGCGTTGCGACGAGATATTGCCGCCGTCGACGACGAGTTCGGCGGCGGTGATGTAGCTCGCTTCGTTCGAGAGCAGGAAACGGACGACGCGTCCGATTTCCTCGGGCACGCCGATGCGTTCGAGCAGGATGCGCTTTTCGAAAAAACCCTCGGGCAAATTGTCGACTGCGGGCTTCATCATCGGCGTCATGATCTGGCCGGGCGACACCGAATTGATCCGGATCTTGTCGCGCGCCAGCCGGTCGGCGAGCGAGCGGACGAGCGAGAGCATCCCGCCCTTGGCCGCGCTGTAGATCGGGTTCATCGCGTTGCCGAGCGTCGCGTTGATCGAGGTGATCGCGACCACCGCCGACCCCGGATTGGCGGCAAAGTCGCCGTGGAGCTGCTGCGTCAGCAGCGCGAGCGGGCGGAGGTGCGTGTTGATGCCCGCCGCCCAGCTTTCAGGCGTGATGCCTTCGAGCGAGGCGGTGTCGACGATGCCCGCAGCGTGGACAAGCCCGCCCAGCGCACCGAGCGCATCGCGGCTGGCGGCGATCGCCGCCGGATAGGCGTCCAGATCGGTCAGATCGATGCCGATACCGATGGCCTTGGCGCCGAACTCCTCGGCGATCGCCGCAGCCTCGGCCTCGGCCTTGCCTGAATTGATGTCCCAGAGCGCGACTGCCCGGCCAACCGCCGCCAGCGCGCGTGCCGAAGCGAGCCCGATCCCCGACGCCCCCCCGGTGACGATGACAGCGGTCCCGGGCGCGCCGAGCGCGGGCGAAAGGTCAGTGAAATTCATTGCGAAACAATCTCCATGATGCGGGCCATTCTAATTTCTGCGCCGATTTATCCGTGTCATCGGGCCGGGGCGACCGGTGACGGCCCCTGCTTCGCGAAAAAGCCGTCGAGCTTCAAATTGCTGACACGCGGCGCGCCGGCGGCGACCGAAACCCACATGACGTGATCGACCACCGCGGGATCGTCCGCCGCACCGCCAGGCATTCCGCCCGTCGTGCCGAGCTGAACATAATCATGCCCCCCGCGCTGCTCATAGGCATATTTGTGGTAATGCCCCGCGAGCACGGTATGCGGCCGGTCCTTGAGAAGCCCCTCGATCTCGCGGAACGCCGGCGAGTCAACCTTCCACGCCGGCCGATGCATGAGCACGAAGGTCCAGCGCGCGTTGGGGCTTTTCGCCAGCGCATCGCGCACCATCTTCACCTGATCGGCGCTGAACGCGACATTTTCCGAACCACGGATCTTGCCCGCCAGCTCGGCCAGCTTCGGGTCGCTCGCAAACAGCGCCTCGGCCTTTGCGGGATCGCCCTGAAGCGCCTCGAACACGGTCTTCATCGCCTCGCCGCCATATTGCTGGAACAGCGCCATGCGCGCAATTTTTGGCTGCGGCGGATCCTCGGTATTGAGGACGAGGAACAGCGCGCGCTTGTAGGTGAAGCTGTAATAGTCGGCGCCCAGACGCTTGCGCCATTCGCTGCGCTGCACCTCGTTGGTCAGGTCGTGATTGCCCGGCACGTAGAAGAAAGGGACGCTGAGCCGGTTGATCGCGGCATTGACCTCGTCCCATTCCGTGCCGAGCTGCGCCTGATCCTCGGTATTGCCTTCGATCAGGTCGCCGATGTTGATCACGAAATCGGGGCGGAGCTGTTCGACCTTGTCCATCGCATCCTCGAACACCCCGGGGCGATGCTTGCCGGTGCGATCGCCGATGACGACGAAGCGGAACTCGTTCGTGCCGCCCGCGAAATCCTTTTGCGTGCGGGCGACGTCCGGCGTGCCCGCGCGAAAATCCTTCGCTCCCTGCCCGGCGCCGAGTGCGACGCCGGACAGGGACAGGGCGAGCACGCCGCCGAGCAGCATGGCAGCATATCTCATCGCGAATCCCCCTTTTAGAATTCGACGCTCAGATCGATGCCATAGGTGCGCGGTTCGCCAAACAGCGCGCCGGGGCGGCCGATGTTGAACTGCGTGACATAATATTCCTTGTCAGTGAGGTTGCGGCCCCACAGACCGACGCGAAGGCCGTCGACGCCCGGGATGTCGGCCAGCGTCAGCCGCGCGTTGAGCAGGCCATAGTCGCCGACGATGAACTTGCCGCCCGAGATGCTCGAACTGACGAACTTGTCGCTCTGCATCGTGTAATTCACATTGGTCGAAAATGTGCCGACCGGCGTCGGCGGCAGGTCATAGTTGACGTCCAGCCCCAGCGAGTGTTTCGGCGCGTTCGAGAAGCGGAAATTGGCCGAGATGTCGGCGCCCGTGGCGTCGACGATCTCGTCATATTGCGCATCGAGATAGCCGTAGTTGATCGTGAAGCGCAGGTCGCGAACGGGTGCGAGCGTCAGATCGGCCTCGATGCCTTTCACCGTCGCCTTGCCTGCGTTGAGCACGTCGGTGATCCGGACATTGGTCGGATCGGACTGCACGTTGATCTGGATGTCCTTATACTTCGACTGGAACGCCGCGACGTTGAAGCGCAGCTTGTTGTCGAGGAACTGGCTCTTCATGCCGAGTTCGTAGGACCAGAGCGTTTCCGAATCGAACCCCTGGTTGAAGCGCGGGATCGAGCTGGCGCGGGTATTATACCCGCCGGACTTATAGCCCTTCACCACCTTACCATAGACATTCACATTTTCGGCGACGTCGTAGGCGAGAATGACGCTGGGGCTGAAATCCTTGAACTTGCGGCTGCCGTCGCCAACGCCGGGCACGGGCACGATCGGGCCGTTATTGACCTGCGTCTCACGCGCGAGCGTCGCTTCGCGCTTGTCCCAGCTCTGGCGCGCACCGACCGTCAGGTGAAGACGCCGGTCGAGCCATTCGGGGGAGTAAGTCACCTGCCCGAACAGCGCCCACGACTCGTTCGCGATCGTCGTGGTCGTAAAGCTGCGCGTCCGCGTCGGCGGGCTGAAGCTGTTGCTGAAATTGTCGCCCTCTTCGGAGAACCAATAGCCGCCGACGACATATTCGAGCTGGCGATCGAGCGCGTCGCCGACAAATTGCAGCTCCTGGCTCCACTGATCCTGCGTGGCGCGGCTGCTGTTCTTCTGAAGCGGCGTCGGGCCGAGCACACCCGTCAGATAATCCTGATTCTGGAAGTTATCGAGCTTGCGATACCCCGTGATCGAACGGATGGTGAGCGAGTCGGTGGCGTTCCATTCTCCGATCAGGCTGTGCCCCTCCGACGTCACGTCGTTGGCGAGCAGATCGCGGACCAGCGGGCTACCTGCCTTAGGGCGCGGCACCTTCAGCGGGTGCAGCGGCGAGAAGGCGACGAAGATCGGCGTGTCCTGAATCTCCGAACGATCATAGCTGTAGCGCAGGCTGAACGCGTCGGCGGGCTGCCACAACACATCGGCGCGCATCGCCTGGCGATCCTTGTCGCCCCAGCGCTTCACGCCGGTGCCGGGGTTGCTGACGAAGCCGTCCTGCTTGATGTTCGCGTATGAAAAGCGCGCCGCAAGCGTGCTGCCGATCGGCACATTGACGGCGGCCTTGAAGCGGCGATTGTCATAGTTGCCGAGCGTCACCTGCCCCTTGAAACCGAAATCCTGGAGCTCAGGCTTCTTAGTGATGAAGTTGATCGCGCCGCCGGTTGCGTTGCGGCCATAAAGCGTGCCCTGCGGGCCGCGCAGCACCTCGACGCGCTCAAGCTCGGCCACTTCGAGCGCCTGCCCCTGGCTGCGCGCGACATAGACGCCGTCCATATAGACCGCGACGCCGGCATCCTGCGTGATCTGGTCGTCGCTCAGGCCAACGCCGCGCATGAAGATCTGCGTGGTCGCGGCGCTGTTGGGGTGCGGGGTAAGCTGGAGGTTGGGCACGTTCGCGCGCAGGTCGGTGAGTCCGCTGATCCCCCGGGTCTCCAGATCGCCGGCGGTGAAGGCGGCGATCGAGATCGGGGTGTCCTGAAGCGATTCCTCACGCTTTTGTGCGGTGACGACGATTTCGCCAAGGCCCGAGGCCTCGTCGGGTGTGGGTTCGGCGTTCTGCGCCAAAGCGGGATGCGCCGCGGTCATCGCAAGCGTGCAAAGCAGCAGACGGACCCGCGGCCCGGAAACCTTATTCATCGTAATCCCCTCCATCGAACATTCGGGCGAGCGATCGCCTCGTTTCACGATTCTACCTTCGTGTAGGTAGATTTCTACCTTCATGCAGGTAGATTGCAAGCAGGATTTGATTGCGCCAAAAGGGAGCGCGCTTCACAGGCGCTGACACGAAAGGTTTTTGAGCATTGAGCATGAAGCCCATCAGGCACGCGCGCGGCGAAGCGACGCGTCAGGCAATCCTCGAGGCGGCCGAGACGGTTTTCGCCGAGGTCGGCTTCACCACGGCACGGCTTGAGGACGTCGCGGCCGCGGTCGGCATCCGCCGCCCATCGATCGTCTATTATTTCTCGAACAAGCAGGAGCTTTATGACGCGGTCGAGGAGGACATCTTCGCCTCCATGCACCGCGAAGCACTCGCCCACATCGCGCAGCACGACAAGCCGATCGACAAATTGCTAGCGCTCCTCGACGGGTGGCTCGACTTTCTCGTCGCGCGGCCGACCGCGGCGCGGATCATCCAGCGTCTCGTCGCCGACGTCTCACCGCGCCGCGGCGACCCCACGCAATTCTCGAACATATTGCTGCGCGATGTCGAGGTCGTGGTGAACGAGGGCGTCGCCGTCGGTGACTTTCGTCCACTGCCGCCGATGCATGTCGTCAACGCGGTGGGATCGAGCTCGCTCTTCTATGTCTGCAACAGCAAGCAACTCGGTTCGAACCGCAGCTATGACGCCGCCGACCCCGCGGAACTCGAAAGTTTCCGCGAGCTGCTTCACTTGCTGACCCGCGCAGCCGTCGCTCCGGCCACCCCCGGCTAGACGCGATGCCAAGGCGGTTTTTGCCGTTCCCCGGCAACACCGGTGTCAGGGCAGCACGGCGGCGCGTGCGAGCTTGTGCAGCAAAGTCCTGAAGACCGCCTGATCCGCCGGATCGGACGGTTCATAACGCCGCTGTTCGCCGACCTGGCGGCTGTTGCAGACGAAGAAGAGAATGCCGCCAGCCACGCCGTTGATAAAGGTCATCGTCGAAAGCGGAACAAACACACCCTGTGCGATGCCATAGGCCAGCGTCCGGTCCATGTCCTCTAGCGCGACCGAAGAGAACTCCATCGGGTTGCCCTGCTGAACGGCGGTATCGGCGACGAGGCGCTGAAGAATTCGGGCGGCCGTCGGGCGACCGACGAAAAAGTCGAGCCAGGCGTCCAGATGGGCGAGCAACTTGGCGGTCGGATCCTCGACATCCGCGGTTCGCGCCTCGCAAGCCATGTGCATAGCCTCGAAAATGCGCTGCTCGACGGCATCGTACAGCATCTTTTTCGTCGAGAAATGATGAAGCAGCGAGGGCCGGCGAATGCCGACCGCATCGGCCATATCCTCAAGGCGCGCGGCCCTGAAGCCCGTCGCGGCAAACACCCGTTCGGCCTCGTGCAGGATGGCCTCGCGGGTCGCATCCGCGCGCTCCTTGCGCGTCGACGGGATCGGAATCGTCATATTCATCGCGGCTATTTGGCGCATCCGAATGCCGCTTGCAAATCTCCCTTCCCCGATTACAAATTCACCTACTCATTAGTAGGTGAGTCGACGCGGGAACAAATATCCGCGCAAAACGGGAGGGAGAGCATATGTCGATAGAAGGATTGCGCCTGTCACGTATCGCACTCGCGGCATCGGCCGCGACCTGGCTCGCGGTAACGCCCGCGGCCGCGCAGCAAAGCACGGAGGATCAGACCGTCGGCGTCGCCGACATCGTGGTGACCGCTCAGAAGCGCGAAGAAAATCTTCAGGATACGCCGATCTCGATGGTGGCGCTCAGCGCGGAGACGCTCGAAGAAAAGGGCATTGGCTCGCTTTCCGACCTCTTCACCGGAACGGTCCCATCGATCCGCATCGCGCCGTTCGTCGGCCGCGTCTCCGCCGTCAGCATCGGCATGCGCGGGCTGGTCCCGGTCGACGCCACACAGGTCAGCCGCGATCCCACGGTCGGCATCTATATCGACAGCGTCTATCTCGGCCGCGTGTCGGGGCTCGGCATGGAGCTCGCCGACATCGAGCGCATCGAGGTGCTGCGCGGGCCGCAGGGCACGCTCTTCGGTCGCAACACGATCGGCGGCGCGATCAGCGTGGTGTCGAAAAAGCCGACCGGCGAGGCGAGCGCCGACCTCAAGGCCGGCATCGGCAATTATCGCGGCCGCTCGTTCGCCGCGCACGTGAACCTGCCCGAAGCGGCGGGCCTCAGCGTCAAGGTCGACGGCGTTTTCGAGGGACGCGGCGGACTGGTGGATAATCCGCTGCCCGGCGCGCTCGATTATAGCGAGATCAAGCGATACGGCTTCAAGATCTCGGCGCTCTGGCGGTTGGCCGACAATCTGTCGCTGCTCTATGCCTATGATCTCTCACGCGACAAATCGACGGGCTATTATCATTACATCACGGCTTCGACCCAGTCGCCCGCGGTCACGCCATCCTTCATCAAGCTCGATACCGGCCGCGTGCGAACCGGGCGCTTCGGTTTCCCCGTCTTCCGCAATCCGCAGGAGGCGAAGGGCCACAGCCTGACCGCCGAATGGGATGTCAGCGACGCGCTGACGATCCGCTCGATCTCGGCCTGGCGCAATCTCGATTCGACCCAGCTCGACACCGACGAGGGATCGAACACGACGTGGGGGCCAAACCGCCGCTTCGCCCGCCTCAGCTATGCCAATGTGAAGCAGAACCAGTTCAGCCAGGAGGTCCAGCTCGTCGGCGATGTCGGCGAACTGAAATTCGTCGTCGGCGCCTATTATTTCGAGGAAGAGGGTCAGGACGAGGCGATCGTCTATTCGCTGGGAACGCTCAATTCGACGCTGACCGGGGTCAATTTCTTCCCCGCGCCTTCGCCCGACGGCGGCGCGACCCGTCTTCCCGATCGCGCAGCACAGGTCGATGTCAAATCCAAGGCGCTGTTCGGGCAGGCGACATGGTCGCCCGAAGCGCTGCACGGGCTGCACATTACCGCCGGCGCGCGCTACACCGACGATCACAAGGACGGCCGCCTGCTGTTCATCGCGGGGGTGAACCCGAACCTGGATTTCGTCTTCGATTCGAGCCGCGTCGATCCGATGGCGACGATCGCCTATGACTTCAGCGAGGACATCAACGCCTATGTGAAGTGGAGCCGCGCCTATCGCGCCGGCGGCGCCAACACCCGCTCGGTCATCTTGCGCACGTTTGGCGAGGAAGAGCTGACGGCGTGGGAGGCCGGGGTCAAGGCCGACCTGTTCGACCGCAAACTGCGCGTCAACGTCGCCGCCTATATGAGCCGCCTCTCGAACCAGCAGGTCGATTTCCTGAATCCCGTTTTCATATCGAATACCGAAACGGTCAACGCGCCCGAAAAGCGCAAGATCAAGGGGCTTGAGGCCGACATCACGCTCGTTCCGGTGCGCGGCCTGTCGCTGTCTGCGAACTATGTCTACACAGACGCCGCGCCCACGCCGGTGCAGAATATATTCACCGGTGTGATCGAACAGGCGTCTTCCGCTTTCACCCCGAAACATGCGGCGTCCTTCTCGGCCGACTATGTCTTTCCCGCCTTTTCCTTTGGCGAACTGCGCGCTTATGTCGGTCTCGATACCGCCGGGAACTACATCCCCAACGGCACGGTGACGGTCAAGGCGGACAAGGCGCTGCTGCTCAACGGCAGGCTGACGCTCGGCGACATCAAACTCGGCGGCCTCGGCGAACTGGAAGTCGCGCTGTGGGGCAAGAATCTGACCAACGCGACCTACAATCTCTTTGATTTCCGCATCCCCGGCAGGACCACCGCAACACTCTACAACGAACCGCGAACCTATGGCCTCGAAGCCCGGGTAAAATTCTGAAGACGAACCAGCCCGGCGGCCGCCTTTCCGTCGCCGGGCAATTGCGGGAGAAAAGGACATGAAAAAGGCATTATTCGCGCTGCTGTTGCTCACGCCGACGATGGCGATCGCTCAGCATGCGCCCGCAGCGGAGCATACCGATCCCGCAACGACCAAGACGCGCGAGATCGCGCTCGCCGGCGGCGACAATTTCCGTGACATCGGCGGCTACCGGACGAAGGACGGCCATTCGGTGGTCTGGGGCAAGCTGTATCGCTCGGCGTCGGTCGGTCGCTACACCGCCGACGATCAGGCATTGGTCCGCAAACTGGGCGTCGGGTCGATCATTGACTTGCGCTCGACGCGCGAGCGTCAGGCCGACAAGATGCCGTGGATGCAGGGCTCGGAGCTCGGCTACTGGGCGCGCGACTATGACCTGTCGGGCGGCAACCTGGGCGCCTTGTTCGCGCAGGGGGCAAAGCTCGACGCGACCGTCATGCGCGACGTCATGATCCATGGCTATCGCGGCTTCCCCAAGGAGCAGGCCGCATCCTACCGCATGCTATTCGAAAGGCTTTTGGCATCGGACAACGCGGTCATCGTCAACTGCACCGCGGGCAAGGATCGCACCGGCCTCGGCGTCGCGCTCGTCCTGAGCGCGCTCGGCGTTCCCTATGACACGATCATGGAGGATTATCTGCTGAGCAACAGCATGCTCGACATGGAAGCCTTGCGCGCCGATGCCGGGATGAACGCCGCGATGTCGGCGTTGCCCGCCGATGTGGCGAAGCCCCTGCTTGGGGTCGAACGCGCCTATCTCGACGCCGCCTTCGACCAGATTCGCAAGGATTATGGCGACGTCGACACCTATCTGGCGCGCGAACTCGGGGTGGATTCCAAGGCTTTGCAGCGGCTGCGCAAGCAGATGCTGCGCTAGAATGCGGCGCGGGGTCGGCCCGCAGGCCGATCTCGTCCGCCTCATCCTGCGCAGCGTCGCCGGCCTCGGCTGACCCGCCCCCAAAAGGGGGTGGCGGCGCGCGCGCCGACGCCGCAATCCGGGCGTCCTATCTAGTCCAATTGAGCGATGCGCGGCCACGGCCGGGCGATAGGGTCGATACGTACCAGCCCATCGAACGCGGCCGGATGAGGAGCAAGAGATCATGGCCGCCAATCCCGATGCCATCGCATTCCGGAGCGCGCTCGGCGCGTTCGCGACCGGGGTCACGATCGTCACGACGCGGAACGCCGCGGGCGAGGATTGCGGGCTGACTGCCAACAGCTTCAACTCGGTCTCGCTCGATCCGCCGATGGTGCTGTGGAGCCTCGCGCGCACGTCAAAGAGCATGGAGGCGTTTCAGGGAGCCTCGCATTTCGCGGTGCATATCCTCGCCGCGGATCAGGAGGCGCTCTCGAATGGCTTCGCCAAACGCGGCGCGGACAAGTTCGCCGGCGCCGAGATCGAGCGCGGCGAAGGCGACGTGCCGCTGCTCACCGGTTGCTCCGCGCGTTTCCAATGCCGCACCGCCTATCAATATGAGGGTGGCGACCACATCATCTTCGTCGGCGAGGTCATTGCCTTCGACCATGAGGACCGCGCGCCCTTGCTCTTCCATGGCGGCCGCTATGCGCTGGCCGCGCGCAAGGCCGCGATGCTCACCGCCTGCGATGCGGGCGCGCAACCCGCAGGCAGTTTCGGCGAGGATTTTCTCGGCTATCTGCTCGGCCGCGCGCATTTCCAGCTCTACGGGCGGATGCAGGATAGTTTGCGCGATCATCATCTCGACGCCACCGATCATTTCATCCTGAGTGTGCTCGGCATCAACGACGGGCGCACCGCCGCCGAGATCGACGGCCTGATCGGCTATACCGGCACGCACATCACCCCCGATCGCATCACATCGCTCGCGGCGCGCGACATCGTCCGGACCGATCCGACCGACCGGATCTGGCTGACCGACACCGGCCGACGCACCCTCGTCGAGCTTACCGCCGCCGCCAAGGCCGCCGAAGAGGATGCGCTGGGCGCTTTCGACGAGAATGAAACCGCGCTGCTCAAGCATCTGCTCAAGCACGTCATCCGCAGCACCGACCCCGGGCTTCCCGACCCGTGGGCGGCGCAGGAGGCGCCGTAAACCCGAGGCATGTAACGAAGGAACGCCCGAGGATGGAGAAGATACGGACAATCGCGGGCCATGGTCCGATCGCCCAGATCGCCTGGCTGACCGAGGATCTGGATCGCGCGATCGACCAATGGCGCCTCCTCGCGGGCGTTGGCCCCTGGACCGTCTATCGCAACGTCACCCTCGACGGCGACTATCGCGGCGTCCCGGCGACGATCGGGATCGATGTCGGACTCACGTATCAGGGCGAAACCCAGATCGAGCTGATCGCCCCGCACGGCGCCGGCCCTTCACCCTACCATGATGCAAATGGCCGCGTGCGCGTAGGCATGCATCATGTCGCCTGGCTAGTCGACGACGTCGAAGCGGCCGCTGAGGATGCCGCCGCCGCGGGCCTCGTTCGCGTGTTCAGCGCCGAGAGCGGCGGCGGCGCAACGCGCGTCGCCTATCTCGAAGCGCCCGACGAACCCGCGATCCTGCTCGAACTGATCGAGGCGACCCCGATGATCCGCGACGGCTTCACGGCAGGCACCGCCGCCGCCCGCGACTGGGACGGCAGCAACCCCATTACCATTTTCGACTTCGCAGCCTGAGGGAGCATCATGGAAAAGGTCATTTACGCGCTGTGGAAAGACCCCGCGGAGGACGGCGCGCGCTTCACCGCGCGGCTGCTGGGCGACATTGCGCCGCGGCTTGATGGGCTGGCGCACGCCGTGCGCGTCAATGTGCAGGACGACAAGGTCGCGAACGGCTCCTCGCCGCGCATGACCTCGACCCGCCCGCAGATGGATGCCGTGGTCCAGCTCTGGCTGCCGAGCGCGAACGACCCCGAGCGCGCCGCGGTCGATGCGATCATCGCGGACGCCGCGCCGCGCCATGCCGCCTGGCTGGCGAGCGAATCCACCATTATCGCCAACACGCTGCATCCGCCGACGCCCGGCGCGCGCACCGAAGGCTTTTCGCAGATCGTGTTTCTCGGCCTGCCGCCACGGCTGAGCCGGGACGCCTGGCGCGACGCCTGGCAGCGCCAGCATTCGGCGGTCGCGGTCGATACGCAAAGCAACTTCGAATATGTCCAGAATCTGATCGTGCGGCCGCTGAGCTATGGCGCCCCCGCCTATGTCGCGATGGTCGAGGAATGCTTCCCCGCCGCCGCGCTGTCCGACGAGGCGGTCTATTTCGACGCGGTGGGAGACGCCGCACGGCTCGCGGAGAACCAGCGGCTGATGATGGAAAGCTGCGCGCGCTTCATCGATTTCGACCGGATCGACTGCATCCCGACCAGCCAGTTCGATATTCGGCCTTTCGCCCGCTAAAGCCCCACAAACCGAAAGGATATGTCGTGCGTGATAAGGATGAATCGCTGACCTATGTCGATCCCAACGCCATCGTCCGCTCGGAGCGCGTCGAAATCGACGCCCCCGCCGCGGTGGTGTGGGAGATATTGGTCGATCTGCCCCGCTATGGCGAATGGAACCCCTTTTGCATCGCGGCGGAATCGACACTCGCCATGGGCGCGCCCGTTAACATGACGCTCAAAAGCTATACTGAACCCGATGCGGTCTTTCCCAACTGCGAATATGTCTGCGCGTTCGAGCCCGAGAAGCTGCTGTCGTGGGAACTGCCCCATGACGAAGCCTGGCCCTACCCGGCACGGCGCGATCAGGTCATCGAGGCGCTGGGCGACAGTGCCTGCGCCTATCATTCGACCGATGCCTTTCTGGGCCCCAATGGCATTCATGTGATGCGCTTTGCCGGCCCTTGGGTGAAACGCGCTTTCGACGACACCGCTTATGCGCTCAAGGCGCGCGCCGAAGCGGTGTATCGGGGCCGCAAAACCGCGGATTAACCCTCGGCCGAGCGCTTCAGAACTGAAAAACAGTGAAGCCGGGGGTCGCTCATTTGCGACCCCCGGCTTCACGAGATCATGGCCTGTGCTCTCTAGAATTTGAAGCCGAGCTCGACGCCATAGCTGCGCGGATCGCCGTACATGACGCCGGCGAAGCCGAGCGAACCAAAGTCGATCCCCGAGAGCGCATAATCTTCCTTGGTCAGATTCTTGCCCCATACCGAGATCGAGGCCTTGGCACCGCCGACCGCGATGTCGGCGATCGAGAGCCGCGCGCTCAGCAGCCCGACCCCGCCGTCGGAAATCTCCTCGTTGAACGGGTTGACCGGGTGCCAATAGACCTTGCTGCGATAGCTCCAGTCGGCGCGCGCGATCAGCTTGCCGAAATTGCCAAGCTCGGTTTCATATTGTGCGCCGACATTGGCGGTCGTCGCGGCCGAATATTGGAACTTGGCGACGTCCGAAATATCGGTGGCGACGCCGGTCATCGGATCGACGAAGGTGAACCTTTTATATTTGCGGTCGGTATAGCCGAACGACGCATCGACGGTGAGCCCATCGGCGATCTGCGCCTGCAGCTCGGCTTCGATACCGGTGTAGGTGGCCTTCGCGGCATTCACCGTCGTGCTCGCCGCGCCGCCGGTGCCGGCGAGGAACTGCTGCACCTGAAGGTCGTCATAGATCGCGTGGAAAGCGGCGACGTTGAAACGGACGCGGCGATCGAACAGCTCGCTCTTGAACCCGATTTCATAGGACACGAGATCCTCGGGATTAAAGCCGTTATTGTCCGCGGCACGGGCGTTGAAACCGCCCGCCTTATAACCCGTGCTCACACGGGCGTATGTCATAATGTCGTCGCTCCAGTCATAGGAGATATTGGCAAGCCAGTTCAGGCGATTGAACTTGCGCGTCAGGTCGCGCGGCGCGGTCGGCGCCGGCGCCGCCTGGATCAGATGCTTCTTGTCCTCGGTATAGCGAATGCCGCCGGTGATGCTCAGCCGGCTGTCGAGCGCCGCCGGTTTCCAGGTAAGCTGGCTGAACGCCGCGACCGACCGCGAGATGTGGCGATAGGACAATAGCGTATCGAGGTTGACGCCAAAGCTGTTGAGGTTGACCCCCGGCGCGATCGGGATCGGCACCGGCGAAGGAAGGACCAATGTGAAGCCTTGCGGATTCACTTCGGTCGCGCGCTCGCGGAAATAATAGCCGCCGAGGACATAGTCGAACTCGTCGCCGATCGAGCCGATCAGGTTGAATTCCTGGCTGAACTGCTTCTGATGCCGCTCATTGCTGGTGTGGAACAGGTCGATCGGGCCGATGCCCTGCGGAATGAAGGCATTGGGCGGCACGAGGATCGCGGGGCTGACGAGGAAGCCGACGAGACCCCCGTTGCCGTCGAGATCGGAGCTGTCGCTCACATTGTCCCACTTGCGATAGCCGGTGATCGAGCGCAGCGTCGCGTCGCCGATCTCGAGGTTGAGCGTCAGCGAATGGCCCTGCACCTTGTCATGCGCATTGCCGTCGCGATCGAGCCGGATCTGCGACAGCCGATCCTGCGAAACCTGCGGCGCGGTGCCGCCGAACGCGGGCGAGAAGCTCAGATACTGAAGGATGTCGGGGCGGATCGCGCGCAACTGGAACGCATTGGCGCGGCCATTGCGGTCGCTCGAGTCAAAGACATAGTCGGCGGTGAAGCCGGTGCCCTTGTCAAAGCGGACGGCAGCGCGAACCGCGTCGGTGTTGCGCGCGCCCGGATCGCGCTTGTCGGACGGTTCGAGCAGATTGTCGACGGTTCCGTTGCGCTGGCTGTGGTAATAGCCGAGCTTCAGCGCGAGGCCCGTATCGCCCAGTTCGCCGGTGTCGATCAGCGCCTTCACCATATATTCGTCGAAGCTGCCGTAGCCGACCTGCAGGCGACCGCCGAAATCCTTCGACGGCTTGGCCGAGATCAGGTTGACCGCGCCGCCCGTCGTGTTGCGGCCATAGAGCGTGCCCTGCGGCCCGCGAAGGATCTCGACGCGCTCAAGATCCATCATGTCGAACAGCGCGCCCGCCGAACGGCCGACGATGACGCCATCGACATAAAGCCCGACTGCGGGATCGGCGGTCAGGATCGGGTCGTTGTCGACGATACCGCGGATCGAAATCGACGGGTTGGCCGTCGCCGACGGCGTCTCGGTGATGATGAGGTTGGGCGCCGCGCTGCCGAGCGCGGCGACGCTGGTGATGCCGCGCTGCTCGATGGCTTCGGCATTGATCGCACTGATCGCGAGCGGCGTGTCCTGCAGGCTCTCCGCGCGCTTCTGCGCCGTGACGATGATTTCGGTCAGTCCCTCGGACGCGGCACCCTCGGCCTGCGGCGCCTGTTCGGCCTGCTGCGCTTGCGCGGCGCTGGCCATCCAAGGCGCGAGCAGCGCGATGGCGGCCATCTGCGTGCGGCGATGTGTGCGTGCCTTCATCAGTCCCATCCCTTTCCCGTGTCGATTGTGGCGTATTATGCGCCACTTTTTATCAATTTTCACATGATGCGTAATATATGCAATACATACCTACGCAAGAAGGTAATTCAACACCCCTTTTTGGTGGTGGCCGCGCACAAAAAAAGGGGCGGCAAAGCCGCCCCAGTTACCGCCCCTAACTCATTCAAACCCCGGGCTGTTCTTTGGGGATATGAACCCGCAGCCCGTCCAGCTCCTCGGTGATATGGATCTGGCAGCTCAGCCGGCTGCCCGCCGTGACCGCGATAGCGTCGGACAGCGCATCGAGCATGATGGCCTCGTCCTCGCCCGGCGGGCCGACTCGCTCGATCCACGCATCGTCGACATAGACGTGACAGGTGCCGCACTGGCGCACGCCACCGCACAAGGCATCGATCCCGTCGACGAGGTTACCGATGGCGAGGTGCATGACCGCCATGCCCTCGAAATTGGTGCAGGTCTTTTCGCTTCCGTCGGGCTGGACATAGGTGACGCGCGCCATCAGTTCGCGCCCTTCGCATGCGCCGGGCATCCCGCGGCGGCGGCAAGCGCATCGACGTCCGCGGGCGCGCCCGCGGGGATGGTCCGCCGTTTGTAGCGCACGCGGCACGGCTGTTCGGGCCAATAGGTGCCCGCACCGGCGATCGGGCGCGGCGTGTCGATCAATTCCATGTCGTAACGCTGGAGCAGGATGGCGATCAGCGCCTTCATCTCCATCCGCGCGAAATTGACCCCGGCGCAGCGGTGCATGCCGCCGCCAAAGCCGATCAGGCTGTTCGATTCGACCTTGCTGTCCGCCCGTTCGGTGTTGAAACGTTCGGGATCATAATCGTCGGGCCGGTCGAAAATTTCGCTCATCCGGTGGCTGACCGAGGGCGCGAGCAAGATCCAGTCGCCTTCGCGAACCTGATAGCCGTCGCGCTCGAAATCGGCGGCCGCCTTGCGGATCATCGTGAAGGCCACCGGATGCAGCCGTTCGGTCTCGCGCAGCGCGAGGTCCATCTTCTGCATCGCGATCGCCTGTTCCCAGCTGAGGTCGGCGCCCGATGCCGAGCCCAATATGGCTCCGATCTCGCCGCGCAACACATCCTGATATTCGCGGTTCTGGAGGATATCGATCATCGCCCAGCTGACCTGTCCCGCGGTCGTTTCATGCCCCGCCCAGACAAGGAGCAGGATCATGTGGATGATCAATTCGTCGGGGATCGGGCGGCCGTCGGGATAGGTCGACGCGACCATATCCTGAAAGAAATCGGCAGGTTCGACCGGGTTGGCGCGCCGCCGCCTGATCCAGTCGCCAAGGATCCGGTGCAGCTTTTTCTTGGCCGCCTGGCTGCGCCGCATCTTCTTGGTCGGCAGCCACAGGGGCAGGACAAATTCCATCCCGCCGGAAAAGTCGCGGAACAGCTCGAAAAATTCATGGCCAAGCTTCTGCTTGAAATCGCGCCCCATGAAACTGTGCGCTGCGATGTCCATGACCACCGGCCCGAGGGTCGAGATGAGATCGAACTCCCCGCTGTCGCCGAGCCGGTGACAGAGCGCCATCGCCTCTTCGGCCATCACCGGCACATATTGCTTCATCGCCGAAGCCTTGAAGCGCGGCATGATGACCGCACGCTGGTTCAGATACTCCTCCATCTCGGCGAAGGAGTAAAAATTGGGCGAAAACATCTTGTGGAAGAAGGGCATCGATTCGCGGATCGACAGCAGCTTGTCGGTTTCCTGAAAGACGAAGCGATTATTGTCGGGGCCCAGCATCACGACCATGTTCCGCCCGCCCATGCGGAAGGAATAGATCGGGCCATGTTCCTGATAACCCCGGCGCAGCAATCCCACCGGATCCTTGAAGAAGTCCGTCAGGTGACCGAGGAACGGGACGCCGCCGCGCATCGCGGGCGGCTGCATGGCAATGGCCGACATCGAATTTCTCCCTCTCGCGCCGGCATCGGGGCCGGCTTGCGGCCTGTATCGCGCTATCGCGCCGCATCACCGAGAGGATCGCATGATTGTAGCGAATTTTAATCCTTGAAGGATCGCTGTTCGCGACTTTCGGCACGGAACGCCCCCGCGGTGACGTCGCGTGCGACCATCGGCAGCGGGATCGGCGTCGACGCGATCAGCAAGCCGACGTTGGTCTTCACCGCAGGCGGCAGCAGGGCATCGCGTGCGATCAGGTCGCGGACTTCGCGAAACAGGCTGACGAGCCGGCGTTCGAGCAGGATGCGCGAGGCGTCGGACAACTCGCCGATCTCGAATTCCCAGATCGAGCCCTTGGCGGAGAAATCATATTGGAGAAACTCCTCCTTGACCCGCCGGTCGAAGAAACGCCGCATCGGCCCGCCGCGGCGCCAGCTGATGCTGCGCGCGGTCATCAGGCGGATGACGTTGCCGGCCAGCAGCTGGATCAATCCGATGCGTTCGAGCTTCATCAGCGCGGGGATCAGCAAGGTCTGGTCGATCGCATAGTCGCGCTCGATCCGCTCGACGGTCCAGCCGCCGGTCGCGAGGTGAAAGCAGAACAGCGCCAGCGGATCGTCGACCAGCGCCTGCTCCTGCGCATCGCTGAGCATATCGGGCATCGCGGGCTGCACCGCGTCGGCAAGCCGTGCCAGCTCGAGAAAGTTGATCCCGGCGAGTTCGCAGATTTCGTCGATCCGCGCGAGCGTGAAGCTGCGTTGCGCAAAGGTACGGCGAACGCTGGCGTGGCTGATGCCGAGCGCCGCCGCGACGTCGGCATAGGTCAGCCCGCGCTCTTTCAATACGCGCTTCAGCGCCTCGACCAGATAGTTGCTTTGCGTATGCAATCGCCCTGCCGCCGTCATTCGCACCACCTTTCGTCGCGATCACCATGCCTGCGGATCGAGGCCGGCGCCATGCGATTATAGGACGGACGCGTCCATCGCGCAGAAGCTGTGACAGAGCCGCGCATCGACGATCCGCTCGGGACATTCGGGATCGAACCAGCGATCGATCCGCGCCCAATGATAGGGGTGCATCATATAGGGGCCCATCAGCCCGGCCGCGTCGGCATATTCCTGTTCCCAGACGTGCGTCCAGCGGCGCGCCCCCGTCGCCTCGTCGGCTCGGCTGAGCTGCCAGTTTCGGATCGCAGGGATATAATATGGCATCGTCCGCGTTTCGGCCTCGAAGCGGTCGACAAGGGCGGGATCGATGCCTTCGTCGACGCTAAGCAGCAGCACGCGGTAGACGCCGTTTGCAAGCCCGGGATCGGACCGCCCACCCAACCCGCTCTGATAGGCAACACCATCGACCGAAGCGACCGCCGGGGTCGCGAGCAGCGGCGCGAGCGCCGCGTCGAAATCCGAGCGCTGCATCGCGTCGTCGAATGCGAAATGCGCGAGGAGGTCGCCGCCGAAATGACTGCCCGCCAGCGTGGGGGCGACAAGCTGGCGATAGGCGGAGTGCGTTTTAGCCAGCGCGTGTATCTCGTCGGCCAACGCCGACACACTCGCGGGGTGGGCAAGGGTCACGAGCCGGGTCAGCTTATACATCGCAGAGCCTCTCAATATCGGCGGGCGCCGAAGCGAAGAAGCGGCGCCGGCTGACCGCGCGCGCGTCGACATCGGCCCACCAGGCGGCGACGTCGGGGTCGTTGCCGCCGACAAAGCGCATCTGCCACCACGCCCCCGCATCGGCGAGCGACCAGCGAAAGACGAGTGTGTTGGACTGATCGTCGAGCCACATCGGCGGGCTGACGAGAATCTGTTCGAGCGTCATTCCACGTGCCCGCGCGCCGGGCGCATAGCGCGCCAGATAGTCGCTGAGCAGTGCCTTGCCCTCGCCGGGCTTCGCGACGATCTCGTCGATCGCATGGACCATCGGCGCAGCCACCGTGTCATCAGTCGTCATGGGGCGCCACCTCCAGGATGATCTTGCCGCGGACATGCTGGCCTTCGATACGGCGATGCGCCTCGGCGGCGTCTCCGAGCGGCAGGATCTCGATCGCGGGCGGCTTCACCCGCCCTGCGGCGCAGAGCGCGGCCAGTTCCTTCAGATGCTGCGGCAGGCGCATGACCGCGTTCATGTTGGACAGGATGCTCACCCCGTTCGTCGCGGCACGCGCGACCTCATCGGCGCTCGCCTGAGACACCAGCGTGGCAATCTCGACATAGCGCCCGCCCGGCGCGACGATATCAACGGCGGATGACAGCAGGCTGTCGAGCCCGACCGCATCGAGAACAAGGTCGACGCCGCCCGGCGCCCATTCGCGCGCCGCCTGCGCGACATCGCCGGCGCGATAGTCGATCGCATGGTCGGCGCCGAAACCCCGGACATAGGACAGATTGTCGGGGCCGCAGGTGGCCGCGACGCGCGCACCAAGCGCATGCGCGATCTGGATGCCGAGGCTGCCGACGCCGCCCGCGCCGCCATTGATGAGCACGGTCTGCCCCGCTGACAATCCGCCGACGTCGGCAAGGCCGCCATAAGCCGTCGTCCCCGCGACCGGCAGCGCGGCGGCCTGCGCGAAGCTCCACTCGTGCGGCAAAGGCGCGACAAAAGCCGCGTCGGCGATGCAATATTCGGCATAGGAGCCATCGCGTCCCTGCCCCTGTCTGGACATGCCGAAAACGCGGTCGCCGGGAGCGAACGCATCGACGCCCTCGCCGACCGCCTCGACAATGCCGGCAAAGTCGAAACCGAGCACGAAGGGGAAGTGATAGTCGATATAGGCCGACAGCTTGCCGACCCGAGTTTTCCAGTCGGCGGGATTGACCCCGGCGCAGATGACCTGGACCAGCACCTCGCCCGCGCCGGCTTCGGGCGTGGGCAGGTCGCCCCAGACAAGCTGTTCGGGACCGCCGAATCCGTTGATGACCATCGCGCGCATGCCATTCTCCTTATCGACCGATGGCGAAGGGTCCGGTCGCGCCATGCGGCCGAACCCTGCCCCGTCAGCGCCGGAAGCTGAGCGTCACCCAGTAACGGCGCGGATCGTTGAAATAGCCCTCGACGAAGCCGAAGCTGGTCGAGGCGTCATAGCCCGCGGTCAGCACGCGCTTGTCGGTGATATTGTCGACCGCGAGGCGGAGCGACAGCCCCTTGGCGGGCAGCGTGAATTCGGCGCTGGCGTTCAGGATCGCATGATCGGGCGCGCGCATCAGCGGCGAATTTTCGACATCAATCCAGGTGAGGCTGCGGTAGGCGGCGTCGAGCCGGAAGCTCGCGTCGACGCTGTCCGACAGCGCGGTCGAATAGACGATGCTGCCGCTCGCGGTGAGGTCGGGCGCCTGCTTGGGCTTGCGGAAGCTGACGTCGGTGGGAACGCCGCCGATCACCGAGGTGTAGCGCAGATATTTCGCATCGAGATAGCCGAACGACCCGCTCAGCCGAAGTTCGCGCGAGACGCGAACGTCGGCCTCCAGCTCGATCCCCTGGATCCGCGACTTGCCGGCATTGTCGGTGCGCACCACGATCAGGCCGGTGTTCGGGCTCACCGTCGAGATCAGCAATTGCTGATCCTTGTAATCGTTGCGGAAGGCCGAGAGGTTCAGAGTGACAAGCCCGCCGAGCGTGGTCTTGAGCCCCGCCTCATAGGCGGTCAGATATTCGGGATCATAGGAACCGATTTCCTCGACCGAGGTCGGCCGCCCGTTGAAGCCGCCGCTGCGGAAACCGCGCGACCAGGAAACATAGCCGAGAATATCGGGGGTGAATTTATACGAGAGCGAAGCGCGCGGCGTGAACGCCTTCCAGTCCTCGCTCAGCCGATAGGAAGGCATGCCCGCGAGCAGCGGCTGCTGGCTGTAGATCCGCATCGCGGCCTGGTTCCAGACCTTCTTCTCCCAAGTGTAGCGCGCGCCGAGTTCGAGCGTCAGCGCATCACTGACGTCAAAGGTCGCGTTGCCGAACAGCGCATAATTGGTGGTTTTTTGCCGGTTGGCGAAGTCGATGTTGAAATCGAGCGCGGTGGCGAGCGCGGGGTCGAAACCCGCCGCGATCAGGCGCGGATAAAGCCCGTCGGCGACATAAAGCAGCGTGTCGTCGCGCGATTTCTCGCGGAAATAATAGGCGCCGAGCAACAGCGAGCCGCGATCGAACAGACTGGTCGCATATTGAAGTTCCTGCGAGATCTGGCGCGCACTCTCGTCGTGGATGTCGCCGGCATAATTGACCGCCGCCGAGGCATCGCCGTCGCGCCCGAAGATCGCATGGACCCAGCGATAGGCGCTGATCGACTTCAAGGTGCCGCCGCCGAGATCGGCCGAGAGCGTCAGCGTCGCATTGGCGGCATCGGTATCGTCGCGGTTGAGGAAGTCGGTGGTGTCGGTGCGGTTGATGCTGCCCGGCGCGGTGCAGCACGGCGCGATGAAGGCCGATTGCAGCCCGGAAAAGAAAGTCGGGGTGAAAGACAGCATGCTGTGCGGCGTGCTGTTCTGGCGGCGGCGCAGCCCGTCGACGGTCAGCACGGCATCGATCGGCGATGCGTCATAATGCAGCGTCAGCCGGCCCGCCTGGACATTGCGATTGCCGAGATTCTTGCCCGAGGGGACTTTCTGCCAGCCCTCGCCCCATTCGCCGAGCGCGGCGACGCCGATCGCGAGATTGTCCGAAAGCCCCGCCTCGACATTGGCGCGCAGCCGGACATCGTTGAACGAACCATAGCGGACGTCGCCCTCGAGCCGGTCACCCGTCGGCACGCGCGAGACGACGCTGATCGCGCCGCCGATCGTGTTCTTGCCGAACAGCGATCCTTGCGGCCCGCGCAGCACCTCGATCCGGTCGATGCCCAGAAGCTCGGTGGTCGCGCCAAAGCTGCGCGCCACATAGACACCGTCGATATAGAGCGCGACCGCGGGGTCGGAGGTGATGATGAAATCATTCTCGCCGACGCCGCGGATGAACGCCGAAACGCCGCCGCTGTTGCCGCCCTGCCCCGGCGTGAACTGAAGATTGGGTGCGACCTGACCAACATCGGTGACGCCGTCGAAGCCACGCGAGTCGAGCTGCGCGCCGCCGATCGCGGTGATCGCGATGGGCACGTCCTGCAGCTTTTCTTCGCGCCGGCGCGCGGTGACGACGATCTCGGTGGATTCGTCTTCGTTCGCCACGTCCTCGGCGGCGGGCGCCTGCTCCTGCGCGAAAAGCGGATGCGCCGTGGCGAGCGCCACCAGTGCCACCGACGCGCGCGCGAAATGCCTGTAATTTTTCATATTTGCCCCTCTGCGACCCGGATCATTTTTCCGGGAGATTGCTTCTCTTATGCAGCGCGAATGACATCGAGAGAAACGCATTTCAACATCAAATGACAACTTAATGTCATATATGCGTGCACATAGAAAGATTCCTGGTCGCATTTCATGACTTTCGGCGCGGCAGCGCGCGAGCCGCTATTTTGCGGCGACCGCAGCCTGCGCCCTGAAATGCGGGATCACATGGGCTCCGATGTTGCGGATGGTTTCCAGAATCACCTCGTGCGGCACCGCGCCCATCTGGAAGAGGAAGAGGATCTCGTCGGCCCCGGCGTCGAACAGGCGCTGGACGTAGCGGATGCAATCGTCGGGAGTACCATAGGCGTCCTGCACTTCCTCATAAGCACCGGTATGTTCGGACCCGATGGTGATCTTTTCCTCGGAAAGATAAGCGACAACCGCCGCCTTTTCCTGCTGGAGGATCGCCGCCTGCTCGTCGCCCGAGAGGTCCTCGACCGTCGGCTTCGGACCGCCCTGATACCAATAGCCGAGCGATTCGACGAAGAAGCGCTGGCCGCGGAGGCCAATGCGCCGCGCCTTTTCGCGATCGTCCAGCACGAGCGCTGGACAGAGCGCGGCGAGATGTTCGGTCGGACGGAAGCCGACCTGATCCTCGGCTTTGCGGTTCGCCCAGGCGGCACGATAGATCGCATTCTTACTCGCGATGTCGTCGGGTCCGGCAAAGCCAAGCACGAGCGCGCCGATCCCGCGCGATCCGGCGGTGGTCAGCGCGTCGGCGCGCGTGCACGCCATATAGAGCGGCGGGTGCGGGTCCTGATACGGCTTGGGATGGATCGGGCGGCGCGGAATCTGGATATACTCGCCATCATGTTCGATCTCGTCCTGCACCATGATTTTCGGGATCAGGTACATCGATTCATCGATCATCGGCTGAAGCGCGCCGAGGTCATAGCCGAAGGTTCCCGCCTCCTGCTGCGTCCCGCCCTTGCCCATGCCGAAGTGGACGCGGCCCTTGGAGAGAATGTCGAGCGTCGCGATGCGTTCGGCGACCTTGACCGGATGGTTCATCGCCGGCGGCAGGCAGACGACGCCGTGCCCGATGCCGAGCCGCGTCGTCTTACCCGCGAGGAAGGCGAGGAAGGTCTCGGGCGCCGACATATGCGCATATTGGGTGAGCGCGGTGTGCTCGACCGCCCAGACGGTGTCGAAGCCCATCTCCTCGGCGAGCAGCGATTGCTCGACGATCTCGTGAAAGCAGCGCGCTTCGTTTTCGCGCGAGGTGTCCACCATCTGCGCTTCGTAAATGATCGAGAATTTCATGGGCGTCCGTTCCTCTCCGCTATCGCGTATTTTTCGCGAACATAGGGCGCCGATTTGGGCGCGTTCCTCGTCCAATTGGATCAATTCGCCTGCCCCCGCCGGTGCTACGAAATCGGGCAACGACGGATGGAGAGAGGATCGAGATGGGCATGTTCGAGGGCAAGGTCGCGCTGGTGACCGGCGGCGCTTCGGGAATCGGCGTGGCGGCAGCGCTGCGCTTTGCCGAAGAGGGCGCGGCGGTGGTCGTGGCCGACATCAACGAAGCCGGCGCCGAAGCGATCGCCGAAAAGGTTCGCGCCGCCGGCGGCCGCGCGCGCGCGATCCGCTGCGACGTGAGCAGCGCCGCGGACAATGCGGCGATGGTCGCGGCGGCAAAGCAGGATTTCGGACGGCTCGACGCGGCCTTCCTGAACGCCGGCGCCTATGCGCAGACCGGCTTCGACGAGTCCGACGCCGCGACGCTCGACAGCATGATCGCGATCAACCTCAAGGGTGCCTTTCTCGGTCTGCAGGCGGTGCTGCCCGCGCTCGAGCCGGGCGGCGCCGCGGTGGTGACCGCGTCGACCTCGGGAATGATCGGCCTCAATGTCGCGGCCGCCTATAGCGCGGCCAAGCATGGCGTGATCGGCGCAGTGCGTTCGGCCTCGCAAAGCTTCGCGCGGCGCGGGCTGCGCGTCAACGCGATCTGCCCTGGTCCCGTCGCGACCGCGATCCTTGGCGTCACCGAATCCGCGCCGATCCAGCCCGCCGACGCGCTTGCGCTTCCCGGCGCCGACGGCCTGCTGCTGCCGCAGCATATCGCCGAAGTCGCGCTGTTCCTCGCCAGTCCGCGGTCGGGCGGGATCAACGGACAGTCGCTGATCGCCGATGCGGGCTTTCTTTCCAGCTACCCGCCGATGCCCGAATGAGCCCGAGGGCGCGTCAGTCGCGCTCGACGCGGATACGGCTGAGCCGGGTCCTGGCGATCAGCCAGCGCCCGCGTGCCTTGCGATAACAGTCGTGATAATGCCCGAAACCGTGGCGCGAGCGGCCGGCAAGGTCGCTTCCCTCGCCCGCCCAGAAATGGTCGTCCATCGCCCAGATGCCCTCGGCGTCGCGCGCGCCGGTAAAACGGATTTCGAAGCTGTGGACATGATGGACCGTCGTCGCATGTTCGAGCGCGGCGGCGACGCCTGCGACAAAGGCCTCGGCACCGGTGGTCAGAAGTTTCTCGTCGGCCTCACCCGGCATTTCGCGAAAGTCGCCGACCATGTCGTCGGTAAGCAGGCTGCGGAGCAGCGCCCAGTCCTTGGTGTCGAGCGCGCGCACATAGCGCGCCTTGAGCAGCCTTATCTCCTCGATCGCAGCGAGGTTGACGGCTTCGGTCATCATCTATTCCCCTCCCAGGAACGCGGCTCGATAGGCCGCGAAACGCTGTTCTACATCGGAGCGGACCAAGCCGAAATCCTCAAGCGCATATTTATGCGGCGCGCGATCCTCGCGCTTGTTGGCTTCGATCCATTCAGCCATGCCCGCACGCACCGCGTCGGTGACATCGACCCCGGCCGCCTCGAGCACGCGCACGCCCTCACCGATCGGATCGCCCAGCAGATCGGCGTAGCGGACGTCGACGAAATTCTGTCCCGCAACCTGCCCGCGCACCGCCATGAAGCGGTCGAGCAGCTCGGCGAGCCGCGGCACCCAGAAGGCGGCGACGCTGGCCGGATCGACGCTGTCGGACACCATTTGGTACAGGCTGTGCTCCATGCTGCAATAGCTCGGCACCGTCGCAACCGGATCGCGGTGCGTCATCACGATCTTCGCCTCGGGGAATATCTCGATCACCGCATCGAGCGCGAGCAGGTGGCCCGGGGTCTTGAGCACCCATTTCGCACCCGCGCGGCTCTGGTCCTGCCATTGCAGCGACTGGAGGATCTGCTTGAGGTCGCGATAGCATTGGATGCGGTCGTTTTCGGTCAGCCAGCGCGCGTAGCCCGGAACATGGTAAGTTCCTTCGATCATCGTGCTCGAATAGAGCTGACCGAGGATGATCAGTTCCTCATCGGGCTGATCGATGCTCATCGGATGGATCGACATGAGGTCGGGGATCGTCGCGAGCATATAGTCGAGGAAGCCGCGCGCCGCCTCACGCCGCGGTTCGGGGTTGCCACGCTCCTCCCCTGGGAAGGGCGCGTAATTTTGGGTTTCGAACCAGCGGGTGCCGGTCATTCCCGGCGCCGAGGCGAGCATGCGATGGAGCATGGTACTGCCTGTGCGCGGCAGCCCGACGACGACCGCCGCGACCTCGACCGTCTCGTCGAGAATTTCGGGATGCTGCTTGATCAGGTCGACGTGGCGCAGGCGGTTGACGAGGCCATTGACGATCATCGCCGAGGCGCTCGCAACGCCCGCCTCGCTGAGCCGGGCTTCGGTGTTGAGCGCCGGGATCAGCGCGTCGATATTGGCGAAGAACCATTCATTGCCGAAATCCGAAAGCCCCGTCTGCTCGCACGCTCGCGCCACGAGCACATCGCGATTCGGCACCTGGCCAATTGCCTCTTTCACGGCTCATCCTCTCTGCATTATGATAGCAATTTTATATACGACATACGATATTCGTATTCATACATGCTATCATCTACGCAGAAAGAAGCAATAGCCTTAGGTGCTGGAGCCGCCCAATTCGGTCATGCCGGCGTGGAGCAGGTGCACAAGCTGCGACTGACGCCGGGCGCCGGTCTTGGCGAAGATCGAGCGCAGGTGCGAGCGGGCGGTGTTGTGCGCGATGCCCAGCCGGTCGGCGGCTTCGACCAGCGAACCGCCCCCGGCAAGCGCCGCGGCCAGCATCGCCTCCATCCGCGTCAGCTGGAACAGGTCGCGGATCGCTTCGGGATCGGGCGCCGCATCCTGCCCCGGATCGCTGATGAACAGAGCCAGCGCCGCGCCCTTGCCACCGCGCATGAACGCCGGCGTCGTCACCGCCTTGGCGACGACGCCCAAATCGCGCCGCCCCGAGGGCCGCTCGATACGGAAGCGCTGCGGCGGCGAGGCGGCGGGATCGGCCTCGGCATCGAGCAATTTGAGCAGTTTTTCGAGCGTGCGGTGCGCCGTACCCGCCACCAGCCGGAGCCGCCCGCCAGCCAGCGTCAGCCCGTCCTCCTCGGCCAGCAGCCGCTCGGCAACCGCGTTGGTGCGGATCACCTTTCCGTCGTGGTCGAGGGTGATCGCCGCGACGCCCATCTGTTCGACAACGCCGCGATAGACGCCATGCTCGGCGCCCGACGCCTGCAGCCGTTCGAAAAGCTGGATGGCATGGCGCAGATGCGGAACGAGCGCCTGCAGCGCATCGCGTTCGGCGGAGCCGAAATCGTGACGGCTGCGATCGCGCGTCACGCGAAGCCGCGCCTCGAAACCGCTGTCGAAACGCAGATCCACCCCGAGAATCTGGTCACCTCCCGCGGCTTCGAGGAAGTCGCGCCAGAAATCGCTCGCGCGCGCCGCCCCTTGCACAAAGTCGCTGAACGACAAGACCTTGCCTTCGGGAAGACCCTTGAACGGGTCGCTGGCGAAGAAGCTTTCGGCATAGTCTTCGCTGGTTTGCGGATCGGCGTCGGGGGTGACGATCGTCCCGGGCTTGCGCGTGCCCGGCATCGTCAGGATCAGCGTCGCATAGGTGCCGTCGAGATGGAGCGCGAGACCGCGCAGGAAATCCTCCCACGGCGTGTCCGTCAGCAAGCCGCCGAACAGGTCGGCGAGCAGCTTCGAAAATTCCGCGGTCGGTCCGCCTGCCTTCACCATCGCACCTTCATTTCCACCCATTCCATCCCACAAGCCGGAGAGTTTTGCCATGCCCATTGATCCCGCCCTCGCGCCGTTGCTCGATATGATGAACGCGCTGCCGCATCTGAACGCGCCCTTCGATCCCGCCGCGCTGCGGCTGGCCGACGAACAGCCGATGCCCGTTCCCAAAGCCGGCGTCGCCGAGGTCCGCGACGTGACGCTCGACACCAGCGCAGGAGCTGTGAATGCGCGCCTCTATCACCCCATGCCCGGGACGACGCTGCCGTTGCTCGTCTTCATCCACGGCGGCGGCTGGGTGTTCGGGACGCTCGATACGCATGATCCGCTGTGCCGCGCGCTCGCCGCGGCGGCCGAGATCGCTGTGCTCTCGCTCGAATATCCGCGCGCGCCCGAGCATCGCTTTCCGACCGCGCTCGACACCGTCCGCGCCGCCGTCGTGACTGCGGTCGAACAGGCCGACGCTCTGAGCATCGACGCCGGCCGGATCGCGGTCGGCGGCGACAGCGCGGGCGGCAATTTGTCCGCCGCATTGTGCCTCGCGACGCGCGACGAGGGCGGGCCCGCGATCGCGCATCAGCTGCTCCTCTATCCCGTGGTCGACAATGACTTCACTCGTACCTCCCATATCGAGAACGCCACCGGCTACATGCTGAGCAGCGAAATGATGCAGTGGTTCTGGGCGCAATATCTGGGCGATGCCGGTCGCGCCGCCGGTCCCCTTGCGACCCCGATCCGCGCCGACAGTCTCGCCGGCCTTCCGTCGGCGACGATCGTCACCGCCGAGTTCGATCCGCTGCGCGACGAAGGCATCGCCTACGCCGAGCGACTGAAGGCGGCTGGCGTGGCGGTGACGCATGACCATTTCCCCGGCGTGATCCACGGCTTTGCCAGCATGCTGGGCATGCTGCCGCAGGCCGATGTCGCGGTGGGAACGGCGGCCCGGGGATTGCGGGCCGCCTTCGCGATGGAAGCCGTGGCGTAACGGCGACGCCGGGGTCTGCGCCGTCGCGTCAGGCCCCGTAACCGCCCGCGACCGCAATCTGCTGCCCTGTGATGTAGGCAGCTTTGGACGAGGCAAGGAAGACAGCGGCATGACCGATTTCCTCGGGACGACCCCAGCGCTTGATCGCGAGGTTCTTGTGCACCTCGGCGGTCCATGCGTCGTCGAACACGCCCTGTTTCGAAAGTTCGAGAAACATGCCGGCCTCGATCACCCCGACGAGGATGGAGTTGGCGCGGATGCCATGCTTCCCCTCCTCGCGCGCGATGCCGCGGACCAGCGCCTCGTTCGCGGCCTTCGGCGCGACCGACAGGCCGTCCTTGTCGGGCCAGCGCAGGTCGCCCGCCGAACCCAAATGGACAAACGAGCCGCCGCCCTGTTCGCGCATATGCGGAAGGATATGGTGCGCGGCGCCGAAAAAGCCGTGGACCTCGACATCGATCGCCCGGCGCCATTGTTCGGGGGTCGTTTCGGCGAGGTGGACCTGCGCGACGAGCGGCCCGGCGCCCCACAGCACAGTGTGGATGCGCCCGTGCGCGGCGACGGCGCCCGCGATGGTCGCGGCCAGCGCGGCGTCATCGGTAACGTCGCACTGATGCAGGCTCGCCTTGCGCCCCGACGCCTCGATGCGTTCGGCCAGCGCCTCGGCCTCCGCCTGTTTCGAGCGCCATGCGATCGCGACGTCACTCCCCGCCGCAGCGAATTCACCGGCAACCGCCGCGCCGATGCCGCCGGTCGCACCGAAAATCAGCGTCGCGCCCTCGGGAAACTGCGAACCTTCACCCATCTTCACCCTCCTTGAACCACAAAATATTGCATAATGTCGATTATAGTGAGATATGTTATCGAAATGCGATGGTATCGCAAGTTTTCAAAACGCAAAATGACAATGCCCGATGCAAACCGGGCATGAATGGGAGATTTCCGATGGCGACAACCGCAGACTATGGGCTGGGCGACCAGATGTTTCCGCGCGGCTGGTTCATGATCGCCGCCGCCGCCGAACTGGAGGGGACGACCCCGCTGGCCGTCCGCTTTTTCGGCCGTGACCGGGTGCTCTATCGCGGCGAGTCGGGGCAGGTTTATCTGGTCGACGCCTATTGCCCGCACATGGGCGCGCATCTGGCGAAGAACGAAACGAGCTTCGTAATCCGCGACAATGAGCATGTGCAGGGCGAATCGATCCGCTGCCCCTATCATGGCTGGCGCTTTGGCCCCGACGGCAAGTGCAACCAGATCCCCTACTCACCGCAGAAGATCCCCGCGGCGGCCAAGCTCGAAAACTGGCCGGTGATCGAACGTGCGGGCTGCATCTGGATGTGGCACGACCCCGAAGGGCTCGAGCCCGAATATGAGCTGCCGCCGTTCGAGGAATATTATCAGCCGCATTGGGTGAAATGGGAACTCGACCGGCTGGGCGAACTCGCCAGCCATCCCGTCGAGATCCTCGACAATATGGCCGACCGCGCCCATTTCGAGCCCGTCCACGGCAATGACGCCGTCGATGTCTTCGAAAATGATTTCGACGGTCACCGCGTCGTCCAGAGGCTGCGCGCGGGGCACCGCACGCTCCAGGGCGACGCCCCGCTCGAAACCGACACCTGGTATACCGGGCCGGGCATCCTGCAATCGCGCATGTCGGGGCAATTCCCCGCGATCATCATGATCGCGCACACCCCCGTCGACGACGGGGTGGTGAAGGTGTGGCACGCGCTGCTGGTCAAGGTGCCCAATGCCGAACCGACCGCGGACGATGTCGCGATGGCGCGCGCCTATCAGGCCGCGGCCTGCGCCGCCTTTGCGCAGGATTTCGAAATCTGGTCCAACAAAAGGCCGTGCGTCAATCCGATGGCGGTGCAGGGCGACGGCCCGATCGGTAAATTGCGGATCTGGTATCGCCAATTCTACAACAGCCGTGCGCGCGCCGAGGAATTCCAGAAGCGCGTCAACGGCACGCACGTCACCCGCGGCACCTTGTCCGCGCCGTTCGAACAGAAGGTCGCCTGAGGGCGGCAACACAGACAGAAATCAGGAGAAAATGCGTGGCAAGACTCGCGGGTAAAGTTGCGATCGTAACGGGTGCGGCACAGGGCATGGGCGCCGCGACCGCGCGGCTCTTCGCGGCCGAGGGCGCCAAGGTGGTGCTGTGCGACGTGATCGAGGACAAGGGGCAGGAAACCGCGCGCGAAATCGGCGAGAGTGCCGTCTTCCAGAAGCTCGACGTGCGATCGGAGGCCGATTGGGAACGCGTGGTCGCCGAGACGGTCCAACGCTTCGGCAAGCTCGACATCCTCATCAACAACGCCGCCATCGTGCATTTCAGCCCGATCGAGGCGATGCCCGCCGAGGACATCGAGCGCGTCCTCGCGATCAATGTGATGGGAACGATGCTCGGCGCCAAATATGCCGCGCGCGCGATGACCGAGGCCGGACGCGGCGTGATCGTCAACATCTCGTCGGTCGACGGCCTTCGCGGCTGCAACGGCCTGTCGGCCTATACCGCCAGCAAATGGGCGGTGCGCGGGCTGTCGAAGTCGCTCGCCTATGAGCTGGGGCCGCGAGGCATTCGCGTCTGCACCGTCCACCCCGGCGGCGTGAACACGCAGATGGGCAATCCGACCGGCCTCACCGGCGATGCGCTCAATGTCGGCTATGAGCGCGTCCCGCTCCAGCGGATCGGCGAGCCCGAGGAAATAGCGCGCGCCAGCCTGTTCATCGCCTCCGACGATGCCAGCTATATCAGCGGCGCCGAACTCGCGGTCGATGGCGGCTGGTCGGCGGGCTATTATCAGCCCTTCCTGCCCGGCGCGCCCGCAAGCCTGATGGGTCAGCCCTGACCATGCTGGCGGGCAAGGTCGCGCTGGTCACCGGCGGCGGCCAGGGTGTCGGGCGCGGCATTGCGCTCGCACTCGCCCGCCGCGGCGCCCGGGTCGCCCTCGTCGGCCGCACGCCCGCCAGGCTCGAAGCCGTCGCGGCGGAGATCGGCGACGGGGCCACCTGCTTCACCGCCGACATCAAGGATGCGGCGGCGGTGAGCGCCGCGGTGCACGCGGTCGCCGAACATTTCGGCGGGATCGATATTCTCGTCAACAATGCGCAGGAAGTGCCGCTGGGGCCGCTGCTCGCGGTCGAGGACAGCGCGTTCGAGGCGGGCTTCGCGTCGGGTCCGCTCGCGTCCTTCCGCCTGATGAAGGCCTGCCGCCCCTATCTGCGGCAGCGCGGCGGCGGCACGATCATCAACCTCGCCAGTTCGGCCGCGGTCCGCTGGGACATGTCGAACTATGGCGCCTATGCCGCCGTCAAGCAGGCGACACGCGCGCTGACCCGCGCCGCCGCCGCCGAATGGGGGCCGGACAATATCCGTGTGCTGGCGATCGCGCCGCACGCCAATTCGCCGGGACTGCAAGGCTGGGTCGACGACAACCCGGAGGAGGCCGAGGCGTTCTTCCGCACGATCCCGCTGCGCCGCGTCGGCGACTGCGAGGACGATATTGGCAATGCGGTGGCAGCGCTGTGCGGCCCCGACCTCAGCTATCTGACCGGGGCGACGATCCCGCTCGACGGTGGGCAGGCCAATTTCGGCTGAAGGGACGAGTAAGATGAGCGCCGACGACATCATCGCGATCCAGCAATTGCTCGCCGCCTATGTCTTTGCGATCGACGCGAAGGATTATGACGCGCTGGACGCGGTGTTCGTCCCCGGCGCGACGGTCGACTATCGCGCGGCGGGCGGCGCCGCGGGCGAATGGCCGACGATGAAGGCGTGGCTGAAGGGCGCGCTCGCATCCTTTCCGCTGACCCAGCACCTGATCGGACTGCCGCTGATCCGGCTCGAAGGCGACCGCGCGAGCGCGCGCACGATGCTGTTCAACCCGATGCGGCTGGCGCGATCATCGGGCGATGAGCTGTTTTTCGTCGGCTGTACCTATGTCGACGATCTCGTCCGCACCGCCGAAGGCTGGCGGATCGCGAAGCGCGTCGAAACCGATTTCTGGGCCAAGGACGCGCCCGCCGACCTGATCGCGGAACCCGCGTCATGACCGGCGATCCGTTCACCCCCGTGACGATCGGCCCGCTCACGCTCAAAAACCGCTTCATCCGTTCGGGCGCGAACGAGATGATGAGCAAGGCGACCTTCCCCACCCGCGCGCTCATGGATTTTCACCGCGCCTATGCGCGCGGCGGCGTGGGGATGACGACGCTCGCCTATCTCGCCGTCTCGCCCGATGGCCGCACGCTGCCCGGACAGGGAATGCTGAGCCGCGAAAGCGTGCCGCATTACCGCGCGGTCACCGATGCGATCCACGCCGAGGGCGCCAAGGCGTCGGCGCAGATCACCCACGGCGGCAGCTTTTGCCAGATCGACGACCTGTCGACGCCGCGCGCAATGTCGGCATCGGGCGGGATCGACAAGATGGGGGTATTGAAGGGCCGCTTTTTTCAGCGCGCAATGACCCGCGCCGACATGGAGATGGTGACGGGCGAGTTCGCGCGCGCCGCAGAGTTGGCCGAAGAAGCGGGTTTCGATGCGCTCGAAATCCATATGGGGCATGGCTATCTGCTCAACCAGTTCATCTCGCCACTCTCCAACTTCCGCAAGGATGGCTATGGCGGATCGGCCGCGAACCGCGCGCGCTTTCCTGCCGAGGTACTGGCGGCGGTCAAGCGTGCGACCGGCGGGCGGCTCGCGATTCTCGCCAAGATCAACCTGACCGATGCGGTGCCCGGCGGCGCGACGGTCGACGACGCGATTGTGACCGCGCGCGCGCTCGAAGCGGCGGGCGCCGACATGCTGGTGCTGTCGGCGGGGCGCAACATCGAAAGCACATGGGCGATGTTCGGCAGCGCGCTGCCCTATGACGATCTTGCGGCGATGCAGGGCGGGCTGCTGGCGAAACTGCAATTCGCGATCCTGAAGCGCAGCGTGCCAAAGCTGCCCCCGTTTCACGAAAATTACCTGATGGAGCCCGCGCTGCAGCTGAAGGCGGCGCTGGGCCGGACGCCAATGAAGCTTGCCTATCTGGGGGGCATCCAGTCGCTCGCCGGGGCACGGCAGGCGGTCGCCGAAGGCTTCGATGCGATCGCGCTGGCGCGCGCGCTGATCCACGATCCGGCGCTGATCGCGAAATGGCAAAGTGGCGCCAGTGATGTTTCGGGCTGCACCGCGTGCAACCGCTGCGTCGCCGCGATGTACGGCCCATCGGGAACGCATTGCCCGGAGGTCGGCAACGGGCTCGACCCGGGGCTCAAGGACATTTTTGCGGGAGAGAAATATGCCGAGCCTGCTTAAGAACAAGGTCATCATCATCAGCGGGGTCGGCCCCGGCATGGGGCAGGCAATGGCGCGGATCGCCGCCGCCGAGGGCGCGAGAGTCGGCCTCGGCGCGCGCAACAGGGATTTCATCGAAGCGGTCGCCGGCGAGATTCGCGCGAACGGCGGCGAGGCGGTCGCGGTGCCGACCGACGTCGGCGATGCGGGCCAATGCGCGGCGCGGGCGAAGGCAACCGCCGACGCGTTCGGGCGGATCGATGGACTGGTCAACACCGCCTATATCCACGGGGAATGGGTGACGGTGGACGAGGCCGATCCCGAGGATTGGGCGCGGGTGTTCGACGTCAACTGCCTCGGCGCGCTACGGATGACACAGGCCGTCCTTCCCGCGATGAAAGCGCAGGGCGGCGGCGCGGTGGTCAACGTCGCCACCATGTCGCAGGTCAACCCCTTCCCCGGCGAGGGCGGCTATGCCACCGGAAAAGGCGGCCTGACCACGATGACCAGGCACATGGCCAAGGATCTTGGCCGCTTTAACATCCGGGTCAATGCGACGCGGATGGGCTGGATCGGCGGCAAGCCCGTCTATGACTATATCGACCGCGCGACCGCGGGCGGGCAGGACCGCGATGCGGTGATCGGCGAGATCACCGGGCGCATCCCGCTGGGCGTCATTCCGCCCGAGGAGGATTGCGCGAAGAGCGTGCTCTTCTTCCTCTCCGATTATGCAAAAATGGTCACCGGCGCGACGCTCGACGTCAACGGCGGCCAGTATATGGCGCCATGACGATGACGGAGGGCCCTATCCTGTCGCCCGATGTCTGGCGCGATTTCTGCCGGCGGCTGGAAGCCGCGGGGGAGATCGTCACCGGCGCCGAAGCCGCCGCTAACCCGCTCGACCGCGCCGAGGGCTATCGCTACCTCACGCGGCTGCTGCGCATCGCGTTCGACATGCAGCTCGAACATGCCGACCCCGATTTTCCGAGCTTCTACGCCGCATCGCACGAGACGGCGAAGATCGGCGCCGACAATCCCGACAATATCTATATGAACGCGACCGTTTCGGGCGCGCGGCGCTATCGCATCCGCGGCCAGCGCGGCAGCGTGCCGATCCTGAGCTTCGGCACCAAGGCCAATCGCTATGCCGTCGACGGAACGATGGCGTCGACCGGCGAGATCGATTCCGCCGATTTGGCGATTGCGCCCGACGGATCGTTCGAGATCATCGTCAGCCGCGACAAGGTCGACGGCAACTGGCTGCCGCTCGCCGACGACAGCTCGATGGTGATCGTGCGGCAGACCTTTCTCGACCGTGCGAATGAAGTGCCCGCGACGGTCACGATCGAGGCGATCGACGGTCCCGCGCATCCCGCGCCACTGTCCGCCGACACGCTCGCGGCGGCGCTGGAGCGCACCACCGCCTTTGTTGCTGGCACGGCGCGGACTTTCGTCCAGTGGACCGAGGATTTCCGGGCGAACCAGAGGAACCGGCTGGCGACGACCGACCAGACGCCCTTCTTCCGCGCGGGCGGTGATCCGACGATCTTCTATCTCCATGGCTGGTGGCAGCTTGAACCCGGCGAAGCGCTACGCATCGACACGCGCGTGCCCGCATGCAGCTTCTGGAATTTCCAGCTCGACAATTACTGGATGGAATCGCTCGATTATCGCCATCACCGCATCCATGTGAACGGGCATAGCGCGCGGCTGAACGACGACGGCACGCTGACGCTGATCGTCGCCGACCGCGATCCGGGCTTCGGCAACTGGATCGATACTGCGGGGCACCATCAGGGCACCATGTTGCTGCGCTGGATCGGCGCCGACGACCATCCCATCCCCGAAACCAGGATAATCCCCATCAATGACCGACCTTGAATCCCGTATCGCGCGGCTGGAAGCCGAAAGCGACATCCGCCGCCTGAAGGCGCGTTACCTCAATGCCTGCGACGCGAAGGATGTCGACGCGATCCGCGCCTGCTTCACCGAGGATGCGGTGATCGATTTTCCGCCCGTCGGCGAATTCGACCTCGACGGGCTGATTGGGGTGTTCACGCAAATGGCGGCGACGACGCCGATCATCGACGTGCATCAGGGGCATAATGCCGAGATCGAGGTGAAGGGCGATGAGGCGAGCGCACGCTGGAATCTGGGCTATGCGACCTATGACCCGCGCGCCGGGAGTTTCCGACTGCTCGCCAATTTCTATCACGACCGCTATCGCCGCACGCCCGAGGGTTGGCGGATCAGCTATAGCCGCTCTGACCCCCGCGTGATCGTCGACGGCACGCTGGCCGACGACGGGATCAAGGCAAACTGGGTGGCGGGGTAGCCCGCCGACAATTCATCAATCGACCAGCGCGCACCAGCGATAGTCGTGCTTGATGAAATTCTGCCCCAGACTGTAGCGGACACGCCGCACGCCGGGGATCTTGTCGATCGTCTGGTGCAGGAAATCGGTCAGCTCATTGCCGTTTTCGACCAGCGTCATCGCGAGCACGTCGGCGCGGCCCAGCGTCGTCGCGACAAAGCCGATCTCGGGCAGGCTCGCGAGGCTCTCCGCAACCTTCTCGATGTCCGCGGCGCTGTCCGCCTCGACCCAGAGATAGGCGAGGATCGGGTTGCGGAGCCGGTTGGCGTTGGTGACCGCGGCGACGCGGATCACCCTGTTGTCGAGCAACCGCTTGAGGCGCGAGCGGATCGTCCCTTCGGTCAGGTCGAATTCGCGCCCGATCTCGCGGTTCGAAACGCGCGCATCATGGCCGAGCCGTTCGATGATCTTGTGATCGAGCTCGTCGAGGCTGATTCTGGCGCTCATAGCGGTGCCCATTCCGGATTATATTTGAAAACCTTGAGCGCGAGGCTGGGGAACAGCCGCTCGACCCCGTCGATCTTGGCGATCACACCGGTCAGGAGATGCTGCATCTCCTCCAGCGTTTCGGCCACCACCTGGATTTCGAGGTCATGCGTTCCGATCGCGACATTGACCGTGATGACGCGCTCCAGTTCGGCGATCTCTGCGCCGACATCGCCCGCCGACCGCCCCTTCACCTGCACGCCGACGGGAGCCAGATAGCCAAAACCCATCGCCGAAAGGTCGCGCATCGCGACGACGCGCACCATGCTGGCATCCTCGAGCCGGCGCAGCCGCGTGCGCACCGTCGCTTCGTTCAGCCCCATCTCGCGCGCGATGTCGCGGTTTGCAATCCGGCCATTTTTGCGAAGCGCGGCGATGATCTGCTCGTCGACGTCGTCGAGCGCCGGCAGCCCGTCACCCTGGTTCGCGTTCGCGGCCTTGCCCCGCGTCCTTTTCCCGGCCTTGGTTGCCGTGCGCAACGCCTCTTCTCCCCAGCTAAACCAGCACCCCGTGCGATGGCGCCTCGACGTCGTCGAGATGGCGCCCCACAGACCGTATCGCCGCGCCCCTGTCAACATTCATCGATTGCGGTGGCGAATATATAACGGTTTGCGTAAAGATTTTGTCTTTCAAAAACGCAATCATTATGTAGAACCGATCATAGACCGGGAAGCGCGAGTTTCCGACGCAGACACGGCAGGAGCAACGGGAGTGGCGTTTCACGAAGTCGACATATTGGTGATCGGATCGGGTGCGGGGGCGCTGACCGCGGCCTTCACCGCCGCCGATGCCGGCGCCGACGTTCTGGTTGTCGAGAAAAGCGCGCGTTATGGCGGGACATCCGCGACGTCGGGCGGCGGCATCTGGATTCCCAATAGCGATGACGCACGCGCCAAGGGCCATGCCGACGACCCGAACGAAGCGCTGGGCTATATCAAGACGCTGATCGGCGACGATGTGCCCGAAACCAAGCTCAGGGCCTATGTCGACAATGCGCACCGGATGCTGAGCTATCTCGAGGAACGGTCCGAGGTTCGCTACACCGCCTATGCCTATTCCGATTATCATATGGACGTCGCGGGCGCACGCGACGGGTGGCGGACGCACGACCCGATCCCGTTGATGGCCGACAGGCTCGGTGCGGATTTCGACCGAATGGAGCCGCCGCACACGCTGACGCTGACCTTTGGCCGCTTCACCTGGACGATGGAGGAAGCCAAGCTGCTCCTGACCATGAGCCCCGGCGCCAAGCCTTTGCTGTTCAAGCTGATGCTCAAATATATGTTCGACCTGCCCTGGCGCTTCAAGACCAAGCGGTCGCGGCGGCTGACCGGCGGCAACGCGCTGATCGGACGGCTCAAGCTGTCGATCGACGAAAAGGGCGTGCCGATCTGGCTGAATGCGCCGATGGTCGAGCTGGTCCGGGACAAGAGCGGGATCACCGGCGCGATCGTCGAACGCGACGGCCAGCGGATCGAGGTTCGCGCGCGTCGCGGCGTGATCATTGCCAGCGGCGGCTTCGACCATGACGCCGCGCTGCGCGAGAAATATCTGCCACATCCGACCTCGGCCGACTGGAGCGCGGGGGTGCCGAGCAATACCGGCGACGGCCTGAAGGCCGGACTCGCGGCGGGTGCCGCTACCGCGCTGATGGATTCGGCCTGGTGGGGTCCCGGCTTCCTGCTTGAGGGCGAGGACCGGGCGCGGATCATGTTCGTCGAACGCGCGCTGCCCTCGTCGATCATCGTCAACCAGGCGGGTCGCCGCTACATGAACGAGGCGGCGTCCTATCATGTCGCGGGGGGCGAGATGCACCGCTGCAACACCCCCGAGGCGCCCACCGCCCCCTCCTGGTTCGTGTTCGACGCGCGCTATCGCGGCAAATATATGCTCGGGCCGATGATGGCGGGCAAACCGTCGGCCGACGGCCGCATGCCCGAGGCGATGCGCAAGATCTTGAAAAAGGCCGGAACCCTTGCCGGGCTGGCGAAGGAGATCGGCGTCGACGCCGCCGTGCTTTCCAAGGAAATTGCGCGCTTCAACGCCAATGCGCTCAAGGGCGAGGATCCCGATTTCGGCCGCGGCGCTTCCGCCTATGACCGGCATTATGGCGACGCATCAGTGGCGCCGAATCCGACGCTCGCGCCGATCGCCGAAGCCCCCTTCTACGCCATCCCCATCTATCCGTGCGACCTTGGCACCAACGGCGGGCTGCTCACCGACGACAATGGCCGGGTGCTGGACAAGGATGGCAAGGTGCTGGGCGGGCTCTATGCGATCGGCAATGCCTCGGCCGCCGCGATGGGACGGACCTATCCGGGCGCGGGGGCGACGCTGGGCCCGGCGATGACCTTCGGCTGGCTAGCGGCGCGGCATGCGACGCGGGTGAATCAATAAATCCAACGTCGGGAAACGATCGTTACCAACGAAAGCAGGGAGGCGACTTTCGACCGTTTTCGGTCATCGCTTTGAACTGGCGGGATTGTTAGAAGTAGGCGCTCAAGATGACTTGAGTTGGAAGGAGCGACGATGATCGAGCACCACGGCAGCTGCCATTGCGGGCGGGTTCACTTGGTACTACGCGACGAGCCAACCGAAGTCAGCGAATGCAACTGCTCGATTTGTCGGCGTACCGCCGGACTGTGGCACTATTGCCCGCCGAAATCGGTCACGGTCGAGGGAGAGGGAGTAGCCTACCAGCAGGGTGATCGCGCACTCGACACGTGGCACTGCCAAGCCTGTGGCTGTACGACACACTGGACGCCAACTGATCCCAATTACCAGCGCATGGGAGTCAATCTCAGGATGTTCGAACCCGATTTGTGGCGCGATTTGCCGCGTCGTCTTGTTGATGGCGCGTCTTACTGAAAGGATTTGAGCCATGTCGCTCACGGTCTTGGGTGAAGGGCGCGGGTTCCGCGTCGTCTGGGAGCTGGAGGAATGCGGTTGGCTTGTCGGCTAAGACCGGTCGACCTTCACGCCGAGGCTGGATGCCTGCAAAGAAAAGAAAGCATGGGTCGCCTCTTGGACTGATCAATGATCTCCAAGCGCAACGCGCTCTAGCAGGGCACGGCAGCTTTTCTGCTTCATGGTGTAAATGCGAACTGTCGGCACCCCACCCCAAATCCGTCATTCCGATGAAAACCCGGTGACGGGTGCTTGCTCAGCGCGCCAGATAACCGCCGTCGACCGCGAGCGGATGCCCGGTGATGAAACTCGCCTTGTCTGAGCAGAGGAAGATCACCGCGTCGGCAATTTCATGCGCTTCGCCGATGCGGTTCATCGGGTGCATTTCGGCCACGAAGCGCGCCGCCGCTTCCTCCTTCACCACCGCATCGACCATCGGCGTGCGGATCGCGCCGGGGCAGACCGCGTTGATGCGGATGCCCTGCGCGGCGTAGCGCATCGCCGCCGAGCGCGTGAGCCCGACGACCGCATGCTTCGACCCGCAATAGCCGGCGCCCCCGGCGCCCGCCATGCCCGCGATCGACGCGGTGTTGACGATCGCGCCGCGACCCGCCTTTTCCATATGGCGCAGTTCCGCGGCCATGCAGAGCAGCAACCCGCGCTGGTTGACCGCGATCGTGCGATCATAGGCGGTGAGGTCGCCCCACGGGGTTTCCATCCCCTCGAGCGAGACCCCGGCATTGTTGAACGCGCAATCGAGCCGCCCCCAGCGCACTACGACATCGTCGACAAAGGCGTCGACCGCGCCCCCGTCGGTGACGTCGAGCGCGCCATGATGCGCCTCGCCGCCCTCGCCGCGGATCAGCGCGGCGGTTTCGGCCGCGCTGTCGCCATTGAGATCGCCGATCGCGACCTTCGCGCCCTCGGCGGCAAAGGCCAGCGCGGCGGCGCGGCCGATGCCGCTGCCCCCGCCGGTGACGAAAGCGGTTTTTCCTTCGAACAACAACGCCATCGCTGCCTCCTTTTGATTCAGACGATTTCGAACAGGCCGGCGGCGCCCATGCCGCCCGCGACGCACATCGAGACGACCGCATAGCGGACGCCGCGGCGCTTGCCCTCTATCAGCGCATGGCCGACGAGGCGCGAGCCCGTCATCCCGAACGGATGGCCGATCGCGATGCCGCCGCCGTTGACGTTGAGCTTGTCGGGATCGATGCCGAGCTTGTCGCGGCAATAAAGCGCCTGGCTCGCGAACGCCTCGTTGATTTCCCAGAGGCCGATGTCGTCGATCTTGAGACCGTTGCGTTCGAGCAGTTTGGGGATCGCGAAGACCGGACCGATGCCCATTTCCTCGGCCTTGCAGCCCGCGACCTGAAAACCGCGATAGATGCCGAGGATCGGCAGCCCTTCCTTCTCGGCCGTCGCGCGGTCCATGACGACCTGCGCCGAGGCGCCGTCGGAAAGCTGGCTGGCGTTGCCCGCGGTGATATGGCGGCCTTCCTTGACGACCAGCCCGTCCTTGAACACGGGCTTCAGGCCCGCGAGCTTTTCGGCGGTGGTGTCGCCGCGCACGCCCTCGTCATGCGCCAGCGTCACTGCTTCCTTGCCGGTTTCATTGCCTTCCTTGTCGAACAGCGCCCTGGTGACGGTGATCGGCACGATTTCGTCGGCAAAGCGCCCCGCGGCCTGCGCCGCGCCCGCGCGCTGCTGGCTGGTCGCGGCGAACGCGTCCTGCGCCTCGCGGCTGACGCCATAGCGATCGGCGACGATCTCGGCGGTCTCGATCATCGCCATATAGGCGTGGGGATCGGCGGCCTTGATGAACTCCGAGCGGTTGCGAAAGGCCGGGGTGTGCTTGTTGAGGGTGAGCGAGATGCTCTCCATCCCGCCCGCGACCGCGACGTCGATCTCGTCGGCGATGATCCCGCGCGCGGCGAGCGCGAGCGCGTTGAGCCCCGACGAACATTTGCGGTCGAGCGTGAAGCCGCCGGTCGAATCGGGAAGCACCGAACCATGAACCGTCAGCCGACCGAGATTATAGCTCTGCGTGTTCCAGTGGTTGCCGACGCCCAGATAGACGTCGTCGATCCGCGCCGGATCGATCCCGGCGCGTTCGATCGCGGCGTTGACGACATGCGCCGCCAGCACGGGCGCCTCGGTGTCGTTGAGCGCACCGCGATAGGCCTTGCCGACGCCGGTGCGCGCGGTCGAAACGATGGCGGCTTCGCGTGCCATCTCAGGCCTCGACTGCGCGCATGTTAGCGGGGTTCCAATAGGCGCGCATCTCGGTCACTTTGCCCTCGGCGTCGAATTTAAAGGTGTCGATCACCTCGATTTCCTTTGCCCCGCCGAAGTCGACGAGCACGGTGAAGGCGAAGGCGGCATAGTCGCCGCCGGTGCGCACCGGGCCGTCGAGGCGGAGCTTGGCGCCCGCCTGCATCGACATCGAATAGAAAGCGTGGATCGCGTCGCGTCCCTGGTGGATCGGGGTGCCGATCGGATCCTCGACCGTCGCGTCGTCAGAATAAAGGCCGGATGCCATTGCGGCGTCGCCTTTGTCGAAGGCTTCGACATAGCGCTCGACGGCGCGGACCATATCGTCATGGCTGGGCATGAATATCTCTCCAATAATGCAAAAAAGGGGGCGGGCTGACGGCGGCGCGTCAGCCGCCGAAGTCCCAGTGATGACCCCATTCGTCTTCCTTGAGGCTGATCGTCGGGGTAAAGCTCTTCCAGTCGGGCTGGATGCCGCCGAAGCCATATTCGATGTCGAAGCCGCCGGGGCTGCGCATGTAGAAGCTGACCATCTTGTCGTTCATATGCTTGCCGAGGCTCGACGAGATATGGACGTTCGCCGCTTTCGCGCGGTCGAGCGCGCGGCCGACATCGTCGAGGCCCGGCACCTCGACCATCATGTGGACAAGCCCGCTCGGCACGGGGAATTCGGCGAGCGCGACGCTGTGGTGGCGCGGATTGTCGCAGTGGAGGAAATGGAGGCCGAGCCCCGGATCGTCGGGTCCGCCGCCCTGCATATAGACGCGCATCTCGTCGGTGTCGCCGAAGCCGAGCAGGTCGATATAGAAAGCGCGCGTCTCGGCGAGCTTGGCCGCGGGAAAGACGACATGCCCCATCCCCATCTCGCCCGTGATGAATTCGGATACGCCCGCGGGCGAGACGAACGGGTTGCCGTCGACTACGCGCCCCCAGCCGAGCTCGAGCCGGTTGCCCGAGGGATCGGTGCAGCGCACGAACTCGACGACATGGCGGTCCTTCGCTTCGTCGGCCGTCGCGGGCTCGATCGCAACGCCGGCATCGCGAAGCCCCGCAATACCGCGATCGAAGGCGGCCTTGTCGGGATAGACGAGCCCCGCGGCGTGAAACTGCTCGGCGTCGCCCGCCCGAATCAGCATACGGAAGGGGCGCTCGTCCATCCTGAGGCGCAGCCCGCCCGCATGGTCGATCGCCTGCATGCCCAGCACTTGCTCGGCATAGGCCCGCCAGGCTTCGACATCGGCCGTATCGACCACGACATAGGCCAGTGACCTGATCGCCATTCATCCATCCCTTTCAACCGGTCATGCGCACGCTGCGCTTCAAATTGGCCGCAAGCTACAAGCGGAAAAGCACGACATCAAGTGCAATACGTAGAATAATTCATCAAATTTTACGCAAACCGTCAATTTGCATACACCCCACCTCCGCTTGTCGCTACCGTTTGGACGACTCCGAAGTCGGAACGTCGCTACGGCAAGCAACGCTTTGCGCAGCGGGAGTCGCGCCTCGGTGCGCAGTTCGTCGCTCGAAACTGGCGATGACGTCATTTTGCACAGAATTCGGATTGACAGCTTGCGTAGAAATATGCATCATTCTCTACGAATATAGGAACAATATCGCGAAGCGGCCGTCCGCAAGCGCACAAAACACCCGAGGAGAGCATATGGCCACCGCCCCCAAACCAGCCGGCGACACCGCCCTGCCCACCCCCGAACAATTGATCGAGCGCGCGCGCGCGATGATCCCGACGCTGAAGGCGCGCGCGCGTCAGACGACGCTCGACGGCAATGTCCCGGCCGAAACCGTCGCCGAGATGCAGGACGCGGGCTTCTTCCGCATCCTGCAGCCGAAGCGCTGGGGCGGCTATGAAATGCACCCCAATGTCTTCTTCGAGGTGCAGAAGGCGCTCGCCGAAGGCTGCATGTCGACCGGCTGGATCTATGGTGTGCTCGGCTGCCACCCCTATGAACTCGCGCTTTTTCATGACGAAGCCCAGCGCGAGGTGTGGGGCGACAATGGCGGCGCGATGCTCGTCTCGTCGACCTATCAGCCGGTGGGCAAGGTCGAGAAGGTCGAGGGCGGCTTTTACCTCTCGGGCCGTTGGGGCTTTTCGTCAGGCTCGACGCATTGCGGCTGGGTGCTGCTCGGCGCGCTCAACTTCGACACCGACGGCGGCCCGCCCGACATGCGCACCTTCCTGCTCCCGCGTGGCGACTATCAGGTCATCGAGGGGACGTGGGACGTCTTCGGGCTGCAGGGCACCGGCAGCTTCGACATCCTCGTCGAGCGCGTCTTCGTCCCCGAACACCGCACCCACCGCGCCAGCGACGGCTTTGCCTGCACCAATCCCGGCCAGGCCGAGAATGACGGCCCCCTCTATCGCCTGCCCTGGGCGCAGGTCTTCGTCCGGTCGGTGTCGACCGCAGCGTTCGGCGGCGCGCGCGCCGCGGTGAATGCTGCGATGGAGATCATGCAGGGCCGCATCTCGACCAACACCGGCAAGGCGTCGAAGGCCGATCCGTTGCTCCACGGCGCGATCGCCAAGGCGCATGCGCAGATCCTCGAAATGGAGCTGACGCACCAGACGACCTTCGACCGGCTGATGGCGAAGTCCGAAAGCGGCGAGCCGATCACGCTCGAGGAGCGCGCGCTCTATGCCTACCAGTCCTCGACCGTCGTGCGGCGGCTCGCCGAGCTGGTCGACGGCATGGTCCAGCTCCTCGGCGGCCGCGCCGTCTATATGTCGAGCGCGATCATCCAGCCATGGCTCGACCTCAATGCGGCGCGCGCGCACGTCGCGAACGATCCCGGCAATCGCACCACCGACGTCGTCATGACGATGCTCGGCGAACCGCCCGCCTTCACATTCATGTAAGAGGAAACCGCCATGGGAGAGATGAAGGAAACGACCCACCGCGTCGCGGGCGGCTATGACATCCACATCAAGGAAACGGGCGAAGGCCCGGCGCTGGTGTTCGTCCACGGCAGCGGTCCCGGCGCGTCGGGGCTGTCCAATTTCCGGCAGAATGTCGATGCGTTCGTCGCGGCGGGTTACCGCGTGATCCTGCCCGACCTGATCGGCTATGGCGCCTCTTCGCAGCCCGAAGACATCGACTATACGCTGACCTTGTTCACCGACACGCTGTACGAAGCGCTGAAGGCGCACGGGGTCGAGAGCGCGACGCTGATCGGCAATTCGCTCGGCGGCGGCGTCGCGATCCAGATGACGCAGGACCATCCCGAATTCGTCGAGCGGCTGATCCTGATGGCGCCCGGCTGCATCGAGGAACTCGACGTCTATTTCGCGATGCCCGGCATCGCCGACATGCGCTCCTCCTTCGGCAGCCCCGACTTCAGCCTCGCCGACCAGCGGCGCCTCGGCGAAAATCTGGTTTACGACCCGAAGCACATTACCGACGCGCTGGTCGAGGAACGCTTCGCGGTCGCGAGCCAGCAGCCCAAGGAAGTGATCACGCGGATGCGGACGCATAATGTCCGCCCGCGGCTCGGCGAGATCAAGATCCCGATCCTGCTCTTCTGGGGCCAGAACGAACGCTTCATGCCGCTCTCGGGCATCCAGTATTTCTTCGAAGCCTGCGACGATGTGCGCTGCGTGACCTTCAACAAGGTCGGCCACTGGGTGCAGGTCGAGCGCGCGAGCGAATTCAACCGTTATGCAATCGAGTTCCTTGATGAGCATCGCTGAAACATACGGGCGCGAGCTCTATGAGGCGCTGCGCGACCGGCGCACGGTCGCACCGCTGATCGCGCGCGATGCGTCGCTGACGATCGACGACGCCTATGCGATCAGCCTCGACTTCCTGTCGCGGCGACTGAAGGACGGCGAGCGCGTCGTCGGCAAGAAGATCGGCGTCACGTCGAAGGCGGTGCAGGACATGTTGGGCGTCCACCAGCCCGATTTCGGCTTCCTCACCGACTGGATGTATGTCGAGGGCGATATCGACATCGACGCGAAAGCGCTGATCGCGCCGCGCGCCGAAGCCGAGATCGCTTTCATCCTGAAGGACAGCCTGAACGGTCCCGGCGTGACCGCCGCCGACGTGATCGCGGCGACCGCGAGCATCGCCCCCTGTTTCGAGATCGTCGACAGCCGCATCACCGACTGGAAGATCGGCATTGTCGACACGGTTGCCGACAACGCCTCGTGCGGGGTCTTTGTGCTCGGCAAGGAACGGATCGATCCGCGCGGACTCGATCTGCCGAACCTGCATGTTGCGGTCGCGAAAAACGGATCGCCGCTTTCCGAAGGCTATGGCCATGCGGTGCAGGGCGACCCCGCGCAGGCGGTCGCGTGGCTCGCCAATACGCTTGGCGCGCATGGCGTGACGCTCGATGCCGGCGACATCATCCTGTCGGGCAGCCTCGTCCCGCTCGCGCCCGCGGCCAAGGGCGACATCTTCGAAATGATCCTCGGCGACGGCCGCCGCACGCTCGGCCATTGCGTCGCGCGCTTTGTATAAGGAAAACCCATGACCCGCGTGAAGGCAGCGATCATCGGTTCGGGCAATATCGGCACCGACCTGATGATCAAGATGATCAAATATCCGCAGAATATGGAGCTGGTCGCGGTCGTTGGCATCGACGAGAAATCCGAAGGGCTCGCCATGGCGCGCGAGCGCGGCGTCGCGACGACGCACGAGGGCCTCGACGGGCTCAAGGCGATGGACGTCTATCCCGAGATCGGGATCGTCTTCGACGCGACCAGCGCCTATGCGCACAAGGTGCACGACGCGGCGCTGCGCGCCGACGGCAAGCAGGTCGTCGACCTGACCCCCGCGGCGATCGGTCCCTATACGATCCCGACCGTCAACGGCGATGCCAATCTCGATGCCGGCAACGTCAATATGGTGACGTGCGGCGGACAGGCGACGATCCCGATGGTCGCCGCGGTCAGCCAGGTCGCGACCGTCCATTACGCCGAAATCGTCGCGTCGGTCTCGTCGCGCTCGGCGGGCCCCGGCACGCGCGCCAATATCGACGAGTTCACCCGCACCACCGCGGGCGCGATCGAAAAGGTCGGCGGCGCGGCGCAGGGCAAGGCGATCATCATCCTGAACCCCGCCGAACCGCCGATGATTATGCGCGACACGGTCTTCACCCTGTCCGAAGGCGCCGACGAAGACACCATCCGTGCCTCGGTCGAGGCGATGGTGAAAAAGGTGCAGGCCTATGTGCCCGGCTATCGCCTGAAGCAGGAGGTGCAGTTCGAGCGCTTCGGCGACAACAACAAGCTGAAGATTCCCGGGCGCGGCGAGTTTACGGGCATCAAGACGATGATCCTGCTCGAGGTCGAGGGCGCGGGCGATTACCTGCCCAGCTATTCGGGCAATCTCGACATCATGACCGCCGCCGCCAAGGCGACCGGCGAACTGCTCGCGCAGCGCATCCGCGAAGGAAAGAAGGTGACCGCATGACGAAGACATTCAACGTCGAGGCGGGCGACAAGCTCTATATTCAGGACGTCACCCTGCGCGACGGGATGCACGCGATCCGCCATATGTACGGCATCGACGAGGTGAAGGCGATCGCAAAGGCGCTCGACGACGCAGGGGTCGACGCGATCGAAGTCGCGCATGGCGACGGCCTGAGCGGCGCCAGCTTCAACTATGGCTTCGGCGCGCACACCGACTGGGAATGGCTGGAGGCGGTCGCCTCGGTGCTGACGAAATCGGTGCTCACCACGCTGATCCTGCCCGGCGTCGGCACGGTCGAGGAACTTCGCCGCGCCTATGATCTCGGCGTGCGCTCGGTGCGCGTCGCGACGCACTGCACCGAGGCCGATGTGTCGAAGCAGCATATCGGCATCGCGCGCGATCTCGGCATGGACGTCGCGGGCTTCCTGATGATGAGCCATATGATCGAGCCCGAGGCGCTCGCGAGCCAAGCCCTGCTGATGGAAAGCTATGGCGCCCAGTGTGTTTATGTCACCGACAGCGGCGGCGCGCTCGACATGGACGGCGTCAAGGCGCGGCTCGAAGCCTATGACCGCGTGCTGAAACCCGAAACGCAGCGCGGCATGCACGCGCACCACAATCTCTCGCTCGGCGTCGCGAACAGCATCGTCGCGGCGCAGTGCGGTGCGGTGCGCATCGACGCGTCGCTCACCGGCATGGGAGCGGGCGCGGGCAATGCGCCGCTCGAGGTCTTCATCGCCGCCGCCGACCGCAAGGGCTGGAACCATGGCTGCGACGTCAATGCGCTGATGGACGCAGCGGAGGATCTGGTGCGCCCGCTTCAGGATCGCCCGGTCCGCGTCGACCGCGAAACGCTCGCGCTCGGTTATGCGGGTGTCTATTCGAGCTTCCTGCGCCATGCCGAAAAGGCGGCCGAAACCTACGGCCTCGACACGCGCACGATCCTCGTCGAACTCGGCCGCCGCAAGATGGTCGGCGGGCAGGAGGATATGATCGTCGACGTCGCGCTCGACATGCTGAAGGCGCGCGAGACCGCCGCATGAGCGATTTCTCCGCCGCCCGACCCTTTCCCCACGAGCAGGTCGAGCGCTGGGACGCCGAAACCGATGTCGCGATCGTCGGCTTCGGCGCCGCGGGCGCCTGCGCCGCGATCGAGGCGGCGGAAGCCGGCACCGCGGTGACCTTGTTCGAGGCGGCGTCGGGCAGCGGCGGCGCCTCGGCGCTGTCGGGCGGTGAAATCTATCTCGGCGGCGGTGGCGGGACCGATGCGCAGCGCGCGGCGGGGTTCGAGGACTCGACCGAAGCGCTCGAAACCTATCTGACGATGGCGGGCGGCCCCGACGCCGATACGGCGAAGATCGCGCTCTATGCGCGCGAAAGCCTCGCCCATTATCAGTGGCTCAAGGATCAGGGCGTGCCGTACAAGGGCAGCTTCCTCCCCGGCAAGATCATCGAACCCGCCGAGGACGACACACTGATCTGGTCGGGGAGCGAGGCCGCATGGCCCTTTTCGGTGGCCGCGACGCCTGCCCCCCGCGGACACACGATCGAGTTCATGGGCTGGGGCGGCGGGCGCAAGCTCGTCGACATTCTTGAAGCCCGCGTCCGCGCGCTAGGCGTCGATGTTCGTACCGATGCGCGGGTTCTCTCGCTGATCGCCGACGCAAGCGAACGCGTCACCGGGCTCGTCGTCCGCATCGACGGCAAACCGCAATATATACGCGCACGCAAGGGCGTGGTGCTGGCGACCGGCGGTTTCTGCATGAATCAGGATATGCTCCGCCGCTACGCCCCGCAGACGCTGCGCCTTTCCAACCCGATCGGCGAGAATGACAATGGCTCGGGCATCTTGATGGGCATGGGTGTCGGCGGCGACGCGATTCACATGGACGAATTTTTCACCACCTGCCCGTGGATCATGCCCGAAAGCCTGGTGAAGGGCATTTTCGTCAATGAGCGCGGGCAGCGCTTCATCAACGAGGATTGCTACCACGGGCGCGTCAGCCGGACGATGCTCGACCAGCCCGGCGACCGTGTCTTCCTCCTCGTCGACAACGCGATTTTCGCGCGGCCGCTCGACCTTGCGCGGATCGAGATCGCCGCGGTGGGCGACAGCTGGGAGGAGGTCGAACGCGAGCTCGGCCTGCCCGAAAATACGCTGGCGCCGACGGTCCACACCTTCAACCGCTACGCCGCCGAAGGCCATGACCCGATCTTCAACAAGGCGTCCGAATGGCTGAAAGTGCTGGACGAAGGGCCTTTCGCGGCGCTCGAGCTCAACATCCGCACCAGCTTCTTTTCCTTCTTCACGCTTGGCGGCCTCAACACGCGACCGTCGGGCGAAGTGCTCGACCGCGCCGGCCAGATCGTTCCCGGCCTCTATGCCGCGGGCCGCGCCACGTCGGGCCTGCCGCGCTGGGGGCATGGCTATAGCTCGGGCCTCAGCCTCGCCGACTGCACCTTTTTCGGGCGCATGGCGGGGCGGCAGGCGGCAATTGCTACGCCCGACTAATAGACGATCGCGGGGTTCGGATCGCGCGGGCTGCCGAGCATCTCGCGGTGCGAAGGCGGCGTCTTGCCGCGGTCGGTGATGCCATAGCGTCCCGCGATCTCGGCGCCGATGACCGTGTGCCCCGACAGCTCGTCGCCCTTCGGATCGGTGGCGATCGCATGGATGATATGCCCGGTGAACTGCGGCATCTCGGCCATCGCCATGAAGCCTTCATATTGTTCCTTGTGAACCTCGGCCGCGCCCAGCGCGCGCTCGGTGATCTGCGGCCCCAGCCAGATCGAGACGGTGCGGACGCCATGCGGGCGGAAATCGACCGCCATGTCGTGCGCGAACTTGTCCACGCCCGCCTTTTGCGCGCCATAGGCTGCGCCGTGCATATAGCAGCTCGCGCCAAAGGAAGAGGTGAAGGCAATCAGCCCCGATTTTTGCCCCACCATCATCCCCGCGGCGTGCCAGCTCGCGACATAGGCGGAGCGCAGGCCGACGTTGAGAATCTCCACCGCCGCAAGCTCCTTTTCCCAGAAAGGCGCCTGCGTGATGAGCTGATGATGGATATAGGTGGCGTTGTTCACGAGGATGTCGAGCCGACCCGAATCCTTACGCACCCGTTCGAAAAGCGCCGCGACCTGCGCATCATCTGCGTGATCGCAGGCGACCGCGATGCCCTTGCCGCCTGCGGCCGTTACCGCCGCGGCGGTTTCGTGGATGGTCCCGGCGAGCGGCGAGCCGTCCCACCCCGTCGCGTCGCTGCGATCGCTGCTGCGGCCGGTGACGTAGACGGTCATCCCCTTTTCGCCGAGACCGATCGCAATGCCCTTGCCCGCGCCGCGGCTGGCGCCCGTCACGACGGCGATTGCCGGATTTATCATTTCACTCTCCCGATTGCCAATGCTCACGACCGGCTCCGCCCTCAGGCGGCGACCTCGGCCTTCACCATTTCGAAATCGTCGAAGTCGGGCTTCGCCATCACGTCGGCGAAATGGCCATAGCTCCACGGCCAGGTCATCGGCACGCCGTCCTTGCCAAGATACCAGCTCGAACAGCCCGAGGCGAAGATCGTGCCTTTGGCAGCCTCGGTCCGCGCGTCGTCATAACGCGCCATCGCATCGGGCGTGACGCAGATTTCGGCGCATTCACCGCTCGTCACCTTGTCGAGCAATTGCTCGATATAGCCCCATTGACGCTCGGCGACGTCGATCAACGAGAAATTGCCGACCGGCCCCGTCGGCCCGTTGAGGAAGAAGAAGTTCGGGAAATCGGGGAGCGAGATCGCGTTATACGCAGTCGCGTGCTTCGCCCACATGTCGTCGAGCGACGCACCGCCGCGTCCGGTCACCACCGCAGGGCGGATGAAGCGATCGGCGTGGAAACCCGTCGCGAGGATGATGAGGTCGAGTTCATGGAGCACGCCGTCGCTGGTGCGGATGCCCTCGGGCTCGATCCGCTCGATCCCCTCGATCACGACATCGACGTCATGCTGCTGGACGACCTGATAATAGTCGGGCGAGAAGATCAGCCGCTTGCACGCCGCGCGGTAATTCGGGCGCAGCCGTTCGCGAAGCACCGGATCGGCGACCCCCTGCTCCAGATTGTCGCGCACGATCGTCTCGATGATGTGCATCTCTTCGCTGTCGGGCTTGATGATCCCCGCGGTGAAGCGCAACACATTCGCCTGATAGTCGGGATCGTAGCGGACCGCATCGATCAGCGCCGGGTCGCGGCGGAACGCCTCGCGCTGCTCCTCGCTATAAGGCGTGTTCGGCATCGGCATGATCCATTGCGGCGAGCGCTGGAAATGGCCGAGCTTGCTCGCGCGGCCGGCGAGCGCCGATACGAGCTGGACGCCGGTCGAGCCGCTGCCGACGACGCCGATGCGCTTGCCGTCGAGCGCGATCGCATCGTCCCAGCGCGCGCTATGCGCGACGGTGCCGGCGAAGCTTTCAAGCCCCTCGATCTCGGGCATGCGCGGGTGATGGAGCACCCCGGTCGCGGTGATGACGATGTCGGCCTCGACGGTCATCCCGGCCTTGGTGGTGACGGTCCACACGCCGTCGTCATAGGTGCAGCTATCGACCTCCTGACCGAAATGCGCGATCTCGCGCAGACCGAAACGGTCGGTCACATCCTCGAAATAGTCCTGGATTTCGGGGCCCGGCGCCAGATAGCTGCTCCATTCGGCATTGGGCGCGAAGCTGTAGGTATAGGCGTGCGCGGGAACGTCGCAGTTGAGCCCCGGATAGCGGTTCTCGCGCCAGGTGCCGCCGATCGTGTGCGCCTTTTCCAGCAGCGTGACGTTGCGACAGCCCGCCTCGCGCAGGCGGATCGCCGCCAATATCCCCGACATGCCCCCGCCGATGACGACATATCGCAGGTCCAGATTGCGCTCCACTATTCACTCCAATTTTCCGATTGCTCTTGCTCCATTGCCTACGGTCGCTGCCGGGCGCCCACATCACTCAAATGGACGAGATCGGGAATTGCCCATCAGGACCGTGCGATAGCGGCTCTTCGGTAATACGAGGATCCGGGGCAAATCGACCGGCACCGGCGGCTGACGCCCGGAAGCAGACATCGCATGTTGGGACCACCGACGAACTCGATGGCACGAACAATTGCGGCGTTTGGGTTATGCTGTACGAAGAGGGCCTCAGTCTATTGAACGGCGTTCAGCGCGAGGGTCAGCAGAAGCGCGATCACAGAGATCAACGTCTCACAGACAGTCCATGTCTTGAAGGTCTGGGGGACGGTAAGGCCGAAATAGGTTTTCACCAGCCAGAAACCACCGTCGTTGACGTGTGACAGAATCAGCGAGCCTGCACCGGTCGCGAGGACGAGAAGCTCCGGCGACGTTCCGCCGCCGATAGCGACCGGCGCGACGATCCCGGCCGCGGTCGTCATCGCAACCGTTGCCGATCCGGTGGCGATCCGCATCATCGCCGCCACCAGCCAGGCGAGCAGCAGCAGGGGAACATGGATTTGCTGCGCCATATCGACGACGGCGGTCGAAACGCCCCCGTCCATGAGAATTCGCCCAAAGCCGGCCCCGGCGCCGACGACGAGCGTCACCATCGCGGTTGGCGCGAGGCACTCCTCCATGAAGCGCGCGATCGTCGCGCGGTCGTACCCGCGCGCGCTGCCGAATGTGACAAAGCTGAGGAGCAGCGCGATCAGCAGCGCAGTGACGGGATGGCCGATGAGCCGCAGCGTCTGATTGGCGGTGCTGCCGACAGGCGCCAGCGCGTCCGCCGCGCTACCGAGCAGCATCAGCGCGACGGGCGACAGGATGGTGAGCAGCGTAATGCCGAAACCCGGCAGATCGGTGACGTCGGACATGTCCGCTTCGCTCAGCGCATCGGCCATCGGATTGGGTTCGGTCACGGGAACATGGCGGTCGATCAGCGAAGCGAAGACGGGGCCCGCGATCGCCGCGGTCGGCAGCCCGACGAGCAGCGCGAGCAGGATGGTGAGGCCGATATCGGCCTGATAGGCGGTGACCGCGAGCAGCGCGGCCGGATGCGGCGGCACCAGGCCGTGGACCACCGACAGCCCGGCCACCATCGGCAGCCCGACCTTCAATATCGAGGTGCCGGTCCGCTTCGCGACGGTGAACACGATCGGCATCAGCAGAACGAATCCGACTTCGAAGAACACCGGAAGGCCGATGGCCAGCGCCGCAGCCATCATCGCCCAATGGACGCGGGCGGGGCCGAACCAGCCGATCATCGTGCGCGCGATCCGCTCGGCACCGCCGGATTCGGCCATCATCTTGCCCAGCATGGTGCCGATCGCGACGACCAGGGCGATGTGCCCCAGCGTGCCGCCGACCCCCGCCTCATAGGCGGCGAGCAACCGATCGAGCGGCATGCCGAGCACGGCGCCGAGCACCAGCGAGACGAGGATCAGTGCGATGAACGGGTTCAGGTTGAACCGCGCGATCAGCACGATCAGGCTCGCCACGGCACCAAGGCCGGTCAGCACCAGAGCAAGATTGCCGGTCATGACTTGAGCGTGCAATGTGCCTGAGGCCGCATGCCGATCAGTCGCCGAGCGGCTGGCGGTCGTCGCCGCCGTTGCGGTAGCCATCCAGCGCATATTTCACGCGCCGCAGCGTTTCCTGCGAAACCGGCCGGCGGAGCAGCGCGAGTTCGGTCATCAGCACATCGAGGACCAGCATCATGGCGTAGCGGGAGGCCGATGGCTTGAAGATGAAATCCGTCTCCATCGTCTGCACCGGCAAGCTCAGATCGGCGAGGCCGGACAGTGGCGAGCCGATCGCGGTGAGGGTGATGAGCTTTGCGCCATATCCCTTTGCCGTCGCGCAGCTGGTGTTCAGTTCGCTGATCGCGCCGGTCATCGAGAGCGCGAGCACCACGTCGTTGGCGTGCACGCTGGCTGCGACCATGCGCTGAGTCATGCCGTCGGTCACCGCGGATGCCCCCAGGCCGAGACGGAACAGACGGTTGCCGGCTTCGAGCGACAATACGGTGGAACTGCCGCCGATACCGAAAATATGGATCATACGCGCGTCGTTGAGCATCTGCGCGGCGGTGCGCACTTCGGTGGGGTCGAGCAGCGCCTCGTTCACCTGCACCGCCTGGATGATGTCGCCGAGCACGCGCTTGCTGACCGACGCCGCCGGGTCCCGATCGTCCGCGTCGTCCGAGGCGGCGATGAAGCGGTTGCCGACCGCGCTGGCGCGCGCCAGCGCGACCTTCATCTCGCGTACGTCCTTGAGGCCGATCGCCTTCGCCAGACGGGTAATGGTCGCCTGGGACACACCGGCCTTTGCCGCGAGCTCGCCGATGCTGGCCGAGGCGCCCGCGACCAGATCGTCGAGGATCGCCTGCGCCGCTCGCCGTTCCGCCGGCCGCAGCGTGTCGCGGTGGCGGGCGATCCGATCAACGATATCGAGAGGTTGCATGTCGGCCATCATCGACAATTATGAAGCATTTCGCGAGCGTTCATATTCATCATCGATCCTATGGCGTTACCAGCTGCACCGCAGCGATCGTCCAGAGCGGATTGTTGCTGCGCCCGGTGAAGGTCAGGCAAAGGTCATGCGCGCCTTTTCGAGCGGATATCGGCGCCGACAGCTGCGTGACGGCAGGGCTTTTGACCTGATCGAGTGATACGCTTGCGATCACCTCGCCCTGGCAGCCGCCGACCCTGATCTCCAACTCGCCCGCGGCGGTTCGCGGCGTGCCCAGCGGCGCGATGACATGGCCATTGTTCAGCTGAAAGTTGAACGGCACCTGCCCCACATCCACATCGATCCGCGACACGTCGTCGAGCGGCGCGGCCTCGTAGAGCCAGCAGGGCTCGAGAACGCTGGTCCGGAAACTCGCGCGGGGTCCTGACGCCGGCGCATCATCTTCCAGGGCAAGCACCAGCTTGGAAGAACATGGCGTGAGTTCACGGTCATCGCGCCGGCGAACGCTCGCCGCATCGAAAACTTTCTCGATCGCGCCCGGCAGGGGCGTGCTGCCGCGGAAAGCGGCGGCGCGCAGACGGGTCGGCAGGGCGAGATCGATCGGCCCGGCATAGCGCGCGGACTGCAGGCCCGGCGCGCTTCCGTCGAGCGTATAGCGGATGTCCGCCTTCACCTGCGTCGCCAGCGTGACCGTCGCCCGCCCCCCGCCAAGCGCGGTGACCGACGTGGCGGGCGCGAAGGCGCTTTCGGCTGGGTTGATCCCCATCGCCTTGAGACGGTCGATCTGGGGGACAAGGCGGTCGACGAAGCCGTCGAAATCGCCGCCTTCGCCGCGCCAGGCGACCTCAGCCAATGCCGAGAGTCGCGGAAAGGTCATATAGGCGGCCCGGTCATCGCCGCGGACATGCTCCGTGAACAACGTCGCCTGCAGGCCGAGTACATGGGCCTGCTGATCTTGCGTGAGCGTATCGGGCAATGGATCGAAGCGATAATAGTCCTCGAGCGTGATCGGCTTGCCGCGTCCCGGCCCTTCCGCCGCGGTGGTCCCTTGCAGGTGATCCAGATAGAGCGCGGGCGATGGCGTGAGCACGGTGTCGTGCCCCGCCTTCGCCGCGGTGATCGCGCCTTCGATCCCGCGCCACGACATCACGGTGGCATTGGGCGCGACGCCGCCTTCGAGAATCTCGTCCCAGCCGATCAGCTTGCGACCGCGTGCATTGAGGAACTTCTCCATGCGCTTGATGAACCAGGATTGCAGCTCGCGTTCCTCGCGGATGCCAAGGCTGCGCATCCGCGCCTGTGCGGAGGGCGACGCCTTCCATTCGGTCATCAGCGCTTCGTCGCCGCCGATATGGATATAGGGCGAGGGAAACAGCGCCATCACTTCGCTGAGCACATTCTCCAGAAAGCGGAAGGTCGGCTCCTCGACATTGTAGATCCTCGTGTACACGCCCCAATCGGCATGGATATCGGGCGGGACCGGCGCGCCGGAGCCGAGCTCGGGATAGGCGCGGATCGCCGACAGGGCGTGTCCCGGCATTTCGATTTCGGGCACGATCGTGATGTTGCGTGCGGCGGCATAGGCGACGACATCGCGGATTTGGGCTTGCGTGTAGAAGCCGCCAACCCGGGGCAGCGGCGGCGCGCCCGGCGCGGTCGCCGGGCTGCGCCATGCGCCGATTTGCGTGAGCTTCGGATATTTGGCGATCTCGATCCGCCAGCCCTGATCGTCGACCAGATGCCAATGCAGAATGTTCAGCTTGTGCGCGGCCATCGCATCGATCAGCTTCTTCACATAGTCGACCGACTGGAAATGGCGCGCACTGTCGAGCATGAAGCCGCGCCATGCGAAGCGCGGGGCATCGCGAATTTCGACCGCGGGGATGTCCTTCGACGCACCGGTCGCCAGCTGCCACAGCGTCACAGCCCCATAAAGAAAACCGGCATCGTCGCTGGCGCTGATGGTGGCGCCCGCAGGCGACGTGCTGAGCCTGTAGCCTTCCTTGGGAAGGCCGGATGTGCGCTGGAACCGGATCGTCGGCGAGCCTGCCCGCGACGATTTGCCGAGGCCGAGGTGGCTGGTGAGCCATGCGGAAGCCTTGCCCGCACCCGCATCGCCGTGCGGCACCACGATCCGCGCATTGTCGGTCAGTTGAAATCCCTGGCCGGCTTGCACAATCTCGCTGGGCTGCGGCAGGATAGGCAGGACCTGAGGCTGGGCCTGCGCAACCGCCGGGGATGCGCAACAAGCGAGCAGGAACGCCGACGGCCCCCAGACTGTGCCTTGAATCTTCCGGGAAAAGAAGGGGGCCGGAAAGTGAATCCGGCCCCAGAGGGAGGTACTGAAATTCGATATATGTGGCGACGTGAGGCTGCGCTCCACGCGCTGAATGGCGGGGCGGGAAATGGTATTACGCAGCCAGGATTGAACGAAATGCATCAACCGCCCCTCATTTATAGTTTCCACGATTAGCCTCACGCTTTTGCCCGCAAGCCCCTAGAATTCCGCGCGAAGGCCCACGCGGAAGACCCGGCCGAGAATATCGTACAGGAACGGGTTGATGCCCGGACCGACGCCCGTCAACGGATTAGGTTCGGGATCCTTGTCGAAGAGGTTGTCGACGCGGAAATAGGTGCTGACCTTGTCGTTGAACTTGTAGCTGCCGCCGATGTCCACATAGAGCGCGCCGGCCATCGAATTGTCGTCGACGGTTGGCCGCTGATTCGTCGCGACCGGGCAGTTGGTCTGGCATTCGATCCAGTCGTTCGAATAGACGCCGTCGCTGATCCAGCGCTGGGACAGGGTCAGGCTGAACTTGTCGGTATCCCAGCTCTGGGTGAACAGCCCCTTCCAATTGGGGATGGTGCCGCCGCCGACAAGGCCGTTGACGCCCGCCGTGTCGGTCGGCAGCGCGCCGATGACGTCGGGGTCGGTGACATATTCGATTACATGGGTTGCCAGCGCGCGCAGCGTGAACGTACCGGGCAGGCCGATCCCCGACAGCGGCAGGCGATAGGATGCTTCGATGTCGAACCCGCGTGTCTTGATGTTTGCGGCGTTGAACGCCGAAACCTCGACATAATTGGTGCCCACTGGACCCGTGAGTTGCACCTTGGCGCACTGGTCCTGCGAACCCGCGTCGCACAGATCCACGATCTGCTGGTTCGACAGCGCGATGATCGCGTTGTCGATCTCGATATTATAATAGTCGAACGAAAAGCTGAACCCGGGAAGCCAGCTGGGATTGGCCAGGACCACGCCGACTTCAGTGTTGCGCGCAATCTCGGGGTCGAGATCGGTGTTGCCGGTTGCGCGGTTCTGGATGTTGATCGAATTGCCGCGATAAAGAACCGTCGCGTTGGTGACGATCTGCGCCGCGAACAGTTCGGAAAGATTTGGCGCGCGGACGTCGCGCGACGTGACCGCCCGGAAGCGAAGGCCATCCAGCGGGGTCTTCCAGACGCCGCCGACCTTCCATGCCTCCACCGTGCCGGAGGTCGTATAGTCGGTCGCGCGGATCGCAGCGTTGATGTTCGCCTCGCCGAGCGCCTCGGATTTCAGGAACGGAAAGTTGACCTCCGCATAGGCTTCCTTGACGCCGTACCGTCCCTGACCGGATTTGTAGTTGCCCGCATACCAATTGTTGCCGATCGCGGTGTTGACCAGAGGATCGACCGGGTAGAGCGCGGAATTGGGCGAAGCAGGGCCAACGCCGTTGCCATAGGGATCCGCGGTCGTGCGGTATTTCTCTTCGCGTCCCTCGATCCCGATGGCGATGGAGATAGGCCCCGCCCAAGACGACAAGGGCTCGCCCGTCACGTTGAAGGCGAAAACGGTCTGTTCCTGCTTCGAACGCTGCCGCGGTCCGTTTTCGGGAATGACATATGCGAAGGCCGCCGGTGAATTCTGCACATCGCCGAAAATGTTGAAGGGCACGCACCCCGCGGCCCGTGCGACGGCGTTACGGCAGACGATCGAGCCGTCGGGCGCCCGCACCGCGTCGATGGCGGCGTTGAAATGCGGCTGCAACGAGATGTCCGACACGTCGACCGCAATATCGCTGACGCCGTAAGCGCCATAGGCATTGTAGCGCCATTCGGTGCCGGCCGCGTCGATCCGGCCGTCCACACCCAGCACATAGCGTTGCTGGTCGCGCCGCGTGTTCACCTTGATCGGATCGGGGAACTGACCGGTGCTCGTACCGAAACCGAAGCTGGTGATGCCCGCCGTCGTGCAGGCGGTACGAATGGAGGCAGGCAGGAAGGCATTGTCGCACTGGATCGTCAGGTTGGGCCGCTCTGCGCCGATGTTGGGAAAGTTGCGCGACAGGACACGGGCAAGCGTAACGGTGCCGAACAATTCGGCGCGATCGTCGATCTCATAACCGACACGCGCGTAACCGACGGCGCGCTTGATCCGGCTGGCGAGGCTCGGCGATTCGCCGATCTGGCCGCTGAGGTCGCCGCCGACGCAGAACGGGCTGAAGCATCCGGTGACTTGACCATTGCGGAGCGGCACGCCGTTCGAGCCATATTGAAACTGGAACGGAACGCCGTTTGCGCCGAATGCGGTCCCCTGGAGCGGGCCGTTGTTGATCAGGCCGAATTTGGCGTACTGAAACTGCTGCGCACGTTCGATGTAGAAATATTTCGGCCGCCCATCGGTGGTGGCCGAATTGGGCCGCGTCAGGAAGGCGGCGGCGTTGTACCAATCGCGGCCGTTGACGCCGCCGTTGACGCCGAAGCCGCCGGCCGGGGTGCCGTCCTCATAGCTGTATTCGGCGCTGGCCTGAACGTGGAGCCTGTCGTCGGCAAGGCTGCTGCCCCAAGCGACTTGCGCGGTGATGTTCGCGTCGTCGCCATAGGTGGTGATCCCGCTCTGGATGTTGGCCTTGAAGCCCTTGAAGCGCTTGTTGGTGATGAAGTTGACGACGCCGCCGACCGCGTCCGAGCCATAGGAGGCCGATGCGCCGCCAGTCACGACATCGACCCGCTCCACCAGCAGTTGCGGGAACTGGCTGACATCGGGCACGCCAATGAAATTGGCCGGGGTCACGCGCTGGCCGTCGAGCAACGTCAGCGTCCGGACCTCGCCCAATCCGCGCAGGCTGAACGAGCTCAGCCCCTGCTGACCGCTGCTGGTGCTGTTGACGCGAGTCGTCCTGCCGCTGCTGCCGAGCAGTGACGGCAGCTGCCGGATGGTTGCGAACAAATTGGGCTGTGCGGCCTTCTCGATGTCGTCGAGCGTCACCGTCGTCGTCGGCGTCGGCTGGTTGAAGCCGCGGGCCGTGAGGCGCGATCCCGTCACCACCAGTTCGGCGTCGGCGGTGCCGTTGCCCTGGTCGCGCGCGACGGCCTCCGGCTCGGCCGAGCCGCTTGCGGGCGCAGATGGCGCGTCTTGCGCATGCGCCGTCAGGGACATCGCCATGACCGCCGTCGTGGACAGAAGTAATCTGCAAAAAGACCGTACCATCAAGACTATCCCCTCTTTGTTTTTTCCCGGCGTCCAGCCTTCTTCAGGGCCGAGCGGTCGCCGCGACATTGGTCCCATGCCGGCATCTGCGCGAGCATGGGGATCTTGTTGGGGTCGATATGCCGCTGCCGCGATCCAACGTTCGGAAACGGCTAGCCGCTTCCGCTTTCATAGGATCAATGCAGTACCAATCGTCCCGATATGCTTAAAGTTTTCACAATAAATTGGCCGCGTCAACGGAAATTTTTCACGTTTGGTATTTTGTACCGAAAATAGGTAGCAATTTGGTATTGCTCTCATTATGGTGGACTCAATTGGGAGGACGTGGCTCGACCATGACCGGTCAGCGCGCGGCTTGCCCTTCACGTAAGGGGTCAGGATGACGATGAATTTCAATCCGCCGGCGGCGGCCATCGACGCGGCGCCGGTGATCACCGGGTTCGAATTTTACGAGGTGATCGTTCCGGCCAAGCCGGGAATGATCAACTCCGAATCACTGGCCAAGCCGTTGCACATGCTTCCCGTTGGCGGAGAGGCTGGCTGGAGCAAGCAGTTCGATGCATTGCCCAAGCTTATCGTACGGATGCGCCTGGCCAACGGCGTCGTCGCGCTCGGCGAATTCTATCGCGATCATGAATGGACGCGGATCGAGGCGATCTGCGAGAGGCTGATCGGTGCCGATCTCTCAACGCTCTCGCTCCAGAATCTGCCGCTGCCGCTCGTTCGCGAAGCGGACGGCTTCGAACTGGCGATCTGGGACGGCTGGGCAAAGTCGCTCGGCCTGCCGCTCCACGCCCTGCTCGGCGGCCGGGTGCGTGACCGCGTGCTGTGCGATGCATGGTCCAGCCACCGCACGCTCGACGAAGTCGGGCCGTGGGTGCAGGGCTATCAGGACCAGGGCTATCGCAGCATCAAGCTCAAGGCTGATCTGGAAGATGACGTGGTCGGGCTATGCGAACGCGTCGCGGCCCACGCGCCGGGCATGAAGGTGATCTTCGATCCCAATCAACGGTGGGAGAATATGGCCTCGGTAAAACCGATCATCCGGGGACTGGAGAAAGTTGGGAACGTGCTCTTGCTCGAGGACCCCATCCCCAAATGGATGATCCCCGACTATGCCGACCTTTGCCGCTTCTCGTCGATCCCGATCGTCCAGCACATATCCTTGCCCTATATTTATCAAGGCCAGCGGGTTCACGACATCATCGCGTTGATTCAGCAGCGGGCAGTGGACGGCTTCAATTTCAATGCCGGCCTCGCCAAGTTCAGCCAGCTCAACGCCGTCGCGGATGCTGCCGGCCTTTCCAGTTTCCACGGCTCCGAAGTCGATCTCGGAATCCTCGAGGCAATGTATCTTCACCAGGCGATCGCGGCGAAGAGTTGCATCTGGCCGAGCGACATCTTCGGGCGGATGATCCGCGAGCATGATTTGTTGAAGACGCCGATCCGGTTCGAACCGCCCTACGCCTTCGTGCCCGAGGGGCCCGGCCTTGGCGTCGAGCTCGATCAGGACGCGATCGAGCGATATTCCATCCGCCGGGAGATTTTCGAATGAACGCGGACGCCATCCTGCCCGTAGCATCGGAGCAGCACGTCACCGCCGGGCCTTATTCGCCCGTGCTTCGCATCCGTCACGACGCCGATATCATTGTCATCTCCGGCCAGGCGCCGCTCGACCTTTCGGGTGCGGTCATCGGCGCCACGATCGAGGAACAGGCGCGCGTGACGCTCGAGAATTGCCGGAAGCAGCTGGCCGCCGCAGGACTGGATCTGCACCACGTCTTCAAGGTCAATGTCTACCTGACCGACCTGTCGAACTGGCCGCGCTTCAATAATGTCTATCGCGAGATCATGCCGCAGCCCTTTCCCGCGCGCACCGCGATCGGCTGCGCGCTGCTCGACGGCTTTCTGGTGGAGATCGAAATGTGGGCGGCGGTGCGCGCATGAAGTGGGAAGAGCTGACCAGCCCGAAGCTGGGCGCGATCGACCGCAACACCCCGGTCGTCCTCAACATCGGCGCGATCGAGCAGCATGGCGGGCATTTGCCGCTGGTCACCGACGCGCTGATCGGTCGCCATTTCACCGACCGGATCGATGCCGCATTGGGGGAAGAGGTGCTCGTGGTGCCGCAAATTCCGATCTGCTGCTCGCATCACCATATGGATTTTCCGGGCACGCTGACGGTGCGTCATGAGACGCTGCTCGCCTATCTCACCGACGTGCTCGAATCGATCGTGGCGCACGGCTTTCGCAACATCGTGCTGTTCAACAGCCATGGCGGCAATCTCGCGATCGGCCAGGTCGCGCTGGAAAAGTTCGGGAACGCGCATCCCGAGGTCGAGATCTTCATGCTCACCTGGTGGCGCATCGCGGCGGAAGCGCTTGCCGAGCTTCAGGAAAGCGAATTCGGTGGCATCGGCCATGCCTGCGAGTTCGAGACCTCGCTCGTCCAGCTGATCGCTCCCGACCTGATCGATCCCGCAGCGCAGATCGATCAACTCGCGATCCATGCGTTCGAATGGGCGGCCGCAGACCTGCTGCGCGCGCCCCGGGCCTCCCACCATCAGACCATGCATCAGCTGACCAACGGAACCGGTGTGTCCGGCTGCTCCAGCAAGGCGTCGGCCTTGAAAGGTCAGGCCATATCGGACGTCGTAACCCGGGCAGCGGTCGATATGTTGCGAGACATCGCGCGATCGAACGCAGAGCCCGCAGATCCCGGATAATGCGGCAATCGACGTCCGTTTACTCGCTGACAAGATCGTTCTGCATCCGGGCGAGAAGCGTGGCGACTTGCGCCGCGGGAAAACCCCCCTCGCCACTCAATATACTCGCGCAAATGCTCGCGTTTCCTGCGACCAAACGAGTCCAATCCTGTCTAGGTTTGACCAACGACCGCGAGATAAAGGCTCAAGTTTCGAGCAAATTTCGCTATCCACGACCGATATGGGATTTCGAAAAACCGAGGATTTTAGCCGAATTCCTGCCTTAAGGGCGTATTTCCGACACGCGGATTCTGAATCCAAGCGTCGGGCTCGACCGCAGCTTCCTGTATATGTTTGAAGATATCGAGGCGGCGGAGAATTGGGACACCTACGTCATCGCGCACGCCTATAATGACAAGTCCATTCGCCGGCTGGTGAACAACGGTGTTCGCCAGATCGCTCATGGTCATCTAATGACCGACGAGGTCGTGCGGCTCATCGCCGAGATGGGGCTTAAGCCGGTCAATGTCGCGAAGGTCAATTCGATCTGGTTCCGGTCGTCCACTCCCGTTCCCTTCCCCCTTGCACTCCTCCCGCAAATGAGTCACATCTTTACGTGAACGTAAAGGTAAAGCACCTGCGAGAGGATTCTTCCCCATGACCCTTCCGACCTTCGACACGATCAAGCTCGAACTCGCCGACCATGTCGCGACGATCACGCTCAACCGCCCCGACCGGCTCAATTCGATGCCGCCCGCGATGGCCGACGATATTCGCGAAGCGCTCGATCATCTGCCGGGCCTCGGCGCACGCGCACTGCTGATCACCGGCGAGGGCCGCGGCTTCTGTTCGGGCGCCGATCTGGCGGGCGACCGGTCAGGTGGCGGAGCGGTCGGCGGCGGGGCGCGGAGCCGCAATGCGCTGCGCGGTCATTATAACCCGATGCTGCTCGCGCTCGCGAACCTCGACATCCCCGTCGTCACCGCCGTCAACGGCCCCGCGGCGGGCGTCGGATGCAGCTTCGCGCTGTCGGGCGATTTCACGATCGCGGGCAAGAGCGCCTATTTCCTCCAGGCCTTCGTCAACATCGGCCTCGTCCCCGACGGCGGTTCGTCGTGGCTGCTGCCGCGCCTCGTCGGCGTACCGCGCGCGCTGCAGATGATGATGCTGGGCGAGAAGATCGGCGGCGAACAGGCCGCTGACTGGGGCATGATCTATAAATGCGTCGACGACGCCGACCTTCTGACCGAGGCCAAGGCGCTCGCCACCCGCCTCGCCAATGGCCCGACGATCGCGCTCGGGACGATGCGCAAAGTGCTGCGCGATGGCCTGTCACAAGATTATTCGACCACGCTCGACGCCGAGGCCAAGGGCCAGTTCGTCGCGGGCGGCACCGCCGACGCGATGGAAGGCATCATGGCCTTCCAGCAAAAGCGCAAGACCGAGTTCAAGGGGAAGTAACCAACCGTCGCCCCAGCGGAAGCTGGGGCCGCTATCGTTCATCCTGGACGCGAGCGATCCCAGCTTTCGCTGGGATGACGACCCAAACTACTCCGCCGCTTCCTCAACCATCACCTTCTTGTAGATGCTCGTGCGCGGGTATGAGCAGATCCGCATCACCATCGGCTCGAAGAATTCGAGCGGCTCGCTGGCATAATCGGGGTCGAACGCCGGCGCGTCATATTTTTCGCAGAATTCGGCGCATGCCGCATAATGCGGGCTGTCGCGGAACTGGTCGCGCATGTCGCGGTCGAGCCCGAGATAGTGGAAGAAATAATGGCCCTGGAAAATCCCGTGGTGCTGGACGATCCACAGATTCTCCTCTGACAGGAAGGGCTTCAGGATCGCCGCCGCGACGTCGGGGTGGTTGAACGCGCCGAGCGTGTCGCCGATGTCGTGGAGCAGCGCCATCACCACATATTCCTCGTCGCGCCCATCGCGGTGGGCGCGCGTCGCGGTTTGCAGGCAATGCTCGAGCCGGTCGACCGGAAAACCGCCATAATCGCCGCCGAGCAGCTTCAGATGATCGAGGATGCGCTTGCCATTGTTCGGCGCGAACTGCTTCTGTTCGCGCGCGATAATGTCCCAATCTTCCTGCGTTCCGTCGATCATCGACCGGAATGTGGCGTGATCGTGCGTCATCTCGTTCATGGCAGCCTCTCCTATTTTGGCAGAGAGCCTATCCTATTCGTTGTTATTTGCAACGTTATAGGTTCTGACCTCGGCCTGCGTCAGGCAGCGGCGCGTCGATTTGTCCTCGGCGTTCGCCAGCGCCTTTTGCTGATACATCACCTCGGTCAAGAGCTTGCGCGACACCCCCATGCGGATCAGGAAATCATTATCCTCGCTCGCGAGCAGCGCAGCATCCTGTTCGATGTCGCCGATCAGTTCCTTGGTCGCGTCGGTGCCCATCGCGACGCTCATGTCGATCGCGCTGCGGTCGCCGGTGCGCGTGAACATATGGACGATGAACAGCCCGCCCGGATCGATCACGCGCGGCTGGCCGCCCATGAAGATGAAGTTGCACGCGCTGAAACAGGCCCAGCCTGCCGGGATGCGTGTCGTGAGGCCAAAGTTCGAACGGATGATCCGCCCCGCGGCGTTGCCCGCGCGCGCGTCGCCGCCGGGTGAGCGCAGCCACACTTCGCTGACGTCGGGATTGGCGGCGAGCGCGGCCTTCAGCCGGTCGGGCAGCCCCGCATCGATCCGCCCCTCGGCGAGCAGCACCTTGCCATTCTTCTTGGCAACAGGCGTCAGCTTCATCGTCGTATTCGCCGACCAGTCGGGGGTCAGCGGACACGTCGGGTTCGCGGGGTCGATCGCCGGCTTGGCGGCGCCGGTCAGGCAGGCGATCAGCCCCACCGCCGCGGCAACGCGAAACGCCTTACGCGACGCTTTACGCCGCGAGGACATAGCGCGCCTGGCCGGGGCCCTTGCACATCCGTTTCGACACGCGCGTCTCTTCGCCCTCGACGATCACGATGTCGGTGACGCTCATGCATTGCGAGCCATCGGCGAGTTCGTTCTTCGCGGCGATGGTCGAGGATCCGCTGACATTCTGACGCGTTTCGCTCGTCCAGTTCGCGGTCGCGCCGACCTCTTCGCCGCGCGTCACCTCCTCGGTCGCCGCCGCCGCCTGCACCTGCTCGGCCGGGTCGAGACGGCAGGCGATCGCGTCGGTGAGCGTCCCGCTGACCTCCGAAATCGGCACATAGCTGTAGACGCCGGCCTTGCTCGCCGCGCTGCCGATCGCCTCGTTGAGCACACCGCCCAAAATGCTCCGGCCCGCACTGCTGCCCTTCTTGCCCTTGGGACAGCCGCCCTTGCCCTCGTCGCTTGGTTTCGGCGCGGGGGTCGTCACCTTGCGGAGCAGGCTTCCGAACTGCGCCTGGGCTGGCGCGACGGCCAGCAGGCACGCCGCGAGCATCGCGGGGGTCGCCAATATTTTACGCATCATCGCAATCACCCTTGCCGCGCCCGATGCCGGGCCACCATGCGACCTTTATAGGGGTGGTTCATGCCACCCGCTGTGATTTTCATCAACTCTGCAACTTATGTCATCCAGACAGGTTGAATTAAGGCTGAATATGTCACAGTAACGCCCCATGCTTTCGCAAAAAACCCGCTATACGATCCGCGCGTTCCAGCATCTTGCCGACCATTGGGGCAAGGGGCAGGTGCAGCTCGCGGATATTGCGGAGGCGCAGAATATCCCGCCCAAATTCCTGACCGTGATCCTCTCCGAAATGGCGCGCGAGGGCCTACTCATCTCGCAGCGCGGGCGCGACGGCGGCTATCAGCTTGCCCTGCCCCCGATCGACATCAGCTATGGCGACCTTGTCCGGCTGACGCGCGGCTCGCTCGCGCTCGTCCCGTGCGCGGCGCGCAACGCGCACGAACATTGCAAGAATTGCCTGCCCGAATCCGAATGCCGGCTGCGCAGCCTGATGTTGAAAGTCCGCGACGACACCGCGTCGATCCTCGACCGCATCACGCTCGCTGACCCGATCGCGCTCGAACCCGTGTTCGACAAGGAAGAAGCGGCCGAATAGCCGCCAGCCCACCGCGCAACAAAAAAGGCCCGCTTTCGCGGGCCTTTTTTGTAATGGTGGAGCCTAGCGGGATCGAACCGCTGACCTCCTGCATGCCATGCAGGCGCTCTCCCAGCTGAGCTAAGGCCCCGTACCATTTCATCGTGTCGCCCTCGCCAATATGCTTGGCTGCTGCGACCGGGACGCCGCCTTTAGCAGCGCCGCCGAGTGATGCAAGGGGCCAAATGCATCTTGCGATGCCTTTTTGGTCCCTCGCGGAAAAAATCAGGTTTCGACGTCTTCGTCGTCGCCTGTCGCAACGCCCAGATCGTCATCGCCGCCGAGGTCGACGTCATTGTCGGGCGAATCGCTATCCTCGTCGACATCGACGTCCAGATCCAGATCCTCGTCGACGCCTTCTTCCTTGGCGACCTTGCCGGGCTTTTCGATCTGCTCGAACGGCATCGGCTGCTTCGATTTCAGCACCGATTCCGGAATCCAATTGTAACCGCAATTGATGCAGTTCACCGGATCGTCCTTGGTCAAATCATAGAATCGGGTTGCGCATTTCGGGCAGCTACGCTTCGTGCCCCATTCAGCCTTGATCATATATGCCTCGTAACCCTTTGGAAACAGGATAGAAATATCGGAAGAGCGACGGGGCTTGAATAGCTATCCGTCAAATCGGCGTGCGCCTTGCCAGATTGCAAGGCCGCTGTCAAAAGCCGCACGCCATGACCGATCAAACCGCCACGCCGCGCAGCTTTTCCGCTTCCGTTCCGCTCAAAGGTAGGATCGCGATTCCGGGCGACAAGAGCATCTCGCACCGCTCGCTGATGCTCTCCGCGCTCGCCGTCGGGGAAAGCCGCGTCACCGGTCTGCTCGAGGGGCATGACGTGCTCGCCACCGCCGCCGCGATGCGCGCGATGGGCGCCACCATCGAGCGCCAGGACGACGGCGAATGGCGCATCCACGGCGTCGGGGTCGGCGGACTGCTTCAGCCGCGCGAAGCGCTCGACATGGGCAACAGCGGTACCTCGACACGCCTGCTCATGGGCCTTGTCGCGAGCCACCCGATCACCACGACCTTCGTCGGCGATGCCAGCCTGTCGGGCCGCCCGATGGGCCGCGTCATCGATCCCCTCAGCCAGATGGGCGCCGACATCAGCGCCTCGCCCGGTGACCGCCTGCCGCTGATGGTGCGCGGCCTCGCGCCCGCCATCCCCCTTTCCTATCGCTTGCCGATGGCCTCGGCGCAGGTAAAGAGCGCGGTACTGCTTGCAGGTCTCAACACGCCAGGCATTACCGAAGTGATCGAGCCCGTCCCGACCCGCGACCATAGCGAGCGCATGCTCAAGGGTTTCGGTGCCGACCTGACCGTCGAATTGGGCGCCGACGGCACGCGCTATATTCGCATCCGCGGCGAGGCCGAGCTGAAGCCGCAGACGATCACCGTCCCGGGCGACCCTTCGTCGGCCGCCTTCTTCATCGTCGCCGCGCTTCTCGTTCCGGGGTCGGACGTCACCATCGCCAATGTCGGCCTCAACCCGACCCGCGCTGGGCTGGTCGAGGTGCTGCAACAGATGGGCGGCGACATCGAACTGCTGGACGCCCGCGAAGTCGGCGGCGAACCCGTCGCCGACCTCCGCGTCCGCCACAGCGCGCTCAAAGGCATCGCCGTCGACCCCGCCATCGTGCCGAGCATGGTCGACGAGTTCCCGATCCTGTTCATCGCCGCCGCGCTCGCCGAGGGCCGCACCGTCACGACCGGGCTCGACGAGCTGCGCGTTAAGGAAAGCGACCGCATCGCGGTGATGGCGGCCGGGCTCAAGGCGATCGGCGCGCGCGTCGAAGAAACCGAAGACGGCCTGATCATCGACGGCACCGGCGGCGCCCCGCTTCCGGGCGGCGCCACCATCGCGGGGCATCTCGATCACCGCATCTGCATGAGCTTCGCCGTCGCCGGTCTAGCCAGCAAGGCGCCGGTGACGATCGACGACATCGCCCCCGTCGCGACCAGCTTCCCCAATTTCGAGCAACTGCTCGCCGGGCTTCAGCAATGATCATCGCGGTCGACGGCCCCACCGCATCGGGCAAGGGCACGATCGCCAAGGGGCTCGCCAAACATTACGGCCTGCCCGTGCTCGACACCGGGTTGCTCTATCGCGCGGTGGGTTACCAGACGCAGCTCAACCATGGCGATGCCGACAACGCCGCGGACGCGCTCGCCGCGTGCGACTTTCCGGACAGCCTGCTAGACGATCCTGCGCTGCGCTATGAAACCACTGGCGGGCTCGCCAGCCGCGTGTCGATCCATCCCGCCGTGCGCGACGCGCTGTTCCAGCGGCAGGTCGATTTTGCGGGCCAGCCCGGCGGCGCAGTGCTCGACGGGCGCGACATCGGCACCGTCATCGCGCCGCACGCCGATGCCAAGCTGTTCGTCACCGCCAGCGCCGAGGAACGCGCGCGCCGCCGCCATGCCGAGATGCTCGCGCGCGGCGTCGACGTCGGCTTCGATGCCGTGCTCGCCGACGTTCACGCCCGCGACGCGCGCGACACCGGCCGCGCCAACGCGCCGCTCCTTCGGGCCGAAGACGCCATGCTGCTCGACAACACGGGCATGGATAAGGACGCCGCCCTCGCCGCCGCCATCGCGTTCGTCGAAGAGCGCCGGAAGGCGCGCGGCTAGAACAGGCTTTCCGCCTTGCTTCGGCAGGGTTTGCGGACTATATGCGCGCCGTCCGACGGGCTTTATTGCAGGTCGAGGCATGGACCGACCGCCGCTCGAACCGAGCGTCGGGCGCGATGGGACACACCCGCCGCGCCCATTTTGCTTTGTCCATGACTCGCCGGCAACCGGCTCGAAGGATGCTGCGCCCTGCATCCGGCAGGCGTGGCGGATCGGCCACAAGACCAGCGGAACCAACCGCTTGGCCGGAACAGATGAAGTAAGGAATATCCACTATGGCCACTACGGCTTTCCCGACGCGCGACGATTTCGCCGCGATGCTCGATGAATCGCTTGGTGGTGCCGACGGCGGCTTTGAAGGCCGCGTCGTCAAGGGCACCGTGACCGCGATCGAAAACGACCTGGCAGTGATCGACATTGGCCTGAAGAGCGAAGGCCGCGTGCCGCTTCGCGAATTCGCGATGCCGGGCCAGAAGGCCGACATCAATGTCGGTGACGAAGTCGAAGTCTATGTCGACCGCGTCGAAAACGCCAATGGCGAAACCATGCTGTCGCGCGACCGTGCTCGCCGCGAAGCCGCGTGGGACCGCCTGGAAGAAGAATTCAACAAGGAAGCCCGCGTCGAAGGCGTCATCTTCGGCCGCGTCAAGGGCGGCTTCACCGTCGACCTCGGCGGCGCCGTGGCGTTCCTTCCGGGTTCGCAGGTCGACATCCGCCCCGTGCGCGACGTCGGCCCGCTCATGGACCTGCCGCAGCCCTTCCAGATCCTCAAGATGGATCGCCGCCGCGGCAACATCGTCGTGTCGCGCCGCGCCATCCTCGAAGAAACGCGCGCCGAACAGCGCTCGGGCCTGATCCAGAACCTGGAAGAAGGTCAGATCATCGAAGGCGCCGTCAAGAACATCACCGATTATGGTGCGTTCGTCGACCTCGGCGGCATCGACGGCCTGCTCCATGTCACCGACATGAGCTACAAGCGCGTCAACCACCCGAGCGAAGTCATCAACATCGGTGACAATGTCCGCGTCCAGATCATCCGCATCAACCGCGACACGCAGCGCATCAGCCTCGGCATGAAGCAGCTCGAAAGCGATCCGTGGGAAGGCGTCGCCGCCAAGTACCCCGTCGGTGCGAAGCTGTCGGGCACCGTCACGAACATCACCGATTACGGCGCGTTCGTCGAACTCGAAGCCGGCATCGAAGGCCTGGTCCACGTCAGCGAAATGTCGTGGGTCAAGAAGAACGTCCACCCCGGCAAGATCGTTTCGACGAGCCAGGAAGTCGACGTCATCGTCCTCGAAGTCGACAGCGACAAGCGCCGCATCTCGCTTGGCCTCAAGCAGGCTCAGTCGAACCCCTGGGGCGCGTTCGCCGAAACCCACCCCGTGGGCTCGGTCGTCGAAGGCGAAGTCAAGAACGCGACCGAATTCGGTCTGTTCGTCGGCCTGCCGGGCGACGTCGACGGCATGGTTCACATGTCGGACATCGCTTGGGGCATCTCGGGCGAAGAAGCGCTGCACCTCCACCGCAAGGGCGAGGCCGTGCAGGTCGTCGTTCTCGACGTCGACGTCGAGAAGGAACGCATCAGCCTCGGCATCAAGCAGCTTGAAAAGGGTGCTCCGGCCGTTGGCGGCGGCACCGCCGCTGCCGGTTCGGTGAAGAAGAACGACGTTATCACCGTCACCGTCCTCGAAGTCCGCGACAACGGCCTCGAAGTTCAGGCTGGCGAAGATGGCGCCACCGGCTTCATCAAGCGCGCCGACCTTGGCCGCGACCGCGACGAACAGCGCGCCGAACGTTACCAGGTCGGCCAGAAGTTCGATGCGATGGTCATCGGCTTCGACCGTTCGAAAAAGCCGAACTTCTCGGTCAAGGCGATGCAGATCGCCGAAGAGAAGGAAGCCGTCGCTCAGTACGGTTCGTCGGACTCGGGTGCATCGCTCGGCGACATCCTCGGCGAGGCGCTGAAGGCCGGCAAGAAGGATTAATTTCCTCCTTCCGCCGTCAGGCGAAACAAAGGCCCGCAGAGTGTCCCTCTGCGGGCCTTTTTCGTGTCGCGATATATTTTGATCAAACAAGGATTCGTGATACCTTCTCCGCGCGTTGGGAGGGGTCTCACGCACAATTGACCGGCAACGACCGGGACCCGCTTCGGCGGGGAATGCGTGACTGTATATATTAGGGGAAGCACATGATCCGGTCAGAACTGGTTCAAAAGATCGCGAGCGAAAACAGCGATTTGCGGGTCGATGAAGTCGAGCGCATCGTCGACACTTTCTTCGATTCCATCGTCGATCAGCTCGCCTCGGGCGGGCGTGTCGAACTGCGTGGCTTCGGCGCCTTCTCCACCCGGTCGCGCGAATCGCGCACCGGCCGCAACCCCCGGACGGGCGCGGCGGTCGACGTGAAGGCGAAAAACGTGCCCTATTTCAAACCGGGCAAGGAAATGCGCGAACGCCTGAACGGCTAATTTCGCGGCCTAAGGCCGCTGGAAAGGCTGTGTGCCCCCGCGAAGGCGGGGGCCCATCTCCAGACAGTGCCATTTTGAACCGGCAGGAGATGGATCCCCGCCTTCGCGGGGATACAGAAACCTTTGATCCGCTCAGTTCTTGAGCCGGTATCCGGTGCGGAACATCCAGAAGATGACGCCCAGGCATAGCGCTAGGAAGAGCGTCACCGCGCCCATGCTGACTTCGATCCCGACATCGCCCTTGCCGAAGAAGGTCCAGCGGAACCCGCTGATCAGGTAAACGACGGGGTTGAACAGCGTGACCGTCCGCCACGCCGCGGGCAGCATGTCGAGCGAGTAGAACGCGCCGCCCAAAAAGGTCAGCGGATAGATGACGAGCATCGGGATCACCTGAAGCTGCTCGAAGCTCTGCGCCCAGATGCCGATGATGAAGCCGAACAGGCAGAAGGTCACCGCCATCAGGATCATGAACGCCGCCATCAACAGCGGGTGCGCGACCTGCACATCGACGAACAGGTGCGCGGTCGCGAAGATGATCGACCCGATGATCACCGACTTCGTCGCCGCCGCGCCGACATAGGCGATCACCGTTTCCAGCGGCGACAGCGGCGCCGACAGCATTTCGTAAATCGTCCCCGTCCATTTGGGCATATAGATGCCGAACGAGGCGTTGCTGATGCTTTCGGTGAACATCGTCAGCATCATCAGCCCGGGCACGATGAACGCGCCATAGGGGACGTTGCTGACCTCGGTCATCCGGCTGCCGATCGCCGATCCGAACACGACGAAATAGAGTGCCGTGGTGATCACCGGCAGCATCAGGCTGGTCCAGAAGGTGCGCCCGAAGCGCGCCATTTCAAAGGCGTAGATCGCGCGCACGCCGCGCCAGTTCGCGGTCATGCGGCTTCTCCCTTTGCGCCGTTCGATTCGTGCACCAGCCCGACGAAAATATCCTCGAGCGAGCTTTGCCGCGTGTGCAGATCCTTGAACTGGACCCCGATGTCGGTCATCCGCCGCAGCAGCGAGGGCACGCCGGTCGCCTCGGCCTGGCTGTCGAACTCGTACACGAGCTCGTGCCCATCGCCCGCGAGCGCAAGTTTCCAGTCGGCAAGTTCGGCGGGCACCGCCTCCAGTTGGTCGGCCAGATTGAGCGTCAGCGTCTTGCGTCCCAGCTTCTTGATCAGCGCATCCTTCTGCTCGACCAGGATCAACCGCCCGCCGGTGATCACCCCCACCCGGTCGGCCATTTCCTCGGCCTCCTCGATATAATGGGTGGTGAGGATGATGGTGACGCCGCGCTCGCGAAGGCCTCGTACCATGTTCCACATGTCGCGGCGCAGCTCGACGTCGACCCCCGCGGTCGGTTCGTCGAGGAACAGGATTTCGGGCTCGTGGCTGAGCGCCTTGGCGATCATCACGCGGCGCTTCATGCCTCCCGACAATTCCATGATCTTCGAATCGCGCTTGTCCCACAAGGACAGGTCGCGCAGCAGCTGCTCGATAAACGCGGGGTTGCGCGGCTTGCCAAACAGCCCGCGCGAGAAACTCACCGTCGCCATCACCGTTTCGAACGCGTCGGTGTGCAATTCCTGCGGCACCAGCCCGATCATCGTCCGCGCCGCGCGATAGCCCTGCGCATGGTCGTGCCCGCCGACCGTCACCGTTCCCGCGCTCGCCGTCACGATCCCGCAGACGATGCTGATCAGCGTCGTCTTGCCCGCGCCGTTCGGCCCGAGCAGCGCGAAAATCTCGCCCTTGTTGATGGAAAGGTCGACATCGCTTAATGCTGTGTGACCGCTCTTATATGTTTTTCCGAGGCCGGAAATTTCGAGGACTGCTGTCATTACATGGGTCTAGCCGAGCCGTCCGGGCACGGGAAGCGCCAAACATCGCTTGACCTCCATGAACCCATCGGCTTGACCCTCCACATCATGCGGACGTGGCGAAATCGGTAGACGCAGCAGACTTAAAATCTGCCATCCTCTGGGTATGCGGGTTCAAGTCCCGCCGTCCGCACCATCAATGGAGAAAATGCGCATGTTCACGGTGGGGCGACGGAAAAAATTGAAAATCAAGTGGATGCGCGGTGCGACCGTCGCTGCGCTGGCTGCCATGGGCTTGACCAACCCGGCCGCGGCCGCCGTCGATTCCGAATGCGCTCTCGGGACATATCGCCTCGCCGACGGAGGCCTGATCGACGTCGCGACGGCGGGTGAAGCGTCGCTGCGCTGGCGCAACCTCGACGGCAAAACCGGCGAACTGAAACGCGAAGGCGACCATTGGGCGAGCACGCTCGGCTGGACCGGACGCCCCGACGGGATGCAGGTTCGCTTCGACTGCGCGGCGGACAGCGTCCAGTTCGGCGACCGCACCGCCCGGCGCATCGCCCTCGAAAAGCACGAAACGAGTTTCACCAGCCATGGCGCGACGCTCGTCGGACGCCTTGTCCTGCCGCCGGGCGATGACCCCGTTCCGATCGTGGTGTTGCTGCATGGCGGCGAGTTCGATTCGGCACGCGACTTCAACTCGCTCCAGCGCATCCTTCCCGCCGCCGGCGTCGGTGCCTTTGTTTACGACAAGCGCGGCACCGGCAAATCGGGCGACAAATATACGCAGGACTTTTCGCTCCTCGCCGACGACGCCGTCGCGGCGCTCGCCGAGGCGCGCCGACTGGCGGGACCGCGGGGTAACCGCTTCGGGTTCCAGGGGCCGAGCCAGGGCGGCTGGATCGCACCGCTTGCCGCCAACCGTTCGAATGTCGACTTCCTGATCGTCAGCTTCGGCCTCGCGGTATCGGTCGCCGACGAGGATCGCGAGGCGATCGCATTCCAGATGGGCCTCAAAGGCTATGGCCCCGACGTCATCGCCAAAGCGCAGGAACTCGGCGCCGCCGTGACGCGGATATTCGCCAGCGGCATGGTCGACGGGATCGACGAATTTGACGCCGTGCGCGCCCGTTATCGCGGCGAACCCTGGTTCAAGGATGTTTATGGCAACTACACCCATCTCGCCCTTGGCATGACTGCGGATGACATCCGGACGAAGGGACAGGCCTATAACTTCGGCACGCCCGTCCACTACGACCCGATGCCGACGCTGCGCGCGGTGAAGGTGCCACAGCTTTGGGCGCTGGGCGGGATGGACATCGATGCCCCGGTGGGTGAAACCTCGCGGCGCATCGGCACGCTGATCGCCGCCGGACAGCCGATCACCCTCGCCGTCTTCCCCAAGGCCGAGCATGGAATGACCGAGTTTGAGACGGCGCCCGACGGTCAGCGCCTTTCGACCCGTTTCACCCCGGACTATTTTCGTCTGCTGATCGATTATGCCAAGGGCGGCAAGCTCGCCGGCGCCTATGGCGACGCCGCGATCACCTATCCGGCGTCCAGTCCCGCCGACTGATCGATTCAATCGGCGCCGCCTATTCCGCTTTCGGCACGGATGGCTATGATCGGCGGCGCGGATCGGAAAGGGAGATGACCGGAAAATGAGGGCAAGAGGCATCGGCTCGCGCGTGGGCGCGACAGCGCTGCTCGCTCTTGCCCTCGCGAGCTGTGGCCTGTTCGGCGAGCGCGGCCCGGTCAAGATCGCTGCCATCGGCGCGCTCAACCCCGCGGCAACGCCGCTTGGCGGCGAGCTGTCGTCCGCCAATGCCGCGCTCCTCGACGCGACCTCGCAGGGGCTGGTCCGCTATGACGGCGAGGGTCAGATCGACACCGGCCTCGCCGATCGCTGGACCGTCACCACCGATGGGCGGAGCTATATCTTCCGCCTTCGCGAAGCCAAATGGACCAACGGGCGCAAGGTCACGGCCGAGGATGTCGCCGCGATCCTGCGCTCCTATCTGGCCCCCGCCAGCCGCCACGTCCTGAAAAATGACTTTCCCGAGGTCGAGACGATCAAGGCGATGACCGACACCGTGATCGAAATCCGCCTTTCGGTGCCGCAGCCCGCGATCCTCGAACTGCTCGCGCAGCCCTCGATGGCGATCGTCAACAAGGGCATGGGCTGGGGACCGATGCGCGCGCGCAGAATCGGCCGCGCGGTGCTGCTCTCGCCCGTCCCCGATCCGCTCGCCGAGGATCCCGAGGCGGCCGAAGCCGCCGCGAACGACCCCGCCGCGTCGATCGAGCTGGTTGGCACATCGCCCGCGGGCGCGCTCGCGCGGTTCAAGAACGGCTATGCCGATGGCGTCATCGGCGGCCGTTTTTCGACCCTGCCCTATTTCGCCGCCTCGAACATCGGCCGTTCGCGCCTCGTCGTCGATCCGGTCCCCGGCCTGTTCGGCCTGTCGTTCGTCCGCGCCGAGGGTTTCCTCGCGGTCGACGCCAACCGCGACGCGCTCGTCCGCGCGATCCGGCGCGAGCGGCTGATCGAGGCGTTCGGGCTCTCCGAATGGCAGCCGCAGGTCACGCTTCGTCCCTCACTCTATGCGCGCGATGGCGGCCCCGCGCCGCTCGTCCCCACTTGGGCCGAATATGACGAGGCGTCGCGCCTCGCACAGGCGAAGCGCGTGGTCGATGCCTGGCGCGGCGCCGGGCGCGCGATCGAGCCGCTGCGCATCGCCGTCCCCGACACACCCGGCGGGCGCATCCTCTTCGCCTATGTCTCCGCCGATTTCAAAGCGATCGGGGTGCCGAGCCAGCGTGTCCCGATGGCGTCGACCGCCGACCTCCGCCTGATCGACGAAGTCGCGCCGAACGACGACGCGCTATGGGCGCTGCGCCGCCTGTCGTGCCGCCGCGACACGCTCTGCAACCGCGAGGCGCAGGAACTGATCGACCAGGCGACGGCGAATATCGACGCCGGCCAGCGCCGGGTGCAGGTGAGCGAGGCCGAGGCGGTGCTGCGGCGCTATGCCCCCTTCATTCCGCTCGCGACGCCGCTCCGCTGGTCGGTCGCGTCGCAGCGCCTGACGGGCCTCCGCGCGAACGGCCGCGCGCAACACCCATTGAATCATGTGATCGCCTTACCTAACTAATACAGTGGCGCTGCAACTTCGAGCGCTTGTGAAAGGACCCCGATGGCCCCTTCGACGCCCAATCCCGACGCGATCTTCGACGCGCTGATTTCCAATCGCAACGACCCCGCCGCGCTCCGCAAGCGCGTCGAGACGCTCGAAGTCCTGCTCGAACGCAGCTTTATCATCCCCGGCATCAACCGCCCCGTCGGCCTCGACGCGATCGTCGGCCTCGTCCCCGTCGTCGGCGACGTGATCGCCGCGACGATGGGCGCCTATCTGATCTGGGAAGCGCGCAACCTCGGCATGCCGAAGTGGAAGATCTGGCGCATGGTCGGCAATCTCGGCGTCGACACCGCGCTCGGCGCGATCCCGCTCGTCGGCGACGCGTTCGACTTTTTCTTCCGCTCGAACACGCGCAATCTCAAGATCATCAAGAAGCATCTCGACAAGCATCACCCGGGCACGATCATCATCGACCAATAGGCGCGTCGCCTCCTTCCCTTGGGGTGTCTAATGCTGCTAGCACAGCGCCTCCACACCCCAGGGGAGACTTTCCGAATGATCCGCGCCAGCCTTGCCGCGCTTGCCCTCAGCTGTTCGATCACCGCCGTCGCCACCGCCGCGCCGCAAGACAAGGACCCGTACCTCTGGCTTGAGGATATTGAGGGCACAAAGGCACTCGACTGGGTCAAAAAGGAAAATGCGGCAACCGACAGGCTGATCACCGGCCGCCCGGGCTTCGAGGCCGACCGCAAGCGCGCGCGCGAAATCCTCGACGACGACCGCCAGATCGCGATGCCCGGCGAGGTCATGGGCGAAACCATCACCAATTTCTGGCGCGACGCCAACAATCCCCGCGGCATCTGGCGCCAAAGCCCGCTCGACGCCTACCTTGCCGGCAAGCCCGTCTGGACGACGCTGATCGACGTCGACGCGCTCGGCAAGGCCGAAAAGCAGAGCTGGGTATGGCACGGCGCCGACTGCCTCGCCCCCGATTACAAGCGCTGCCTCGTGTCGCTGAGCCCCGGCGGCACCGACGCCGACGTCGTCCGCGAATGGGACCGCACGACCAAAAGCTTCGTGAGCGACGGCTTCACGCTGCCGCAGGCGAAGAGCAGCGTGACGTGGGAAAATGCCGACACCCTGCTCGTCGCGACCGATTATGGCGCGGGCAGCATGACCGCGTCGGGCTATCCGCGCATCGTCAAGCGCTGGAAACGCGGCACGCCGCTCGCGTCGGCCGAAACCGTCGCCGAGGGCGAGCATGAGGACGTCGGCATGAACGTCTTCGCCTTCACCGACGGCGACAAGCGCTGGCCGATGATCAGCCGCGGCAAGACCTTCTACACCGCCGACATCAAGCTGCCGAACATCGACGGCTCGCGCTATATCTCGACGATCGTTCCCGACACGGCGAGTGTACGCGACGTCGTCGACGGACAGCTCATCATCTTCCTCAACAAGGATTGGGCGAATATCCCCGCGGGTTCGCTCGTCTCCTTGTCGCTCGCCGACATGTCCGCCGACCGGCAGGTGCCGATCGTCACCGCGATGACCCCGACAAAGGCACAAGCGATCGAAAATGTCTCGGCGACCGACAATATCCTGTGGGTCAAGGCGCTCGACGATGTCGAGGGCAAGCTGTTCGCGCTCCGCCGCGATCCCGCGAGCGGCCAATGGAGCCAGAAGGAGGTCGCGCTCGCCGACAAGGCGACCGTGACCATCGCCGGGACGATCGGCAAGCGCGATACCGTCCTTGCCACCGCCGAGACGATGCTGATGCCGCCGACGCTCTACGCCGTCGGCGAAACCGGCGCACCGCAAGCGGTGCAGAGCCTGCCCGCGACCTTCGATGCGAAGGAAATGCTCGTCGAAAAGCGCTTCGCGACCTCGAAAGACGGCACGAAAATTCCATATTTCCTCGTTCGCAAGAAATCGGACAGCGAGGCGCCGGTTGCCGCGCTGATCCATGCCTATGGCGGCTTCCGCGCCGCGCAGACGCCGGGCTATCTCACCGGCCAGCCGTACCGCGCGGGCCCGCTCGGCCTGTTCTGGGTCGAGGATGGCAACGCCTATGTCCTCGCGGGCATCCGCGGCGGCGGCGAATATGGCCCCGCCTGGCACCAGGCGGCGCTGCGCGAAAAGCGTCAGGCGAGCTTCGACGACCTCCACGCGGTCGCCGAGGATCTGGTCAGGACCGGCGTCAGCGCAAAGGGCAAGATCGCGATCTCGGGCCGCTCGAACGGCGGCGTGCTCGTTGGCGCGGCGATGACGCAGCGCCCCGACCTCTATGGCGCGGTAATCTCGGGCTCGCCGATCAAGGATATGTGGCGCTACGACAAGATGCTCGCGGGCGCCTCGTGGGTTGCCGAATATGGCGATCCCGACGTGCCCGAGGATTGGGCGTTCCTGTCGAAATATTCGCCCTATCAGAACATCCGCAAGGGCGTGAAATACCCGCCGACCTTCCTCTACCTCTCGACCAAGGACGACCGCGTCCACCCCGGCCATGCACGCAAATATGCCGCGCGGCTGATGGAGAACGGCAACCGCGTCTATTATCACGAATATCTCGAGGGCGGCCACTCGGTCGGCGCCGATCATGCCGAGGATGCGGTGCGCGCCGCGATGCTCCACGGCTTCCTGCTGCGCGAACTGGTCGAGAAGAAATAGCGGCGCCGCAGCTCAGCGAATCTGCCGTTTCTCCAGCTTTCGCGCCAGCGTGCGCCGGTGCATCCCCAGCCGGCGCGCGGTTTCCGAAATGTTGAAATCGGTCTCGACCAAAATCTGGTGGATATGCTCCCACTCGACGGTCTTGATCGACGACTGGCGGTCGCCCACCGGCGTTTCGGCATTGCCCTCGGCGCGGTCGAACGCCGCCTCGATGTCGTCGGTGTTCGACGGCTTCGCGAGATAATAGGAGGCGCCGAGCTTGATCGCCTCGACCGCGGTCGCGATGCTCGCAAAGCCGGTGAGTACGACGATCCGCATCGTCGCATCGCTCGCGCGCAGCGTCTGTACGCACGCGAGCCCCGACGCGCCGCCCAGCTTCAGGTCGACGACCGCATAGCCGGGCCGGAACGCCGTGAGCAGCGCATCCATCTCCTCCGGGCTATGCGCGACCTCGACCGCATAGCCGCGCCGCTCGAACGAGCGTTTCAGCGTCCGCGCGAAGGTTTCGTCATCCTCGACGATCAGCAAGCGTCGCCCGCTATCCTCGACCTCGGTCATGCCTTCTCTCCATCGGGCCGTGCCAGGGCCGAAATAGGCAGGAATATCCGGACGAGCGCGCCGCCCACGTCGCGATTGGACACGCTCGCGCCACCGCCAAGCTTACGCAGCACATTGACGAGCAGGAACAGGCCGAGCCCGCCGCCGGGGCGGCCCTTGGTCGAGCGGTAGGGCTGGCCGAAATTCTCCAGCATCTCCGGGCTGAAGCCCGGGCCTTGATCGGCGATCTCGATCACCAGCATGTCGCCGTCACGCGACGTCGTGAAGCGCGTCCAGTCGGGCGACACCTCGGCCGCGTTATCGAGCACGTTGCCGATCACCTGTCGCAGCGCGGGGTCCGATACGATCGCGACATCGGCACCGAAGCGGTCGTTGAATTCGACCGTGCCGGGGCGGCGCACCGCACGCGTGTGCGCGACGATCTCGTTGAACGAGGCGCGCATCGTCGTCAGTTGCGGCGCCTCGCCGCGCGCTTCGCCCGCCGACATCAAAATGCCGCTGACGATCGCCTTGCAGCGCTGCACCGCCGCGTCCATGTCTGCGAGATCCTCCTGCATCTCGCGATCCTTCGCGAGCCGCGGCGCCGCCTTCCAGTCCCCGATCAGCACCGACAGCGTCGACAGCGGCGTCCCGAGTTCGTGCGCCGCGCCCGACGCGAGCAGCCCCATCCGCACGATATGGTCTTCCTCGGCCGCGCGCTGGCGGCTCGTCGCGAGCGCCGCGTCGCTGTCGCGCAGGTTGCGGTTGATCCGCGTGACAAAGGCGACAAACAGCACCGCGATCAGCAGGAAGCACACGAAGCTGCCCTTCAGATACAGCCCCATCGGATCGGCGGCATAGGCGGGCGGCAGCACGAGCGGCGTCGGATCGACGCGCAAGGCCGCGAGCGCCGCCAAGGCCGCGACGACGATCGCCCATGACGAGCGCGGGGTGAGCAGGATAGCCCCGATCACGACCTGCAGCAGGAACAGCGAGGCGAAGGGATTGGCGAGCCCGCCGCTATGATGCAGCTGCCACCCGAGCGCCGCGACGTCGAACAGCAGCACCGCGGTCAGCTCGGCATTGGTCACCGCACGCCCGCGGCGGAGCAAGGCGATGCTCGCGAAGTTGATCGCGATCAGCACCATGATCGCGGCGAGCAGGGGCGCGTGCGGCAGCGCGATGCCCATCGGTCCGCTGACGATCCCGATCGTCGCGAGCTGGCCCCCGACCGCGATCCAGCGCAGCTGGATCAGCAGCGTCATGTTGCGGCGACCGGCGGGCGCCCTCGAAGGCGTGGTCGGCGGGAGGGTCGGGCGGGTCATCAATCGCGAATACGCCACAGCCGCCATGCAAAAAAGAGGCTGAGCGCACAAAGCGCAAACCAGGTCAGCGCATAGACCAGATGATTGTCGGGAAAGCGCACGATGGTCAGCCCGCCGACCGGATAGCCGCCGGGGTTAGGCTTCGCGTCGGCATCGACGAAATAGGGGGCGGTGTTGCCGAGCCCCCTCGCCTTCGCGATCGCCGCGACATCGCGCGAAAACCAGCGGTCCGCCGCCGCGTCGTTCGAGCGAAGGAAGGCGCCGCCGGGCTCGGTGACGCGCAGCAGCCCGATCACCATCACCGGCCCCGCGACATTGCCCGCCGCCCGCGTCTTCGCCTCGCGCCGGTCCTTCGGAACGAAACCGCGATTGACGAGCAGCGTGAACCCCGGCGTTTCAAGTGGGGTTAACACCCAGAAGCCCGGTCCGCGGTCGGTCACCGCCTGAACGAGCGTCTCGCGATCATGCCTGAACTGCCCGGTTGCCGTCACGCGGCGATAGGCATCATCCTTTGCGTCGACCGCATCCCACGCACCCGGCCCCGGAGCAGCCACCGGCGCCGCATGAATGCGCGCCTCGACCGCCGCGACCAGCTCATGCTTCCACACGCGCCGTTCGAGCTGCCAGACGCCGAGCGCCGCGAGGCCGATCGCCGCGATCAGCGCCGCCGCGGCAAAGGCCGCGCGGCGGGAGCGTGTCACGGCACCTGACCCGTCGTCGTACTCGCCGTCTGGCTCGTCGGCTCGTGCGGCATCGGCATCATATTGGTGTTGAGGTGGTGCATCACCCACAGCGAGCCCGCGAGCATGATCACGACGACGATCACGGTGAAGATCAGCGAGGTCAGCGACCAGCCGCCCTCGGCCTTCGGCGTCATATGAAGGAAAAAGACCATGTGAACGACGATCTGGACGACCGCAAAACCCATGATGATCGCGCCCGTCGCGCCGGCGCTCAATGGCATCGTCATCACCAGCCAGAAGGGGATGGCGGTCAGGATCACCGACAGGACAAAGCCGATGACATAGTCGCGCATCGACGCGTGCGGCATCTCGATCTCGTGAGGACCGTCGTGCGCGTGGGCGGTGGCGTGCGGATCGCGGCTCATCGCAGCACTCCCATCAGATAGACAAAGGTGAAGACGCCGATCCACACGACGTCGAGGAAGTGCCAGAACATGCTGAGGCACATCACGCGGCGCTTGTTCGCGGCGATCAGCCCGTGCTTCGACAGCTGGAACATCAAGGTCACCAGCCAGATAATGCCGAAGGTGACATGCAGCCCGTGCGTGCCCACGAGCGTGAAGAAGCTCGACAGGAAGGCGCTGCGCTGTGGCGTCGCGCCGATCTCGATCAGATGGTGGAATTCGTAAAGCTCGATCCCGAGGAAGGCGAGCCCGAACAGCGCGGTGACCGCGAGCCAGATCTGCACGCCCCGTACCTTGCCCTGCTGCATCTGCAGCACCGCAAAGCCGTAAGTGATCGACGAGAAGAGCAGCATCGCGGTGTTGAGCGCGATAAGCTTCAGGTCGAACAGATCCTTCGGCGCCGGGCCAGCGGCATAGCTGCCCCCGAGCACGGCGTAGCAGGCGAAGAGGATCGCAAAGATGAGGCAGTCGCTCATCAGATAGATCCAGAAGCCCAGCATCGTGCTGTGCCCCTCGGGATGCGCATGTTCGTCGAGGTCGTAGAACTGGACGGGCGCGTCGGCGGCTATCGTCTTGGCACTCATCGCATCAGGCTCCGGCCGCCAGCTGGCGGGTGCGCGCTTCCTCGACCGCGGTGACCGTCGCCGCCGGGATATCGAAATCGCGCTTGTAGTTGAAGGTGTGATAGATCGCGCCGACGATCGTCGCGGCAAAGCTCAGCGCGACGAGCCACCAGATGTGCCAGACCAGCGCGAAACCCATGACGAGGCAGAAGCCCGACAGGATGATCCCCGTGCCGGTGTTGCTCGGCATGTGGATGTCGCGATAGCCGTCCACCGGCCGCTGGTGCCCGCGCTTCTTCATGTCGTACCATGCGTCGAGGTCGTGGATCACCGGCGTGAAGGCGAAATTATAGTCGGGCGGCGGCGAGCTGGTCGCCCATTCGAGCGTGCGGCCGTCCCACGGATCGCCGCCGGTTTCGTCGCGCAGCTCCTTGCGGCGCCAGATGCTCACCGCGAACTGGACCAGCATGGCGCCGATGCCCGCGGCGACGATCAGCGCGCCGATGCCCGCGATCACGAACCAGATCTGCAGGCTCGGGTCGTCGAACACGCGCATCCGCCGCGTCACGCCCATCAGGCCAAGGATATAGAGCGGCGTGAAGGCGACCCAGAAGCCGACGACCCAGCACCAGAAGCTGACCTTGCCCCAGAACACGTCGAGCTTGTAACCGAAGGCCTTGGGCCACCAATAGTTGATCGCCGCGAACAGGCCGAACAATACGCCGCCGATGATCACGTTATGGAAATGCGCGATCAGGAACAGCGAGTTGTGGAGCACGAAGTCGGCGGGCGGCACCGCGAGCAGCACGCCGGTCATGCCGCCGATGACAAAAGTCAGCATGAAGGCGACCGTCCACATCATCGGCAGCTCGAAGCGGATCCGGCCGCGGTACATGGTGAACAGCCAGTTGAAGAGCTTCGCCCCCGTCGGGATCGAAATCACCATGGTCGTGATGCCGAAGAAGCTGTTGACGCTCGCGCCCGACCCCATGGTGAAGAAATGGTGCAGCCAGACGAGGTACGACAGGATCGTGATGCAGATCGTCGCATAGACCATCGAGGTGTAACCGAAGAGCCGCTTGCCCGAGAAGGTCGAGGTGACTTCGGAGAAGACACCGAACAGCGGCAACACGAGGATATAGACCTCGGGGTGCCCCCAGATCCAGATCAGGTTCACATACATCATCGGCGATCCGCCGAGGTCGTTGGTGAAGAAGTTCGTTCCGACATAACGGTCGAGCGTGAGCAGCACGAGCGTCGCGGTCAGGATCGGGAAGGACGCCACGATCAGGATGTTCGCGCAGAGCGAGGTCCAGGTGAAGACGGGCATCTTCATCAGCCCCATGCCCGGCGCGCGCAGCTTCAGGATCGTGACGATCAGGTTGATGCCCGACAATGTGGTGCCGACGCCGGCTATCTGTAAGCCCCAGATATAATAGTCGACGCCGACATTGGGGCTGTAGGCGATGCCCGACAAAGGCGGATAGGCCAGCCAGCCGGTCTGTGCATATTCGCCGACGAAGAGCGAGATCATCGTCAGTACCGCGCCCGCGGTCGTCATCCAGAAACTGAAATTATTGAGGAAAGGGAAGCTGACGTCGCGCGCGCCGATCTGCAGCGGCACGACATAGTTCATCAGCCCGGTGATGAACGGCATCGCGACGAAGAAGATCATGATCACGCCGTGCGCGGTGAACACCTGGTCATAATGGTGCGGGGTCAGATAACCTTCGGACCCGCCGAACGCCATCGCCTGCTGAATGCGCATCATGATCGCATCGGCAAAGCCGCGCAGGAACATGATGAGCCCCAGGATCATGTACATGATCCCGATGCGCTTGTGGTCGACGGTGGTGAACCACTCGGTCCACAAATAGCCCCACAGGCGGAATTTGGTGATCAGGCCGAGCACGGCGATGCCGCCAAGGACGACGCCGATGAAGGTGACGACAAGGATCGGCTCGTGCAGCGGCAGCGCCTCGAGCGACAGCTTGCCAAGGATCGGGCCGGTTTCGGGTGCGGGATGCGGGGTCATGGGGATCTCGGCTCGGTTCAGGACATCGGGCGGGTGGCGGCGGGCGCGTTCAGCGCGGTGCGTTCGGGCTTGGCGGGATGCGGAAGCCCCTCGCCCTTCAGCATCGCCGGTGCGACCGGCTTCGCGTCGGGGCGGTCGTTCGACATCACCGGCGAGCTGCAAGCGGCCGCGACATAACGTATGCTCCAGCGCGCGGCGTCGACGGTCCCGCGCGCGGCGAACTTGTCATAGGTGACCTGCCGGACATTGCCGATCCCCGCGATGCCTGCGCCGCCCGCGGCGTCGAGCGACATCATGTCGTGCATGCACATCTTGCCGGGCTCGACGCACATGTTGACGACCGCGTCGAACAGCTGTGGATCGCTCGCCGCGAAGCGGCGGACCGGCTCCTTGTGCGTCGGCTTTTCGAGCTTCAGATAGGTATCGCGGCTGAGGTCGCCTTCGGCCGAAGCCTTGGCGGTCGCGACCCATTTGTCGAACTCGCCCGCGGGCAGGCTCTTCACCGCAAAGCGCATGTTCGAAAAGCCCCAGCCCGAATAATTGGCCGAAAAACCCTCAAACTCGCCGGTCTTGTCGAACACGCCGTGCAGCTTCGTTTCCATGCCCGGCATCGCGTAAATCTGCCCCGCGAGCGCGGGCACGTAAAAGCTGTTCATCACCGAAGAGGAGGAGATGCGAAAACGGACCGGCCGGTTCACCGGCAGCGCCAGCTCGTTGACCGTCGCGACGCCCTGTTCGGGATAGATGAACAGCCATTTCCAGTCGAGCGCGACGACCTGCACGTCGAGCGGCTTCACTTCCGCCGCGACGGGCTTGCCCGGCGCCGTGCGCGCAAGCGGGCGATAGGGATCGAGCAAATGCGTCGCGACCCACGTCACCGCGCCGAGGCAGATGATGATCAGGAGCGGCGCCGACCAGATGACCAGCTCGAGCTGCGTCGAATGATCCCAATCGGGCTTGTACGTCGCCTCCTTGTTCGACGCGCGATATTTCCACGCGAAGAAGATCGTCAGCCCCATCACCGGCACGATGATCAGCAGCATCAGCACGGTCGACAGGACGATCAGGTCGCCCTGCTGGCGCGCGACGTCGCCGGCGGGATCGAGCACGACCAGCCCGCAGCCCGACAGGAGGGGCAGCGCGGCGAGCAGCGGCAGAAGCCGCAATCGGGCGGGAAAACGGGGGAGATTGCTTGGCATGATGCGCGCCTAGGCCTCCTTTGTTGCACTGCACATAGGACATTTTGTCCAATCCCGCGACCGTCCATGATCGCGCAGGGGCATTTTCATTCGGGGTAATTTTGCCCTATGACCGACTCGTGCCGTCGCATCCTGTCCTGCGAACGGCGCCAGCTCAAGGATTGTTACCATGGCTGCCGATACCGTGCCCACCACCGAGGTCGAACGCGACGCCCGCGCCCTCCACGAAGACGGCCACCGCATCGACCCGGCCGAGATCGCGATCGGCGTCATCATCGGCCGCACCTCCGAATTCTTCGACTTCTTCGTTTATGCCATCGCGTCGGTGCTGGTGTTCCCGAAACTCGTCTTCCCGCACCTCGACCCGCTGACGGGCACGCTCTGGTCGTTCGCGATCTTCGCGCTCGCCTTTGTCGCGCGCCCGGTCGGCACGATCATCTTCACCGCGATCGACCGCGCCTATGGTCGCGGCGCCAAGCTCACCATCGCGCTGTTCCTGCTCGGCGGCTCGACCGCGGCAATCGCCTTTGTCCCCGGCTATGAAACGGCCGGCATCGGCGCCGCGCTGCTCCTCGCGCTGTTCCGCATGGGTCAGGGCGTCGCGCTCGGCGGTTCGTGGGACGGCCTCGCCTCGCTGCTCGCGCTCAACGCGCCCGAGAACAAGCGCGGCTGGTACGCGATGATCCCGCAGCTCGGCGCGCCGCTCGGCCTCATCGTCGCCAGCCTGCTCTTCATGTTCCTGATCGCGGCGCTCCCGGCCGAGGATTTCCTCGCGTGGGGCTGGCGCTATCCCTTCTTCGTCGCCTTCGCGATCAACGTCGTCGCACTGTTCGCGCGGCTGCGCATCGTCGTGACCCCCGAATATGCCGAATTGTTCGAGAATCGCGCACTCCAGCCCGCGCCCTTGCTCGAAACGGTGCGGTCGGAATGGAAGACGATCGTCATCGGCACCTTCGCGCCGCTCGCCAGCTTCGCGATGTTCCACATGGTCACCGTCTATCCGCTGTCGTGGGTGTTCCTGTTCACCGACGAAAGCCCGGTCCGCTTCCTGATGATCGAGGCGATCGCCGCGGTCGTCGGCGTCGGCTCGATTGTCGCCTCGGGCATGCTCGCCGACCGCGTCGGCCGCCGCACGCTGCTCGCGGTCACCGCCGCTGCGATCGCGGCGTTCAGCGGCTTCGCGCCGCAGTTGCTCGACGCCGGTCAGGCGGGCGAAGCGACCTTTATGATCCTCGGCTTCGCGCTGCTTGGCCTGTCGTTCGGGCAGTCGTCGGGCGCGCTCTCGTCGAACTTCCAGCCGCGCCACCGTTACACCGGTTCGGCCTTCACCTCCGACCTTGCGTGGCTGTTCGGCGCCGGCTTTGCGCCGATGGTCGCGCTCTGGCTGTCCAGCCAGTTCGGGCTGATCGCCGCGGGCGGCTATCTGCTCTCGGGCGCGATCGGCACGCTCGTCGCACTCTGGCTCAACCGCGAACTCGCGAGCACGATCGACTAACCGAGCACCCATGGAATTCAGCGCAAAGATCGAACTCCATGGCATCAATCCCTACGTCATGGTCAGCGCCGCACGGGCGCGGCGGATCAAGGCCGGCTGGAAAAAGCCCCTACCCGTCCTCGTCCAGGTGAACGGCCAGCCCGATCCCGCCTGGCGGATCAATATGATGCCGACGGGCGACGGGAGCTTTTACCTCTATCTCGACGGCGTCGTCCGCAAGGCCTCGGGCACCGATGTCGGCGACACGGTCGACGTGTCGCTTGCCTTCGATCCCGCCTACCGCGGCGGCCCGCAAGACGACATGCTGCCCGAATTTGCGGCGCGCCTTGATGAAGACGCCGGGGCCAAGGCCAGATGGGACGGCCTCGCGCCGAGTCTCAAGAAGGAAATTCTGCGCTACCTCGCCAATCTGAAATCGGACGCGGCAAGGCAACGCAACATCGATCGCGCCATCGGCGTCCTCGGCGGCGCAAAGGCGCGTTTCCTCGCGCGCGACTGGAACTGAGCGACGCGTCCCGCACGGCGACATCGCCGATGATATAATGCCCGGTCTATCGAGGATCGACCGATCCGATGTCCACTGGGAGGTGCTTGCCCTCTGCTAATATGCGGGTGACCTCCCCGCCTCGGTCGCACGATACGGACAATCCCGCGAGAAGCGGAGCGTAGGCAGCGAGCCTTCGGGATATGAACTCGGTGAAAAGTCGCACGCGCTTGGCCTTGCGCGTCTCGAGCATCTTTCTAAAATGAAATGAAATTATTTAAGTTGTCATATAACTTATAACTGGTAATGTGAGTCGGGTATGGCGCATCAAGCGCTGGCGGCGGGAGAATGGGCGCGTGAGGCAGGGCGGAACCGACGCTGTGCACGACGAGCGGCTGGCGCTTCGCAAGCGGCGGCCGTCGCTGGTCGACGCAGCCTGCGAACATATCCGCGCAAGCATCCTGTCCGGCGCAAACTGGCCCGGCTCGCAACTTCCCACCGAGGCGGAATTCGTCGACGTGCTGGGCGTGAGCCGGACGGTGGTCCGCGAAGCGGTCGCCCGCCTCGCCGCCGCCGGACTGGTCGAGGCGCGCCAAGGAAAGGGTCTCTTCGTCAGCGAGACCGCACGCTATCAGGCATTTCAGATCACGCGCGAAGAGGTCGAAAATCTCAGCGACGTGATCCAGTTGCTCGAGCTGCGGCTCAGCGTCGAAACCGAGATGGCCGCGCTGGCCGCCGAACGGCGCAGCGAGGTCGATGTGATGAGCATGCGCCAGCAGCTCAAGATCCTTGGCGAGGCGGCGATCGGCCTCGACGATTCGGTCAAGGCCGATGTCGAGTTCCACAACGTCATCGCGCGAGCCAGCAAGAACACCTATTACGCCAAGCTGATCGATTTCCTGGGCGTCCGCCTGGTCCCGCCGCGCTCGCTCTATCTGCGCCAGGGGCAAAGCTATGTCGGCGCGCGTTACAAGGCGGTGATCAGCGAAGAGCATGAGGCGATCCTCGACGCCATCATCCGCCGCGATCCCGACGCCGCACGGGTGGCGGCGCGGAGCCACATGAGCAGCAGCCTCAAACGGCACCGCGATCTGCAAGATTTCATGTCTTCCCACAGCCCGACGGGCTGAACCACACCAACATCAATGACCTGAAGGACAACTCAGGCACCATATTGCGTCCGACAGAATTATATTATCAATCCGCTTAACTTATATGATGTCTTACAGGGAGAGTTCCATTGAAGATCAGTCTTCGCGCTTCCGTGGCGTTGATCGCGCTCGCCAGCGGCGCTCATATGGCAAAGGCGCAGACCGCGCCGGCCGCCACACCATCCGCAAATCAGGAGGCCGTAGATCCGGCGGCAAATGATGCACAGGACGGGGACGCCATCGTCGTCACCGGCATCCGCCAGAGCCTTGCCCGCGCCGCCGAAATCAAGCGCGAGTCGACCGCCGTGGTCGATTCGATCGTCGCCGAGGATATCGGCAAGCTTCCCGACATGACCACGGCGTCGGCGCTCCAGCGCGTTCCCGGCGTGCAGGTCGTCGTCGGCGGCAACAACGAGATCGTCGGCGCGCGCATCCGCGGCCTCGATGACATCATTACCACGCTCAACGGACGCGAGATTTTCACCGGCGTCGGCCGCGGCTTCTCATTCCAGGATCTGCCAGCCGAAGCGCTGGCGGGGGTCGATGTCTACAAGTCCAATTCGGCCGAGCGGCTCGAAGGCGGCGTGGCGGGCGGCGTCAATATGCGCCTGCGCCGCGCGCTCGATTTCAAGGAACTGACGATCGCGGGCAGCGCGCGCGCGACCTATCTGCAGGAAGCGGGTTCGAAGAACACGCTCAATCCGGCGGTGAGCCTGCTCGTCGCCAACCGCTGGGACGCGGGTGAAGGCGAGATTGCGGCGATGGCCAGCGTCTCCTATCAGCGCAACAAATATGCCCGGCCGGTCGCGTGGAACGACTGGACGCGCGCGACCAGCGCCGGCCCCGCCGGCTCGCCGCAGAACCTGCATTCGCCGACCGGCTTCGCGGCCGCGATCGAATTTGGCAAATATGAGCGCCCGCAGGGCAATTTCTCACTCGAATGGGCGCCCGATACCGACACCAAAATCTATGTCGAGGGCCTGTTCGCAGGCTATCGCGGCAACGTCTATCAGGCGCGCCCGACCTTCCGCGCATTCACCGGCACGTCGTTCGAGGCGACCGCGGGCGATACATGCGAGGATTTCGCGGTCGGCCCCGACGGCTATTATTCGGGCAATGTACGCAGCCCGACCAATCCGACAGGCACCGGCACGATCCGCCAGCTGTGCAACGCCACCGGATATACCGCACGCAACCTCGAATATTACACCGCGACCGTCGCCAACAAGGCGCGCACCGACATCTATGTGATCGCCACCGGCTTCAACAAGGAAATCGGCGCGCTCAGCTGGAACACCGACATCTCCTATGAATCCTCGACCAACAGAAACAACAGCTTTCGCGTCGATATCGGCAAGCGCATCGCCGAGCTGGTGCAGGTCAGGGATGACAATCACGAAGTCAGCGCAACGATGCCCGGCAACCCGATGAACGACCCGGCCGGCCTCGCCTTCGCCAACGGCATGACCGAAGATATCAACCGCAGCCGCGGCACATTGTGGTCGGTGATGAGCGACGCCAAATACGACTTTGACGGGTTCCTCGACTATGTTCAGGCCGGCGTTCGCGTCGCGCGGCGCAAAGCCGGGTTCGAGCAATATCTCGGCGGCCCGCCGGCCCCGGGCGGTTCGTTCGTGACCCCGCTGGCAAGCGCCGGCCTCCCCTCCGATATTCTCTCGCAGGCCCCCGGGGTCCCGCAGATGAACGGCGGCGCATCCTTCCTGCAGATCGACCCCCGATATCTGACGCAGGAATCGATCAAGCGGCAGCTCAGGACGCTGTACCGCATCTCGCCCGACACCCCGGCCTTCGACCCGACGCGCGACTATGATGCGCAGGAGAAAAGCTATGCCGGCTTCCTGCAGGCGGGGTATGAATTCTCGCTGACCGATGCGATCTCGGTCGACGGCATGGTGGGCGCGCGCCTGACCCGCACCGACCGGAACATTGCGGGTTCGGGCCGCGTGACCGATCCGGCAACGAGCACATCGCGCGTCGTGCTGGTCCAGCGCTCGACCAGCGACACCGATCTCCTGCCCAATGCCAGCGCGCGCATTCAGTTCGGCGACGGCCTCCAGGCGCGGTTCAACTATTCGAAGACGCTATCGCGGCCCAGCTTCGGCCAACTCAATCCCGGCCTCAGCTATGTCGTTTCGTATGTCAGCACGATCCAGAACTCCGGCTCGGGCGGCAACCCCGACCTCCGGCCGCAAAAGGCCGACAGCTTCGATGCGTCGCTCGAATATTATTTCGGCCGCAGCAATTATGTCTCGGTCGTCGGCTTCTATCGCGACATCACCGACCGCATCATCAACGGGACCGAGGTGCGAACGATCGACGGCCTGCAATATGTGATCTCGACCCCGCGCAACCTGGGGTCGGCCAAGATCAAGGGTGTCGAAGTAGGCGGCCAGCTGTTCCTCGACTTCCTTCCCGAAGGTCTCGACGGCGCGGGCGTGATCGGGAACTTCACCGTCATCGACAGCGAGGTGACGACGCCCGGCGACCGGCTTCAGGGCCTGCCGCTGCTCGGCGTCTCCAAATATAATTACAACATCGGCCTGATTTACGAGAAATACGGCATCTCGGCGCGGATGATCTACACCTACCGCTCCAGATATTTCGACGGCGACATCACCAACGGCCTCTCACTGCGGCCGGTTTCGATCCCCGTCGGACTCAACGGCATTCGCGCCGCCGGGCGGCTCGATTTCGGCCTGAATTACGATGTGACCCCGAATATCACGGTCAGCCTCGCCGGTACGAACATCACCGGCCAGAAGACGCGCAACTTCGAATCGCGCGAGGATTTCGTCCGCGAGGTGCGCAACGACGACACGACATACTCGCTCGGCGTCCGCTTCAACTTCTGACCCGATGACGACACCGCGAACGACGAAAAACAGGAGGATGGTTTGAACAGGAAACGGATTTTCACCGCGCTGGCGCTGGCAACCGCGCTAACAGCTGTCGGCTTGGCGGGCGCGGCGCAGGCACCGGCGACGGCTCTAAGCGCGCCTAACAAGGCGCTGCCCGGCGACGTGCGCGTTGCGCGGACGCAGGGCTCGGTGACGATCGACTGGCCCTCGGCTGAGGGCGAGCGCGCGCAGTTCGTCCTGTCGCTCGATCCCGGCAAGCCGCTGATCGAGGCGGTCTCGATCGCGGGCAAGACGGTGCTCGGCGGGATCGATCCCGCCGGCGTCGTTACCGTCGGCACGCGCGACCTCAAGGAGGGCTGGACGGTCTTCTTCGACAATCCGCGGACGCGGCCGTTCGAAAGCTTCCCGCTGACACTCGCGCGCAGCGACATCAGCGTGCGCGCGGAGGGCGGCTATACCAAGGTGATCGTCGGCGGCGCGGCGGCCGGGCCTTTCTCGGGCACCTATCAATTCACCATCTATCCGGGTTCGCGGCTGGTGCGTGCGGCGATGGTGATGTCGACTGAGCGCCCCGCCGCCGCCTACACCTTCGACGCCGGGCTCAGCGTCGCGACATCGGCGGCGCTGCCCTGGCGCTCGATCGCCTTCACCGACACCAAAGATGCGATGGTACGCAAGGAAGGCGATGCATCGCGCAAACCCGCGGTCTCGCCCAAGGTGCGCGCCCGCATGATCATCGCCGAGGGCACCGCGGGCGGATCGCTGGGCGTGGTTCCGCCGCCGCACCAATTTTATTACCCGCTCGATTACGCCAACAACGACAATTCGGCCTGGTACGGCAACGACTATCGCAACCTTGCCGGCCGCACGAGCTTCGGCGTGCGCCAGACGCTCGAGGGCGACCGGCGCTATGTGCCATGGGTCAACGCGCCCCCGGGCACGACGCAAGACATGGGCGTCTTCCTGCTACCCGACGCGGGCGATGCGGCCAGCGTCACCAAGGCCGCGCTCGCCTATACCCGCGGCGATCGTTTCAAGGCGCTCGACGGGCACCGCACCTTCACCAGCCATTATCATGTCGAGCACACCGAAGCCTTCCTGAACACCGCTCGCTTCCAGCAATCGACGGGTGTGCCCGACGGGCTCGAGTCCCCGCCCTTCGTCAAGCGTTTCAAGGACATGAACGTCGAGATCGTCCATCTCGCCGAGCTTCACCTCGGGCGCGAGGCGCTCGATCGCGCCGGCGACCGGCTGACCTTGCTCAAGACGATGCATGCCGAAACCGAACGCCTGTCGGATGACAAGCTGCTGCTGCTCCCGGGCGAGGAGCCCAACGTCCAGCTCGGCGGGCACTGGATCAGCTTCTTCCCCAAGCCGGTCTATTGGACGCTCGACCGCAAGGAGGGGCAGCCCTTCGTCGAGAATGATCCGAAGCTCGGCAAAATCTATCATGTCGGCTCGCCGGAGGATGTCTTGAAGCTGATGCAGGACGAGAACGGCCTGATGTGGACCGCGCACCCGCGGATCAAGGGTTCGTACGGCTTCCCCGACAAACACAAGGACACGCCCTTCTTCAAGAGCGACCGCTTTCTCGGCGGCGCGTGGAAGAATATGCCGTCGGACTATTCGCTGCCGCGTCTCGGCACGCGCGTGCTCGACACGCTCGACGATATGAACAACTGGGCGGCGAAACCGTCCGAGCGCAAATTCGCCCCCGGCGAGGTCGACGTGTTCCAGCTCTCGGACGAGAGCGAACTCTATGCGCACATGAACATCAACTATCTGCGGCTCGACGGGCCGCTGCCGCGCTATTCCGACGGCTGGCAGGGCGTGCTCGACGCGCTGCGCGGCGGGCGCTTCTTCACCACCACCGGCGAAGTTCTGATCCCCGAATTCACGATCGACGGCGCGAAGAGCGGCGAAGAAGCCGCATTCGGGCGCGATGCCGTGGTGCGGGCGAAGATCGAATGGACCTTCCCCCTCGCCTACGCCGAGGTCGTCAGCGGCGACGGCAAAAAAGTCTATCGCGATCGCATCGACCTGACCGGCGCCGCGCCGTTCGGCACGCGCACGATCGAAAAGCGCGTCAACCTCAGCAGCCGGAAATGGGCGCGGATCGAGGTGTGGGACGTCGCCACGAACGGCGCCTACACGCCGCCGGTATTCCTGAAAGGGAAATAAGAACCTCCCCTGCCCGTGCAGTCGTCATCGCTTCGATGGCGACTGCACGTGGCCTTTTGATGCGAAACGGTGCCGCCAACATACTGGCCCGGCCCGGTCCTTCTTCGGAGCAGCCATGTTCGATCGAACCTATTACGCCACCCATCCCGACATGATGGCGGGCGTGTCCAATGACGAATTGCGCGATCGCTATCTCATTCAGAATCTGTTTCGCCCGAACCAATGCGTGCTCAATTACACCCATGCCGACCGGCTGGTGATCGGCGGGGTGCTGGTCCAGAGCGGGAGCGTCCGCCTGCCCGATCAATCGGAGCCCGCCTCCGCTGCCGGCCACCCGTTCCTCGAGCGGCGCGAACTCGGCATCGTCAATGTCGGCCGCGCCGCGGGGACGGTCACCGTCGATGGCGAGCCGTTCGCGCTAGGCTCGAAGGACAGCTTATACGTCACGATGGGCGCGAAAGACGTCAGCTTTTCCGGCGACGGCGCGCGTTTCTATCTCGCCTCATCCCCCGCCCACCGCGCCTTCGACACACGAAAACTGCCGCTCGCCGGCGCCAAGATACTTGAGCGCGGCAGTCTGGCAGAGGCGAACGACCGGACGATCCACCAGCTCGTCATCCCGGGCGTATGCGACAGCGCACAGCTCGCGATGGGCCTCACCATCCTCAAGCCCGGAAGCGTGTGGAACACGATGCCGCCGCACGTCCACGAACGCCGGAGCGAGATTTATTTCTACTTCGATCTCGACGATCCCACGCAAGGCCGGGTGATGCACTTCATGGGTCAGGGCGACGCCACACGTCATATCGTCATGGCGGACGGCGAGGCGGTGATCTCCCCGCCCTGGTCGATCCACATGGGCGCAGGCACCAGCGCCTATGCGTTCATCTGGGTCATGGCGGGCGAGAATCAGGACTATGACGACATGAATGTCCTCGACATCTGTCAGCTCACCTAACCTGCTGATATTTAACCGGCGATCGGCGGAAACGGCGAGCGACGGCCTTCGGGCGTCGCAGCGGAGGCGGATCGAGCGGAATTAAACAACCTGATTCAGCATCTCGGTTGACGGAAACATCGCGGTCGGGCCTCTTAGAGGTTGAGAGGAGTGGAACGACGGAACGCGAGGCGCTAGCCGAGTGGGTGGGACGCGAGATCCTGCCGCACGAACGCGACCTGCGGCTATGGCTGCAGCGACGGCTCGTCGCCGCGGCCGACGTGGAGGACATCGTGCAGGAATGTTATTGCCGCCTGGCCCAGCTCGATGACGTCGCGCACGTCACGACGCCGCGCGCCTATCTGTTCACCATGGCCCGCAACCTGGCGCAGCGGCAGCGCAAGCACGCACGCGTTGTCCGGATCGAAGCGCTGGCGGAAACCTTCGAAGCCGAATCGGAAAGCGACCAGCTCTCGCCCGAACGGTTCGCCGCCGCGCGTCAGGAACTCGAGCGCGTACAGGCGGCGCTCGCAACTCTGCCCGAGCGCGCCCGGCGGATTTTCCTCATGCGCCGGGTCGAAGGGCTGACCCAGAAGGAAATTGCGGCGGCGATGGACGTGAGCGAGGCGGTGGTCGAGAATGACGCGAGCCGCAGCCTGCGCGCGATCCTGAAGCTGATCACCGAGCCGGAGCCCGAACAGGGAAGATTGTCGGACGGAGGCGTTGCGCATGCGCGATCACGCTGAAGAGGCCGCCGCCTGGGCGCTGCGTCACCCGCTCGATGCGGCCGGACGCGCCGAGCTCGAGGCGTGGCTGGCACAGGATCGCCGCCACGCCGGTGCGCTGCTCCGCGCGCAGGCGGGGTTGAGTGCGATCGACCGTGCGGTGGCAGGAGGCACGGTGGCAGAGCGCGCGCCTATCGATGTTGCGCGCCCCCTTCCCTCCGCCACCGCCCCGACGCGGCGGTGGCTGCTCGCGGGCGCCGCCGGCGCGATGGCGGCGGGGATTGCCGGGATCGTCGCCTGGCCGCACCTGATGGTCGAGCGCGTGACGACCGCGCGCGGCGAGATCAGGCGGCTGCCGCTCGCCGACGGCTCGGTCGCCACGATCGACACCAGCAGCAGTTTGCGCGTCGCGATGGCGGACGACAGCCGTCGCATCGCGCTGCAAGAGGGACAGGCCTGGTTTCAGGTCGCCAAGGATCGCAAGCGCCCCTTCGTCGTCGATGCCGGCATCGCGCAGGTGCGCGCGGTCGGCACCGCCTTCTCGGTGCGCCGCACGGAGAGCGGCGTGCGCGTCGCCGTCACCGAAGGCAGGGTCGCCGCCTGGGCGACCGACAGCGGCGGGACGATGACGATCCTGGAGGCGGGGCAATTTGCCACCTTCCGGCCCGGCACGGCGGCGCCCGAAATCGCGACCGAGCCCGCAGCGATCGAGCGATCGCTGGCGTGGCGCAGCGGCGAGATCGCGCTGGAAAACGAGACGCTCGGCAGCGCCGTCGAACAGTTCAACCGCTACAATCGCCAGCAGTTGGTGATCGCGGACCCGGATCTGGCGAGCGCACGGCTGGTGGGGCTTTTCCAGATCGACCGCCCCGCCGATTTCGCTGCGACGTTGAGCGCTTCGCTCGATGTCGCCGTCACGACCACCCCCGGCGAGATCCGGCTGGCGCGAAAAAAGAACCCGCTACCCTGACGGAAACCCGCCGGCGCGGACTCTTGGTATCGAGAGCGCACCGGCAATAGGGCGCCCGATGAAAAGGGGAGGATCGAATTGACGCACGCGCGCATTCATCTGCTGGGGACCGCCGCCGCAATCATATGCGGCGTGGCTTTGCCCGCCGAGGCGGCCGCACAAGTCCGCCGTTTCGACGTTCCCGCGCAGGCCGCGCAGACCGGCATCCCGATGTTCGCGCATCAGGCCGGCATCCAGATCCTCGCGCCCGGGGCCATTACCGAAGGCTTGCGGGTCAATCGCGTCAAGGGATCGATGGAAGTTGCCGCGGCGCTGCGGCTGCTTCTGTCCGGCACCGACTTGGTCCCGGTCAAGGTCGGCAACGCGTTCGTGCTGAAGCGCCGCGCGGCGGTCACGCAGGCAAGCCTGGCGGAGACTCCCGCACAACAAGCCTCCGGCCCTGCGACCGACACGCAAGCCGGCGAGGACATCGTCGTCACCGGCATCCGCGCGTCGCTTCAGGAGTCGATCAACGCCAAGCGCGAAGCACAGTCGATCGTCGACGTCATCACCGCGCAGGACATCGGCAAGATGCCCGACCAGAATGTGGCCGAAGCGATGAGCCGCGTGACGGGCGTCCAGATCAGCCGGCGCGAGGGCGACGGATCGAACTTCACCGTGCGCGGGATTTCGCAGAACCGGCTCGAGATCAACGGCCGCAACTATATCGGGCCGGGCAATGGCGGCAACGCGGCGCTGGAATCGGTGAGCCCCGAGATCATTTCCTCGATCCTCGTCATCAAGTCGCCCACCGCCGACATGCCCGAGGGTGCGCTCGGCGCGACGGTGAACCTCAAGACCAAGCGTCCGCTCGACCTCAAGGACTTCGTCGCCGCCGGACGCCTCCAGGGCGCCTATGCCGATCAGGCCGACCATGTCGGCTATCGCGGCTCGGCGATGGTTTCGAAGAGTTTCGGCGAGCGTTTCGGCCTACTCGCCAGCATCGCCTATTCGGACACGAAGACGCAGGGCCATTCGTTCGATGCCGGCGGCTGGACACAGACCGGCGCGATCGACGGCGATGGCGACGGCGTGGACGATCCGGGCCTGTACCGCCCGAACCGCTTCATGGCGCGCATCTTCGACCGCGCCGAACAACGGCTGACGGTGAACGGCACCGCGCAGTGGCGCCCGACCGACACGCTCGAAATCATCCTCGACGCGACCTTCAACCACCTCAAGCGCCAGCGGAACAGCGTCAATTACCAGGTGTTGTTCAACAACAACGACACCGATGCGATCGTGAACGACAGCAACACGGTCGTCGCCGGCACCTTCACCGGCGTGACCGTCCGGCCGCTGATCTATGACGAGCCGACCGACCTCAAATCGACCCTGCTCGGCGGATCGGTGAAATGGGAGAGCGACCGCGCGCGGGTGAGCTTCGACATGTCCTATGCCCATGGCAAGGGCAGCGACGGCGGCCCGGGTGCGTCGTTCACTTATGTGGTCGTGCCGCGCACGGGCAACACCGCGAACGCGAGCTATGATTTCAGGGCCGGCAATCCGGTGCCGGATCTGTCGATCGACGCCAATTTCAACCCGAACGACCCGTCGCAATATCGGCTGCTGTCGATCTTCGACTATGACGCGGTGACCGAGAACAGCGGCTATGACGGGCGGCTGGACTGGGAGTATCAGACCGAATGGGGCATCCTGTCCTCGGTAGAGACCGGGGTGCGCTACGAGCGCGTAAAGCTGCTCGCCGCCGATCCGCAGAACCTGCCTGTCGCGGCCAGCCTGCTCGCGGCCGGCGATACGAACGGCGACGGCATCCTGACCGTCGACGAGCTACCCGGGCTCAACTACGGCAAGGATTACGGCACCTTCTTCCCCGGCGCCGACGGCGCCTTTCCCCGCGACCTCCTCGGGGGCACGCTCGACAAATGGGCGGCCCGCGATGGGCTGGGCCTTGCAAGGCCCGATCCCAACGACACGACGATCACCGTCGGTCCGACCTCGATCAAGGACGTCAAGCAGGATACGCTCGGCGCTTATGTGAAGGGCAATTTCGAAGGCGATATCGGCGGCCTGCATTATTCGGGCAACGCCGGCGTGCGCTATGTCAGCACGGCGCGCGCGACAAAGGGATTTCTGTCGCCGACCGCCACGACCATGGTCAAGGCCGATTTCAGCTATTGGCTGCCCAGCGCGAATCTGTCGATCGACTTCAACGACGATCTGACGCTGCGCCTGGCCGGGGCGGAGGTCGTTGCGCGGCCGGGCCTCAATCAGGTCAGCGCCAGCTTCGTGCCCAACACCGTCAGCATGACCGGCTCGCGCGGCAATCCCAATCTCCGGCCGTTCGAGGCGACGCAATATGACGCCACGCTCGAATGGTATTTCGCGCCTTCGAGTTCGCTTACCGGCGCGGTCTTTTACAAGAAGGTCGATTCCTTCACCGTGAACACCGTGACCCGCGAGTTCATTCCCGGTTTTTCCGAGCGGTTCGGGCTGTTCGACATATCGCAGCCGCAAAATGGCGAGGATGGCGACATCAAGGGCTTCGAGCTCGCCTATCAGCAAGCCTTCCGTTTCCTGCCCGCACCGTTCGACAATCTCGGCATCCAGGCGAACTACACCTATGTCGACAGCTCGACGCCGCTGGTCGATTCGATCACCGGCGCGCGGCTTCCGCTCCCCGGCCTGTCGCGCGACAGTTACACGCTGATCGGCTATTATGAGGACGACATCTTCTCGGTGCGCGCGGCCTATACCTATCGCAGCAAATATCTGAACTCGGTCGGCGGCGCGGCCAGCGGCGGCAACACCTATATCTCCGCCCGCGGTCAGCTCGACGCATCGGCGCAGATCAACCTGACGCCCAATCTGCGCCTGACTTTCGAGGGCATCAATCTGACCAAGGCGATCGACCGCCAGTATCTGGGCGAACCCGATCGCCTGACGTTCAGCGCGCAGGAGGATCGCCGGATCTTCTTCGGCGTGGCCGCCAGCTTCTGAGCATGAGGATCACCATGAACCGCAAGCGCTTACGCGCCCTCGCCACCCTGTCCGCCTGGCTTCTGCCGATGGCGGCCCTTCCCTCACCCGCGGCCGCTCAGCCGCATCCACGCGCCGATATCGTCATCTATGGCTGCACCTCGGGCGGGGTTGTCGCCGCGATCGAGGCGCGGCGCCTCGGCCGGTCGGTGCTGCTGGTGTGCCGCGAAGACTATCTCGGCGGCATGTCGACCAACGGCCTCGGCTGGTCCGACACCGGCAACCATCGCGCGATCGGCGGCCTGTCGCTCGAATTCTACCGCAAGGTGAAGCAATATTATGACGACCCGTCGGTCTGGGCCCACGCCCCGCGCCCGGCCCGGGCCGAGAACTTCGTCGACGGCGATGCGATGTGGCAGTTCGAACCGAAGGTCGCCGAGCGCATCTTCGAGGATTGGGCAAAGCAGGCGGGCGTCACCATCGTGCGCAATCAGCCACTCGACCGGTCGAAGCGCGGCGTCGAGATGGACGGCAATCGCGTCACCGCCTTCCGCTCGAAGTCGGGGCAGCGTTTCGAGGGAAAGATCTTCATCGACGCGACCTATGAGGGCGACCTGATGGCCGGCGCGGGCATCAGCTTTACCGTCGGGCGTGAGAGCAACGCGACCTATGGCGAGACACTCAACGGCGTCCAGCTCGCGAACACCACCAACCACCAGTTCACGCTCGACATCGACCCGTATCGCGTGCCCGGCGATCCCTCGAGCGGGCTGGTGCCGCGGATCAGCGCCGAGCGCCCGGCGCGCGACGGCACCGCCGACCGCAAGATCCAGGCCTATACCTATCGCATGTGCCTGACCGACGTGCCCGCGAACCGCGTGCCCTTCCCCAAGCCCGCAGGCTATGACGCGAGCCAGTACATATTGCTCCAGCGTTACATGGACGCCGGCTATCGCGACTATTTCCGCAAGTTCGACCGCATCCCCAACGGCAAGACCGACACGAACAATTTCGGCGCCTTCTCGTTCGACAATATCGGCATGAACTATGGTTATCCCGAAGGCAGCGATGCCGATCGCGCCGCGATCGTGCGCGAGCACACGATCTATCAGCAGGGGCTGCTGTGGTTCATGGCGAACGACCCCGCCGTGCCCGCCGAGACCCGCGCGGAAATGTCGAAATGGGGCCTCTGCAAGGACGAGTTTACCGGCACCGGCCACTGGCCGCGCGAAATGTATGTGCGTGAGGCGCGCCGCATGGTCTCCGACTTCGTGATGGCCGAACCGCATTTGCGCGGCACCAAACCGACGCCGCGGCCCATCGGCATGGGCTCGTACAACATGGATTCGCATAATGTGCAGCGGATCGTCGACGCGCGCGGCTTCGCGCGCAACGAGGGCAATATCGAGATCAGCCCCGGTCGCGCCTATCCGATCAGCTACGACGCGATCGTGCCGAAAAAGCGCGAAGCCGCGAACCTGCTGGTGCCGGTCGCGCTGTCGGCGTCGCATATCGCCTATGGCTCGATCCGAATGGAGCCGGTGTTCATGATCCTCGGCCAGTCCGCGGCCGCAGCATCATCGATCGCGATCGACGAACAGATCGCCGTGCAGGATGTCGACTATGACAAGCTTCGCGCAAGACTGATGTCGGAAGGGCAGATCCTCGAACTTGCGCACTGACAGGAACCCCGGACGCTAGACTCATTGCACTCGGCAATGAATCCCGGCGCCTAGTTACCAGGAGCGGACGATATGGGCTGCCTTTGGATCGCCGAAAGACGCCATTGGCGCGGCGACACGCCGAATATCTGGCCATGCCAGCGGGTATAGGCCCCGATCGATCCATAGCCGAGCATCTCGGCAACATCGGTGATTCGCGTGCGCGGATTGGCGAGATATTGCGCGGAAAGTTGCATTCGCGCCCGGTTGAGAAGATCGCTGAAGCTCGTCCCGTCGGCGTCGAGCATCCGTTGCAGCGTGCGCACTGTGGTTCCCATCGATTCGGCACAATATTGGACTGTGGCGCGCCCCGAAGGCAGCAAGAGCATGATCAACTGCTCAACCTCCTGTGCAGCCGTGCGCATCGCGGGGTTCATCACCGACGAGATCAGCTCGCGGGCATGACCGGCAAGTGCGGAATCGGCGCGCGCCGCAGGCCGGTCGAGATCGGCTGCGGCGATGACAAGGCCGTTGAACTCGCAATCGAACGTAACATCGCAATGGAACAGCCGCCGATAGACCTGCATTTCTGACGCCCGCGGCTTGCCGCGCGAGAAGCACACCGAGAGCGGCGACCAATTGTCGCCCAGCACGCTCGCGCAGAGGCGCACGAGAACGCCCAGCGCGAGATCGGATGACTGGCGATGCGGCTCGGGGCTGCTCAGCGCAAAATCTTCGCGTAGCACGACCTCCTCGCCGAAAGGCTCGACATGCAGGACGAGCGTCGAGTTGATCTGGTTGCGAAATTCGGTGATCGCCTGAAGCGCCAGGCGGAGCGTCGGCTGGTGCGCGATCAACAGGCTGGCGACACCAAGATTGGCGAGCGCACGCTCCCCGGCCATGCGAAGGCCCAATGTCTCGCAGCCGGTAACCTCGGCGCTGCGTTCCAGAAGGCGCATGGTCGCTCGCGCCGAGATCAATTGTTCGGGATTCGCGAACAGTTCGGGCGACAGCCCGCATTCGCGCAGCAAAGGCCGCGGGTCGGCCCCCAGCCCCCGCATCGCCGGAAAATAGCCGGTCAGCGCCGCAACGCGGACGAGTTCGGCCACGCTTCTCTCCTCTGATCGCGCCCGTTGGCGTCTAATGCCAAAATTATGTCACGAAATGTGAAAAGTGCAAGCGGGCGCTGCTCTACCCCCATCGTAATGGGAGAGCGAGAGATGGCCAAAGCCGTTCGTTTTTATGAAGCCGGTGGACCGGAAGTGCTCCGGATCGAGGATGTCGCGGTCGGCGAACCCGGTCCGGGCGAGGTCCGCATCCGCCATGTTGCGGTCGGCTGCAATTTTGCCGACACCTATTTCCGCTCGGGCTATTATCCGGCACCGCTTCCGGCCGGGATCGGCGTCGAGGGCGCGGGCGTGATCGAGGCCGTCGGCGAAGGCGTCACCGGTTTCGCGCCCGGCGACCGCGTCGCCTATAACGGCAGCCCGCTCGGCGCCTATAGCGAGGCGCGCGTCATGCCCGCCGCGCCGCTGTTCAAGCTGCCCGACGCCATTTCGCTCGAAGATGCCGCGGCGTCGACGATGCGCGGCCTGTCGGCGACCTATTGGCTCGCGAAGACCAATCCGCGGATGAAGGCCGGCGACACGATCCTGCTCCACGCCGCGGCGGGCGGGGTCGGGCTGCTCGCGGTGCAGCTCGCCAAGCTGATGGGGCTGCGCGTCATCGGCACCGTGTCGAACGAGGCGAAAGCCGAAAAGGCGCTCTCGCTCGGCTGCGACGAGATCATCTTCTATCGCCGCGAGGATGTTGCCGCGCGGGTCAAGGAATTGACCGATGGCGAGGGCGTGACGACGGTGTTCGACAGCGTCGGCAAAGACACGTTCGAAGGCTCGCTCAAATCGCTGAAGCGCCGCGGCGTGTTCGTCGCCTGCGGCACCGCGTCTGGGCCCTTCCCGCCGGTCGACGCCTTCCAGCTTCTGATGCAGGGGTCGGTCTATTTCACCCGCCCCGGCTTCGCCGACTATTATGCCGACCCCGCCGAGCGCGCCGAACTGTCGGACCTGTGGTTCGGCCATCTGGCCGCGGGCCGCGTCAAGGTCGAAATCGGCCAGCGCTATGCCCTTGACGACTGCGTCGCCGCGCATCGCGAACTCGAAGCCGGCCAGACGATAGGATCATCCATCTTCGTGCTCTGAGGGAGAGGGACGATGAAGATCGAAAAGCTCACCACGCATATCGGCGCCGAAGTCCGCGGCATCGACCTCGCCCAAGCGGCACGCAGCGACGATCTGTTCGGCGAAATCCGCGCCGCGCTGCTCGAACACAAGGTCTTGTTCCTGCGCGATCAGGACATCGGCCGCGCGGATCATGTCGCTTTCGCGCGCCGCTTCGGCGCGCTCGAGGATCATCCGGTGGTCGGCAGCGACCCCGACCATCCGGGGCTGGTGCAGATCTACAAGGACGAGACGTCGCCGCCAGATTATTACGAAAACAGCTGGCATTGCGACGCGACCTGGCGCGACGCGCCGCCAATGGGCGCCGTGCTGCGCTGCGTCGCCTGCCCGCCAGTCGGCGGCGACACGATGTGGGCGAATATGGCGAAAGCCTATACCGACCTGCCCGATCCTGTGAAGGCGACCATCGCGCCCCTGAAGGCACGCCATTCGATCGAGGCGAGCTTCGGCGCGCGGATGAGCGAGGATCAGCGCCACGCGCTGAAAGCACGCTTCCCCGATGCCGAGCATCCGGTCGTCCGCACGCATCCCGAAACCGGCGAGAAAATCCTGTTCGTCAACGGCTTCACAACGCACTTCACCAATTTCCACACCGCCGAAAACGTCCGCTATGGTCAGGATTATGCGCCGGGCGCGAGCCAGCTCCTCGCCTGGCTGATCGGCCGCGCCGCGATCCCCGAATATCAGGTCCGCTGGCGCTGGCAGCCGAACAGCGTCGCAATCTGGGATAACCGCTCGACCCAGCACTACGCCGTCATGGACTACCCGCCCACGATCCGCCGCATGGAGCGCGCGGGCATCGTCGGCGACCGCCCCTACTGATAACGAAAAGGAGAGAGACGATGCAATTTCTCGACGACAGCCTGCTTCCCGAAACGCAGGACAAATTGGTCATCACCGTCGCGCCCTATGGGCCCGAATGGCACCCCGACGATTTCCCCGAGGATATTCCGCTCACGATGGAAGAGCATATCCAGAAGGCGGTCGATTGCTACAACGCCGGCGCCACCGTTCTCCACCTCCATGTCCGCGAAGAGGATGGCTCGGGGTGCAAGCGCCTGTCGAAATTCAACGAGCTGATCGCCGGGGTGCGCGAGCGCGTGCCCGACATGATCATCCAGGTCGGCGGCTCGATCTCCTTCGCCCCTGAAAGCGACGAGGACGGGGCCGAGGCGAAGTGGCTGTCCGACGAGGTCCGTCACATGCTCGCCGACCTGAAGCCCGCGCCCGATCAGGTGACGATCGCGGTCAACACAACCCAGATGAACATCATGGATCTGATGACCGAGGAGGAATATGGCCAGACCTCGCTCGCCAATCCCGCGCTGTATCAGGCCTATCGCGAGATGGTCGTTCCCGCGGGACCGCAATGGGTCGAGGAGCATCTGCGCCGGCTGACCGCCGCGGGCATCCAGCCGCATTTCCAGCTGACCTGCATGCCCGACATGGAAACGGTCGAGCGGCTGGTACGCCGCGGGCTCTACAAGGGGCCGCTCAACCTGACCTGGGTCGGCATTGGCGGCGGCTTCGACGGCCCCAATCCGAACAACTTCATGGAATTCATCCGCCGCGCGCCCGACGGCTCGACCGTCACGCTCGAAACGCTGATGCGTCATGTCCTGCCGGTCAATGTCATGGCGATGTGCCTCGGCCAGCATGTGCGTTGCGGCATCGAGGACACGCTTTACGACCAGCACGGCAACAAGATGACTTCGGTGCAGGGGATCGAGCAGATCGTCCGCATCGCGAAGGAACTCGGCCGCGAGATCGCGACCGGCAAGGAAGCGCGCGAGATCTACAAGATCGGCGTGCAATATAATTCGGTCGAGGAAACGCTCGCCAAGCTCGGCATGGCACCCAACCGCCAGCCCGGCCAGCGCGCGCTGCCGCTGCGCTACGCGGCCTGAGGCGGGAGCGCGGCGATGGCTTTCGGCGGCGAGACGACGATCCTCTTCGTTCCCGGGCTTCGGGATCATGTCGAGGATCATTGGCAGACCCATGCCGCACGGGCGATCCCCGGCGCGGTGACGGTCGAACCGCTCGCCGCCGACCGGCTCAGCCGCGCGGGGCAAGTCGCGGCGCTCGACGCCGCGCTCCGCGCCATAACCGGCGAGGTGGCGATCGTCGCGCATAGCGCGGGGTGCCTGACGACGGTGCATTGGGCGCTCGCCCCGACGCGGACGATCCGCGCGGCGCTGCTCGTCGCCCCCGCCGACATCGAAAATCCGCTGCCCGCGGGCTATCCCGAGCCGGGCGCGCTCAAGGAAGGCGGCTGGCTGCCGATCCCGCGCAAGGCCCTACCCTTCCCGGCGCTCGTCGTCGCGAGCCGCAACGACCCGCTCGCGGCGTTCGATCGGGTCACGAGCTTCGCGGATGCGTGGGGCGCAGCGTTGCACGACGCCGGCGAGGTCGGGCATCTCAATCCGGCCGCGGGCTATGGCCCGTGGCCCGAGCTGTTCGGACTGCTCGCTCGGCTCGACGATCACGCGCGGAGTGCCGCGCAATGAGCGCTACCCCGGTCAGCGACGCGATGCGCGCGGGCGGCCAGTGGAACCCCGCGTGGGAGGAGATGGCGGCGCTCGATCCCGAATGGCTCGAAACCTTCCTCGCTGCAGGCACATTGCCGCTGCGGCGCGGGGTCCTCGATCCGAAGATCTATGAATTTCTGGCGATTGCGGTCGATGCCTCCTGCACACACATGTATGCACCGGGCACACGCCGCCACATCGCCGCCGCGCTCGACAAGGGCGCGACGCCCGAGGAAGTGATGGCGGTGCTCGAAGCGGTCGCGGTACTCGGATTGCACTCGGTGGCGCTCGGCGCGCCGATGCTGGTCGAAGAAATGAAGGCGCGCGGGCTGGCGATGCCCGGCGCGGCGCAGGATTGACATGATCGCGCCCACCGGCTTCCCGACAACGGATTGGAGACGGGCATGGCGGTAATGGCACCCACGGCGAACGGCGGCATCGCGGCCGGCGGACCGCGCGACACGACGCTCTATGGCTGGATCGTCTTCGCGCTGAGCTTCGGGCTCCTCATCTCCGACTATATGGCGCGGCAGGTGCTGAACGCGGTCTTCCCGCTGCTCAAGGCCGAATGGGCGTTGAGCGACGCCGAACTCGGGCTCCTGTCGGGCGTGGTCGCGCTGATGGTCGGGTTGCTGACCTTCCCGCTCTCGCTCGCCGCCGACCGTTGGGGCCGCGTGCGCAGCCTCGCGTTGATGGCCGCGCTGTGGAGCCTCGCCACCCTCTTCTGCGCGGTCGCCGCGAGCTATCATCAGATGCTCGTCGGACGGATCATGGTCGGGGTCGGCGAGGCCGCCTATGGCAGCGTCGGCATCGCGGTCGTGATCAGCGTCTTCCCGCAGCGCCTCCGCGCGACCCTCTCGGCCGCCTTCATGGCGGGCGGGCTGTTCGGGCAGGTGCTCGGCGTCGCAATCGGCGGGGAGATTGCCGCGAGCCACGGCTGGCGCGCCGCCTTTGCCGTGATCGGGCTCGGCGGACTGTTGCTCGCCGTCGCCTATCCGTTGGTCGTCCGCGAAAAGCGGATCGCCGAGATCGCCGGATCGACCGCGCGCACCGCCGATACATCGGAGCCCGCGCCGCGCACCTCGCTCCGCGCGCTCTTCGCCAACCGCAGCGTGCGCCTCGCTTATTGCGCAAGCGGCGTTCAGCTCTTCGCTGCGGGGGCGCTCCCCGCGTGGCTTCCAAGCTATTTCAACCGCTATTATGCGATGCCCGTCGATGCGGCCGGACGCATGGCCGCGCTGTTCCTGCTCATCTGCGGCTGCGGCATGGTGCTGTGCGGCATGGCGAGCGACCGCGCCGCGCAGGGCCGGCCCGACCGCAAAATCCTGCTTGCCTCGGGCTATGGCTTCGGTAGCGCGATCGCACTCAGTCTCGCGCTGATGCTGCCGCCGGGACTGCCCCAGCTTGTCCTGCTCGGCATCGCGATGTTCTTCGTCGCCGGGACGACCGGGCCCGCGGGCGCGATGGTCGCGAACCTCACCCCCGCCGCGCTCCACGGTTCGGCCTTCGCAACGCTGACGCTCGCGCATAATCTGCTCGGACTCGCGCCGGGGCCGATCCTGACCGGACGGATCGCCGACACGATCGGCCTGCTCGACGCGCTGCGCTTCCTGCCGATCGCGGCCATCATCGCCGCGCTGCTCTTCCTCGCCGCGCGGCGCAGCTATCTCACCGACCTCGATACGGTCGCCTCCCAACCCTAGGAACCAGCATCATGCCATCATTCGCTGCGCGCGCCGCTGCCCCGGCGCCGGGCCTTGCCGTCGCGCTCGTCGTCGCCGCGACCGCGACCTTCCTCTCGGAACATTATGACGCGCCGGTCATGCTCTATGCGCTGCTGCTCGGCATGGCGCTCAACTTCGTGACCGAGGCGCCGCGCGGCCGGGAGGGGATCGATTTCGCCGCCAAGGGGCTGATGCGGCTCGGCGTCGCGCTGCTGGGCTTCCGCATCGGCTGGGATCAGGTGTCCGCGCTCGGCTGGGGGCCGGTGGCGATGGTCGTGACGCTTGTCGGCGCGACGATCCTGATCTCGACCCTCGCGGCGCGCGCGATGGGGTTCAACCCGCTGTTCGGTTTCCTGTCGGGCGGCGCGACCGCAATCTGCGGCGCGTCGGCGGCGATGGCGCTGTCCGCCGCATTGCCGCCGAACCCGAAGAAGGAACAGGCAACGCTGTTCACCGTGATCGGCGTGTCGGCGCTGTCGACGTCCGCGATGGTCCTCTACCCGCTGATCACGCGTGCGCTCGGGCTCGACGATCATGCCGCCGGCGTCTTCATCGGTGCGACGATCCACGACGTCGCGCAGGTCGTCGGTGCCGGTTACGCAATCTCGCCCGATGCCGGTGACACCGCGACGATCGTCAAGCTGCTCCGCGTCGCGATGCTGCTGCCCGTCATCCTCGTTGCCGGGCAGATCAGCCGCCGCGAAGCCGGCGCAGCGGGAACCGAACGCCCGCCGTTGTTGCCCTGGTTCGTCGTCGCCTTCGTCGCGCTGGTCGCGCTCAACAGCCTGATCCCCCTGCCCACAGCGGTGACCGAAACCGGAAGCAGGCTGTCCCACTGGTGCCTCGTCACCGCGATCGCCGCGATCGGCATGAAGACCCGGCTGGGCGATCTGGTGCAGGTCGGCTGGAAGCCCGTCGCACTGATGATCGGCGAGACGGCGCTGCTCGCCGCGATGGTGCTCGGTTGGCTCGCGCTCGTGCCCATGTGACGCGCATTGCAAAAAACCTGTCACGAAATGTGAAATATCGCCGCCCGAGCGCCGATAGCCTTCGATCAAAGATCACCAATGATCATCCTGGGAGGGAAATATGAAGAGGATTGCCTGCACGAGTCTTGCCGCCTTCGCTGTCGCACTCGCGGCCATGCCTGCCGCCGCGCAGGAGGCGAAACCCGCCGACTCCGCGCCCGACATGGGCGACGCGATCGTCGTCACCGCGCAGAAGCGCGCCGAGAATATCCAGGATGTGCCGATCTCGATCGCGGCGGTCAGCGGCGAGACGATGGAGAGCGCGAACATCCTCACCGTGATGGACCTCGGCCGCGTCGCGACCAATTTCCAGACGGTGCGTTCGTCGAACACCGGCTCGACGCGCATCGGCATCCGCGGCGTCGGCAGCCTCGCCAACACGCTGATCGAACCGAGCGTCGCGGTGTTCGTCGACGGCGTCTATGTCCCGCGCTCGGGCTCGATCCTCGGCGCCTTCCTCGATATCGACGGGGTCGAGGTGCTGCGCGGCCCGCAAGGCACCTTGTTCGGGCGCAACGCCAGCGTCGGCGCCCTGTCGATCCGCAGCGCGCTGCCCGAGGATGAATTTTCGGGTGCGGTGTCGGCCGAAGCCGGCTCGTTCGACCGCTACAAGCTGTCGGGCCACATCAACGTCCCCCTCGGCGAGAATGTCTCGGCGCGCGTCGCGGCGATGGGGCAATGGTATGACGGGCCGTGGAAGAACGTCTACGACGGCAAGACCTATGGCGGGTCGGACGATGTCGCGGTGCGCGGCACGGTGAAGGCCGAGTTCGGCAACCTCGAATGGATCGTGCGCGGCGATTATACGCGGCTCGACGGCGACGGCGTCGTCAACTTCGACTTCGATCCCGCCTCGGTCGCCCCGGCGCGGCTCGCCTTCCTCCGCGCGGCGTTCAGCGGCGGCCCCGACACCAACCTCAACGACCGGGTGATGAACCAGTCGGTCGCCTCGGGCTTGCTCGACAAGAATTGGGGCGTGTCGAGCACGGCATCGCTCGAAATCGGCGGCGGATCGACGCTGCGCCTCGTCAACAGCTATCGCAAATGGACGAACGACCAGCTCGACGGCGACATCATCTTCCTGCCCGTCCCGCTCGCGACGCGGCGCAACCTGTTCGATTCGGGCAGCCAGAACCACGAACTGCAATTCATCTCACCCGAACGCGAATGGCTGGGCGGCCATTTCGACATGGTCGCGGGCGTCTATTATTTCGAGGAGAAATTTGCGCTCGGCGAGCAGCTCAACATGGACACGCAGTTCTGCAACGTCCTCGTCCCCGCGGGGCCGGGACGCACCGCATGCGCCGCCTATTTCGCCAGCACCGGCGGCGTCGCCGCGACCGATCAGGACGTGTATCAGAAGGTCCGCAGCATCGCCGCCTATGCGCAGGGCAATATCTATCTTTCGGACGCGCTCACGCTCACCCTCGGCGGCCGCTGGACCAACGACCGCAAACGCGGCAGCTATTCGCAGCTATCGAGCCCCTTCACCCAGACGATCCGCGCGCCCGAGGTGCTCGACTATCCCGGTCTTTCGGAAGGCCGCTTCACCTATCGCGTCAGCCTCAACTACAAGCCGGCCGACGACGTGATGCTCTTTGCCACCCATTCGACGGGCTATAAATCGGGCGGCTATAATTCGGGCGGCGGCATACCGTCGCTGTCGACCTTCGACCCGCAGGGCAATCTGATCTCGACGCGGCGCGTCTTCGACCGCGAGACGGTCAAGAATTACGAGTTCGGCGCCAAGACAAGCTGGCTCGACCGCGCGCTCACTGCGAACATCACCTTCTTTCGCATGGATATATCGGGATTTCAGGACCGCGCCTTCGACGGGGTCAGCTTCGTCGTCCGCAACGCCGGCAATTTGCGCCAGCAGGGCTTCGAGCTCGACCTGAGGCTCGCGCCCAGCGACCGCTTCTCGCTCTCGGGCTCGCTCGCCTATCTCGACTCCGAATTCACCGATTTCGCGGGCGCCTCGGGCCTGCCCGGTATCGGCGGGACGCAGGACCTGACCGGCAAGCCGAACAGCTTCTCGCCCCCCTGGTCGGGCAATGTCGCAGTCGACTGGAACGGCGATGTCGGGTCGAGCGGATGGACATGGGCGGCGAACGCCAATGTCTCCTTTGTATCCGACCAATATGTCGGCACGGTCAACGACGCCAATCCGCAATCGATCGCCGACGGCTATGCTTTGCTCGGCGCGCGGCTGACGTTGAGCGGCCCCGACGACCGCTGGTCGCTCGCGATCTTCGGCAGCAACCTCACCAACACCCATTACCGCCCGCTCGCGGTCTATCAACCGCTCGGCGCGGCGCTCGGCCTCAACAACGGCGCCTTTCTGGGGAGCACGGCAAACCGCATCCTCGCGAACGAACCCCGAACCTATGGTGTCAACGCAACCGTCCGGTTCTAAAGTGATCGCTGCGGCACGGTACAGTGATGCCGTGCCGCAGCGTCTACGCCTCCGGTCCTGCTGCCAGCACGGCATGCACCATATGCCGCAACTGCGATGCGAATATGTCGTTCATGGCCTGCGCGGCCTCCGTGCCAAAGATGCCCCGAAAGGTCGGGCCGGACACGGCATGATAATTGACCGCGCCGAGCAGTTGAACCACGGTGGCGCGCAATTGGGCGTCCGAAGCGCCCGACCAGCCCGGCACGCCGCGAAGCATCGTTACAAGCTCGCCCAGAAACGGCTTGAGATACCAGGATCCGGCGCGTTCAGCCCGGATCTGATTGTCGAGGATTTCGCGCATCAAAAGTCGCGACCGCTCGATCCGCGGCGGCGTGTCGGAAATCATCGCGACGAGCCAGTCCTGCAACTGCCGGGCCGCGTCGGCACCCGGTTCCGATGAAGCCTTCAGGCCGGCCAGCTCGCCCGCGATCTGTTCCAGCACCAGCCCATAGAGCCGTTCCTTGGTTCCGAAATGATGGAGGAGCGCCTGCTTCGTCAGGCCAAGCTCCGCCGCGATCTGGGCGATACTGACTCCGTAGAAGCCGCGCTCCGCGAATAGCGCGCGCGCTTCCTCGATCATGCGGTCGCGGGTGGAGGCGGAGGTTTTGAAAGCCGTGGCCATGCGCCATGGCTTGACGCCTACCGATCGGTAAGTCAACGTCCCTACCAACCGGTAAGGGGATTCGCATGGACCGCGGGGTCGAACTTGAACTCATCGATGAATTGCGGTCGCTCGCCGCGACCCGAAGCTTTTTCCTCGACGAGACCGTCGCGCAGAGCCCGGTCGAACAATATCTCGACGAAACACGCTTCACCCGCGAACGCGAAGCGATCATGCGCCGCCTGCCCCAGGCCGCGGCGCACGTCAGCGAGCTCGCTGGCCCCGGCGCCTTCCTGCGCTGCGACGTCCACGGCCTTCCCGTCCTGCTGACGCGCGACAGGCAGGGCGCCGCGCATGCTTTTCTCAACGTCTGCCGCCACCGCGGTGCGCGGTTGGTCGAGGCCGCATCGGGTTGCGCGCATCGCTTCACCTGTCCCTATCACGGCTGGACCTATGCCAATTCTGGCCCGCTTGTCGGCGCCCCCCATTTCGAGAGTGGCTTCGGCGGGATCGACAAGGCGGGTATCGGCCTGAAGCCGCTGCCGGTGCACGAAGCCTTCGGTTTCGTCTGGGTGGCGGGAGATCCCGGCGGCGGCTTCGACTTCGACGGCTATTTCGCGCCGCTCGCGGACGAGCTCGACGCGCTGGGAATGGCGGCAATGACGATCGCGGCCGAGGATCGCATGGTCTGCAACGCCAACTGGAAGCTCCTGATCGAAGGCGGAATCGAATCCTATCACTTCCGTGTCGCGCATCGCGGCACCATCGGCCCCTATTTCGAGGATAATCTCTCCAGCTATCGTGCGTTGGGGCCGCATCTGCGCTCGGTCCTGCCGCGCACCGGTATGGCGGCGCTCACCGAAACCTCGCGCGATGGCTGGCGGATGCGCGACCATGCCAACCTCGTCTACACGCTGTTTCCGACGACCCAGTTGCTCGTCCAGCAGGATCATGTGGTCTGGATCAGGCAGGAGCCGCTCGCGCCCGGCCGCACCAGTCTTCGCCTGGCGACGCTCGCCCCGACCGGCAGCGAACCGGGCGAAGGGAAAGGCGACGACCATTGGCAGCGCAACCATGCGATCACCATCAAGACGCTCGAGGAAGACATAAGGATCGGCGAGGGCATTCACGCCGGGCTGGCTTCAGGCGCGAACGATCATTTCCTGTTCGGACGGTTCGAGGGAGCGCTCGACCGGTTCAATCAAACGGTGATGGAGCATCTTGACACCGCCGCCACAAGGAAGCCCGCATGACCGACGTCCAGCATATATTACCGATGCAACAGCGCATCATTCGCTCGGCGGACGGTCTCGATCTCGTCGTCGATCATGGCGGTCCGGCGGGCGCCCCGGCGGTGATCCTGCTCCATGGCGGGGGTCAGACGCGGCATAGCTGGAGCCGCGCGGTGGAGCGCCTGCGCACCGAGGGATTGCAAACCCTGAACTTCGACGCGCGCGGGCATGGCGACAGCGACTGGTCGCCCGATGGTGCCTATTTCATCGGCGACCGGGCCAATGATCTAAAGGCCGTGACCAGCCTCCTGCACGTCCCGTTCATCCTCGTCGGCGCCTCGCTCGGCGGCGCAACCGCGATTCACGCGATCCATAAGGGCCTGCGTCCCGCGGGACTGGTGCTGGTCGATATCGTCCCCGAACCCGAGCCCCGCGGCATCGAGCGCGTCCTCTCCTTCATGCACAGTCACCGGAGCGGCTTCGCCTCGGTCGAGGAAGCCGCCGCCGCGGTCGATGCCTATAATCCGCACCGGCCCCGGACGCGCGATACGAGCGGCCTGATGAAGAATCTCCGCCGCCGCGACGACGGGCGGCTCTACTGGCATTGGGATCCGCGGATGCTGGACAGGCAGCGGTCGGACTCGCTCGGCGCCCTGCCGGAAGCCGCCGAAACGCTGGCCACCCTCCCCGACCTTCCCGTCCTGCTCGTTCGCGGCCTGTCGAGCGATGTCGTGAGCGACGCCAGCATCGCGGCGTTTCGCCGCCGGCTCCCCTGGCTCGAGGTCGCCGATATCGCCGGCGCGGGTCACATGGTCGCGGGCGACCGCAACGATATCTTCAACGATGCCATCATCGCCTTTTCCAAACACGCGCTGCACAAGGAGCATCATACCTGAATCCGGCCTCCGCACGTCACCAGGGCTCGCTCCTAATGTTCCCGGCCGGCCCTCCACAATGTTTGCGTGAGCGGTTCGATCAGATAGCCGAGCGCGGTCCGTTCGCGCAGCGGCACCATCACCTCCGCGGGCATGCCCGCGCGTAGGCTGTTTTCACCTCGCAAGGCCGCAATCTTCTTCATTTCGGCGGGCGGAACGACGACCTCGATCTCGAAATATTCCATCCCCGTGCGATTATCCTCGAAACTGTCCGCCGACACCTTGCTGATCTGGCCTTTCAGGATCGGCAGGCTGCGTTCCTGGATGCCCGAAAAGCGCACTTGCGTCTGCATGCCCGACGACAGGTCGTCGGCGTCGTTCGGCGAGGCTTTCGCCAGCACGACCAGCGCCTTGTCCTGCGGCACGATTTCCATCAGCATTTCGCCCGGCGCGACGACGCCGCCGACGGTGAAGACCTTAAGCCCGACGACGCGCCCGTTGGACGGCGCACGGACAACCGACTGGGTCAATCTTTCGCGCGTCGCGAACAGCCGCGGCTGCAATTCGTCGAGCCGGACCTGCACCTCGCGAAGCTGGGTCGCGACCTCCTCGATCATCTGGCGGTCGAGCGACACCATCTGCAAGCGGGATTCCCCGATCGCCTCCTCCAGCCGCGCGACGTCGGACCGCAGCGCCCCGAAATCGCCGTCGAGCTGCGCCGAACTGCGCTCCACCGCGCGCAGCCGGTTGGTCGAAACAAAACCGCGCTCGGACAATGTGCGAAGGCCGGTCAGTTCCTCGTTGATCAGCCGCTGCTGGATCCGGTTCGATTCCATCTGCGCGCCATAGCCCCCGATCTGCTGGTTATGCTGCGCGATCCGCTGGCCCAACATGCCGCGTTCGGTGACACCCGACCGCTGGCGCGCGTCGAAAAGCAAACGCTGTCCGCGCATCGCCTCGTCAGCAAGCACCCGGTCGCCCGCGAGATAGGATGAAAATTCGACCGGCCGCGCGATGTGCCGCGCGCCGTCGCGTTCGGCGGTCAATCGAGCGCGCTGCGCCAGCAAGGCCACGACCTCACCGGTCAGGCCGCGTTCGGCGGCCACGATGTCGGAGGCCGAGATCTTGAGCAACACATCGCCGCGGCGCACCTCGCTCCCTTCCGTCACCATCAAGGCGGTGACGATGCCGCCATCCTTGTGCTGCACGGCTTGCCGATTGCCCGAAACCGACACCGATCCCTGCGCCATCGCGCCGGCGTCGAGCGGGGTGAGCGCCGCCCAGCCGAGGAAGCCGACGAAAAAGGCCGCGGCGATCCATATCCCCGTGCGCAACTCGCGCTTGGGGGAATCGATCGTATCGACGGGAAGCGGTTCGCCGTGCAGGTCGTCGCCAAAGCTCATCGCGTTCATGGTTTCTTGTTCCTCGTCATCTTGATGACATTCGCCGCGGCCGCCGCGCTCTCGCGCAGCAATTCCATCACCTCGCCGCGTGGCCCCTGATATTCGATCACGCCATTTTTCAGCACCGCGAGGCGATCCGCGTCGCGCAGCGCCGACTGACGATGGGTGACGATCATGATCGCCGCTTGTCGCAGCTTGGCGGCGGCGATCGCGTCGTTCAGCGCCTCTTCGCCCTGGCTGTCGAGCGCGGCGTTCGGTTCATCGAGGATGAGGACTTTCGGCTCGCCATAGAGCGCGCGGGCCAGCGCGATGCGCTGCGCCTGTCCGCCCGACAGGCGCAGCCCGCCGTCGCCGATCCGGGCGTTGTAGCCGCCGGGCAGATGCAGGATCAGGTCGTGAATGCCCGCGGAGATCGCGGCGCGCGTCACCTTATGATCGATGTCGACCGCATGTTCGCCGCGTGCCGCCGCAAAGCGCGAGATATTTTCGCCGATCGTGCCCGGCAGCAGCGTCGGCTCCTGCGGCAGATAGCCGATATGCGACGCGAGGCGTTCGGCATCCCAGTCGCCATATTGCGCCTCGTCGATGCGGACTTCGCCGCCGTCGGGCGGGATCGCCCCCGCCGCGATGCGCGCCAGCGTGGTCTTGCCGGCGCCTGAAGGACCGATCACGCCGAGCACTTCGCCGGGGATCAGCCAGGTCGACACGCCGCGCAGGATCAGCGCGCTGTTGTCGGGCGAACGAAGCGAAATATTGGACAGCTCGATATAACCCTCGGGCGCCGGCAGCGCGACGCGATCGCCGACCAGATTGTCGGTCGAACGGAACAGCGCCTCGATCGACGCCTTGGCCGCCCGCGCCTGCCCGATCGTCGGCCACGCCTGGACCATCTGCTCGATCGGCTGCAGCGCGCGCGCCAGCAGCACCGACGCGGCGATGATCGCGCCCACCGAAATTTCGGCGTTGATGGCAAGCCAGGCGCCGACGCCGAGCGCCAGCGACTGCAGGAACATGCGCGCGAATTTGACCAGCCCGGTGTAGCGCGCGGCGGTCAATTGCGTGTTCGCGCTGGCCTCCAGCCCCGCGCGGCGATCGGCGATCTGGCGCGCGACCAGCGCGCGGCGCATCCCGAGCGCGCGAACGATCTCGGCCTTTTCGAAGATCGATTCCTGTTTCGCATAGGCCGCCGCCATCGCCTTGTGCCCCGCCGCTGCAGATTTTTTGGTCGCGCGCTCGTTGAGAAGCGCGAGGCCCAGAAGCACCAGGCCGGCGCCCAATATCATCAGGCCGAGCGCCGGATGAATGATGAACGCGACCACGAAATAGAGCGGCGTCCACGGCAGGTCGAACAGGGCGATCGCCGACGGGCTGGCGACCGCGCTGCGGAACCCGTCGAAATCGCGCATCGCCTGCGCCGCCGCCGGGTCGGCATTGCCCTTTGCGCGGGCGAGCAGGCGGTCTAGGATCGGCGCCGCAAGCTGACGGTTGAGCCGCAGCGAGGCGCGCAGCATCAGCCGGCTGCGCACCATGTCGAGCGCGCTGAGGCAGGCGATGGCGAGCGCGACGATGACGGTGATCCAGAACAAAGTCAGCACGCCGCCGGTCGGAACGACGCGGTCATAGACCTGCATCATGTAGATCGTCGGCGCGAGGTAGAGGATGTTGACGAGCGCGCTGAACGCGGCGGCCGCCACAAAATGCTGACGGCAGGCGGCAAAGGCCTGTCTGATTTGCGGCGGAACGGCGGAATCGGTTCGCATGACCCTGGTTCTTTCCTATTCGGTCGAGTCCGGACCGGCGGGGGCCGGCCCGGACCTCCCGGGGGCGCGGGAGCTTAGAAGAGATCCCACTCGTGATGGGCCATCTCGTGGCGGCCGTTCGATTCGAACCGCGACTGCAGCCACGAGGGCCCCAGACTGCCGTCGAACCCGTCACTCCAGCGGTCATGGCTCGGTGCCGAGGGATCGGGCGCGGTAACGGTTCCGCCTTGATCGACCGGCTGCGGCGACGGATCATTTGCCGTCGCCACGCTCTCGGCCGGCGGCGTGCCATTTGTCGCCGAATTCGGGCCCGCCGAAGCAAATGCGAACGAGGCGGTCTGCAAATTGGCGGCGGAAACACCGTCGAGACGCAGCTCATTCCCGTCGATGCGCACAAGCGTGTCGTTCCCCGACTGGCTGATCACGACGCGCGAGGCAAAGCTCTGCGCCGTGATGCCAAGCCCGCTGAGGTCGATGCTGTCCTCGCCGAGCTGGAAGTCGGTGACCCGGTCGTCGCCTTCGCCAAAGACGAATATGTCATCGCCGCTGCCGCCGGTCATAACGTCATCGCCGTCGCCGCCGTCGAGCCGGTCGTCCCCCGATCCGCCCGCGAGCCTATCGTCGCCGGCACCGCCGAGCAGCACATCGTCTCCCGACCCACCGGCCAGATCGTCGTCGCCAGCACCGCCGTCGAGACGATCGTCGCCCGAGCCGCCACCGATGACATCGTCGCCGCCGCGGCCGCGGATGACGTCGTCGCGCGATCCACCCTTCAGAACATCATCGGAAGCCCCGCCGGTCAGCGTGTCGTCGTCGGACGGCGGAGTAACGACCATATCGTCGTCATCGTCGTCGTGATCGTCGTCATGGATGTGGTCGTCATCGTCGTGATCGTCGTCGTGGACGGGATCGTTATCGTCGTGATCCTCGTCATCGGACACATTCGATCCCGCGACGCGCAACTGGGGCGTAGCGTCGCCTGCGAAGCTAACCGAATGCGTCGCGCTGCTCAGCGTGGTGATGCCGTCAGCCGTGCTTGCAACATAGTCGGCCGGGTTTGCCCCTTCGGGCAGCTCGATCACATCCTGATCGCGCAGCGTACCGAGGATCGTGTCATTGCCTCCATTCGAACGGAACACGATACGGTGCGCCGACCGCAGCGCGGAAATGTCGACAATATCGTCGCCCGCGCTTCCCTCGAGGGTGATCGTGCTGGTCAGCAGGCTGGTGCCGGTAAAATTGCCGATCGGCGTGAAAGTGTCGCCGCCGCCCAGGCCGTTGATCACGATCTCCTCGATATTGTCGAGCTCGGCGATGACCGCGGCATTGTTGGTGCCGTTGCGGGTAATCACGATCTCGGTGTTGGCGCCGAGGCCGGTGATGCCCGCCGCCAGCGCCTCGGTGCGCGTGTAGATGCGATAGGTTTCGGCCGAGCCGTCGCCGACGATCTTCACCGTGTCCACCGTCCCGGCAATATTCGCCGCATTCGTATCGCCGTTGATGACATCGCGGCCGTCGCCCGCCGTCCAGTAGATGGTGTCGTTGCCGGCATCACCCCGGATCGTGTCGTCGCCCTGCCCGCCGATCAGCAGGTCATTGGCCCCGCCGCCGTTGAGCGAGTCGTTGCCGGCATGGCCGAACACCGCCTGCGACGCGGCGGCGCCGTTAGCGCCATTCAGATTGGCGTTGTTGCCGATCGTGCCTGCCACAACCGCGTAGTTCGCACCCGCAAAGCGAAGCGTCTCGATCGTGCTGAGGGTGTCGGTGCCCTCGGCGCCGGTCAGGTCCGTGACCACCAGATTGGTGCCGTTCGAGCCAAGCGCGAAGCTCCCTACCGCCCCCGTGAACACGGCCGTGTCGTTGCCTGTACCGCCATCGAGCCGGTCGTTGCCCGCGCCGCCGTTCAGCGTGTCGGTCCCGCCCGCGCCGTTCAGTATGTCGTTACCGCCATTGCCATTCAGCGTGTCGTTGGCGCCGAAGCCAACCAGACCGCTGGTGCCGTCTGCAATATCGTCGCCGGCGGTGCCGTTGAATGTGTTGGAGACGAACGGAACGGCATCCCAATTATCGCCGACCACGCCGGTCGCCACCGAGAAGACGGTCTCCGCATTGCCGCCGCCGTCGGTAAAATTGACCCGCACTCGCAGGAGGTCACCGATCTGGCTCACAACTCCGGCTCCGCCTTCGTTCGGCGTGAACGAAGCGCCGGTGGCATTGAGCAGATCACTCCAGTTCGTACCGCCGTCTTCGGAAACCTGCCACTGATAGGAAAAGCCGCTGGCGATGCCGTTGGCGTCGGCGATGCCGCTGGTATCGACGGTCAGCGCCTGCCCCTCGGTCGGGGTCATGTCGCTGATCACGGGTGCACCGGTGGCCGGCTCGTTGATCAACTGGCTGATCGTATATTCTACCGTGCCGCCATTCCCGTCGGAGAAGCGCAGCTTCTCGATGTTGAACAGCCGGTCGGTGCCGTCGGATAGCGGCCGGTTCTGGACCTCTTCCGGCAGGTCGTCGTCACCGCCATCCTCGTCAAATCCGGTATGATCGACCGTGATGCTGCCGTCGGCATTGCGCGTGAACGTGTAATTCGCGACCACATCGGTGTAGACCGCGATGTCGGTGCTCGCGTTTGCCGCATCGCCGTCGAGGATCTCGCGAACGATCGACAGCTGAGCGGGATTGATTTCGCCGGTGACCATGCGCGGAGCGATTTCGGTCATGCTGTCGACGCTGAACGCCGCCCAGCTGTCGCCCTCTTTGGGGGTGACGAGGATGCGGACGTTGAGCCAGCGGTCACCATCGATGATGTCGTTGCCGGCGAGGCCCTTGATCACGTCATTGCCGCCGCCGCCAAGCAGGATGTCGCCGGCCTCTGCGGTGCTGAAGATCACGCGTTCCTGCACGCCATTTTCATCGAGCACGGGGATGGTCTGGCCGCCCACCACCTTGGTCACCGGAATGCCGGCGCCAAGATGCGCGACGAGCACGTCGAGCCCGTCGATCAGATCGACGTTCTTCGCCAGCAGATCGTTCGAGTAGGAGTCGAGCGGCGAGTCCGGGCCAGGGATCGCCGCCGTGTTCTGCAACTCGCCGCGCGCATTGGTGCTGCGGCTGCGTCCGGTCAGCGTATCGTCGAGGTTCCAGCCCGACAGCCCTTCGACCAGGTCGAAGCGATCGCGCAGGATGAACGCTTCCTGCGTCGCGAAGATCGGGATGCCGAGGTCCGAATTGGCCGCGGTGGTGTCGCCCTTGTGGATGCCCCAGTCGAAACCCGCCTGCCCGTTCGAGCGCTGGATGCCCTCATTATTCTGGAACATGATATCGTCGCCGGATTCAGCGTCATAGTCGGTATCGCCGCTGCCGCCGTTCATCACGTCATGGCCGATGATCGAGGAGTTGAAGAACAGCTCCGAATTCTCGCCGGCCAGCGTATCGAAGCGCTGCCCGCCCTCCAGCCAGTCATTGCCTTCGTTGCCGAGCAGGAAGTCGCCGCCCGAACCGCCGAGGATGAAGTCGTCACCCGTGCCGCCGAACGCTTCCTTGCCGTCGGGGCCGGTGATGATGAAGTCGTTGCCCTGGTTGCCGAACAGCAGCGACAGGCCCGAACCGCCATGAATGACGTCATTGCCTTCGTTGCCATGGAGGAAGTCGGCCTCGCCGATGTCGGTGCCGGCGTTGGTGATGATGTCGTCGCCCTCGCCGCCGAACACCTTGTCGACGCCGTAACCGGCTTCGATCCGGTCGTTGCCGCCCTTGCCCCAGATCGCATCGTCGCCGCCGCCCGACACGATGGTGTCATTGTTCTCGGTGCCGCCGATGGTGAAATGCTCGTTGCTGTTGATGCGGATATATTCGGCGACGCCGTCATTATTGGCATCGATGCGCTCGACGAGGCTGGCGAAGCCGCCGAGGAAGGGATCGTCCGATACCGGGTCGGCGCCCAATTGCTTGCTGATGTCCATTTCCAGCGTCGGCATTTCGAATGCGGAAAACAGGTTGCCCGGTAGCGCGGTCGAATGATCGTCGCCCAGATCGGTGTTGCGCATCACCAGTTCGGCGAAGGTGTTGTTTTCCAGCTCGTTGAGCAGGTTGAGCCCCTGCGTACGCGACAGATAATAGAAGCGGTCGGCGTCCTGCAGATTTTCCATCGTCATCTGGAACACGAAGCTGAAGGTCGAGCCGAGCATGCCGCCGAACGCCATCTTCTTTTCGGCGAGGCCGCCGATCCAGAAATCGATGTCGTTGAGGCCGCCGAGCTTCGCGTCATTGGCATAGGCGCCCTCGGCATTGAGAAAGTCGAGCCGGTCCGCGGGTGCGCCCGCGCCGCCAAGGACGAGCAAAGTCGCCGCTTCGCGCAGCTCTTCGACCGTCTTTGGATTCGCCTGCGTGTTAATCAACGTGTCATGCGTGCCATAGGCCGCGATGAAGTTGATGATCGACGCCGGATTTTTGAGGTTGAGCGCGAAATCGGCCCAGCTCTCATAGGGTTTCAGCAACGTGTCGCCGGTTGCGTCGAAGAAGCGTTCGCGCGCAGTCTGCAGCGAAGGCATGCCGACGTCGCGGCCGCGCGCGAGGTTGATCGTCGCGAGATCGAGCGGAATGCCGAGCAGCTGGTTGCGCAGCACGTCGGTGACGAATTCGTCGATCTCGCTGCCCGTCTGGCGGCTCATGCCGCGGATGATCGCGCCCGACGCCTGCTCTGCGGTGCCGAGCGAGTCGTACATGACGGGATTGAGGAAGCCGTCGAACAACGAGATGTCGTTCTGCACCGGATTGCCGTTCTCATCCATTTCGATGACCGCGATATCCTGCCGCAGCATCGAGTGGCCGAAGCGGTAGACGACGTGCGCGAATTCGGCGGCGATGCTGGGGTTGATGTCGGCCGAGGGTTCGAACACGAAGGCGTCGATGTCGGGCTGCATCATGCGGCCGAATTCCTCGAACACCAGATGCTGATATTCCATCTCGTTGGTAAAGCGGCCGACCTGGAACAGGCGCTCGCCGTCCCAAACCAGCGATTCCGACAGCGTCGCAATCGCGGCCGGATTGCCGCTCGTCAGCGTCGCGAACTGCGCATCGGTCAGGTCGGTCAGCAGCCATTCGTTGATGAAGGCGCGATCCATCGAAGCAAGCGTCACATCTTTGGTATGCTCGACGATGCGGTTATGTTCGGCGTGGAACACCTGATGCACCGCGGTCAGCGCGATATTCTCGTTCGCGCGGCCGTCGCCCGCGATGAAGTGGCGGTCGAGCAGCTCGTTGTCATACGCCGTGGGCCCGCGCTGGCCCTGCGGCCCGGGCGAACCGTCGGCATTGGCATAGCCGAGCGCCGAATCGCTGTCGGCCTGCAGCACGCCGCCGACCACGACCGGCGCGGCGGCATGCGCGATGTCGTCGAGGAAGGCATGGCCGGTCAGCACGACGCCTTGCGCGCTGACGGGCGCGACGGGATTGCCTTCACGCAGAACATCGTCCGCGGTGCCGAGCTGGCCGTCGGCGCCCATACCAACGACGAGCTGCGGATAGCCGTTCGCGCCGGGAATGAAATTGCCATAGGGATCGGTCGCGATCAGCGGGATGTTGCCGACATTGAGGTCGGTGAGCTCGATTCCCAGCACGTCACGCGCCTGCGCCTTGATATCGGCCCAGGTCGCAAGGCCGCCGTTGCTGCCCTCGAGCAGCAGGCCGCTCGAAACCGGCTTGCCGTCGGGACCCGCGACATATTCGCGCATGAAGACCTGCTTCGATGCGGAAGAGGCATAGGTCTGGTTCTGGTCGACCCAGGGCGTGGTCAGATTCTTCGGCCCCGGACCATCGTCGGCGGTGCCGAGGATGCCGTCGGCGCCGGCATTCACCGTCACGCGGGTGAGCGGAATATAGTTCTGGCCGCCCGGAACATAAAGCGGATCGTCGGGCGACAACGGCACATAAACCGTGCCGTTGCCGCCCTTCGCGACCAGATCGAGGCCATGATCGAAGAATTGTCCAAAGATCGTCATCCAGCCATTGAACGGCGACGACAGTCCTTCGTCGGGCGAAACGTTGGGCAGGAAGACGGTGTTGCCGTCCATTTCCACGCCATGTTGGGCGAGCGCCGCGTCGAGCGCGGCGTTTGCTTCGGCGACGACGACATCGACCGCCTGCGCCTCCGCCAGCGCGGTTTCGGCGTCGGTCAGCGCGGCTTCTGCCGCCAGAAGTGCGGCGGCGGCGGCAGCGGCGGCGGCGGCCGACGCGGTCGAGGTGGCCTCCGCCGCCTCGGCATTGTCCTGCGCCAGCTGGTAGGCAGCTTCGGCCGTATTATAGGCCTCCAAGGCCGCGGCGATCTCCGCGGCCTGCTCGCTGTTATCCGTATTGTCGGCAAGGAGCGCCACATAGGCAGCGAGGCTCACGTCGCGCGTCCCCATCGCCGGGGCGACTTCGGCGTCGGCGGCTTCGAAGGCGGCCAGGTCGGTCGCCGCCTGCGCCGCAGCCGCGGCATCGGCCGCCTGCGCGCCGGTCAGCGCGAGCTGGGCAGCCGCGACGGCGGCAGCGAGGTCGCCGATCGTCCCTTCGGCCGCTTCGGCCGCCGCGATGGCGGCGTCGAGTGCATCGCGTGCCGCAACGATCTGGGTCAGCGCAGTCATCAGCGGCTGCCCCGACAGGCCGGCGTGCGTCAGCGCCGCGGTGATGGCGGCGGGATTCTTCAGCGTCTGGTCGACGATCAGGTTGGAGATGATGCGCGGATCGGCGTCGATCACGGTGCCGCTGCCCGGGCCGGGCTGCGACCCGGGCCGGGTGCCCGCGTTCGCATAATTGTTGTTCGTGTACCAGCTCACGCCCGTGTCGTCGGCCGTACCCATGATGCCATCTGCCCCGGGACCGTTGGGCGCGGGGTTGAAGTCATACCGATCACCGTCGGCGTCGTTCATATATTCGGGCGTGAAGATGCCGGGAAAGGATTGATCCGCCGCGCCCCATTTCTCGCGGCCGGGCAGCAGGTTGTTGTAGCTGCCGTCGACGGTCCTGAGACCATAGGGCAGCAGATGCGCCTGCGCGAAGCCGTCGTTGCCGTTATAGCCGGCGACCAGCGCGGCGAGATCGCCGCCCGCGGCATGCGCCTCCGCAATCTTGATCTGGGCGAGGATGAAGCTGAGGTCGTGTTTCGTAAGCTGTACCATGTCGCGTCTCCGGTCCGGCCGCATGCGACGGACGCACGGGGCCTCATCCGCAAAATCGTGCGGACGAAAGGTTGAACAGAAGCTGGTGCGGCCCCCCGCCAGCAAGACCGACGTCGCGAATCGCATCGACTCACCCGACGGCTTAAAAACAGGTTAAATAAAATCGGGATTGGGAGTCGATTGGACTTTACGTACTAGCCCGATATGGGACTCACTGAGTCTTCTTCACTATCTTGACGGCGGGATTATTTAGTACTTTTGGCCAATATACGGACACAACTATTTTTCCCGTGGCGAACAGGGAGAAAATCTTCTGTTTTCTATGAAATTTAACCGAAAGCGCGTGTGCCGAAATCGTCGTTCGCGCGGCGGCCGAGGAACTGGTCCCGAATATAAGCGGACGCGTCTCCGCGGCTCTGCAGCGCGGCCACCGCTCCGACGCGATTGTGCACGCCGAGCAGGCGGAAGGCGGCCGCCACATGGACCTTCACCGTGCTTTCGGAAATGCGCAGCGAGCGGGCGATTTCCTTGTTCGATTTGCCCATCGACATGTGCGTCAGCACTTCGCGCTGCCGTTCGGTGAGGCTGGGAACAGAGGCTTGGTGCGAACCAGAAGAGCCTGTGGCCCGTATTTCCGCGTCGACATCGCTGACGATCGGCGGGACATAGACCTGGCCAGCCATCACTTGCCGGAAGGCCTGGAGCATTTCGTCCTGATCCATGTCCTTCGGAATAAAGCCATGCGCGCCCTCGGAGATGGCGCGGAGCACGGCGTCGCGATCGCGCCGCCAGTCGACGACCACCAGCGAAAGCTGCGGAAAGCGGTGACGCAATCCGCGAATACCGCCGGGGATGATCGACTTCAGGTCGATCCCGCCATCGAGAACCAGCATGTCGTGCGCGCCGGTTGCGGCCAGCCAAGCGAGAGCCTCGTCGGCGTCCCCCGCGGTCGCAACGTCACAATGGATGAATTCGCGCCGGATGATGGAAGCGAGGCCGCTTCGGCAAAGTAACTGCCGTTCCCAAACCAGTGCCCTTGTTACAGCGGACAAAATATTTCCCCCAAAGTTCATCAACGGTTGCGACCCGCTGTGAACGCCGGATAGCTGCTCCCCTCTTTTGTCTGTTGAGCTAGTCCGTCGGAAAGACTCGCCCTACCGAATCCTTCATTTCGAGATGTAGCGAATTTTGCTTACAGAAAGCTGACGAGGGCGGAATCTGTATCAAGTCGCTACAATAGTGTCGAAATCCAGTTCGATCGCTGGCTGGTCCGGATGGCTTCTCATCGTTCCGCCATGCACTTCCATAATGCGCGCGACGATCGACAGGCCAAGGCCGGCCCCGCCATAGCTCGCATGTTCGCCGCGTCGGAAACGGTCCGACAAGGCAAGCAGCCTGGCGGGATCGATCCCGGGCCCGCCATCGACGACGCGAATATTGGGGCCGGGTCCGCGAACGATAACCACCTCCTTGCCCGCAGCCGTCACCCGGACGCCGTTTTCGACCAGATTGCGCAGCGCCGCGGTCACCGCTTCGATACGGCCCATCACCGGTGGCCCGCCCTCGTCACGATATGCGAGCGCGACCCCTTTCTGCGCCGCATCGACCGCGCACAGCTTGATCGCATCGAGCGCCGCATCCGCCAGATCGATCGGCCGGAAGGGTTGCGGCGCCGCCGCATAGGCGTCGAGCTGGGCGAGCACCAGCAATTGCTCGACCAGGCGGTTCATCCCCGCGAGATCGGCGCTCACGCGGTCGGCATCGGCGGTCTTCAACCGCCCCAGTTCGAGCATCGCGACTGAAAGCGGCGTCTTGAGTTCGTGCGCGACGTCGGCGGCAAATCCTTCTTGCCGCCGCGCCGCATCGTCCAGCCGCGACAACAGCGCATTGACGGCCTCGGCAAAGGGCATGGCTTCGGTCGGGAAATCGGCGAGCGTCACGCGAAAACCGCGTTCGCGGCCCGTAGCCTGATGAATGAACTCCGCGGCGTCATGGAGCGGCTCGAGCGCGCGGGCGATCAGCCACCGCGTGGCGATCGCCAGCGGGGCGAGCAGGACGATAATCGGGAAAATGACATGATCGATCACCTCATGGACGAGGCCGATATGCCCGTAGCTTTCGCGGACATCCTTTCGGACCAGTTCGAAATCGACGACCAGAAAGACAGCAAGCACGACACTGCCCGCGGCCGCCATCCAGGCAAAGCCTGTCCGCAATTCGTCGATGATCGAGCGCCCCCGCTGCATCAATCGACGGGCTCAAGCATCAGATAACCGACGCCGCGGAGCGTCACCAGCTGATCGTGCACACCCAGCGTCGCGAGCTTTTTCCTCACCCGCGAGACCAGCACTTCGATCGCGTTCGGGGTTACCGGCTCGTCGAACGAATAGAGCGACGCCTCGATCTGTTCGCGGCTGACGACGCTCCCCGCCTTGACCATCATCAATTCGAGCAGCGCCGCTTCGCGCTGGCTGAGGTGGAGCGGTTCGCCCTTGCAGCTACCCACACGCGCGATGGTGTCGAAATCGACCGACCCCACGGAGAGGACGGGACTCGAGCGAGCCCCCGGCCGGCGAAGCAGCGCGCGGACGCGCGCGGCAAGCTCCTCGATCGCGAATGGCTTGACCAGATAATCGTCGGCGCCCGCATCGAGGCCATCGATACGATCCCCCAACGCCGACCGCGCGGTGAGCATGATCACCGGCGTCGCAAGTCCGTGCGCGCGTTCGACCATCAGCCATGCGCGCCCGTCGCCATCGGGCATCCCGAGGTCGAGCACGACAATATCGTAAATGGTGGCGGCAATCAGCTCCGACGCTTCGGACAGCATCGGCGCGACGTCGCAGCAAAAGCCCATCGCCGAAAGCCCTTCGGCGGTCAAAGCGCCGATCCTGGCGTTATCTTCGACGATGAGTATGCGCACGCTGTTCCCCCGCGCGAGTGCAGCACCCCTCCCCGCGTTGGTCAAGCGCAACAACCTAATCCCTATGGCTTAATCCGATAGGTCGATGGACGGCGGGACGCGATCGCGCTTGAATTGCCGGAGCAGGGATTGCAATTGTAACATCGGGCTGGGGGGACAAGAAAATTATGCGCAAAGAAGGCTGGTTCCTTTGCGTCCTTGCGGTGTCGTCGCTGCTTTGGCTGGTGCTGCACGCGTTCGACATCCTGTAGGCTCACGCCGTGAGCGCGGCAGCCGCGATAGCGAATTCGAGAGCAGGTCGGCCCATCGCCCGTTCTCCCGAAGCCTCGTCAGGAGGGCCGCAACCTCCGAATAAGGCATCGCGGCATAATGCTGGCTGCCTCGCGACACCCTTTCGAGAAGCCCAATCGAGAACGACCCCGGATCCGCTGCCTTACCCGGTGGGCCGAATCCGGTTTCATCATCAAAGCGGACATCGCGACATATCCCCGCTTGGCTGCGACCCGCATAGGGCGCAGGGCTACCTTCGGGCTGCATCCTTCGTCAAAGGCTCCACACAGCGGGATGCCGGCCGGATCAGCCGACCAGTCAGCGCCTGTTCGCGGGCATGCGCCAGCCAGCCCGCGATGCTGTACATGATCAGCAATTTTTACCGGGGCGACTTCGCCGATAATTAGCTCTCGCCCAAAATGCTCCGCTGGAAGGCGAGAAAAGCCAATGCGCGCGGGGCGGCCTTCACGCTGGACATTGCCGCTGCACTCGAAGCGGCGGGCTGGCGGACCGCGACCGAAGTCGCCATGACCAAGCTGATGGCCCGGGGACTCGACCGCGATTATGGCGACGTGCTGCCTGGCGCGAGAGCGACGGGCGCGTGCTCGCGATCGAGTGCAAGGATGTCCAGTACCGCAAGACCTACAGCGAGATCGCCGAACAGCTCGCCGACTTTCGGGGAGGAACCCGCTCGAACGGCAAGGACGATTATCTGAGGAAGCACCTCGTCCGCATGGGCCTCATCCGCACCGATCTCGATGCGGTGTCGAAGTTCACTGGAGTGAAGCCGCTGTCCAACGTCGAGAGCACCTCATGTTCCGCTACCCGGTGCCGATGGGGTTTGCACTTCGAAAAATGGTGGAGAAAGTGAAGGTCAGCCGGTTCGACAGTATCGGAGACATTTAGGCGGGCCCACTTTCGGCATTCTCAGGGGCAGCCATGCACCGCAAGCGATGCTCGTCGATGGCGAGCGCACCTCAGTTCCACTCAGTCGACGAGCGCGCGGACGTGAACGGCCGCGTCCGCGCCGATATCGGTTAGGTTGTATTCGAAGCGCGACGGTAGCTGCAGGGAGCCAATGTCGGCTTTCGACAAGCAACTCGAACTGCGCGAACGACCAAGATCAGGCGCAAAGCCGCCCTTTCCGAGAGGGGGCAAATGATACCACACACTCCAGCATTGAATCGCAGATTTCAGCCAAAAACCGAAATTCACCCTCATGGTTTCAATGGGTTAGAGTTTATCGGGCTATTGCTGTGGCAGCCGAGGCCGCCAAAAATATCTAATTATTTCAATGCCTTAGATAGATTGGTAGCGGAGGAGGGACTCGAACCCCCGACACGCGGATTATGATTCCGCTGCTCTAACCAGCTGAGCTACTCCGCCCCGAAAGGCCGCCGCGACGGGCGAGCAGCGCCTATAGGCAGGGTGTTGGCGCTGGTCAATATCATGCACGCACACCGCGAAAATTTCGCGTGAAAGCCGCTTGCCACGGCCCGCCAAGATAGTGATGCGCCGCGAGACCCGCGATCGTGAGCGCACGCGGCCGGAAGTCGGCGGCGAGTTCGGCGAGCAGCGCGCGCGCCTGCGCGGGCTCCACCTTGTTCTGGATCGTGATGTGGAGCCGCGGCGTTCCCTGGTCCTGCAGCGTCAGCATACCGGTGAAATGATCGGCGATACGCTCGCGAATCTCCATCAGGCCGGGGCTGTCGATGCGAAAGGCGACACCGCCGCCGAGCGAATAGATTTCGCGCAAGCTGGCGGCGGGAGGCGGTGTGTCAGCGGCGATGCGGCGAATCAGCCGGTCGAGTTCATCGAGGCACGACGGCGGCAGCTGCTGAAACAGCGTGATGTGCGCCGCGAGATGATTGCGCTCGGGCGGATAATGCGCCGCGCGCAGATTGTTGAAGTGAAGCTGGTCCGCCGCACCCATCGTCGCGGTCACGATGATGGGTACGGCGCCAGCGGCCCGGACGGGAGGGGGGGATGCCGGGCCGCTTATCGGTTTAAGCCGCCTGCGACAGCTTGCCCTGGTACGGGTTCGCCTTCACCCACTCGAGCGCCTTTTCGGGGGTCGATTCGACATAGGGATCGCTGTCGGTGCCGACGTCGTTGATGCCGGGTTCGACGAACATCTGAACCACGACGCCGTCATCGACGATCGCGGTGTAGCGCCAGCTGCGCATGCCGAAGCCGAGGTGATCCTTGTTGATCAGCATGCCCATGCGGCGCGTGAAGGCGCCCGAGCCATCGGGAACCATCTTCACATTTTCAACGCCGAGGTTCTTGCCCCAGTTGTACATGACGAAGGCATCGTTGACGCTGATGCAATGAATGTCGGCGACGCCTTCGGCGGCGAAGTCGCCGTGGAGGCGTTCGAAGCCCGGGCACTGTTCGTTCGAGCAGGTCGGGGTGTAGGCGCCGGGCAGGCCGAACAGGATGTGGCGGCCTTCGCCGAACAGCTCGCCGGTGTCGACATCCTGCCAGCGGAACGGATTCGGGCCGTCGACGGCTTCGTCGCGGACGCGGGTCTTGAGCGTCACGGCGGGAACGGGCTGATTGATCATGGGAGAGCCTTTCTCTTGTTGGTTTCGTGCGCCTAAGCGCATGAAAGGCTGCTGCGGTCCAATCGATAAATTGGCAAAGGTTGATCGGATTTATCGATTAACTCGGATTGCGGAAATTCGAACGCCGAATGCGGGCGCGGGGCTATAGGCTGGTCCAGAATCGGCGCAGCGCAGCGGCGACCTCGGCGGGCCGTTCGGCGATCGCCCAATGCCCTGCCCCCTCGATCACCGTCAGCGGCGTGCCGGTGTTCGCGGCGAAACGCTGCGCCACCGACAGCTCGACATAGGGATCGCCCTCGCCCCAGATCAGCGCGCCGTTCGCGGGCAGCTTGCCGATATCGCGTGCCCAGTCATGTTCGAAACTGAGCCCCTTGGCCGACCGGTAAAGTTTCAGGATCGCGCTGCGCTTGTCCTTGTTCGCCCATTGCGCCGCCTCTTCGCGCGCGATGTCGGCGGGCATGCCCTGCGCCGCCAGCCCTTCGGCGAGCTTGGCGGGCTTGCTGAGCGCCATGAAGATTTCGCCGAGCAGCGGCGTGTTCCAGATGCGCGCGATCCGGTGGCCGCGATAGTCGGGGTCGATCACCGCGTTCGAAACCACCCAGCTGCGGATCAGGTCGGGGCGGAGCATCGCGACGCGCTGCGCGATGAGCGCGCCCCAGTCGTGGCCGACGATGTCGATCGGGCCGTGCGCGGCGAACAGCGCCTCGGCCTCTCCCACCGCCCAGTCGGCATAGGCTTCCTTCGTTGCCGGAAAGCCGGCGGGGAGCGGAGCCGTGAAGCCCGGCAGTGCGGGAACCGCGACCGGCGTGTTGCCGAGGTCGAGCGCGGCGAGCAGCGGACGCCAAATGGCGGGGCTATCGGGGACGCCGTGGAGGAAGAGTTTGGCGGTGATCATAATGTCAGCCCTTCGGCAAATGGATGATCCAGCTTTGATCGGTCGGCTCGATCCGCCCCTCGCGATACCCGCCCGCGAGCAACGCGGTATCCGCATCGGCGCGGACGAGCGTCATATAGTTCCATTGCCCGCCCAGATCATAATCGAGCCGCGCGCCGGTGCCGCTGGCAACGTCAAATATTTCGGGAGCGGTATCGCCGGCGGCGACCAGCACGCGATTGCCGGGCAGCAGCAACAGGCCGTCGGCGATCTTGAACCGGGGGACGGCGAGATTTCCAGCCGGAACGAAGCGCCCTGCCGCGATGTCGAAGCGCTCGACCGAACGCAGCTTGCCATCATAGTCGCGCGCATCCGATCCACCGACGACAAGCACATCGCCGTTCGCGAGACGCAGCGCGCCATGCTTGTAACGCCCTTGTTCCAGGGATGCTGCGGGGCTGAAACGTCCGGCGGCGGGATCGAAAATCTCCGCGCTCGCCAGCGCGCGCCGCGGAGCGCGATCGGGTCGCCCGCCCCCCACCACCAGTACGCGCCCGTCGGCGAGCAGGGTCGCGGTCGCGCCGCTTCGTGCGACCCCGAGCGGCCCAATGGTCGTCAAACGGCCAGAAGCGGGATCGAAGATTTCGGCGTCGGAGCGCACGTCGATTCCGTCATAACCACCCGCAATCAGGATGCGGCCATCAGCGAGACGGGCAATCGCGGGTGCGTTTCGCGGCCCGGCCATCATGGGCCCCGCCAGCGATTTTCCTGTCGCGGGATCAAAGATTTCGGTCGTCGCCGACGCCCGCCCATCGACCCAGCCACCAAGGACGAGCACGCGTCCGTCGGGCAGCGCGGCCGCCGATGGCTGAATGCGCCGAACAAGCAGGCTGCCGCTGCCAACCAATTCCATGTTGCTGGCGTCCACGATGTCGACGGTCGCGCTGGCAGGACCGGCTTCGCAGCCCGACCGGACACATCCGCCAATCGCGAGCAGGCGCCCTTTCCCCGTGGCGACGAGTTGGTGCGTGGCGCGCGGGGCACCGAGACGGGGACCGGTCTCGATCCGAACCTCGCTATCGGCCTGTTCGGCGGCGCTTCCTCCTCCCGTCATGCAGGCGCTCATAGCCAGCAAGAGAAGTGCATATCCCGGCAGGTTCCGCATCGCCTTTTCCCTCCCCGCCGGCGGCTGTGCCGGCTACTCTATCTCCCCGCGGTCGCGGCGCAGCTGATACCATTTCTGCACATTGGCATTATGCTCCGCGAGCGTGCGCGCGAAGATGTGGCCGCCGTCGCCCTTCGCGACGAAGAAGAGATAGTCGTTCGCTTCGGGATCGAGCACCGCGGCGATCGACGCCTTGCCGGGGTTGGCGATCGGGCCCTGCGGCAGACCGATCATGCTGTAGGTGTTATACCCGTTCACCGCCTGGATTTCGGATCGCAATATGCGGCGGCCGAGCGGCTTGCCCTTGGTGATCGGATAGATGATCGTGGGATCGGCCTGCAGCCGCATGCCGACGCCGAGGCGGTTGGTATAGACCCCCGCGACGGTCCGGCGCTCGGCGGCAACGCCGGTTTCCTTTTCGACGATCGACGCCAGCGCCATCGCCTGATTGCGGTCCTTGACCGCAGCGCGCGGCGTGCGCTTGGTCCAAAGCTCGTTGAACGCCTTGTCCATCGCCGCCTGCATGCGCTTGACCACTGCCGCGCGGCTTTCGCCGGTGGTGAAGGCGTAGCTGTCGGGCAGGATGCTGCCCTCGGCCGGCACCGGAATTTCGCCCTTCAGGCGTTTTTCGGCCATCAGCCGTTCCCACACCATGATCGAGGGCATGCCCTCGGGGATCATGACCATGCGCTGGATCGTCTTGCCCGACTGGAAGAGTTCGAGGATGTCGCCCGCGTCCATCCCCTTCTCGATCTTGTATTCGCCGGGCTTGATCGGATCGTCCGAGCCGAAGAAGCGCGCCTCGTTGCGAAAGCTCGACGCCGAGACCAAGCCCGCGCTTTCGAGAATTTCGCCTGCCTTCGCGATGCTCGCGCCCGGCGGGACGACGATTTCGGCATCCTTCGGCGCGCCGCCCGAGCAGGCCGCGAGGGCAAGCGCCATCAGGGCCGCGAGCAGCCACCGCATGGGGTTAATCGATCGCCTTGACGATGACGCTGGCGTTGGTGCCGCCGAAGCCGAAGCTGTTGTTGAGCGCGGCCTTCACTTCGCGCTTCTTCGCGGTGTGCGGGACGAGGTCGACGCCGTCGGTGCCCTCGTCGGGATTGTCGAGGTTGAGCGTCGGCGGGACGATCTGGTCGCGGATCGCGAGGATGCAGAAGATCGTCTCGACCGCGCCGGCGCCGCCGAGCAAGTGGCCGATCGCCGATTTGGTCGAGCTCATCGACACATTGGCGATTTCATTGCCGAACAGGCGCTTGACTGCGCCGAGTTCGATCGTGTCGGCCATCGTCGAGGTGCCGTGCGCGTTGATATAGTCGATGTCGGCGACGGTCATGCCCGCCTTTTTCAGCGCCATTTCCATCGAACGATACGCGCCCGAACCGTCGGGATGCGGCGCGGTCACATGATAGGCATCGCCCGACAGGCCGTAGCCGACGACCTCGGCGTAAATCTTCGCGCCACGCGCCTTGGCATGCTCATATTCCTCGAGCACGACGACACCCGCGCCCTCGCCCATCACAAAGCCGTCGCGGTCCTTGTCATAGGGACGGCTCGCCGCTTCGGGGCGGTCGTTATAGCTCATGTTGAGCGCGCGCGCCTGCGCGAAGCCCGCGATCCCGATCGGGCAGATCGTCGCCTCGGCACCGCCCGCGAGCATGATGTCGGCGTCGTCGTCGCGGATCATCCGCGCGGCGTCGCCGATCGAGTGCGCCCCGGTCGAGCAGGCGGTGACGACGGCATGGTTGGGGCCTTGCAGGCCATATTTGATGCTGACCTGACCCGAGATCAGGTTGATCAGGCGGCCGTGGACGAAGTGTGGTGAAACGCGGCCCGGCCCCTTCTCGGCGAGCAGCAGGCTTTCGCTTTCGATGCCGGGGAGACCGCCGATGCCCGACCCGATCGAGCAGCCGGCGCGCAGCTTCATTTCCTCGGACATATCCTCGAGGCCCGCGTCCTCGATCGCCTGGCCGGCGGCGTCGATTCCATAGATGATGAAAGGATCGACCTGACGCTGCACCTTATGATCGACGCGCTTGCCGGGGTCGAAACCATATTCATGGTCGGGGCCCTTCACCTCGCACGCGATCGTGCATTTCTGGTCCGACGCATCGAAATGGGTGATCGTCCCGGCGCCCGATTTTCCCGCGAGCAGATTGGCCCATGTGGTTTCCACATCGGCGCCCAGCGGCGTCACCAAACCCAAACCCGTCACCACAACCCGGCGCATAGTCATTCCTTTCATCGGCCCCTGCCCCCGCAGGGCGCCGCGTCATTCAAGAAAACGCATATCCATAAAAAAAGCTTCCCGGCCTCTGCGCGCGAACGCTCGGGACCGGGAAGCCGGAAACGCGTGGGCGGCGTCGCCGCCGCGTCCGGCCAGGCCGGACCGCAGGGGCTTAGCCCTTGTTCGCTTCGATATAGTCGATCGCATCCTTGACGGTGGCGATCTTTTCCGCCGCATCGTCGGGGATTTCGACGCCGAATTCTTCTTCGAACGCCATCACCAGCTCGACGATGTCGAGGCTGTCGGCGCCCAGATCGTCGATGAAGCTCGCTTCTTCGGTGACCTTGTCGGCTTCGACGCCCAGATGTTCGACGACGATCTTCTTAACCTTTTCGGCCGAATCGCTCATGCACAGTTCCTTTTTTCTGACTATGTCGTGAATGTTGAAAATTGCCCTAGTGCCCGTGGGCGGGGCTGGCAAGAGGGCTGGCATCGGCCGTGTGGCGAAGCGCCGCGTCGACCAAGACTTCCTCCGCAGCGCTGTAAGCCGACCGTGTCCCTTTCTGCCCCTCCGGCACCTGCGTGACGAAATAGGCAATGCCATCGCCGCCTTCAAGGTCGAACCAGAGCCCCGAGCGCAATCCATAGGCATCGCCCGAATGACCGAGGCGCAGGCGGCCGTCGCCGAACAGGTCGTCGCGGCATGCGGGGTCGCGCAGCGCCGGCCCGCCGGTGCTGTGCATAGCTATGCCATATTCGCAGAAAAAGCCGCCCGTCCCCTCACCGCTCGTCGGGCGGACGCGCGCCATCGCTTCGAGCCGGGCGAGGCTTGCGGGTTTCAGAAAGTCTTCGCCGCGGCGCAGCAGCATGATGCCGATGCGCGCGAGGCCGTTTGCCGAGATGCGAACACCGCCCTGCGGGCTGAACCCGGCGCCGTGGCGGGCGAGGCGATAAGTGCCAAGGTCGCAGCCGCCGTTCGCTGCCGGGACGACCGGACAGGCGGGCCGCGCGCCCTTCATGTCGTCGCGCACGGCATTGCCCTCGGCATCGTGCAGCACGACGGCCCGCGCGACCGCCGCGTCGCTGCACGTCGGCCAGTTGAAACAGGCATCGAGACCGAGCGGGCGAAAAACGAGCCGCGTCATCGCCTGGTCGAACCGCTCGCCGGTTGCGCCCTCGATCGCGGCGGCAACGACGGGGTAGTTGAAATTGGCATAAACGAAGTCGCCGCCGGGCGGACGCGCCTTGTCCCAGGCGGCCGGGTCGGCGAGCGCGGTTTCGAGATCGGCATCCAGCGGCAGAGCATAATCGGTATCGTCGTTGAGCCCGGACCGATGCCCCAGCAACTGCGCCAGGCTGATCGGCCGGTCAGGGTAAGCCGGGTGGCGCAGCCGCCAGCCGAGATAATCCGACACATCGCGATCGAGATCGAGACGCCCCGTCTCGACGAGCCGTAGCACGCCGAGCGCGACAATCAGCTTCGATACCGACGCGACGCGCACCGGATCGTCAGGCGTGATCGCGCGGCCGCTCGCCCGGTCGGCCTGCCCTTGAGCGACGCGCGTCTCGACCTGTCCTTCGCGGTCGAAACGCACCGCCACGGCGGCGGGAGCGGGCGATGCGACCGAGGTCAGCAGGGCTAGAAGCGAGAGCATAGCGCCACTCTGCGCAGCACTCGGCCTAGCGTCAAGGCGCAGCTTTAACCGGGACGACACCCGAATCGCGGAGCGCGGCCGAGGCGCGCTGGATCACCACCGGGGTGATGATGAACCGGCCCAGCACCCGTTCGGGCGTCGCATCGGCGGGCTGGCGCGTGTAGGCAAGCAGCCGCTGCCATTGCGCGCGCGCCGCCGCCACCTGCCCCTGCCGCGCCTGCACGATCGCGCGCACCATCATATATTGCGGCTCCATATTGCTCGGCGACGGCATGTGATCGAGGATCCGCCGCGCCTCATCTTGGTCACCGCGCTCCGACAGCGTGAAAGCGAGCGTGACCGCCGGAACCCCGGGGTAGGAGGAATCGAGCTGGAGCGACCGCCGGAGCAACAGCTCTCCCTCGGGTCCCATCCCGCACGTCAGCTTGAAGAGGCCAAGAAAGCCCGCCATGTCGGCATCATAGGGATTGAGCGCGATCGCGGCGTCGCCCATCGCATTGCCGCCGGCGCAATTGCCCGTATAGAAATTGGCGCGCGCCATCGCGAACAGGCCCGCGGCAGAATTGGGGCTGCTTTCATACGAGCGCTGCGCCAACGCCCGCGCTTCGGCAAATGCCTCGCGCCCCGCCGGCGTCATCCGCTGCGGCTGCCAGTCGCCATAGCGTACGAGCGACAGTGCGGTGAGCGTGACGGGATCGCGCGGGTTGGCCTTGAGCGTCGCGCGCAGACAGGCGTCGACCTGTTTCACGTTCGTGGTGTTGCGCATCTGGCGCACCCGGTTGAACTGCGCGAGGCACGGGAAACCGGGCGAAAAATTGTCGGGCTGGCGCTGGACCTGGTCGCGCACGATCACGCCATAATCCCCGGCAAGCTGCGCGATCAGAGGCTCGATGGCGGTAAATTCGGGCGTTTCATCCTGTGTCAGGCGCAATTGTTGCGACCAGATGGCGCGCTGGTCCGCGACGCGGTTGAGAACGAGCGTGACGTCGGTGTTGCCCTCGACCGTGCGGACGAGCGATGTGTCGAGCCGATAGTCGCTTTTGCCGGCGGTGGTACTGCCGGGCGTCTTCGAACTCAAAAGGTCGACGAGATCGAAGCGCCGCAGCCCGTCGCGCAGCTTGCCGTCGAGGGCGCGGGCGAGCGCGCGCGATTCGGGCGAATTGCCCGCGGCCGGCGCGCTGACTTCGAGCAAGGGGACCGGCACCGGATCGCCGGCGAACAGCTGGGCGGATCCGCCGCGGAGCGCCCACAGCGTGAAGAGGGCGAGCGCGAGGAGGATGAGAACGACGATCCAGCGGCCAAAGTGGGCGCCGCGATCGGGCGCGCGCCGGACGCCGCCGGGTCCCGCCGGGCGCCGCGCGGCGTCTGCGGTCTTGACGTCATCATCGCCTGCCGGGTCGTCGGCCGACCGCGCCGAGGGAGGCGCCGCGCGATACTGGACGACGACTTCATAGCTGCCCTGCGGCACGCGCAGCCGGTGCACCCACGGCGTGTCGGCATAATAGCGGTCGAGAAGGCTGCGCAGACGCCCCACCATGACGCGCGGATAGCTGTCGACGGCGGGATCGAAATCTTCGCTGCGGCCGAGCGCCTCGGTCGCGATGGCATAGGCCTTGGGCGAGCTGCGCCCGCCACGAAGACGATGTTCGACAAGGAATTGGAGCAGCCGCGACAGCACCGGCGAGCGCGTGAACATCGGGGAATCGAGCAGCCTCTCGAGTTCTCCCGCGATGATCCGATCGACCTCGGCGGGGTCCTGTGTCTCGTTCGTTTTCGCCTGGTCCATGCTACCCTCAAATACCCCTGGCGGGCGGTGCGGGTGATACGCCAATCAACAAGCGCGGCCACCCATTGTTACTTCGACGTAACGGTAACAAGGCGGCCGCACGCCATATCAGAAGAAAAGCCCCTCGCCAATCGGCGAGGAAAAACGCGAAAACGGGTTAAGGATTGGTTATCAAATGGCAACATAGCGGCATGTGACCCCTTGTAACTGCCACAGTTTCGAAACTGTGGCATCCTTTGGGCATCGCGGCATTCCTACGATGACGCGGTGTTGAGGCCAAAAGGCGAAAGGTGCGAGCTGGTCCCTGGCACCCTTCGATCCCCCTCAGGCCTCATTTCAAGACTTCGCCGGGCGGCCCGACAGCCCCACCTGTTCTGTCGCCCGGCAAGTCGACATCCCTCGCTCTCCCCTCAACATGCCGCACTGGCCACAGGCGCAGCGCAAGCGCCCCGACCATAACGCTGCCAAAGACGACGCCGACCAGCTGCTTGCCCGGATCGGCGCCAAAGGCGCGCCCAGCGTAGCTCGCGGTAAAAATGAACCAGATATAATAGATGCCGAACCGGTGCAGGCGTCCCCACCATTGGCCCAGCCGTCGCTGCCACCCGTCGGTAGAGGTCAGCGCCATCAGATAGAGGATGACATAGGCGAGCCCGCCGCCGATGAGCGACTGCCAGGTCCGCCCCGGCGCATAGACGATGACGTTAATGCCCAGCGCGACGAGGTGGATCGTGTGGGCGAGCGCGAAGCCCAGCCCCCATTGCCGCCGTCGGCGAAGCAGCGCGCGCGTTGTCGCGCCCGGCCAGCGGCGCACCAGCGTCGATGCGAGAAACGCGACAAGGAAGAGCGGCAGGCCGGCGCGGGCCGTCCATCGCGCGGCAAGTCCCGCGCGCTCGGCGGCATCGCCGCCCGCGAGCAATCCCGCCGCGACCGCGAGCAGCCCGGCCGCGAGGCCGAGCCAGAGCGGGGTCCCGCGGCGGTCGAGCCAGCCGGCCAAATTCACGTGGCTTCGATGCGCAAGGCGCGCACGCACGCACATGTCGGCTCGTCGGCGCCCAACGTCACATAACCAGACATATTAGCGACCCCCATATTTCCTCTGCATATACGAAAAGGGCGCCGGTTTCCACCGACGCCCCCTCATTTTCATCAAAAATGTGTGACTTAGGTCGTGGCCGGTGCCTTGCATGGGCCGGTGTGGGTGCTGGTCATCTGCATGACCATTTCCATGTCGCCGCCGGTCGGAACCTTGCCCTTCGTCGTGATGGTGACGTCGGTCTTCTTGGCTTCCATCGTGCCGGCCATCGCCATGTCGACCGTCTGGCCGTTCGCCGTGCACGTGCCCGCGACGTCGATCTTGCCGCCCGCGACGTCCTTCTTCGACCATTTGCACTCGCCGCCGTTGCCCGGACCCTTGGCGAGTTCGGCCGCGACATCTTCCTTGTCGACCTGCTCCTGCGTGAAGCACTGGTCCATGCCGCTGGCGCCTTCCATCATCTTCGTCATCTGGTCCTTCGCTTCCGCCGGCATGCCGGGGACCTCGAATTTCACCAGCTTGACGTCGGTTTTCCAATTACCGGCTTCGCGCTTCACCGGACCGCTGGTCGCAGCGGTCTCGCTCTTGCCGCAACCCGACACCGCGATGAGGGCGCCGATCGCGGCGACCGTCAGAAATTTCTTCATACCCTGTCTCCTGTGACTGTCCGTTTGGGGGTTCTGTTTTGATTCATTGCGATTGTGGACCCGCCCCATCGATACCATATTGGCGGCAATGGCAATTCAGATTCGTACATCGCTCGATGAAATCGACACGGCGGAGGGCTATGTCCCGCATCGCCCGGCGCGCCCCGACAAGGTCGAAGGCGGCAAACGATTTGAACTGGTTAGCGACTATGAGCCCGCGGGTGACCAGCCGACCGCGATCAAGGAGCTCGTGTCGACCGCGCTCGACGGCGAGCGCGACCAGGTGCTGCTCGGGGTCACCGGATCGGGCAAGACCTTCACGATGGCGAAAGTCATCGACGAATTGCAGCGCCCCGCGCTGATCCTCGCGCCGAACAAGATCCTCGCGGCGCAGCTCTATGGCGAGTTCAAGAGCTTCTTCCCGAACAATGCGGTCGAATATTTCGTCAGCTATTACGACTATTATCAGCCCGAGGCCTATGTGCCGCGGTCGGACACCTACATCGAGAAGGAGTCGAGCGTAAACGAAGCGATCGACCGCATGCGCCATTCGGCAACGCGCGCGCTGCTCGAACGCGACGATGTGATCATCGTCGCGTCGGTGTCGTGCCTTTACGGCATCGGCTCGGTCGAAACTTATTCGGCGATGATCTTCGACCTCAAGAAGGGGCAGGTCGCCGATAATCGCGAGATTATCCGCAAGCTCGTCGCGCTCCAGTACAAGCGCAACGACCAGGCGTTCGCGCGCGGCAATTTCCGCGTGCGCGGCGATAGCCTCGAAATTTTCCCTTCGCACTATGAGGATATGGCTTGGCGCGTCAGCTTCTTCGGCGACGAGATCGAGGAGATCACCGAGTTCGACCCGCTGACGGGCAAGAAGATCGCGACCCTCAACTATGTCCGCGTCTTTGCGAACTCGCACTATGTGACCCCCGGCCCCACGCTCAAGCAGGCGAGCGAGGCGATCCGCCACGAACTGACCGAGCGGCTTAAGGAGCTCGAGACCGAAGGGCGCCTGCTCGAGGCGCAGCGGCTCGAGCAGCGCACCAATTTCGACCTCGAGATGATCGCCGCAACGGGCAGCTGCGCGGGGATCGAGAATTACAGCCGCTTCCTCACCGGCCGTCTGCCCGGCGAACCGCCGCCGACCTTGTTCGAATATCTGCCCGACAATGCCCTGCTCTTCGTCGACGAAAGCCACCAGACGATCCCGCAGATCGGCGCGATGTCGAAGGGCGATCACCGCCGCAAAATCACCCTCGCCGAATATGGCTTCCGCCTGCCGAGCTGCATCGACAACCGGCCGCTGCGCTTCGCCGAATGGGACATGATGCGCCCGCAGACGGTCAGCGTATCGGCGACGCCGGGAACCTGGGAAATGGACCGCACGCAAGGCGTGTTTGCCGAACAGGTCATCCGCCCCACCGGGCTGATCGACCCGCCGGTCGAGATCAAGCCGGTCGAGGAACAGGTCGACGACCTGATCGTCGAGGCGAAAAAGACCGCCGCGGCGGGTTACCGCACGCTCGTCACCACGCTCACCAAGCGGATGGCCGAGGACCTCACCGAATTCCTCCACGAAGCGGGGCTCAAGGTCCGCTACATGCACTCCGACGTCGAGACATTGGAGCGCATCGAGATCATCCGTGACCTCCGGCTCGGGGTGTTCGACGTGCTCATCGGGATCAACCTGCTGCGCGAGGGGCTCGATATTCCCGAATGCGGACTCGTCGCGATCCTCGACGCCGACAAGGAGGGTTTCCTGCGCAGCGAGACCAGCCTCGTCCAGACGATCGGCCGCGCCGCGCGCAACGTCGACGGCCGCGTCATCCTCTACGCCGACCGCATCACCGGCAGCATGGAACGCGCGATGCGCGAAACCGACCGCCGCCGCGAAAAACAGGAAGCGTATAACGCCGAGCACGGCATCACCCCGACGACGATCAAGCGCAACATCGGCGACATCATTGCGCATGTCGCGTCGAAGGATCAGGTGACGATCGACATCGGCGAGGACAAGCCCGCGCACATGGTCGGACATAACCTCCGCGCCTATATCCAGGACCTCGAAAAGAAGATGCGCGACGCCGCCGCCGACCTCGAGTTCGAAGAAGCCGGGCGGCTCCGCGACGAAATCCGTAAACTGGAGGCCGACGAACTTGGCCTGCCCGTCGATCAACAAGTCGCTCCGCGCGTCGGCCGCTCGAACGAGGGCAAGCCGGGGACGCGCAAGGGGCGGTTCGGGAAGCAGAGCAAGACCAAGTGGGGGCGATAGTCTTCACTTCGACAAAACGTATACGTTTTCCGACCAGCGCTCTTGCCCCGCCTCGGGCCGCTGCTTAGGGTCCGCCCCGAAACCGGGGAGAGTCATCAATGAAAACAGGTCTGTCGCTTATCGCCCTGGCGCTTGCCGCCACCACGCCTGCCGCGCTTTACGCGCAGGACAAACCCGCTGACGAGAAGGCGAAAGCCGAAAAACCCGCCGACTATGAGCCGCAAGTCCGCACAACAAAGCTGTCGGGCACCTTCGGCGGCCAGCGGATCAATTACGCCGCGACGATCGGCGAGACGATCATCAAGAACAAGGAGGGCGTGCCCGAAGTCGCGGTCGTCACTACCTCCTATGTCAAGGAACCGCGCGACCCGAGCCGGCCGATCACCTTCCTGTTCAACGGCGGCCCCGGATCGGGCACTGTCTGGTTGATGATGGGCGCGTTCGGGCCGAAGCGCGTCGCGATCCCCGGCACCGGCGTCGACGACGGCGCGCCGCCCTATCCGATCGTCGACAATCCCGACGCGCTGCTCGACGTCACCGACGTCGTCTTCATCGATCCGCCGGGCACCGGTTTCTCGCACCTGATCGGCAAGGCCGATCCCAAGGATTATTACGGCGTCACGCAGGACGCGAAGCTCGTCGCCGAGGTGATCCGCCGCTGGCTCAACGACAATGGCCGCTGGAACAGCCCCAAATATCTGGGCGGCGAAAGCTATGGCACCACGCGCTCGGCGGCGGTCGCGAACCAGCTGATGAACGAGACGTACAACGACGTCGCGCTGAACGGCATCATCCTGATTTCGACCGTGCTCGATTTCGCGGCCGGCGCCGATACACCGGGCAACGAGCTGTCGCCGATCACCAACCTGCCGTCGATGGCGGTGACCGCGCTCTATCATGGCAAGGCGACCGCCGCGTCGCCCGAAGCCTTTGCCGAGGAAGCGCGGCAATGGGCGATCGGGCCCTATGCAACGGCCTTGCTCAAGGGGCAGAAATTGCAGGGCGAGGAACGCGCCGCGATCCGCCGCGAGCTGTCGCGCTTCACCGGGCTATCGGAAACCTATCTCGAAAGCGCCGACCTCCGCGTCACGCCGAACCGTTTCTACAAGGAACTGCTCCGCGATCGCGGCCTGACCGTCGGCCGCCTCGACAGCCGCTACACCGGCAAGGATTATGACAGCGCCGGCGAAGGCCCCGACAACGACCCGAGCTTCTATGGCATCGACGCGAGCTATACCGCCGCGATCAATAGCTGGAGCCGCGACGGGCTGGGGTTCAAGACCGACCGCGAATATCAGTCGATCGGCCGCATCGGCGGGCAATGGGACTGGCGGATCGGCGATCGCGACAGCAATAGCTATCTGAACGTCGCGCCCTATATCGGGCAGGCGCTGCGCGAGAATTCGGGGCTGAAGGTGCTCGTCGCGCAGGGCTATTATGATTTCGCGACGCCCTTTTTCGCCGCCGAATATGCGCTGTCGCGCACCGGCATCCCGCAGGATCGCATCAGCTACACCTATTATGACGCGGGTCACATGATGTATATTCGCGACGAGGACCGGCACAAATTGTCGGCCGATATCCGCGCCTTCATTAGGGGACGGTAGCCAAAACTGCCGTCTTTCCAAGCTCGTCATCCCCGCGAAGGCCGGGATGACGAGCTGGCTAAGCTAAATCAGCGCAGCACGCCCTTTGCCGCTTGTGACCGCGCATAAAGAAACAACGCGATCGCGATCACCCAGACCACTGCGGTGAAAATCATCGGAAAGGCGCCGAACATCCGCATCAGGTCGCCATAGTGCATGCCAAACTGATAGACACTGCTGAGCGCCAGCCCGATCAGCGAGACGAGGAATGCCGTCACCGCGTGGCGGCTGCGCACGAGGAGGAGCAGCGACCCGAGCAGCGCTCCCCATACCCCAAGCGCCCAGCCGATGTTCGCCCAGACGGGAAAGCTGGCGAAATAGGCCTGCTGTTCGGGTGTGAAGGCCGCGAGATATTCGGCGCTGCCCATTTTGGTCATCGTATAATCCATCGCGCCAAAGGCGTTCCAGATCAGCGATACCGCCCCGACCACCCACAGGTGCCACGGCGTTTTGCGCACTTCGGTCATCATTCGTCTCCCCCTCCAGAAAGATCGCACTGCAGTAACAATATAACACACCTGCGACACCGGCGAAACAGCTTATCCTGCGGCGCCGGCAATGGCGCTTGGCAAGCCGCCGTCAAATCGCGATAGGCACCCCATGTGCGTCGTCGCCCTTGCCTGGCAGGTCCATCCCCGTTGGCCCCTGATCCTCATCGGGAACCGTGACGAGTTCCACGCGCGCCCCGCCGCCCCGCTCGCCGAATGGGACGACGGCAGCGGGATCGTCGCGGGCCGCGACCTTCAGGCCGGCGGAACATGGCTTGGGATTCATCGCCCCAGCGGCCGCGCCGTGGTCGTCACCAATGTCCGCGGCGCCATGCCCGATCCCGCGAAGGAGTCGCGCGGCGCGCTGGTGTCGGACATGCTGCGCGGCCAAGGGCGCTTTGCCGATCCCGCGGCCGAGGATCTGCCGCGCTTCAACGCGTTCAACCTCTTCGCGGTGGGCGACGGCGCGCGGCTGCTCACCAACCGGCCGGTCCCGCTGATCATGCCGCTCGAGCCCGGGGTCCATGCGCTCGCCAACGAGCCCGTCGATGCACCCTGCCCGCGCGCCGAGCGGCTGCGCCTCGCTCTCGAAGCGACGATCGCGGCCGGCGCCGCCCCTGAAACGCTGCTCGACACGCTGACGGCCGAGGACGACCCCGCGCTGTTCCTGCGCGGCGACGTCTATGGCACGCGCGCCTCGACGCTCGTCGCGATCTCGGCGGAGGGCGACGTCAGGATGATCGAGCGCCGATACGAAAAGGGCGGCCGTCCCGCTGGAACGACCGCCCTCGAATTTCGTATCGGCTGAGCCGGCGCGCTTATTTCGGCGCGATGACCATCAGCATCTGGCGGCCTTCGGTGCGCGGATGCGCCTCGACCTTCGCGATTTCAGACGTCAGTTCGGCGACGCGCTGAAGCACGTTGAGGCCGAGCTGGGTGTGGCTCATTTCGCGGCCGCGGAAACGCATGGTCATCTTGACCTTGTCGCCTTCGCCGAGGAAATCGAAGACCTTCTTCATCTTCACGTCGAAATCATGATCGTCGATATTCGGACGCATCTTGATCTCTTTGATTTCCTGCGTCTTCTGGCTCTTGCGTGCGAGGTTCGCCTTCTTTTGCGCCTCGTACTTGAACTTGCCGACGTCGAGGAATTTGCACACCGGCGGATCGGCGTTCGGGGATACTTCAACCAGGTCCAGCCCGACGGAAGCCGCCTGCTCAATCGCTTCGGCCGTCAGCATCACGCCCAGATTTTCGCCTTCCTCGTCGATCACGCGGACTTTGGGGGAGGCGATAAATTCGTTGTAACGCGGGCCGTTTTTGGGCGGCATCGGTGCCATTGGGCGACGGGTCATGGGCGGTGGTATAGCTGTATCTCCTGGAACATTTAAAATAGGCGTGCAGCATCGACGCAAAAACACGCGTGGTGGTCATATAGTGATCAAAGCGCCGTCGTAAAGGCCGCCGCGCTCTCATTATGACGCTTTTCGGACCGACTGTGGCCGGTCTGCCACTGTCAGCGAACGACTACCATTTGGTCGGCGCGGGATCGACGACGCGGAAGCCGCCTGCGCCGATTTCGCTGACCTCGAGCGCGCGCTCGGCGATACCCCTGTTACTGAAGCGGAAGATGCCGTCGATGCCGCCGAAACCATCGGCGGCGAGCAGGCGGTTGGCGGGGAAATTGGTCCCCGGTTTCCAGTCGCGCGCGATGCGCACCGTCAGCAACACCGAGTCATAGCCCAGGCTGGCGAGCCGGTACGGCGCCTTGCCGAAACGCGTGCGATATTTGGTCGCGAGCTGGCCATAGAGGCCGTCCGAAACGCTGGCGAACCAAGACCCGCGCATCACCGCGCTGCTGCCGAGCGCGGCATCGGTATTCCAGAGTTCGGTGCCGAGAATCTGCTTGTTCCCCGTGGTCTTGATCACCGGCACCGCACGAATGGCGTTGCCGCCGCTGTCGGCGATCAGCACCGCGTCCATCGCGCCGGCATTGGCGATCCGCCGCGCCGCACCCGTCAGCGCGGTCGCGCTGCGGTCATAGCTTTCGACTGCGACGAGCGTGCCGCCCGCTTCGGCGACCGCGGCGCGGAACGCGGCCGCCGAGCGGTCGCCATAGACATTCTTGGGCACGAGCGCGCCGAACCGCTGATGCCCCTTGGCGCGCGAAAAGGCGACGACGCGCTCTACCGACTGGCCGGGGACGAAGCCCATGATGAAGACGCCATTGCCCGCAACGCTGCTGTCGTTCGAGAAACTCAGGACGGGCACCTTCGCACCGCGCGCGATCGGCGCGACCGCGGTGACATCTTCGCTGAGCAAAGGCCCGAGGATCAGCTTGTTGCCGTCGGCAACCGCCTGCCGCGCCGCCGCTGCAGCGCCCAGCGCGGTGTCATAAGTGGTGATGCGCACACGCTCGGTACGCGAATCGAGCAACGCCAGCGTCGTCGCATTGGCGATCGCGGTGCCGACATCGGCGTTCGGCCCCGTCTGCGGCACGAGCAGCGCGACGCGGTGGCGGTCGGTGTCGGTGGGAAGGCCGGGACCGACATTGTCGGTCGGGTCGGTTGGGGGCGGCGGCGTCGCCGGGCCACTGGTTTTCGGAACAACCTGACACGCGCCAAGCAGCCCCGCCATCGCCATCACACCGAGCCCGCGCAGCATTTGCCGGCGCGGCGATGCATTAACTTGGCGCTGGGCGGCAGTTTCTGCCATTTTCAGCGTCATGCCAGATTCGAACATCTCAGATTCTCCCTTGCCCGGTCTCTATATCGTCGCGACGCCTATCGGCAACCTTGGCGACATCAGCGCCCGCGCGGCGACGACGCTCGCCTCCGCCGGCGTGATCGCCGCGGAGGACACGCGTGTGACCGCGAAATTGCTGTCGCATCTGGGATTGCGTGTGCCGATGACCCCCTATCATGATCATAGCGACGAACGCACCCGCGCCGCGCTGGTTGCGCGGATGGAACAAGAAGTTGTCGTTTTGGTGTCGGACGCGGGAACCCCGCTGATTTCGGACCCCGGCTACAAGCTCGTGCGCGATGCGCGCGCGGCGGGGCGCCACGTCACCACCCTGCCCGGCCCGTGCGCGGCGATCGCCGCGATCACCCTGTCAGGCCTGCCGAGCGACCGCTTCCTCTTCGCGGGCTTCCTGCCCAACAAGGCGAAGGCGCGCGCCGACACGCTCGCCGAGTTCGCGGGACTGCGCGCGACCTTGGTCTTCTACGAAAGCGGGCCGCGGCTGTCGGCGTCGCTCGCGGCGATGGCCGAGGGGTTGGGCAATCGCGAAGCGGCGGTCGCGCGCGAGATCAGCAAGATGTTCGAGGAATGCGTCACCGGCACGCTGACCGAACTCTCCGCGCGCTATGCCGATGCCCCGCCGAAGGGCGAGATCGTCGTGATCGTCGGCCCGCCGGGCGAAGCGGTGGCCGAGGAAGCCGACGACGATACGCTCGACGCGGCGCTCCGTGAAGCGATGGCCGACAAGCCCGTCGCGCAGGCGGCGAAGGCGGTTGCCAAACGCTTCGGGCTCGACCGCCATGACGTCTATGCACGTGCGCTGACGCTGAAAGAGCAGGCTTGAACCGCGCAGCGGCCGAAGCACGCGGACGCCGGGCCGAACGCCGCGCCGCCTGGTGGCTCCGCCTCCACGGCTGGCGCATCCTCGGCGAACGGCTCCGCGTTCCCGTCGGCGAGGTCGACCTTGTCGCGCGGCGCGGACGCATGGTCGCTTTCATCGAGGTCAAATGGCGCGACCGTGCCGCCGATCTTGACCTTGCCATCGACCATTATCGCCTGCGCCGCGTCGCCGCTGCCGCCGAAATGCTGCGCCCGCGCTTCGCCGGCCCGCGCGATGACATCAGGATCGACGTGATGCTCCTTGCGCCAAGGCGCCTGCCACGCCATCTGGTCCACGTCTGGCAACCCTGAGGAAGAAATAATGACCCTGCGCGCCGCGGTACAAATGGACCCGATGGACAATATCAACATCGGGGGCGACAGCAGTTTCGCGCTGATCCTGAAGGCGCTCGAACGCGGCTATGAGCTGTACCACTATGATGTACGCGGCCTTACGTGGGAGGCCGGGCGGCTTACGACCAAGGCGCACCGCATCCTTGAAGCAAAGCGTGAAGCGGGCGCGCATTATAAATTCGGCGACGAGGTGCTGATCGACCTCGGCCGCGACGTCGACGTCGTGCTGATGCGGCAGGATCCGCCCTTCGATCTCGGTTACCTCACGGGCACATGGCTGCTCGAACGTCTTGCGGGCGAGACACTCGTCGTGAACGACCCCGTCTCGGTCCGCAACGCCCCCGAGAAGGTGTTCGTACTCGATTTTCCCGAATTCATGCCGCCGACGATGGTCACACGCAGCCTCGACGCGGTGAAGGATTTTCAAACCCGTCATGGCGCCGTCGTGATCAAGCCACTCCACGGCAACGGTGGCAAGGCGGTGTTCCGCATCGAAGCCGACGGTGCGAACCTTGGCGCGCTGGTCGAGCTGTTCGGACAGGTGTGGCCCGAACCCTTCATGGTCCAGCAATTCCTGCCGAGCGTCAGCAAGGGCGACAAGCGCATCGTGCTCGTCGACGGCGAGGTCGCGGGCGCGATCAACCGCAAGCCCGGCGAAGGCGAGTTCCGCTCGAATCTCGCGGTCGGCGGTTTTGCTGAAGCCGCCGAGCTGACCCCGCGCGAAAAGGAAATCTGTGACGTCTTGGGACCGCAGCTGCGCGAACGCGGGCTGGTTTTCGTCGGCATCGACGTGATCGGCGGCGAATGGCTCACCGAAATCAACGTCACCTCGCCCACCGGGATCGTCGCGATCGACCGGTTCAACAACAGCGATACGGCGGGAATGATCTGGGACGCGATCAAGCGGCGGATCGGCTGCGCCCCCCGCGCTTTCCCCCGCCATGACCGACTTCATTCTCAATCTGATTCAGAACTGGGGCTATGCGGGGATATTCATCCTCATGTTCCTCGAAAACGTCTTTCCGCCGATCCCGTCCGAGGTGATCATGGGACTTGGCGGCATCGCGGTCGCCAAGGGCCATTTCGATTTCTGGACGCTCGTTGCGGTCGCGGTCGCGGGCACGACCGCGGGCAACTGGATCTGGTACGGGGTCGGCCGCTGGATCGGCTATGAACGGCTCAAGCCATTTATCGACCGCCACGGCCGCTGGCTGACGCTCGACTGGGACGAGGTCGAACGGCTGCACAATTTCTTCCTGAAATATGGCCCCGCGATCATCTTCGTCGCGCGCTTCATGCCTGTTGCGCGGACAATGGTGTCGCTGCCGGCGGGCATGGTGAAGATGAACCAGGCGAAATTCTTGGCTTGGACCGCGGCCGGATCGACGATCTGGATCGCCGCGCTCGCGGGCGCGGGCAACTGGTTCGGCGGGAAGTTCGCTAACCTCGATGCCTTTGTCGGGCCGGTGGCGCTGGTCGCGATCGGTTCGCTCGTCGTCGTCTATATCTACCGCGTCATCACCTGGAAGCCGAAGCAGGCCGACTAAGCCCTGGGGTGCGCATTCCTGTAAATGTCGAGCAAATGCGCGGCGTCGACCGCGGTATAGACCTGCGTCGAAGCAAGGCTCGCATGACCGAGCAATTCCTGCAGGCTGCGCAGATCGGCGCCGCCCGCGAGCAGATGCGTCGCGAAGCTGTGGCGCAGCGCGTGCGGCGTCGTGCGTTCGGGTAAACCCAGCGCGCGCCGCGCCGACCGCACGCTCGCGCGAACCACGCCGGGCTGGAGCGGTCCGCCCCGCGCGCCGAGGAAGATCGGTGTCTCTTTGGCAATCGGATAAGGGCAAGCGTCGACATAGCGTGACACCGCGCTGGCGACCGCGGGCAAGATCGGCACGATCCGCGCCTTGCCGCGTTTGCCCGTCACGCGCAGCGTCTCGCCGAGCGGCAATATCGCTCCGGTCAGCGACAGCGCCTCGCCTATCCGCAGCCCGGCGCCATAGAGCAGCAAGAGCAGCGCAAAATCGCGCGCGCCGACCCAGCCCTCGCGGGCGTTGTTCTCGACATCCTGCGCAAGCTGTAGCGCCTCGGCGGGAGAAACCGGCCGCGGCAGGCCCTTCTTGACGCGCGGGCCGCGCATCTGCGGCACGCTCGCACCCGACCCGCCGACAAAGCGCAGAAAACCACGCAGCGCCGAAAGCTCACGCGCCGCCGACGCATTGCCCAGCCCTTCGGCGCGGCGATCGGCCAAATAGGCGCGGAGGTCGTTCGGGGTCAGCGAGGTCAGCATCGGGCGATCGACCGCACCGCCGCGGTGCGTTGACAGGAAGGCGCAGAAACGGGTCGCGGTCGCGATATAGGCGCGGCGCGTGTGCTCCGACCGGCGCTTCTCATGCGCCAGATGGGCATCCCAGTCACGGAGCATGTCTTGCGCCAACCCGTCTTCCCATTTCCGTTCGCATCGAGCGAAGTCGAGATGCCCATCGACGTGGCGCAAGGTCGAGCGGTGTCTCGACTTCGCTCGACACGAACGGGCCCAAAGCAAGCTAGTGGGTTTTGACCACCTCGGAAAGGATCGAGTCCAGCAGGAGGATGCCGTCATCGGTGACCGCCAGCCGGTCACCGCCATGCTCCACCAGCCCCTGCTCCGCCAACCGCGCCACCGCGCCGTCATCGACGAAAGCTTCGCGCGCCAGCCCGCTGCGTAACTCGATCCGCGCCAGATCGATCCCTTCGTTCAGCCGCAGCCCCATCAGCATCGCCTCTGTCGCGCGCTCGTGCGCGGGAAGATCGGTCTCGACCTTCAAGCCGTGGCCATTGCGATCGACGGCGGAAATGAAATTCTCGGGCTTCTTGTGCCGCTCGGTCGCCTGCCCCAGACGCCGCCCATGCGCGCCGGGACCAACACCGGCATAATCGGCATAGCGCCAGTATGCGAGATTGTGCCGGCTCTCCTGCCCGATGCGCGCGTGGTTCGACACTTCGTAGCGCGGCAGCCCCGCGGCGCGCGTCATCGCCTGCGTCGCGTCGAACAGGTCTGCGGCGGTGTCGCCATCCGGGATGGTGAGGTCGCCCCTCGCCGCGAGCGTCGCGAAGCGCGTGCCGGGTTCGATGGTGAGCTGGTAGAGCGAAAGATGATCGGTGCCGAAGGCAAGCGCGCCCGCAAGTTCGCTTTCCCACGCCGCCATCGATTGGCCCGGCCGCGCGTAGATCAGGTCGAAACTGACGCGCGCGAAATGCTCCTGCGCGGTCGCGATGGCGCGGCGCGCCTCATCCTCGCTGTGCGCTCGGCCAAGAAATTCAAGCACTTCGGAATCGAAGCTCTGGACGCCTATCGAAACGCGATTGACCCCTGCGGCGGCGAGGTCGGCGAAATTGGCGACCTCGACCGAATTGGGGTTCGCTTCCAAAGTGATTTCGACGTCATCCGCGAGGCCCCACGCATTGTCAGCCGCCGCGATCACCGCCGCGACGGTCGCAGGCGGCATCAGGCTGGGGGTGCCACCGCCAAAGAAAATCGACCCGACCGTGCGCCCCGGCAGCAGGGCCGCCTCATGCCGCAGATCGGCGAGCAACGCCTCGCGCCACACCGCCTGATCGACTCTCTCGCGCACATGGCTGTTGAAGTCGCAATAGGGGCATTTCGACACGCAAAACGGCCAATGGACATAAAGGGCGAGAGGTTCGGCCATGCTGGGCCCCTACTCCCTTTCGTCATTCCGGCGAAAGCCGGAATCTCTTGCGGACGTTCCCCAAGGCCGATGGCGACCCCGGATCGAGTCCGGGGTGACGAAGGAAGGTCAGAAGACTCCGGCCACCAGCTTCGCGAACGCATCGGCGCGGTGGCTGATCGCATGCTTCTCGACCGGATCGATTTCCGCATAAGTCAGCACGTTACCTGCCGGAACAAAGACCGGATCATAACCGAAACCGAGTTTCCCGCGCGGCGGCCAGGTCAGGCTGCCCTCGGCCCGGCCCTCGAACACTTCGGCATGGCCGTCGGGCCAGGCGAGCGCGAGGGTGCAAATGAAGCGCGCGCTGCGGTCGACGTCCGGGCCCTGCTCGGCCAGTAATCCTTCGACCTTGCCCATCGCCATATACCAGTCGCGGCCGGGGTTGCCCTCGAACCATTGCCGTTCGGCCCAGTCGGCCGTGTAGACGCCGGGCCGGCCACAGAGCGCCGCGACCTCTAGTCCGCTGTCGTCGGCGAGCGCGGGCAGCCCCGACGCCGACGCGCTCGCATGCGCCTTCAACAGCGCATTCTCGCGAAAACTCGTCCCCGTTTCCTCAGGCTCGGGAAGCCCGAGGTCGCCCGCCGACACCGGCTCGATCCCGAACGGTTCGAGCAGCGCACGGATTTCGCGTACCTTGCCTGCATTATGGCTGGCGATCACCAGCTTGCCGGGGACGAGCCTCCGCGTCATCTCAGCGCCCCGTGGCCTTGTCCTGCGCCGCGAAAATCTCGCCGCAACCGATGCGTGCGAGACGCAGCAGGCGGAGCAAGCCTTCCTCGTCATAGGTCGCACCTTCGGCGCTTGCCTGCACTTCGACGATCTGGCCCTTGCCGGTCAGCACGAAATTGCCATCGGCCTCGGCGACCGAATCCTCGTCATAATCGAGGTCGAGCACCGGCGTGCCCTGATAGATGCCGCACGAAATCGCGCCGACCTTGTCCTCGATCGGATCCTCGGCGATCGTCTTCGCCGCAAGCAGCTTGTCGACCGCAAGGCGCAGCGCGACCCACGCGCCCGAAATCGACGCGGTGCGCGTGCCGCCGTCGGCCTGGATCACGTCGCAGTCGATGATGATCTGGCGCTCGCCGAGCTTCTTCATATCGACGACGGCGCGCAAGCTGCGGCCGATAAGCCGCTGGATTTCCTGCGTGCGTCCCGATTGCTTGCCCTTCGCCGCTTCGCGGCTACCGCGCGTGTGCGTCGCGCGGGGCAGCATGCCATATTCGGCCGTCACCCAGCCCGCACCCTTGCCGCGCATCCAGCTCGGCACCTTTTCGTCGACGCTGGCGGTCACCAGCACCTTGGTGTTGCCGAAGCTGACGAGCACGCTGCCCTCGGCGTGGATGGTGAATTCGGTTTCGATGACGATGGGACGCATCTGGTCGGGCGCGCGGCCGGAAGGGCGCATGAAATTTCCTTTCGATTGGTGATTGCGGTGGCCCTTAGGCTGCTGCCCTCATTCGCTCAACCGCATCTTGAAGAAATCGAGGATTTCGTCGCGCGCCTGCACTGTCGGTTGGCCCGCCTCATCGATCAGATGGATCGTGACAACGCTGTGCGGGTTCTTCATCGGACTGTCGGGATTGGCGGCGCTGTCGGGCAACGCCTTGCCGATAAAGCGGTCCCCAAGCGCATCCTCATAGGCGGCAAAACGCGCCGCCTTGCAATATTTGTCGCCCTCGAAGCGGTAGGCGAGCACGGTGAGGTCCTCGGCCTCCATCCGCGCCTTCACCGCCGCCAGTTCGTCGGGAGCGATATGCATCCCCGCCGCGTCGTTCAGCGGCAGCGACGGCTGCGCGAGGACCGGGGCCAGCACCGCGGGTTCGAGCATCATCGACAGCGCGAAATTGCCGGTGAAGCACATGCCGATCGCGCCGACGCCCTTGCCGCCGCATTCCTTGTGCGCCTGCGCCGCGAGCGCGCGCAGCCATAGCGTCGCCGGTGAGCTTTCATTCGCCTGGAAAGCCCGGAACTGGCGGCTGATGCACCCGCCGATCATCGTAAACAACATGCGAGGCGCCCGCGGCACCGCCCCATCTTTCCCAAAGATATGCGGCATATAGACGGTGAAGCCGGCATCGCGGACCCAGCGCGCAAAGCGCGCGACGTGCGGGCTGATCCCTGGCATTTCGGTCATCACGATGACGGCAGGACCGCGGCCCATCGTGTAGACGCGGTGCGTGCGGCCGAGCAGCACGATGTCGCGGTGCTCGAAATCGTCGAGCGGGTCGTCCTGGGTAAGCGGGTGTGTTGTCATGACTTTCTCCCCCGGGGCGGGAGGCTATGCAGAAGGCCCGCCAATTGCACCTCCTTTTCTTGGGTGGGCCGCGAAGCACCGCGCTTGCCCCTTCCCCTCCCCATCCCTAAATCCCCCATATGACCACTCCGCCGATCACCGAACTCACCACGCGCGCGCGCGACGTGTTCCGGCTGGTCGTCGATGCGTATCTGGAAACCGGCCAGCCGGTCGGATCGCGCACGCTGTCGAAGCTCGCGGCGCTCAATCTCTCGCCCGCGTCGATCCGCAACGTGATGCAGGATCTCGAAGAATATGGCCTGCTCGCCAGCCCGCACACCAGCGCGGGGCGCCTCCCCACCGAACAGGGCCTCCGCCTCTTCGTCGATGGGATGATGCAGGTCGCCGAACCCAGCGCCGAAGACCGCGCGCAGATCGAGGCGAGCCTGTCCGATGCCGGCCCGATCGAAAGCGCGCTGGCGCAGGCGACGTCGGCGCTGTCGGGGCTGTCGGCATGCGCGGGCCTCGTCCTCGTCCCCAAGCATGAGCGCGTATTGAAACAGCTCGCATTCGTGCCGCTCTCGGCGAACCAGTCGCTCGTCGTGCTCGTCGCGGGTGACGGCGCGGTCGAGAATCGCGTCATCGACATTCCGCCGGGGCTCAACCCCTCGGCACTCGTCGAGGCGGGCAATTATATCTCCTCGATGCTCGCCGGGCTGACGCTCACCGAGGCGATGGCGCGTGTGCGCCGCGAGATCGAGGCCGAGCGCATCGCGATCGACCGCGCGGCGCAGGATCTGGTCAGCCGCGGCCTCGCGATCTGGTCATCCGACGGTGCTGACCGGCCGGTGCTGATCGTGCGCGGGCAGGCGAATCTGCTCGACGACAGCGCGGTCGGCGACCTCGACCGCGTCCGCCAATTGCTCGACGAACTCGAGACCAAGCAGGACATCGCGCAGCTGCTCGACAGCGCGCGCGAGGGCAGCGCCACCCGGATTTTCATCGGGTCGGAGAATAAATTATTCTCGCTTTCGGGCTCGTCCGTGATAGCGGCGCCCTATCGCGGATCGGACGGGCGCGTGGTCGGCGTGGTCGGGGTCATCGGCCCCACACGCTTGAACTATGCCCGGATCGTTCCCATGGTGGATTTCACCGCACAATCGCTCTCCAGACTGATACGATAAGGCTTATGACGAACAACGAAAACGACACGCCGGTCGACGACGGCGCGAACCCCGAAGTTGAAACCGCCGAAGGCAATGAAGAGCTGGCGCAGCTCGCCGAACAACTCGCCGCGGTGCAGCAGGACCTGCTTTACGCCCGCGCCGAGACGCAGAATGTGCGCCGCCGCGCCGAAAAGGAGGTCGCCGACGCGCACGCCTATGCCGCGACCAAGTTCGCGCGCGATATCCTGTCGGTCGCCGACAACCTCGGCCGCGCACTCGCCGCGCTCAGCGACGAACAGCGCGCCGACGAGGCGATGAAGCCGATGATTACCGGCCTCGAGGCCACCGAGCGCGAATTGCTCAGCGTCTTCGAACGCAACGGCATCACGCGCATCGCCGCGATCGGCCTGCCGCTCGACCCGAACCAGCATCAGGCGATGCTCGAAATCCCGAGCGACAAGACGCCGGGCACGATCGTGCAGGAAATGCAGGCGGGCTATATGCTGAAAGACCGGCTGCTGCGCCCCGCGATGGTGGGCGTCGCAAAGGCGGGGTAAGCCGCCGCGATATCGCAGACAAAAAGAAACCCCGGTGGAAGCCGGGGTTTCTTTTTTTGTCGGTTATTGGCCGGTCACGCCGCCTTGCGCAGCTTCGCGAGCTTCTTCAGCACCATCTCGCGCTTCAGCCGCGACAGATGGTCGATGAAGAGAATGCCTTCCAGATGGTCGTGTTCGTGCTGGATGCACGTTGCCATCAGGCCGGTCATGCGTTCCTGATGATGCTTGCCGTCCTCATCCTGCCAGTCGACGGTCACCTCGGCGGGGCGCGTCACATCGGCATATTGCTCGGGGACCGACAGGCAGCCCTCCTGATAGACGCTATGCTCCTCGCTCTCGTCGGAGAAGACAGGGTTGATGAACACGCGCGGCTCGCGGATCACCTTCTTGCCCTCTTCGTCGTCGGGATCGGGTTCCTGCAGGTCGATGACGAGGATGCGCTTCGGCACCGCGACCTGGATCGCAGCCAGCCCGATACCGGGGGCGTCGTACATCGTCTCGAACATGTCAGCGACCAGCTGCTTCAGCTCGGCGTCGAATTTTTCGACGGGCTTGGAAATGACGCGCAGCCGGGGATCCGGGGTCTCTATGATAGGGAGTAAGGCCATGGCGTGCAGGTATGAACTCGGACGCCCGACGTCAACCCACCGGCCGCCGAGCACGAAGCGCCTGCGCGAGTGTCCCCTCGTCGAGATAATCGAGTTCGCCGCCCACCGGCAAACCATGTGCAAGCTGCGTCAGTCGCACCGGATAGCCCTCGAGCCGCTCGGCGAGATAATGCGCGGTCGTCTGCCCTTCCAGCGTCGCGTTCATGGCGAGGACGACCTCGTCGATGCCGCCCGCCGCGACGCGATTGACCAGCGCGTCGATCGCCAAATCCTGCGGGCGGATGCCCTCCAGCGCCGAGAGCCGGCCGCCGAGGACATGATATTTGCCGGGGAAGAGCCGCGACTTGTCGAGCGCCCAGAGGTCCGACACCTCCTCGACGACGCACAGACTTCGCGCATCGCGGCGCGGGTCGGCACAGATCGCGCAGGGATCGTGTGTGTCGACATTGCCGCAAATGCCGCAGGTGACGAGCCGTTCGGACACGGTCTGCAGCGCCGCGAGCAGCGGCACAAATGCGCTTTCGCGCTTCTTCATCAGGTGCAGCACCGCGCGCCGCGCCGAGCGCGGGCCGAGGCCCGGCAGGCGGGCGAGTTGCTGGACGAGCGCTTCAATCTCTTGCGATGCCATGACGGATGGTCTTAAGCGGCGCGCAAGAAATGACAATGCGCATCGCCTTCATGGGAACGCCGCCCTTTGCGGTGCCGACGCTCGCCGCGCTTCATGCCGCGGGGCACGAGGTCGTGGCCGTTTATACACAGCCCCCGCGCCCCGCACAGCGCGGCAAGAAGGTACAGCAAAGCGCAGTGCACGTCTGGGCCGAGGAACATGGCCTGCCCGTCCGCACGCCAAAGAGCATGAAGAGCGAAGAGGCACAGGCCGAATTCGCGGCGCTCGACCTCGATGTCGCGGTGGTCGCGGCTTACGGCCTGATCCTGCCGCAGGCGATTCTCGATGCGCCGCGCGAAGGCTGTCTCAACGTCCATGGCTCGATCCTGCCGCGCTGGCGCGGCGCCGCGCCGGTGCAACGCGCGATCCTCGCGGGCGATGCGGAGACGGGCGTAACGATCATGCAGATGGACATCGGTCTCGACACCGGCGCGATGCGATTGATCGGGCGGACGCCGACGGGCGGCAAGACCGCGGGCGAATTGACCGACGAGCTGGCGAGCATGGGCGCCGACCTGATGGTCAAGGTGTTGACCGACCTTCACACCTTCGCCTCCGAAGCGCAGCCCGACGACGGCGTCACCTACGCGGCAAAGATCGACAAGAGTGAAGCGCGGCTCGATTTCCTGACCAGCGCGGTACAGGTCGAACGGCAAATCCGCGCGTTCAATCCGATGCCCGGCGCCTTTTTCGAACTCGACGGCGAACGCTACAAGATTTTGGCCGCCGAGGTCGTGCACCCGTCCGATACGGTCGCGGGCGCCACTCCCGGCGTCACGCTCGACGATGCGCTGACTGTCGCCTGCAACCCCGGCGCAATCCGCGCGGTGCGTGTCCAGCGCGCCGGCAAGCCCGCGATGGACGCCGGCGAACTGCTGCGCGGCCGCGCGATAGCGGCGGGCACGCGCCTCGCATGACGCGCTTCGCCCTCACCATCGAATTTGACGGCCGCCCCTATATGGGCTGGCAGCGGCAGGCGCACGGCCCCAGCGTCCAGCAGGTCATCGAAGAAGCGATCCACCGCTTCACTACCGAGAATGTGCAGGTGTTCAGCGCCGGGCGTACCGACGCCGGCGTCCATGCGATCGCGATGCGCGCGCATGTCGACATCGAAAAGCCGCTGACCCCGTTCAAGCTGACCGAGGCGCTCAACGCGCAGCTTCGCCCCGCGCCGGTCGCGGTGGTGGCGTGCGAGATCGTCCCCGACGACTGGCACGCGCGCTTTGCCTGCATCGGCCGGTCGTACGAATATCGCATCGTCAACCGCCGCGCGCCGCTGACGTGGGACAAGGGATTGTCGTGGCAGGTTGCCCGGCCGCTCGATTCGGATGCGATGCACGGGGCGGCGCAGCAACTGGTCGGCCTCCATGACTTCACGACGTTCCGTTCGGCGCATTGCCAGTCGCAAAGCCCGGTGAAGACGCTCGACAAGCTGACCGTCAGCCGCCACGGCGACGAGCTGATTATCGAGGCCGCGGCGCGCAGTTTCCTCCATCATCAGGTGCGCTCGATGGTCGGCTGCCTCGCGCTCGTCGGCTATGGCAAATGGTCGGCGCGCGACCTGAAGGCCGCGCTCGATGCCGCCGACCGCAACGCGCTGGGGCTGAATGCGCCGCCCGACGGGCTGTATTTCGTCAGCGCGACTTATCCCTGAATCAAAAAGGGCGGCCCTAGCGGACCGCCCTTTTTGTTATCGCCAGGCTGCGAGCTTACACCTTTTCGGCGTAGTACAGCGGCGCATGCTCGTTGAGGATCTGAAGGATCTTCGCCTGCGCGGTTTTTTCGTCGCTTTCTTCCATCGCGCCGAGTTCGCGCGCGAGGCGGCTCGACGCCGCTTCGAAGATCTGGCGTTCCGAATAGCTCTGCTCGGGCTGGTCGTCGGCGCGGAACAGGTCGCGGGTCACCTCGGCGATCGACACGAGGTCGCCCGAATTGATCTTCGCTTCATATTCCTGCGCGCGGCGCGACCACATGGTGCGCTTGACCTTCGGCTTGGTGGTCAGGACCTGCAGCGCTTCCTTCAGCGTCTTGTCCGACGACAGCTTGCGCATGCCCACGCCTTCGGCCTTGTTCGTCGGCACGCGAAGCGTCATTTTTTCCTTTTCGAAGCGCAGGACATACAGTTCGAGCTGCATGCCGGCGATTTCCGACCGCTGCAATTCGATGACGCGCCCCACGCCATGTTTGGGATAAACAACATAATCGCCGACTTCGAACAAGAGCGTGTTCACGGACATGCAAATTCCTTTTCTTGTGCCTTGACCCCGATCTGAAAGTGCGACAACACCGGCGCATCCCGCCCTCTCGCGGAGGGGGATTTGCATTCGGGCGGCGCTAGCCAGTCAGAGTGACAAGGGATATGGCTCCATCGGAACGCCGGAAAGCGCCCCAGCCCAGTGACGGGAAGAGGCAGAGTGTCGGCGCGTTGATATTTATTATAACAGATTCGCAACAAAATTGCCACCCCTGCGCGGAAATCCGCGGCCGGGCGCCTTGACGCGTTCCAAACGACGTTTCACGCTGAGACAAAAGTGCAGATGGGGATGACGATATGAAGGATCAAGTCTGGTGGATTACCGGGGCTTCGTCGGGGATCGGCGCGGCGCTGGCGCGCGCGCTGGCCGCGCGCGGCGCAAAGCTGATCCTGTCGGGGCGCAACGTCGCGGCATTGGAAATCGTCGCCGCAGACTGCGCCGCCGAAACGCTGGTCCTGCCATTCGAGGCGACCGATTATGACGCCATTCCTACGATTGCCGATCGGGCATGGGGCTGGCAGGGCCGCATCGACGGGCTCGTCAACAATGCCGGCATCTCGCAGCGCAGCCTTGCGATCGAGACCGATTTTGCGGTCTATCAGCAAATCATCGGCGTCGACCTGCTCGCGCCGATTGCCCTCACCCAGCAATTGCTGCCGCGCATGGTCGGCGCGGGGGGCGGACAGATTATCGCGATTTCCAGTGTCGCGGGGATCGCGGGCGTACCGCTGCGCAGCGCTTACTCGGCGGCCAAGCATGGCCTGATCGGCTATCACGACAGTGTGCGCGCCGAAAATGAGCATCTGGGGTTGAAGATACTCGTCGTCGCGCCGGGATCGGTGCGCACCAATGTCAGCCGCAACGCGCTCAACGCCGACGGCAGCACGCGCGGAGAAAGCGACGCCGCGATCGAGAACGGCCTGTCGCCCGACGATGCGGCGGCGCAGATGCTCGCCGCGGTCGACGCTGGGACGCGCGAGCTGGTTGTCGCCGAAGGCGCCGAAGCGATGATCGCGGGGCTGCGCAGGAGCGATCCGGATGCGTTGTTCGACCGGATGAGCGCGATGGTGCAGGCGGGCTATGCGCAGCAGATGAAGGCAGAACGGTAAGATGCTGCGGTAACAGCAAATGGGGGGAGACAATATGGTGTTCAGGCGGTTCGTCTTGTTGGCGGCATCGACGCTGGCTTTCGCAGCTTCCAGCCAAGCCGGCTGGGCTCAGGCGGAAACCATGCCGAGCAGCAGCGTCGGGATTGCAGGCGTCGACGCCGAAGAGGCGGGCGACCCGGCGCGTGCTGCCGAGCTGTATCGACAAGCGTGCGGGATCGACGACGCCGCCGCCTGCGCTCTGCTCGGATCGAAATATACGCGCGAGGGACAGGGCGTGGAGCCCGACGCAAATCGCGCGCTCGAATATTTCCGGCGCGGCTGCGAACTCGGCAATGCCGTGTCCTGCGACGCGATGCGTCAAGTCGAGGCACATCTCGCTTCGGCCGACGAAGCCGCGGACGAAGCGACCGACGGCGCGATCGCTGCGGCCGAAGCGGCGGTGGAGGACGTGGCGGAAGCCGAAGTCGATCCGTCCGAACCGGTCCCGGTCACTGTCGAGGACATGCGAAGGGGCTGCGACGGAGGTGAGGCGATCGACTGCCTGACACTCGGCCATATGTATCGCGACGGCAACGGCGTGTCGCGGGACCACAACCAGGCGGTCGCCCTGTATCGCACCGCGTGCGACATCAGCAAAAGCAACGACCAGTTCGGAAGCTATGCCTGCCACTTCGCCGCTGCGGCTTATGAAAGCGGCGACGGCGTGCCGCAGGATATGGCGCGCGCGCTGGTCCTTTACCAAAAGAGCTGCGACGCCGGGAATGACGACAGCTGCGAACAGGCGCGCGTGGTGCAGCTGGCGACGGGGAACCAGTGATCATAGTCCTGCCTTGAGGCTGGACCAGTTTATGAAAAAGCCCCGCCGGATCGCTCCGGCGGGGCCTTTCTTTTGCCCACAGGCGGTGCGGCTTACGCCGCGCCGTGCGCCAGCGCCGCGAGGAGCAGGATCGCCACGATATTGGTGATCTTGATCATCGGGTTGACCGCCGGACCCGCGGTATCCTTGTACGGATCACCGACGGTGTCGCCGGTCACCGCAGCCTTATGGGCTTCGCTGCCCTTGCCGCCGTGGTTGCCGTCCTCGATATACTTCTTGGCATTGTCCCATGCGCCGCCGCCCGAGGTCATCGAGATGGCGACGAACAGCCCGCCTACGATCACGCCGAGCAGGAGTGCGCCGAGCGCTTCCAATGCCGCGGCCGGACCAGCCACCGCACGGATCACGAAGAACACGACGATCGGCGCCAGCACCGGAAGCAGCGACGGGATGATCATTTCCTTGATCGCCGCCTTGGTGACCAGGTCGACCGTGCGCGCATAGTCGGGCTTGCTCTCATAGGTCATGATGCCCGGGTTGTTCTTGAACTGGTCGCGAACATCCTTGACGACCTCGCCCGCCGCGCGGCCGACCGCGGTCATCCCCATCGCACCGAACAGGTACGGCAGGAGCGCGCCGAGCAGCAGCCCGACGATGACATAGGGCGACGAGAGCGAGAAAGTCAGCGGCTCGGTCAGCCCGAGCTTCGCCGAATATTCGGTGATGTCGGCCGTATATGTACCGAACAGCACCAACGCCGCGAGGCCCGCCGAGCCGATCGCATAGCCCTTGGTCACCGCCTTGGTCGTATTGCCCACGGCGTCGAGCAGGTCGGTCTTTTCACGAACGCTGTCATCGAGGCCCGCCATTTCGGCGATGCCGCCGGCGTTGTCGGTGACGGGGCCATAAGCGTCGAGCGCGACGACCATGCCGGCGAGCGCCAGCATCGCGGTGGCCGCAAAGGCGATGCCGACGATGCCCGCGGTCTGGAACGCGACGACGATGCCGACGCAGATGACGAGCGTCGGCAGCGCGGTCGATTCAAGGCTGACCGCCAGACCCTGGATGACGTTGGTGCCGTGACCCGTTTCCGAAGCCTTGGCGATCGAGCGCACCGGGCGAAAATTGGTGCCGGTATAATATTCGGTGATCCAGATGATCAGCCCGGTGATGACGAGCCCGAGCAGCGAACAATAGAAAAGGTCGCTGCCGTTGAACGTCGTCCCCGCGATGTCGGTCGCCATGTCGCCCTTCAGCACATAGCTGGTCGCGAACCAGATCGCCGGGATCGACAGGACCGCGGTGACGAGGAAGCCCTTGTACATCGCGCCCATGACATTCTTACCGCCACCGAGACGGACGAAATAGGTGCCAATGATCGAGGTGATGATGCACACGCCGCCCATCAGGAGCGGCAAGGTCATCAGCGGGAGCAACATGTCGCCGGTGCCCTTCAGCAGCAGCGCGATCAGCACCATCGTGGCGCCGACGGTGACGACATAGGTTTCGAACAGGTCGGCGGCCATGCCGGCGCAGTCGCCGACATTGTCACCGACGTTATCGGCGATCACCGCCGGGTTGCGCGGATCGTCCTCGGGAATTCCGGCCTCGACCTTGCCAACAAGGTCGGCGCCGACGTCGGCGGCCTTGGTGAAGATACCGCCGCCGAGGCGCGCGAAGATCGAGATCAGCGAGGCACCGAAGGCGAGCGCGACGAGCGCATCGACGACGGTACGATCGTCACCGCCGACGGTGAAGCCGCCGGGACCGGTCAGATACCAGAAGAAGACCGAGATCGCGAGGAGCGCGAGCCCCGCCACGAGCAGGCCGGTGATCGCGCCGGCGCGGAAGGCCATGGTGAGGCCCGCCTGCAGTCCGGTCTGCGCCGCGGCCGCGGTGCGGACGTTGGCTTTCACCGAAATGTTCATGCCGACGAAGCCGGCGACACCCGACAGGATAGCGCCGATCAGAAAGCCCGTTGCCGAAATCGGGCCAAGAAAATAGCCGACGAGAATGGCGACGACGACGCCGACGATAGCGATGGTGCGATACTGGCGGCCCAGATAGGCCTTGGCGCCTTCCTGGATGGCGCCTGCGATTTCCTGCATCTTCTCGTTACCCGCCGAGGCGCCGAGCACCTGCCGCGAAGTAATAAAGCCATAGAGTACGGCCACCAGGCCGCACGCTATCGCGATCAAAACCGGATCCATGCGTGACTATTCCTTCCCATTGAGAAGGGCGACGCAGAAGATATCAGTCGAGCACGTCCGACTTATTGATGCCGGTTCGCTCTCTCCCCTGATGCGACCGCCCCAAATTTGGACGCCGATTTATGGGAAGAAAGAAAGCCAAGGGCAAGCCCGGTAATTTTGGCGCTTTTCCGTGTTTTCGTGTCAGTGCATGAAACCGAGACGTTCCGGCAGCGCGATCCGCTGCGCCCGGTGCGTTAGCATGATTCCCTCGCCGACGCCGGCGTGACCAAGGGCCGTGACGGCGACATTCAGCCCCGCCGCAATCTCGCGGATCGCCGGGGCGGCTGAGGGATCTGCGGTGAACAGCAACTGATAATCGTCGCCCGCGCTCGCCGCCGCGAGCCGCGTATCGAGTACGTCGGGACGCACCGCGAGCAGCGCGGCTGAGAGCGGGATCGTCTCGAGCATGATGCCAAGCTCGCATCCGCTCGCCTCGGCCATCCGCCGCGCATCGATCAGCAGGCCGTCCGACACGTCCATCATCGCATGGACATACGGTGCCACCGCCTGCCCAAAAGCCAGCTGGGGCTCGGGACGGCCATAGGCGGCGAGGCAGGTTTCGTTCGGATCGACCTGCCCCAGCCGCATCGCGAGGCCAAGCCCGGCATTGCCGATCGTCCCGGTGACCCAGATCTGGTCGCCAGGCTTTGCTCCGCTCCGCGCGGGCGCGCCGGTCGCGGGCGCCTTGCCGATCGCGGTCAGCCCGAATGTGCGCGGCGCGCCGGCGGGAATGCCCACCGTATCGCCGCCGAGCAGCGGCACCTCGTACCGGCGCAGCACCTCGCCCAGCCCGCGAACGAAGGCCGCGTCCCAAAGTTCGTCGCCAGTCAGGCTGTACCCGACGAGCACGCCGAGCGGCGCCGCGCCCTTCGCCGCGAGGTCGGAAAGGTTCACCGCAACGAGCTTCCACGCGACATCCTGCGGCCGCTCGTCAGGGAGGAAATGGATGCCCTCGACGATCATGTCGTGGGTGAGGACAAGGTCGCCGAGCACCGCGGCGTCGTCGGCCAGCCCGCGCGCGGCGGGATCGGTCGCGATGGCACGCAGGCGGGCGATGAAATCGGCTTCGCTCATATTACCCTCTCGTCCGATGAGGGGTGACTTCCGTTCGTGTCGAGCGAAGTCGAGACACCCATCGCGATGGCGCCAAGCCGAGGGGCATCTCGACTTCGCTCGATGCGAACGGATATCTTATGCGCGGGTTCCGCGCACATCCTTGCCGATCGCATCGAGCAGGCCGTTGGCGAACCCCGCCTCGCGCGTGTCGAAGAACGCCTTGGCCACATCGACATATTCACTGACCACCGCACCGACCGGCACGTCGCCGCGCGCCATCAGTTCATAGGAACCGGCGCGCAGGATCGCCTTCATCGTGCGGTCGAGCCGCTCCATCGACCAGCCGCTCGCCAGCCGCGCGACGATCGCCACGTCGATCTCTTCGATGCGCGCGAGCGTGCCCTTGACGATGTCGTCGAAAAAGGCGGTGTCGGCTTCGGCATATTCCTCGTCCTCGATCGTCGCGCCGATCCGGTGCTGATGGAATTCGTGGATCAGCTTCGGCACGGGCGTGCCCTCCATCTCATGCTGATAGAGCGCCTGGACGGCGGCGAGACGGGCGGCGGAGCGGGACTGGGCGCGTTTGTTCATGACTCTTTTCTTAACTGAGACGCTGGCTGACCGAAAGCGCATGGGCGGGAAGCCCCTCGGCGCCCGCGAGCGCGACCGCGGCCGGGCCGATCGCGGCGAGGCTCGCCTCGTCGAGCGCGAGGAAGCTGGTGCGCTTCATAAAATCGCTCACCGACAGCCCGCTCGAAAAGCGCGCGCGGCGGCCGGTCGGCAGCACATGGTTGGGGCCAGCGACATAATCGCCGATTGCTTCCGGGGTCTGGCGGCCGAGGAAAACCGAGCCGGCGTGGCGCACTTTCGCAAAGAGCGCGTCGGCCTCGGTGGCATCGACCGCGAGTTCAAGATGTTCGGGCGCGAGCCGGTCGCAAAGCGGGATTGCGTCGGCGAGTGTGGGGACAACGACGATCGCGCCGTTGGCGTCCCAGCTTTCGCGCATTGTGGTTGCGGTGCCGAGCGTCGGGATGATCGCATCGACCGCTTTGCCTACCGCATCGGCGAACGCGGCATCGTCCGTGAACAGGATCGACTGGCTCGTCGGGTCATGCTCGGCCTGACTCAAGAGGTCGGCGGCGATGATATGCGGCGCGTTCCGGTTGTCCGCCACGACGACGATCTCGCTCGGCCCCGCGACCATGTCGATGCCGACGACGCCATAGACCTGCCGCTTCGCCTCGGCGACCCACGCGTTGCCCGGGCCGGTGACGACGTCGACCGGCGCGATCCTGTCGGTGCCATAAGCGAGCGCCGCGACGGCTTGCGCCCCGCCGATGCGCCAGATTTCGTCGACCCCGCCGATGTGCGCCGCGGCCATCACGACCGGGTTGGTCTCGCCGCCCGGCGTCGGGGTCATCATCACGATGCGTCCGACCCCCGCGACTTTCGCGGGGAGGATGTTCATCAAGACCGACGAGGGATAGGCAGCACGCCCGCCTGGGACATAGACCCCCGCCGCATCGACCGCATTCCAGCGCGCGCCGAGCCGCGCACCCGTGGCGTCGCGATAGTCGCGATTCTCGGGGAGCTGCGCGGCGTGATAGGCGCGGATGCGGTCGGCCGCGAGGTTCAGCGCATCGCGAAGCTCGGGCGCCAGCGCCTCGTAGGCCGCGGCGCATTCCTCCTTCGAGATGCTCCACCCGCTCGCGCCCAAATCGAAACGGTCGAACTTCGCGGTATAGTCGGCGAGCGCGGCGTCGCCCTCGGCCTTTACCCGCGCGATGATCGCGGCGACGTCGGCGGAGACATCGGAATCGCTCTCGCGCCGATCGTTGACCAGCGCGTCGAACTCGGCTGCGAAGCCGGGTTCGGAAGCATCAAGCCGCCGCATCGCCCTGCCCTACTGCCTGCCGGAAGCGTTCGACGAGCGCCGGCACCTCGGCCGAACGCAGCTTGAACGCCGCGCGGTTGACGATCAGCCGCGCCGAAACCTCGCTGATGATTTTCTGCTCGGCGAGCGCATTTTCGACCAGCGTGCGCCCGGTCGAAACCAGATCGACGATGTGCGAGGCAAGCCCCAGCTTCGGCGCGATCTCCATTGCACCGTTCAATTTGATGCATTCGGCCTGGATGCCCTGCGCCTCGAACCAGCGGCGCGTCGTTCCGGGATATTTGGTCGCGACGCGGATATGGCTTTCGCCCAGCCCCGGCGGCGCGCTGCCTTCCGGCCCGGCGAGCGACAGGCGGCAATGGCCGATGCCAAGATCCACCGGCGCGTAAAGCTCGCTGTAATCGAACTCGTCGACGACGTCCGATCCGACAATGCCGAGCTGCGCCGCGCCATGCGCGACGAAGGTCGCGACATCGAACGCGCGCACGCGGATCAGCGAGATGTGTGGCTGATTTGTCCCAAAAACTAACGCTCTGCTTTTCTTATCGAAAAACTCGCCCGACGGCTCTATCCCGACGCGCGCAAGCAGGGGCAGCGCCTCGTCGAGGATGCGCCCCTTCGGGATGGCAAAGATGATCGGTTCGGGCATAAGCTTGCGCGCCCATAAGCGGCGAGAGGAAAAAGGGCAATGAGCGAGCGCTACGAGTTCATCGACATGGCCGAGACCGGGCCGAAGGCCGTCCGCACCGCTTTCGCCAACCAGGTCGCCTATTGCCGCGCCAACGACGCGCGCGTCACCGCCCGCGTCGTCGCCGCGCTCGGCACATTGCTCGACAAGCCCGCGAGCGAATTTGCGCGCCGTATCGCCGGCTGGCAGGGGCCCCCGCTTGCCGACGCGCTGCCGCTGCGCGCCGCCGGCGGCATCCACGCGCTGCACCTGTCGGGAACCGCGCACGAACTCGCGCCCATCTATGCCGATTCGGAGGACATCAACGACGCGACGATCATCGCAGGGGTCGTCGCGCGGCACGAGGCGGCGCTGCTGCCCTGGCTCGACGGCCCACCGCAGACCAACGAGGCGGGGCGCTCATCGAACTTCATCGCCGCCATGCTCTGGCTCGCCGACAAGGGCCTGCCGCCGCGCTTCGACTGCCTTGAAATAGGATCGAGCGGCGGGATCAACCTGATGATCGACCGCTATCATTACGACCTCGGCGGCGTGCATGTCGGGCCGCAGCCCGGCGCGATCGCCTTCACCCCCCAATGGCGCGGCGACCATCCGCCGCAGCATGCGATCGAGATTGCCGGCCTCAAAGGCTGCGACGTCGCCCCCGTCGACCTGACCGATCCCGAGCAGGCGCTGCGGCTGAAAGCCTATATCTGGCCCGAGCACCATATCCGCTTCGCGCGCATCGAGGCGGCGATCGCCGCCGCGACCGAGGAGCCGCCGCAGCTGATCCGCGCGACCGCCGCCGATTTCGTCGAGGCCGAACTCGCGCGCCCGCAAGCCGAAGGGACGACGCGCATGCTGATGCACTCGATCGTCTGGCAATATGTCCCCACTGACCAGCAGGCGCGCGTGACCGCCGCGATGGAGGAAGCCGGCAAGCGCGCGACCCCCGACCGCCCGCTCGCATGGGTGGCGCTCGAGGCGAACCGGACGGTGCATCATCATGAACTCGCCGTGCGCTATTGGCCGGGCGGCGAAGCGCCGAGGAAAATTGCCCAAGCACACGCGCACGGCGCTTGGATCGAGTGGCTGGGCTAAACGCCCTTCTCCGTCAGAGCCGCGCCTCCAACCGCGCCAGCAATTGCTGCACCGGCGTCACCGCCGGCGCTTCCCAGCCGGCCTCCAGCATCGCGATCCGCTCGAACAATCGCTCGCTCGCCGAAATAATCCGGCGCACCGATCCATCGAAGCTCGCGCAGATATCCCAGTCGGCCGCGACCGCCTCGCCGATCCGCGCCGCGCTGTCGTGCGGCCCCGCCCCCGGGTCGCCCGCGAACATAGCGCGGCGGTGGAGCAGCCAGGCGATGACGTGCATCAGCCGCGTCGTCGTCTTCAGCGATTCGCATGCAAGGCCGATCTGCGCCGCCGCGTCGCCGCCGGTCCGCCCGAGGTCGCGCTGCGCGGCAAAGGCGGCGTGCGCCTCGTCGGCGAGCAGCATCGCCTCGACATAGAGATTTTCGACCTGTGCGCGCTGCACCGGCACATCGATTGCCATCATGTTCGTTCGCCCACCGACCATGACGCGGGAGATGCCATCGGGCTATCGGGTCCGCAACGTCGGTAACCATGAAATTGCGCGCGTCAGCCGTCCCGTTTTGATTCAGGCGTTTAGGATCGGTCGACATTTGGCTCAGGGCGAGCCGAAAATGGTGATTTTTCGTGACCCGGAGCGCAGCCTACTTCAGTAGGTGAGCACCGGAAGCGCGGGAAATCGCCATTTGCAGGCCGGCATGGGCCGAATGTCGGCCGATCCTAGGCGATGATGTCGGGAAGCAGTTGATCCTCGCACCAGGAGATCTCGTCGCGCAGGCGCAGCTTGCGTTTTTTCAGGCGCGCGAGCTGCAGCTGGTCGGGAACCGCCGCGGTGCCGAGCGCAATGATCGCGGCATCGAGGTCGCGGTGCTCGATGCGAAGCAGTTCCAGGCGCTGGGTAATTTCCTCGGGGCTCACATCGCCTCCCTGCCACGTTCACCACTGGTCCGCAACGGGGACCGCTTGGCCGAATCGCCACGACATCGGGGCGATTTCGTGATTTAATTCGACCTGCCCATCGAGTCGAAAAGGAGAATGCCAATGAGCACGTCGCACCTTTCCACCCTGAAGTCCCGCCACGCGGACCTCGATGCGAAAATTGCGAATGAAGAGCGCCGTCCCGCCCCCGATACCGGAGTCGTCGCGCAGCTCAAGAAGCAGAAGCTGAAACTCAAGGAAGAGATGCTGACGATCGCCTGATCGCCAGCGCTATCGCCCCGCTGATGCCACCCCGTGAGGGGACGCATCAGCGCCGGCGATAGAGGGGCCCTTTCTCAAGGCCCGTGCGCCGAAGATGCGGCGGCAAATCGGACTCTGAAACCACCTGACGACGTACCGCCTGCGGGTCGACCGGACGGTCGAACGCAATACCGAACTTGCCCTCGCCTACCCAGATCACGCGGCCCGCGACCGGGCCGACGTTGCGCAGGTCGACCTCGACCGCCGCGCCCTGCGCGACATTGACGTTCGCCTCGGCCAGCATGCCGCCGGGCGACAGGTTGCGCACGCGCACGGTGACGGGGTCCGGGCTGCCGGGAAGGATCAGCCCGGCCTGCAGGAACAGGCTGTCGCGATCGGCACCGCGCGACAGCGCCGCGACTTCCTCGTCGACCGATCTGGGTCCTAGTGAATCCATTGCGCCCCGTTCCTCTTGTGATTGAGGAGCGGAATCTAGGGCCGGGTCGTTGCGGAAACGTAAATGGGACCGACGCTCCCGACGACTAATCTTCGCGCGAAATCCGTTCGTTGCGCTCGTGGCGCTCCTGCGCCTCCAGCGTCATCGTCGCGATCGGACGCGCCTGCAGGCGGGCGAGCGAGATCGGCTCGCCGGTCACCTGGCAATAGCCATATTCGCCTTCGTCGATGCGGCGGATCGCCGAATCGATCTTGGCGATCAGCTTGCGCTGGCGATCGCGGGTTCGAAGTTCGATCGCCCAGTCGGTCTCGCTCGACGCGCGGTCGGCGAGGTCGGGTTCGCGCAGCGGGCCGTCCTGAAGATGCGCCAGCGTCGATTCGGATTCGGACAGGATCGATTTCTTCCAGGCGCGCAGCAGGCCGCGGAAATAATCCTGCTGCCGTTCGTTCATAAACTCTTCGTCGTCGCCGGGGACATAATCCGAATCGAGATTGGATTTGGCTTCGCGAAGCGCGTCAGCGCCAACGTCGGCAATCTTGGTCGGCATGAGGGGCTCTCGCGTCCTTTCCTGTCACCTTACGGGCTGTTAAACAGCTCGGGGAGTGGCGCGCCTATACCCAGCCGCTGGCGACGATACAAGCGCCAAGCTGCCGATAGCGACGGTCCGTGAAGCGGCGATGAACCGGCATGGCGTCGGGGGCGATTCTGCCGACCGATGGCAACCCGCCGGACGCCATCGCACGGCGCGATTTAGGTCCGAAGGTTAACCAATCGCATAGAATTATTGCATAATCCGTTCTGTTTTGGGACAGATACCGGGATTTTGATTGATTCCGCGTGGCATTTCCCGCTCTCGGACAGGTGAACGCGGTTAACGCAATTGCCGCGTTCATAAAGCTTTGGCCTTTTGCGTTATAGCGAAGGTGACGGCGGGTGCTGGTCGATGGCGCTTCGTACCTGCAACGGGAAAGAAAGAAAAACCTATGTCTGTCCGAATGGCCCTTGCCAAGCTTTGCGCCTGCACCTGCGGCGGGGCAATCATCGGTAGCGGCGCGATGCAGATCGCGGATGTTCCCAAGGCGCGCGCGCAGTCGGTCCAGTCCTGCAAGCCCTGCGTCGGCAAGAAGGTCGTGCGCAAACGTCATGCGGCGCGCAAGCCCGTGAAGCGCGTGCGCCGCGTCGTGACGACGAAGCGCATCATCCGCACCGCGACCCCGCAACAGCAAGTCGTGACGCAGACGATCCCGCTGCCCCCTATCCCCTATGCGCCCTTTCCGCGCGGCGGCTTTGAAGGCGGCAGCAGCGGCGGCGGCGTGACAGTGATCGGCGGCGGCTTTGGCGGCGGTTTCGGCGGCGGCTTCTTTGGCGGTTTCTTCGGCGGCAGCAGCGGCGGCGGCAGCAGCGGCAGCATCGTCGTCACCTCGACCACGACCGGCGGCCTCAGCACGACCTCCAGCACCTCGTCGGGTGTTTCGACCTCGACCGGCGGCGTCTCGACGTCCACCGGCGGCGTGTCGACCTCGACTGGTGGTGTCTCGACATCCACCGGCGGCGTGTCGACCTCGACGGGCGGCGTTTCGACTTCGACCTCGACGGGCGGCGTCTCGACCTCGACCGGCAGCGTCAGCACCTCGACCTCGTCGGGCAATGTTTCGACCTCTTCGGGCAACGTCAGCACCTCCTCGTCGAGCAGCAGCTCGTCGTCTAGCTCATCGTCATCGTCTTCCTCCTCGTCGTCGAGCTCGTCCTCGTCGGGCGGCAGCTCTTCGAAGGGCAGCTCGGGTTGGGGCAGTTCGTCGCACGGCAGTTCGTCGCACGGCAGTTCAGGCAGCTCGGGCGGCTCCAGCAGCTCGTCGTCGAGCTCGTCTTCGTCGTCCTCGTCGAGCAGCAGCACGTCGAGCGGCGCGACCGGCGGCAGCAGCAGCTTCGGTTCGACCGGCAGCACGAGCTCGTCGTCTTCCTCCTCCTCGAGCAGCAGCTCCTCGTCGTCCTCGTCGAGCTCGGGCGGCAGCAGCAGTCACGGTAGCTCGTCGGGCGATCCGACCCCTGTTCCCGCGCCGCCGATGATGCTATTGTTCGGCGCTGCAGCCGCTGCGCTTGTCGCGCGGCGCCGCGCGGCGAACCGCAACGACGACGACGCCAACGCGGCTTGAGAAATCCACTGGCGGTCCGGGGGGCTAACCCAGACCACCGAACTAAGGGCTGCCCCTTCGAGGGTGGCCCTTTTTTATGGCCTGCCCGAATCAGTTTGCCATATGGGAAACTATTCTTATGGTTCGCCACATGGTGAACCAACAAGCAGCCCTCGATTCGCTCTTCCATGCGCTCGCCGACCCGACGCGCCGCGCGGTCGTCAGCCGCCTGCTCAAAGGCGCCGCACCGGTAAAGCAGCTATCCGAACCCTTTGAAATGGGCCTCCCCGCCTTCCTCAAACATCTGTCGGTGCTCGAGGTGTCGGGGCTGATCCGTACCGAAAAGCACGGCCGCGTCCGCACCTGCCGCGTCGATGCCGAGCGGCTCGCGGCGGCGGAAGGCTGGCTCTCGCAGCAACGCGCGATCTGGCAGGGCCGCGCCGACCGCCTCGCCGACTTCGTCGAATCGCAAAATCCTCCGGAGCAAAACGCATGAGCAAAAGCGAACTCACCATTTCCCGCCACATCGCCGCCCCGCCGTCGGCGGTGTGGGACGCCTGGAGCGATCCGACGAAACTCGCCCGATGGTGGATCCCGGCGCCCATCGAATGCCGCGTGGTCACGCTCGACCTCCGCCCCGGCGGCGGCTTTGTGACGCAAATGCGCGACGAGGGGGGCGATTTCCAGCCGCATGTCGACGGCTGCTTCCTCGAAGCGATCCCCGAACAGCGCCTCGTCTTTACCACCGTGCTGACCGAAGGCTGGCAGCCCGCCGAACCCTGGCTCGCGATGACCGCGATCCTGACCTTCGAGGCCCGCGACGGCGGCACCCTCTATTCGGCGCGCGTCCTGCACAAGAATCCCGAGGATAGTGCGAAGCATGAGGAAATGGGTTTCCGTGAAGGTTGGGGCACAGTGCTCGGCCAGTTGGCGGCATTGCTGGAGCGCTAAGACGGCTTGCGCGGCGCGGGCGGCAACGCCATAGCGCGGCGCATGCACGATATCCGCCTGATCCGGGAAAATCCCGAAGCGTTCGACGCCGGCCTCGCGCGCCGTGGCCTCGAACCCCTGTCCGCCCAGATCGTGGCGGCCGACGCGTCGCTGCGCGCGCTGCAGACCGAGATCCAGGGCTCGCTGGCGCGCCGCAACGAAGCGTCAAAGTTGATCGGCCAGGCGATGGCCAGTGGCGACAAGGACAAGGCCGAGGCGCTGAAGGCCGAGGTCGCCGACCTCAAGACCGCGCTTCCCGCGAAAGAAGACGCCGAGCGCGAACAGCTTGCCGCGTTGCAGGACATTCTCGCCGCGATCCCGAACATCCCGCTCGCCGATGTCCCCGCGGGCGAGGACGAGGAAGGTAATGTCGAGATCGCGCGCTGGGGCACGCCCCGCACGTTCGATTTCACGCCGCAGGAGCATGCCGACTTCGCCCCCGCGCTCGGCCTCGACTTCGAGACCGCGGCGAAGATGTCGGGCGCACGCTTCGCTTTCCTGAAAGGCCAGATGGCGCGGCTCGAACGCGCGCTTGGCCAATTCATGATCGACAAGCAGACCAATGAGGCAGGCTACACCGAATGCGCGACCCCGCTGATGGTCCGCGACGAGGCGGCCTATGGCACGACGCAGCTCCCGAAGTTTCGCGAGGATTTGTTCCAGACGACCGACGGCCGCTGGCTGATTTCGACGTCGGAGATGAGCCTGACCAACGCGGTGCGCGAGGAAATCCTGCCCGAGGCCGAGCTGCCGATCCGCATGACCGCGCTCACCCCCTGCTTCCGTTCCGAAGCCGGATCGGCGGGGCGCGACACGCGCGGCTATATCCGCCAGCACCAGTTCTGGAAGGTCGAGCTCGTCTCGATCGTCCGCCCCGAGGACAGCGACGCCGAGCTTGAACGCAAGACACGCGCGGCCGAAACGATCCTTGAGGCGCTCGAGCTCCCATACCGCAAGATGCTGCTGTGCAGCGGCGACATGGGCTTTGCCGCGCGCAAGACCTATGACCTCGAAGTGTGGCTCCCGGGCCAGAACGCCTATCGCGAGATTTCGAGCTGTTCGAACTGCGGCGACTTCCAGGCGCGGCGCATGAACACGCGCTTCCGCCGCGAGGACGTAAAAGGCAACGAGTTCGTCCACACGCTCAACGGCTCGGGCCTCGCGGTCGGCCGCACCCTCGTCGCGATCCTCGAAAATTACCAGCAGGCCGACGGCAGCGTCGACATTCCGGCGGCGCTGCTCCCCTACATGGGCGGAATCACCAAGCTCACGCCCGCGGCTAACTAACCCCGTCACCCCGGACTTGATCCGGGGCCTGCCTTCCTTCGCGAAGAAAAGGCGGGTGCCGGGTCAAGCCCGGCATAACGAAACAGAAACGGAAAGACCAAAAAGTGCGCATTCTCCTCACCAACGACGACGGCTATCACGCCCCCGGCATGGCGGTGCTGGAGGCGATCGCGCGCCAGCTTTCGGACGACATCTGGGTCTGCGCCCCCGCCGAGGAACAGTCGGGCGCCGGCCACTCGCTCACCCTCTCGCGCCCGGTGCGTATCCGCCAGCACGAAGAGCGGCGCTGGTCGTGCAGCGGCACCCCGACCGATTCGGTGATGATGGCGATCGGCAAGCTGATGCCCGAAAAGCCCGACCTGATCCTGTCGGGGGTCAATCGCGGCGCCAACCTCGGCGACGATGTCACCTATTCGGGCACGGTATCGGCGGCGATCGAGGGCGCGCTCGCGGGCATCCCTTCAATCGCGCTGAGCCAAGTTTACGCCAAGGAAGGCATGGGCGACAGCGTGCCCTTCGAGGCGGCCGAAGTCTGGGGCGCCAAGGTGCTCCGTCCGCTCCTCGACATGGAGATGGCGCCGCGCACGCTGATCAACATCAACTTCCCCGCGATCCCCGCCGCCGACGTGCAGGGCATCCGCGTCACGCGTCAGGGCTTCCATGATTATGGCCGCGGCTCGATTGTCGAGGGCACCGACCCGCGCGGCTATCGCTATTATTGGTTCGGCCTCCACGGGATCGAGCACAGCCTCGGCCACGACAGCGACCTCGAGGCGATCGATGACAATTATATCTCGGTCACGCCGCTCCAGCTCGACCTGACCCACGACGCGTCGCTCGCGGCGCTGCGCGGTGCCTACGGCGACTAAAAAGCCAAATTCCGTGTCGTAACGAGACAGAAATGTAGCCACCGCCGCTTTGCTTTGGCAAAGGGAGCGCATGGGGGATTTCAAACATCATATCGCGGTCTTACTATGTGCCGCATCGCTCGCAGGCTGCATTCCGGCGACACCCACGCCGCCATCGCGGCCCGTTCCGGCGCCAGATTTCGAACGCCGCCCGCTCGGCGAAGCCTTGGACGTCTATGAACGCCCGACCTGGACGCTCAAATCGGTCACAACCAACGCGGTCCGCGTGAACGCGGGCGTCTATTCGGTGCGCCCCGGCGACACGCTCCGCGCGGTCGGTGAGATGACCGGCGCGGGGTCCGAGGCGCTCGCGATCGAGAATGACCTCGTGCCGCCCTATACGCTGCGCTTCGGGCAGGAACTCCGCGTCCCCGCCGGCCTTTATCACCGCGTCGGCGCGGGCGAGACGGGGATCGGCATCGCCGCGGCCTATGGCGTCGATTGGGGCGAGATCATCACGATCAACGCGCTGTCCGACCCCTATATATTGCGCGTCGGCCAGCGCCTGCGTCTGCCCTCCGACGCGCGTCCCGTTCCGCGCGGTCCGGTCGACGTCGACGCGCGCGCCGCCGCCTTCCGCCTCAACATCGACGACATCCTGACCGGCAGCCAGCCCGCGCTCGCCGAGGCAGCCCGACCGACCGCTGGCAGCGCCGCCCCGCGCCCGCCGGTCACCACCGCGATCGCCGAACCTGCCTACTTCGCCGGCCGCTTCGAATGGCCGCTCAATGGGCCGATCCTCGCGCGCTTCGGTCCGATCGCGTCGGGCAGGGTCAGCGACGGCATCAACATCGCCGCCGCGGCGGGCACCCCGATCCGCGCGACCGCGGGCGGCGTCGTCGCCTACGCCGGCGACCAGGTCGGCATCTATGGCGGGCTGATCCTGATCAACCATGGCGGCGGCTGGGTCAGCGCCTATGGCCATGCGGGCCGGATCGACGTCAAGCGCGGCCAGAGCGTCCGCGCAGGCGACGTCATCGGCCGCGCCGGCGCGACGGGTCAGGTGCAGACGTCGCAACTCCATTTCCAGTTGCGCAAAAATCGCATACCAGTCGATCCGATGAAGCAGTTGCCGCCCCGATGAGCCGTCGGCCTTCCGACAAGCTGAAAATGCCGCACATCTTTCGCCCGCTGAAGCGCGCGAGCAACTGGCCGATCTGGGCCGATGTCATCACGCGGCTCGGCGTCGCCTTCCTCCTGATCGCGATCGTCGTGCTCGTCCACTGGGTCGACCGCGCGGGGCTGAAGGACAGCCACGACGGCCACATCAGCTTCCTCGACGTCGTCTATTTCACGATGATCTCGGTCACCACGACGGGCTTTGGCGACATCGCACCGGTGTCCGACCGCTCGCGCCTGATCGAGGCGGTGATCGTCACCCCGATCCGCATCATGGTGCTCTTCATTTTCGTCGGCACCGCCTATAATTTCGTCCTCAAGCGCACATGGGAAAAATGGCGTATGGCCCGCATCCAGGCAAAGCTCACCGATCATTATGTCGTGCTCGGTTACGGCACCAGCGGCGCCGAGGCGGTCCGCGAACTCATCGCGCGCGGCACCGACCCCGCCTGCATCGTCGTGATCGACCAGTCGGGCCCGCGTATCCAGGCGGCCGAGGCGGCGGGTTGCAACGTGCTCCAGGGTGACGCGTCGAACGACGACACGCTGATCGACGTCCAGATCGCGAAGGCGCACACGGTCCTTGTTTCTGCGGGACGCGACGACAGTTCGATCCTCATCGTGCTCACCGTCCGTCATCTCGCCCCGAATGTGCCGATCAGCGTCGTCATCCGCGCGCAGGACAATGAGCTGCTCGCGCGGCAGGCGGGTGCAACGAACGTCATCAACCCCGTGAGCTTCACCGGCCTGCTCCTCGCAGGATCGGCACAGGGCGAGCATGTCGCCGACTATATGGCCGACCTCGCCGCGATCGGCGGCAAGGTACAGCTGCGCGAACGCCCGGTCCGCAGCGAGGAAATCGGCGGCAGCCTCGACCGGCTCGCGAGCGGCGGGCGCGGCCTGCGCATCTATCGCGGCGGCAAACCCTATGGTTTCTGGGAAGACGAAGCGAGCAAGCTGCAGGCGGGCGACATGATCGTCGAGGTCGTCAACTGCGAGACGTGCGAAGCCGGTTAACTCCGCCAGTAAAGCCAGCCGGCCCAGAGCCAGCCGATGATCAGCAGCGTTCCGCCGATCGGCGTCACCGCGCCGAGCCACCGCGGCCCGCCGAGCGCCATCGCATAGAGGGTGGCGGCGAACAGCGCCGCGCCGACGAGCAGCATGATCGCCGGCCCGCGCGCGACGCCCATGATCGCGATCGCCGCGACCGCGTGGATCAGCTGATACAGCCCGCCGGTGCGCAGCCATTCGGCCTCCTGCGGCCCCGACGCGCCATGCGCGCCGAACGCGCCCGCCGCCACCGCAACCGCCGCCGAAATCGCCGCAAATACGCCAATCATGCTTCACCACCCTTGCAATGCCGTGCCGATGCGGCGAGCTATAGGGCGACAGGAGGGAGAAGGCGATGCCCCGCGACACCCCGCTTCCCGAGGGACTAAAGCCGCCGAGCAGGCTTGCGACGCTCGGCGAGCTCGCGCTGCCGCTCGACATGCTGCGCTACGGCCTGTCGGGCTATCACCTGATCGGCGCACCGCGCGGCGACGGCCGGCCGGTCGCCCTCCTCCCCGGCTATGGCGCGAGCGAACTCTCGATGCGGCCCCTGGAGGCGTATCTCCGCCACCTCGGCTATCATGTCCGCGACTGGGGCATGGGCCGCAATCAGGGCCGCGTCGCCGCCGACGTCAAACGCTTCGCCGCCCAAGCCGCCGAATGGGTCAAGGCCGACGGTGCCCCGCTCACCCTCATCGGCTGGAGCCTCGGCGGCGTCATCGCCCGCGAAACCGCGCGCGCCTATCCGCAGATCGTTCGCGAAATCATCACCATGGGCACCCCCATCATCGGCGGCCCCAAATATACCGCGCTCGCACAGCGCTTCGCGGGGCGCGACGCCGACACAATCGAGCGCGAGATTCACGCGCGAAACCTGAAGGGGCTGAAGCAGCCGCTCACCGTCATCTACTCCGACCGCGACGGCATCGTCGGCCCCGACATCGCGGTCGACATCTACAACAGCCACGCCCGCAACATCAAAGTCGACAGCACGCATCTGGGCCTCGGCATCAACCCGCGCGTGTGGCGAATCGTCGCAGACACATTGGCAGGCGTGACAAACCCCGAAAAATAGACTAGGGGCGCCGCCAATCATGACAGTCAAAACCCTCCCCACCCAGCCGAAGGTCGGCATGGTTTCGCTCGGCTGCCCCAAGGCGCTCGTCGACAGCGAACGGATTCTGACCAAGCTCCGCGCCGACGGCTACGGCCTGTCGCCTGATTATGCGGGCGCCGACGTCGTGCTCGTCAACACCTGCGGCTTCCTCGACTCGGCAAAGGAAGAAAGCCTCGAGGCGATCGGCGAAGCGATGGCCGAGAATGGCCGCGTCATCGTCACCGGCTGCATGGGCAATGAGGCCGAAGTCATCCGCGCGCGTTTCCCGAACGTCCTCGCGGTCACCGGCGCGCATCAGTATGAGCAGGTCGTCGACGCCGTCCACGACGCCGCGCCGCCAACGCAGGGCCCCTTCATCGACCTGGTGCCCGAGGGCGGGCTGAAGCTGACGCCGCGCCACTACAGCTACCTCAAGATTTCCGAAGGCTGCAACCACAGCTGCTCCTTCTGCATCATCCCCGACCTCCGCGGTAAACTCGTCAGCCGCCGCATCGACGCGGTGCTGCGCGAAGCTGAAAAGCTCGTCGCCGCGGGCACGAAGGAACTGCTGGTGATCAGCCAGGACACCTCGGCTTACGGCGTCGACATCCGCCACGACCCGCGCCAGTGGCATGGCCGCGAGGTGCGCGCGCACATGACCGACCTCGCCCGCGAACTCGGCCAGCTCAAAACCAGCGAAGGCCGCGCCCCGTGGGTGCGCCTCCACTATGTCTACCCCTATCCGCACGTCGACGCGGTGATCCCGTTGATGGCCGAGGGGCTGCTGACGCCCTATCTCGACATCCCCTTCCAGCATGCGAGCCCGAGCGTTCTCAAGCGCATGAAGCGCCCCGCGAACGAGGCGAAGGTGCTCGAACGGCTGAAGAGCTGGCGCGCGATCGCCCCCGACATCTCGATCCGCTCGAGCTTCGTCGTTGGCTTCCCCGGCGAGACCGAAGCCGATTTTCAGTATCTCCTCGACTGGCTCGACGAAGCCCAGCTCGACCGTGTCGGCGCCTTCCGCTTCGAACCCGTCGCGGGTGCGCAGGCGAACGCGCTCGACGATCAGGTGCCCGAAGAGGTCAAGGAAGAGCGCTATCAGCGGATCATGGCGAAGACCGCCGCGATCAGCGCCGCCAAGCTCGAAGCCAAGATCGGCCGCACCCTCCCCGTCATCATCGACGAGGTCGGCGAGGCCGACGAGGACGGCAGCATCGGCGCGACCGGCCGCTCACAGGCCGACGCGCCCGAGATCGACGGCCACGTCTACCTCCGCGACGTCGCGGCGACGCTGAAGGCTGGCGACATCGTCGATGTCGCGATCGAGGATGCCGACGAGCACGACCTGTTCGGGATCGTTGCGGGCTAAAGCATAATATTGGAACAGCTTTTACTATTCGATGGTAGGTGGAGCCATCGAACGAGGGCTGTACCATGCATGCCAAAGCATTTTCCGCGCTGCTGCTAATAGGATCGCTCGCGGGTTGCGACCGCCAGACCGCGGTTGAAGCGCCGCCGCGCGCTACCGACAAGGCCCCTTCCCCCACGCAAAAATCGCTGATCGCGGTGCCGATCAACGCCAACACCGCGTCGCTCAAGCAAGCGCTCGAACGAGCGGTGCCGAGGACGCTGTGGACGATCAACCAGCGTGAGCGCGCCTGCGTCCAGCCGCAGCGGGTCAAGCTCTTTGGCAAGAAGGTCAAGGTCACGCCGGCAATCGCCTGCACGATCGTCGGCCAGGTGACGCGCGGGCCGCTGCGGCTGCGCGGTGAAGGCGCCGAGATCGTCGTCGACGTACCGCTTCGGGCCACGATCGCCGCGCGCGACGTCGGCGGGGTGCTGAAGGGCGAGACCGCGACGGGCGCGGCGATGGCGCATGCCCGGATCCGCGTCGAGCTCACCCCCGACTGGCGCACGCAGGGCAAGGCGCACATCACCTATGGCTGGACCAAGGCGCCGGGGATCGATTTCCTCGGGCGCCGCATCACCTTCACCGATCAGGCCGACGCAAAGCTGAAACCCGTCGTCGCGGACGTCGAACGCGAAGTAAACCGCGAAATCGCGAAGATCGACATCCGCGGGCAAGCCGCCGACGTGTGGCGGCAGAGCTTCACCGTGCTCGAGCTCAACCGCGAAAACCCGCCGGTGTGGATGCGCGTGACGCCCCAACGCATCCTCTATGGCGGCTACCGGATCGAGGGGCAGCGGATGAACCTCAATCTGGGGCTCGAGGCGATCACCGAAACCTTTGTCTCTGGGCGGCCCGCCGACCCCGCGCCCACCCCGCTGCCGCGGCTGGTCCGCGAAATCCCCAAACCGCATCTCGACGTACGCGTGCCGGTGATCGCCGACTATGCGCAGCTCCAGCCCGTCGTCGACCGCGCGCTAGCCAAGCGGTCGAAGCGTCCTTTCGTGCTGCCGAAACTCGGCTCGATGATGGTCAAATTCGGCAAGTCGACGATCTACGGCGCGGAGGGCGGCCGGATCGCGGTCGGGGTCGACGTGGAGGCGAAGCTGGAGATGCGATCGGGCGAACCGACGCGCGGGCGCATCTGGATGACCGCGATCCCGGCCAACCAGCCGGGATCGGCCGAGGTTCATTTTACCGACCTCGTCATCAACGGCGACACCGACGGCGTCGGCGGCGATCTCCTCATCCTGCTCGGCCGCAGCGAGGGTTTTGCGCCATTGATCGCCGACGCGCTGACGCAGAATTTCACGAATGACCTCGGCAAGCTGCAGGGCAAGATTAAGCGTGCGGTCGACCAGCGACGCGAGGGCGCGTTCGTCATCCGCACTCACGTCGATCGCTTCGAAACCGGCGAGATCAAGGCTTATGGCAACGGCCTCTACCTGCCGGTGCGGATGGTCGGCGGGGCCAGCGTCGATTACCGCCCGGCGCGGTGACCGGTCAGCGGCGGGTAAAGTCCATCGTCCAGTTCACTTCCCAGCTTTCCCCGCCGTCGGCCGACATCGCCTGCTCCCAGCGCGGCGTCGCGGTGTCGGTGCCGCTCCAGATGAAGCGCAGCCGGATCGGCCGTTCGCCGAGCATGTCGTCGGCATAGAAATGGCCGACGCCATCCTCGAACCGGCCGATCACCGGAACGTCGAGCGCATGCGGGCTGCGCGCATCGAGCCACCAGATCGCCCAGCTGCCTTGCGCCGGGTCATAGGATCGCAGCGCGATCGCGCGGTAGGCTCCGCCGGGAATATGGAGGACATTGTCCTCGACATTGCCGTCGCCGCCCAGGATCGGCCGCATGTCGGAGGTTCCGTTGAATTCTTCCCAATCGTCGCAACCGACGAGCCGCTCTTTCAGGCGGCGGTGCTTCACCTGCCAGCTGCCAATCTGGAAATCGAAATCACCCGCCATCGTGCGCGCTCCCATTTTTACCGAGAGGGCGTTCTTATTACGTTCTCATTCGAACGCAACCCCGCCCAATTCAGAACAGGCGGGTGATCGCATAGAAAACCGCCGCCACAGCCGCGCTGGCCGGAATAGTGATGAACCACGCCGCGACGACATTGCCCGCGACGCCCCAGCGCACCGCGGTCGTGCGGCGCGCGACGCCGGCGCCGATGATGCTGCCGGTGATCGTGTGCGTCGTCGACACCGGGATTCCGAGCAGGCTGGCGGTGAAAACCATGATCGACCCGCCGGTCGACGCGGCGAAACCCTGATGGTGCGACAGCTTGGTGATGCGGCCGCCCATCGTCTCGATGATCTTCCACCCACCCGACAGCGTGCCGAGCGCGATCGCGATGTAGCAGCTGAACGCCACCCAGTGCGGGACATGGAATTCGCCGCCGAGATAGCCGGTAGAATAGAGGAGCACGGTGATGATCCCCATCGTCTTTTGTGCGTCGTTCAGCCCGTGACTGATCGAATAAGCGGCGGACGAAAAGAGGTGGAGGTGGCGGAAGGTCTTCTCGGCGAAGCTGGCGGTCGACCGGCGGAGCGCCCAGCTGCTGACCAGCATCACCAGCATCGCGAGCATCATGCCGAGCAAAGGCGACAGGAAGATCGCGATGACAGTCTTGTTGAGCCCGGTCCATTCGATCCCCTCGAACCCCGCATGCGCGACGCCCGCACCGACGATCCCGCCAACGAGCGCGTGGCTCGACGATGACGGAATCCCCTTGAGCCAGGTCACGACGTTCCAGAACATCGCGCCGACCAGCGCACCGAATACGACCGCGGGGGTCACCAGATCCTTGTCGATGATCCCCTTGCCGATCGTCTCGGCGACCTTGTGTAGTTCGGGAAAGATGACCGACAGGAAGTAAGCCGCGAAATTAAAGAAGGCGGCGAACAACACCGCCTGCACCGGCCGCAACAGCCGCGTTGCGACGACGGTCGCGATGCTGTTCGCGGCGTCGTGCAGGCCGTTCAGGAAGTCGAACGCCAGCGCGAGGATGACGAGGCCGACGAGGAGCGGGAAAGCGAGTTCGTGCATGGTGGACGTCCCCGCTTATGCGTGGTCGATGACCAGGCCGTCGATTTCGTTCGCGACATCCTCGAAACTGTCTGTGACGCGCTCGAGATGGCGGAAGAGTTCGCGCGTGATCAGGAAGCGGGTCGGGTTCGATTCGCCATGCTCGCGGAACAGGCGCTTCAGCCCGGCGGCATGAATCTCGTCGGCATGGCCCTCCATCCGCACCAGCCGCTCGGTCAGCTCGTGAAGCCGCGGACCGTTGGCGCCGATGTTGCGGAGCAGCGGCAGCGCTTCGGCGGTCAGGCGCGCCGCGTCGACGATGATGCCCGCGATGTCGCGCATCTCGGGCTCGAATTCGGTGACGTCGTACAGGTCGACCGCGCCCGCGGTCTTCTGCATCTCGTCGATCGCATCGTCCATCGAGGCGATCAGGTCGGTGATCGCGCTGCGGTCGAACGGGGTCAGGAAGGTGCGGCGTACGGTCTGGAGCACTTCGCGGGTGATCGCATCAGCGTCATGCTCGCGCTCGATGACTTCCTGGATATGGTCGGCGATGCCCTCGCCGCCCTGCAACATGCGTGACAAGGCATTCGCCCCGGCGACGAGCGTCGCGGCGTGGCTTTCGAACAATTCAAAGAAATTTCCTTGTCGCGGCAGCAAACGCTGAAACCATGCGAACATCCAGCTAACCCCTGTCTTGTCTGCTACATTTTCGACGACCCCGCGCGGCTGGGCGACGGCGCGGAAACCGCCATCGCCGAACGAGCGGATCAGCGCTTGCAAATCGGGCTCTTCCACGGCCGACGCGGCATCGCGGAACGAGAACCATTTGCGGTCGCGTTCGTCCATTTCCTTCCAGTCGTCGAGCTCGTTCGTCACGGCGAGCGGGAAGACTTCGACATCATATTTGATCGACGCGCCGTTAGCGCGGCGCTTGCGATATTCATAGCTGCCGATCGGCGTCGGACACACCGCGCCGATCACACCCGCCTCTTCTTCCGCCTCGATCGCGGCGGCGGCATGACGCGTGATGCCGGTCAGCGGATTACCCTTTGGCACCACCCAGCGCTTCGTTTCGCGCGACGTGATCAGCAGGATTTCGGTCGGCCCGTCCTGCGCAGGACCCCCGAATCGATAGGGAAGGACGGCGATCTGACGCATGAGGCTTTCATCCTTTCCGGCGGTTTCGGGCGCGCGAGGCCATGGGTGACAAACAGGTTACGCCCCTATGACAATAATGTGACAGCGACAAGGACGCTTCATCGCCACCGCACTTTCCGTAAACGTCAATTCGATTGCAAAATGAAACGCGGTGCGTAATCTACCCATCAAACATAGTCGGGAGACAGGATGATGGCAGGCACGGCGACGACGGAACGCCCCGCGGACGCGAAAGCTGCACCGGTCGATCAGGATGTGCTGATCGTCGGCGCGGGGATTTCGGGCATCGGCATGGCCGTGCATTTGCAGATGAATTCGCCCGACCGCAGCTTCGCCCTCGTCGAGCGCCGCGAACAACTTGGCGGCACCTGGGATCTGTTCCGTTACCCCGGCATCCGCTCGGACAGCGACATGCACACGCTCGGCTTTGTCTTCGAACCGTGGAAGCATGAAAAGTCGATCGCCGACGGGCCGTCGATCCTCGAATATCTCAATCGCATCGTCGACGAACGCCATATCCGCGAACGCATCCGCTTCGACAGCAAGGTCGTCGGCGCCGACTGGGACAGCAATGCCGCGCGCTGGACGGTGACGATGGAGGACAGCAAGGGCGCGAGGTCGAGCACGACCGCGCGCTGGCTTTACCTCGGCTCGGGCTATTATGATTATGACGAGCCCTTCGACGCGCAGTTCGCGGGCCGCGAGGATTTCCGGGGTCAGATCATCCACCCGCAATTCTGGCCGAAGGACCTCGACTACAAGGGCAAGAAAGTCGTCGTGATCGGATCGGGCGCAACCGCGGTCACGATCGTCCCGTCGCTGAAAGAGGCCGCGCACGTCACGATGCTCCAGCGCACCCCGACCTGGTATTTTATCCGGCCCGCCAAGGACGCGTTCGCGAACTTCCTTCGCAAATTCCTGCCCGAGACGCTCGCGTACAAAATCACGCGTTTCAAGAATGTCCGGCTGCAAGATATCGCCTTCCGCCGCGCGCGCGAGAAGCCCGAGAAGGTCAAGGAGTTCCTGACGAAAAAGCTGCAGGAGAGCCTAGGCGACCGCTACGACGCCGAAGCCTTCACCCCGCCCTATAACCCATGGGACCAGCGGCTCTGCCTCGTCCCCGATGCCGATTTCTTCGAGGCGATGAAGGCGGACAAGGCATCGGTCGTGACCGATCATATCGAGAAATTCGACGCCACCGGCATCCAGCTGAAATCGGGCAGGCACCTCGATGCCGACATCATCGTCACGGCTACCGGCCTCAAACTCGCTGTCGCCGGCAAGATTCCGGTGCGCGTCGACGGCGCCCCCGTCGATTGGCACGACCATTTCTATTATAAGGCGTGCATGTTCTCGAACGTGCCGAACTTCTCGGCGGTGTTCGGTTATCTCAACGCGAGCTGGACGCTGCGCGCCGACATCGTGTCCGAATATGTCTGCCGCGTGCTCAACCATATGCGCGATACCGGCACTACCGTCGCGACACCGGCGCTGGCTGATCCGTCGAGCCTTGAAGAGGAAAATGTCTTCGACTTCTCGTCGGGCTATATCCAGCGCTCGCTGCACATCATGCCGAAGAGCACGGTCGCGCTGCCTTGGCGGCTCAGCCAGAATTATGTGCAGGACCGGATCGACATGCGCACCGGCGCGATTGCCGACGGGGTGCTGACCTTCTCCAACGCGCAAGCGACAGTGGCATCGGCACCGGCCGAGCTTGAAGCCGCGGAATAAGCCCTAGTCGACGTGCTCGGGCTTGCCCTTGGTCGAGCCCTTGGCGAAATCCTCGAGCTGCTTTTCGGTCATGCTTTCGGCCATCTCTTTCGATGCGCCTTTGAGTTTCGACTTCGGCGTATCGCCGCGCTTGGCGCTGAGCGCGGCGCCGGCGGCTTTCTGCTGGGCTTTCGATTTGGCTGGCATGGCAATTCTCCTTGCCCGCCCCGCTAGCCATTAACGATCGTACCGCCGTTGGGATGCAGCACCTGGCCCGACATATAGCTGCTGTCGTCGCACGCGAGGAACAGGAAGCAGGGCGCAACCTCATTGGGCTCGCCCGGGCGCTTCATCGGCGTGCCCTCGCCGAAGGTCGCAACTTTCCCGGCGGGCGCGCCGCCGCGCGGGTTCAGCGGGGTCCAGATCGGCCCCGGTGCGACGCCGTTCACGCGAATGCCCTTGCTGACCAGATTTTCGCTGAGCGAGCGGGTGAAGGCGGTGATCGCGCCCTTGGTGGCGCTATAGTCGAGCAGACCCTTTGAGCCCTGATACATGGTGATGCTGGTGCAATTGACGATCGCCGCGCCTTTTTTGAGGTGCGGCAAAGCCGCCTGCACCAAATAGAACATCCCGAAGATGTTGGTGGCGAAGGTGCGCTGCAGCTGCTCCTCGCTAATGTCGCGGATATCCGCGGCCGGATGCTGTTCACCGGCGTTATTGACGAGGATGTCGAGGCGGCCGAGCTTGTCGACCGTCTGCGCGACGATCTTTTCGCCCGTCTTCGCCTTGCCGACATCGGCCTTGATCGCGATCGCGCGGCGTCCTTCGGCCTCGACGATCGCGGCGGTTTCGACGGCGTCCGCCCGGTTCTCGAGATAGACGATCGCGATGTCGGCGCCCTCGCGCGCAAACAGCGCACAAACCGCGCGGCCGATGCCGCTGTCACCGCCGGTGACGATCGCGACCTTGCCGTCGAGGCGGCCCGATCCCGGATAACGCGGCTGCCATTTGGGCGCGCGGTCAAGGTCGGCTTCGCGATCCGGCGGCGGCTTGGCGATCGTCTTGCCCGACCCCACCGCGCGGCGCAGTTTCGTCGCTGCGCTCCGCTTGCCCTTCTTCTCCTTTGCGCTTTCGCCAACCTTGCCGGCTTTGGGCTGCTTCGCCATGAGCTTGTCCTTCGGTTCAGTTGATCGGGAGGAAGTCGCGCGCGAATTCGTCCTTCACGGCTTTGACGAGCGCACCCGTCACCGGCACGTTGATCTTGTAGCTCCCCTCGGCATAGGGGCCGACCTCATAGGGCGCGATCGCGATCGTCATGCGGTCGAGGTAGCGCCCATCCGAAGAGCCGAGCCATATTGTCTGCGCCGATGCGGGCGGGCATTTGGCGAAGGGGCTGTCGGGCGCCTCGTCGGCCGTTATCCCCTTCGCGGCTTTCGCGCGCTTTATGCCAGCGCAGAAAGAATCACGGATGGCAGCGTCAAAGGCTTCGCCGCTCTGGAATAGGTCGAGCGGCTTCAGCTGCTTGCGCCGGTTGCGGTCCCAGATCAGCGTGTCGAAGGTCTGCATGCCGTGCGCGCCGCCAGTATAGGTCTCGATCTCGGCCGACAGGCTGAGGAAACGCGGTGTGCTCGTAACGCGTTGCCAGGTCTGCCGATGGGTATGACCGCGATAGGGATATTCGCCCTTTTCGGCGGCTGCTTTGTCGCGCCGCGCGGCGGCCACCAACGCCTCGCGCTTCGTCGCCCGGTCGCTGTCGAGCGCCTTGGCGAGTTCGGGGATTTGGGCGGCTTCTTTGGGATAAGCATAAACGAATTCGATCAGGTCGTTGCTTTCGGTGACCTTCGACGCGGGCGCATCCTTCGCCGCTTCGTCGGCGGCGCCGCCGGACGGCGCGCCGGGCACCGACGCGGCCGCCACTTTTTCCGCCTTCGTCGGCTTGTCGTCGGAACATGCCGCCAGCAGCAGCGCGCCGGCAAGGATCGAAGTGGCATTTCGCCAAGGTGCGTTGATCGTCATGCAGACATAACGCCGGGAATCGACAAAATATCCCGCGCGGCCTAGCACCGCGTGCATGACCGACTATTCCGATCTGATCCAGCCCGACAAGGGGCAGGACGCGCGCCCGATCCATCTCGTCGACAAAAAGGGCTATGATGAATGGCTGAAGGGCCGCAGCGCCCGCGAACGCGCGCATCTCGCCGCGGTCGGCTTCAAGCCCGAGGCCTTCGTCCACGCGATCCTGCCGGGAGACGATCCCGAAAAATGGGCGGTCGTCACCACGGTCGCGAAGGTCGACAGCCTGTCGGCCTGGTGCCTCGCCAAGCTGGGGCAAATCCTGCCCGAAGGCCGTTACCGCCTCGAAGGCCAGCAGCCGGGCAAGGCTCTGTTCGGGTGGATGAGCGCGCAATATCGCTTCGACACCTATAAATCGAATCCGCCGACTAAAGGCCCGCGCGTGCTACTGACGAGCGACGTCGGGGCGATCGCGCCGATGGTTGCGGAAATGCGGGCGACCGCGCTCGTCCGCGATCTCGTCAACACGCCCGCCGCCGACATGGGGCCCGCCGCCATCGAGAAGGCGGCCGAACGCATCGCCAAGGCGCATGGCGGCAAGCTCACCGTGACCAAGGGCGAGGCGCTCGAACAGGGCTATCCGATGATCCACGCGGTCGGCCGCGCCGCCGCCAAGCATCACGCACCGCGCCTGATCGAGATCGAGTGGGGCAAGGAAGACCATCCGCGCGTCGCGCTGGTCGGCAAGGGGATCAGCTTCGACAGCGGCGGGCTTGACATCAAGCCCGCGGCGGGCATGCGGTTGATGAAGAAGGATATGGGCGGCGCCGCGCACGTGCTCGCGCTCGCCGAGCTGGTGATGGCGAGCGGGCTGCCGGTGCGGCTTCACTGCCTCGTCGCCGCCGCGGAAAATGCGATCTCGGCCGACGCGTTCCGTCCGGGCGATGTACTGAAAAGCCGCCTCGGGCTGACGGTCGAGATCGGCAACACCGACGCCGAAGGGCGGCTGGTTCTGGGCGATGCACTCGCGAAGGCGGGCGAAGGCAAGCCCGAGCTGATCGTCAATTTCGCGACGCTGACGGGGGCTGCACGCGTCGCGCTCGGCCCCGACCTGCCGCCGCTCTTCGCCAATGACGACACGCTCGCCGAAGCGCTGCTTGCGGGTGGGATCGACCGCGACGATCCCCTGTGGCGGATGCCGCTGTGGGATGGCTATGCCGACCTGCTCGAAACCGACATCGCCGATCTCGGCAATGCGGGCAGTTCGCCCTTCGCCGGGACGATCACCGCGGCGCTGTTCCTGAAGCGCTTTGTCCCCGAGGGCGCCCTATGGGCGCATCTCGACACCTTCGCCTGGCGCCCTTCGGCAAAGCCCGGACGGCCGAAAGGCGGCGCCGCGCTGGGTCTCCGCGCCGCATGGGCGATGCTGCAGGCGCGCTATGACCGGCGCGGGAAAGCCTGAACATTCTTGATCAAGAGGGTCCTGCTGGTCTAATGGCGCGCGATTGTCCGCCACGCGCGGAACCAAGCTTTTTACGGGACGGCAAGTGACAGCAGAAAGTGGCGATAATTCAGCGGCAAACCGCGTGCGCATGGGGCGGCCCGGCGCCGCGGGCGCGGGCCGCGATCGCTTTGGCCTGACGGGCACGTCGCAGAGCTTCGATCCGCGCGTCGTCGCGATCCGTCCCGACCTGGCCGATATCGCGGTAGCTGGAACACATTTCGCGCCGCATTATGCGGCGCCGATGATGCGCAGCGGCGTACTGCCCGGCGCATCGCTGCGCGCGTCGCCGTCGGTCGACGCCGACCAGACGAGCGAACTGTTGTTCGGCGAAGGCTTTGCGCTGCTCGACCTCACCGGCGGCTGGGCGTGGGGTTATTGCCTTGCCGATCATTATGTCGGTTATCTCGCCGCCGAAGCGCTCGCAGCGCCGATCGCGCCGACGCACCGTGTCGCGATGATCGAGGCGATGCTGCACAGTGCGCCCGATGCCGCGAGCGGCGGCCCCGCCGTCCTGCCGCGCGGCGCGCTGGTGATGGGCGAACCCGAGGGCGAATGGCTCGCGACGTCGCACGGTTATCTGCCGCTGGCGGCGCTCGTCGAAGTCGGCACCGAGGACAGTGACCCCGCCGAACTCGCCGAACAAATGATCGGCACGCCCTATGTCTGGGGCGGCCGCACCGCCAAGGGGATCGACTGTTCTGGCCTCGTCCAGCTCGTATGGGCGGCCGCGGGTGTTCAGTTGCCACGCGACAGCGACCTCCAGCTTGCGGCGCTCGGCCCCGACAAGGATGTCAATCCGGCGGCGCTCGCGCGCGGCGACCTCGTTTTCTTCCCCGGCCATGTCGGCATCATGGCCGACGATCGCAACATCATCCATGCCAGCCGACGATGGATGGCGGTGAAGGCCGAGCCGCTGGCCGACGTCATCGCGCGTTCGGCAGCAAAGGATCATGATCCGCCGGTGAGCGGATATAAAAGACTGCGATAAGATATGACGAAAACGGTTTTCATCGACGGCGCGGCGGGTACGACGGGCCTCGAAATCGCTGAACGCCTTGGGGGGCGGAACGAATTCACGATGATCGCGCTCGACGATGCGCGCCGCAAGGATGCGGCGGCGCGGCGTGAGGCGCTGAACGATGCGGATTTCGTGATCCTCTGCCTTCCCGACGATGCGGCGCGCGAGGCGGTGGCGATGATCGGCAATGACCGCACGCGCGTCATCGACGCATCGACCGCGCATCGTGTCGCGCCGGGCTGGATCTATGGCTTCCCCGAAGTCAGCGGGCACGACGCCGTCGCCAAGGCTGCGCGCGTGTCGAACCCGGGCTGCTACTCGACGGGCTTTATCGCGCTGGTCGCACCGCTCGTGCAGGCAGGCCTGCTTCCCGCCGACTGGCCCTATATCTGTCATGCGGTCAGCGGCTATTCGGGCGGCGGCAAAGCGCTGATCGAGCGCTTCGAGGAGGACCCGGACATCGCATGGCGCGGCTATGCGCTGGCGCTCGGCCACAAGCATGTGCCCGAGATGCAGGCGCGGTGCGGGCTTGCGATCGGTCCGCTGTTTTCGCCCGCGGTGATCGCGGCGCATCGCGGAATGGTGGTCGAGGTTCCGTTGCCGCTGAATGCCATGCCCGCCGCCGCGTCGCCCGACGCGCTGCGAGCGGCGCTCGCCGATTTCTATGGCGCGAGCCCGATCGTCGTCATGGGCGAGGCGCCGGCGGATGGCGAAATGCTGCTTCGCGCGTCGGATGCGGGCGATGACCGGATCGAGCTGTTCGTCTTTGCCAATAGCGATGCCAGCCAGGCGCGCCTCGTCGCGCGGCTCGACAATCTGGGCAAGGGCGCGAGCGGCGCGTGCGTCCAGAATCTCAACATCATGGCGGGATTGCCCGAAACCGCGGGCCTGCGAATCTGATTTCCTTCCCCCTTGATGGGGGAAGGATACGCCGCCTTATCGCGCAACGATTAGGCGAAGTTGGATGGGGGTGATGGCGCGTCCTTGAACGGTCACCTCAGGCCGAAACCACACCCCCACCGCTGCGACTAGCCAGCAAGCTGGCAAGTCTCGCTGCCTCCCCCATCAAGGGGGAGGGTGTCTGCACTCAGTGCACCGTGTCGAGGATATCCTCGACCGACAAATAGGTGATCAGCCGTTCGATCTGGCGCCAACGCGCGAAATGAACGTGGTTGCCGAGCACGCGATATTGTTCGGCGCGCGCTGCGGCGGCAAAGCCCGCTTCTTCGCCATGCATACTGATCAGCGCATGGGCATCCTCGACCGCGTCGCGGTCGGTGAGAAAGGGTGCTGGCAGGTGCATCGAATTCCTGGTCCGTTGGGGTGAACGCCCTGTTACGCGCCGCCCCTCACCGCGCCGTTCCCAACCGTGATGAACGATCGGGTAAGGTTAATTTTCAGCCGTCGCCTGTTAACTCTTCGCGTGCCGATGCAACCCCCTTTGACGCCGCGCTTGGCCCGTGTAGACAGGCGCCATGCGCAAGATCCTGAAATATGCCGCCCTCGCCCTGTTGCTGCTGCTGATCGTCGGCGGCATCACATTGTACGTCATGTCGCGCCCCGACGTGGCGCGCTTCTCGACCGCCGAACTCAGCGGGCGGGTGCCGGTGATGGCGTCGCAAAAGACCGAGAGCTTCCCGACGGTCAATGTGCCCGAGGCGACGAGCTGGCCCGCAGGCCAGGCGCCGCGCGCCGCGCAGGGGCTGGCGGTGGCGCGCTTTGCCGAAGGGCTCGACCATCCGAGGACGATGCTGGTGTTGCCGAACGGCGATATTCTGGTGGCGGAATCGCAGAGCCCGCCGCGCAAGGATGGCGGCGTGCAAGGCGCGGTGATGAAGAATCTGATGGGCAAGGGCGGCACGGGCCGCAAGCCGTCGGCGAACCGTATCACCCTGCTCCGCGACGCCGATGGCGACGGCAAGGCCGAGGTCAAGACCGCCTATATCACGGGCCTCAACTCACCTTATGGCATGGCGCTGGTCGGGACGACGCTTTACGTCGCAAACACCGACGCGCTGCTCGCCTTCCCCTATGTGGCGGGCGAGACGAAGATGAGCGGCAAGCCGGCCAAGCTCGTCGATCTGCCCGCAAAGGGCACCAACCGCCATTGGACCAAGAGCCTCGCGGTTGCACCCAACGGCTGGCTTTACATCGGCGTCGGCGCCGATTCCAACATCGGCGAAGCGGGCATGAACCGCGAATTCCGCCGCGCCAGCGTGCTCGAGGTGCGGCCCGAGAACAAATATATGCGCACCTTCGCGGCGGGCATCCGCAACCCCGTCGGCCTTGGCTTCTACCCGGGCAGCGACCGGCTGTGGACCGTCGTCAACGAGCGCGACATGCTCGGCAGCGACCTGGTTCCCGATTATCTGACCGACGTGACCGAAGGCGATTTCTATGGCTGGCCCTGGTATTATTGGGGCGGCTACATCGATCCGCGCGTCGAGCCCGAGGCCGAGGATCGCCGCCAGTACGTCAAGCGTCCCGAATATGGCCTCGGTGCCCACACCGCGCCGCTCGGCTTCACCTTTACCCAGGGGCTCGACCTTGGCGATCGCTGGGCGAACGGCGCGCTGATCGCGCTGCACGGGTCGTGGAACCGCGAGCCGGTCGCGGGGTACAGCGTCGTGTTCGTCAAGTTCGGCGCCAATGGCAAGCCGGTCGACGCGCTGCCGGTCACGCTGCTCGATCAGTTCCTCGGCAAGGACGGCAAGACCACCCGCGGCCGCCCGGCCGATGTGAAGGTTGCCAAGGACGGCAGCGCGCTGGTCGCCGACGATACCGGCGGGGTGATCTGGCGGGTCGCGAAGGCCGGATAAGAAAAGGCCCCGCAAGCGCGGGGCCTTTTTCGTTTCGGGCTTTATCGGGTCACTACACCCGCATCGGCATCAGCACGTAGAGCGCCGGGCTCTTTTCGCTTTCGCGGATCAGCGTGGGGGCGTTCGCGTCGGCGAGGTGGAGTTCGACGGTGTCGCCGTCGACCTGGCCGAGGATGTCGCTGAGGTAGCGGGCGTTGAAGCCGATTTCCATCGAATCGCTGTCATAAGAAGCCGCGACCTCTTCGGCGGCGGTGCCGTTTTCGGGGCTGGTGACCGACAGCGTGATGCGATCCTTATCGAGACCGACCTTGACCGCGCGGGTCTTCTCGCTGGCGATCGTCGAGACGCGGTCAACGCCCTGATAGAGGCTCTTCGGATCGACCTTGAGCAGCTTGTCGTTCGCGGTCGGGATGACGCGGCTGTAGTCGGGGAAAGTCCCGTCGATCAGCTTCGAGGTCAGGATCGCGTTGCCGAGCTGGAAGCGGACTTTGCTCGCCGACAGGCTGATTTCGACATTACCCTCGGCCTCGTCGAGCAGCTTGCGGATTTCGGTGACGCATTTGCGCGGCACGATGACGTCGGGCATCGACGACGCGCCGTCGGGGCGCGTGACGGTGTAGCGCGCGAGGCGGTGGCCGTCGGTCGCCGCGGCCTTCAGCACCGGACCCGATGCATCCTCGGCGACGTGCAGGAAGATGCCGTTGAGATAATAACGTGTTTCCTCGGTCGAGATCGCGAAGCGCGTCTTGTCGATGATCTGGATCAGCTCGGCGACGGGCAGTTCGAAATTGGTCGGCAGGTCGCCCTCGGCGATCACCGGGAAATCGTCGCGCGGCAACGTCGGCAGGTTGAAGTTCGAACGGCCGGCCTTGACCTGCATCTTACCCTCGGCGGCGGCGAGGCTGACCTCGGCGCCCTCGGGCAGCTTGCGGGCGATTTCGAAAAGCGTGTGCGCCGACACGGTGGTCGTGCCCGGCGTCTCGACCTTCGCCGCGATCGTTTCGACGACCTGCAGGTCGAGGTCGGTCGCCATCAATTTTAGCTGGCCCGACGCATCGGCTTCGATCAACACGTTCGAGAGGATGGGGATGGTATTGCGCCGTTCGACCACCGACTGGACGTGGCCGAGGCTTTTCAACAACACTGCGCGTTCGATCGTCGCTTTCATTCTAAATCCGCCATCCCTGTGTTTCGCGGGAAAAGTCCCTTGGGGACAGACCATCGGAGGCGATTCGCACCCCGATTCCGGCCCCTGAAAATGTCCACCTTCCTTAACGCACGGTGCGGCACGCGCAAGCCATGCTTGCAAACCATCCCCAATCGCGCGAACGAGGCGCGATGCGGCGGTGGGCCTCCCTTTTCCTGATAGCGGCGGCGATGCCCGCGGTGGCGCTGGCCGCCAGCCCCACGGCGCTCGGCATTTTCGACGGCTGGGGCGCGTTTCGCGATCCCAGCGCCCCGCGCTGCTACGCGCTCGCCGCGCCGTCGGCGACGATCGGTACGCCGAAGGTCAAAGCCTATGCCAGCGTCGGATATTGGCCGAAGTCGCGCATTCGCGGACAATTTTACGTGCGCCTGTCGAAAGAGCGCGCACCCGACCGCGAGCTGCGCCTGACAATCGGCGGCCGCCGCTTCATCCTGACCGGCAATGGCGCGCATGGCTGGGCGAGCGATCCGCGCATGGACGCGGCGATCGTCGCCGCGATGCGATCGGCGCCGAGCATGAGCATCGAGAGCGGCACCGCGACGGGCGGCGCAATCGCCGACACCTACCGGCTGCGCGGCGCCGCGACCGCGATCGATGCGGCGGCGCTGGGGTGCGCGAAGCTGCGGTAAGGCGCTTTGGCGAAGTGGCGGATTTCTGCGCAACTTCACTCGCGATTCGCATTTCGGTTTCCCCTTCGTCATCCCGGACTTGATCCGGGATCCATGCGACGCAGCGGGAGAAGCGGGACCCCGGATCAAGTCCGGGGTGACGAAGAAAGCGGAAAATGCGTTTTCGCGAAACGGCGGAAAACTGCGTAACTTCACTCGCAAATCGCTTTTCATCGCACGCGCTGAAGGGCGCGGAAGCATGCCTGTAGCCGTTAGGAGGAAAGCTGCGTCGCTGGTCATCGCCCGGCACGCTAAATCGGCGAGATATTGTAGGACAGCGATTTCTGGATGGAGCTGACGCGATGAAGACAATCGGCCTGATCGGGGGTTTGAGCTGGGAAAGCTCGGCCCAATATTACCGGCTGCTCAACGAAGGCGTGCGGGCACGACTGGGCGGGCTGCATTCGGCGCGCATCCTGCTGCTATCGCTCGATTTCGCGCCCATCGCCGAGCTGCAGGCGAGCGGCGACTGGGATGTGCTCGACGCGCAAATGGCGGACGCCGCCCGGTCCTTGACGGCGGGCGGAGCCGAACTGCTCTTGATCTGTGCGAATACGATGCATCTGTGCGCCGAGGCGGTCGAGGCCGCGACACCGGTGCCGCTTCTCCACATCGCCGACCCCGCGATCGCGGCGGTCCAGGCGGCGGGCTTTTCGCGCGTCGGGCTGCTCGGCACCGCCTTCACGATGGAAAAACCCTTCTATACCGCGCGCATGGCGGCGGCGGGCATCGAGGCGATGATCCCCGGCGATGCCGATCGCGCGATCGTCCACGGGATCATCTATGACGAGCTGGTGCAGGGCGTCGTCCGCGACGCATCGCGCGCCGAATATCGGCGGATCATCGCCGCGCTGATCGCCGACGGCGCCGAGGCGATCGTCCTTGGCTGTACCGAAATCATGCTGCTGGTCGGCGAAGCGGATAGCGCGGTGCCGCTGTTCGACACGCTGGCGCTGCACGTCGATGCCGCCGTGGATGCCGCGATGGCAAGCTAGCCGCGCGCAAGCTTCGTCAGTTCGGCGGCGAGGAAATCGAGGACGAGGCGGACGCGCGGGACGTGGCGTAGCCGTTCGTGGGTCAGCAGCCACAGGCCTGTGGTGTCCTCGGTCTTGGGCGGAATGCAGCGGATCAGGTCGGGTTCGCGATCGGCGATGAAAGCGGGCAATATGGTGAGCCCCATGCCCGAGCGCACGCCCGCGAGCAGCCCCGATCCCGTATCATATTGCATCACGACCGACTCTTCGAGCCCGTGCTGGCGCAGCCACGCCTGATAGGGTTCCCAGACGCCGCCGCCGCCACCGATGAAGGGGTGCGTCGCAAGCTCCGCACGCCCGTGCGGGATGCCGTGCAGATCGGCATAGGCGCGGCTGCAATAGACGGTCCAGGGATTGTCGGCGATGCGCCGCCCGACCAGCCCCGCACCCGCGGGCTGCTTGCTGCTGCGGATCGCGATGTCCGCGGCGCCGGCGGCGAGGTCGCGCGGTTCGTCCGACGTGTCGAGATGGATATGGATCGCCGGATGCGCGGCGCGAAGGTCGCGAAGTATCGGCGGCAGCACGGTGACAGCGAAGATTTCCATCGTCGTCAGGCTGACCGTGCCGCCCGCATCGCGCGAGCGCGCCCCCGCCGCATCGCCGAAGCGGTCGGCGGCATCGCGCACCGCGACGGCGCTTGCCACCATCGCTTCGCCCACCGGGGTCAGCGCGTAACCCGCCTGCCGCCGTTCGAACAGGTTGAGTCCCGTGGCCTCCTCCAGCGCGGCGATGCGCCGGGCGACGGTCGTCTGGCTGACACGCATCGACTGCGCCGCCGACAGCGTGCTGCCGGTCTCGGCAACGGCCAGAAAGGCCTTCAGGTCGTTCCAATCATACATGCCGTCTTGTGCGACATAATGGCCCCGCCCTCATTCTGCAATTTTGCAGAATGGCCGCGCAACATCGTTGCTCCTTTCGCCCCCGGCGATCGATTATTTCTGTCTCACCGGCTTCCTCCCCTCCTCCCCAGCCGGCCGATGGAGACTCAAGATGCAAAAGCTTCTGATCCTCGCCGCCCTCGCTGCCGTATCGATCGGCCAGCCCGTATCGGCGCAAACCGCCCCTGCGAACCCGAGCGTCGCCGTGGCGCACAAAGACCTCGACCTTCGGACCGCGGCCGGCACCAAGGCGCTCGACCGCCGCATCTGGCGCGCCGTCGTCGAAGTGTGCGGCACCGCCCCCGATTTTGACATCGCGGGCAAGAATGACGTGCGGCAGTGCCGGCGCGATACAAAGCGCGTCGCCTCGGTGCAGGCCGACGTCGTCGTCGCCAACGCGTCGCGCGGCGAGCCGATCCAGGTCAGCTCGATCCGCAACTGACCGGCGGACCCAAGTTGCAGGGTCCGTCAAAGCCGGGGCCATGATTCGGGCACGATCATGGTCCCGGCTTGCTATTGGATTATGCGCCGCCCGAGGGTCGGAAGCTCGTTTAGTGACGGAAGAACGGCTATGGGGTGGAAGCGGACATTAGTCTCCCGCTCTGTCTGCTTGAATTGCAGCTTCGATATAAGCCTGTGGGTCACGAACGAAACGCATTGCGGGTGACTGCATCACCGCTCTCACGACCGCTTCCGCACTAGGTTGAATGATCGCACCTTCTCTCGCAGCAAAAACGCATTGAAGGTCGCGAGCAAGGCCACACATGCCACTGACAAGTGGGAATGACGGATTCGCGACATCTAGCCGGAGTTGGATGCCTTCGACACGATCGCCCTCGAACCAAATCTGGACGTCGTGTGATTTCTCATCGCCCCAGATATGAAGATCTGGCGCCCATGACTCCTTTTCGGGAAGAAGCCTGCTTAATGCCTGAAATAAGCCGGGCAGCTTCTCGACAGAAATCTCGGGTTCGATCTCATCCAATTGCTCTCGCGTCATCCGTATCGCATCGACACCATTCAAGCGTGCTGCAGAGGAAGGAATGAGATCCAGCGTGAATTGCCATGCTGCCATACTCCAAGTGTAGCGCCACTTTGAATGATCGCAATTGGCGGTAACCTGTGAGCGCCAACTTGCCCGAACCTCATCCCCGCTCGTCAAACGCCATCCGCGCCCTTGCCACTTTTTCCAGATTGGCTTCGGCCCAGACCCAGACACCGCAAAAGGCTTCGCCGAGACTGTGGCCGAGGTCGGTCAGGCAATATTCGACCTTCGGCGGCACGACCGGGTGCACTGTTCGCACTACCAGCCCGTCGCGCTCCATCTGGCGCAGCGTCTGCGTCAGCATCTTCTGACTGATGCCGGGGACGCGGCGCGAAAGTTCGGTGAAGCGGCAGGTTCCGTGATCCTCCAGCTCCTCGAGAACGAGTAGAGTCCATTTGTCGGCGACTCGGCCGATGAGTTCGTTGACGAGCGTTTCGACGCGCGGATCGACCGGCGCATTCGGATCATAGGCAATTTTTTCGGGCGTGGGCATGGCGGAAAATCCAAATCTCTCTTTCGGGTAACTATGGCACTTTCGGGTGCCTTCTTCCTTTTGGAGAGTATAGGAATATTTAGCCCTTCTCACCACCTCGAAGGAGGCCATCATGAAGACCACAGGCAACACCATCCTCGTCACCGGCGGGGGTTCGGGCATCGGGCTCGCGCTCGCGCAGCGCTGGCATGACGCCGGCAACGATGTCATCGTCACGGGGCGCAATGCCGCGAAGCTCGACGCCGCGATCGCGGGGCGGCCGAACATGTCGGCGGTCGCGCTGGACGTCACCGATGCCGATGCGATCGCCGCTTTCGCGAAGGAGATCGTCGCGAAATTTCCGGACCTCAATGTGCTGGTCAACAACGCCGGGATCATGAATGCCGAGGATGCGAGTGCGAAGCGCGACCTGGCACAGGCCGAGGCGACGGTCGTCACCAACATCCTCGGTCCGATCCGGCTGATCGACGCGCTCGTCGACCATCTGGCGGCGCAGGCGGACAGCGCGATCGTCAATGTGACGTCGGGGCTGGCGTTCGTCCCCTTCCCCAAGGCGCCGACCTATTCGGCGACCAAGGCGGCGATCCACAGCTACTCGGTCGCGCTGCGCATCCAGCTCACGGGCAAGGTCGAGGTGATCGAGCTGGCGCCGCCCGCGGTGCGCACCGACCTGACACCCGGCCAGTCGACGCGCGAGGGTTATATGCCGCTCGATGAGTTTGCCGATGAGGTGATGGCGCTGTTCGCGGTGGAGCCGACGCCTGAGGAGATTCTCGTGCAAAATGTCCTGCCGCTGCGCAATGCCGAGGCGAACGGGACGGTGCCGCAGGTGCTGGGGATGCTGGCGTCGTTGTAATTGCGACGAAAAAGGGCCGTTTGTCGCCGGGACTGGCGCAAGCGGCCCTTTGCCCCTATATGGCCGCGCATCATGCAGATTCCCGGCCATATCGACCCCGTCACGACGGGCACCGTTCCCTTGCGCGGCGGCAACCGCATCGACCTGATCGGGCTGACGCGCGACGCGATCGGCGGCGTGTTGGTCGAGGCGGGCCTCGATGCCAAAGCGGCGAAGCTTCGCGCCAAGCAGATCTGGCACTGGATGTATCACCGCGGCGTCACCGATTTCGAGGCGATGACCGACATCGCGAAGGCGATGCGCCCGTGGCTGACCGACCGTTTCATCATCGGCCGCCCGACGGTGCGCGAGGCGCAGGTGTCGAGCGACGGCACGCGCAAATGGCTGCTCGCCGCCGCCGATGGCCAGGAGTATGAGATGGTCTTCATCCCCGACGCCGACCGGGGAACGCTCTGCGTGTCGAGCCAGGTCGGCTGCACATTGAATTGCCGTTTCTGCCACACCGGCACGATGCGCCTCGTCCGCAACCTCGCCGCGGGCGAGATCGTCGGGCAGGTGATGCTGGCGCGCGACGAACTCGGCGAATGGCCCAAGGGGACGATGGCGGGCTTCGGTCCCGATCCCGAGGACGACGATGACGAAGAGGGCGGCAATTACACCGCCGACGGCCGCATCCTGACCAACATCGTGATGATGGGCATGGGCGAGCCGCTGTATAATTTCGACGAGGTCAAGGGCGCGCTCAAGATCGTCATGGATGGCGACGGGCTTGCGCTCTCGCGCCGCCGGATCACGCTGTCGACGAGCGGCGTCGTGCCGATGATGGCGCGCGCGGGCGAAGAGATCGGGGTCAATCTCGCGGTCTCGCTCCACGCGGTGTCGAAGGAAATCCGCGACGAGATCGTCCCGCTCAACCGCAAATATGGCATCGACGAGCTGCTGAAGGCGTGCGCCGACTATCCGGGTGCCGGCAATTCGCGGCGCATCACCTTCGAATATGTGATGCTGAAGGACAAGAATGACAGCGACGACGATGCGCGCGAGCTCGTCCGGCTGATTCGCGAATATGGCCTGCACGCGAAGGTCAATCTGATCCCCTTCAACCCCTGGCCCGGCGCGATCTATGAATGCTCGTCGCCCGAGCGCGTGCGCGCGTTCAGCAACCTGATTTTCAAGGCCGGGATTTCGGCGCCGGTGCGCACCCCGCGCGGGCGCGACATCATGGCGGCGTGCGGGCAGCTCAAGAGCGCGGCGACCAAGCCGACCCGCGCCGAACTCGACCGGATCGCCGAGGAAAAGCAGGCCGCGCTCGGCTGACGACGCCCCCAAGCTTCTTTTTCCCATCTTCGTAAGCGTCAGAAACCCGCGGATATGCGGGGCGAGAACGCATACCTATTCTATACTGTGTGGTAAAAATAACACAGGTAAGAAAATTGTCACATTCTGAACGATCCGTTCATTGCAGCGACAGCCGCGAGCCCCATTTAGAGGGCGTCGCGACCCAAAGGGCGTGACCGATTAAAAGCAGAAGGAAAAGAACATGAAGAAATTCGCAGTTGCAGCCGCTCTCCTGACGGCCATCGTTGCAACCCCCGCCATGGCGCAGGGCGAAGGCCGCGTCGAAGTGCGCGGCGGCTATGTCACGGGCAGCGGCCTCGACGACGCCACGCTTGGCGCCGCGGCCGGCTATGATTTCGACCTCGGCTCGACGGCATTCGCCGGCGCCGAAATCGCGGGCGACAAGGTGCTGATCGACGGCGCCAAGGTCCAGTTCTCGTCGGGCGCGCGTCTCGGTGCCAAGGTCGGCGCCAACGGCAAAGCCTATGTCAACGGCGGCTACACCTTCGGCCAGATCGACGATCCCTATGTCGGTGCCGGCTACCAGCACAAGCTGGGCCAGAACGTTTACGCCAAGGCCGAATATCGCCACCAGTTCATCGAGAACTTCAGCGATTTCGACACCTTCGCGGTCGGCGTCGGCTTCGCTTTCTGATCCTTTCGGAACAGCGAAACGAAAAGAAGGGGCGGCCCATCGGGTCGCCCCTTTTTATTTGCCCTGTCGCTGTGCGACAGCGCGGATATTCATTCCGCGTTCGGCAGCGCCTGTTCGACCAGCGGCGCCAGCCCCGCGGCCACGACCGTCACCCCCTTGGCATTGGGATGCATATTGTCGCCGAGCATCAGCGCCTTGTCGGTGACGACATTGTCGAGAATGAAGGGGTAGAAGCTTGCGTCATATTTCGACGCGAGTTCGGGATAGATGGGATTGAACTTCTTCGCATAGTCGCTGCCGAGATTGGGCGCGGCCATCATGCCGGTGAGCAGCACGGGAATTTCGCGCTTTTTCAATTCGGCGAGCATCGCGTCGAGATTGGTGCGCGTCTGGTCGGGGCCGATCCCGCGCAACATGTCGTTGCCGCCGAGGCCGAGCACGACGAGTGCGGGCTTTGCCTTCGCATTATCGAGCACATAGGTCAGGCGCTGGCGCCCCGCGGCGGTGGTGTCGCCCGAAACGCCGGCATTCTGGACGCGCGCGACGATGCCATCGTCGGCGAGCGCGGCCTGCAATTGCGGCGCGAGCCCTTCCTTCGGGCCAAGCTGGTAACCCGCGTATAGCGAGTCACCAAAGGCGATCACGAGCGGCGCGTCGGCGGGGATTGCGGGCGCCGTTTTCGCCGCAACCTTGTCGTTGGTCGAAGCCGACGGCTTCTCCGCCGATCCACACGCCGCGAGCGGTTGGCAAAGCGCGATTGCGCAACCATATATCAAGAAAGAGCGCCATCCGGCCGTTCTCATTTCAAAGGGTCCTCTCCTTGCCCGACGCCCAACGACAATCGCCCGGCGTGGCGATCGCCGCCCATAATGTGACGCTCACGCTTGGAAGCGACAAGGCCCCTGTCGAAATTTTGCGCGGCGTCGATCTGGAGGTTCCCGCGGGTGCCTCGGTCGCGCTGCTGGGACCGTCGGGGTCGGGGAAAAGCTCGCTGATGGCGGTGCTGGCCGGACTGGAACGCGCGAACGGCGGCAGCATCCAAGTCGCGGGGCTCGATTTCGGGGCGATGGACGAGGATGATCTGGCGCGCGCAAGGCGCGGGCGGATCGGCATCGTGTTGCAGGCGTTTCACCTGCTGCCGACGATGACCGCGCTCGAAAATGTCGCGGTGCCGCTGGAACTCGCGGGCATCGCCGATCCCTTCGGTCGCGCCGCGGCCGAACTCGAAGCCGTCGGTCTCGGGCACCGTCTGACCCACTATCCCGCGCAGCTGTCGGGCGGCGAGCAGCAGCGCGTCGCGATCGCGCGCGCCATGGCAAGCTCGCCCGCGATCATCTTTGCCGACGAACCGACGGGCAATCTCGACACCGCGACCGGCCACGCGATCATCGACCTGATCTTCGCGCGCCGCGCCGCATTGGGCGCGACGTTGCTCATCATCACCCACGACCCCGAACTCGCCGAGCATTGCGACCGCGTGGTCGTGATGCACGACGGGAAAATCGAAGAGCGGGCCGCCTAGGTGCTGCCGCTCGCCACGCTCTGGCGGATCGCGCGCCGCGACCTTGCGACGCGCATTCGCGGGCTGCGCCTCCTCGCAGTCTGCCTGTTCCTCGGCGTCGCGACGCTCGCGGCGATCGGCAGCCTGACGCGCGGCATCACGTCCGAACTCGAAGTCCGCGGGCAGACGATCCTCGGCGGCGATGTCGAGTTCAGCCTGCCGCAGCGTGAGGCCACCCCCGCGGAAATGGCGGGCTTCCGCCGCGTCGGCACGCCCTCGGCCACCGTTCGGCTGCGCGCGATGGCGAACGATCCCGACGGCGAGGCCTTGTTGTCCGAATTGAAGGCGGTCGACGGCGCCTACCCCCTCTATGGCACCATGCGGCTGGAAAGCGGCGCGCGCCAAGGTCCCCCGCCGCGGGGCGGTATCTGGATCGGCAAGGATCTCGTCTCGCGGCTGGGCCTGAAGGTCGGCGAGCGCGTGAAGTTCGGCGAGACGAGCTTCCTCATCGATGGCGTGATCGCCGAGGAGCCCGACCGGCTGGGCGAGGGCTTCACGCTCGGCCCCGTCGCGATCATCGGTCTGGCCGACCTGCCCGCGACGCAGCTGATCCAGCCGGGCAGCCTTTACGAGAGCAAATATCGCGTCCGTTTGCCCGAAAGCGCGAACCCCGAAGCGGTCGGCAAGGCGTTGACCGCCGAATTCCCCGACGCGGGCTGGGATATCACCGACAGCAGCAATGGCGCGCCGGGCACGCGGCGCTTCATCGAGCGCATGGGGCAGTTCCTGTCGCTCGTCGGCCTCGCGGCGCTGGTGATCGCGGGGATCGGCGTCGGCAACGGCGTCGCGAGCTATCTCGCGGGCAAGCGCCCCGGCCTTGCGACGCTGAAAGTGCTCGGCGCCGATAGCGGCACGGTGGCGCGCATCTATGGATTGCAGATCCTTGCGGTCGCGGCGGTGTCGATCGTCGCGGGCCTGATCGTCGGCGCGCTTGCGCCCGCCGCGATCGGCTGGATCGCCGGCGACGTGCTGCCCGTCAAACCCGGCGTTGCCATTTATCCGCTGCCGCTCGCCGTTAGCGCGGCCTATGGTCTGCTCATAGCCGTCGCCTTTGCCCTGCCCCCGCTTGCGGCGACGCGGCACGTTCCCGCCGCGGGCCTTTACCGCGCGACGGTGAGCGGCGCGGCGCGGGTCGACCGGCAGACGGTCGTCGCGGTCGCGGCGGCGCTGGCGGCGATCATCGCGCTCGCGGTCGGCACCGCGCGCGAGCCCCTGTTCGCGCTCGGGTTCATCGGGGCGGCGATCGGGCTGCTTCTCATCCTCGTCGGCCTCGGCTGGCTGGTGCGCCGTACCGCGAGCCGCCTGCCGCGCCCCAAGCGCCCGCTGTTCCGCCTCGCGCTTGCGAACCTCCACCGCCCCGGCGCCGCGACCGGCGCGCTCGTCGTCGCGCTCGGCCTTGGCCTGACCTTGTTCGTGACGCTGGCAGCGATCCAGACGAGCATCACCGCCGAAATCCAGTCGACCGTGCCGCAACGCGCGCCGAGCTTCTTCGTGCTCGACGTGCCGCGCACCGAGACCGCGCGCTTCCAGACGATGGTGGCGGGAGCCGATCCCAAGGCCGAGATCAACATGATCCCCGCGCTGCGCGGCAGCGTCACCGAATTTGCCGGCCAGCGCGTCGACGAACTCGCCGAATTGCCCGAGGGCGCGTGGGTGCTGCGCGGCGACCGCGGGCTGACCTACAGCCCCGTTTTGCCCAACGGCAGCGAGCTCGTCGGCGGCCAGTGGTGGGCGGCCGATTACAAGGGGTCGCCGCTGGTCAGCGTCGAGCAGGAAGTCGCCACATCGCTCGGACTCAAGCTCGGCGACACGCTGTCGGTCAACGTGCTGGGGGTCGAGGTGCAGGCGAAGGTCGCCTCGTTCCGCACCGTCAACTGGGACAATTTCGGGCTGAACTATGTGCTCGTCTTCTCGCCCGGGACCTTCGACGCGGCGCCGCATAATATGGTCGCGACGGTGGCGGTCGGGCCCGAGGCCGAAGCCGCCTTGTCGCGCAGCATCCCGCGGGCCTTCCCGTCGGCGTCGCTGATCGCGGTGCGCGATGTCGTGTCACAGGTGACGACGCTGCTGACGCAGATGAGCCAGGCGATCGCGGCGGCGGCGAGCATCGCGATCCTTGCGGGCATTGCCGTGCTGATCGGCGCGATTGCAGCGAGCCGCGAGCGGCGTGTTTACGATAGCGTGATCCTGAAACTGCTCGGCGCCACGCGCGGGCAGATTTTGGGCGCGCAGGGCATGGAATATGCGGTGCTCGCGGCCATTCTTGCCGTGCTCGCGCTCGGGCTGGGGCTTGCGGGCGCCTGGTATGTCGTGACGCAGCTGTTCGACTTCGACTTCGCGCCCGATCCGCTGATCGTCGGGATGACCCTGCTCGGCGGCGCGGGGCTGTCGTTCCTGATCGGGATTGCGGGGAGCTGGCCCTTGCTCTCGGCCAAACCCGCGCAGGCGCTGCGCAGCCTCTAGTTCAAGAGCCGCACCACCGCCGACACCGCCGCGATGCCGAGGACGATCGCGACCATCGCCTGCCAGACATGCGGCGGGACCCGGCCGAAATGGCGCGCGCCGACATAATTGCCCAGCCACATCGGCACGAACAGGATCACCGCGAGCAGGAACAATCGCCAGGTCGCGATCCCGACCCAGAGCGCGGCGAGCGTGCCCGCGATCGCGGTGCCAAAAAAGATCAGCAGCATCGACGCGCGCGCGACCTTGGGTTCCAGATGGCGGCGGAGGTAGAAGGGCACGACCGGCGGTCCCGGCATCGCGGCAAAGCCGGTGAGGATGCCCGATGCGACCCCCGTCCCCGCAATCGCGCCGCGCCCCGGCCGGTGCCCTTCGGGCTGTTTGGGCAGCAGCACCGCGACAAAGGCACCGACCGCGACCAGCGTGATGAGCAGCCGCGCGACGTCGGGGGTGGTCGCATCGAGCGCGACCATGCCGACCGGCGTTGTCGCCATCGCGAGCAGCGCGATCGGCACCGCGGTCGCGCGGTCGGCGTCGGCCATGATGATCCCGATCCCGACCGGGCCGATCAGCAGTTGCAGCAATATGCCAAGCACCACCGCCTCGCCGGGTGCGATGATCAGTCCCAGGAGCGGTACGAGGATGATCGCCATGCCAAAGCCGGTGAGGCCGCGGACATAGGCGGCGGCAAAGGTCATCGCCGCCGCGCCCACAAGCGTCAGCGGCGCGATGCCGACAAGCTGCGACAGGCCGGTCAAGCGGCGTGCGCCACGACGGGCGGGCGGAAGGCGGGATGGAAGGGCAGCGCTTGTTTCCCCGGCAGCGGATCGAACCGGCCCGGCCGATACCGCAGGAACGCCGGGGCGGCTAGCCCCCGCCGTTCAAGCCAGCGGCCAAAGCTTGTCGACAGGGCGTTCGAGCACATGCGCGGCAATGCTGTGCAATTTTTGCGGTGCGAGGCGCCCGGTCTTTGCCGCGTCGGCAAGCCAGGTTTCGATCGATCCGCCGGTTTCGATCCAATTGTCCTGGCGCAGCATCCCGTAAAAGGCTCCCGCGAGAATATGGATGCCATCGTCCGATTTGCGCCAACGATCGGACGGATTGCGCGCGACCCCCAGTGCCTCGGCGATCAGCTGATCGAGTGCCTGCGCCAGATCCTCGTTCAGCAGGCCTTCGAGCGTCGTATAGCCCCATTTGGGATCATGCTCGGCGACGACGCGCGGGATCAGCGGGTCTTTGGCGAGGATGGCGAGCGCGGCCTTTGCCGCGGGGCCGTCCATCACCACCGGGGGATGGAGCATTTCATGGCCCGCATTGCGCACGGTGATCGCGGTGTTCCAGTCGGCCGCCTGCAGGAACGTCTGCCCCTGCACCTTGATCCCGTGCGGCTTGCAAAATTGCAGCAGCACCACCTCGATCTGCGGGTCGAAGGTCCGCCCGGTCAGCTTTTCGTGAAGGCGGATGACGTCATAGGCGCCCAGATCGGCCTGAAGCTGAACGATCCGTCCCTCCAGCGCGGCGATGCGTTCGGTGCGAAAGGCGGCGAAACCCGCATCTCGCATCGCTTCGAGCACCGCTTTCACGCGCGGGGCATGCGCGGCGAACCACGCCCAATCCTTTTCGTTCCAATTGCTGCTCGCGCGATAGGCGGTGAGGAGGCGCGCCTCGGGCGCGGCAGCGGCGGCGATCAGCGCGGCAAGGCTGCTGTCGTCGCCGCCCGAAAAGATGAGCGACAAGACCGGGCCGAGCAGCCCGAAACCCGCATCATTGGCTTCGCGCGACAGCGCCGGAATCTCGGCGCGGGCTGCGGCCGAAAGGCGCGGCGCGAAGGCGTCGACGTCGGCCTGATAATAGGGCAAATAAAGCTCTCCCCCCGCCAGCGGTCCCAGAAAGGCGAGCGCATCGAAGCCTTCGGATGCGCGCACTTTCCATTGCGTGCGCATCGGCGGGCGCTGATTTTGCGCTGAGGCGATGGTGGGAACAGCGAGGGCGGCGGTGCCGAGCGAGGCGGCAATGAAGAAGCGGCGATCCATGAACCCGGTTTAGCGGGGATCGACGCGCCCGGCTTGAACGGACTTTGCCCGGTGCAGGATCGGCGGGGCGCCGGTCATCGCGGCGATCGACCGGGTCAGATGCGCCTGGTCGGCGAACCCCTGGTCGGCGGCGAGATCGGCGAGACTGCCCTGCCAGCGATCGAGCGCAGTGAGCGCTTGCCGCGTCCGCGCCTCGAGCCGGAAGCGCTTGGGGCTGACGCCATAGGCGCGCGCGAAGCCGCGGCTGATCGACGCGGGGTTGAGCCCCATATGATCGGCCCAGTCGGCGAGCAATATGTCGGGATCGGCGGCCAGCGCCGCGGCGAGCAGGTCGGGCCAATCGTCGCGCCGCGCCGCGCCCGCGCGGAAATGGTCGCGGACATAGTCGGCGGCGGCCTGCGGATCGCGTTCGGCGAGGCGCGCGGCGGTATCGGGATCGGCGATATGCCCCGCCCCCGGCGCAAATCCCTTTGCGACCGGCAGATTGAGCACCTGCGCGCCGCGCGCGCCGAAACGGTCCTGATGCGCGGTCCAGTCGCCGTGGACGACGACTGTTCCCGGCCGCACGGCGATGCGCCCCTGATCGCCCGATTCTTCATAATCGCCGCCGAGGACGAGCGCGGCATAACCAACGGCATGGCGATGACGCGGCAGGCTTTCGCCCGCCGCATACCGGCCGATGCCGATCCTGCTCACGGCTCGCGCAAATCCGGCGGCGTCGCCTCGCCCTTCAGCATCGCGATCGCCTCGGCGAGCGGCATGATGCGCTGGCCGTCCTGCCCGAGGGTGCGGATCGCGACGGTGCCTTCCTCGGCCTCGCGGTTGCCGACGACGAGCAGGTAGGGGACTTTGGCGAGGCTGTGCTCGCGGACCTTGTAGTTGATCTTCTCGTTACGCACGTCGATGTCGGCACGGATGCCCGCCGCGACAAGCTGTGCCACCGCGTCCTTGGCATAATCGTCGGCGTCGCTGACGATCGTCGCGACGACCGCCTGCACCGGCGCGAGCCAGGTCGGGAAGCGGCCGGCGAAATGCTCGATCAATATGCCGATGAAGCGCTCGTACGTGCCGAGGATCGCGCGGTGGAGCATCACCGGGCGATGGCGCTCGCCATCCTCGCCGATATAGCTCGCGTCGAGGCGTTCGGGCATCACGCGGTCGGACTGGATCGTCCCGCACTGCCAGGTGCGGCCGATCGCATCGGTCAGGTGGAATTCGAGCTTGGGCGCGTAGAAAGCGCCCTCGCCCGGCAGTTCTTCCCAGCCATATTCTTCGGTCGCCATGCCCGCGCGCTCGACGGCTTCGCGAAGCTCGGCCTCGGCCTTGTCCCACATTTCGTCGGTGCCGAAGCGCATGTCGGGGCGCAGCGCGAGCTTCACCGCATATTTCTCGAAGCCGAGCTGTTTGTAGACGCGGTCGAGCAGCGCGCAGAAGTCGCGCACTTCCTCGACGATCTGGTCCTCGCGGCAGAAGATATGCCCGTCGTCCTGCGTAAACTGGCGCACGCGCATGATGCCGTGCAGCGCGCCGTGCGGCTCGTTGCGGTGGCAGCAGCCCATTTCGGCCATGCGGAGCGGCAGGTCGCGATACGACTTCATGCCCTGGCGGAAGATCAGGACGTGCGCTGGGCAGTTCATCGGCTTGAGCGCCATCCACTCGGCATCGTCGGACACCAGTGGGCCTTCACTCTCGATGTTCGGAACCTCGTCGGGGATGACGAACATATTCTCGCGATATTTGCCCCAGTGGCCCGACTGTTCCCACTGGCGCGCGTCCATCACCTGCGGGGTCTTGACCTCCTGATAGCCCGAGCCGTCGATGGCGCGGCGCATATAGGCTTCGAGCTCGCGGTAGATCCGGTAACCCTTGGGGTGCCAGAAGACGCTGCCGTGGGCTTCTTCCTGCAGGTGGAACAGGTCCATCTCGCGGCCGATCTTGCGGTGGTCGCGCTTCGCCGCCTCTTCGAGCCGGACGAGATGCTCGGCGAGCTGCTTCTTGTTGAGCCAGCCGGTGCCATAGATGCGGCTCAATTGCGCATTCTTCTGGTCGCCGCGCCAGTATGCGCCCGAGACGCGCGTCAGCTTGAACGCGGCGGGATCGAGCTTGCCCGTCGAGGCGAGGTGCGGGCCGCGGCACATGTCCATCCAGCCGTCGCCCGAACGGTAGACGGTGAGTTCCTCGCCCTGCGGCAGTTCGGCGGCCCATTCGGCCTTGAAGGTCTCGCCCTCGGCGGCCCATTTGGCGATGAGCTTGTCGCGCTCCCACACTTCCCTTGTGAGGGGAAGATCGGCGGCGATGATCTTGCGCATCTCCTCCTCGATCAGCGGCAGTTCGTCGTCGCGGAACGGGCCGCGATCGGCGGCGGGCGCGAAGTCATAATAGAAGCCGTCGCCCGTCGACGGGCCGAAGGTGATCTGCGTGCCCGGGAACAGCTTCTGCACCGCCTCGGCGAGGACGTGCGCATAGTCGTGGCGGAAGAGTTCGAGCGCGTCGGCCTCGTCGCGGCTCGTCACCAGCGACAGGTTCGTGTCTTCCTCGAGCGGGCGCATGATGTCGCGCAGTTCGCCGTCGATCTTCGCGGCGAGCGCGGCCTTCGCGAGGCCGGGTCCGATGTCGGCCGCGATCTGCAGCGCGGTAGTGCCGCGCACGACTTCACGGGCAGAGCCATCGGGAAGGGTGACGCGGATCATGTCGGACATCGAAAAATCGGCCTTTCTTGCGGGGTAGAACAGCGCCCCTTTGCCAGCATGCGATATGGGCGGCAAGGGGCGGATTCACAACAAAGCTTGCAATGATACAATGTATCATTATCTGGCGTCGGAACCCTCCCGCGAAAGAAACCCCATGTGCCTTCCCGCCGCGCGCCCGCGCCTTGCCGACCTGACGGGACTTGCCCTGTCGTTTACTTGCCTGTTCCACTGCCTTGCTCTGCCTTTGCTCCTGCTTCTGGCCCCCGCGTTCAGCCGCTGGATTGCGCTGCCCGAGGGGGTTCATGCGGCGATCCTGTTGCTGGCTTTGCCCGCTGCCGCGATCGCGATGCGCGATGGTTGGAGACGGCATCGGCGGGTTACGCCCGCGATGCTCGCAGTTACCGGACTGGTCCTGCTTGCGCTTGGCCTGGCGGCGCACGAGGGGTGGATCGCCGCCGCCGATCCCGAGGCCGCCGACCGCCTGTTGACCTCGGCCGGCGCGCTTACGCTTGCCGCCGCGCATCTCGTCAACTGGCGCTGGCGTCATCGCGGCGGCGGGCATAAGTTGCGGGCATGACCGACGCCCCGCCGCTTCACAGCATCGCCGCGATCCTGCCGTGCACCGACCTCGACGCCAGCACCGCCTTCTATGAAAAGCTCGGCCTGTCGGTCGTCGGCGACTATGGCAGCTATCGCCTGCTGGAGGACGGCAAGGGCTGGCAGCTTCATCTGACGAACGAGTCGCCCGAGGGATGGCTGGTGCCGGGCCGGAACCCGTTCGGCCTCTACCTCTACACCGAACGCGTCGCGGAGCTCGCCGAACGCGTGCGCGACGCGATCCTCGAACGCGAAAAGGCGCCGACGCACAAGCCGTGGGGCATGTATGAATTCGCGCTGTCCGATCCCGACGAGACGCTGGTCCGCATCGGCTGGCCGAGCGAGCTGATCGGCTGAATCGCGTTCAGAAACGACAGCAAGCTTGTCATTATGCAAAGCTTGCTTGACATAACGCAATCGCTTAAGTAAAGGATCCTTGTCAATATATGGAGGACCCTTGACATGGCAACGTACAAAAGTCGTGCGATCCGGCGTTATATGATCCGCCTTGCGGTGTTGATGAGCCTTTATGTCATCCTGATCTTTGCCGCCGGCTGGACATTTCGGCACAGCGACATTTCGGGTATACCGGCCGTTGCACTCGCGGTGACGCCCGCCTTGCCGATCATCGGCGTATTCTGGGCCGTCATGCGCCTGCTGGTGGAGGAGAGCGACGAGTTCATCCGTATGCTCCAGGTGCGCCAGTGCCTTTTCGCCACCGGCTTTTGCCTGACGGTGATGACGATCTGGGAATTCCTGCAGAATTACGAAATGGTTCCGGCCGGTAACGGCGGCTTCGGCGCGGCCTTTTTCTGGTTCGTCGGACTGGGCCTCGGTGCGGTCTATAACAGGGTGACGATCGGCACGACGGGTAGCTGCGCGTGAAAAATCGCCTGAAGGTCCTTCGTGCTGAGCGCGACTGGAGCCAGAGCGACCTTGCCGACCATTTGCAGGTCTCGCGCCAGTCGGTCAACGCGATCGAGACGGGCAAATACGACCCCTCGCTGCCGCTCGCCTTTCGGATCGCCGACCTGTTCGGCCTGCCGATCGAGGACATCTTCCTGCGAGAGGGATAATCGGACGGATCGGCGCGCCGGTCTTGCGGGAGATGGCCTCCCCCGCTAGGGCACCCTCCAGCCGGAAAGGAGCCCTCCTCATGTTCAAGCGCCTGTTCGTCGACCATCCCAAGAGCGTCGATGAGAATTACATCGAGCATTTCGGCGTCGCGTCGAAATTCGGTGTGACGATGATCTATGGCGGCCTCTGCGCGCTCGTCCACGCCGTCGTTCCCGGCTGGTGCATCACCACGGGCAGCGACACGATCCAGCGGCTGAACCATATCATGGTCGAAAAGCGGCGCGCCAAGGGGCAGGCCGTGATGCAGATGAGCACGATCGACTGGGTCATCTGATCCCGGTGGACGCCCCACACGATTATCTCGACCGTTCGGGCCGTCCGCGGCTCGCCTATCGCTATACGGCCGGCACCAAGCCGACGATCGTCTTCCTGCCCGGTTACATGTCCGACATGGCGGGCGGCAAGGCGACCGCGCTGTTCGATTGGGCCGCGGCCGAGGGTCATGCCTGCCTGCTCCTCGACTATGCCGGATGCGGATTGTCGGACGGGTTGTTCGCCGACCAGACCCTGCTCGACTGGCGCGGCGACGTGCTCGATCTGATCGATGCGAAGGCCGAGGGCCCGGTCGTCATCGTCGGATCGTCGATGGGCGGGTGGCTGATGCTGCTCACTGCGCTGGCGCTCGTGCAGCGCGACGGGCCCGGCCGGGTGGCGGGACTCGTCGGGATAGCCGCGGCGCCCGATTTCACCGACTGGGGTTTCAGCGACGCCGAGAAGGCGATCATCCTTGCCGAAGGCGAACTGCGCGAGGAAACCCCGTACAGCGACCAGCCCTATGTGACGACGCGCGGCTTTTTCCAGTCGGGCGAGGCGAACCGGCTGCTCGATACCGATATCCCCCTCGCCTGCCCGGTCCGCCTGCTCCACGGCGAGGAGGATGGCGATGTGCCGTCCGGCATCAGCCTGCGGCTTTCCGCGGCGCTTGCGAGCGCGGATGTGCAGGTGACGCTGGTCAAGGGCGGCGATCACCGCCTATCGCGCGACACCGACATCGCGCTGCTGATCGACACGGTCGCGCGTATCGCGACAAATTAGACACCGTCGCGCGGCTCGCGACGAACTAGAGGGATACCATGGCTCGCAGCGATTTCAAATTCAGCGTCAAAAAGCGCGTCCGCTATGCCGAGATCGATGCGCAGGCGGTGGTGTTCAACAGCCGCTACCTCGAATATTTCGACATCGGGATCACCGAATATTGGCGCGGTGTCGGCGTCTACGACCGCTGGCCGGCGCACAGCAGCCCCGAGTTCCATGTCGCACGCGCCGAGGTCAATTATCGCGCGCCGATCCTGCTCGACGAGGAAATCGACATTTGCGTGCGTGCCTCGCGCGTCGGCACCAGCTCGATGACCTATTTGTTCGAGCTCCACGGCGCGGGGAAAGACGATCTGCGCGCTGACGGGCAGCTGGTCTATGTCCATGTCGCCGAGGCGCAGGGCGCACCGGCGCCGGTGCCGGACGAATTCCTATTCCTGTTCGAAGCGTTTGAAGCACGGGCCCTTCGCGCCTAATATAGGCGGATGATCAAATATCTTCACACGATGATCCGCGTTTCGGATCCTGATGCCACCGTCGATTTCTTCAAGCTGATCGGGCTGGAGGAAACGCGCCGTTTCGACAATGAGGCCGGCCGCTTCACGCTCATCTTTCTCGCCGCCCCCGGACAGGGCGACGTGGCCGAGGTCGAGCTGACCTATAATTGGCCGCCCGCCGACGGCAGCGCGCCCGAGGACTATACGGGCGGGCGCAATTTCGGTCATCTCGCATACCGCGTCGACGATATCTATGCGACGTGCCAGCGGCTGATGGACGCCGGGGTGACGATCAATCGCCCGCCGCGCGATGGCCATATGGCGTTCGTGCGCTCGCCCGACGGCATTTCGGTCGAGCTGCTGCAGGAAGGCACGCTCGACCCCGCCGAACCCTGGGCATCGATGCCCAATACCGGCGCCTGGTAGGAGCCGCGCAGTGCCGGGCCTGTTGATCAACATCGACGTGCCCGACCTCGCCGCTGGAGAGCGTTTCTATACGAGCGCCTTAGGACTGACCGCGGCCCGGCGGTTCGACGACGATATCGTCGAGCTGACCGGCTGCGAGGCGCCCATCTATCTGATCGTCAAGCCCGCGGGGTCGGCGATCGGCCCCGATGGCGGCGATTTCCGCCGTTACAACCGGCATTGGACGCCGGTGCATCCCGATTTTTCCGTCGCTGACCTCGACGATGCGATCGCCCGCGCCATTGCCGCGGGCGCGAAACAGGAGGGCGAGACATTGGCGCTGCCCTATGGCAGACAGGCGATGTTCGCCGACCCGTTCGGCAATGGATTCTGCCTGATCGAGTTCAACGAGCGGGGCTATGACGCCCTTCTGAGCTGAGCAGGCGGATCAAGGTCCCGGCGTCCCCGCTCCGTCTTCAAGGGGTGAGACGCTGGAAAGGAGATATCATGGCTGCGCTGGACATCGTCCGTATTCCCGTCCTCAGCGACAATTATGTCTGGCTGGTCCATGATCCCGTCAGCGAAGCGACGATGGTCGTCGACCCCGCGGTCGCCGAGCCGGTGCTCGAAGCGGCGGCCGCGCGCGGCTGGACGATCACCGATATCTGGAACACCCACTGGCACCCCGATCACACCGGCGGCAATGCGGCGATCAAGGAAGCGACCGGCTGCAAGATCACCGGTCCGGCGGCCGAATATGCGCGCATTCCGACGCTCGACGTCCAGGTGAAGGGCGGCGACAAGGTGCGGCTTGGCGAACATGTCGCCGATGTCTGGGACGTGCCCGCGCACACCGCGGGGCATATCGCCTATCATTTCGGCAGCGACGCCGCGATCTTCGTCGGCGATACGATGTTCGCGATGGGCTGCGGCCGTCTGTTCGAAGGCACCGCCGAGCAGATGTTCGCGAATATGCAGAAGCTCGGCACGCTCGACGATGCGACGCGCGTTTATTGCGCGCACGAATATACGCTGTCGAACGCGCGCTTTGCGGTAACGGTCGAGCCCGACAATGCCGCGCTGGCCGCGCGGCTCGCCGCGGTCGAATCCGCGCGCGCGGCGGGCGAGGCGACGGTGCCGACGAGCATCGGCGAAGAGCGCGCGACCAACCCCTTTTTACGCGCGCCGAGCGCGGCCGAACTCGGCCGTATCCGCGCGCTCAAGGATGCGGCATAATGCCGCTTCAGCGCGCATTCATCCGTCCGGGCCATAATGGCCGATCTCAAGGAGTAAATTCATGGCGAAGCTGAACCTGATGGCCGCCGCGCTGTTGACCGCGGCCGCGCCGCTGGTCGCAAGCTGCGCGCCCGCCGGTTCGGGCGAGCCCGGCGCCGCGGCGCTCACGCCCAAACAGGCCGAACGGCTCGACAAGCAGCTTGCGGGCAAGGTTCCGGGCGAGCCGGTGCGCTGCCTCCCCAATTATCGCAGCAACGACACGATCCGCGTGTCTGACAGCATCCTGCTTTATCGCTCGGGCGGCAATCTCGTCTATCGTAACGACTTGAAGAGCAGTTGCCCGGGCCTCGCGCGCGACAGCGACATCATGGTGGTCCGCCAGTTCGGGTCGTCGACCTGCGAAGGCGATTTCTTCCACCTGGTCGACCGGTCGAGCGGCATCCGCGGTCCGACATGTGTTTTTGGCGAGTTCGTCCCCTATCGCAAACCGGCGGGGGACAAAGGCTGAGCCTTGGGTTCAGTCGTAGGCGGGGTCCGGTTTGCGCCGAGCTCTTCGGGTCGCACCCCCGCCTGCTTATAGCCCCTTCCCCCTCGATGGGGGAAGGATACGCAGCCTTGTCGCGGAGCGGCTAGGCGAAGTTGGATGGGGGTGATGGTGCGTCATTGCACTGTCGCTTCAGGCCGAGACCGCACCCCCACCGCTGCGACTAGCCAGCAAGCTGGCAAGTCTCGCTGCCTCCCCCATCAAGGGGGGAGGACTCAGGCTTTATACAGCGCCGCGATCTTGTCCTCGTAGACCTGTTTCAGGATATGGCGCCGGATCTTCATCGATGGCGTCATCTGTTCATTCTCGATCGTGAAGGGCTCGTCGGCGAAGTCGAATTTGCGGACCTTTTCGATCACCGAAAGCTGACCGTTGACGCGGTCGACCGCGGCGCGCAGCGTGGCGCGGAATTTCTCATGCTCGCGGAGGCGCTCGAGATCCTTCGGCAAGCCTTCGGCCTCGGCCCATTCGGCCATCCATTCGGGATCGGGGACAAGAATGCCGACGAGGTGCGGGCGCTTGTCGCCATAGACCATCGCTTGCAAAATCTCAGGCTGGAGCGTCAGCATGCCCTCGACGCGCTGCGGCGAGACATTGTCGCCCTTGTCGTTGACGATCAGGTCCTTCTTGCGGTCGGTGATGACGATGCGGCCTTGCCCATCGATATGGCCGATGTCGCCGGTGTGGAGCCAGCCGTCGACGAGCACCCGCTCGGTCTCGGCCTTGTTGCGCCAGTATCCTTTCATCACCAGTTCGCCGCGCACCAGAATTTCGCCGTCGTCGGCGATGCGGACCTCGGTGTTCATCAGCGGCGGGCCGACGGTGTCCATCTTGATCCCCGCGCTCGGGCGGTTGCAGCTGATCACCGGTCCCGCCTCGGTCTGGCCATAGCCTTGCAGCAAGGTCAGCCCGATCGAGTGGAAGAACACGCCGATTTCGGGGTTGAGCGGCGCGCCTCCCGACACGAGCGCCTTCATCCGGCCGCCGAAACGCTTGCCGATCTTGGGGCGGAACAATTTGTCGAGGATCAGGTCGACCGGGCGGTCGAGGATGCCCATCCGCCGCTCATAATCCTTTTCACCGACGCGCAGCGCCTGGTTCAGCATCCAGTTCGCGAGCTTGCCCTGTTTTTCGACCGACTTGATCATCCGTGCGCGGATCACCTCGAACAGGCGCGGGACGACGACCATGATCGTCGGGCGCGTCTCCTCGATGTTCGAGACGAGCTTTTCCAGCCCCTCGCTGTAATAGATTTGCGCGCCGACCATGATCGGCAGGAACTGGCCGCCCGAATGTTCATAGGCGTGGCTGAGCGGCAGGAACGACAGGAACACTTCCTCGTCGCCGATGCCGAAATCACTGACCAGCACCTCGGCGGCGCCCGCGGCATTGTGCAGGATCGCGCCGTGATGCTGCATCACGCCGCGCGGCGCGCCGCCGGTGCCGCTGGTATAGATGAGGCACGCGGTATCTTCGCGCTTCATCGCGGCGCCGCGCGCCTTCGTTTCTTCCACATACGCTTCGCCGCCCTCCACGAGCGGCCCCCAGTCGTGAACCGCAACCTCGCCGTGCTGGCCGACGCGCAGGCTCTCCATGCTGATCACGATATGCGCTTCGGAGCGCATCACCGCGGGCATCAGCGTGCGTGCGAGCTTCGCGGTCGAGACGATCACCGCCTTCGCGCCGCTGTTGTCGAGGATGTGCTGATGGTCGCGTTCGGTGTTGGTCGTATAGGTCGGGACGGTGATGCAGCCCGCGGCCATGATGCCGAGGTCGGCGATGCACCATTCGGGCCGGTTCTCGCTGACCAGCACCACCCGGTCGCCTTCCCTGAGTCCCAGTTCGCGCAAATTATGCGCGAGCGCCGACACCTGATTGGCGACCTGCCGCCAGCTCAGCGGATGCCAGGCGCGGTCGGCCTTGCGCCACAGGAAGGGATCTTCGCCGCCGCGCCCCGCACGGTCGAAGAACATCGCGACCAGACTCGAAAAATGGTCGAGATGGGGATTTACGAGCTTCATTCTGCCTCTCTCCAGGGAGATTTCGTTGCTTCTGTTTTGTTATCGTTGATTAATTCTGCGCCGGCGCCCCGTCGATCGACGAGCTGCCGGGTCCGCGCGGGTCGGCGGCGCCGCGCCAGCCCGCACTGGTTTGTTCGACCGCGTTGAGCTTCGAGCCGAGGCTGGTCGCGGTGAAGCTGTAGCCGAAAGGTTTCATCTTCGCGGCGATCGCCTTGCCCGCCTCGTTATTCTCGATCAGCACACCCTGGCGGCCGAAGAAAAGGTTGGGAAGCTCCATCGCCTGTTTGGCGTCGAGCCCCCAGTCGAGCACACCGACGAGCACCTTGGTCACATGCATGATGATGCGTTTGCCGCCCGCCGATCCGACCGCGAGCACGACCTTGCCGTCGGGGCCGTAGACGACCGTCGGCGACATCGAGGAGAGCGGGCGCTTGCCCGCTTCGACGCGGTTCGCGGTCGGCACCCCGCCCTCGGTCGGCGCGAGGTCGAAGTCGGTGAGTTCGTTGTTGAGGAAATAGCCGTTCGCCATCAGCTGGCTGCCGAAGATGCTTTCGATCGTCGAGGTCATCGACACGAGATTGCCGTCCTTGTCGGCGGTCACGAAATGCGTTGTCCCCTGCTCCTCGACCGGCGGTGCGGCGGCGCGCGGCTTCGCGCCCGGCGGCACACCGGGTTCATATTTGCCCGCGGCGCCAAAGGGCGAGATGAGCTGGCGGCGCTCGGCGAGATAGCTCTTGTCGAGCAGGCCCTTCACCGGAACATCGACGAAATCGCCGTCGCCGAGATAAGCGGCGCGGTCGGCGTAGGAAAGCTGCATCGCTTCCGAGAGCAGATGCCAGCTCATCGGATTATCCTTGCCCATCGCCTTCATGTCCCAGCCCTCGATCATGCCGAGGATGCCGAAGACGGTGGTCGCACCCGACGAGGGCGGGCCCATGCCGCACACCTTGTAGATACGATAGGTGGTGCAGACCGCCGGACGCTCCTTCGCCTTGTAAGCGGCGATGTCCTTGACGGTCAGCTGGCTCGGGTGGCGCGGCGCCTTGGCGACGGCATCGCTGATCGCCTTGGCATTGGCGCCGGTGTAGAATGCGTCAGGTCCGCGCGCCGCGATGTCGCGGAGCAGCTTGGCGTAGGCGGGGTTCTTGATGCGCGTGCCGACGGGAGCCGGCTTGCCATCGACATAATAGATCGCCTGCGGGGCGGGAAATTCCTTCCACATCGGCTCGAACTGGACGAGCCAGTTGTTGAGCGCCGGGGTGACGATGAAACCTTCTTCGGCAAGCTTGATCGCGGGCTGGAACAGCGCCTTCCATTCGAGCTTGCCCCATTTCTTGTGCGCCATTTCCATCAGGCGCACATTGCCGGGGACACCGACCGACAACCCGCCGGGAATCACATCCATATAGCCGCGCGCCTTGCCGTCAGCGCCGAGGAAACGCTCGGGTTTTGCCGCGGCGGGCGCCATTTCGCGGCCGTCGATCGTCGAGATGCTGCCGTCCTTGGCATTGTGGTGGACCATGAAGCCGCCGCCGCCGATGCCGCTCGACTGCGGTTCGACCAGCGTGAGGACCGCGACCATCGCGACCGCGGCGTCGGCAGCGGTGCCGCCCTGATGCAGAATCTCGCGCCCGGCCTCGGTCGCGCGCGGATCGGCGGACGAGGTGACGCCCTGCGCGAGCGCGGGCGACGAGACGGTGACGGAAAGAAGGGCGGCGAGCGGGAGGAATTTTTTCAACATGGGCGCGACATTGGCGCGGAGGTCGAGGTAGCGCAACCCTTGTTCCCCTCCCGCTTGCGGGAGGGGTTAGGGGTGGGCAGCGGCGGGCGCAGCCCCCCCCCCCCCTGCGACCAGCGAGGGAGCTCGCAAGTGTCGCCGCCCCCCCCGCAAGCGGGAGGGGAGGACGGCTTATTCCGTCCCCACCGCGTCCGGCACGCGGCCCGGACCGGCGGCCCCCCTCAGCCTTTCCCTGCCTGCCGTCGTCCCGGCCGCGCGGGCCGTGCGCCCGTATGACGAGCGC
>NZ_JNFD01000001.1 GCF_000756375.1 Sphingopyxis sp. LC81 | reverse complement strand
GCAGAAGCGCCCCGATCACTTCCCATTCTTCGTCTGTAACGCCGATCCGCTCGCCCAAGGTTGCCTCCAAAAGCCAGCCTTGAATCAGCGACCGAGTCCACAGTCAAGCTTTGTCCACGAAACCTAGTCTATCGCGACAAGCACTGCATGCGTGAAGGTTATATCATGCGAGGCGGGTCGGCGGAACCCTATGTCTACAACACTTGTCGATCCCGATTGACGAAAGCGCGCACGGCAGAACTGAAGGTTTTGGCCGAGGGCCAGATTAACTGAGGCTACTTTTGGAGGGCCATAACGTCCTTGCGCACCGCGCCCCAAAATCTGCTTTTTGCGTCGGCAGGTTATCCTGACAAGATAGTGATTACGAAGGATCGAGAATGTTCAAGAAAATCCTGATCGCCAACCGTGGTGAAATCGCCTGCCGCGTCATCAAGACCGCGCGGCGCATGGGCATTGCGACTGTCGCCGTCTATTCGGACGCCGACGCGCGCGCGCCTTTCGTGCAGATGGCGGATGAAGCCGTGCATATCGGGCCGTCGCCCGCGTCCGAATCCTATCTGATCGCCGACAAGATCATCGCCGCATGTAAGGCGACGGGCGCCGAGGCGGTGCATCCGGGCTATGGCTTCCTGTCAGAACGCACCAGCTTTGCCGAGGCGCTCGCGAAGGAAAATATCGCCTTCATCGGCCCGCCGGTGAACGCGATCGCGGCGATGGGCGACAAGATCGAGTCGAAGAAGCTCGCGAAGGAAGCGGGCGTCAACGTCGTCCCCGGCTTCGTCGGCGAGATCCGCGATACCGAGCATGCGGTCGAGATTTCGAACGAGATCGGCTATCCGGTGATGATGAAGGCGTCGGCGGGCGGCGGCGGCAAGGGCATGCGCCTCGCCTATGACGAAAAGGACGTCCGCGAAGGCTTCGAGGCGACCAAGCGCGAGGGGCTCAACAGCTTCGGCGACGATCGCGTTTTCATCGAAAAATTCATCCTCAACCCGCGCCACATCGAGATCCAGATCCTCGGCGACCAGCACGGCAATGTGCTCTATCTCAACGAGCGCGAGTGCAGCATCCAGCGCCGCCACCAGAAGGTCGTCGAAGAGGCTCCGTCGCCCTTCGTCACCGAAAAGATGCGCAAGGCGATGGGCGAACAGTGCGTCGCGTTGTCGAAGGCCGTTGGCTATTACAGCGCGGGCACGGTCGAACTGATCGTGTCGGGCGCCGACCCGACGGGCGAGAGCTTCTACTTCCTCGAAATGAACACGCGCCTGCAGGTCGAGCATCCGGTGACCGAGGCGATCACCGGCATCGACCTGGTCGAGCAGATGATCCGCGTCGCGGCGGGCGAGAAGCTTGAGATGACGCAGGACGACATCAAGATCGACGGCTGGGCGATCGAGAACCGCGTCTATGCCGAGGATCCCTATCGCGGCTTCCTGCCCTCGACCGGGCGGCTCGTGCGCTACCGCACCCCTGTGCCGGCGTGGGACGGCGACGAGCGCGGCGTCGACGGCGTGCGTGTCGATGCGGGGGTCGAGGAGGGTGGCGAAGTGTCGATCTTCTACGACCCGATGATCGCCAAGCTGGTGACGTGGGGCGAAACGCGCGACGAAGCCGCCGACCTCCAGATCGCGGCGCTCGACCGCTTCGAGCTCGAGGGGCTCGGCCACAATATCGATTTCGTCTCGGCGATCATGCAGCACCCGCGCTTCCGCTCGGGCGAGCTGACGACGGGCTTCATCGCCGAGGAATATCCCGAGGGCTTCCACGGCGCCGATGCCAGCGACGAGGTTGTACGCGCGCTCGCGGCGATCGCGGGCTTCATGGCCAGCGCCGAGGCCGATCGCGCGCGGCGCACCGACGGCCAGCTCGGCGACCGGCTCGACCCGCCCGCGAAATGGCAGGTCAGCGTGGGCGGCACCGCGCACAAGGTGAAGCTCGGCCACAAGCATATCAAGGTCGATGGCGACGCGATCGACATCGCGCTCGAATATACGCCGGGCGACAAGCTCGTCGTCGCCGAGATCGACGAGACCGAGCTCGCGGTGAAGGTCGCGAAAACGCGCACTGGCTGGCGCATGACGACGCGCGGACGCATTCACGACGTGCGCGTGCTGCCGTGGCACATTGCGCCACTGGCTTCGCACATGATCGAGAAGATTCCACCCGATCTGTCGAAATTCCTCATCTGCCCGATGCCCGGCCTGCTCGTCACGCTGCACGTTGGCGAGGGCGACAAGGTCGAGGCGGGCCAGCCACTCGCGACGGTCGAGGCGATGAAGATGGAGAACATCCTCCGCGCCGAAAAGGCGGGCACGGTGAAGACCGTCAACGCCGCGCAGGGCGACAGCCTGGCGGTCGACGCGGTGATTTTGGAGATGGAATAGCTTTTCTGCACTTCGTCGTTGCGAGGAGCGAAGCGACGAAGCAATCCAGTGCGGCGTAGACCCACTCTGGATTGCTGCGCTTCGCTCGCAATGACGGATTCAAGAAAATGCATCTCAATCACGACAACGACACGCCCGCGGCCGCCCCCATCAGCTTTGACGATTTCCTCCGCGTCGACATCCGCATCGGCACTATCGTCGAGGCCGAGCCTTTTCCCGAGGCGCGCAAGCCCGCGTTCAAGCTGAAGATCGATTTCGGACCCGCGATCGGGGTGAAGAAAAGCAGCGCGCAGATCGTCGATCGCTACGCGCTCGAAGATCTTGCGGGGCGGCAGGTCGCCGCCGTCGTCAACTTCCCGCCGCGCCAGATCGGCAAGTTCATGTCCGAAGTACTGACGCTCGGCTTCGCCGACGAGGCAGGCGCGGTGATCCTGTTCGCGCCCGACCGCCCCGTTCCGAATGGGTCGCGCCTCTTCTGATCCTCTCCCCTGTTGCTCAGCGCCATTTCGCCGCTAGGCTGGCGAAAAGGAACAGGGGAGAGGGACGATGAACCCACTGAAAGCCGCCTTCTTTGCGGCTGCTTGCGCGATGCTGCTGCCCGTATCGGCGGCCGCCGAGGCCGAACCGCGACGCGAATATGACGTCCAGCTCTCGCGCAATGTGGTTTACGGCCGTGCCCCGATAGACGTCTCAACGGATCGGCCGCGCCAGCGCGACCTGTTGCTCGACGTCTATCGCCCCGTCGCCGACGGCAAGCCGCTCGCGAACCGCCCCGCGGTGATCATGGCGTTCGGCGGCGCCTTCCATCGCGGCGACAAGGGCGAGGAGCGCTTCACCGAGGATGGCGCGCAGGACAGCTCGATGGCCGATTATTGCCGCCGCTTCGCGCGCGAGGGCTATGTCTGCTTCTCGATCGACTATCGGCTGACGCCGGAGGACCCCGGCCTCGCGAAACCCGTCGATGAAAAGAAGCTCGTCCCAAAGTCGGTGAACCTGTCACCCGCCGCCACTGCGCGCATCGAACTTGTGCGCCAGCGGATGGGTTTACCGCCGCTCGACGCGTCGACGCGCGACCAATATTGGCGCGGCATCCTCGCCGCGGCCGAGGATATGGCCATGGCGACCGGGTTTGTCCGGGGTCACGCAGGCAAGTTCGGCGTGAATCCCGACCGCATCGCGCTCGGTGGTTTTTCGGCGGGCGCCATCACCGCGCTGAATACCGCTTACGGCATCGGCACTCCGGTCAAGGCGGTCTTCACGCTTTCGGGCGGCCTGAGCGGCTACAACCTCTTCGAAACCGTCCAGCCGGGCATGCCGCCGGCGCTCTTCCTCGTCGCCCAGAACGATCTGGAGGGCATCCAGTCGGGAACGCGTTTCGCTGTCACGGCACTGGCGAGCAAAGGGATCGCGACCGAGCAGGCGTGGGTGCCGGGTTTCGGGCACTTCTACCCGATGGGCGCGGTCAGTCTGGGCAGCGACGTCAGCCGCACCCCGGTCGAAACGCGCATCCTCGCGTTTCTGGAGGCCAAACTGGGCCACAAGCCACGCGAATAGCCAACCGGCAAACGACCGGCTAGGCTGTGCGCGGGAAGCGGGGGAGAAAAGCGATGACATTACCGGTAACTGCATTCGTGGCCGCCATTTGCGCGCTGTTGTTGCTCGCGACCGCGATCGACACGGTGCGCCAGCGGCTACGCCTGAAAGCCGCGTTCGGTGACCACGGCGACGCGAAGCTGATCAGCGCCAGCCGCAGCCACGGCAATCTGGCCGAATATGCGCCGATCACCATCATCCTGCTCGGCCTGCTCGAAACGGCACGCGCCAATCATATGGCGCTGATGATCATCGGTGCGATCTTCCTCATCGGCCGCGTCGCGCATGTGATCGGGCTCTATACGCCGTCTGAGCCGGGGAAGGCGCCGCTGGGGCGCCAGGTCGGCGTTGCAGCCACCTTTGGTACGCTGCTCATACTCGGCCTCTGGACGTTGTGGATGCTCGCGACGCAGAACCTCTAGTCGACCAGCGCCACCGCGCGGATCCATCCCGCGCTCGCGCGCTCGATCTTCACCGGGAAGCAGCTGAAGGTGAAGCCGGTCGCCGGGATCGCCGCGAGGTTGGTGAGCTTCTCGATCTGGTAATAGGGGTGGATGCGCCCCGCCTTGTGGCCTTCCCAGATGATCGACGGGTCGCGCGTTTCGGCCCAGCGCTTTGCGGTGTGGCTGAACGGCGCGTCCCAGCTCCACGCGTCGGTGCCGACGACCTGCACGCCGCGTTCGGTCAGGTAGAGCGTCGCCTCGGCGCCCATGCCGCAGCCCTGATCGGTGAAATTGTCGGTGCCGTAGATCGCGCCCGACTGGACAAGAACGATGTCGAGCGGCTGCAACGCATGCCCGATGCGCACGAGTTCGGCCTCGACCTCGGCACCGCTGACGACATGGCCGTGCGGGCGGTCCGAAAAGTCGAGCTTCACCCCGGGGCGAAAGAAGAGGTCGAGCGGCGCTTCGTCGATCGACGGGGCGGGGGACGCGCCGCTGTCGGTCGTCGAATGATAATGCCACGGCGCGTCCATATGCGTGCCGTTGTGCGTGCTCAGCGACAGCATCTCGACCGCCCAGCCTTCACCGTCGGGCAAATCCTCCCTGGTCAGCCCGGGGAAGAACATCGCGATCTGCTCCCAGGTGTTTTCGTGGGTCATATAGGTAATGTTGGGGCGCATCACCGGCGGGTCGGACACGACGTCGTTGGTGATCGGGATCGAAAGATCGATGAACTGCATGCGCTGCATCCTGCCACCGGATTGACGCTACGCCAAGAAGGCTTGCACGGCGGCGCTTGCCCGGTAGAGAAGGGCGAAAGCCCCATGCAATATGCAATGGGGCGGGGGAGAGTTTATGACCGAAAGTGCCGCCGCCGGACCCGGCGCCGTTTACGAACCGACCGCGAAAGACATCCGCATGGTCATCGCCGCATCGTCGGCGGGCACGGTGTTCGAATGGTATGATTTCTTCATCTACGGCACGCTCGCGGCGATCATCGGCAAGGCCTTTTTCCCCAGCGACAATGCGACACTCGAAACCCTTCTCGTCTGGGCGGGCTTTGCGGTGGGCTTCGGTTTCCGGCCCTTGGGCGCGGTGCTATTCGGCTTTCTCGGCGACCGCCTGGGACGAAAATATACCTTCCTCGTCACCGTCACCTTGATGGGCATCGCGACCGCAGGCGTTGGCATGATCCCGTCGGCGGCCACGATCGGCATCGCCGCACCGATCATCGTCATCCTGCTCCGCATCCTCCAGGGGCTCGCGCTCGGCGGCGAATATGGCGGCGCGGCGGTCTATGTCGCCGAACATTCGCCGCCCGGAAAGCGCGGTTTCTACACCAGCTTCATCCAGGCGAGCGTCGTCGGCGGGTTCGTACTCAGCTTGATCGTCGTGCTCGGCTGCAAGGCGCTGATGCCCGACGCCATCTGGGAAAGCTGGGGCTGGCGCGTGCCCTTCCTCCTCTCGATCATCTTGCTCGCCATTTCGCTCTGGATGCGCCTCAAACTGTCCGAAAGCCCGGTGTTTCAGGCGATGAAGGCGGAAGGCGAGCTGGCGAAGAACCCGCTCAAGGAAAGCTTCACCTATCCCGGCAACCCGCGCCGCATCTTCATCGCGCTGTTCGGCATCGCCGCGGGCCTGACGGTCATCTGGTACACCGCGATGTTCTCGGGGCTGTCGTTCCTCAAAGGGCCGATGAAGGTCGAGGACACCGCCGCCGAAATCATCGTCGGATGTGCCGCCGCGGTCGGCATGGGTTTCTTCATCTGGGCGGGGCGCCTCTCGGACCGCATCGGGCGCAAGAAGCCGATCGTATGGGGCTACGCCGCGACGCTCGTGCTGCTGTTCCCGCTCTTCTGGTGGATGGGCAGCGTCGCCAACCCCGCGCTGTCCGCCGCCGCCGAACGCGCACCGGTGACCGTCACCGGGTCGCAGTGCAGCTTCGATCCGTTCGCGCAAAAGCAGGAGACAGCATGCGGCCGCACGCTGGGCGAGCTGACGAAGCTCGGCGTCCCCTACACGATCACCCAGACCGATAGCGGCTTCGACAGCGTCAAGATCCGCATCGGCGACCGCGAGGTCGCGAGCGAGGATCCCGCGCTGCTACAGCCCGCGCTCGAAGCAATGGGTTATGATTTCGCCAAGCAGATCCCGAGTGCGGCCAGCATCGCGATCATCTTCCTCGCCTTGCTCGGTCTCAGCGCGCTGTCGGGCTTCACCTATGGCCCCGTCGCGGCGCTGCTTTCCGAAATGTTTCCGCCGCACGTGCGCTATTCGTCGCTGTCGATCCCCTACCATCTCGGTACCGGCTATTTCGGTGGTTTCCTGCCACTGATCGCGAGCTTCATCATCGCCAAGACCGGTAATGCCTATTCGGGACTCTGGTATACATGGGGCGTGGTGCTCGTCGCTTTCCTCGTGACGGCCTTCATGCTGAGGGACCCGGTCGAGGGGCAGTGGGACAAGCCGGCGGCCCGCTGATCACCCCATTGGCGCAGCCGACGAAGCTGTATAGGGGGCGAGGGATGATCGAAGTCCCGTCGCCGCTCCGCCTCCGTCTCGACAGCCGTGCGCTCATCGCCAACTGGCGCTGGCTGGCCGCCCAGAGCGGCGGTGCGGCGTGCGGCGCCGCGATCAAGGCCGATGGCTACAGTCTTGGCGCGCGCAGCGTCATGCGGCACCTCGCCGCTGCCGGCTGCCGCGACTTTTTCGTCGCGACCTGGGCTGAGGCGGCGGCATTGATGCCCTTGCCCGAAGGCATATCGCTGTCGGTGCTGCACGGCGTCGGAGCGAGCGACATGGTCGCCGCGCGCACCCTCCCGGTACGTCCCGTGCTAAACAGTGTCGAACAGGTCGCGCGCTGGCGCGAAGCCGGGGAAGGGCGTCCGTGCGACGTGATGATCGATACCGGGATGAACCGCCTCGGCCTGCGGGTCGACGAAGCCTTGGGCGGCGCGCTCGACGGGCTTTGCATCGAAACCTTGCTCAGCCATCTGGCGTCGGCCGACGAGGATAGTGATCAGAATGCCGCGCAACTCGCGGCCTTTCGGGCTGTTCGCGAAGCGGTTCCCGCGCGGCGTTACAGCCTCGCGAACAGCGCCGGCATTTGCCTGGGCCGGGATTTTGCCTTCGACCTGACGCGCCCCGGCATTGCCCTCTATGGCGGCACGCCGCGCGACGAGGCGGCGGGGCAAATCCGCCAGGTGGTCTATCCCGAAACGCGCGTGTTGCAGCTCCGCACGGTGCACAAGGGTGAGGCGGTGGGCTATGGCGCAACATGGACCGCGCCGCGCGACGGCCGGGTCGCGGTCGCCAATATGGGCTACGCCGACGGCTATCTGCGTTGTCACGCCGGGACAGGCGGCGGTGCGTCATGGCAAGGAAAGGCGCTACCGCTGATTGGCCGCGTTTCGATGGACCTCATCGCCTTTGATGCCAGCGCCGCCGGCGCGATCGGCGAGGGCGACTGGCTTGCGCTCGACTATGACCTGCCATCGGCGGCCGCGCGCAGCGGGTTGTCGCAATATGAGTTGCTGACCGGACTTGGCACCCGGTTCGCGAGGCTGTGGGGCTAACTCCCCAACCGCGCGGATACTCGCGCCGTATAGCGATACCGTTAAGACATAGCCGCATCGCGCCACTAACCGTTGGCGCGGCGCGGCGCGTTCCGTCCCGCCAAAGAAAAGGGGGACGAGAGCAAGCTCTCGTCCCCCGAATTCTGCACCAGGCTGCGCCGATCAGAAGCGAGCGCGGGCACCCGCGTAGAAGTTGCGGCCGCGGAAGCTGTAGATCGCGCTACCCGCACCGGTTGCGGTCGAGCCGTAGGGCGGCTGCTTGTCGAGGACGTTATCGACACCCGCATAGAAGTTGATGTTCGGGCCGCCCGACGACTTGTTGACGTCAAATTCGAAACGCAGGTCGTGGTAGAAGACCCGCGGGTATTTTTCGACATCAGCATAGTCGATGTTCGCCGGCGGAAGGCCGTTCAGCCCGTTCAAGTTCTCATAGGTATCGAGGTACATCGGCCCGATGTAGCGCATCCGGTAGCCGAAGGTGAACGGACCAACGCCCAGATCGACGTCCCAGCGGAACTCATCCTTCGGATCGCCCAGTTCGCCGAGAAGACGGTTCTCGAAGTCCGGGTTGACCGAGTCCTGATAGTTGCTGATCTTCAGATTGTGCGTGTAGATCAGGTTCGTGTTCAGGCTGACATCGTCGGTCAGGGCCGTGCGATAGGATACGTTGACGTCGATGCCCTCGCGCACGCGGCGGGCGAAGTTCAGCGGCGCCACGATCAGCGAGTTGGTGACGATACGACCAGGCTGATCGCCGTTGACCGGAGCATTGGTCAGGTTGCGGCTGAACTGGCGGCAGAACACGTTGTCGAGCGTCGCCGAGTCATAGCAGCTGTTGAGGATCTGCTGCGCCGTCAGCGACGTGATGATGCCGTCCACCGTGATGTCGTAATAGTCGACCGACAGGTTCAGGCCCGGGATGAAGCGCGGCTGAATGACCACGCCATAGGTGTAGGAATCCGAAGTTTCCGCGACCAGGTTCGGGTTGCTGCCGCTGACGATGCCGAGCGACTGGGTGACGTCCGTGAGCAGCGGAAGCTGCGCACCAAGAGCCGTCGCACAGTTCGTCGCACGAATACCCGAACCACGCTGGTTGGGGTTGCAGGGATCGGTGATCGTCTGGAAGTTCGGGACCAGCGGGAATGCCGTTTCCGAAACGTTCGGAGCGCGAACCGCCCGGCTGTAGTTGGCACGGAAGCGGACGTCCTCGATCGGCGCATAGTCGAGACCGGCGTTGTACGAATAGACCGTGCCGACATTGCCCTGATACTTCGCGACACGACCGGCGCCGCTGAGCGTCAGTTCATAGGCGAAGGGCACTTCCTTCAGCAAAGGAAGCTGGATTTCACCATAGGCTTCCTTCACCTCGAAAGGCTTCGGACGGAACGACGGGATCGAGACGCCATTGGTGTAGCCACCGGTGACGAACGGATCCTGTTCGTAGAATGCCCTTTCGTTACGATATTCGCCACCGATCGCGAAACGGACCGGACCGCCAGGCAGGTTGAAGAACCCGCTGGTGTCGCCCGAGACGAAGCCCGACGCAATGAACTGCGACAGCCCCGACGAGGCGGTGAAGGTGCGGCTGAAATAATCGATCGCCGCGCTGTTATCCAGGCCGCCAAAGGGATTATAGGGTACGCAAGCCGCAATATCGGCGGCAAGGCGGTTCTGATTGACGACCGGGTCGCCGAAGCTTCCGTTCTGGAACCGGACGGCCGAAGCGGGGTCGAACTGCGAGCGGCACTGGATCGCGCCAGTGACCGGGTTACGGCCCGCATCCATGGCGAGCATGAACCGCTGACGGTCGATGAAGCCCGTCGTGGTCACGTCTTCGCGGAACTTGCCGTAGTTCATCGACAGCTCGTAGCTCCAGTCGTCGTTGAACGTCCCGCGGAGGCCGCCGACAACGCGCCAGGTGTCGCGCTGGAACTTTTCGTCGCGGATGCCGACATCGAGCAGCGAACGCGCAACGACGAAGCGGTACGAACCATCGGCGATCGCTGCGCGATCTGCTGCGCTGAGGTTGCCGCCGGCAGGGCAGGTGACCAGAAGGTCGGTCCGGCAGCCCGAAGCCGAGATCAGATTGGCCAGGGTCGTGCGGTCCGCGGGATTCAGGAACGGGTTATCGAGGCGCGTGCGCTCGCGATAATCGAACTGCTGCAGCGTGCCCTGGATGCCTGCGGGACCAGCGTTGTTGCCGAGTGCGTTGACGCGGTTCCACTTGGCTTCGAGGAACAGTTCCGACTGCTCATTGACCTCGAAACGCGCCAGCATGTTGAAGTTGTAGCGTTCGGTGAACGGCAGCACCGAAAGCAGCTTGCCTTCGCGGCCCGTCTGGCCGTTGCCGCCGGCGATGCCGCCGAGAATGCCTGCACCGTAGCGCGACCCCGTCTGCGGGACGAGACGGCCTTCGTTGGTAAAGACATAGGTGCAGTTGTACGGCGTGCCGAGGCTGTTCGGACCGCCGTTGTTGGCGAGCGTGCCGTTACCGCACGCCGCGCCGGGCGCGTTGCGCTGGTTGATCGGAACAAGGCCGTTGAAGTGGATCGTCGTGCTGCGGATGTCGCGGATGAAAACGCGATCCGGGAAGCCGTCGCCGCCACCGGCACTCGCGGGCAAGCCGGCATCGCTGTCGATCACGCCGAAAGCATCCTGGCGCCGGAACGCCGGAACGTCCGAAGCAAAGACGCGTTCCTGACGCGAATATTCGCCGTGCAGCGTCACGTTGCCGCGACCTTCTGCGAAATTCTTGCCGTACATCGCCGAAAAATACTGGTTGGCACCGAAGCCTTCACCGGTCACGCCGCCCTGGGCGCGGAGCTGAAGGCCGTCATAGTCGCGACGCAGGACAAAGTTGACGACGCCCGCGATGGCGTCCGAACCGTAAATCGCCGAATTGCCGCCGGTGACGATGTCGACACGTTCGATCAGATCGTTCGGGATCGTGTTGACGTCAGGCGAAACCGCGTTGTTCAGGATATCGGCCGGAACGTGACGGCGGCCGTTGACGAGAACCAGCGTGCGCTGCGTGCCGAGGCCGCGAAGATCGAGCAGGTTGAGGCCGGCGATACCGATGCCGAGGCCCGGGTTCTGCTGCGCGAAGGTGCTGCGCAGCTGCGGCAGGTCGTTCAGCGTGTCGCCGATATTCGTCTGACCCTGCTGAAAGAAGGTTTCGCCGGTGATCGACGTGATCGGCACGGTCGATTCGAGGTTCGGGCGGCGAATGCGCGAACCGGTAACGACGATCGTGCCTTCGGATGCTTCCGCCGTGTCATCGGCCGGGGCGCTGGCCTCCTGAGCCATCGACGGCGTGACACTGAACAAAGCAAGCGACAGGGCAGAGCCCCGCACTAGCAGGCTGGTTTTCTTCATGGTGTATTCCCCGGTTAGCCGTTCAAGGAGTGGGATGAACGGATTACCTGCCAGAAAAACAGAAAATTTCGACGGCACAACCCCTTGATGAAATTTTTCTGACAGGCGGGAGACTCTGATGCGGCGCTGTTGCATTTTTGCAACAAGTCGGGGGAGGTGATGCGTCGGAACCGCTTGTAATCATAATTCTGGAGCACGAAAGGAATGGCCCCACTCAGCGCTCATAAGCGAAATAAATGCCAGAAATTTGATATCCGTTGAAACTAAATTACATATGCAGCTTTCCCGGTTTCGACAGATCCGGCCCGCATGCCTCCCCGTTCGCCGCGGGTGCGGCTACCGGCATTTGTGCATCGAGGAGGCGGCGAATCATTTGCCTCCCTTCGATGCGCGTCCCCGCATGTTGCGACGCATCATAAATTGATGCTAATGCGATGACCGTCAAAAACCGGCGCGACGAAACGTCGACGCCGGAATGCAGGAGCGCAGGTCAAGATGGCGAAGTCCAAGGCGGGGGCGACGGAAGATGACGTCGTCACGATCAAGAAATACGCCAACCGGCGGCTCTATGACACCGAGCGCAGCTGCTACATCACGCTAGAGGATCTGGGCACGATGGTCCGCGACGGCCGCGATTTCCGCGTCGTCGATGCCAAGAGCGGCGACGACATCACGCACAATGTCCTGACGCAAATCATCATGGACGAGGAAACGCGCGGCGAAACGCTGCTGCCGGTCAACTTCCTGCGCCACCTGATCGGCATGTACGGCGACAAGATGCAGTCGATGGTGCCGCAATATCTCGAAGCCTCGATGACCGCGTTCCGCAAGAACCAGCAGGACGTCCGCTCGGCGCTCGAGGGCGCCTTGGGATCGAACCCGCTCGCCGAACTGACGCGCCGCAATATGGAGATGTTCCAGCAGGCCGCGGGGGCGTTCATCCCAGGCGCCGGCAGCAGCAAGACTAAGGATGCCGAGATTGCTGCGCTCAAGGCCGAAGTCGCCGAACTCAAGGCGGCACTCGCCAAAAAGAATTAATCGGGCCGCCACGGCGCCCCAGCTACGGAAAATACGGAATATCATGGTCAAACATGCGCTCAGCGTAACCCGGCAGGCCGACTTCGCGGCCTGGTATCAGGATGTCATTGCCGAAGCCGACCTCGCCGAGGAATCGGGCGTGCGCGGCTGCATGGTGATCAAGCCGTGGGGCTATGGCATCTGGGAACGCATCCAGACGGTGATGGACGCCGCGATCAAGGATGCCGGGGTCCAGAACTGCTATTTCCCGCTGTTCATCCCGTTGAGCTTCTTTGAGAAGGAAGCCGACCATGTCGATGGTTTTGCAAAAGAAATGGCGGTCGTCACGCATCACCGCCTGATCCAGGACGGCAAAGGAAAGCTGATCCCCGATCCCGAGGCGAAGCTCGAGGAGCCGCTGATCGTCCGCCCGACCTCGGAAACCGTGATCGGCAATGCGATGAGCCGCTGGGTGCAGAGCTGGCGCGACCTGCCGCTGAAGGTCAACCAGTGGGCGAACGTCGTGCGCTGGGAAATGCGCACGCGCATGTTCCTGCGCACCAGCGAATTCCTGTGGCAGGAAGGCCATACCGCGCACGCCGACAAGGCCGATGCGATGGCCGAGACGCTGCGCGCGCTCGAAATGTACCGCAGCTTTGCCGAAGATGTGCTCGCGATGCCGGTGATCGCGGGCGAAAAGCCCGAGAATGAGCGCTTCCCGGGCGCCGTCGCGACCTATTCGATCGAGGCGATGATGCAGGACGGCAAGGCCCTGCAGGCCGGCACCTCGCATTATCTCGGCACCGGCTTCGCCGAAGCCGCGAACATTCGTTACCAGGACAAGGACGGCGGCCACAGCCTCTGCCACACGACAAGCTGGGGCACGTCGACGCGCATGATCGGCGGGGTCATTATGACGCATGGCGACGACGACGGCCTCCGCTGTCCGCCGCGTATCGCGCCGCACCAGATCGTGATCGTACCGATGCTCCGCGACAATGAGGAGGATCAGGCGATCCTCGACTATTGCCGCCACCTCGAAAGCCAGCTGAAGGCCCTCGACGCCTTCCGCGAACCCGTGCGCGTGCTGCTCGACGCGAGTGCGAACAAGGCGCAGACCAAGCGCTGGGGCTGGGTCAAGAAGGGCGCACCGATCGTCGTCGAAATCGGTCCGCGCGACGTCGCCGGCGGCAATGTCGCGGTGATCCGCCGCGACCGGCTGTACAAGGACGACGGCAAGCTCAATTCGGCATTCGTCGCCAAGGGCGACTTCGTGGCCGAGGCGGTGGCGACGCTGGAAGATATCCAGTCGAGCCTCCATGCCGAGGCAAAGGACCGCCTGCATGCGAACATTCGCCGCGACGTCACCGACCTCAAGGCACATTTCGCCGGCGACGACAAATTTGTCGGTTGGGCCGAGGTCCAATGGTCGCGGCCGAGCGGCGCGGCGCTCGACGACATCGTTGCCCAGCTCAAGGCGCTCAAGCTGACGATGCGCAACACCCCGCTCGATGCCGCACCGGCGGACGGCGCCTGCTTTTTCACGGGCGAGCCCGCGGTCGAACGTGTGCTGATCGGGCGGACCTACTAGGCCCGGTCGCCCTTGCACCAAGGGCGCCGCGCCTTTAGCCTTCGCGCCGAGGGGCTCGAAGGAGACTGTCGATGCGCTTTTCCCTGTTGATCGCGGCGGCGACGCTGGCCTTCGCCGCGCCTCCCGCCGCGGCCCACCATGGCTGGTCGTCCTATGACGAGACCAAACCGGTCACCCTGACCGCGTCTTTCACCGAGTTGTCGTGGGGAAACCCGCATGGCAGCGCGAAAATGCGCTGGCAGGGCAAGGTCTGGGACGTCATATTGGCGCCCGTCGGCCGCATGGAAGCGCGCGGGCTGACGCGCGCGGAGATCGCGCCCGGCAAACGCTTTCGCCTGACCGCCTATCTTCGGCGCGACGGCACCGCCGAAATGCGGGTCGAGCGCGTGATGGTCGGCAAGAAGACAGTCGAGCTGCGCTGAGCAAGGCCGCGTGGAGCCCATCCTGACCGCCGCCGCGGCGTGGCTCGAGATGGCCGGCATCGGTCCGTGGTCGCGCGGATCGGCGCTGGTCTATCCCGTTGCCAATACGCTGCATCTTCTGGGCCTCGTTATGCTGGTCGGCGGGATCGGCGTCGTCGACCTGCGGATCGTGGGTTTATGGCAGAGGCTGCCGGTGGCGGAACTGTCGCGCGCCCTGACGCCGGTTGCCGCCGCCGGGCTGATCCTGATGGCGGCCAGCGGCGTGATCCTGTTCGCCGCCGACGGCGCCGCGCTGGCACGGTCGGCTATTTTTGAACGGAAATTGATCATCATCACCGCGGCGCTGGCGAATGCGGCCGCCTTTCGATGGGTCTGGAACATGCATATGACGCGCTGGATCAATGGAGCGCCTCGCGCAGCCCGGGTGATGGCGGGGGTGTCGCTGCTCCTGTGGCTCGCGGCGGGCGCGTCGGGCCGCTGGATCGCCTATGGCTGACAAAGAGCGGACCTACTGAGCGATCGCCCGGCACGGCCGCGAAAACGGTTCGGTGCCTGTCATAAATCTGGTAGGATGCGGCGGCAAGGATCGGGCGATGAACCCGGCCTGCGGCGGGCGCATCCTATTAGGCTTTTGACAGGGGAAAAGGTCATGAAAAGACAGATTGCCGGATCGACGATCATCGCAGCGATGCTGTTTGGCAGCATCGTGCCCGCCGCGGCCAAGCCGCCCTCGGACATATCCGACCTGCCCGGTTCGCGCGCCGCCGGCGCCGAAACCGCGATGGAATCGCGCGGCTATGAAATGACGAAGACCAGCGGCGGCGCGCAATATTGGTGGAACAGCGGGACAAAGACCTGCGTCAGCGTCGTCGTGTCCAACGGACGCTACGCGAACGTCGACAAGACCGATTCCAGCAACTGTGGCCATGGCGGAGGCGGCGGCAATGCCGCGGCGGCCGTCGGCGCGATTGCCGCGGTCGGCCTGATCGCAGCGCTCGCCAGCCACAAGAAAAAGCATGGCGATCATGGTGATGGCGACCATGATGGCGATTATGGCCGCGGCTACAATGACGGCCTCTATGGCGGTCAATATGACCGCGACGACAGCGAAGCTTATCACGACGGCTTCATGGCGGGCGAGGCCGAGGCCGCCAATCGCCGTCATGCCAACCGCTCCTATGCGCGCGGCGGGCCCGATGCGGCACGGACCGCGTGCGAACGCCGCGCCGATCAGTATCAGAACGCTCCCTGGGGCAGCAGCGTCGCGGTCAGCCAGCGCACCACGGGCGGCGGCAACTATGAGTTCACAATGGCGACCGGCCATTATCGCTCGACCTGCAAAGCAAGCCCTTCGGGTCAGGTGATCGACATTTCGCCTTATTGATCCGCGCCTAGGGGGTGAGGGGGGGTGACGGGCCGCCCGTTACCCCCTATCCGCAGACAATGGCCCGCAAACAACATCACGGACTGCCTAGTCCTGAGCAAATCCTTCGCTTCATCGAAGAGAGCAAGGACGCGGTCGGCAAGCGCGAGATTGCGAAACATTTCGCGCTCCACGGCAACGACAAGATCGCGCTGAAGGCGCTGCTCAAGGACATGACCGACGAAGGGCTCGTCGATCTGGCGCCCGGACGTGCGTTCCACAAGCATGGCGGACTCCCGCGCGTGACCGTGCTGCGCGTCGCGGCGATCGAGGGCAGCAATGTCTGGGCGGTGCCCGAGCGCTGGGAAGCCGCCACGCCGGCTCCGCGCATCCGCGTGATCGAACAGGGTCGCAAGGGCGCGCTCGGCGTCGGCGACCGCATCCTCGCGCGCACCGAGGAACGCGGCAGCGGCCATGTCGCGCATCCGATGAAACGCCTGGCGGCGAGCGCCGAGATGGTGATCGGCGTGCTGGTCGAAGATGTCGGCCCCGGCGGCAAGCCGATGGTCTGGCTGCGCCCCGCCGACAAGCGCGCGCGCTATGATTTTGCGGTCGCGGACAAGGGCGATGCCGATATCGGCGACCTCGTGCGCGCCGAACTGACGGGACGCGGTGCGGCGATCAAGGCGAAGGTCGTCGAGCGCCTCGGCGATCCGTTCGCACCGCGCGCCCTCAGCATGATCGCGATCGCGCGCCACGAAATCCCGCATGTCTTCGACGGCGAAACGATCGCCGAGGCCGAGAAGGCGGCGAAGCTACCGCTCACCCCCGAAGGCCGCGAGGATCTGCGCGACCTGCCGATCGTCGCGATCGACCCGATCGACGCGCGCGACCATGACGACGCCGTCTGGGCGATCCTCGACGATGACACCTCCAACAAGGGCGGTTTCCGCGCGATCGTCGCGATCGCCGACGTGAGCTATTATGTCCGCCCCGACGGCGATCTCGACCGCGAAGCGCGGCGGCGCGGCAACAGCGTCTATTTCCCCGATCAGGTCGTGCCGATGCTGCCCGAGACATTGTCCGCCGGCGTCTGCTCGCTGAAAGCGGGGCAGGATCGCGCCGCGATGGCGTGCCATCTCGTCATCGACAAGCATGGCAAGGTGACGTCATGGCGCTTCACGCGCGCCCTTGTCCGGCTCCGCGCCAACATCGCCTATGAGCATGCGCAGGCCGCCTATGACGCCGATACGCCGCGCGACGAATGGGACGCCGACGTCCTCCCCACGCTCAAGAATCTGTGGGCCTGCTGGGCGCTGCTCGCAAAGGCCCGCGCCGCCCGCGCACCGCTCGATCTCGACCTGCCCGAACGCCAGGTCATTCTCGACGAGCAGGGCGGCATCGCCGAAATCCGCGTCCGCGACCGGCTCGATTCGATGCGGCTGATCGAGGATTATATGATCGCGGCGAACGTCGCGGCGGCGAAGGCGCTCGAGGCGAAAAAGTCGCCCGTGATGTACCGCATCCACGAGCCGCCGAGCCGCGAAAAGCTCGTCAGTCTGAAGGATTATCTCGAAACCTTCGAACGGAGCTTCGCGCTCGGACAGGTGATCACGCCCGCGGTCTTCAACCGCCTGATCGACGGCTTTTCCGAAGACGACCGGTTGCCCGAGATCATGCAGGCGATCCTGCGCAGCCAGACGCAGGCCTATTACGGCCCCGCCAACGCGGGCCATTTCGGCCTCGCGCTCGGCAGCTACGCGCATTTCACTTCGCCGATCCGCCGCTACGCCGATCTGGTCGTCCACCGTGCGCTGGTTGACAGCTACAAGCTCGAAGTGCCGGGCAAGCCCAAGGACTTGCCCGCGCGCACTGGGCTCGGCGAGGCCGACGCCAAGGGCCTGTCGCGTATCGGTGAGACGATCAGCGCGCTCGAACGCCGCGCGATGGAGGCCGAGCGCGAAACCGTCGACCGCTATGTCGCCGCCTATCTATCGACCAAGAAGGGCGAGATCGTCGCGGCACGCATCACGGGGGTGCAGCCCTTCGGCTTCTTTGCGACCGTCGACGGGCTCGGCGGCGACGGGCTGGTGCCGGTCTCGACCCTTGGTAGCGAGCGTTTCTTCTACGACGAAGCCGCGCGCAGCCTCGACAGCGAGCATGGCCGGGTGAGCTTCACGACCGGCCAGCGACTCGACCTGAGGCTGATGGACGCCAACCCGATCAGCGGCGCCTTGCGTTTCGAACTTCCCGATGCCCCCGAAGGCGGTTTCCGCAATCGGGCGCCGCGACGCGACGGGGTGAAGGGGACCGGGAAGGATAAGGCCGGCAAGCATATGGTTGGCAAACGTGGACGCCCCGCGAATATCAAGCACAAGGGCAAGCGGCGCTAACTCCACCCCTTCGTCATTCCCGCGAAAGCGGGAACCCAGCAGCAACGTCGAACTGGGTTCCCGCTTTCGCGGGAATGACGAAAACAGGTTATCGTGCGGCCAGCGTCTGCAACAAGGCCGCGCTCTCCGCATCCGCCGGGAAAAACGCCTCGATCGCCAGCTCGGACAGCGTGATATCCACCGGCGTCCCGAAGATCGTCACCGTCGACACAAAGCGAATTTGACCCATCGGCGTATCGAGGATCAGCGGCACCGCAATTCCATTCGCCGCGCTTCGATGATGCTCCTCCGCCTCGACGGCATAGCCCGCAAGCTCCTCGCGCAGCGCGATCAGCCCGGCGTCGGCGCTCGCATCGATCTGGTGATCGAGCCGTTCGAGAATATGCGCGCGCCATTCGTCCCGATTGACGATATGCGGCGCCAGCCCCTCGGGGTGCAACGCAATGCGAAGCACGTTGACGGGCGGTTCGAACAGATGCGGCGCGGCTAGCCCTGCCAGCATTTTGACGGCGCTGTTCGCCGCCACCATATTCCAGTGCCGGTCGACCGCGAGCGCGGGATAGGGCTCATGCCCCTTCAGCACATGCTCGACGATCGCGCGCATCCCCGCCATTTCGGCGCTGTCGAGCGGCCGCTCCTGATAGTCGGGGGCATAGCCCGCCGCGAGCAGCATGGCATTGCGCGCGCGGTGCGGGACGTCGAGGCAGTCGGCGATTCGCTGCAACATCTGTGCGCTCGGCTTCGACCGCCCCGTCTCGATAAAGCTCAGGTGGCGCGTCGAAATCTCGGTATCGAGCGCGAGGTCCATCTGGCTCATCCGGCGGCGCGTGCGCCATTCGCGCAATTGCTCGCCCAGCGTCGCGACTTGCATGATCGTCTCCTTCGTCCGGAGAGCTATACCTCCGCCTTCCTCTTTTCCATTACCTCCGGCGTAATCGACGCCATTCCTTTTCGAGTCCAGTTTGAGGGGGTCGAAAGGAGAACCCAAATGTCGATCCTCAACCTGAAGAACATCCTCGTCGCCGACGCCATCACCTGCGGAGGCGTTTTTGCCATCGGCCTCTTCGCCGCCGCGCCCGTCGGCGCGCTGCTCGGGCTGCCCGAAAATGTCGTGGCGATCGGCGGCTGGATCTGCCTCGCCGCCGCGCTCCTAATGATCGTCGCCGCGCGGCAGGCAGTGCCGAATCCAGCGCTGGTCAAGCTCATCGCGCTCGGCAATCTCGGCTGGGTCGCGGCGAGCTTCGCCGTGGTCGCGACCTTTGCCGCGCAGATGACCGGCCTTGGCATCGCGGTTATCGTCGCACAAGCCTTCGGCGTGCTCGGCTTCGCCATCCTCGAATGGAAAGACGCGGGCGCGCCGCGTAGCCTTGTCGTCTAACTCAGCGCATCGAGCCGGGCGATATCGATCCCGCCCGGCACCAGCATCACCGGACAGGAAAGCGTCCCCGCATCCTGTCCGGTGAAATGCGCGACCAGCGGCCCCGGCGCGCCGCTCGCTGCCGTCGCGAGCACCAGCGCCGCAATCTCGTCGCTCGCACCGATCACTTCGCGCACCACCTCGGCGGGCTTGCCCGACTTCACCATGATCTGCGGCGTGACGCCCGCTTCCTGCACCACCGCATCGGCGGCCGCCGCCACCAGTTCCTCAGCATGTTCGCGCGCCTCGGCCTCGATCGTCGCCTGGACGCCGCCGAATGCGACGAAATCCTGCGGCGGGATAATCGCCAGCACCATCACGCCGCCGCCCGTCCGCGCCGCGCGACGCGCGGCAAAGCGCAGCGCCAGCGTCGCTTCCGGGCTGTTGTCGATCACCACCAGATATGTCCGCATCACCCCGACCCCTCGTGTTTTTGCTTGGGGCGAAGAGTGCGTCACATTCGTATGAAACGCAAGTTGGCCCGCTAGACCTTGACCGACGCAGGGCTTATGGCGAGGAAGAATCCGTAGCGGCAGGCCCACGCCTGCAAGACTGACAGGGACAAGCCTGAATATGCCAATCGAACTCAAAATGCCCGCTCTCTCGCCGACGATGGAGGAGGGCACGCTTGCCAAATGGCTGGTCAAGGAAGGCGACACGGTCAAATCGGGCGACCTGCTCGCCGAGATCGAGACCGACAAGGCGACGATGGAGTTCGAAGCGATCGACGAAGGCGTCGTCAGCCAGATTCTCGTCGCCGAAGGCACCGACAATGTGAAGGTCGGCACCGTGATCGCGGTAATCGCGGGTGAGGGCGAAGATGCCGGGAGCGCGAAAGCTGCTCCAGCACCCGCCCCCGCTGCGGCTCCCGCTGCTGAACCGAAGGCCGAAGCGCCCGCGCCCGCCGCTGCGCCTGCGCCGACGCCCGCACCGGCTCCGGCAGCCGCCCCCGCCGCGTCGGGCGACCGCATCAAGGCCAGCCCGCTCGCCAAGCGCCTCGCCGCCGAACAGGGCATCGACCTCAAGAGCCTGACCGGCACCGGCCCGGGTGGCCGCATCGTAAAGGCCGACCTTGAAGGCGCGCCCGCTGGTGCCGCGGCGCCTGCCGCAACCGCCGCGCCGGCTCCCGCCGCCGCCGCTCCGGCAGCAGTCCCCGCACCGGCCACCGCCGGCGCCATCCCCGATTTCGGCATCCCGCACGAGGACACAAAGCTGTCGGGCATGCGCAAGACGATCGCGCGCCGCCTGACGGAATCGATGCAGCAATCGCCGCACATCTACCTCACCGTCGACATCCGCCTCGACGCGCTGCTCAAGCTGCGCGGCGAGCTCAACGCCAGCCTCGAAAGCCGCGGCGTCAAGCTCAGCGTGAACGACATGCTGATCAAGGCGCTCGCGGTCGCGCTCGAACGCGTGCCCGCGTGCAACGTCAGCTTCGGCGGCGATGTGATGCGCCAGTACAAGCGTGCCGACATCTCGGTCGCGGTCAGCATCCCGGGCGGCTTGATCACCCCGATCATCGTCGACGCCGGCGGCAAGTCGATGTCGAAAATCTCGACCGAAATGTCCGAGCTTGCGGCGAAGGCGAAGGAAGGCAAGCTCCAGCCCAACGAATATCAGGGCGGCACCGCCTCGATCTCGAACATGGGCATGATGGGGATCAAGCAGTTCACCGCGGTGATCAACCCGCCGCAGGGCATGATCATGGCGATCGGCGCGGGCGAGAAGCGGCCTTATATTGTCGACGACGCGCTCGCGATCGCGACCGTCATGTCGGCAACGGGCAGCTTCGACCACCGCGCGATCGACGGCGCAGATGGCGCGCTCTTGATGAAGACGTTCAAGGAACTGGTGGAGAACCCGCTGGGGCTGGTGGCGTGAGTGCAGGCGGCGACAGCGATTTCGAAGACGACTATTACGTTTCTCTGCTTCCTACCGAGCATTTTAACCGCTTTTGGGAGCACCAGCATAAGGTGACCCAGTTCGGGCATTTCGTTAGCCGGTCTCTTGTGGATTCTAAAAGCATAAACACTCGGGGAAGCGCATTTGATAGCAACTACGAGGCGTTGGAGTATAATAATCGCCTTCTTTTTACGAGAATTTTGGATAATTTTCAAACATTTGTGACGGAAATTATTTCCGCCTGTATGCAGAAAAACCCCAAGATGCTCGGCGCCTATACATTGAAGGCCGAAATACTTTTTCAGTATGATGATCTTGGAGAGTTGCGAAAACTAGCTGTTGAACAGATGGCCACAAAATTCTCATATATGAATATCGCTGACTTGGATGATGAACTGAGATCTCGTTTTGGATTTCCTCTTTTTGAGAGAAAAATAACAAAGCTTAGGATTAAGAGACTTGTCGAAATAAGGAACGCGATAGTTCACAATAGAGGATTAAAAAGCAGCAACTTTGTTAAACGAGTTGGCGCGAAAGTTGATCGAATAGGTGATGAAATTGCGTTTGCACACCCTGCCGACGTGGGTTCTTATATTGAACGCATTGCCGAAGATGTAGATCAACGAGCGAAACTTCATTTTGGGTTGGAACCAGAACATGACTCTTGAATACGACCTCATCGTCCTCGGCTCGGGACCCGGCGGCTATGTCGCGGCGATCCGCGCGGCGCAGCTGGGTCTGAAAACCGCGATCGTCGAGCGCGAGAATCTCGGGGGCATCTGCCTCAACTGGGGCTGTATCCCGACGAAGGCGCTGCTGCGCTCGGCCGAAATCTATCATTATATGCAGCATGCGGGCGACTATGGCCTCGTCGCGGCGCAGATCAGCGCCGACATCGACGCTGTGGTGAAACGTAGCCGCGGCGTTGCGAAGCAGCTCAGCCAGGGCGTCGCCTTCCTGATGAAGAAGCACAAGATCACCGTCCATATGGGCGAGGGCAAGCTGACCGCGCCGGGCAAGCTGGAGGTCAAGGGCGAGAAGGGCACCGAAACCCTTTCCGCCAAGAATATCATCGTCGCAACGGGCGCCCGCGCCCGCGACCTGCCGTTCGCGCCCGCCGACGGCAAGCGCATCTGGACCTATCGCCACGCGCTCGTCCCGCCCGAAATGCCGAAGAAGCTGCTCGTCATCGGATCGGGCGCGATCGGGATCGAGTTCGCGAGCTTCTATAGCGACATGGGCGTCGACGTTACCGTCGTCGAAATGCTCGACCGTCTCGTCCCCGTCGAGGATGCCGACGTGTCGGCCTTCCTTGAGAAGGCGCTCAAGAAGCAGGGCATGACGATCTACACCGGCGCCGGCGTCGAAGAACTGAAGGCGACCGCGACCGGCGTGACCGCCAAGATCAAGACCAAGGACGGCAAGACCGAAAGCGCCGAATTCAGCCACGCGATCGTCGCGATCGGCATCGTCCCGAACACCGAGAATATCGGGCTCGAAGCGCTCGGCGTGAAGACGACCAAGGGCCATATCGACACCGACGCGATGTGCCGCACCAACGTCCCCGGCATCTGGGCGATCGGAGACGTCACCGCGCCGCCGTGGCTCGCGCACAAGGCGATGCACGAATCGGTGATCGCGGTCGAGGCGATCGCGGGCAATCACCCGCACGCGATGGACCCGCGCAATATCCCGGGCTGCACCTATTGCCGCCCGCAGATCGCCAGCGTCGGTCTTACCGAAGCGAAGGCGAAGGAGCTGGGTTACGAGGTCAAAGCCGGCACCTTCCCCTTCATCGGCAATGGCAAGGCGATTGCGCTGGGCGAATCCGAGGGCTTCACCAAGACCGTGTTCGACGCGAAGACCGGCGAATTGCTGGGCGCGCACATGATCGGCGCCGAAGTCACCGAGCTCATTCAGGGCTATACGATCGGCAAGACCGCCGAACTGGTCGAGGATGATTTCATCGGCACCGTCTTCCCGCATCCGACGCTCAGCGAAACGATGCACGAAGGCGTGCTCGCGGCGTTCGGACGGCCGCTGCATATTTGATCTTCACCAACCTCGTCATTCCCGCGAAAGCGGGAACCCAGCGAGCTGACGTTTGCAACTGGGTTCCCGCTTTCGCGGGAATGACGAAGGGGGCCATGTGACAGCCAAATTCAATCGCTTTCCTGCCATCGCGGCAGCGCTCCTCCTCGCTGTCGCCCTGCTCGGCTTCGCGGTCGGAGCGGGTTGGACCGAGACTGCCGACTGGCAAATCTCGCACACGCTCGCGATCCGCGTCGATGAACGCGATCCCGCTTTCATCGCCTTCATGCAAGGCGCGAGCTGGATCGGCGGCGGCACGCCGCGCTGGATCATCGTGATCCTGCTGTGCGGCCTCGTCTGGCACTGGTGCGGCCCGCGCTGCGCCGTCGCGCTCGGCGGCGCGTCGCTGCTCTCCAACCTCGCCTCCAGCCTGCTGAAACTCGGCTTCGGCCGTGCCCGTCCCGACCTGATCGACCACCTCGATCATCAGACGAGCTATTCCTACCCCAGCGGTCACGCGACGAGCGCCGCTGCCGTCTACCTATTGCTCGCCTGGCTCGCCCCGCCACGCTGGCGGCCATACGCCTGGACGCTCGCGGCGGCGATGATCATCCTCAACGGCTTCTCGCGCATCATGCTCGGCGTCCATTGGGCGAGCGACATCGCTGGCGGCACGATGCTCGGCGCCGCCTTCGCGCTGCTCGGCGTCTGGTGGGTCGCAAGGCACCGGGCGACCGCCTGACGCATTTTCCGCTGTCCTATTTCGCACCGCTTTGCCATCACGATATCCGGGCACCAACAACAGGCGGGTAAAACATGCAATCGCGAATGAAGTTCGGCAGTTTTCTGCGGGGAATCGCTTTGGGCTCGACGGCGCTTTTCGCCGCCTCGATCGCCCCCGCAAAGGCGCAGGAAGATGCCGGCCAGACCGTCATCACCGCCGCGCGCTATATCGACGTTCTGACCGGCAAGACGGTTGAGTTTCCTGCAATCTTCGTCGGCGCCGACGGCCGCATCACGAACATCGCCGATGCGCGCACCGTGCGCTGGGGATCGAATGTCAAACATGTCGACCTCGGCGACAAGACGCTCGTCCCGGGCCTGATCGACATGCACGTCCATCTCGACGGCCCCGCCGACATCGGCGGCTATCGCGGCCTCGAGTTCACCGACAGTTTCTGGGGCATGACCGCGGTCAAAAATGCGAACGACATGCTCGGCGCGGGCTTCACCACGGTTCGCAATGTCGGGTCGGACAACCGCAACGATATCGGGCTCAAGCAGGCGATCGACGCCGGCTATGCGACCGGCCCGCGCATCGTCCCCGCTGGCTATGCGCTCGGCGCGACCGGGGGGCATTGCGACAGCACCTTCCTGCCGCCCAGCCTCGAAAAGAAGGACGGCAAGGAAGAGGGGATCGGCGACACGCCCGAAGAACTGCGCTTCCAGGTCCGCCGCCAACGCAAATATGGCGCCGAGGTGATCAAGGTCTGCGCGACGGGCGGTGTCTTCTCGCGCAACACCGAACCCGGCCAGTTGCAGGTGTCCGAAAAGGAACTCGCCGCCATCGCCGACGAGGCGCATCAATGGGGCCTTCGCGTCGCCGCGCACGCGCATGGCGCATCGGGGATCCGCGCCGCGATTGCCGCGGGCATCGACACGATCGAGCATGTCAGCCTGGTCGACGACGAGGGCATCCGCATGGCGCTCGCACGCAAGCAGCCGGTGTGGTTCTCGATGGATATCTACAACACCGAATATACGCAGGCCGAAGGCGCGAAGAATGGCGTGCTCGAGGATAATCTGCGCAAGGACCGCGAAGTCGCCCAGATCCAGCGCGACAATTTCCGCAAAGCGGTGAAGGCCGGGGTGCGCATGGTGTTCGGCTCCGACGCGGGCGTGATGCCGCACGGGCAGGTCGGCGGCCAGTTCCGCGTCATGGTCGAATATGGGATGACCCCGCTGCAGGCGATCCAGGCCGCGACGAAAAACGCCGCCGAGGCGCTCGGCCGTGAGAAGGACGTCGGCGCGATCGCGGTCGGGCGCTACGCCGACATCGTTGCGGTCGACGGCAATCCGCTGACCGACGTGCGCCAGCTCGAAAGCGTCGACGCAGTGGTGAAGGGCGGGGTGCTCGTCAGGGGCAAATAGCCCCTACAGCACCAGCCGGTCGACCAATGCTTCGCGCATTTCGGGCGTGAAGTTCAGCACCGCCTCGGCATAGGTCGGGATATCGCCGTGATCGCGCCGCACGGTGGCGAGCGCGGCGTCGAGATAGGCGGGGTTGACCGACATCAGCGCGCGGATCGCATCGTCGTGGATTTCGGCGCCGTAACGCGAGCGGATATGCGCCGCGCCCTGAGCGATGCGTTCCTCGATCTTGCCCGCAGTGTTGGTGAGGAGATAGTCCTGCATCAGGTCGTCCTCATGCACCCCGAGCAACCGGTGGACGATCGCGACCGCGAACCCGGTGCGGTCCTTGCCCGCCACACAGTGGACCAGGCTGGGCGCATCATATTCGGAGAGCGCCGACAGATAGAGCCGCAGCGTCGCGACGAGCGCGGGGCGATAGGGCATGCCGGCATAGGTATCGATCATCCGCTCGCGCGCCGTCTCGACGTCGATCGTCCCGCCCGCCGCCTGCAAATGCGGCGCGAGCCCGGCGGTAATGCCCCCCGCAAACAGCACGCGCGCCGAAAAATTGTCCGAGCGCCGGCACGGATGCAGCTCGCGCTCGTCGTCACCGCGCAGGTCGATCACCGTCTCGAGCCCCAGCGTATCGAGTGCGTCCAGATCATCGTCGGTCGCCGCCTCATGGTGCGCCGAGCGCCAGAGCGTCCCGTCGCGCAGCCGCCCGCCACCCTCGACCGCGTAACCGCCATAGTCCCGGAAATTGTGGACGCCGGCCAGTGGCAGGACACGCTCGGCAATCATCATCATTCTCCTGTAAACACCGGCGGACGCTTTTCGACGAACGCGTTGATCGCCTCGCGGTTGTCCGCGGTTTCATGGACGATCGCCTGATAGGCTGCACTAAGTTCCAAAATATCGCTCATCCGGCTGTGCTGCGCCTCGCGCAGCAAACGCTTCGTCAGACGCAGCGCGCGCGGCGGGTTGCAGACGATCCGCTCGGCAATGGCGATTGCACGGTCGAGCAGTTCCGCATCGGGCACGACGTCCGTGACCAGACCATATTCCTTTGCCTGCACCGCGTCAAAGCGGTCCCCGGTCAGGAACAGTTCGGCGGCACGCGGATAGCCGAGCACCTTCTGGAGCAGCCACGCCCCGCCGTCGCCCGGGACGATGCCGACCTTAATAAAGCTGCACGCGAATTTCGCGCTCTCGGCGGCAATGCGGATATCGCACGTGCAGGCAAGGTCGCAGCCAAGCCCGATCGCATGGCCGTTGACCGCGGCGATCATCGGCACTTCGCAGTCCATCAGCGCGCGGATCACCGCCTGCACGCCCTTGCGATAATTGGCGCGGGTGGAATCGGGTTGGTCGAGCACGCCGATGCCTTGGCGATCCTGCATACCCTTGAGGTTACCGCCCGCGCTGAACGCCTTGCCGCTGCCGGTCAGGATGATCGCGCTAACGCTGCGGTCGTCGCCGAGGGTACGGAGCGTATCGATGATGTCCTGACAATCTTCGTGAGTGCCGATCGCATTCATGCTCTCGGGCTTGATCATCGTCAGGATCGCGATCTTGCCCCGCCGCTCGACACTCAGAAATTCGCCCATCTTCAATTATCCTTTGCTGACTAACCAAAGCTATTGCATGGCTGGTGCGACATGCAAGGCTTTGCGCTCTATCCTTTCGATCCGCCCGGCGACATTGCCGCACTGCGCGCCGATTTGCGGGCATGGCTTGCGTCGAACCAGCCGCAGGACGACGTGGTTTCTCGGGCGAACTGCTGGGCAAGTTTCGATCCCGATTTCAGCCGCGCATTGGGTGCGGCGGGGTACATCGGCATGACATTGCCGGCGCGATATGGCGGCCGCGACCGGCATCCGCTCGAACGCTATGTCGTGATCGAGGAACTGCTCGCGGCTGGCGCCCCGGTCGGCGCGCACTGGATCGCCGATCGCCAGACCGGCCCGCTGATCCTGCGTTACGGCAGCGAAGAACAGCGGCAGCGCTACTTGCCGGGCATCGCGAAGGGCGAGCTTTACGCCTGCATCGGCCTGTCCGAACCCAGCGCCGGCTCCGATCTCGCCGCTGTTCGCACGAGCGCGCGCGAAACGGCAGAGGGCTGGCGAGTCAATGGCCAGAAGATATGGACCACCGGCGCGCACCTGTCGCACGTCATGCTGACGCTGGTGCGGACCGAGGAAGGCAGCGAGCGCAACGCCGGGCTCAGCCAGTTGCTGATCGACCTCGATACCGCCGGCATCACGATCCGGCCGATCATCGATATGGCGGGCAACCATGACTTCAACGAAGTCTTTTTCGACGATGTGCTCGTACCGCACGGCGCGCTCGTCGGCGAACGGGGGCAGGGATGGAAGCAGGTCACCGCCGAACTCGGGCTCGAGCGCTCGGGTCCCGAACGCTATCTGTCGAGCCACGCGCTGCTCGTCGCGCTGATTGACGCAACGGGTCCCGATCCTGACCCGGCGCTCGCGACTTTGATCGGTGAACTCACCGCCGAGATGTGGACGCTGCGCCAACTCTCGATGTCGACCGCGGCGAAGCTTGCCGCCGGCGAGGATCCGATGGTCGAAGCGTCGGTCGTCAAGGAACTCGGCAATGCCTTTGAACAGGATATGCCGCGCCGGGTGCAGGCGATTGTGACAAGCGGCTGGGACGATGAAAATGATCTCGCGAAACTGCTCCGCGCCCTCCTCATCGCATCGCCCAGCTTCTCGCTGCGCGGCGGAACGCGCGAGGTGATCCGCGGGATCATCGCACGCGGGTTGGGCCTCCGATGAGCGCGGCACGCGACATGCTCTGCGATACGGCACGCGCGGTCTTCGCTGAAGCCGTGACGGCGGGGATTGCGCCGGTCGAGGAGGCGGGTTTCGGATTGTTGCTGGTTCCCGAGGAAGAAAATGGTTTCGGCGGCGACTGGGGCGACGTGAACGCGGTGCTGCAAATCGCCGGTGTGGTCGTTCCCGACCTCCCGGTCGCCGAGTTGATCGCAGGTGAAGCGTATCAGCCTGCGGCAACGGTGAGTCTGATGGCGGGCGCGATGGGGCAGGCGCTCACACTCTCGATCGACCATGTGAACACCCGCCAGCAATTCGGCCGGCCGCTCGGCAAGTTCCAGGCGGTACAGCAATCGCTGGCCGTGATGGCATGCGAAGTCCGCGCGGTCGAGGCGGCGGCTGCGGCGCTGGCGTTGCGGCTCGATGCAGTGGGGCTCGACGCGTCCGCCGCCGATTTCGAAATCGCCGCGGCGAAGCTCCGCGCCAATCGCGCCGTCGGCGTCGTGACCTCGATTGCGCATCAGGTGCACGGTGCGATCGGCTTTACCGAGGAATATCACCTCCACCGCGTGACCGTCCCGCTGATGCGCTGGCGCGGGGCGCACGGAAATGATGCCTTTTGGGCGGCGCGGCTGGGCCGTCAGGTTGCCGCGCTTGGCGGGCACGGTCTCTGGGAAGCGATGACCGCGCGCGGGGCTTAGGCGTTAGCGCAGCGCGCCGCCTTCGCGGAGGGCGATGATCTTTTCGGCATCATAACCCAGCCTCGCCAACACCGCGTCACCATCGGCGCCGACCGCCGGCGCCGGGCGCGGCGTGTCGTTGACCGTCGCCGAATAGCGCGGGGCAGGTGCGGGCTGCACCGCGCCGCCGACCGTCAGAAAGGTCTCGCGCTCGACATTGTGCGGATGCTGTGGCGCTTCCCTCAGCGACAGGATCGGCGCGAAGCAGACGTCGGTCATCTCCATGATCGCGCACCATTCGTCGCGCGTCTTCGTCTTGAACAGCGCGGTCAGCTTTTCCTTCAGCACACCCCATTTCGACGGGTCCAGCTGCGCATCGAAATCGGGATCGTCGACCAGCCCGGTCTTCTCACGCAGCAGCGCATAGAATTGCGGCTCGATCGACCCGATCGAGATATATTTGTCATCGGAACAGGCATAGCTGTCGTAAAAATGCGCCGCGCCGTCGAGCATGTTGACGCCGGCTTCGTCCTTGAGCCGGCCTGCGGCGTGGAAGCCCCACGTCATGCCCGCGAGCAGCGCCGAGCCGTCGGTCATCGCGCAATCGATCACCTGACCCTCGCCGGTCTTGGCGGCGTGGACAAGTGCGTTCGACATGCCGAAGGCGAGCATCATCCCGCCGCCGCCAAAATCGCCGACATAATTGACCGGCGGGACGGGCTTTTCACCCGCGCGCCCGATGCCGTGGAGGACGCCCGACAGCGAGATATAGTTGATGTCGTGTCCCGCCGCCTGCGCATAGGGGCCGAACTGGCCCCAGCCGGTCATCCGGCCGTAAACGAGCTTCGGATTGTCGACGAGCAGGACTTCCGGCCCGAGCCCGAGCCGTTCCATCACCCCCGGCCGATAGCCCTCGATGATCCCGTCGGCGCTTTTGCACAGCTCGCGCGCGATCTGCACGGCCGCGGGATTTTTCATATCGAGCGCAATCGACGTGCGGTTGCGGCTCAGCGGATCACGCGGGTCCATAAAGCCGCCGGGGCGGTCGATACGGATCACCTCGGCGCCATGGTCGGCGAGCATCATGCCGCAAAAGGGACCGGGACCGATCCCGGCAAATTCGACAATCCTTATGCCTTTGAGCGGTCCCGTCATGTCAGCCTCCCGCTCAGATACGTTCGATGATGATCGCGGGTGCCATGCCGCCCGCGGCGCACATGGTGACGAGGCCATAGCGGCCGCCCGAACGTTCGAGTTCGTCGAGCGCGGTGCCGATCAGGATCGACCCCGTCGCGCCGATCGGATGGCCGAGCGCCATCGCGCCGCCGTTGATGTTCACCTTCTCGCGGTCGAGGTCGAGATCGCGGATGAACTTCTCAGCAACGACCGAGAAGGCTTCGTTGATTTCCCAGACGTCGATGTCTTCCTTTTTGAGGCCGGCCTTTTCGAGCACCTTCTTCGCCGCCGGAACGGGGGCATTGAGCATCAGCGTCGGATCATCGCCAATATTGGCATAGGCGACGACGCGGGCACGCGGCTTCAGGCCATGCTTGTCGGCATATTCCTTCGACGTCAGGAGCAGCGCCGCGGCGCCGTCCACGACACCCGACGAGTTGCCGGCGTGGTGGAAATGCTGGATTTCGACATCGGGATAGCGGCGGTTGACCTGCTTGCGGAAGGTGAAGCCGCCGCCGAGGTCGAAATCGGCAAGGCCCGTGAAGGCGGGCTTCAGCGAGGCAAGCCCCTCGGCGGTGGTTTCAGGACGCGGGAACTCCTCATGGTCGAGCGCAACGCTGCCGTCGGGATTGAGAACCGGCACCACCGACTTCGCGAAACGGCCTTCCTTGATCGCGCGGTCGGCGCGTTGCTGGCTGACCAGCGCGAGCGCGTCGAGCGCTTCGCGGCTGATACCCTCGATCGTCGCGATCGCATCGCCGCAGACACCCTGATGCGATTGCGGGTGGAGTTCGTCGAGCGCTTCGTGGCCCGACCCCATCAACCGCGGCGGCAGGCCGGCGTTCGCCTGTTCGGCAGCGTAAGCCGTGGTATAGCTCATCATCTCGGTGCCGCCCGCGATCACGCAATCTTCCATGCCGCTCATCACGCTGGCGGCGGCGAAGTTCACCGAGCTGATCCCGCCGCCGCAAAAGCGGTCGAGCGTCGTCCCGCTCGCCTTGGTGTCATAGCCCGCCGACAGCGCCGCCATGCGGCCGAGGTCGCCGCCCTGCTTGCCATTTTGCGACGACGTCGACCAGACGATGTCATCAACCGTCGCGGTGTCGAGATTGTTGCGGTCGCGGATCGCGGCGAGCACCGTCGCGGCCAGATGCTGGGGGTGAAGATGCGACAAGGCACCCTTGCCGGGCTTGCCGACTCCGCGGGGGGTGCGAACGGCGTCGATGATATAGGCTTCGGCCATGATGAAATTCCTTTCGGTCGGGGAGATTAACGGGGGGCCATGCGGATCGCGCCGTCGAGGCGGACCGCCTGGCCGTTGAAATAATTGTTGCGCACCATTTCCATCGCGAGGCTCGCATATTCCTCAGCCTTGCCGAGGCGCTTGGGGAAGGGGACCGAGGCTTCGAGGCTCTCCTTCACCTTCGGATTCATATTGCCGAGCAGCGGGGTTCCGAACACACCGGGCATGATCGAATTGACCCGAATGCCAAGGTCCATCAGGTCGCGCGCCATCGGCAGCACGAGCCCGTTCACGCCCGCCTTGGCCGAGCCATAGATGACCTGCCCGATCTGCGCGTCCTGCGCCGCGACCGACGCAGTGAAGATGATCGCGCCACGTTCTCCATCCTCCAGCTCGGGCAGCGTCGCCATGCCTTCGGCGGCGATCGACCCGATGCGATAGCTCGCGGTCAATATGCCCGCGACGCCATAGGCATAATCTTCGGTCGGGGTTCGGCGGAATTGGCCCGTTTCCTTGTCATAGGCGAGCGTCTTGCCGCGGCGCGAGGTCATCGCGCAATGGACGCAGACGCGCTCCTGTCCCTGCGCGGCGCGCGCCCTGGCATAGCCATCGAGGACCGATTGCTCGTCGGTGATGTCGACATGGACGAACAGCCCGCCGATCGACGCCGCGACCTCTTCGCCGAGCGCGTCGTTGATGTCGAAGATCGTGACCTTCACGCCCAAAGCGGCAAGCGCTTCGGCGGTCGCACGGCCAAGACCCGATGCGCCGCCGGTGACAACTGCCGCAATACTGGAATCGATTTTCATGGGCGCGCCTCCTCAGGCTGGGATCTGGTTGAACGGGATGCCCTTGTCGGGGCGATGGTCCTGCGGCAGGCCAAGGACCTTCTCCGCAATCGTGTTGAGCAACGTCTCGTCCGATCCCCCCGCGATGCGGCCGGTGGGGGCGTTGATCCAGCTCGACGCCCAATCCTCCTTTTGCGAGGCATGTTCGTCGAAGAGGAAGCCGTCGCTGCCCTGCAGGTCGATGGCAAGCTCGGACAATTTCTGGCGCGAGCGCACCGCGACCAGCTTATTGAGCGAGCCTTCGGGTCCCGGTATCATCCCCGCCTGCATCATCAGCCGCGCGCGCACATTGATCGAATCGAGCCCCGAACGCATCGCATGGTTGCGCGCGATCTGTTGCCGGATTCGGCCATCCTCGATCGCTGGACGACCATTGAGCTGCACCTCTTTCGCCAGCTCGACGAACAGGTCGAGATGCGGACCGAAGCCCGCGCTGTCAGTCGCGACATAGCGTTCGATCATCAGCGTCGCGATCGCGACAGCAAAGCCCCCGCCGACCGGCGACATGCGGTGATCGTCGGTGATTTTCACATCGTCGAAGAACACCTCGTTGACGTGACTGTCACCGCCCGCAAGCTTGATCGGGCGCACGGTGACGCCCGGCGCCTTCATGTCGACCCAGAAATAGGTGAGGCCCTTATGCTTCGGCACATTGGGATCGGTGCGCACGACGATGACCCCATAGTCGCTATAATGCGCCCAGCTGGTCCACACTTTCTGCCCGTTGATCTTCCACCCGTTGCCATCGGGTTCAGCCTTGGTGCGCAGGCCCGCAAGGTCCGACCCGCCCGACGGTTCGGAAAAGAGCTGGCACCAGATTTCCTCGCCCTGTAACGCCTTCAGTACGCGTTCCTTGACGAACTCCTTGTCGCTGCCGAACTGCATCAGCACGGGCACGGGCATGCCGAGCGAGATGCCGAAGTAGAAGCTCGGGAAGCCGTGCTTCATTTCCTCGGCGTCGAAGGTCACCTTTTCGAGATGGCCGAGGCCCTGGCCGCCATATTCGACAGGCCAGTTGATCCCGGCATAGCCCGCGTCGAACTTCGCCTTCTGGTAACGGCGGCCGAGCGCAAGGTCATCGGCTTCGGACAGCCCCTTGCGCGCATCGCGGCCAAAGGTCGGCGCCATCGAGGCGAGCCAGGCCGCGGCCTTGGCCCGATAGGCTTCTAGATCGCTCATGCGGCTTCTCCTGCCAGCCGGTCGACGAGGACATCTTCCCAGAACAGGCTGCTGCCCTGCTCGATCGCGAGGCTGCGCGCGCGGCGCATATGGAGGTGCAGGCCGATTTCCCACGTCACGCCAATGCCGCCATGAATCTGGATGCAATCGCGTGCCGCCGTGTCATAGGCCTCGGTCGCTGACAGACGCGCCGCGGCCGCGGCGGTGATGAAATCGGCCGCGCCTTCGCACGCCGCAGCATGGACGCAGTTCGCGCGCGCCAGTTCGACGAGCCCGTAAAGCTCGGCGATACGATGCTTCACCGACTGGAAAGCGCCGATCGGCTGGCCGAAGGCGCGGCGGGTGAGGGCATAATCGCGCGCGATTTCCATCAGCACCTCGGCGCCGCCGGTCTGCTCGTGCGCGGTCACCACGGCCTGCAACGCCAGGATATGGAGCGCGGCGTCGCGGGCTGCGTCGCCGACCGCCAGCGTTTCCGCCGGCGCTCCGGAAAGGTCGAGGTCGGCAATCAGGCGACTGTTATCGAAGCTTGCAACAGCGGAACGCTGTACCCCGGCAAGCTCGACGAGCGCGAGCACCGGCGCGTCCGGACCGTTCGCAAGCACGATCGCAACATCGGCGGCGAGCCCGCCCGACACGCCGCGCGCCGTTCCATCGAGCCGGTCGCTGGCAAAAGTCACATCGGGCCGGCCAGGCAGCACGTCGGGGCCAGCCGAAAAAGCGATCGCGCCGATAAGTTCGCCGCTCGCCAACCCCGGCAACCAGCGAGCCTTTTGCACGTCGGAGCCGAAGAGTTCGATAGCCTTCGCCGCGCCGAAACTCGACGTCAGGAACGGCGCGCCGCTGATGCTGCGACCCGCCTGATGCGCGATCAGACCGAGCTCGACCAGCCCGAGACCGAGGCCACCTTCGGATTCGGGAAGCGCGAGCGCGGTCCAGCCCTGTTCCTTCGCGGTGTCCCAGAACGGCCGATGATATTCGCCGGTGGCTTCGAGCAACGGCAACAGCGCATCCTTGCTGACCCGCGCTTCGAGAACGCGCCGCGACTCGGTCGCGATCGCCTGCTGGCCTTCGTCGTAGAGGATCGTCATGCGCGCACCCGTCCTTCTCCCATCATCTTGTTCCGGCCAGTGAACCGGACGTTGACGTAAACGTCAAGCCCTTTGACGCTACGCTTTTCGCCGCGCAACTGGCGGTCGTGTCAGGCGAGCCCGGCTTTCCAGTCGCGGCGGATCTTCTTGGCGAGGCTCCATTTGTGAACCTCGGTCGGGCCGTCATAAATGCGGAAGGCGCGGACCTCGCGGAACACCTGTTCGACGATCGTCTTGTCGGTCACCCCGGTGCCGCCCATCACCTGGACGCAGCGATCGGCGATACGCATCAGCGCCTCCGACACAGCGACCTTCGCCATCGAGCTTTCGACGGTGCCGAGCGATCCGGTGTCTAGGACGCCCGCGCACCAGTCGATCATCAGTTCGGCCTGTTTAAGGTCGATCATATTTTCGGCGAGCATGAAGCCGACACCTTCATGGTCGATCAGCGGCTTGCCGAACGCTTCGCGGCGGTTCGCATAGTCGGTCGCGATCTCGTGCGCGCGGATGCACGCGCCAAGCCAGCGCATGCAATGCGACAGGCGGGCAGGGGACAGGCGGACCTGCGCATAGCGAAAGCCTTCGCCGGCCTCGCCCAGCATCTGGTCGGCGGGGACACGGAGGTTGTCGATCGTCAGCGTCGCGTGACCGCCGGGCATCGAACTGTCGATCGTGTTGGGGACATGATCGATACGGATCGCGGGGTCGGGCAGGTCGACGAGGAACATGCACGCGCCCTGTTCGGACTTCGCCATCACGATCCCGACGCGCGCGCCTTGGGCTCCGGTGATGAAGGTCTTGCGGCCGTTGATGACCCAGTGGTTGCCGTCGGGATGGCACGTCGTCTTCATCATCGACGGGTCGGACCCGGCGCCGCCGTCCTCGGCGGGCTCGGTCATGAAGAAGGCCGAGCGGACGCGCCCCTCGACCATCGGCTTCAGGAAACGCTCCTTGAGTTCGGGGCTGCCTTCCTTGCCGAGCAGATACATATTGCCCTCGTCGGGCGCCATCGTGTTGCACGCGAGCGGGCCGAGCGGGGACAGGCCGCTCTTGATGAGGACGACTGCGGTCTCGCGCTGGTTGAGGTGGCTGCCGTCGTCGAAGATATGCGGCGTGAGCACACCCGCGGCGCGCGCATGTTCGCGCATTTCCATCACCAACTCGTCGGTCGGCGCGCCGTGATGGTCGCGGCGCGGATCGGCTTCGTACGGGACCACAATTTCACGCACAAAGGTTTCGACCTTTTCGGCGATCGCCTGCGCCCGATCCGATATGCCTTCGCCCGCCGTCATTCCGATTCCCTTCGCTATCTAACTTTCTTGCCAGTCAACCCGACGTTGACGTAAGCGTCAAGTTATTTCATGGACGACCGCGAAGATGCCGTAAGGGCAGTATCGCGCAGGAGAGATCGAAATGGCTTTCAAGACACGCATTACCGAAATGCTGGGTATCGAACATCCGATCGTCCAGGGCGGGATGCAGAGCGTGGGCTACGCCGGACTGGCGAGCGCGGTATCGAACGCCGGCGGCCTTGGGATCATCACGGCGTTGACACAGCCGAGCCCCGAAGCGCTGCGTGAGGAAATCGAAAAGTGCCGGTCGATGACCGACAAGCCCTTCGGCGTAAACATGACGGTGTTCCCGACGATCAACGCCCCCGATTACAAGGCCTATGCGCAGGCGATCATCGATGGCGGGGTCAAGATTGTCGAGACCGCGGGGACGCAGGCGGTGCGCGAAATCTGGGAAATGCTCAAACCCCATGGCGTCACGATCCTCCATAAATGCACTGCGGTGCGTCACGCGCTGTCGGCCGAACGCGCGGGCTGCGACATCATTTCGATCGACGGTTTCGAATGCGCGGGCCACCCCGGCGAGGACGATATTCCGGGTCTGATCCTGATCCCCGCCGCCGCCGACAAGGTGAAGATCCCGATGCTCGCGTCGGGCGGATTCGGCGATGGCCGCGGGCTGGTCGCGGCGCTGTCGCTTGGCGCCGAGGGCATCAACATGGGCACGCGCTTCTGCGCGACGGTCGAAGCGCCGATCCACGACAATGTGAAGCAAGCCTATGTCGACAATGACGAACGCGGCAGCTTCCTGATCTTTCGCAGCCTCAAGAACACCGCGCGCGTCGGCAAGAGCGACGTGAGCGAAGAAGTGGTGCGCCGCCTCGCGGTGCCCGACGCGACCTTCGCCGACGTCGCCGAACTGGTAAACGGCAAGGCGGGCCGCGAATTGCTGGAGACCGGCGACCTGACGAAAGGCGTGTTCTGGGCCGGCATGGTGCAGGGATTGATCCACGACATTCCGACGTGCCAGCAACTCATCGACCGCATCATCGCCGAGGCCGACGCGATCGTCGATCAGCGGCTCGCGTCGATGCGCGCGTAATTTGCCTGGCGTGCTGGCGCGGCGCGGCTGCTTTCGATATGATCCGATTCTTCGCAGCTTGATCACATCGAATGCCGCTGGCGCCCGCGCCCGCCGGCGCGGCAAGGGGGATGTTTGAGTCTCATCGAATATAAGGGTTTCGGCGGCGTCCCTCTGCCGGCCGACATGCTGGGCGACGAAAACGATCCCGCCGTGCTGCTCATTCCCGACGTCGGACAAGGCCGCACCGCGTGGCGTGACGTCGCCGACGCGCTGGTGCTTTCGGGGCGCCGCGTCGTCAATCTCGACCTGCGCGAAGCCGGCGAAGCGGACGGACTGGCGCCGCATGTCGAGGATCTGCGCGCGGTGCTCGCGCAAATGGGTTCGCGCCCCGTCGTCGTGACCGCCGGGCGCGGCGGATGGATCGCGACGCGCGCGCTGGCGCTCGATGGCGCCCTCCTAGCAGCCGGGTTGGTGCTAGTGGACATGCCGGTCGACGAGGATGCGATCGCAAACGACGTGCCCGCGCGGCTGGCGGTCCCGGCGCTCGTCGTCCGCGGCGGTTTTTCTCCCGCGCAGTGCAGCGCGGTCAGCGACACGTTCAACGCCGCGCTGCCCATGGGCGAGAGCGTCGACATCAACGAATGCGACCTCGAACTTGCGTCCGACCGCAAGGAAGCCTTGCTCGGCCAGCTGCTCGAATTCCTCGAACGGCGCCAGCCGCGCGAAGCGATGGAGTTCCAGGCCGGATCGGACCCGCGCACCCTGCGCGACGCGATGGGCTGCTTCGCTACCGGCATCACGATCGTCACCGCGCTCGACGCAGCGGGCACGCCGGTCGGCCTCACCGCGAACAGCTTCACCTCGGTCTCGCTCGACCCGCCGCTCCTGCTCGTGTGCATCGCCAACACGGCGGGAACCGCGCCCGCGCTCCGCGAAGCCGCACATTTCGGCGTGAACGTGCTGCAGATCGGCCAACAGCCAACCTCGAACCGCTTCGCCGCGAAGGGTGAGGACCGCTTCGCCAACCAGCCGTGGGCGCCCGGCCAGACGGGCGTGCCGCTGCTCGGCAGCTCGCTCGTCTCGTTCGAATGCCAGCACGAATCACTGCACGAGGCCGGCGATCATTTCATTCTCGTCGGCCGGGTCGTGCGCGCGCAGTTCGAACCGCACCGCGATCCACTGCTCTATTTCCGCGGGAAGTACCGGCGGCTGCATTTCGCCTGATGGTTGGCGGACAGGGTGGGATTCGAACCCACGGTGAGCTTGCACCCACGGCGGTTTTCAAGACCGCTGCCTTAAACCACTCGGCCACCTGTCCGCACGGCGTCGCCATAGCGCGTGATGCCCTTGCGGCAAGCGAAACCTTGCCCGTTCGGCCCGCCCCGCGAATGACTCGCTTTGTCTCGCGGCAACCTAGTCAAGCCGCTCGCATCTGTGCGACACACGTCTTATGGTGGGGACATGATGCACGCTATAGGTTTCAGAATCGGACGCCTTTTCAAATTTGTCACGGCGTTTCTGTCGGCATGGATGCTCACCGCGTCGGCGCCGCTCCATGCACAGAGTAGCGAGTCGGGATTCGACACCTATGTCCAGTCGCTTTGGCCGAAGGCGCAGGCGCGCGGCGTGTCGCGCACGACCTTCGACCGGGTGACCGCAGGGCTGACCTATAATCCGCGCGTCGTCGCGCTCGATCGTGACAACCTTGGCAGCCCGCCGAGTCCCAACACACCGATCCCGTCGTTCGCGCCTTACAAAGCAAAACATGTCGACGCGGCGCGCATCGGCGGCGGCCGCCGCGTCCATGACCGGCTGCTCCCCCTCCTGTCGCGGATCGAGCAGCGCACGGGCGTTCCGACCAGCATCATGATCGCGATTTACGGCCATGAAACCGCCTATGGCCAGGTCACCGGCAATTTCGACCTGCCCGAAGCGCTCGCGACGCTCGCCTATGAAGGGCGCCGCCGCAGCCTGTTCGAACCCGAACTGATCGCGACGATGGTGATGGTCGAACGCGGCGTGCCGCGCAGCGCACTCAAGGGCAGCTGGGCCGGGGCGTTCGGTTATCCGCAATTCCTGCCGTCGGTCTATCTGCAGGTTGCAGAAGACGGCGACGGCGACGGCGTCGCGCGCATCTGGTCGAGCGAGGCCGATGCGATCGAATCGATCGGCTCCTACCTCCGCCGCGCCGGGTGGCGGGCAGGACAGCCATGGGGTGTCGCGGTCACCGTTCCCGCGGGCTTCAATCGCAGCGCCGTGGCCAATCGCCTGAGCCCGACACGCTGCCCGCGCGTTTTCGATCGCCACAGCCGCTGGCGCTCGATGGCCGAATGGCGCGCCGACGGCATCGCGCCGCTCGGCGGGCGCTGGCCCGACGGCAATGTGCAGGCGACGCTTCTCGAACCCGATGGCCCCGGGCGAACGGCGTATTTGCTGACCGGTAACTATCGTGCGATATTGGACTATAATTGTTCCAACTTTTACGCACTGTCTGTGGGGTTGCTGGCGGATGAAATCGATCGTTAGGGGCGGGGGCCTGATGGCCGGAGCGATGCTGATGCTCGCCGGTTGTGGTAGTGTGGATGGAAAGCGCCAAGGCGGGCCGACGGCAAGCCCGACGCCGGCATCTTCGGTCGCGGGCGTGGCCGATGTGCCGGTCAAGGTCGGCGATCCCTATTCGATTGGTGGCATCACCTATACGCCCGCCGATATCCCCGACTATGACGATGTCGGCTATGCCAGCTGGTATGGCGAGGAACTCGCCGGGCAACCCACCGCGAATGGCGAGACTTTCGACCCCGCGGGCATTTCGGCGGCGCACAAGACGTTGCCGCTACCCAGCTATGTCGAGGTCACCGCGCTCGATACCGGGCGGACGATCCTCGTGCGCGTTAACGACCGCGGCCCGATGGCCGGCGACCGCCTGATCGACCTGTCGCGCGGTGCCGCCGAACAATTGGGCCTGACCGACGGCGTCGCCGCGGTCCGCGTCCGCCGCACCAATCCGCCCGCAGCCGAACGTGCGCAGCTTCGTTCGGGCAAGCCCGTTCCGGAACGGATTGCAACACCAGAATCGCTGCTGTCAATCCTGCGCAGCAAGGCAAAGGCACTGCCGGTGCCCAAGAATGCGGTGGCGGCCGCAACGCCCGTCGTCGCTCAGCCGGCGGCGCCGATAGCATCGGGCAAGGCCAAACCCGGTGACGACCGCTTCGTCGTCGAAGGTCCGGGGGCGGCGAAACCTGCACCCAAGCCCGCCCCGGCAGCAACGGCGACCAAGCCCGCGGCGCCCGTCGCGGGGAAATATGCTATTCAGGTCGCAGCGTTCAGCAGCGAGACCCGCGCCAATGCAGCCGCTAAGTCGGTCAGCGGCCATGTCACCAAGGCAGGCACTCTGTGGCGCGTTCGCGTCGGCCCCTTTGCAAGCGACGCCGAAGCGCGAGGCGCCCTCGGCAAAGTCAAAGCCAAAGGCTTCCGCGACGCGGTGGTCCAGCGCGACCGCTGACGAGCCTGCGCGTGGGGAGGCCAGGTATTATCGTGAAGGGCGCGGCGGCGGGTCTGACCGCTCTCGCGCTGACGCTGGCTTTTCCGGCAGCATCGGCAGGCGATACCCGCCCCAAGAGCGCGCCGGCCAAAAATACTCCCGTGAGCCGCCCGCTCTATGTCACGCAAGCGCCGATCATCATGCTCAAGGATCTCGATTCGGGCGCGATCCTTTTCTCGCGCGGCGCCGACAAGCGCTTTGCCCCGGCGTCGATGGCGAAGGTGATGACCGCCTATGTCGTGCTCGACCTGATCAAAAAGGGCGAACTCGCGCGCGACAAGCAATTCACCGTCAGCGAGGCGACGTGGAAGAAATGGAACGGCAGCACCGGCGGATCGACGATGTTCCTGCGCCCGAACGAAAAAGTCTCGGTCGACGAATTGCTCAAGGGATTGATCACCGTTTCGGGCAATGACGCCGCCGCAGTCCTTGCGGTCGGCATCGACGGAAGCGAGGACGCATTCGTCAAAAGAATGAACGTCGTAGCGGCTAAAATTGGGATGGCATCGAGCCGCTTTGGAACTCCGAGCGGCTGGCCCGACGGCGGTATAACCAAAGTCAGCGCCGCCGATCTCATCACGCTTGCCGACCGACTGATCCGCGACCATCCGGATGGCTATGGTCGCTATTTCTCGCTGCCGAAGCTTCAACACGGCAAGTCGCCCGAGGGCAAGCCGATCATCCAGCCCAACCGCAACCCCATTCTCGGGCGTTTCGAGGGGGCCGACGGCCTGAAAACCGGCCACACCGCCGAAGCCGGCTATTGCTTCCTCGGTTCGGCGAAGCGGAACGGCCGCCGCCTGATCATGGTGGTCGCCGGCATGAGCAGCGAAAAAGCGCGGCGCGACGAGGCCGAGCGGCTGATGAAATGGGGCTTCGACGAATGGGAGGGAAGGGAACTCGTCCCCGCGGGCGCCAGCCTCGGCCGAATCGACGTCCGAAAGGGCGCCATTCCAACGGTCGCCACCCAGGCCGGTATCGCGGTGCGGATGACGGTTCCCAAGGGCTATGAGGGCGGCTATCGCGCGGTGATGCGCACCCGAGCCCCCATTGCCGCGCCGCTCACTCGCGGGACGCCGGTCGCCGACCTTGTCGTCACGCCCGATGGCCTGCCGCCGCAAACGACCCCGCTGATCGCCGCCGCCGATGTGGCCGAGGGCGGCTGGTGGGCGCGTGCCCGAACGGGATTCTACCGGCTGACCGGGCTGTGACCGGTCGGTTCATCACGCTCGAGGGCGGCGAAGGGGTCGGTAAATCCACCCAGATTCGCGCGCTCGCGGCCGCGATCGAGGCGCGCGGTATCGAAACCGTCGCGACCCGCGAACCCGGCGGCAGTGCGGGCGCGGAGGCGATCCGCGCACTGCTGATGGAGGGAAGCGACGACCGCTGGGATGCGCGCAGCGAAGCCCTGCTCTTCGCCGCTGCGCGCGCCGATCATGTCGCGCGGACGATTCGTCCCGCACTCGAACGCGGCGCGTGGGTGCTCTGCGACCGTTTCGTCGATTCGAGCCGCGCCTATCAGGGCGGTGGTGGCGGCGTCACCGACGCCGACCTCCTGACGCTGCACGGTTTCGGCTCGAACGGATTATTGCCGGACCGCACCTTCCTGCTCACCGTCAGCGCGGATGAGGCCGCACGGCGCCTGACCGAACGCGGCGGTAGCGACCGAATGGGCAACAAGCCCGCCGACTATCAGGCGCGGCTCGCGGCGCGCTTCGTCGAAATGGCAAAGGGCGAACCCGCGCGGTGGCGAATCGTCGATGCCGACGCAGCGGCATCGGATGTCACCGCGAGAATTCTCGCCGAACTCGCCGAATGGCTATGATGATCGGTCATCACGACGCCGAAAAGGCTTTTCTCGAAGCGTGGCAGGGTGGTCGCCTGCATCATGCATGGCTCCTCGCCGGGCCGCAGGGGATGGGGAAGGGCGTCTTCGCCGAACGCGTCGCGCGATTTCTCCTGACCCATGGCCGCGGCGGCGACGGCCAGGCAGTGAGTCTCGACGATCCGGGCGACGGCGCGGCAGCACGCCTTGTTGACGCCGGAAACCATCCCGAGATCCTCCGCCTCGCGCGCCAGCCGAAAGACAAGACCAAGGAGCTCGCCCGCAACATCACGATCGAGCAGGTCCGGCAGATGATCCGCCGCCTGCACCTATCGCTGTCGCTCGGCGAGTGGCGCGTGATCATTGTCGATGCGGTGGACGATCTGGAGACCGATGGCGCCAACGCGCTGCTCAAGACGCTCGAAGAGCCGCCGGCAAAAACGCTGTTCCTGCTCGTCAGCCATTCACCGGGGCGCTTGCTCCCGACAATCAGGTCACGGTGCAGAACTTTGCGTTTTCAACCGGTTGACCGTGACGTCATGACACCGTGGCTGCACGAACTGCGGCCGATGCTGGAGATGACCGAGGTGCGCGCGATCGTCGCCGCATCGGGTGGCGTACCGGGCAAGGCGCTCGCACTGATCGACAGCGATGTCGCGGTGATGGAGAAGAAATTGCTCGCCATTGCCACGTCGGGAGATCCCGAGAACCGGCTGCGCGAGGCGCTCGCGCGCGAGGTCGGCGGGACCAGCAATCGCGCGCGGCTTGAACTGGTGATCGACATTGTTCCGGGGCTGCTCGCTCGCCTGGCACGCGAACGGCCGGTGGCCGAGATCGCACCGATCCTTGCTCAGTGGGACCGGGTCCAGCGCACCGTCCGCGACGCGATCCGCGGTTCCTATGACGGATCGATGGTCGGGTTCGAAATCGGCAATTGCCTCGCCGAATTGGCGCCGAGGACGGGCCAGACGGCACGCTGACGCTTTCCCTCGCGCGCGCCAGCGGCTAAGGCGCGCGCATGTCCGAAAACACCGAACCTTTCTATATCACCACGGCGATCAGCTACCCCAATGGCCGTCCGCATATCGGCCACGCTTACGAAGCGATCGCGACCGACGTCATGGCGCGTTTTCAGCGCGCGCGTGGCCGCGACGTCCGGCTGATCACCGGCACCGACGAACATGGGCTGAAAATGTTCCAGACCGCGCGCGATCAGGGCCGCGCGACGATCGATCTCGCCGATGAAATGTCGGGATATTTCCGTGAGATGTATGCCAGGCTGAATATCAGCTATGATAATTTCATGCGCACGTCGGATGCCGCGCACCACGCGGCGTCGCAGGCGATCTGGAAGGCGATGGAGGCCAATGGCGACCTCTATCTCGACCGCTACGAAGGATGGTATTCGGTCCGCGACGAGGCTTTTTACGACGAAAGCGAACTGACCGAGGGGGAAGGGGGCGTTCGCCTCTCGCCGCAGGGAACGCCCGTCGAATGGACCGTTGAGGAAAGCTGGTTCTTCAAGCTGTCGGAGTATCAGGACAAACTGCTCGCGCTCTACAACGACCAGCCCGATTTCATCCGCCCCGAAAGCCGTCGCAACGAGGTGCTGCGCTTCGTCGAGGGCGGCCTCAAGGATCTCAGCGTTTCGCGCACCAGCTTCGACTGGGGTGTGCCGGTCCCAGGCTCGCCAGGCCATGTGATGTATGTGTGGGTCGATGCCCTCACCACCTATCTCTCGGGCCTCGGCTATCCCGGCCCGGACAGCGATTTCGGCAAATATTGGCCTGCGAATATCCACATGATCGGCAAGGATATTGTGCGTTTTCATGCAGTTTACTGGCCGGCCTTCCTGATGAGCGCGAACCTGCCGCTGCCACGCCAAGTGTTCGGCCACGGCTTCCTGCTCAACCGCGGCGAGAAGATGTCGAAGTCGCTCGGCAATGTCGTCGATCCGATGACGCTCGCCGAGCAGTTCGGGGTCGATCCGCTGCGTTATTATCTCCTCCGCGAAGTCAGCTTCGGGCAGGACGGCACCTATTCGGCCGATGCGATCGTGCGCACCGCGAACGCCGATCTCGCGAACAGCTTCGGCAATTTGGCGCAACGCAGCTTGTCGATGATTTTCAAGAATTTGGACGGCAAGCTTTCGGCCGACTATGTGTCCGCGCAGGATGATATCGACCTGCTTGCCGACCTCACGGACATGGCGGCGATGCGCCTGCCGCGCGAGTTCGAACAGCTCGCTTTCTCGATCGGCATCGAAGACTGGATCCGCGCGGTCTTCGCCTGCAACCAATATGTTGATACACAGGCTCCCTGGGCGCTGCGCAAAACCGATCCTGAACGTATGCGCGCGGTGCTGATGACCTTGTTCCAGGCGGTGCGCACGCTCGCGATCGCGATCCGGCCCGTCGTGCCCGCGGCCGCCGACAAATTGCTCGACCAGATGGGGATCGCCGCCGACGCGCGCGACTTTGCCGCGCTGGATGACAAGGACTGGCTGACGAAACTCGCCGCAAGCGGTTTTACCGTCGGTCAGCCCGTGCCGATCTTCCCCCGCCTCGAACTGCCTGAAGGGGAAGGGGAGGCCTGATGCTCGTCGATTCGCACTGCCACCTCAACTACAAGGGCCTCGCCGAGCAGCAGGGCGAGGTGCTGGAGCGCGCCCGCGCGAACGGCGTCACCGCGATGCTCAATATCGCGACGCGCGAAAGCGAATGGGACGATGTGCTCGCGGCGGCCGAAGCGAACAAGGATGTGTGGGCGAGCGTCGGCATCCATCCTCACGACGCCGACCACCATCCTGATGTCGATACCGCAAAGCTGGTCGAACGCGCGGCGCATCCGCGTGTGATCGGGATCGGCGAGACCGGGCTCGACTATTATTACGACAAAAGCGACCGCGCGCGGCAGCAGGACAGCTTTCGCCGTCATATTCACGCGTCGCAGCAAACCGGCCTGCCGATCATCGTTCACACGCGCGACGCCGAAGCCGATACGCTGGCGCTGCTCGGCGAAGAGATGGGCAGGGCGACTTTCCCCGGCGTGATCCACTGCTTCACCGCGAGCGACGATTTTGCCCACAAGGCGCTCGACCTCGGGCTCTTCATCTCGATCTCGGGGATCGTCACCTTCAAGAACGCCGCCAATCTCCAGGCCACGGCAAAATGGTTGCCGCAGGACCGGCTGCTGATCGAGACCGATTCCCCTTTCCTCGCCCCGGTCCCGCATCGCGGCAAGACCGGCGAGCCCGCCTTCGTTGCCGATACGCTCACTTTCCTCGCCAAGCTGCGCGGCGAGGACGAAGATGCGCTCGCCGCCGTCACAAGCGCCAATTTTTACGCGCTTTTCAACAAGGCGCGGCCATGATGTTCCACGCATTATGAGGTTGCGAATTCTCGGCTGCGGAACATCCTCGGGGGTTCCGCGGATCGGCAACGACTGGGGCCAGTGCGACCCCGACAATCCCCGCAACCTGCGCAGCCGGGCGTCGATCATGGTGTCGCTCGGGGGGTTTCGTATCCTCGTCGACACCAGCCCCGATATGCGGTTGCAGCTGCTTGATGCGGGCGTGGGCGAAATCGATGCGGTCATCTGGACCCACGAACATGCCGACCATACGCATGGCCTCGACGATCTGCGTCAGGTCATGCACCTGCGCCGGTCCGCCGTTCCCGTCTATGCGCGCGACCATGTGCTCGATATCCTCAAATGGCGCTTCACCTATGCCTTCGCGGGCAATGCCGGCTATCCGGCGTCGGTCGACCCGATCGATCTCCACGATCATCAGTCGATTGGCCCCATCGAGGTCTCGGCGATCGAAATGCCGCACGGGCCGATCAAGGCCAGCGGCCTGATCTTCAGCGATGGCGCGCATAAGATCGCCTATGCTACTGATTTTTCGAAATTTACTGACGAAATGGTCGACTTCTTCCAAGGCGTCGACCTGTTCGTCATCGACGCGCTGCGCCGCTATCCGCATCCGACGCATCCGCATCTGGCCATGACGCTCGAAGGTCTTGCCAAGGTCGGCAATCCGCGCGCGATCATCACGCATATGGACAACACGATGGATTATGACGACCTTGCGGCCGAATTGCCGCCGGGTGTCGAACCCGGATATGACGGGCTGGAGGTGCAACTATGAGTGGCGACACGACCGTTCAAATCCTGTGGTTCGCGGGCGCGTTCGCGTTGGTTCTGAGTTCATTGCTGGCGCGGCGCTTGCCGATGGCGGACTGGCTCAAAATGGCGCTGGCGTGGGTGGCGATCTTTGGGTTGGTATTCCTCGTCATCCGCACGTGGCAGATGATGACATAGCGGGGCCTTGCCTCTCGCGGGCCTCGGAATATTTAACATAATATATATTATCGGATAAACCTTCCAATTCTGTGAGGCCTCCCCCAACAAAAAAATAATTGCAGATCGATGTCGATTTCCGACAACTCCGTTCGTCGTCTCAATATCAAGCCGGTCTGGTCGGCTCGAATAAGGAGACAGTCCATGCGCAAACTCATCGTTTCAATCCACAGCACGCTCAACGGCGTGGTCACCGGGCCCGCGGATGACGAGACCAACTTCATGCTCTGGGCAGGTGCTGGCATCGAGGACAGCGCTTCGTCATTTCACGAGAATTTTGACACCGTCGACACGATCTTGATGGGGCATGGCACCTATGACGATTTGTCGAGGAAATGGCCCTATGTCCGAGACTGGCCGGGCGTCGACGACGTCGGCCTGCACCTCGGCGACATCATCAATAAAACGCCCAAGCTGATCGTTGCCGGACACGAAGTTCCCGATATCAAATGGGGCGATTTCGATCCGCCGAAGCAGCTTTTTGGCCATGATATCGAACGGCAGATCGGAGCGATCAAAGCCGAGGACGGAGGCGATATCATAACATTCGGCAGCCCTGCCCTCGTTCGGTCGCTCACCAACGCCAGGCTGGTCGACGAATATCGCATTCTGCTTCATCCCGTCGTCGTCGGCGAGGGTCGGCATCTGTTCACCGACATCGACGGGCGCACCGACCTGCGCCTCAAACATGTCCGGACGTTCGAGCGGGGCACGATTCTCCTTCATTACGAACGGGCGCGATGACGGCGGAAAAGCGGAAGGGCATTGCCCGAGTTCGTGGCCTCTCGATACGTCATACTTGAGCTGAGGCAGCGTTGCGCTATGTCGAGGCTAGACGCTGCCCCAGCTACTTCATTTCCAGCCGCGTAAATAATGTCCCTTTTCAAAACGAGTTTAAGATATGACCGAGGCTGTGGCGCCATCTCCCATCGATCGCCTGCTCGCTATCATGGCGCAGTTGCGCAATCCTGACGGCGGTTGCGAATGGGATCTGGCGCAAAGTTTTTCGACGATCGCGCCCTATACAATCGAAGAAGCCTATGAGGTTTCCGATGCGATTGCTGGCGGCGACCCCCATGCGATCTGCGACGAGCTTGGCGATCTGCTGCTCCAGGTCGTCTTTCACAGCCAGATTGCGACCGATGACGGGTTGTTCGGTTTCGACGATGTCGCCAACGCGATCAGCGACAAGATGGAACGGCGCCATCCGCATATATTCGGCGGCGGCAAGACCGACGATGTCCGCCAGCAATGGGAGCAGATCAAGGCGGCCGAGCGCACCGCCGACGGTCCCGCAAGCGCGCTTGCCGGCGTCGCGCTGTCATTGCCCGCATTGCTCCGCGCGCAAAAGCTGCAAGGCCGTGCAGCGCGTGTCGGTTTCGATTGGCCCGACATCGATGGTCCGCGTGACAAGATAGCCGAAGAACTCGCCGAGGTCGCCGCCGCAACCACCGATGCCGAACGCCACGAAGAGGTCGGCGACTTGCTGCTCGCGGTAGTCAATTATGCACGCCACCTTGGCGTCGACGCCGAAGGCGCCTTGCGCGATGCCAACGCCAAATTCGCGCGGCGTTTTGCCGCCATGGAAGATCGCGCGGGCGGCAGCCTGTCGGGCCTGCCGCTCGACGCGCAGGAAAGCCACTGGCTGGCGGTTAAGGCGTCGGAGCGTCCGTAGCCGGCCAGAGCCGTTCGAACCGCGCGCTGTCGGCGGGATCGAGCCGCACCGTGAGCACATGGCCTTCGGCCTCGGGTTCGTCGGCCAGCACTTCGCCGCGGGCGTGAAGCCACGCCGCCGCTTCACCCTGGCTATAGCTCAGATAAATGCGATGCACCTTATGCAGCGCGGTCAATTGTGACGCCATAAGGGTACGCGCGGCTTCGACGCCCTCGCCTGTTACGGCCGATATCACGGCGACGTCGGGGCGCCGCGCTGCCATTTCTTCAATGTCCGCCCGGCGGTCGCTATCCGCGGTGTCGATCTTGTTCCAGATTTCAATCTGCTGGATCACCGGCGGCGCATCGCCCTCCTCCCCATCCTGCGGCCCGTTGACGCCGAGCGAGTTCAGAATGGCGCGCACGTCGTCATATTGCGCTTCGCTATCAGGATGAACGATGTCGCGGACATGGACGATGAGGTCGGCGGTGGTGACTTCCTCCAGCGTCGCGCGGAACGCCGCGACCAATTCGGTCGGCAGGTCGGACACAAAACCCACCGTGTCCGACAGGATCGCCTTGTCGATGCCGGGCAGCCGGATTTCGCGCATTGTTGGGTCGAGCGTCGCGAAAAGCATGTCTTCCGCCATGACGTCACTTCCGGTCAACCGATTGAAGAATGTCGATTTTCCGGCGTTGGTGTAGCCGACGAGCGCGACCACGGGCCAAGGCGCGCGCTGCCGTTTCGACCGTTGTAGCTGGCGCGTGCGGCGGGCATCCTCCAAGCTGCGCCGGATGCGCGCCATGCGGTTGCGGATCATCCGACGGTCGGCCTCGATCTGCGTTTCGCCAGGCCCGCCGAGGAAGCCGAAGCCGCCGCGCTGGCGTTCGAGGTGAGTCCAGCTGCGCACCAGCCGTCCCGCCTGATAATCGAGATGCGCGAGCTCGACCTGCAGCCGTCCCTCGGCGGTCGCGGCGCGCTCGCCGAAGATTTCGAGGATCAGCCCGGTGCGATCGATCACCTTAGTGCCGAATGCGGTTTCGAGGTTGCGCTGCTGGATCGGGCTGAGCGCCGCATCGACGACGACGAGCTGCACATTCTTTGCCGCGATATCGGGCGTGATTGCATCGATCTGCCCGACGCCGAGCAAAGTCGCGGCACGCGTCTGGCGCAGACGGAGCGTATGCACCGCGACAACGTCGAGCCCGATCGCAAGCGCAAGTCCCCGCGCCTCCTCGGCGCGCGCGTCAAGGTCGCGCGCGAGGCGCTGGCTATGCCATTCGGGCACGACGATAAGCGCGGCGGCACCGCGCGTTACCTCGTCTTCATTGTCGATTATCGGGTCGATCAGCCGTTGTCCGCTTCTGCGTCCGGTTCGCTGTCGGTCAGGTTGATCGGGCCGTTCGGCTGAACGGTCGAAATCGCATGCTTGTAGACGAGTTGAACCTGACGCTCGCGCTCGAGCAGCATGCAGAACAAGTCGAATGCGACGATGTCGCCCTGCAGCATCACGCCATTGACGAGGAACATCGTCACCGACTCGTCCGATTTGCGGACGGCATTGAGGAACACGTCCTGCAGCGCCTTGCCTTTGCTGGCTGGCGCATCGCGCAGATTGTCGCCGAGCAGCGACAGGTCGAAATCGTGCGAAGGCATCACCGTCGAGATCGCGTGCTTGTAGACAAGCTGCGACTGACCATCACGGCGGAGCAGCAGCGAGAAGTTGTCGAACCAGGTGATGATACCCTGCAGCTTGACGCCCTTAACCAGGAACATGGTCACCGGGGTTTTGCTTTTGCGGAGGGCGTTGAGGAAAATATCCTGGAGATTCTGGTTTTTATCGGACACATTTGCCTCCTGTTTTTGGCGGTAAAACCGCGGGTACGGTGCCGGTGTTCCGGCTATTGAGACCTTATTTCGCACGTAATATGCGGCAAAGGACGCGCAAGGTCTAGCGCAAAGCCGCTATCCCTCGCCGTCCGAACTCTCGGTAAGCCCCAAAAGTTTCAGTTTGCGGTGCAGCGCCGAGCGCTCCATGCCGATGAAGGTCGCGGTGCGCGAAATATTGCCCGAAAAACGGTTGATCTGGATGCGCAGATATTCGCGCTCGAAATTCTCGCGCGCTTCCTTCAGCGGAATCGCGGTGATCGATTCCGAATGAGGCAAGATGTCGGTTCCGCCGCGCACCAGTTCGGACGGCAGCATATCGGCGTCGATCCGTGCGAGGCGGTCGCTCGGCGCCAAGATCATCACGCGTTCGATCACATTGCGCAGTTCGCGAACATTGCCCGGCCACTCATGCGCCTGGAGCGCGGCCATCGCCTCCGAACTGATTTCGGGCGGCGCGACGCGGCGGTCGGCGGCATAACGACGGATATAATGATCGCAGAGGCTGGCGATATCGTCGCGCCGCTCGCGCAGCGGCGGGATGTGGACGGGCACGACGTTCAGCCGGTAGTAGAGGTCTTCGCGAAAGCGGCTTTCTGCAATTTCGGTCATCAGGTCGCGCGCCGACCCCGAAATGATGCGGACATCGACGCGGATCATCGTGCGACCGCCGACGCGGGCAAAGCTCTGGTCGGTCAGGACGCGCAAGATCTTGCCCTGCGTCGTCAGCGGCATGTCGGCGACCTCGTCGAGAAACAGGGTGCCGCCATGCGCCTGTTCGAGCAGCCCGACGCGGATCGAACCATCCTCGGCTTCGGACCCGAACAATTCGGTCTCGACCGTCTCGGGATCCATTCTTGCCGAGGAAATGACGCGAAATGGCGCGTTCTGCCTGCCGCTCCATCCGTGCAGCACGCGCGCGGCGACCTCCTTGCCGACGCCGGGCGCCCCTGTAATCAGCACCCGGCTTCCCGTCCCCGCCACGCGCTTCAGCGTCGCACGGACATTGTTGATCGCGGCGCTGGTGCCGGTCAGCTCGTCCGACGGGCCCGCCTTCTCGCGCAATTGCTCATATTCGAACTTCAGCCGCTCGCTCTCGGTCGCGCGCGCGACGAGGTGGAGCAGTCGCGACGCTTCGAACGGCTTTTCGATGAAATCGAACGCGCCCCGGCGGATCGCCGCAACCGCGGTGTCGAGGCCGCCATGGCCCGAAATGACGATGATCGGCAATGTCGGATCGAAAGCCTTGATCGCCTCGACCAGCCCCAGCCCATCGAGCCGCGACCCTTGCAGCCAGACGTCGATCAGCGCGAGCGACGGCCGCCGCTGGCGGATCGCCTCAAGCGCAGAGTCGCTGTCCGACGCGGTGCGCGCCTCATAACCTTCGTCTTCCATGACGCCGGCGACAAGGTCGCAAATGTCGCGTTCGTCGTCGACGATCAGAATATCAAGCGCCATGATCTTCTCTGTCCTGCCGGTTCCGGATGCGCCCGGGAACCGATTCACTATGCCCCATGCCTTGTTCCCCGCCCTTGCCGGCCAACGGCCGCAGCCGGTCGGGATGGAGCGTCAGGGTGACGCACGTCCCCTGCCCCGCCGGATTGTCCGAAAATTCCAGTTCGCCATAATGTTGTTCGACGATCTTCTTGACGATCGCGAGCCCGAGGCCCGTCCCGCCCTGGCGCGTCGTCATATAGGGCTCGGCAATGGCGTCGCGCGCTTCCGGTAGCCCGATGCCGTCGTCGGAGACACGAATGACGATCTCGCCTTCCGCACCGGAAAAAAGTTCGGCAGCCACATGTCCGGTGACGGTCGATTCTGAATTTCTATATTTTTCTTCAATCGCTTCTACGGCGTTTTTTACAATATTCGTCATGGCCTGCGACAACAGGCGGCGATCGCAGACAAGCGGTTCGATCTCGGCGGGCGTTTTGACTGCGAACGTGATGTCGGGCTTTGCGACTTCGAACAGGAACACCGTCTGGCGCAGGATATCGCGGACATCCTCGACCCCGAAGGTCGGTTTCGGCATCCGGGCAAAGCTGGAAAATTCGTCGACCATGCGCCGCATGTCGTGCACCTGCCGGATCACCGTGTCGGTTAGCTTGCGGAACGTGGCGGCATCGCCCTCGACCTTGTCGCCAAACCGCCGCTGGAGCCGTTCGGCCGCGAGCTGGATCGGAGTGAGCGGGTTCTTGATCTCGTGCGCGATGCGCCGCGCCACGTCGGACCAGGCGGCGCGGCGCTGATCGAGCAATTGCTGCGTGATGTCCTCGAAACTCAGAACAAAGCCGTCGCCCTGCGCCACGGCTTTCGCCGCGAGCGTCGCGGGCTCGGCATCCTTGCGCGAGAGCTGAACGATCGCCTCGCGCTCGTCGCTGATCAGCAGACGCGCCAGCTCGGGCGCGACATCGTCGAGCGGCTGCCCCGTCAGGCATTCGGCCGATTGGCAGATCAGGCGCTCGGCCGCCGCGTTGGCGAGCAGGATGCGGTGATCGGCATCGACCGAAACCACCGCCGACGACACGCCGCTGAGCACCGCCTCGATAAAGCTGCGCCGGGCCTCGAGCTGCTCGTTCACGCTGACGAGCGCGCCGGTCTGGCCCTGCAACTGCTCGGTCATCCGATTGAAGGCGCGCGTCAGCACCGCGATTTCGTCGTCGCGTGCCGGCGGGGGAACCCGGACCGACAGATCGCCGCCCGCCGCGGTTCGCGTCGCACCGATCAATGTGCCGAGCGGGCGGACGATACGGTCCGCAACCACGATCGCCGCAATGACGGCAAGCGCGAGAAGCAGCAACGAGCCAAGATAGAGCGCGCCGTTGAATTGCAGCTGGAGCTGCTGCGAGCGTTCGAACAGATTGTTATAGTCGGCCAGAACCGCGCTCGCGCGCGCAGACTGCTGGAAGCCCGGGACGTTGGTGTCGCGGGAGGCATAGACATAAGCGCGATCGGTGCCGGGCAGCCGTGCCGCGGCTTCGATTCGGGTGGGCTGGCGAACGACGACGACATCCTCGCCCGCGTCGAGGCGGCCGACCATCGCCGAACCAAGACGGGCTTCGGCCGCCCTGTCATCGGGGTTGATCGCCGTCGCGGTGCGCGCAACGCCGTCCCGGCCGATTTCGATAATCGCCGATTCATTGAGGCTGCGCACCACGACCTGCTGCAGATAATAATTGCTGAAGGCCGGGCTATCGATCGGAACCAGGCTCAGTTGCTTGCCGAGGTCGGTTGCCATCGCATAAGTGTTCGCGCCGACCTGCCGCTGGTTTTCCTGATAATAGCCCTCGGCAAGGTTGGCGGCATTTTCGAACATGCCGCGCGACCGGTCGGAAAACCAGAAATCGACGCCGAACTGGAACAGCAGCGAAGCGAAGATGACGACGAGCAACGTCGGCGCCGCGGCAATCAGTGAAAAGAGCGCAACGAGACGAACATGGAGGCGGCCGTTGCCGCCCGCCATCGATCGCACGGCCCGCGCACGCGCGACGCGGCTGCCGATGAGCACGATCAGCGCCATCGCCGGCACGAGATTGACGACCATGATCGCGGCCACGAGCGCGGGCGTCAGCAACCGCTCGCTCTGCGCATCGCCCGTCACGAAGATATAGGTCGCGATGGCGACGCTGATGATGATGGCGAGCGTATAATATTCCGGTGCGGCAAAGCGCCAGAAGCCCGAGCGCACTTCCTGGCCGTCCGAATCCATATCGAGAGCCAGAGAGGGGGATTGCGTCATTGTTGCCACGCTACGACAATCCTGTTGCATAGAAAACACACAATCTACGCGAGTGTCGCCCAATTGCCCCGATTCCGAGTTTGTCTTTGCCAATCAAGGCTGAGCGGGATCGATATCGAGCTGCCCGAGGCGCTTGCGTAGCGTGTTACGGTTGATGCCAAGGCGGCGCGCCGCCTCCAGTTGGTTACCGCGAACGTCGCGCAACACGCGGCGAAAAAGCGCCGCCTCGACGATCGCTTCAAGCTGTTCGTGAATATCGCCTTCGCTTGCCGTATCCGCCATCTGCTCGCGCGCCCAGTCGTCGACCGCACGGGCGATCAGCGCAGCAGGCTCGACCGCGCCGCCACCCTCGCCGCTTTCGTGCAGCACCGTCTCGACATCGCGCACGGTCACGACGACATCGCGCGACAGGACAGCGAGCCGCTGGACGACGTTGCCGAGTTCGCGAACATTGCCCGGCCAGTCATAGCGTTCGAGCCACTGCATCGCCGCAGGCGCGAACTGTCGGTCGGGCAACCCCGAACCGCGCCCTGCCTCGACAAAGTGGCGGACGAGCGCTGCGATGTCGCTGCGCCGGTCGCGGAGCGGTGGCAAGGTCACGGGAATGACGTTGAGACGGTAGAAGAGATCCTCGCGAAACCGGCCGTCGGCGACAAGCGTGCGCATGTCGCGGTGCGTCGCGGCGATGACGCGCACATCGGCGCGCAACGCCTGGTTGCCGCCGACGGTCGAATATTCGTTGCTTTGCAGGACGCGCAGCAGGCGGGTCTGCGCCTCGAGCGGCATGTCGCCGATCTCGTCGAGGAAGAGCGTGCCGCCCGCAGCCTGTTCGAACCGCCCGGCATTGCGGCTGTGCGCGCCGGTAAAGGCGCCCTTTTCGTGGCCGAACAGTTCGGCTTCGATCAATTCGCGCGGGATTGCGGCCATGTTGATCGCGACGAAAGGCCCGCTCCGGCGCAGGCCCGTCGCGTGGATCGCGCGCGCCACGACCTCCTTGCCCGTCCCGGATTCGCCGAGGATCAGCACCGCGAGGTCGTTCGAGGCGAGCCGCGCGATCGTGCGATACACCGCCTGCATCGCCGGGGCGCGGCCGACGAGGCCATGGCTGTCCGCCGGTGCCGCAGCGTCCCTTGCCGCGGGCTCCGCCTTTCGCTGCAACGCGGCGCGGACGCTCGCGGTCAGTTCGTCGAGATCGAATGGCTTGGGCAGATAATCGTAACTGCCGATTCCGGTCGCGCGCACCGCGGTGTCGAGCGTGTTCTGCGCCGACAGGACGATCACTGGCGTAAGGGCGTCGACCCGCAGCGAATCGATGCCGTCACCGTCGGGCAGGACGACATCGGTGATAACGAGGTCAGGCCGGTTGTCGGCGAGCCAGGCGTTGCGTTCGGCGATGCTGGCGACCGACGCGAACTGGCCGCATTCGCCGACAAGCGTTTCGCGAATGATCATCGCGATCGCCGGATCGTCTTCGACGAGCAGAATCGTCTTTGCCTTACTCATGCCGGCCGTCCCTTTTGCGCGACGGGCAGGTGGACGCGGAAGCGGGTCCAGTCGCCATCGCGGATATGCTGGACCGTGCCGCCCATGTCGCGCGCGAGCTTGGCGACGAGCGCGAGGCCAAGCCCCCGCCCCTCGCGCTTCGTCGTCACGAACGGATCGAACAGGTCGCCGCGAATATCGGCTGGAACGCCCGGGCCATTGTCGCTGACGCTGACCTCGATCGGCAGCGCAATGCGACCGCGTCCGTCGCCGTTGTCGATCGACAGGCCGTGACGATAGGCGGTCGTCAGCCGCACGACGCCATCGTCGCGCCCGCCCAATGCCTCGCAGCCATTGGTGAGCAGGTTGAGCAATATTTGCACCATGGCGTCGTGGTTCCCATGGACCAGCGGCAATGACGGATCGAAATCCTCTGCAAAACGGATTCCCGGAAACTGGCGCGCGCGAGCGGTTTCCATCGCCTGATGGATCGGCTGATAGAGGTTGATCGGGCCGCACGCGATCGGTTGCCCGCGCGAGAAATGCTCCATCTGGTCGATCAGCGTCGCGATCCGGTCGACCTCGGCGCAGATCAGCGTCGTGAAGCGCTCGCCCCCAGCGTCGGTTTTGCGCGCGAGGAGCTGCGCGGCACCCTTGATGCCCGCGAGCGGGTTCTTGATCTCGTGCGCCAGCATCGAAGCCGCCGCGCCCGCCGCGCGGCCCGAACGCCCGATCGCGCCGCCCATCAACTCGGCGTCGCTCTGCGACGGCACGAGCGCGAGGATACGGTGGCCGCTCTGGCCATAGGGCACCATCTGCATATCGACGAAGAAGGACCGGCGACCGGCCGCCGAAATCTCGGTGCGATGCGCGAAGAGCGCCGACGTCGAGGCGTCGCTCATCCGCTGGCGATAGCTGCGATCCATCTCGATGACGTCATAGATGACACGGCCAACCATCGCCGAGCGACTGACGTTGCAGAGCTGCTCGGCGGCAGCATTGACGAACAGCACCACCCCGCCGCCGTCGATCAACAGCGTCGGAACGGGGTGCGACTGGATCAGCTCGTCGTGGTCGAAATTCGGGATGCTCGACGTGAGCGCGCTCACGCCGCCGCCTTGCTTAGGAACGGTGTGTAGAATTGCTCGAGCGCGTCGAGCACGTCGCGGCTGTGGGGGATCTGATTGACCTTGTTGCGGAATTCTGCCGATCCATGCAGGCTCTTGACGTACCAGCCAAGATGCTTGCGCGCCATATTGACACCCGTCACTTCGCCATAATGGTCGATCATCGCGCGGTAATGCGATGTAATGACGTCATATTGTTCGTCGATGCCGGGATCGGGCCGCTCGGTCTCGCCGCGCAGCGCCGCCATCACCTGTCCGAGCAACCAAGGACGGCCATAGGCGCCGCGGCCGATCATAACGCCATCGGCACCGCTCTGCGCGAGTGCCGTGCGTGCATCATCAGCCGAGCAGATGTCGCCATTGACGATGACCGGGATCGACACGGCATCCTTGACGCTGCGGACAAAGCCCCAGTCGGCCTCGCCGCGATACATCTGGTTGCGCGTGCGGCCGTGGACCGTCACCAGCTTTGCGCCCAGATCCTCGGCGATATGCGCAAGTTCGGGTGCGTTCAGGCTGTCGTGACACCAGCCCATGCGCATTTTGACCGTTACCGGCACCGAGACAGCCTTCACGCAGGATTCGATCAACGCCGCGGCGAGCTTCAGGTCGCGCATCAACGCCGAGCCCGCATCGCCGTTGGTGACCTTGCGCACCGGGCAGCCCATGTTGATGTCGATGATCGACGCACCGCGATCTTCGTTGAGCTTGGCCGCTTCGCCCATTTCATAAGGCGTACAACCGACGAGCTGCATCGACACCGGCTCTTCGACCGGATCCCACGCCGCCTTCTGGATCGACTGGCGCGTCTCGCGGATCGCGGCCTGGCTGGCGATCATCTCAGTGACGTTGAGCCCCGAGCCATAATAGCGGACAAGCTTGCGGAACGGCAGGTCGGTGACGCCCGTCATCGGCGCGAGGATCACGGGATCCGCGACGGTGATGTTACCGATCTGGATGGGCCGCAGCGGCGCCATGACGGGGAGCTTTCGTTTGCATTGCCTAAAAAATAAGCAGCGCCCCTACACGTTAAGCGGCTTTCCCGCAAGCCGCGGCTACGCTAACGGCGCGCGAGATGACCGAGTCCGCCCCTTCCCTCTTGCCGCCCGTCGCGGTCGTGCTGCTCGCCGGCGGCCAAGGGACGCGCGCCGGCTTCGAGCTGCCGAAACAGCTAGCGATGCTTGGGCCCAAGCCGGTGCTGCGCTGGAGCCTCGACGCTTTTACCGCGCATCCGGCGATCAACGGCGGCGTATTGGTGGCCAACGATGACGTCACGGCAGCAATCTCCAGCTTGCCGCAGGGATGGATTTCCGCCGATCCGGGCGCCGAAAGGCAGCAATCGGTCGCTAATGCGATCGCGATGCTGGCCGATTGGGGCGATGATGCGTTCGTGCTCATCCATGACGCCGCGCGGCCCGGCGTGACCGCCGAGGTGATCGATCGCCTGCTCGCGGCGCTGCACGATGCCGAAGCGGCGATCCCAACGCTGCCCGTTCCCGATACGCTGGTCGAACAAGCCGCCCACCTTGCCGGCGAGGTCGTCGACCGCAGCGCACTGGCGCGCGTTCAGACACCGCAAGCGTTCCATCTTGGCACATTGCGCCGCGCCCACGCCGAGGCCGTCGAGGCGGCTGCCACCGACGATGCACAGTTGGCACGCCGGCTGGGCGTGGCGGTTGTGACCGTTCTGGGCGAAGCCCGCCTCCATAAACTGACATATGCCGAGGATATGGCGATCCTGAACGGCTTGCTGGGGATCGATCAAATGACGCGCACCGCCGTCGGCATGGGATATGACGTCCACCGCCTGGTGGCGGGCAAACCGCTCTGGATTGGGGGAATAGAAATCGCCCATAGTCATGGACTTGAAGGCCATAGCGATGCCGACGTCGCGCTTCATGCGCTGACCGACGCGATCCTCGGCGCGCTTGCCGACGGCGACATCGGCGACCATTTTCCGCCGAGCGATCCGCAATGGCGCGGCGCGGCCTCACACCGCTTCCTTGGCTTTGCCGCCGAACGGGTCGCGGCGCGTGGCGGCCGGATCGACCATGCCGACCTGACGATCATTGCCGAAGCGCCGAAAATCGGCCCGCACCGCGCCGCGATGCGGGCACGGATTGCCGAAATCCTTGCGATTCCGCTCGAGCGGGTTAGTGTCAAAGCGACTACGACAGAGCGGCTGGGCTTTACCGGCCGCCGCGAGGGGATCGCGGCCCAGGCCGTCGCGACCCTGCAACTTCCGGAGAATTGAACCCGTGCTGTCCGATGCTGAAACGCGCCTTACCGCGCGCGACGACCTTGCCACAACCGTCCTTGCGAACAACCGCGCCGCGGGGCGGAAAGTCGCTGTGGCCGAAAGCTGCACCGGCGGCATGGTGTCGGTTGCGCTGACCGATATTGCGGGGAGCTCGGACGTGTTCAGCGCCGGCTTCGTCACCTATTCGGGGCATGCGAAGCAGAGCCAGCTCGACGTCAGCAGCGAGATCCTGGAAACCTTCGGCGAAGTCTCGCTCGCGACCGCGTGGGCGATGGCGGCGGGGGCGCTGGAGAACAGCGACGCCGATGTCGCGGTCGCAATCACCGGAATCGCCGGACCCGGCGGTGGGTCGGAGAAGAAGCCCGTGGGCCAGGTGGTGTTCGCTCGCGCGCTGCGCGGGCAGGATCCCGACGATTATTTCACCCAGCGCGTCCAGTTCGAATCGACCGACCGCGCGGCGATCCGCCATCACGCGACGCTGTTCGCGCTCGATTTGCTTCAGCCCGAAAGGGACGAACTGCGGCCCTCGGAAGACATCGCCCTCCCCGCGCCGTAAAGTTCGTCGGCGCGCGTTTCGAACGCCGCGATCATCTTGCGCAGCGCCTTGTCGAACATCTGCCCGGCGAGCGCCTCGAACATCCGGCTGCGGAACGAGAAATCGACGAGGAAATCGACGCGGCATCCGCCTCCCTCGGCGGGCTGGAAATGCCATTCGTTGTTCAGATGCTTCATCGGGCCGTCGATATAGCTTACGCAAACCTCGCGCGGCCGTTCCTTGTGGACGCGGCACGAAAAGCTTTCGCGCAGCCCCTTGAAACCGACGATCATGTCGGCGACCGCCTCATGCTCGCTGTCGCTGCGGATGCGCAGCGCGATCACCCACGGCAAAAATTCGGGATAGCGCGCAATGTCGGTGACGAGCGCGAACATCTGCTCGTCGGTGTACGGCAGGACTCTAGTTTCGTGGTGCCGTGGCAAAGGTTCGTCAGTCCGCCTTGACGCGCGCCAGCTGCGCTTCGCGGGCCGCGCGCATGCGTTCGAAATCGTCGCCCGCATGATAGCTCGAGCGTGTCAGCGGCGACGAAGCGACCTGCAGGAAGCCCTTCGCGCGTGCGATCTGCGCATAGGCGTCGAACGCCTGCGGCGTCACGAAGTCGATCACCTTCGCATGCTTCGGCGTCGGCTGGAGATACTGGCCCATCGTCATGAAATCGATGTCGGCGCTGCGCATGTCGTCCATGACCTGGTGCACCTCCATCCGTTCCTCGCCGAGGCCGAGCATCACGCCCGACTTGGTGAAGATCGACGGATCGCGGCGCTTGACGCTTTCTAGCAGGCGGAGCGACGCATAATAGCGCGCGCCGGGGCGGATCGTCGGATAGAGCCTGGGCACGGTTTCGAGATTATGGTTATAGACGTCGGGGCGCGCATCGACGATCGCCGCGACCGCGCTTTCGGGCTTGTTGCGAAAATCGGGCGTCAGGATTTCGATCGTCGTCTGCGGCGTCTCGCGGCGCAGCGCGTTGATGACCTTCACAAACTGGCTCGCGCCGCCGTCGGGCAGATCGTCGCGGTCGACCGAGGTGATGACAATGTGGCTGAGCCCCATCTTCGCCGCGGCGATCGCGGTATGCTCGGGCTCGAGCAGGTCGACGGGGCGCGGCATGCCGGTCTTGACGTTGCAAAAGGCACAGGCGCGGGTGCAGGTGTCGCCGAGGATCATCACCGTCGCATGCTTTTTTGTCCAGCATTCGCCAATGTTCGGGCACGCGGCTTCTTCGCACACCGTGTTGAGGTTGAGCTCGCGCATCAGCTTGCGCGTTTCGGCGTAGCCCGGGCTGGTCGGGGCTTTGACGCGGATCCAGTCGGGCTTGCGCTGGCGCTGACTGGGTGTGGTGGCGGGCGATGCGGGAGCGTTCATTTCGCCCACATAGTCGCGCACGCGCCTCTTCTCAACCTCTCTACCTATGCTAAGGGCGACGCATGACTCACTTTGCAGATATGATCGATGGCTACCGCCGTTTCCGTAACGGCGGTTGGCAGCAACAGCGCGAACGCTGGAACGAACTTGCCGAGGGCCAATCGCCCAAGGTGATGGTGATCGCCTGTTCGGACAGCCGTTCCGAACCGTCGCAGATTTTCGACACCAATCCCGGCGAGATCTTTGTCGTTCGCAACGTCGCGGCGCTGGTGCCGCCCTTCGAAACGACGCCCGGACGTCACGGCGTCTCCGCCGCGCTCGAATTCGCGGTCCAGTTCCTGAAGGTCGAGGAAATCGTCGTGATGGGCCACGGCATGTGCGGTGGGTGTCACGCCGCGCTGCATCGTTCGATGGCGGGCGCCGAGCCAGGCCGCGGCGGCTTCATCGCCGACTGGATCGCGATGCTCGACGAGGCGAGCGAAGAGATTCGCGCGCAATATCCCGATTTCGATAATCGCGATGCGGGCCGCGCCATGGAGATGGAAGCTGTGCGCGTGAGCATAGCGAATCTCAGGACTTTCCCCTGTATCCAGGAAAAGGAAAATCGCGGCACGCTGAAGCTGCGCGGCGCCTTTTTCGCGATCAGCGACGGCGTGCTGCACGTGATGGACGAAACGTCGGGAGAATTTTCTCCCGCCTGACGCGCGCGCGACGAAGCGACGCAGGGCTGCGGGCAACCGTGAAACCCCGCTGCAACAATGGCGTTAATGACACGTTCTCCCAAAAAGGAGAACTTGATGGCCCTTCGCCAAACCCTGTCGGCTGCGCCGGCGCTTGCTTCGCGTAGACATGCCTTTCCCGGCGAAGATGAAGCCTATACCAAAGCCCGAAAATCGCTGCTCGCCGAGGAAATCGACCTGCGCCGCAAGATGACGCGGCTGGCCGAACAGCGCCGCGCGTTACCGCCTGGGCCGTTGATGAAGGATTACCGGTTCAAGGATGCAAATGGCGCCGAACTCGGGCTGGCCGAGCTGTTCGGCGAGCATGACACGCTGGTCGCCTATTTCTGGATGTACGGTCCCGAACGCGAACGCCCCTGCCCGATGTGCACCAACTGGCTCGGCGCGGTGAACGGCAATGGCAACGACATCAAGCAACGCGTCGCGCTCAAGATCATAGGGCGCAGCCCGGTCGAGCGGCAAAAGGCGTTCGCGCAGGAGCGCGGCTGGCAGGCGCTCGATTTCGTGCAGACGATCGGCGACGATTACGCGCGGGATTTTCGTCTGCTCAACGCCGATGGCAGCGAGAACCCGGCGCTCGCAGTGTTCAAGCGCAACGGCAGCGGCATCCGCCTGTTCTGGAAAAGCGAAATGACTGCAGCGATGGCCGACCCCGGGCAGGACCCGCGCGACGCACCCGACATAGCGAGCCTGTGGTCGATCCTCGACCTGACGCCCGGCGGGCGCGGGACCGACTGGTATCCGTCGCTGGAATATTGAGCTGAAGGGCGCAGAGCTGCCCCTTTTCGTCGTTCGCGCGAAAGCGGGAACCAAGTTGCATCGGTTGCTCGCTGGGTCCCCGCTTTCGCGGGAATGACGAAAAAAGCCGTGCTTTAGGGAATCGCGTAGGTCACGTTCGCCTGCCCGACAGGCTTATCGGCGTCGTCTGTCCAGATGCGCACATCCATCACCGCGAGCCGCTTGCCGAGGCGCAGCATATACGCGTCGGCGAACAGCGGGCCCGGCCGGCACGGGCGGAGGAACTGGTAATTGAGTGCGCTCGTCACAGCCATCGCGACGGGGCCGATATGCGCGAGGACGAGCGCATAGGCCACCATGTCGGCGAACCCCATCTGCGTCGGGCCCGAGATCAAGCCGCCGGGACGCAGTGCATTCTCGTTGGGATCGAGCCGCGCCCGGATATGTCCGGGCGCGGCCGAGACGACATGGCCACGCGAGCCCGGCGCCGAATGGGGGAAGGCTTCGGCCATGAAGGCGTTGAGCGCATCCGCATCCAAACGGATCGCGCCCGACGAAATCGGTGGCTGCCCCTCTCCCGTCATTAGGATCAGCGCGTCAGTTTCTTGTACGACGTCGCGTGCGGGCGCGTCGCATCGTCGCCGAGGCGGCGGATCTTGTCTTCCTCATATGATTCGAAATTGCCTTCGAACCATTCGACATGGCTGTCGCCCTCGAACGCGAGGATGTGCGTCGCGAGGCGATCGAGGAAGAAGCGGTCGTGGCTGATGACCACCGCGCAGCCCGCGAAATTTTCGAGCGCTTCCTCGAGCGCGGCGAGGGTTTCGGTGTCGAGGTCGTTGGTCGGTTCGTCGAGCAGCAGCACGTTGCCGCCCTGTTTCAGCATCTTGGCCATATGGACACGATTGCGCTCACCGCCCGAAAGCTGCCCGACCTTCTTCTGCTGGTCGACGCCCTTGAAGTTGAAAGCGCCGACATAAGCGCGCGTCTGCATCTCGTGCTTGCCGATGTTCATCATCTCGGAGCCGCCCGAGATTTCTTCCCAGACATTCTTGTTGGGATCGAGGGCGTCGCGGCTCTGGTCGACATAGCCGAGGCGCACGGTGTCGCCGATCGCGACGCTGCCGCTGTCGGGGGTTTCCTGTCCGGTGATCAGCTTGAACAGCGTCGACTTACCCGCGCCGTTCGGCCCGATGACACCGACGATGCCGCCGGGCGGGAGCGTGAAGGACAGGTCTTCGAACAGCAGCTTGTCGCCATAGGCCTTCGAAATGCCCTCGACCTCGATGACCTTGCCGCCGAGGCGTTCGGGAACCTGGATGACGATCTGCGCCTTGCCGGGGATGCGCTTTTCCTGCGCCTCGATGAGCTGGTCGAAGCTCTTGATACGCGCCTTCGATTTGGCCTGACGGGCTTTCGGCGATTGCCGGATCCACTCGAGTTCGTCCTTGATCGCCTTCTGGCGGCCGGCGTCCTCGCGCGCTTCCTGTTCGAGGCGCTTGCCCTTCTTCTCAAGATAGGTCGAATAATTGCCCTCGTAGACGAAATAGCGGCCGCGATCGAGTTCGAGAATCCAGTTCACGACATTGTCGAGGAAGTAGCGATCGTGGGTGACGAGGATGACGTTGCCCGGATAATCGACGAGATGCTTTTCGAGCCACGCGACGCTTTCGGCGTCCAAATGGTTGGTCGGTTCGTCGAGCAGCAGGATCGAGGGCTTTTCGAGCAGCAGGCGCGTCAGCGCGATGCGGCGGCGTTCACCGCCCGACAGATTCTCAACGCTCCAGTCGCCCGGCGGGCAGCGGAGCGCTTCCATCGCGATTTCGAGCTGGTTGTCGAGCGTCCAGCCGTCGACCGCATCGATCTTTTCCTGCAGCGTGCCCATTTCTTCCATCAGCGCGTCGAAATCGGCGTCTTCGGGCGGATCGGCCATCAGTGTGCTGATCTCGTTGAAACGCTCCATCATGTCGGCGACGCCGCGCACGCCGTCCATGACATTTTCCTTGACCGTCTTGGTCGGGTCGAGTTCGGGCTCCTGCGCCAGATAGCCGACGGTGATCCCCTCGCCCGGCCAGGCCTCACCGGTGAATTCGGTGTCCATGCCCGCCATGATCTTCATCAGCGTCGATTTACCCGTGCCGTTCGGGCCGACGATGCCGATCTTGGCATCGGGATAGAATTGCAGGCTGAGGTTATTGAGCGTCGGCTTTTGCGCGCCGGGATAGGTCTTGGTCAGACCCTTCATCACGAAACTATATTGGGCGGCCATGGATATGCTCCGGTATGGGCTGGGCCGCGGGCGCGGCCGGGGAGAGTTTGAGTTGCGCGCCGGTTAGCGAATGGGCGCGCGGTTGGCAATCGGCGCTTGCGCGCGCGAGGCGCGCCGTTACGAAAGCAGCATGAAAATCCCCCATAGCTCCACCCGCTTAGCCGGGATCGCCGCCCTTCTCCTCTCCTCCGCCGTTTCCGCCCAACCGGCTCAGAGCGCCGCTGAACTGGCGCAGCAAGGCGACGATCCCGCATGGGCGATCACCCGCGACCTGACGACCGACGTCGGTCCGCGCATGGCCGGGACCGACGCCGAAGCCGTCGCGCGCCGCTGGGCCGTACGGCGATTGCAGGCAATGGGCTTTGCCAATGTCCGCGAGGAAGCGTTCGACATGCCCGTGTGGGTACGCGGCGCCGAAGAAGCTTGGCTGACCAGCGGCCTCGTGCCGCAGAAGCTCGCGATCAGCGCGCTCGGGAACAGCGCCTCGACCGGCCCCAAGGGGATCGAAGGCGAAATTGCCTATTTCGAGAGTTTCGACGCGCTGGCCGCGGCGCCCGATGCGGCGGTGAGGGGCAAGATCGTCTTCATCGACCATGATATGAAGCCGACGCAGGATGGAAGCGGCTATGGTTATTATGGGCGCGGCCGGTTCACCGGGCCCAATGTCGCAGCGAAGAAGGGCGCGATCGCGATCGTGATCCGCTCGATCGGCACCGACAACCACCGGAACCCGCACACCGGCGTCACCAATTTCGAGGCGGGGGTGAAGCCGATCCCGGCGGGCGCGATCTCGAACCCCGACGCCGATCAGCTTGTCCGGCAGTGGCGGCGCCCGCAGCCGGTGCGCTCCGATGAAACGCCGTCACTCAAGATGAAGCTTACCCTGACCCCGCAGAGCCTGGGCACCCGTAAGTCGGGCAATGTTATTGCCGAAGTGCCGGGCAGCGACCCCAGTGCGAGTCCGATCATCATCGCCTGCCACCTCGACAGCTGGGACCTCGGCACAGGATCGATCGACGACGCCGCGGGCTGCGGGATCATCACCGCCGCCGCCAAGCATGTCATGGCGGCCGGCCAGCCGCGCCGCACGATCCGAATCTTGTGGGCGGGCGCCGAAGAGGTCGGCGTATTCGGCGGCAAGGCTTATTTCGACGCGCACGGCAAAGAGAAGCACGCCGTCGCGCTCGAATCCGATTTCGGCGCCGACCGCGTGTGGCGGGTCGACTTCAAGCTGCCCGACAGCGCCAAGGCGCTTTCGGACCGGATTGCCGCCGCAGTGATGCCGTTCGGCGTCGTCCGCGGCAAGCAGCCGGCGAACGGCGGGGCCGATATTGGCGCGCTCGTGCAGGCCGGGGTTCCGGCGATCGATCTGGCCCAGGATGGCACGCGTTATTTCGACCTCCACCACACGCAGGACGATACGCTCGACAAGATCGACCCCGTACAATTGCGGCAAAATGTGACAGTTTGGGCCGCGACTCTGGCGATTCTGGCGAACAGCTCGAACGACGAGCTTCCCTAGTGTGACGGAGAAATGACAGAATCCCGCCGCCCCCGACCATCTCAATTATTTTTGTTGACGATTCATGCGGAACGGCTAAATCCCGCGGCTCGCGGTACGGGAAGTTTTCCCGGACGCGTTAAGGCATTTTAGGGAGCCCACACATCATGAAGAAGTTTGCTGCTATCGCCGTTGCTGCCAGCATGTTCGCCCTCGCCGCTTGCGGTGAAAAGGCTGCTGAAGAAGCCACCACCGAAGCTCCGGCCGCTGAAGCGGTTGCTGAAGAAGGCGCCGACGCCGCTGCTGCTGGCGCTGAAGCCGCTGCCGCTGGTGCCGACGCTGCTGCTGCTGGTGCAGAAGCTGCTGCCGCTCCGGCTGACGCTGCTGCTGCCGCTGCTGCTCCGGCTGACGCCGCTGCTGCTCCGGCCGCTGCTGCTCCGGCTGAAGAAAAGAAGTAAGTCGCAGCCCTTCGGGGCGTTGACTGAAACGAAAAAGGACGGTCTTCCTTCGGGAAGGCCGTCTTTTTTTGTGTCCGCACGGCGGACATGAAACCCGTCAAGGGGATGGAGCGTCATTGTATCATCCCAACTTTTGCAAGGACAGCGCCGATGCCGATCGCCAACCCGCCCTTTTCGCTGAAGGGGCTCGATCATATCGTCTTGCGGGTCACGAACCTCGACCGCATGCGCGCCTTTTACCAGGATATCCTCGGCTGCAGTAACGAGCGCGAACAGGCGGAAATCGGATTATTCCAGCTTCGCGCCGGCCGTTCGCTGATCGACCTTGTGACGATCGACGGCCCACTCGGCGCGGCCGGCGGCACCGCACCGGGGATGGAGGGGCGCAACGTCGACCATTTCGCGCTCGCCATCGACCCGTTCGACGAAGCCGCGATCCGCGCCCACCTCGATCGCCACGGCGTCGCGATAGAGCAGTCGGGCCCCCGATACGGCGCGGAGGGCGAAGGCCCGTCGATCTATTTCCGCGACCCCGAGGAAAATCTGATCGAACTCAAGGGTCCCGCGGCAAGCAGCGTATAGACTTGCGGCGCAGCGCTGTCTAAGGCGCGGGGCAGTAGTCGGGGAGTAGCGCAGCCCGGTAGCGCGCCTGCTTTGGGAGCAGGATGTCGCAGGTTCGAATCCTGTCTCCCCGACCACTATCCTCCCAACAATTTTACCCCGCCGACGTCGCAATCAACCGCGCGTAAAAATCGATCATCCGCTTGAAGCTGTCGATCGTCATATGCTCGTTGGTGCCGTGGATCATCGCGGTTTCCTTGAGCGTGAAATGCATCGGCATGAAGCGGTACACATCCTCGGAAATCGGCCCCATGCTGCGGCTGTCGGTCGCGCCGACGACCAGGAATGGGGCGACGATGGCATCGGGCGCATCGGCGCGCGCAGCCGCGACGACATATTTCCAGCCCTGCGAGCTGGTCGACGACACGCGCGACGGCTCGTTGGGCGGCTTGACCCAGCTGAGTTCGACCGGCGCATCGCCGACCGCCGCCTTGGCGCGCGCCATCACGTCGGCCGAGCTGTTCCACGGGGCGATGCGATAGTTGATCAGCGCACTCGCAGATTGCGGCAGGACATTCTCCTTGGGGCTCCCCTGGAGCATCGTCGGCGCGATCGTCGTGTGGAAGGCAGCCGCCGACGAGGGCGATGCCGAAAGCTGCTTCTTCAGGACTGATCCGAGCAACCACTGGTTCGCGACCGCCAGCTTCGTCGTCCCGTCCTTGTGCGCCGCGAGCGCCTCGACCATCGCGGCGCCCGGGCCGCGCATCTCGATCGGGAACGGGCTTTCGGTGATCGCGAGCACGGCGCGCGCCAGCGTCGTTACACCCGTTTCGGCGGGCGGCATCGAGCTGTGCCCGCCGGGCGCGTTGGCGGTGACCTTGAGCGTCGCATAGCCCTTTTCGGCAACGCCGATCAGGATGGCGGGTCCGTCGATCACCGGCGTGTCGCGCAGCACGACGCTGCCCTCGTCGAGCGTATAGAGCGCACGCACGCCCTCGGCCTTCAGCTTGGCGGCGGCCGCAACGGCGCCCGATCCCCCCGCTTCCTCATCGTGCCCCGATACCAAATAGACGCCGCGCTTGGGCTGGAACCCCTGCGCCGCCAGCGCCTCGATCGCTTCGAACAGGCCGATGAGCGAGCCCTTGTCGTCGACCGTGCCGCGGCCCCACACCGCCTTTTCGGCGATCGTCCCCGCAAAGGGCGGATATTTCCAGTCGCCTTCGGTGCCCTCGGTGACCGGGACGACGTCCTGATGCGCCATGACGATGATCGGCGCGAGCGACGCGTCGCCGCCCGGCCAGTGATAGACGAGCGTCCGGTTCGGCAGGATCGTGCGCGCCATAACGCGGTGTGTCGCCGGGTAGGTTGCGGCGAGCCAGCTATGCAGCCGGTCCCATTCGGCAACATCATTCTCGGCCGGGTCCTGGTGCGAAATCGTCTTGATCTGCGCCGCGGCGCTCAGATGCCCGACGGCGGCATCGAGATCATAGGCCGGCACCGCGGCGAGCCGGATGGCGCTGCCGTCGGCAATATCCTTGGGCGCGAAGGTCGCGGTCCGGACCGCCACTGTCCCCACAACCACCGCAACGATCGCAAGACCGCCGAGCAAAATCGTCCGCCGCTTCCCCATGTCCCTCTCCTTCTGCCGGCGCAATGGAGGGGCATCGGTTTCGATTTGCAAGGGAAAGTTGGAGGAAATGGTGGGCCCGGCAGGACTCGAACCCGCAACCTAGCCGTTATGAGCGGCCAGCTCTAACCGTTGAGCTACAGGCCCCCTTTTGAAACCCGGTGGGGGTGTACGGGCGATAGCGGAGGCCGCGCCGCATTGGCAAGCGCCAACGATCAGGATGCGGGCTTTGTCAGCGCCTTCCGTTCGGCCATCGCCAATATTTCCGCGGCGGTCGTCGCCTCCACGCCGCGGCGCGCGAGATGGTCGAGCACGATGTCCCACCAGCGATAGAAGAGATCGAGGTCCGCAATGCTGCGAACATAGGGCGTGTTACCCGGCTGCAGCGAGGGCGAGTGGAACGAGAAATTGAGCACTGGCAGGCGCGCCGCGATCGCGATGTCGATCGCCTTGCACGCCCGTTCGGCGGGAATTCCCTCGGGCGTCAACGCGATCCGCTCGACGAGCCCCAGACGGGCAAGCGCGGCGCCGGCGTGCGTGCCGTTTCGCGCAAGGTGGTGATAGATGCTGCGCCCCGCTCCCCCAAGCAAGCCGCCAAAGACGGTGGTGACCGGCATCTCGAGGACCGCACCCTGCCCGGTACGCACCCACCACGGATGCAGCGGCGCGTCGCGATAGTCGGGGCCGTGCCCGGCGCGATAATCGAAGCCGCTGCGAACCGACGTATCGCAGCGGAAACCCAGCTCGGCGAGCATCGCAGCGCTATCGGGGCCCAGACCATATCGCCCGGCGCGATAAACGGCCGGCGCGATCCCGAAGCGGTCGCGGATCGCGTCGCGCAGTGCCGTCATTTTCGCGCGCTGCAACGCAGCAGGCAAATTTCCAGTGTAGCTGTTGCGCTCGCTCACCTCCTCGTCGTGCGGCGGGGTTACCCAGGGATGGAGCTGCGCACCGATTTCGCAGCGGCCGCCATCCTGCGCCGTACCGAGGATATCGACCGCGCGATCGTCGGCGACGATCGGCCAGTCGACCAGATAGATGGGCCGAACGGCGGCACGCTCAAAATAGCTTTGGCATTCGGCGAGCGCGGGAACCGACGCGAGGCGGTAGCCCGTGCGCGCGAAGGGCGCAGCCCAGTCGAAATCCTCTTCGGTATCGATCGTGACCCAGAATCGGGGACGCTCGCCGGCGTCCAGTTCGATCAGGTCCGATGCGGCCGGATACGCAAAGAAATTGCCCGCAGGCTGCACCATGCTCCCCTTTGCCCGAAGGCCGGCCGACAGACCTATTCGCCTTGCTGGGCTTCCAGCTCGACTTCGGCCTTTGAGTTGGCGGAGGGCAGGTGCAAGGTCAAGGCGTTATGCCCGATATCGAGGCGTCCGCCGCTGCCGCGCGCGAGGCTGTCGACGAGGCGGAGCGAGAAACCGAGGCTGAGCACCGCGGCGCCGGGCGCTTCGCCTTCGGGGCTGAAGCCCGGGTCGAGCAACTCTGCTGCCGTGGCGAAGCGGATCGCCGCGGGGCGGACGATGCGCAGCTGGAGCATGTCGTCGTGTCGCGACTCGGTCACCAATTGTCCGACCAAAACTGCCCCCGGTTCAGACACATCGACCAGCGCGGTCAGCAGGCGGCCGACCATCCGCCGGACATCGGCGTCGCTGGCAAGCCCGCGGAACGGTCCCCCGACCCGCGATATGCTGAGATCGACGCGCTGGTCGGCGAGCAGCGCCGCAAGTTCGCATTCGACCTGCATCACCACCGCGCCGATGTCGACAACCTCTTCCGACGGGGCGCCGGCGCGCGCCGAGCCACTTCGTGCCGCGGTCTCCAGATCGTCGATGATCGACTGTACCGACGCCGCATCGGCAACGATCGTTTCTGCCATCCCCCGATAGCCGTGGCTGACCGGCCCGAACATTTGTCCCGAGATAATCTGCGCGAAACCCGAAATGGCATTCAGCGGGCTGCGAAGCTCGTGGATGAGCTGACGGATCGAATCGCCCGAATCCTCCGCCGCCGGCCGTCCATAGGGCATTTCATTGCGGTGCGGGCGGCGCGCGCTAGCGCGGTAACCGCGGAACTGCCCCGTCGCGGGGTCGAACCAGGGCAGCGCCGAAAAACGCCACTCGCCCGCCTCCGCCGGCGCCCCCTCCAGCAGCATGCGCGCATTGATGATCTCGGCACGCTGGCGAAAGGCACCCGCGGCAACGCCGTCGGTGCCCGGCTCGCCGCCATAGGCCGCCTCGGCGATCGACAGGCCGATCACCGCGCCGCGCGTTACGCCCTCGACCCAGTGGACCACGCCGTCGGGGCCGGTTTCGAACAGGAATGCCGCGCGCGGCGCCCGCGATTGCGCCGGCTGGGTGCGCGTGGACTGATATTTGTCGATCCGGCGAACGAGTTCGCTGATCTGGCTCGGATGAGTTTCGGCCGCAGGTGCTGGCGCCGCTTCCGTTGCCGGAGCAGACTCCTCCTGCACTACGGCTTCGGGCTGCGGCAAGGCGACCGACGCGCTGCCAAGGCTGGCGAGCGCGCGATAAACACCGTGCGGCAAGTCGGAGCGCCCCGCCAGCACCGATCGCGCCATCGCGCTCGTTGCCGGCAGCAGCGCCAGCCAGTCAGCTTCGGCGAGCCGCGCATCGCGTAGCATGATCGCCGACACCGCCGGAACATCATTGGCGTAAAGCGCGACGAGCGGCGCAAAACGGCCATGGCGCGCGACGGCGCGCGCGCAGTCGCGGCGTACGGATTCGGGGACGCGCGGCCTGAGCACGGCAAGCGCGTGCAGGCTGCGGCGAATATCGTCATCGGACAGTTGATTGCCGCGCTGCGCCAGAATATCGGTAAGTTGTCGCCAGGCAGTGATGCTCGCGCGGCGATCCGCCGGCGCTTGACGCAAGATGGTCGCAATCATCGAGTCAGCAGTCACGCGAAATCAGCCCCACAGCCTTGGTCGTTGGTTAGCATATGCTTACCGGCTAGCGTGAATCATCCGGTCATGAAAGTGCCTTAACCGTCCACGTCGCATTGTGGGACAATTGCAATCGCCTGAAATATTATTATGGTCACCGCAGTTTTGGAAAGCGGATGTTTCAACGATGGCTAGTCAGAAATTCGATCAGATTGATTTGCAGATATTGGGCGAGCTGCAAAAAAACGGGCGGATGACGAATGTCGAACTGGCACAAATGGTGGGGCTGACGGCGCCGCCATGTCTCCGCCGCGTGCGCGCGCTCGAAGAATCGGGGGTCATCCGGTCCTATCACGCCGACCTCGACGCATCGAAGCTCGGCTATGGAATTACCGTTTTTGCGATGGTCAGCCTGCGCAGCCAGGCCGAGTCCGACCTGAAGGCGTTCGAGGATTATGTCGGCGGACTCGCCGAGGTGCGCGAATGCTATATGCTGAACGGCGAGATCGACTTTTTGCTGAAAGTCGTCGCGCGCGATCTGCAGAGCTTCCAGTCGTTCCTGACCGCGCACCTGACGTCGGCGCCCAACGTCACCAGCGTCAAAACATCGCTGACGATTCGCACCGCGAAACAGCTGGCGGGAATTCCCGTCGAACCCTGAGATTGCCGGTCGGCCATAAGAAAAGGGCGCCGTCCTGCCTGGACGGCGCCCTTTTCCTTTGTGCGAAGCGCGCGATCAGTTCGTCGCGGGAGCCGCCGGGGTCGCCGCCGCAGCGGGAGCCGCCGCGGGTGCATCCAGCTTGACCACCCAAAGGTCGGCCAACCGCTTGCGGGAGCCGGTCACCTGGCCGAAGCTGGCCTTGGCGGCCGCCTTGTCGCCCGACAGCGCCTGGGCGACGCCGAGGCGGTACGTCCACATGTCCTTGTCCGCCGCGCCCTTTGCCGCCGCCTGATAGAGCGGAATTGCATCGGCATAATGGCCATAGCCGACCAGCGCGTCGGCCGTGGCACCCGCCGTCTTGGGGTTGGTCAGCGTCGAAGGCTGCTTGGAATAGGCCACGATGGTCGATGCTTCGTTGCCGGCGCGCGCCTTCTGGTCATCGCGCCGGGCCGCCAGCTTCGCGTCGGTGCTCGGGAAAACCTTCTTCTGCTCGCCTTCCTGGATAACGGCGACGGCTTCGCCCGGCAGGCCGTCGCTGGCCGCAAGCGCGCTATACTCGTCATATTCGAGGCGTTCCGTCATCGCGCCCGCCGCGCGCATCAGGCGCATGACGTCGAGCGTAACGGATTCCTGTTCCTTCGGCGTGCCGGCAGCCGGCCCGGCCTGCAGCACCGAAAACAAGGTCTGACGCCAGACCTGCGGCAGACTATAATCGCGCAGGCGCAAGGTCATCAGGCCGAGCATCTCGTCGTTGCGCTTTGCAGCCTGCAGAGCCCTGATCGGCCGAACATAAAGCTCGTCCGACGGACGCTGGCCCGCAGCACGGCTTGCTTCGATCGCGGCCTTGGCGGTCGCGATGCCCTGATCGACCTGACCCGAGTTGAGATAGCTGTCCATCAACAGCACGGGCACATTGGCTTCGGTCGACCCTGCGGCGCGCGCGGCTTCGAGCCGCTTGATCGCCTTCGGATAATCCTTCGCCGCATAAGCGAAATTGCCCGAGAAGAAGCTGTAGACCGCGAGGTTTTCCGGCGGGGTCAGGCCCGAATCGAGCATCGCATCGAGCGCCTGTCCCTGAACCGCCTGGTCCTTGTTGAGGATGCCGAGCTGGAGCTGGTAGAAGCCGAGGAGATATTTATCGTCGGGCGCGGTGGCGGTCCCCTGCCCTTCGGTCAGCGCCGCCTGCAACGCCGCGGCGTCCTTTGCGGTGGTCGCGTCGGTCATTTTCTTGAGCGCGGGGCCGAACCCCTTGCTCGCGGACAGGCCCTTGCCCTTCGCCGCTTCTTCCTTCTTCGGCTTTTCTTTCTTCTGAGCGGCAGCCGGGGTCGCAGTCGCCATCAGCGCGCAGCCCAGCACAGCGGCCATCGCCGTTGCGGGCATCGAGCGGAAACGGTTGAACATCGAAATCTCTCCTTTAACTCGGCCGCCTTCGCCCCAGCGCCTTTGGCGCATACAGGTTCGGCCGCGCGTCGTTAACGCGGCTAAACCCGTCGCGTTGCCAAGGCAAGACAGGCGGTATCGATATTTCAATGGAGAAAAGCGGCTGAACCGAAATTGAACCCGGTCTGCCGGTCGAGGCTGTACCTCGTCCGCCCGGGATTCAGGCGACTGCGTCGATTGCCGAGTTGATCTGACGCAGCACGGCGGGGTCGCCCGGCGCGCCCTCGATCGCCGCTTCGGCGAGTTGGATCAGCGGGATGATGCCAAAGGTCGCGGCGAGCCCTTTCAGGCGGATTGCCGCCATTTCCCAGTTCGCATCGCAGCGCGATCGGCGCATCAGATCGGACAGGTCGCGCGCGCTGCCGGTGAAGGCGGTGCGCAAATCCATCGCCATCGCCGGATCGTCGCCGAACGCCGCGCTGAGATATCGGTCAAGGGGGCCGCTGTCGAAGGACATTCCACAGGATTGGCAGCTTGTAGTTAAGTTTCCGTTTCATGGCGCCCATTTGATGCTAAGATGGCAGGATGACGGGGGAAAAGAAAATCGTTGGTTTGTGGCGGAATTCCGCCACAAACCCGGAAACGGACAGCGCGGAGCCGGCAGAAGTGGCGGCGCCCGAAGCCGCGTCTGCGCCCGATACCGAGGCGCCCACCGAACGGAATTGGCTCGACATGTCCTCGCTCGATGACGCCGGGGAAATCGATGAAACGCCACGCGCTGCGCCGGCCTGGCGCGAACGCGGTGCCCCGGCACTGCTTATCCTTCTGGCGATCGGCTGGACGGGGTTCGCGCTTTCCGTCGCAACGGGCGGCTTTGCACGCAGTCCAGCCCTCTCCGCCTGGCCCACACTCGTCGCGACGATCGCGATGCCGCTGACGCTGCTAGCGGTGCTGTGGATGGCCTTGCTCCGGTCGGGCCGGTCTGAACAGGCGCGTTTCGCCCGGGTCGCGGCCGCGCTTCGCGAAGAGAATCTGGCGCTCAACCAGTCGATGCATTCGCTTGGCCTGCATCTGGCCGATGCGCAGAAGCAGCTCGGCGAGCAGGCGAAGATCGTCCAGCAGCTCGGCCTCGACACCGTATTGCGGCTGGGTGAAAGCAGCGACAAGCTTGCCAGCAACGCTTCGGTCATCGCCAATGCGCACGACCAGCTCGCGCGCTCGGGCGATGTCGCGCTGCAGCGGATGGACGGGCTGCTCGCGGGCTTGCCGCGGATCGACGACGTCGCGCAGCGGCTCGCGGTCAATTTTCGCGAGGCGGGACTCGTCGCGCACCAGCAGGGCGCCAACCTCGAAGCCCGGCTCGCGGCGCTCGGCGAGGAAGCGGCGAAGGCGGCGCAGACCGGAACCGAAACGACCGCGACCATGCTCGAGGCGATCGTCGCGCTGCAGGAGCAGACGAAGGAAACCGAATCGGATCTGCTCGCCGCGTCGGCCCGGGTCGCCGACGTGCAAGGTGCGGCGCTCACGCAAATGACGAATGTGGCCGCCTCGGCACGCGCTGAAATGGCCTCGACCGTCACGGCGATGACGGGACAGATGGATCAAAGCTGGCGGCAGTTCCGCGAAGGCGTCGACGACGCCGGCGCGCTCATGGATGCGAAGCTCGGCCTCGCCCGCGATGCCGGAAATGCGATGGGCGCGCAGCTCGCGGCGCACGCCGACGCGAGCGACCTGCTCGCCTCACGCATCACCGCCCATGTCGCCGAAGTCGGCAAGCAGCTCGAAATCCTCGATGTCAGCGTCAGCGCCAGCACCGGGGTCATCGGCCGTTCGATCGACGACACCAAGACGCAGCTCGCCGCCTTCATGCAGGAAGTGCAGAGCGGCAACGCCTCCGCGCACCAGCTTATCACCCACGCCGAATCGCTACTCCTCGCACTCGATGCCGTGACGCGCGAACTCGACGAAACGCTGCCGCATGCGCTCGACCGCATCACCTCGCACGGCAAGACCACGCAGACGGCGCTGTCGCAGCTCCGCCCGATCCTCGACGCGTCGGAACTCGTCGCGCAATCGACGGCGTCGCACGTCAACGCCGTGCAGGCGACGCTCAAAGCGAACGAGGAACAGATGGCGGGTCATGCGACCAGCCAGCAGGCGCTTGTCGATCGCATCAACGGCTCGCTCGCCGATGCCGAGACGGCGCTCGCCAAGCTGCGCGAAGGTGCCGACGAATTCGCCGAACAGGGCGGCGCGCGCATGATCGCGACGCTCGGCGAAGTTCGCGCCACCGCCGATTCGGCGGCCGACGAAGCGCGCCTGACGCTCGAAAAGCTGGTGACGAGCGCCCGCGAGACGATGCAGGCGACCGCGACCGATGCGATCGATGCCGCCTTCAAGAACGAGATCATGGCGCAGCTGAGCGCGATCGAGGATGCCTCGGCACGCGCGGTTGCCGCCGCCAACGGCGCCGCCGACCGCTTGATGCGCCAGCTGATCACGATCATGGACACCAGCGCCAGCGTCGAACAGCGCGTGAGCGAAGCCGAACAGGCGATCGCGGCGTCGGACCGCGACTCGCTCGCGAAACAGGTCGGTCTGCTGACCGAGTCGCTGAAATCGACCGCGATCGACGTCACCAAGATCCTGTCGAGCGAAGTCAGCGATATCGCATGGGACGCGTACCTCAAGGGCGACCGCGGCGTGTTCGCGCGGCGCGCGGTCAAGCTGATCGACAATAGCGAGGCCAAGGAAATCCTGCGCATCTACCAGGCCGACGATGGCTTCCACGCCGCGGTGAACCAGTTCATCCACGATTTCGAAGCGATGCTCCGCCTGCTCATCGGCGCGCGCGACGGCTCGGCGATCAGCGTCACCCTGCTCTCGTCGGATATCGGCAAGCTGTATGTCGCGCTGGCGCAGGCGATTGACCGCCTGCGTAATTAGGCGGCGTTGGAAAAAGGATCGGCGTGGCGCTTCTGCACGGAAGCAACCCAGCCATCCCGGATCAGATTGGGGATGACTGATGATTGACATGCCCCAAGTTCCGCCGCCTGCGTATGAGCAAGTGTTGACGCAGATGCTGTTGGAGTGCGGCCTACGGAACGGTGGTTTCACCGTCAAATACGAGGATGACCTGCAAAGCGTCGAAATTGTGATCGAGAAGGAAGCAGGGGCCTCTAAGGCGCATTTCGACTGCATCAAGCAGGCCGCCGATTACGAGATCGTCACCTTCAAAGATCCAGATTTGCAACAGGCGTATCAGGACAAGGTGTTCGAGGCGCTGAGGCCGCAGATGCTAGCGGATGCCCGAGCGGAACTTGAAAAGCGCGGCGTCCTCGACGGTTTTCCTGAGCGGTCGAAATTCGGTTCAGACAGACTATTTGCAGAAGCGCTAGAACAACAATGCGGCATGCTCCCCGGCTCATTCTTCGTTCAAAGTGAATGGGGCTTAGTTGGTCAGCCTAAGCTGGATAGCCAGAGTAAAGTCGACCAGGACAGGATCTCCTGCCTCATGGCGGCAATTATGTATGTGAGTGCCAAGGGCGAGAGCTTCGAGTTCGGCTTTATTGGGAACGAAGCATTTGCGCCAGGAAGGTAGGTTGCTTCCGTCACCCCGAGTGGAGGCTACTTCTTTCGTGAAGCACTAGATGCCGCCTTACAGGCGACCTCGCTAGATCGCCAATCGAGCCAGCGCCACTCAAGCCCGCCCGGTCAGCACGTCGGGATCCGCCCAGCCATTCACATAGGCCGTGTAATAGAGGCCAAAGGCAATCGTCGCGGCGATCGTCATCTGGAGCAGGATGCGTCCGGGACGGAAGTTCGCCGGTGCGCCCGGTTCCTGCCCGCGCACGAGCGGCGTCGCGTCATCGCTCGCGCGGCGGCCGTGGAAGGGCAGCACGAAGAAAGCGCTGAACGCCCAGAAGAGCAGGTAGATGGCGAGCGCCGAGGTCCATTTCATTGCCGTGTTTCCGTGCGTCAGATATTGACGAGCATCACGTCGACGACGGGCTTCTTCCCCGTCCAGTCGGTCGCGACGCGCCGCACGCCGAGGCGGATCGCCTCGCGGAGCTTTTCCTCGTCGCGCGCGGGGCCGGTCGCGGCCTGTTCGGCGGCTTCGCGCATCTCGTCGATAAAGGCTTCGCGCTCGTCCTCGACCGGGACGCCGCGATAGCTGATCGCGCTTTCGACGAAACGCTTTTCGGAGAAGATCGCCGCGACGGTGATGTGCCCGTTGAGCGAGAGTTTGCGCCGTTCGTTGATCGTCTCGCCGTCGGCAGGCAGAATGACGTCGCCGTCGAGGATTAGCCGCCCCGCGCGAACGCGCTCGACGATCTTCGCGGTGCCGGGCGCCAGCTTCACCAGATCGCCATTTTCCTGCACCAGCGCATCGGGCACGCCCTTTTCGAGCGCGAAACGCGCCTGTTCGTGCATGTGGCGGATCTCGCCATGCACCGGCAGCACCAGCTTCGGCCGCAGCCAGCCATAGAGCGCGGCGAGTTCGGGCTGGCCCGGGTGGCCGCTAACGTGAATATGCGCCTGTTTCTCGGTGACGGTCAGGATGTCCTTCGCCGCGAGCTGGTTCATGATCCGCCCGATCGCGACTTCGTTGCCGGGGATTTGCTTCGACGAGAAGACGACGGTGTCGCCCGCTTCGAGCTTGATCTGGTGGATGTCGGCGGCCATGCGCGCGAGCGCGGCGCGCGGCTCGCCCTGGCCTCCGGTGGCGATCACCATCACCTTGTCGCGCGGCAGGCGCATCGCCTCGTCGAAATCGACCGTCGGCGGGAAGTCCTTGAGGTAACCGACCGAGCGCGCGACGCCGAGGATGCGGTCGAGCGAGCGGCCAGCGACGCACAAGGTGCGCCCAGTTACTTTGGCGACCGCCCCCAGCGTCGCAAGCCGCGCCGCGTTCGATGCGAAGGTGGTGACGACCACCCTGCCCTTCGCCGCGCCGACCGCCTGCTCCAGCCCTTCACGCAGGCCGCCTTCGCTGCCCGATGCCTCGGCGTTGAAGGCATTGGTCGAATCGCAGACGAGGACGTCGACGCCCTCGTCGCCGACCGCGGTCAGCGCCGCCGCGGTCGCGGGTACGCCGAGGATCGGTTCCTCGTCGAGTTTCCAGTCGCCGGTGTGGAAGACGCGGCCATAAGGCGTGTCAATTACGACGGCGCTCATTTCGAGGATCGAATGCGCGAGCGGGATCAGCCGGATGCCGAACGGCCCGAGCTGGAAATTATCGTCGATATCGACGGTCTTGAGCGTGACCGCCTTCTCCAACCCCTCTTCGGCGAGCTTGTGCGCGATCAACCCCGCCGTGAAGCGGTTGGCATAGAGCGGCACGCCAAGGTCGGCGGCGAGATAGGGCAGCGCCCCGATATGATCCTCGTGCCCGTGCGTCAGCACGATGCCGAGCAGATCCTTCTTGCGATCCTCGATGAATTCGAGGTCGGGCATGACGATATCGATGCCCGGATAATCATGGCTGCCGAAGGTCACGCCCAGGTCGAGCATGATCCATTTGCCGTCGCAGCCATAGAGATTGGCGTTCATGCCGATCTCGCCCGATCCGCCCAATGCGAGAAAAAGAAGCTCCTTGCCCGGAGTCGTCATATTATTGGCTTCCGTTGATGATAGAGGTGCATCAGCCCGTTCAGCGTCAGGTCGGGCTCGATACGATCGAACAGGTGTCCCTGTTCCTGAAAAAGTGTCGCAAGGCCGCCCGTCGCGATAACGGTGAGCGGCTTGCCGATTTCGGCCTTCATGCGCGCGATCAGCCCTTCCATCATCGAGACATAGCCCCAATAGACGCCGATCAGCATCTGGCTTTCGGTGGTCCGCCCGATAACGCTGCTCGTTGCCGGCGCCTCGATCGCGATGCGCGGCAGTTTCGCCGCCGCCGCGACAAGCGCCTCGAGCGAGAGATTGACGCCCGGCGCGATGATGCCGCCCAGATAAGCGCCGTCGGGGCCGATATGGTCGAGCGTCGTCGCGGTGCCGAAGCTGATGACGAGCTTGTCCTTGCCGGGCTCGACCGCCTGCGCCGAGATCGCGTTGACCGCGCGGTCGGCGCCGACCGACTGCGGCTCGTCGACCTTGAGCGCGATCCCCCAGGTCACGGGCTCGCGGCCCGCGACGAGCGCGTCGACGCCGAAATATTTATGCGCGAGCAGCTGGAGATTATGGAGCGCGCGCGGCACGACGGTCGAGATGATGACGGCTTCGACGTCGGCGCGGTCGTGCCCCTCGATCCGCATCAGCTGGTCGAGCCACACCATATATTCGTCGGCAGTGCGCCGGTCGTCGGTCGCGATGCGCCAGCGCGCCAGCAGCTCGGGGCCGCGAAACAGCGCGAATTTGGCGTTGGTGTTGCCGACATCGATCGCGAGCAGCATCTTAATTCCCCTCGACCGGGCGCCGCAGTTCGACGTCTCCCGCGTGAATCAACATGGTCTCGCCGCCCTCGCGGCGCAAGCGCAGCGCGCCATCCTCGGCGAGACCGTCGAAGAAACCATCGATACCCTGTTCCGACACGCGGAGCGGCGTGCCGACCGGATGCGCCTGCGGTAGCCAGGCGCGAACGATGCTCGCCACACCTTCCTGTCGCCACGTCCACAGCGCGTCGATCATCGCGATGCCGAGCGCATTGGCGAAATGATCGCGGTCGAGCTCGACGCCCTTGGCAGCCAGCGTCGCGGTCGGGCGGTCGGACAGTTCGGGCGCGGCGACGAGGTTGACGCCGATACCGATCACCACCGAATTGCCCGTGCGTTCCATCAGGATGCCCGCGCATTTCGCGCCATCGATCAGCAGGTCGTTCGGCCATTTAAGCTGCGGGTCGACACCTGGCGCGAGCGCGGCAACTGTCTTGGCGAGCGCGACCCCGGCAACGAGCGCGAGCGTCGCCGCCGACGGATCGCCGATCGTCAGGTGGACGACGGTCGAGCCCATGAAATTGCCCTGCCCGTCATTCCAGCCGCGCCCGAGCCGCCCGCGCCCGGCGGTCTGGCGATCGGCGACGAGCCAATGACCCTCACCGACATGCTCGCCGCTGGCCAGCCGCGCCAGCAGGTCAGCGTTGGTCGAACCTGTCTGCGCGATACGCTCTATGGGCGGGATCAGAACAGCACCGCAGCGGCGCTGGCCGAAAGGACCGCCAGCACGGGAATGAAGAGATAGCCGATGACCGAGAGCCAGAGCGCGCTCGCGGTGATCACCGCATCCTCGACGATCGCACCGCCGCCCGCGGGGAATTCGGTGTCCGATTTGTCGTCGAAGTACATCGTCTTAATGATCGCGATATAATAGAAGGCGCCGATCACCGAGGCGACGATACCCGCAACCGCCAGCGGCACGAGGTTCGCGTTCACCGCGGCCTCGAACACCAGATACTTCGGCCAGAAGCCGAAGAGCGGCGGGATACCCGCGAGGCTGAACAGGAACACCGCCATCGCCGCGGCAAGGCCGGGCCGGCGCTGCGACAGGCCGGCGAGCGCAGGAATGCTCTCGACCTGGTTGCCGTCGGCGTCGCGCAGTTGGAGCACGACGAGGAAGGCGCCGAGCGTGGTCAGCATATAGACGAGCAGATAGGTCAGCACGCCCTCGACCCCCTGCTGCGTTCCGGCGGCAAGGCCGACGAGCATGAAGCCGACGTTGTTGATCGACGAATAGGCGAGCAGGCGCTTGATATTCTTCTGCCCGATCGCGCCGACCGCGCCGAGGATGATCGAGGCGAGCGACAGGAAGATGATGATCTGCTGCCACGCGCCGACCGCGGGGCCCATCGCATCGATCACGACGCGCGTCATCAATGCCATCGCCGCAACCTTGGGTGCGGTGGCGAAGAAGGTCGTCACCGGGGTCGGCGCGCCTTCATAGACGTCGGGGGTCCACATGTGGAACGGCACGGCGCTGATCTTGAAACCAAGACCCGCAAGCACGAACACGATACCGAAAATGAGGCCGATGTTGAGCTCGCCACCCAGCACCTTCGCGATTCCGGCGAAATCGGTGGTGCCGGTGAAGCCGTAGAGCAGCGAAATGCCATAGAGCAGCATGCCCGACGCGAGCGCGCCGAGGACGAAATATTTAAGGCCGGCTTCGGTCGACCGCTCGTCGGCGCGCATGAAGCTGGCGAGCACATAGGCCGCAAGGCTGTTGAGCTCGAGCCCGACGTACAGCGTCATCAGGTCGCGCGACGAGGCCATGATCCCCATGCCGAGCGCCGCGAACAGGATGAGCGTCGGATATTCGGCGCGCATTCCGCCATTGAAGAAGCGCGGCGCGATGACGATGCAGACGAAGCTCGCGGCATAGATCAAGAGCTTGGCGAAACCGCCGAAGCTGTCGACCGACAGCGTGCCGGAGAAGACGGTTGTTTCGACGCCGAACAGTGCGACGACGGCGGCCGCGGCGGCGGCAAGCGTCAGCAGCGAGCTGAGCTGGTAGAGGCCGACATTGCGGTCACCGAGGAAGGTGCCGAGCATCAGCGTGATGAGCCCGCCGATCGTCAGGATCAGTTCGGGCCAGATGAGCATCAGGTCGGCGGTCATTGGACGCCTCCTGCATGGCTCGATCCGTGGGCCGTTTCACCATGCGCTGCGGCAGGCTTTGGCTTGCCGGCGGCAAGATGCGCGTCACCCGCGGGCTTCGCCGGCGCGAGGCGCGCAACGACGGTGGTCACGTCGCCGCGCATCGGCGCGAGGAAGCTTTCGGGATAGACGCCCATCCACAGCGCCACGGCGGCCAGCGGCACCATGATCGTCCATTCGCGTGCGGTCAGGTCGGGCATCGCCTTCACATCGTCCTTGGTCAGTTCGCCGAACACGACGCGGCGGTAGAGATAGAGCATGTACGCGGCACCGAGGATGATCCCGGTGGTGCACACAAAGGCGACCCAGCTCGACGCTTCATAGATGCCGGCGAGGCTCAGAAATTCGCCAACGAAGCCGCTGGTGCCCGGAAGGCCGATCGACGCCATGGTGAACAGCATGAAGAACAGCGCATAGGCCGGCATGTTCACCGCGAGCCCGCCGTAACGGTCGATCTCGCGCGTGTGGAGCCGGTCGTAGATCACGCCGACGCAGAAAAAGAGCGCGGCCGAGACGACACCATGGCTGAGCATGATGATCAGTGCGCCCTCGATACCCTGCTGATTGAAGGCGAAGAGGCCAGCGGTAACGATCGCCATATGCGCGACGGACGAGTAAGCGATCAGCTTCTTCATGTCGCTCTGCGCCAGCGCGACGAGGCTGGTGTAGACCACCGCGATCATCGACAAGCCAAAGACGATCCACATCAGCTGTGCCGACGCGTCGGGGAACATCGGCATCATAAAGCGGATGAAGCCATAGGCGCCGAGCTTCAGCAGAACGCCCGCGAGGATCATCGAACCCGCGGTCGGCGCCTGCACGTGCGCGTCGGGAAGCCAGGTGTGGACGGGCCACATCGGCATCTTGACCGCAAGGCTGGCGAAGAAGGCGAGCCACAGCCACGTCTGCATCTGAACCGGGAAATCATAGTTCAGCAGCGTCGGGATGTCGGTCGTCCCTGCCTCGGCGATCATCGCGATCATCGCGATCAGCATCAGCACCGATCCGAGCAGCGTGTAGAGGAAGAATTTGAACGCCGCATATTTACGGTTCGCGCCGCCCCAGATGCCGATGATGAAATACATCGGGATCAGGCCGGCTTCGAAGAAGATGTAAAAGAGCAGCAGATCCTGCGCCATGAAGACGCCGATCATCACGACTTCCATGATTAGGAACATCGACATGTAGAGGCCGACGCGGCTCTTGATCGCGTCCCAGCTGGCAAGGATGCAGAGCGGCATCAGGAAGACGCTGAGCATGATCAGCATCAAGGCCATACCGTCGATGCCGAGCGCATATTGGAAACGCCCGAACAGGTCGGCGCGCTCGGTGAACTGCCACTGCGCGCCGCCGATGTCGAACTGCGCCCACAGGATACAGCCGAGGACGAAGGTCGCGAGCGTCGCGCCGAGCGCAACCCAGCGCGAGGTCTTGTCGCCGACGAACAGGCAAAGGATGGCGGCGACCGCGGGGACCGCCAGCATCAACGAAAGGATCGGAAAGCCGCTCACAGGAAATTCACCATGGCCCAGCTGGCGAGGCCGACAAGACCGAGCAGCATCACAAACGCATATCCATAAACATAACCCGATTGCAGCCGGACCGCGAGACGGGTCCCCCCAGCGACGAGCGCGGCGGCGCCATCGGGACCGAAGCGGTCGATGGTGCCTTCATCCCCGCGCTTCCAGAAGAAGCGGCCGATCGCGAAGGCGGGCTTCACGAAGAGGATGTTGTAGAGCTCGTCGAAATACCATTTGTTGTACAGGAACTGGTGGAGCAGCTTGAACTGCGCCACGAAGCGCGCCGGCAGACTGGTGTTGCGAATATAGCTGTTCCACGCGAGGAACAGGCCGATCGCCATCACCGTGAACGGCGTCCACTTCACCCACAAAGGCACTTCGTGCGCGGCGTGCATCAGATGCTCGTCGAACGCGAGGCTACCCTTCCAGAACGCCATACCCTCTTCGGGATAGATGAACTGATGGTGGAACGCGATGCCCGCGAACACCGCGCCGATCGAAAGCACGATCAGCGGGATGAGCATCGAGAGCGGGCTTTCGTGCGGGTGATAGCCCGCGGTGCCGTCGCCGTGCGAGTCATGGTGATGCGCGTGCGCATGATCGTCGCCTGAAGTTTCTTCAGAGGGATCCTCATGCTCGCCATGGACGGCGTGCTGGATATGCTCGCTCTGTTCCCAGCGCGGCTTGCCATAGAAGGTCAGGAAGACGAGGCGCCACGAATAGAAGCTGGTGAGGAAGGCCACGAAAATGCCGACCCAGAAAGCCACGACCCCGCCGCCGCCGCTCGCAAAAGCCGCCTCGAGGATGCCGTCCTTCGAATAGAAGCCGGCAAAGCCCGCGACACCCGCGATACCGACGCCGGTGATCGCCAGCGTACCGAGCATCATCGCCCAATAGGTGATCGGGATCTGTTTCCGGAGCGCGCCATAATAGCGCATGTCCTGTTCATGGTGCATCGCATGGATGACCGAACCGGCGCCAAGGAACAGCAGCGCCTTGAAGAAGGCGTGCGTGAACAGGTGGAACATCGCGGCGCCATAGGCACCGGCGCCCGCGGCGAAGAACATGTAGCCGAGCTGCGAACAGGTCGAATAGGCGATGACGCGCTTGATGTCCCACTGCGTCGTCGCAACGGTCGCGGCGAAGAAGCAGGTCGCGGCGCCGACGAACATCACGACGCCCTGCGCGACGTCCGAGGTTTCGAACATCGGCGACAGACGGCACACCATGAAGACGCCCGCGGTGACCATCGTCGCGGCGTGGATCAGCGCCGACACCGGGGTCGGGCCTTCCATCGCGTCGGGAAGCCAGGTGTGGAGGCCGAGCTGCGCCGACTTGCCCATCGCGCCGATGAACAGCAGCAGGCAGAGGATCGTCATCGTGTCGAGACGCATTCCCAGGAAGCTGATCGTCGAACCCGCCATGCCCGGTGCTGCGGCCAGAATCTCGGGAATCGAGACGGTGCCGAAGACGAGGAAGGTGCCGAAGATACCGAGCATGAAGCCAAGGTCGCCGACGCGGTTGACGACGAACGCCTTGATCGCCGCGGCATTGGCGCTCGGCTTCTTGTACCAGAAACCGATGAGCAGGTACGACGCGAGGCCGACGCCTTCCCAGCCGAAGAACATCTGGACGAGGTTGTTCGCGGTCACGAGCATCAGCATCGCGAAAGTGAACAGCGAGAGATAGGCGAAGAAGCGCGGCTGGTCCGGATCTTCCTCCATATAGCCCCAGCTATAGAGGTGGACGAGCGCCGACACCGTCGTGATCACGACGAGCATCACCGCAGTCAGCGCGTCGACGCGCAGTTCCCAGTTGAACTGGAGCGCACCCGACTGAACCCAGTGCAGGACCGGGGTCACCGTCGCCTCGCCGCTTCCCGTCACGAAAGACAGGAAGATCGGCCAGCTCAAGGCGCAGCTGATGAACAGCGCGCCTGTGGTCAGGATTTTAGACGGCACATTGCCAATCACGCGCTGGCCGAGGCCTGCGATAAGCGCCGCGAGTAGCGGCAGGAAAACGATCGCCTGGATCACCGGTTTACCCCTTCATCCGGTTGGCATCGTCGACGGCAATGGTGCCGCGGCCGCGGAAGTAAATAACAAGAATGGCAAGACCGATGGCGGCTTCGCCCGCAGCGACGGTCAGAACGAACATCGAGAAGACCTGCCCGACGAGATCGCCGAGCGCGGCGCTGAACGCGACAAGGTTGATGTTCACCGCCAGCAAGATCAGCTCGATCGCCATCAGGATGACGATGATATTCTTGCGGTTGATGAAGATGCCGAGCACGCCGAGCGTGAAGAGCACCGCCGAAACGGCGAGATAATGGCCGACCGAAATCACAGTTCCATCCCCTGCCCGACGCCCGGATCGACGAGGCGCGTTGCCTCTTCGGGACGGCGCCGGTTCTGCGCCGAAATATTCTGGGTGCGCACGCCGCCGCGCTTGCGATGCGTCAGCACGATCGCGCCGATCATCGCGACGAGGAGGACGATGCCCGCCGCCTCGAACAGGAAGATATAGCGCGTGTAGAGCAACTCGCCGATCTGCTGGATATTGCTCTTGTCGGCGACCACCGGCGCAGCGCGCGCCGCGAGATCGACCCCGCCCGCGCTCCATGCACCGACCGCGAACACCAGTTCAGCGGCCAGGATGATCGCAACGAGCGCGCCGAGCGGCAGGTAACGCACGAAACCGGCGCGCAATTCGGCGAAATCGATGTCGAGCATCATCACGACGAACAGGAACAGCACCGCGACCGCACCGACATAGACGATGACAAGCAGCATCGCGATGAATTCGGCGCCCGCAAGCAGCATCAGCCCCGCCGCGTTGAAGAAAGCGAGGATCAGCCACATGACGCTGTGGACCGGATTGCGTGCGAAAATGACCATCGCGGCCGACGCAATGACGATCGTCGCGAACAGGTAAAAGGCGAAGAGTTGGATCATGTGCGCGCGCCCTTATCGATAGGGCGCGTCGGCGGCAAGATTCGCCGCGATCGCGCGTTCCCATTTGTCGCCATTGGCGAGCAGCTTGGCCTTGTCATAGAGCAGCTCTTCGCGCGTTTCGGTCGCGAATTCGAAGTTCGGTCCCTCGACCACCGCATCGACCGGGCACGCTTCCTGACAGAAGCCGCAGTAAATGCACTTGGTCATGTCGATGTCGTAGCGCGTCGTGCGGCGCGAGCCGTCTTCGCGCGGCTCGGCCTCGATCGTGATCGCCTGCGCCGGACACACCGCTTCGCACAGCTTGCACGCGATGCAGCGTTCCTCGCCGTTCGGATAACGGCGCAGCGCATGCTCGCCGCGGAAACGCGGGCTCAGCGGGTTCTTCTCGAACGGATAGTTGATCGTCGCCTTCGGCTTGAAGAAATATTTCAGCGTGAGGGCGTGCGCCTTCACAAACTCCCACAGCGTGAAGCTTTTAATGAGGTGGGCAATGGTACTCATGAATACCTCGTCAGCATCAGATAGCCGGAGATCAGGAAGATCCAGAGAAGCGAGATCGGGAGGAAGACCTTCCAGCCGAGCCGCATCAGCTGGTCATAGCGGTAGCGCGGGACGGTCGCCTTGACCCAGCTGAAGACGAAGAAGAAGAACAGGATCTTCGCGAACAGCCAGATGATGCCGGGGACGGCATAGAGCGGCGCCCAATCGATCGGCGGCAGCCAGCCGCCCCAGAACAGCACGGCGTTGAGCGTGCACATCAACAGGACGTTGGCATATTCGCCGAGCCAGAAGAGCGCGAAGCTCATCGACGAATATTCGGTCTGGTAACCCGCGACGAGCTCGCTTTCCGCTTCGGTCAGGTCGAACGGCGCGCGCGCGGTTTCGGCGAGCGAAGAGATGAGGAACATCACCGCGAGCGGGAAGAGCAGCAGGTTGAAGCCGAAGGCGTTGACGATGCCGAGCCCATGGCCCTGCTGCGCTTTCACGATCTCGTTCATGTTGAAGCTGTCGGCGAAAAGCACGACGCCGATCAAGATGAACCCGATCGACACTTCATAGGAAATCATCTGCGCCGAAGCGCGCATCGCCGAGAAGAAGGGATATTTCGAGTTTGACGCCCAGCCCGACAGGATCACTCCGTACACGCCGAGCGACGAAATCGCGAGGATGTAGAGCAATCCGACGTTGATGTCGGCGAGCACCGCGCCCGAATTGAACGGGATCACCGCCCACGCGAGCAGCGCGACGGTGAAGGTGATGATCGGCGCGATCAGGAACAGCCCGCGGTTCGCGCCCGACGGGACGATCGTTTCCTGCAGGAACACTTTCAGGCCGTCGGCAAAGCTCTGCAGCAGCCCGAAGGGACCGACGACGTTCGGACCACGGCGCAGCGCGATCGCCGCCCAGATCTTGCGGTCGGCATAGATGATCATCGCGACCGCGAGCATCAGCGGCAGCGCGATGAGCAGGATGCCCGCGATCGTCGCGACGCCCCACGCCCAATTCGGGTCCATGCCCCAGGAGATGAAGGTCTCGGTCATTTCCGGGTCCCGTCCTGGTTGCGCCAGCCGTTATGCGGACCGGGCTTTTCCGATTTGCGCGGGTTGAACCCGCGCCAGACCGAATAGCCCATTCCGACCAGCAGGATGCTGGCAATCGCATGCACCGGGGTCATTCCGCGGCCTCCGCAAAGTCTGCGCCATGGATCAGCTCTTCCGAGCAGCGCTGCATCGTCGGTGACGCGCGGCAGATGGCGTTGGTGAGGTAGAAATCCTTGATCGGCGAAGGGATCGCGCGCGCCTCGGGCTTCGCGGGCAACTTCGGCACCGTCCAGCCATAGTCGGCGATCCCTTCGACGCCGAGCGCCGGCACCGCGGCGATCATCGCCGCGCGGCACTGCGCAAAGCTGTCGAAACCGAGCGATACGCCGAGCGCATCGGCGAGCGCGCGGAAAATGCTCCAGTCCTCACGCGCGTCGCCCGGCGCGAACACCGCCTTCTCGCTGCGCTGGACGCGGCCCTCGGTGTTGACCGTGGTGAAGTCCTTCTCGGTCCACGCTGCGGCGGGCAGGATAACGTCGGCGGCATGCGCGCCCTTGTCACCATGGTGGCCGACATAGACCTTGAACGTATCCGGCAGTGCCGCAAAATCGACCTCGTCGGCGCCGAGGAAAAAAGCGAGCTTCGGCTTCGCCGCGATCACATCCTTGATTCCGCCGGGCAGGCCGTAACCGAGCATGAGCGAACCCATGCGCGCGGCCGAGAAATGCACCACGTTGAAGCCGTTCCAGCCGTCCTTGACCGCGTTCACCGACTTGGCGAGCGCGAGGCCTGCGCCGTGGACGCCGGGGACCGACAAAGCACCGCCACCGAAGACCAGCATCGGCCGCTCGGCGCCCTTGAGCGCGTCGAGCACCGCCGCGGGCAGCTTCGAAACCAGCGAAGCATCGTCGCCGAGCCACTGCGCCCTGTACGTCAGGTCGGTTTCGGGGCCGATCGCGAAGACCTTCGCGCCCTTCTTCCACACCGCCTTGCGGATGCGCGTGTTGATCAGCGGCGCTTCCCAGCGAAGGTTCGTGCCGACGAGCAGGATCACGTCGGCATTTTCGGCCTCGGCGATACCGGTGTTGAAATTGACCGCCGACAGGCTGGTGACATCATAGTCGAGCCCGGTCTGGCGCCCTTCGAGCAGATTGCCGCCGAGCGCGTTCACGAGCGACTTCGCGGCGAACATCGTCTCGCAATCGGCAAGGTCGCCCGCAATCGCGGCAACCGACGAGCCGGCCTTGACCGCCGCGATGGCCGCAAAGGCTTCGGCCCAGCTCGCAGGCTGAAGCGCGCCGTTCACGCGAACATAGGGCTGATCAAGGCGGCGGCGGGTCAGGCCGTCGACATGGTGGCGCGTCTTGTCGCTCGCCCATTCCTCGTTCACGTCGTCGTTGACGCGCGGCAGCACGCGCAGGACCTGACGGCCGCGCGCGTCGATGCGCACATTGGTGCCGACCGCGTCCATCATGTCGATGCCGAGCGTCTTCGAAAGCTCCCACGGGCGCGCTTCGAACGCATAGGGCTTGCTGGTCAGCGCGCCGACGGGGCAGAGATCGACGATATTGCCCGACAATTCGCTGCCTACGGCGCGTTCGAGGTACGACGTGATCTGCATATTCTCGCCGCGATAGATCGCGCCGACATCTTCGACGCCCGCGACTTCCTCCGCAAAGCGGACGCAGCGCGTACACTGGATGCAGCGGGTCATCACCGTCTTGACGATGGGACCCATATATTTTTCGGTGACCGCGCGCTTGTTCTCGTCATAGCGCGTCGCGCCGCGGCCATAGGCGACCGACTGGTCCTGCAAATCGCATTCGCCGCCCTGATCGCAGATCGGACAGTCGAGCGGGTGGTTGATGAGCAGGAACTCCATCACCCCTTCGCGCGCCTTCTTCACCATCGGGCTATCGGTCTTGATCACCTGCCCCTCGGCGGTCGGCAGCGCGCACGACGCCTGCGGCTTCGGCGGGCCCGGTGACACTTCGACAAGGCACATGCGGCAATTGCCGGCGATCGACAGGCGTTCGTGGTAGCAGAAGCGCGGGATTTCCTTCCCCGCCAGCTCGCACGCCTGCAGAACGGTCGCGCCCTGCGGGACGTCGAGTTCTACGCCATCTACGGTGACCTTAGGCATCGACAGAACTTTCAGATGAATTGCTGGCTTCTTGCAGGCGATAGAGTCCCTCGGCCAGAGCGCCGCGGAGGATTCCCCGTCCGAATCCTACGCTCTGCCCCGGCGGCATACAGGCCTGCAAATTCGGCAGAACCGCCGTAAGCGCTGAATTTTCCTCGGCAGTATAGATGTCGGACATCACCAGATTATGGCTTTCGACGGGAGCGATGCGCGCGACGCAATCGCCAAATTGCCGCAACGACAGAATCGTGTTCGGGACGGTGCCGGAAGCGAATTCTTTCGCGTAATCGCGTACCGGCAAATCCTTGAGTGCCGGGCTCGGCGCATCGCGATAGGTTTGACGATAAAGGGCGCCAAGCAGCTCGTACCGAAAAAGAAACGGCGTAAACGCCAGCTTCGACGCATATTTCGTCTGTCCGACTTTCGGCAAGCAACCGGGTTCGGTGACCTTGTCGCCAAATTTTCCGGCTTCCTCAGATTGCGGATCCATCGCGATGAATTCCAGCGCCAAACGACGCGCACGCGCGCTGTCGACGACGCAATCGGCGAAGGATTTCATCACGATTTCGCGCTGTTTGGCCGCGTTATCGGCGACGAGCGGCACATTGGGCGCATCCGGCTGGTGCAGATGCGATCCCTGCTGGGCGCCGGCAGGCGCCGACAGCTGTAATGCAGCCATCGCGATGCAGGTAAAACCCGCCAATCGGGACGAGGCCATCTTCACTCAGCCGCCTCCAGCGCGCCGCCATTCTCGCGGATGCGGCGTTCGATTTCGGGGCGGAAATGCTTGATCAGGCCCTGGATCGGCCACGCGGCGGCATCGCCGAGCGCGCAGATCGTGTGGCCTTCGACCTGCTTGGTCACGTCGAACAAAGTGTCGATCTCGCTGATGTCGGCGTCGCCAGTGCGCAGCCGCTCCATCACGCGCCACATCCAGCCGGTGCCCTCGCGGCACGGCGTACACTGGCCGCAGCTTTCATGCTTGTAGAAATAGCTGATGCGGCTGATCGCCTGAACGACGTCGGTCGACTTGTCCATCACGATCGCGGCCGCGGTGCCGAGGCCCGATCCGACGGCCTTCAGCCCGTCGAAGTCCATCGGCGCGTCCATGATTTCGGCCGCGGGGACGAGCGGAACCGACGAACCGCCCGGGATCACCGCGAGCAGGTTATCCCAGCCGCCCCGGATGCCGCCGCAATGCTTGTCGATCAGTTCGCGGAAGGTGATGCCCATCTCTTCCTCGACGACGCACGGGCGCTCGACATGGCCCGAGATCTGGAAGAGCTTGGTGCCCTTGTTATTCTCGCGCCCGAAGGAGGCGAACCACGGCGCGCCGCGGCGCAGGATCGTCGGGACGACCGCGATACTCTCGACATTGTTCACCGTCGTCGGGCAGCCATAGAGGCCCGCACCCGCCGGAAACGGCGGTTTCAGGCGCGGCTGGCCCTTCTTGCCTTCGAGGCTTTCGATCATCGCGGTTTCTTCGCCGCAGATGTATGCGCCGGCGCCGCGGTGGACGAAGACGTCGAAATCATAACCCGACTTGGCGGCATTCTTGCCGAGCAGGCCGGCGTCATACGCCTCCTGCACCGCGGCGAAGAGCGTCTCGGCCTCGCGGATGAACTCGCCGCGGATATAGATGTACGCCGCACGCGCGCGCATCGCGAAGCCCGCGATCAGCGCGCCCTCGATCAGCTTGTGCGGATCGTGGCGGATGATCTCGCGGTCCTTGCACGAGCCCGGTTCGGATTCGTCGGCGTTGATGACGAGGAAGCTCGGGCGGTCGGCGCGCGGTTCCTTCGGCATGAACGACCATTTAAGCCCCGTCGGGAAGCCCGCGCCGCCGCGGCCGCGCAGGCCCGACGCCTTGATCTCTTCGATGATCGCGTCCTGGCCGCGCTTCATCAGATCCTTGGTATTGTCCCAATCGCCGCGCGCCTGCGCCGATTTGAGGTTCCACGGCTGGAAGCCGTAGAGATTGGTGAAAATGCGATCCTTATCGGCCAGCATGGCTTACCATTCCTTCCGATAGTCGTGGTTGGCCTTGACCATTTCCTTCAGCGTCGTCGGGCCGCCGTCGGGCTCGCTCGTGTGGCGGTTCGCAAGCTGCGTCCCCGCCTTCGGCTGCTCGCCCGCAGCGAGCGCATCGAGGATGCGGACGGTGCTGTCATAATCGAGGTCTTCGTAATTATCGTCGTTGATCTGGACCATCGGCGCGTTGGTGCAAGTGCCCATGCACTCGACCTCGGTCAGCGTGAACAGACCGTCGGGCGTCGTCTTGCCTTTGACCATGCCGCGATTCTTGCACGCGGCCATCACATCGTCCGACCCGCGCAGCAGGCACGGCGTCGTGCCGCAGACCTGCACATGATAGCGGCCGACCGGCACGAGATTATACATCGTGTAGAAGGTCGCGACCTCATAGGCGCGGATGAAGGGCATATCGAGCGCGGCGGCGACATATTCGATCACCGGCACGGGCAGCCAGCCCTGCGTCTGGGTCTCGGCGCCGACCTGTCGCTGCGCGAGGTCGAGCAAGGGCATCACCGCCGAGCGCTGGCGGCCTGCGGGGTAGCGCGCAATGACCGCCTTCGCCTTCGCGGCATTTTCCGCCGTCCACGCAAAGGCGCCCCAGCGCGCGCGGGTTTCGATTTCGTCAGGAATATTGGGTGCGTCGGCCATTAGCGGTCACACTCTCCGAAAACGACGTCAATGGCGCCGATAATTGCGGTGGTATCGGCGAGCATGTGGCCTTTCGACATCATGTCCATCGCCTGAAGATGGCTGAACGCCGTCGGGCGGATCTTGCAACGATACGGCTTGTTGGTGCCGTCGCTGACCAGATAGACGCCGAATTCGCCCTTGGGGCTTTCGGTCGCGACATAGACTTCGCCCGCGGGGACGTGGAAACCCTCGGTATAGAGCTTGAAGTGGTGGATCAGCGATTCCATCGACTGCTTCATCTCGCCGCGCTTCGGCGGAACGACCTTGCGATCGAGGCTGGCGATCGGGCCGGTGGGCATGTCGCGGAGACACTGAAGGATGATGCGCGCCGACTGATAGACTTCCTGCACGCGGACCATGAAGCGGTCGTAGCAGTCGCCGCGGGTGCCGACGGGAATGTCAAAGTCCATCGAAGCATAGGCGTCATAGGGCTGCGACTTGCGCAAATCCCACGCGATGCCGCTGCCGCGGATCATCGGGCCCGAGAAGCCCCACGCGAGCGCATCTTCCTTCGACACCGTCGCGATGTCGACGTTGCGCTGCTTGAAGATGCGGTTGTCGATGACGAGGCTCATCGCGTCGCCGAACAGTTTCGGCAGGCGTTTTTCGCACCATTCGCCGATGTCGTAGAGCAGCCGCTCGGGGACATCCTGATGGACACCGCCCGGACGGAAGTACGCCGAGTGCATGCGTGCGCCCGAGGCGCGCTCGAAGAAATTGAGGCAATCCTCGCGCAGTTCGAACACCCAGAGGTTCGGGGTCATCGCGCCGACGTCCATGACGTGCGAGCCGATGTTGAGCATGTGATTGCAGATGCGCGTCAGCTCGGCGAACAGGGTGCGGAGATATTGCGCGCGCGCCGGCACTTCGAGGTCGAGCAGCTTCTCGATCGCGAGGACATAGCTGTGCTCCATGCCGAGCGGCGAGCAATAGTCGAGCCGGTCGAAATAGGGCAAAGCCTGCAGATAGGTCTTATACTCGATCAGCTTTTCGGTGCCGCGGTGGAGCAGCCCTACGTGCGGATCGACGCGCTCGATGATCTCGCCGTCGAGTTCCATAACCATGCGCAGCACGCCGTGCGCCGCGGGATGCTGTGGACCGAAGTTGATCGTGTAGTTCGTCACGACCTGATCGCCAACGGTATCGGCCGTATCGACCGGATAGCCTTCGAACATGTCGCTGCCGTGATGCTTGACCTGAGGAGAGTCGGTCATGCGTCGCCTCCTTTAGGCTTGCGCGGCGCGCGCGGCTTGGCTGGCGCCTTTTCGGCCTTTTTGGTTGCGGGCGTCTTGCCCTTCACCGCAGTGGTCGCCTTGGCGCCATCGCGGCTCGTCTTTGCAGCCTTGATGTTGGCCTTCGCCCCTGCCCCGGTCTGCTCGGGCTTTTCGGTGGTTTTCGGGGTCGGCGGCGGCGGCGCCTTTGCCGTGTCGTCGGCCTTCTTGACTTCGGCCGCGGTCATCGGCGTCGGCGCCCCCTTGCCTGGCGCTTCGCCCGTTCCGCCGGCTTTTTCATCGCCGGGCAGCACATAGTCGGCGCCTTCCCAAGGGCTGAGGAAGTCGAAATTGCGGAAATCCTGCGCGAGCTTCACCGGCTCATACACGACGCGCTTATCCTCTTCGGAATAGCGCAACTCGGTATAGCCGGTCAGCGGGAAATCCTTGCGCTGCGGGTGTCCCTGGAAACCATAGTCGGTCAGGATGCGGCGAAGGTCCGGATTGCCCGCGAACAGCACGCCGTACATGTCGAACACTTCGCGCTCGAGCCAGCCGGCGACCGGCCAGACAGGTACGATGCTCGGCACCGGCGTCGCTTCGTCAGTGCAGACGCGGACGCGCAGGCGATGGTTCTTGGTCACGCTGAGCAGGTGATAGACGACCTCGAACCGCTCGGCGCGGTCGGGATAGTCGACCCCGGCGATTTCCATCAGCTGCTGATATTCCATCTTGTCGCGCAGCGCGATCATCACGCCCGCGATCGCTTCGCGATCGACGGTGATGCTGTCTTCATCGGCGGCATGGACATGCACGAGCAAGTCCTTGCCGAGCAGCGCCTTCAGCTCCGCGTCGATATGGGCGCGGCGGGCGACGAGGGGTGCGGCATGGGTCATCAGCGTTCGATCGTCCCGGTGCGGCGAATCTTCCGCTGGAGTTGCATCACGCCATAGAGCAACGCCTCGGCCGTCGGCGGGCAGCCGGGGACATATATGTCCACGGGCACGATGCGGTCGCAGCCGCGCACGACCGAATAGCTGTAATGATAATAGCCGCCACCATTGGCGCAGCTGCCCATCGAGATGACATATTTCGGGTTCGACATCTGATCGTACACGCGGCGGAGCGCCGGGGCCATCTTGTTGCAGAGCGTACCCGCAACGATCATCACGTCCGACTGGCGCGGCGATGCACGCGGCGCGGCGCCGAAACGCTCCATGTCATAGCGCGGCATGTTGACGTGGATCATCTCGACCGCGCAGCATGCGAGGCCAAAGGTCATCCACCAAAGCGAGCCGGTGCGCGCCCAATTGAACAGATCCTCGGTCGAGGTAACGAGAAAGCCCTTGTCGCCTACCTCGCTGTTGAGGTCGTCGAAAAAGCTCTGGTCCGGGTTCGTACCGGGAGCGACCGGCATCTGGCCGGGCATGATGATGCTGGAAGTGCTCATTCCCAATCCAACGCGCCTTTTTTCCACGCGTACACAAGGCCGAGCGTGAGTTCGGCGAGGAAAATCATCATCGTGGCCCAACCGGCCCAGCCGATTTCCTCAAGGCTCACTGCCCAGGGAAAGAGGAAGGCGGCTTCGAGGTCGAAGATGATGAAAAGAATGGCGACGAGGTAGAAACGCACGTCGAACTGGCTGCGCGCGTCTTCAAAAGCGGGGAAACCGCATTCATATTCGGTCAGCTTCGCCGGATCGGGCTTGTGCGCCCCAGTCAGCCGCGCGACGCCCATCGGCAGGAAGACGAAGGCGGAGGACAGGCCGACGGCGACGACCAGAAAGATCAGGATCGGCAAATATTGCGTCAGATCGACCATGGGAGCTCGCAGTTCTGTTGTTCATATTTTGGGGTGTCTGCCACCCGTTTATCGGGGGCGCTTTAGGCCACGAAGCCGCGTGTCGCAAGCACTGCGGGCAGGAATTTCGTATCGCGTGTGACCAAAAGCACAAAGGCCGCTGGTGACAGGCCCTATCGCTGTGATACCCAACGCGAAAAGGGTCGGAGTACCGCGCTTTCAGGGCGCAACTTGGATAAAGGGAGCTTCCATGGGACCAACTACCACGCGCGCCGCACTCGCCTTGAGCGTTGCCGCACTTTTTGCGGCGACTCCGGCCCAGGCCGAGCTGATCAACGCGTCGAATCCCGCAACGATCAAGGCGATCCTCGAGTCGCAGGGCTGGCCCGCGACGCTGATCAGCAAGCCCGGCGACGATCCCTATCTCGAAAGCAATCGCAACGGCCTGAAATTCCTCGTTCTCTTCATGAACTGCGAAGAGAGCAAGAAGTGCAAGACACTGCAATATTATATGGGGTTCAGCGACGCGAAGGGCGTCTCGCTCGACAAGCTCAACAAGTGGAACAAGGACAAGCGTTTCGCCCGCGCCTATAAGGATGACGAGGGCGATCCGGTGCTCGAAATGGACGTCGACCTCGATTTCGCGGGCATCCCGCGCGAGAATGTCGGCGAGACGTTCAACACCTGGGCGTCGCTGATGGACAGCTTTCGCGAGTATGTTTTCGAGAAGTGATGTTGCGGCCCTCCCCTTCGCGGGGAGGGCGCAAGATTATCAGGCGTTGCGAAGCGCGCCCGCGACGAGCTTCTGCAGCTTCGAATGCACCGCGGCGCTGCCGGCGATAAATTCGCTGCGCTCGATCGCGCGGTCGCCGCCGCGGAAATCGCTGACGAAGCCGCCGGCTTCGCGCACGAGCAGCATGCCCGCGGCAACGTCCCAGACCTTGAGGTCGCTTTCCCAGAAACCGTCGTAACGGCCCGCAGCGACCCATGCGAGGTCGAGGCTGGCGGCGCCAAAGCGGCGGATGCCGGCGACTTCGGGGGCGACCGCACCGAAAATGCGGCTCCACTGGGCCATATTGCCGTGGCCCATGTACGGGATGCCGGTCGAGATCAGGCACTCGTTGAGGTGGCGGCGCGATGCGACGCGCAGGCGGCGGTCGTGCAGCCACGCGCCGCGCCCGCGTTCGGCCCAATAGCTTTCGTCGGTGACGGGCTGGTAGACGAGCGCCGCGGTGACGTCGCCCCAGCCGCCGCCGGGCTTCGGTTCCTGTACCGCGATCGAGATCGCGAAATGCGGGATCGCGTGGAGGAAGTTCGAGGTGCCGTCGAGCGGATCGATGATGAAGCGCGGCTTGCCGGGCTCGCCTTCGATAATTCCGCCTTCTTCGAGCACAAAGCCCCAGCCCGGACGATCGCGGCCGAGTTCGTCATACAGCGTACGCTCGGCCGCCTGATCGGCTTTCGACACGAAGTCGGCGGGGCCCTTCTGCGAGACCTGCAGATGCTCGATCTCGCCAAAGTCGCGGCGCAGCTTCGTGCCGGCCTTGCGCGCGGCGCGTTCCATGACGGTGATGATGCCCGATACGGCCACTATACGGATCCCTTACGTTCTACGACCAAAATGCGGGCCTCGCCCACCGGATGCGCGACATGTTCGTCGCCGACATCGGCTACAAACATGTCGCCGGCGGCGAGGCGCACAACATGCTCCTCGCCCGCCTCTCGATAATGCATGTCGACCGTCCCGGCGATGACGCAAAACAGTTCGGCGCCGTCGTTGACATGCCATTTATAAGGCTGGTCCGTCCAATGCAGGCGGACACTGGCGCCTTCGACCTCGACGAGATCGCGCGCCCCCCACGCGCGGTCGGCCCGAAAGCTCCGCGCGTCGGTGACGATCTTAGCCATCAGTCGGCGCGGCGGACATATTCGCGATCGTACACATGCACGACGATCTTGGTGCCGCTGGTGATGTGCGGCGGCACCATCACGCGCACGCCATTGTCGAGGATCGCGGGCTTGTACGACGACGACGCCGTCTGGCCCTTCACCACCGCGTCGGCCTCGACGATCGTCGCTTCGATCGTTTCGGGGAGTTCGACCGAGATCGGGCGTTCTTCCCAAAGCTCGAGCACGACGTCCATGCCGTCCTGCAGGAATTCATGCGCGTCGCCGACGACATCCTTCGAGATATTGATCTGCTCGAAGCTGTCCTTGTCCATGAACACCAGGTCGTCGCCCTCGGCATAGAGGAACTGGAAATCCTTGGTGTCGAGGCGGACCTTTTCGACCGTATCGGCGCTGCGGAAGCGGTTGTTGAGCTTGCGGCCGTCGATCAGGTTCTTGGCTTCGACCTGCATATAGGCGCCGCCCTTGCCCGGCTGGGTGTGCTGGATCTTGGTGACCTTCCAGATCCCCTTTTCAAATTCGATAATATTGCCGGGACGGATTTCAACGCCGGTGATTTTCATCGCGCACACTCACTAGACAAGGATGGAAAGAGCAAAGCGGCGCCCGCCGGGCACAGCTATCAGGTGCGCGCCTTTAGCCGCGCGCGCGCCGAAGGGCAAGCCGCTGTGTCAGGGCGTCGCGACGACCATCGCGCGCGTGCGCCGATAGCTGAGCCAGACAAGCCCGACGAACAAGATCAGGCCAACCCATGGCGCGAAGGGCGCATAGCCCTCGCCGACGACCGCGAGGGGCGCATCGCTGCCGCTGCCCGCGACGATCCCCGCATAGAGCACGCCGAACAGGCTTTCGCCGACGATCATCCCCGTCGCGGTCAGCACCCCCATGCGGTGCGCAAAGCTCGCGTTCGGGCGTTTCGCCGCCCAGCGGTCGTAGAACCAGCCGCCGACCGCACCGATCACGACGGGCAAGATCACCGCCATCGGCAAGTAGATACCGATACCGATCGCGAGCGGGGGCAGGCGCAGCTTGCCCGCGCGGCCGAGCAGCGCATCGACGATGATGAAGCCGACACCCGCGAGCGCGCCATAGCCCAGCATCGTCCAGTTGAGATTGCCGCCGAGCACCCCCTGCGCCAGCGACGAGATCAGCCCCGCCTGCGGCGCCGCAAGCGCGTTCGGCCCTGCCCCCGGCGCGCCGACGAAACCGAGCGTTTCGTTGAGAACGTTGAGCACCGGCGGGACGACGAGCGAGCCGAAGATCACGCCGATGATCAGCGCGACCTGCTGTTTCCACGGCGTCGCACCGACGAGCTGGCCGGTCTTGAGATCCTGGAGATTGTCGTTCGAGATCGTCGCGATGCCAAAGACGAGCCCGGTGACGATCAATGCATAGGCGACCATCGCATTCACTTCGGCCTCACCCCCGCCGCGGCCGAGCAGGCCGAGAAGCAGCAACGACGAGGCGATGATCGCAAGGATGCCGATCCCCGAAACCGGCGAGTTCGACGCGCCGATCAGGCCGGCCATATAGCCGGTGACCGAGGCGATCATCAGCCCGACGATGATAATGAACAGGATCGCGCCCGCAATCAGCGCGAAGGAGGCGCCCGCAAGCGGCCCGCCGGCAAGCTCGGACCATAGCAGCCAGCCGATCGGCAACATCAATGCGAGCGAGCCGCCGAACACCCAGTTGATCGACATATCCTGTTCTTCGACCGCGAGCACCTGCCCGCCCTGCCGCGCGCGGCTCGCCGCCATCGCCGAGCGGATACCGCCGAGCACCGGCCCGGCAATCTTGACGAGTGTCCAGATCGCGGCAACCGCGATCACCCCGGCGCCGAAAAAGCGCACGTCGGCGCGGAAAACGGTGTTTGCCAGCGTCTCGGGATCGCCCGCGCCGCCTTGCGTCAGGATCGGCAGCAGCACCCACCAGCCGGTGACCAGCCCGACGAGTTGCGCCATGCCGACCGACAGGCCGACCAGATGGCCGACGCCGAACAGCGCAAAGGCAAGCCCACCCGCGACGCCGGTTGCGCCGCTGCCGACCGCAAACCAGCGCGCGACTTCGGCGCCCGCGAGCTTCATCTGGGTGAGCAGCGTGAATCCCGCGGCGACGATGCTGTTCCACATCAAGGCCGAAAGTCCGGCGCGATTCTCCTCGGCGCCCTCGGCGCTCGCGGCGCCGACCTGCAGCACTTCGGCGGCGGCGCGGCCTTCGGGATAGGGAAGATCCGAATCGACGACGAGCGCGCGGCGCAGCGGCACGGAAAAGAGCACGCCCAATATGCCGCCGAGCATCGTGATCGCGGTGGTTTCGAGCAGCGGGAAGCCCTGCCAATAACCGACCATGACCAGCCCCGGCAGCACGAAGATGATCGCCGCCAGCGTGCCCGCGGCGCTCGCGATCGTCTGGACGATATTATTCTCGAGGATCGTCGACCCGGCCATATAGCGCAGCAGCGCCATCGAAATCACCGCCGCGGGAATCGAGGTCGCAAAGGTCAGCCCGACCTTCAGCCCCAGATACACGTTCGCCGCCGTGAACGCCAAAGTCAGCAGGCCGCCGAGCAGGATCGCACGGATCGTGAGTTCGCGCCCGCGCGAGGTCGGCGTGGTCATTTCGGTCATCAAAAATCTCCCCGTCCGCTGTCTTGCGGGGCACCGCACGCAGCGCAAGCAAAAAGCCACGAACCGAAGTCAGTTGGACCGAAACGCCAAAAGCGACTGACCGATATTCTTTTGACGCATCGATCCAATATGCCGCGCCCCGCCCCTGCCATATCGGCGGCCATGATGAGTATCGATCTTTCGGGCCTTACCCCGCCGCCCCCACGCGGCATCGCAGCAACTTCGTCGCGCGGGGCTCCTTGCGCCGGCCTTTTTGGCTGGCGCAAGGACGCGGCGCCGTCGCCCGCGCCCAAGGACAGCCCGAAGACTCCGGGGCGCGATTACCCGGCGGGCTGATCTTCGAGGAGCGCGCCGAACGCACGCACCGCCGCTCCCGGGCCTTCGGGATACGCCCAGACACCACCCGATACTGCGAGGAAATCCGCGCCCGCGTCGATCAGCACCGGCGCATTGTCGACGGTGATCCCGCCGATCGCGACGCACGGCAGTTCGAACATGCCCTGCCACCATTCGAGAATCTCGGGCTCGGCATGATGCTCGACCGCCTTGGTCGTCGTCGGGAAAAACGCGCCGAAGGCGACATAATCGGCCCCCGCCTCGCCCGCTTCCATCGCCATATGGCGGCTCGCATGGCAGGTGACACCGATCTGCGCCTGCGGACCGAGGAACTGGCGCGCCTCGCGCGGGTCGCCGTCATCCTGCCCGAGATGCACGCCATCGGCGCCAAGGCGCTTCGCGAGCGCGACATCGTCATTGACGATAAACGCCACGTCGTGCGCCGCGCAGATCGCCTGCAACGGTTCGGCGAGCCGCGCCGCCTCGTGCTGGTCGATGTCCTTGACGCGAAACTGGAACGCGGCAACGGGTCCTGCGCCCAGCGCTTCGGTTAAACGGTCAGGAAAATCGCCGCCGACATCGAGCGGCGAAATGAGGTAAAGTTGGCAGGTTGGTGCTTTCATGGCGCGTTCATAGCGGCGAGGTAACAGACGGGCAAATGCAGAACTTACACCGCCTCGCGATCCTCGCCCTTCCCGCCGCGCTTGCCCTTTCGGCCTGCGCCACGACACGCGGCGCGCCGATGCCCGACGGCAGCGACGTGGCGCTCGGCCAGAAAGCCTATGTCGACGGCCCGATCGTCCAGCCCGTCGAGGTGCTGGAGGACAGCCGCTGCCCGATGAACGCACGCTGCGTCTGGGCCGGCCGCGTGCGGGTGAAGATGGTCTGGATCCGCGGCAACGGCGAAAAGCAGCCGTTCGTAGCCACGCTGGGCGAACCGACCCATATTGCCGACGGTCAGTTCACGCTCGAATCGGTCCGCCCCGAAAAGCGCACCGATGCGGCGATCAAACCCGCGGATTATCGCTTCTCGCTCCGCTTCGCGGGCGGCCTCTAAAGCACCCGCGCCAGCACGAACCCGTCCCATTTTTTCGCGCCGACGGTCTGGATCGCGGTCGCATCGAGGCGGGAGTCGGCGGCGAGCATATCAAACAGCGCGCGGGTGCCGATGATCCGCTCGTCGTCGCTGTCCGCCTCCAGCACCCCGCCTTCGCGGACGACATTATCGACGATGATCGTGGTGCCGGGGCGCCCGAGCCGGATCGCTTCGGCGACATAGAGCGCGTTGCTCTGCTTGTCGGCATCGATGAAGACAAAATCGAACGGTTCTTCGCCGGTCATCGCCGCAAGGCTTTCGATCGCCGGACCGATACGAATATCGACCCTGCCGGCCAATCCTGCACGTTCCAGATTCGCATGCGCCACGCGCGCATGATGCGCTTCGAGCTCGAGCGTTACGAGCGATCCGCCATCGGGCAGCGCGCGGGCGAGCCAGATCGTCGAGTAGCCGCCGAGCGTCCCGACTTCGAGGACGCGCTTCGCCCCCGCCATCTGCGCGAGCAGGAAGAGCATCTTGCCCTGCACCGCCGACACATCGATCGGCGGCAGGCCTTGTTCAGCATTGTTGGTGAGGGTGGTGGCAAGCGCGTCATCGGCGCCGAGCAATTTTTCGGCGATATAGTCGTCGACGGCTTGCCACCGCTCTCCCATCACCTAGGCCACGGAGGCCGCGTGAATTTCCTTGATCGCGCCGCCGAGCGACGCGTTGAACTCGTCGTCGCTCATCTGATAGCGCAGATCCTCGAGCAAAGCGCGGCTGAAGCTCGCGATGATGCCAGGATTTTTCGCCAGTTCGACGCACGCCTCGGGGCGCGCAAAGCCGCCCGACAGCGCGACGACGCGCAGCACCTTCGGATGATCGACGAGCGGCTGGAACAGGCCGGCCTCTGTCGGCAGCGACAGCTTCAGCATCACCGGGGCGCCGGTCCACGCTTCGAGCGCCGCGAGCGTTTCCTCGAGCAGCAGGCGGTCCGCCGCATCGCGCTCGGCGCTCTTGATGTTCACTTCGGGCTCGATGATCGGGACGAGGCCGTGCCCCGCGATGCGCGCGGCTTCGGCGAACTGCTGCTCGACGATCGCCTTGATGCCCGCCGGATTGGCGAGATTGACGACGCTGCGCATCTTGGTGCCGAACACGCCCTTCGTGACCGCACGCTCGCAAAGCGCATCGAGACCCGGGTTGGCCTTCATCAGCTGGACGCCATCGGCTTCGTCTTCGAGACCCTTGTCGACCTTCAGGAACGGCACCACGCCGCGCTCCCAAAGCAGTGCCGGAACCGGCTTGCCGCCCGCTTCGCCGTCCATCGTGCGCTCGAACAGGATCGCGCCGATCACCTTTTCGCCGTTGAAGCAGGGCGCGGTGACGATGCGGCTGCGCATGTCGTGGATCAGACCGAACATTTCCTCGTCGTTCGAGAAGGCGTCGGCTTCGATGCCATAGCCCTTCAACGCCTTGGGCGTCGAACCGCCGCTCTGGTCGAGTGCGGCGATGAAGCCCTGCCCCGATTTGATCTGGTCGAGCATGGCGGCATTGGCGGTGGTCATAGGATCTCCGGTTGTTTGCATACGTATGTGGCGCTGCGCATAGCGACCCCTTGGGCGCGATGCAATGCGACGGGGAAGTCTATGCCTTCAGCGCGTCGACGCCCGGCAACGGCTTGCCTTCCATCCATTCGAGGAAGGCGCCGCCGGCGGTCGAAACAAAGGTGAAATCCTTGGCCACGCCGGCGTGGTTGAGCGCGGCGACAGTATCGCCGCCGCCCGCGACCGAGATCAGCGAGCCTTCGCGGGTCAGCGCGGCAGCCGTCTTGGCGAGCGCGACGGTCGCGGTGTCGAACGGCGGCGTCTCGAACGCGCCGAGCGGGCCGTTCCAGACGAGCGTGCGGCAATTCTTGAGCACATCCGCGAGCGCTTCGACCGCGGCCGGGCCGACGTCGAGGATCATCTCGTCGGCGGCAACCTCGTGAACGTTGACCGTACGCGTCGGCGGGTTCGGGGCGAACTCCTTCGAGACCACAACGTCATAGGGCAGATGGATCGTGCAGCCCGCGGCATCGGCCGCGTCGAAGATCGCATTGGCGGTATCGACCAGGTCATGCTCGCACAGCGACTTGCCGACATCGACCCCGCGCGCGGCGAGGAAGGTGTTCGCCATGCCGCCGCCGATGATCAGATGATCGACCTTGCTGACGAGGTTGCGCAGGACGTCGATCTTGGACGATACTTTGGCGCCGCCGACAACCGCGGCGACCGGATGCTCTGGATTGCCGAGCGCGGCATCGAGCGCCTTGAGCTCGGCCTCCATCGCGCGGCCCGCGTAGGCCGGGAGGCGGCGCGCAATGCCCTCGGTCGAGCCATGCGCGCGGTGCGCCGCCGAAAAGGCGTCGTTGACGTAGATATCGCCGATCTCGGCGAGCGCATCGGCAAAGGCCGGATCGTTCTTTTCCTCGCCGGGGTAGAAGCGCGTGTTTTCGAGCACCGCGACATCGCCCGCCGCGAGCACCGCGATTCCGGCTTTCGCGCCCTCGCCCACGGCTTCGGGGATGAACATCACCGAATGACCAAGGACATCTTCGACGCCGCCCATCACGAGGCTGAGCGACTGGGTGGGGTTCTTCGCGCCCTTCGGTCGCCCGAAGTGCGCGAGAAGCAGGACGATCGCGCCCTTGTCCGACAATTCGCGGATCGTCGGCATCGCCGCCTGGATCCGGGTCGCGTCGCTGACCGCGCCTTCGAACAACGGGACGTTGAGGTCGACGCGCACGAGCACGCGCTTGCCGGTGACGTCACCGATGTCGTCGAGGGTCTTGAAAGCGGTCATCGACGTTTCCTTTTGGATCAGAGCAGCTTGGCGATCACGCCCGCGGTGTCGACCATGCGGTTCGAGAAGCCCCATTCATTGTCGTACCAGCTGACGACGCGAACGAGCTTGCCCTCGAGCACGGCGGTTTCGAGGCTGTCGACCGTCGAGCTCGCCGGGCAGTGGTTGTAATCGATCGAAACCAGCGGTTCGTCCGAAAACGCCAGCACACCCTTCATCGCGCCTTCCGAGGCGTCCTTCAGGATCTTGTTCACTTCCTCGACGCTCGTGTCGCGCTTCGGGGTGAAGGTCAGGTCGACCAGGCTGACGTTCGGCGTCGGAACGCGGATCGCCGAACCGTCGAGCTTGCCCTTGAGTTCGGGCAGCACTTCACCGACCGCGCGGGCGGCGCCCGTCGTCGTCGGGATGATCGACATACCGGCGGCGCGCGCACGGCGCATGTCGCTGTGGATCTGGTCGAGGATCTTCTGATCGTTGGTGTAGGCGTGAACGGTGGTCATCAGGCCGCGTTCGATGCCGATGCTGTCGTTGAGCACCTTGGCGACCGGCGCGAGGCAGTTGGTGGTGCAGCTTGCGTTCGACACGACGACATGCTCGCCGGTCAGCTTGTCATGGTTGACGCCGTAAACGACGGTCAGGTCGACGCCCTTCGCGGGGGCCGAGATCAGGACGCGCTTGGCGCCGGCGGTCAGATGCTTCGAGGCGCTGTCGCGGTCGGCGAAGAAGCCCGTGCATTCGAGCGCGATGTCGACGCCGAGTTCGGCGTGCGGCAGGTTCGCGGGATCGCGTTCGGCGGTGACGCGGATGCGCTTGCCGTTGACGACCATGGCGTCACCGTCGGCGGTCACGTCGCCCGGAAAGGCGCCATGGACGCTGTCGCGCTTGAACAGCAGCGCATTCGCCTTGGCGTCGGCAAGGTCGTTGATCGCAACGAGCTCGAGCCCGCAGTCGGGACGTTCGAGGATGGCGCGCGCCACGAGGCGACCAATGCGTCCGAAACCGTTGATTGCGACTTTCACTGCCATGTCGAAATAACCTTTCTGCGTGTGGGAGGACCGGGCTTTCTTAGTTGCCGAGCCGTGCCAGGATCTGGGGGGTGATAGCATCGGCGGTCAGGCCGAAATGCTTGAATAGGTCTTCAATCGGCGCCGAGGCGCCGAAGCTGTCGATGCCGAAGCGCAGGCCGTGGCGGCCGGTGTAGCGTTCCCAGCCGAAAGTCGTGCCCGCCTCGAGCGACACGATCAGCGCGTCGTCGGGCAGGATATCGGCCTGATAGGCGGTGGTCTGTTCGTCGAACAATTCGGTCGAGACCATCGAGACGACGTCGGCGCCGTGGCCGGCGGCCTCGAGCTTGTCGGCAACTTCGATTGCCAGCGATACTTCTGAGCCGGTTGCGACGAGCACGACCTTGCGCGCCGCAGCGGCACCCCGAAGGCGGTAACCGCCTTTCAGGCAAAGATTTTCGGTGACGTCGTGGCGGAGCGCCGGGAGATTCTGGCGGGTCAGTGCGAGCAGCGAAGGCCGGCTTTCCTGCGCCAGCGCCAGCGCCCAGCATTCGGCGGTCTCGACCGCATCGGCGGGGCGCAGCACGAGCAGGTTCGGCATCGCGCGAAGCGACTGGAGATGCTCGATCGGCTGGTGCGTCGGGCCGTCTTCGCCGAGCCCGATGCTGTCGTGCGTCATCACATAGACAACGCGCTGCTGCTGAAGCGCCGACAGGCGGATCGCAGCGCGGCAATAGTCGGCGAAGACAAGGAAGGTGCCGCCATAGGGCACGACACCGCCATGCAACGCCATGCCGTTCATCGCGGCGGCCATGCCGAATTCGCGGATGCCATAATAGATATAGCGGCCCGAATAATCTTCTTTAGTCAGCGGCTTGGTCGACGACGTTTTGGTGTTGTTCGAACCGGTGAGGTCGGCGCTGCCGCCGACAAGCGCCGCGATATCGGCGGTCAGCGCACCGAGCGTGTTCTCCGACGCTTTGCGCGTCGCGACCTTCGGCGGTTCGGCGACGAGACCGTCGAGATAGGCCTTGAAGGCATTGCCTGGGACGATCTTGCCGTTCAGACGATCGCCAAATTCCTTTTTCTTTTCGTTGCTTGCAAGACGATCATTCCATTCAGCATGAAGCACCTTGCCCTTCTCGCCAAACGCCGCCCACGCCGATGCGATATCGGCGGGAATGACGAACGGTTCGGCGGTCCAGCCCAGTTCCTTGCGCGCGCCGGCGATCTCGTCGGCGCCGAGCGGCGCGCCATGCGTCGCCGAGGTGCCCTGCTTGTTGGGGGCGCCGAAACCGATGATCGTGCGGCACGCGATCAGCGACGGGCGCGGATCGGCGAGCGCGGCGTCGATCGCGCGGCGGATGTCGGCGGGGTCATGGCCGTCGCAGCTTTCGACATGCCAGCCCGTCGCCGCATAGCGCGCCGGGATGTCCTCGCTGGTCGACAGGTCGGTCGACCCGTCGATAGTGATCTTGTTGTCATCCCACAATACGGTGAGGCGGCCGAGGCCGAGGTGTCCGGCGAGCCCGATCGCTTCGTGGTTGATGCCTTCCATCAGGCAGCCGTCGCCCGCGATCACCCAGGTGCGGTGGTCGACGAGGTCGTCGCCATAGAGCGCATTGAGATGGCGTTCGGCGATCGCCATGCCGACCGAGGTCGCGAGCCCCTGCCCCAGCGGGCCGGTCGTCGTTTCGACGCCGGCAAGCTCGAAATTCTCGGGATGTCCGGCGCACGGGCTGTGCAGCTGGCGGAAATTGCGGATATCGTCCAGCGTCGGGCGCGCATAGCCCGCGAGATGCAGCGTCGCATAAGCGAGCATCGACCCGTGCCCTGCCGATAGAACGAATCGGTCGCGGTCGGCCCATTTGGGATCGGTGGGATCGAACTTCAGATAGTCCGAATAAAGGACGGTGGCGACGTCGGCCATGCCCATCGGCATCCCCGGATGACCGCTATTTGCGGCCTGTACGGCATCCATCGCAAGCGCGCGGATTGCGTTGGCGAGCTGGCGTTCGGGCAGTGTCATTGGTCCCCCGGGGAATGGCTGGGTTGGCGCCGGACCCAAAAAGACTCTGGGGGCCGGACTGGATGCGGACAGCCCTTTGCGGCGGCGGGGGCAGGAGTCAACCGCCCGTAACGGAAAATCGGCGCATTTTCGACCGACAGGGCAATTGCACCCCCTCCCCGCCGCTGCTAACCCTTCGTCATGGAACTCGATCTCGACGAATCCAGCCTGGCCATCGGCCGTATCGAACGCGCGCTCAGTCGCATCGAAAAGTCGCTCGCCGACCGCGCGAACCGGCCCGAATCGGCCGCTGCCGCCGTACCCGCCGACCAATCGGCGCTGAAGGCCGAGGTTGCCGCGGTCATCGGCGAACTCGACCGGCTGATCGCGGAGGCCGACCGTGGCTGACGTCAAACTCACGATCGCGGGACGCCCCTACGACCTCCATTGTGAGGACGGGCAGGAATCGCAGCTGGTCGAGCTCGCCGCCGTCGTCGACGAAAAGGCGCGCGCGATGCCGGGCGGGACCGAGGTTCGCCAGCTCCTTTTCGCGGCGCTGATGCTGGCCGACGATGCACAGGATGCGAAGGGCAAGATCGAAAAGTCCGAACCGCAGTCCGATTCGCTTCGCGCCGCGGTGGCGCTCGCCGAAAGCCGCGAAGCGGCTGCGCGTGAGGAACTGCGCGCGGCGGTTGCGCGCGAGCAGGCGGCGTTCAAGGAGCTGGAAGCGGCGCGCCAGAATGCACCTGCAGCCTCACCCACGGCAAATCCGTCGAACAACCGCGCCTTGCTCCAAATCGCCGACCGGATCGAGGCGCTCGCTGCGAAAGTCGAGCAACTCCCCTAAGCGCGCGCGCCGCGCGCTCAAGCCAAACCTCTTGAGCAAGCGGGCCCGCGCCCCTACATAGAGGGCGGCGGGTACTGCCCGGCACGAGCTTTTGCGAAAATCCCTGAGGCGATACATCATCCTAGGGGGCTGTCCCTGCCCGGACCCTGGTCCGACGTACATGGTCCCCACCTGACGTTACTGGCGTCAGAGGACTTTCCAGCAAACGACCTCGGCGGTCCCGCCAACCATCCAGCAAGTCCCAGAGGAGGCGATGACCGACTTGTCCGCCAATCTGGTCCAGCAAAAACAGAAATTGCGCGAAAAGCTGCGCTTTCGTCGCAAGCATTTCGCGGCGAATCTCGACGGGATGGCGCAGCTTGCGGCCTTTCGCGCGCTGCCCGCGCCGCTGTCCGATCTTCTCGCCGATCATGCCGTCGTTGGCGCCTATGCCGCGTCGGGCGACGAGCCCGATATCATGCCGATGTTCGCCGGCCTTGCGGAAGCGGGTGCGCTCGCCCTGCCCCACCATGGCGGGCGGATCGCCGAAATGGACTTTCGCCATTGGCGACCCAATGAGCCGCTGGTGAAGGGCCCCTGGGGCACGCGCCAGCCCGCGGACAACGCACCTTTGGCAACCCCCAACCTCATCTTCTGCCCGCTCGTTGGATTCGATCGCCAGGGCGGCAGGATCGGTCAGGGTGGCGGGCATTATGATCGCTATTTCGCCGCGCACCCCGATGTGCTGCGGATCGGAATCGGCTGGTCCGTGCAAGAAATAGACGCCGCCCCCCGCGAATCGACCGACATCGCGCTCGACGCGATCCTGACCGAACAAGAATTCATCCTTTGTGGAGACCGTTTGTGAGCCAAATACCACCCGGGCCCCAGCCGAGCTGGCGCAAGCCTGCGGGCATGTTCCTGATCCTCGCACTGATCGCGGGGTGGACGGCGATCGTCGTCAGCCTGTCACCTTGGGTCGGTACATGGCCTGTGCTGGTACAGGCAGTTTTCTATCTCGCCGCGGGGATCATCTGGATCCTGCCGCTGAAGCCGCTGCTGCGCTGGATGGAATTGGGGAAATGGCGCGGCTGAAGCGCCGCGCCATTTTTCCCGATTTCCAGTGATGGAATGGTCCCAAGACGCGGTGGCCATTCCGTCCGAAAATGGAAGGAATGGCGCGAGTGACGGGGCTCGAACCCGCGACCTCCGGCGTGACAGGCCGGCACTCTAACCAACTGAGCTACACCCGCGTGTGCTTGGGAGCCGCGCCAATATGGCGCTCGCCCCGACCTGTCAACCGTCGCTTTCATCCTGTGTGCGATTTAATCGATCGCGCACGTCGTCGGTGGTCGTCAGCGTGCCATGTTCGAACAGGAAACCCGCCAGATCGGGGGTGCCGGTCGATGCGAGCACCGTCTGCAGGATGAGCAGCAGCGGCACGGCGAGCAACGCGCCCGGCGTGCCCCACACCCATCCCCAGAAGCTCAGGGACACGAGAATCAGCAGCGGGTTGATCGTCAGCCGCTTGCCGAGCACCAGCGGGGTGATCAGATTCGCCTCGACCAGATGAACGCCGATGAAGATCAGCGCGGGCAATAGCGCCAGCCCGACGGCGTCGAAGGTCATCAACCCGCCAAGCCCGAGCAGCACCGCGGCGACGATCGGCCCCAGATAAGGCACGAAATTGCAGATGCTGACGATCCCGCCCCACATGAAGGGCGACGGCATGCCGAGCGCCCAGAGCAGCAGCGAGACGGTCAGGCCGAGAATCGCGTTGATCATCGTGATCGTCGCCAGATAGTCGGCGGTCGCGTCCACGACATTCTGGATCACCCGCGCGGTCTGCATCGCGCCATCGAAGCTGCCGCGCCGGCGAATCGTGCCTTTGCGCAGCCGCGTCCAGCCCGACAGAAAGAAGAAGATCACGAGCACGGCAAAGAAGAGCTGGATCGCGGCCGAGGGCGCCGACGAGATGAAATAGTCGACGACCGACGTCGGCGCCGTCGCCGCCACCGCCTGCGCCGTCGCCTCGGTCCCACTGGCGACCGACATCAGCGTGCGATCGACGAAGCGTTGCAGCGTCGAATAGAAATCGATCAGCGGTGCCAGATTGCTCTGAATGCGCGGGATAGATTCAGGAATGCGCGCAAACCAGCTGGTGGCGGGTACGACGATGATCGCGAGCGCTGCGTTGATAATCGCCAAAAAGACAGCAAGCGCGAAGAAAGCCGCGAGCGCCGACGGCAGGCCGCGCCGTTCGAGCCATTCGAGCAGTGGGACAAGCGCGATCGCAATGACGATCGCGGCGGTCAGCGGCAGGAAGAATTCAGCGCCCGCCTGCAATGCGAAAGGCAGCCCGAGACAGAAGCTGGCGCCAAAAAGGAGCGCGAGCGCGGCGAGGAGCCGGTCGCGGCGGAAATCGTCGATCTCGATCTGGTGCAGCGGATTGATGCGCGGCGGACGCCCATCCTTGCTGCCCCGGTCCTCCGCCACCCCTGCTCTCCTCATTAATTGCCCCATCTTACGCGCGCTTGGCGCGTCGCGCCAGTCGCCCCATTTTGCGACGAACCAGCCCCCTTCCCTGTCCCCATTTGGAGCAAAACGCGTCTTTCTACCTGCTTTTTAACCAGAAATTACCCTTTATCGGCGACTGAGGGCTCCAAGGACCAACCTATTCGGAGTCAAAGTGATGATGATAGCGCCTGTGGGGGGCGCGAAGCATCGGCTTCTTCCCTCTTGTTCACTCATTGCCTTGCTGGCCGCGCTCGCGTTGCCGGTGCAGGCCGAGGCCGCCGGCACACGCGCCGGCTCCACCATCAGCAATACCGCGAGCGCGAGCTTCGATACGGGGGGCGGCACGACGACGATCGATTCGAACCGCGTCGATCTGCTCGTCGACGAACTGCTCGACGTCACGGTCGATTCGAGCAATCCCGCCGACGTTCCGACGACGCCGGGCGCGACGGGTCAGCTGCTGACCTTCTCGGTCACCAACAACGGCAACGGCCTCGAAGCGTTCGGATTGACAACGATCGCGAACGCCGGCGGCGACAATTACGACCCCGCGGTCACGCAAATCTATCTCGATAACGGCGACGGCCTTTTCGACGCCAGCACCGACACGCTCTATACGCCGGGCGCGAACGATCCGTCGCTGAACCCCGACCAGAGCATCACGGTCTTCGTTCTCGCAACGACGCCGGGAACGGTTGTCGATGGCAATCGCGGCATCGTCAGCCTCGTCGCGGCAGCGAAGACGGGCACCGGCGATCCCGGTGACAGCTTTGCTGGCCAGGGCGAAGGCGGCGGCGACGCTGTCGTCGGATCGACTGGCGCCGATGGCACGGATTCGGGCGCGTATGTCGTCTCAGCGGCCACCGTAACGCTCGTCAAATCGGCAGTCGTGACCAATTCGCTCGGCACGGCCGATCCGGTCCCCGGCGCGATCATCACCTATACGATCGTCGCGACCGTCGCGGGCAGCGGCTCGGTCAGCGGGCTTGCGATCACCGACAATATTCCCGCGGACACCAGCTATGTGCCCGGCTCGATCACGCTCGGCGGCAGCGGGCTGTCCGACGCGGCCGACGCCGATGCGGGCGATTACAACGGCACGCGGATCAACGTCGCGCTCGGCACCGTCGCCGGCGGCCAGACCCGCACCGTCACCTTCCGTACCACGATCGATTGATGGAGATGCGTATGCGCACCGTCCTTTTCCTTTTGCTCGCCGCACTGATGCCGGCCCAGGCGCTCGCCGCGAACCAGGTCGCGCTCGACAATGCCGTGTTCGTCGAACGCGTATCGACCGACGCCGAGGGCAAGCAGAAAATCCTGCTCGAAGAACCGAAGGTCGTCGTTCCGGGCGACCGGCTCGTCTTCGTGCTGAACTATCGCAACGCCGGCGCGCAGCCCGCCGACAAGTTCGTGATCACCAACCCGATGCCGTCGGCGGTCCGCTTTGCCGACTCCGGCGACACGCGGCCGTTCGTCTCGGTCGACGGCGGCAAGCAGTGGGGACTGCTTGCCGACCTTTCGGTTCCGATGACCGACGGCTCGCGCCGCGCGGCGCAGCCCGCCGATGTCACGCATGTCCGCTGGGCTTTCCAGAAGCCGATCCCGGTCGGTGGCACGGGCAAGCTCATGTTTCGGGGAGTTGTCAAATAGCGAAGGAATAAAACCGCTTAACGGTTGCCAGCGGTGGGGAAACGGCAACCAACATGAAGCCCAGGAGCTCAGCTATGACCAGCAAGCTGACTTATATGGGTGCCATCGGTCTGGCGGCGCTTTCGAGCGTCGCCGCCACGCCGGCCTTTGCCGCCGGAACGACCGCGGGCACCACGATCACCAATACCGCCACCGTCGATTTTCAGGTCGGGGGCGTCAGCCAGACTCAGCAGAGCGCGTCGAACAATTTCACTGTCGACCGCAAGATCAACCTGCTCGTCGAAGAAGTCGGCACGGTCACGACCAATGTCGTGCCGGGCCAAACGAATGCCGTCACGACGTTCCAGCTGACCAACAGCTCGAACGAGGTGCTCGACTTCGCGCTTGTCGCGTCGCAGATCGTCGGCGGCACCGCCTCGCACGGCGGCACCGACACGTTCAACGCCAATAACGTCCGGATTTACCGCGACAATACGTCGACGGGTACGATCGGCAGCTGGGATGTCGGCGATGCGCTCGTCACCGCTTATGTCGACGAGATCGTCACCGACACGGCGATTCGCCTGTTCGTCGTCTCCGACATTCCGGCGGGACTCACGAACAATGCGGTCGCCGGGGTGACGTTGCGAGCGACCGCACGCGAGGGTGGGCTTGCCGGCACGCAGGGTGCGGCGATCACCGAAACCACCGGCGCAAACACCGCGGGCAAGGATACGGTCTTTGCCGACATCGCCGGCGTGACGGGCGACGCGGCGCGCGACGCATCGCATAGCGACAACGACGACTATACCGTGGTCACCGCAACGCTGGGTGTCACCAAGACCAGCCGCGTCATTTCGGATCCGTTCAACAACACGACGAATCCGAAGCTGATCCCGGGTGCGGTCGTCGAATATTGCATCGCGGTCGCCAACACCGGCAGCGCCGACGCGACGTCGGTCCTCATCAACGATCCGGTCCCCGGCCAGTTGACGTTCAGCGCAGGCACAATCCTGCTGAACGGCACCGTCACCGCGGGAACCTGCAACGCCGACGGCGCTGCGGGCGGCAGCTATGCCGCGCCGAACGTTTCGGGGACCATCGCGACCGTCGCGGCGGGTGCCACACGCACGCTCGTCTTCCGCGCGACGGTCAACTGATCGGGTAACGGACGGGGCAGCGGAGGCACTGGCGAAGCCGGACTCCGCCGCCCCCTTCGGGGCTTATGGCACTCGGAACAAAATATTTCGGCCTTGTGACCGCGCTGGTCGCGGCAGCACTGCTGCCCGCGACCCCAGCAGCGCGTGCACAGGTCATTACCAACACCGCTTCGGCGCAGTGGACGCATGACGGGCAGCCCGGACAGGCGCTGTCAAACCGCGTCGACGTGACGGTCACGCCACGCCCTGCACCACCGCCGACGATTGCGACATATCGCCTGACGAGCGGTGGCGGCACCAAATCGGTGCCGCTGGCTCCGACCCAGTGCAGTCGTGCGAACGCGCGCAACGCGGCGGCGCGCGGCGCCAGCAGCACCATCCCGCTTGGCGGCGTCTACGAAGGCATATCGACCGCACCCGCGGCGCTGCAAAGCACCGATAATTTCCGCGCCGGCGAAGTGCTGGTCGTCGGTGTCACGCTCGCGTCGGCCAATGCCGATCCGCAGCAGCGCGACACCCTGCCAGTCACCCTCGAGCTCGAGAATGGCGACAGCGAGCAGATCGTCCTGACCGAGACCGCCAACAACAGCGGCGAATTCGTCGGTTTCATCAACACGGTCGGCGCTCCGCCCGCGGTGGTTCAGGGCGATTGCCGCCTGTCGGTCAACCCGGGCGCGCCGCTCGCGCTCCGCGTTACCGACCAGGCGAATGCCAATCTCATCGCGCTGGCGACGATCAACTTCCTCGTCGATCCCTTCGGCATCGTTTTCGACAGCGGCGACGGCGCCCCCGTCGCGGGAAGCCGTGTGACGCTCGTCGACGCCGTGACCGGCCAGCCCGCGCAAGTGTTCGGCGACGATGGCGTCTCGGCCTATCCGTCGAGCGTGGTCACCGGTCAGAGCGTCACCGACGCGGGCGGCACGACGTATAATTTCCCGCCGGGCGACTATCGCTTTCCCTTTGTCGCGCCGGGCACCTACCGCCTGATCGTCGCGCCGCCGGCGCCCTACACCGCTCCATCGCGGTCGAGCGCCGCCGACCTCGCCGGTCTGCGGCGTCCCGACGACGGCCAGCCGTTCACGATCACCGGTGCGAGCTATGGCAATGTCTTCACGCTGAACAGTCCGGCGCCGGTGCGCGTCGACATTCCGGTCGACCAGCCCGGGCTGCCGCTGATCCTGCGCAAGACGACCTCGACCCAGGTCGCGGTGCCCGGCGACGTGATCCAGTATCGCATCGAGGTTGCGAACCGTGACACGCGGCGCACCACCGGCGCGGTGACGGTGCGCGACATCCTCCCGGGGGGGATGCGCCTGCGCGCCGATACCGTTCGCGTCGATGGCGTCCGCGTCGCAGCAGATGTCGCCGCCAACGGCCGCGAGTTCGCGGTCCCCCTGCCCGGCATCGCAGCAGCGCGTTCGGCGTTGCTCACCTATCTGGCCGAAGTCATCGTGTCGGCGCAGCCGGGCAATGCGCTCAACCGCGCCACCGCAACCGACAACCGCGGATCGACGAGCAACATCGCCGAAGCGACGATATCGATCAAACGCGACCAGCTCGGCGACCGGATGACGATCATCGGCCGCATCACCGACGGCGGCTGCCGTGTCGATCCGGGCAAGGCGGACGGGATCATGGGCGTGCGCGTGATGCTTCAGGACGGCAGCTATACCGTCACCGACGCGGACGGCCGCTATCATTTCGAGGGTGTACGGCCCGGCCTGCATGTCGTGCAGATCGACCCGTCGACCTTGCCGCTCGATCGCGAGGCGATCGACTGCGCGCGTTCGACACAGAGCGCCGGCAGCGCAATCTCGCGCTTTGTCGAGGGCCGGGGTGGTGCCCTGAAGCGTGCCGACTTCCGCGCCATTGCGAGCGCCCCCCGCGCCGCGCCCAACAAAATGGCTGTCGAAGCGCCCAAGGTGCTGAGCGATCCCGAAGCCGCCGGCGCCGGTCGCGACTGGCTCACGGGCCAGGCACCAGGCATCGGCTGGCTTTTCCCCGACGCAGACCACAATCCGCGCGCGAAGGCGATCCGCGCCGCGATCAAGCACGCCCCGGGGCAGACGGTCTCGCTCCGCGTCAACGGCAAGCCCGCCGACGCGCTGACCTTCGAGGGCGTGAGCAAGTCAGCCGACGGCAGCGTCGCGGTCAGCCTGTGGCGCGGGCTCGAGATCCGCGAAGGCGAAAACCGCCTCGTTGCCGAGGTGAAGGATGCGAACGGGGCCACGATCGAAACGCTCGAACGGAGCGTCCACTATTCGATCACCCCGATGCGCGCGGCGCTGATCCGCGAAAAGTCGGTGCTGGTCGCCGACGGTGTAACGCGCCCGGTAATCGCGGTGCGCCTGACCGATCGCGACGGCAAGCCGATCCGCGCTGGCCTGACGGGCGATTTCAGCGTCCCCGCGCCCTATTATCCCGCGGTCGAAGCCGATGCGCAGCAGGCGCGCCAGCTCGCCGGCCTTGAGCGCGCGCAACCGGTGTGGAAGATCGATGGCGACGACGGCATCGCCACTATCGAACTCGAACCGACCACGGCGTCGGGAACGCTTGCGATGGAGTTCACCTTCCGCGACGACAAGGTGACGCGCAAGCAGACGATCGAAACCTGGCTCGATCCGGGCGATCGCCCGTGGACCGTCGTCGGCTTTGCCGCGGGTACGCTCGGTTACAATACGCTCGATGACCGGATGGAGCCGGTGGCCGAGACCCTCGACGATCTCAACGCCGATGCTCGTCTCGCGCTGTACGCAAAAGGCCGCGTCCGCGGAAAGTGGCTGATGACGCTGGCGTATGACAGCGACAAGGACAAGGATGACGCCCGGTTCGGCGGCGTGATCGACCCACGCGCCTATTACACCATCTACGCCGACCGTAACGAGACGCGCTACGACGCCGCCTCGGTGCGCAAGCTCTACCTGCGCCTCGAACGCCCGCAATTCTATGCGATGTTCGGCGACATCGAGACGGGGATTTCGGAACCGCAGCTCGCCCGCTACCAGCGCGCGCTCAATGGCGGCAAGGCCGAGTATCGCGGGCGCAATATCGCCGCGACAGCGTTCGTCGCCGACACGCCCTATCGCTTCCGCCGCGACGAGATTCAGGGCAACGGCCTGACGGGGCCGTACCAGCTCGGCGCCAAGGACATATTGCCGAACAGCGAGCGGATCGTCATCGAAACGCGCGACCGGCTGCACAGCGAACGCATCGTCGACAGCGTCAGCCTGTCGCGCCACGTCGATTACGATATCGACTACCTGTCGGGTACGATCCGCTTCCGCGAGCCGGTGCTCAGCCGCTCGTCGAACCTCGACCCGCAGTTCATCGTTGCCGAATATGAGGTCGATGGCGTCGGCCAGCGCGTGCTCAACGCCGGCGGCCGCGTCAGCTATCAGTCGAATGACGAGAAACTGCGCGTTGGTGCGACCTTAATCCATGACGAGGACGGCAACGCCAAGACCAACCTCGGTGGCATTGACGCGCGTTATCGCCCGACGATCGAAACCGAGGTCCGCGCCGAACTCGCGGTCAGCGACGCCAAAGCCGTAAATGGCAGCACGACCGCCGACGGCGTTGCAAAAGCGTGGCTGATCGAGGCCGAGCATCACAGCAGCAACGCCGATTTCCTCGCTTACGTCCGTGAGCGCGAGACCGGTTTCGGCACCGGGCAGCTCAACAGCGGCGAAAATGGCACGCGTAAATTCGGCTTCGACGCGCGCGTAAAAGCCAGCCGAACGTTGTCGGTCACCGGCAGCGCATGGCAGGAGGATTATCTCGAAACGAGCGCGCGTCGTCGCGCCGCCCGCGCGCTCGTCGAATATGACAATGGCACCAGCGTCGCGCGCGCCGGGTTGACGCACGCCGACGACCGTTTGACCGACGGCACGCGCAATCGGTCGAACATCGTCCAGCTCGGCGCGACGCAGCGATTGATGGGCAAACGCCTCGAACTCGACGCACAGACCGAATTTGCCCTCGGCGGCAAGGACGCGAGCATCGATTTCCCGACGCGTCACCGCCTCGGCGCACGCTTCGCGATCAACCGCGACGTCAACCTCGTTGGCAGCTACGAGATCGCCGACGGCGACACGATCAAGGCGCGCACCGCGCGGCTAGGCTTCGATCTGACGCCCTGGTTGGGTGCACGCCTGCTCGCGACCGCGAACCAGCAAGAGATCGGCGAATATGGTCCGCGCAGCTTCGCGGCCTATGGTCTATCGCAGTCGCTGAAGCTCGGCGAGCGCTGGTCGGTCGATGTGTCGCTTGACGGCAATCGCACGATCGGCGGCATTCGCGCCGGCGATGTGCTCAACACCGAGCATCCGGTGGCGTCGGGCGGTTTCCTTGGCACGGGCGGCACGCTTACCGAGGATTTTCTCGCGATCAGCACCGGCGCGACCTATCGCGCCGATCGCTGGACGCTGACGGGCCGCGCCGAATATCGCGACGGCGAGATTGCCAACCGTTACGGCCTGACGCTCGGCGGTCTGCGCCAGCTCGGCGAAGGCCGCGCACTCGGCGCGCTCTTTACCTACGCCAAGGCGAGCGGCAGCGGCACAACGCCGACGACCGAAGTGATCAACTTCGAAATGAGCTGGGCGCATCGCCCCGCCGATTCGCGGATTTCGTGGCTCAACAAGAGCGAGTTTCGTTCGGACAAGGTTCGGGGCGCGGTCGCGGGTCAGGCTGGACCGATCGGTGGTCCGTCGCTGACGATCGACGGTGACGCGACGAGCCGCCGCCTGCTCAACAGCCTGTCGGTCAACTGGCTCCCCCTCGGCGAGCGCGGTGAAGACGGCATGTGGTACGAGCGCGCCGAAATCGACGTCTTCTGGGGCACGCGCTATAATTTCGACCGCTTCGGCGCCGACGATGTGAAGGGCTGGTCGAACCTCATCGGCGCCGATTTCCGCTTCAACCTTGGCGAACATGTCGATGTTGGCGCATCGGGCACCGCGCGCGTCGGCACCGACTCCGACACCGTCAGCTGGGCGGGCGGCCCGACGGTGACGCTGGCGCCGATGAAGAATGCGAACATCACCTTCGGCTATAATTTCGCGGGCTTCCACGACCGCGATTTCGAGGACGCGCGCTTCTCGCGCTCGGGCGCCTATGTCACCTTCAAGCTGAAGTTCGATCAGACGAGTTTTGCGGGGCTGGGGCTGTAACCCTGCCGCGCACCTAGCGAAGCAATCCGGGGCGAACGTCCACCGTCCCGGATTGCTTCGTTACCTTAGTCAGCGAACAGCAAAACCGGCGTTTCGATCAGCTTCTTGAGCGCCTGCACATAGCTCGCCGCATCCCAACCATCGACGACGCGGTGGTCGCAGCTGATCGACAGGTTCATCAGCTTCGCGCGGCGAATCTCGTCGCCGTCGAAGACGGGGCGTTCGACGATCTTGTTCGGGCCGATGATCGCGACTTCGGGGCGGTTGATCACCGGGGTCGTTGCGATGCCGCCGAGCGGGCCCAAGGAGGTGACGGTCAGCGTGCCGCCGGTCAGTTCCTCGACCTTTGCCTTGCCGGTGCGCGCGGCTTCGGCGAGGCGGGTGATCTCGCTCGCGAGCTGCCACACATTCTTGTCCTGCGCATCGCGGATCACCGGGACCATCAGCCCCGCGTCGGTCTGCGTTGCCATGCCCAGATGCACCGCGCCGTAACGCGTCACAACGCCGCCCTCGTCATCGTAGCGTGCGTTGATCATCGGGAACTGCGGGATGGTGCGGCAGATCGCAACGATCAGGAAGGGCAGCATCGTCAGCTTCGGGCGGCCGCCACGGTTGGCGTTGAGATCGGCGCGCATCTCTTCGAGCGCGGTGACGTCCATTTCCTCGACATAGGTGAAGTGCGGGATCGCGCGCTTCGATGCCGCCATATTCTCGGCGATCTTGCGGCGCATGCCGATGACCTTGATCGGCTCGTCAGCGCGGGCGCGGCTGGCGCCGGGGGCGTGATAGCCCTGCCCGCCGCTATAGCGCAGGAACGCGTCGAGATCAGCGTGACGGATGCGGTCGCCCTCGGCCTGGACCTGACCGAGGTCGACGCCGAGATCCTTGGCGCGGGCGCGGACGGCGGGCGATGCCAGCACGGCGCCGCTATGGTCTGCAGTCACGACCGGCACGGGTGCAGGAGCCGGAGCCGGCGCGGGAGTTGCGGCGGGTGCAGGTGCAGCAACCTCGGCGACCGAAACCTCCTCCGCACCCGGCGTCTCCGCCTCGATCTGCTGTTCGACCGGCGTGTCAGCAGGCGGCGCCTCGACGTCGCCCCCACCTTCTTCGTCGCCATCGGTCTCGATCACCGCCAGCGTCGATCCGATCGGGATCAGGTCGCCGACCTCGCCCGCCAATTCGACGACGATCCCCGAAACAGGCGATTCCATTTCTACGGTCGCCTTGTCGGTCATCATGTCGGCAAGCTGCGCGTCTTCCTCAACGCGCTCGCCGATCTTGACGTGCCAGGCGACGATTTCGGCCTCGGCAATGCCTTCGCCGATGTCGGGCAGACGGAATGAGTAACGGGCCATGGCGTCAGTCCTTCAAAATCTTGGTCAGCGCGGTCGCGATGCGCACCGGGCCGGGGAAATAGGCCCATTCGAGGCTATGCGGATAAGGTGTGTCGAAGCCGGTGACGCGTTCGACCGGCGCCTCGAGGTGATAGAAGCAGCGTTCCTGCACGAGCGCGGCGAGTTCGGCGCCGAAGCCCGAGGTGCGCGTCGCTTCGTGGATGATCAGGCAGCGACCGGTTTTCTTCACCGAGGTTTCGATCGCGTCGATATCGAGCGGCAGCAAGGTGCGCAGATCGATGATTTCGGCGTCGATGCCCATTTCCTCGACGATCGTCTTGGTCACATGCACCATCGTGCCATAGACGAGGATGGTGAGCGCCTCGCCAGCGCGGACCGTCGCGGCCTTGCCGAGTTCGATACGGTAATGACCTTCGGGCACCGCGCTTGCGTCATGCTTCGACCAGGGCTCGACCGGGCGGTCGTAATAGCCGCTGAACGGGCCGTTGTAGATGCGCTTGGGCTCGAGGAAGACGACGGGGTCGTTGTCCTCGATCGCCGCGATCAGCAGGCCCTTGGCGTCATAGGGGTTCGACGGGATCACCGTCTTCACGCCGCAGATGTGGGTCATGATGCTTTCGGGCGACTGGCTGTGCGTCTGGCCGCCGAAGATTCCGCCCCCGAAAGGAGTACGCACCGTCATCGGGCAGATGAAATCGCCCGCCGAGCGATAACGCAGGCGCGCGGCTTCGCTGACGAGCTGGTCGAGCCCCGGATAGATATAGTCGGCGAACTGGATCTCGGGGACCGGGCGCAGGCCATAAGCGCCCATGCCGACCGCGACGCCGATGATGCCGCATTCGTTGATCGGCGTGTCGAACACGCGGGTCTTGCCGTGCTTTTTCTGCAGCCCCGCGGTCGCGCGGAAGACACCGCCGAAAAAGCCGACGTCCTCGCCCATCACGACCATGTTCGGGTCGCGTTCGAGCATGACGTCCATGGCGCTGTTGATCGCCTCGATCATGTTCATGGTTTTGGTTTCAGCCATTATTCGGGCTTCCAATTGGGGCCGAACTTGGCCTCTTGCTCGGCGAGCATCTGTGCGCATTGTTCCTTGAGGTGCCAGGGCAGCTCCTCGAACACATCGTCGAACATCGTCTCGAACGGCTGGTGCATGCCGTGACCGAGGATGCCGAGCTTTTCCGACTGTTTCTGGGTCGTCTTGACCAGATCGTCGAGTTCCCTCGCCTGCGCCTCGTGGCGTTCGGCATCCCATTCGCCGAGCGTTTCGAGATGCTGGCGCAGCCGCGCGATCGGGTCGCCGAGCGGCCATGCGGTCGCCTCGTCGGCAGCGCGATAAGCGCTCGGGTCGTCCGAGGTGCTGTGGCCTTCGCTGCGATAGGTGAAATGCTCGATCAAAGTCGGGCCGTTGTTGGTGCGTGCGCGATCTGCGGCCCACCGTGTCGCGGCATAAACCGCTAGCGGATCATTGCCGTCGATACGCAGCCCCGCGATGCCATAACCCACCGCGCGTGCCGCGAAGGTCGTGCGTTCGCTGCCGGCAAAGCCCGAGAAGCTGGAGATTGCCCACTGGTTGTTCACAACGTTGAAGATGACCGGCGCGTTGTAGACGGTCGCAAAGGTCAGCGCCGAGTGGAAGTCACCCTCGGCCGACGAGCCTTCGCCGCACCACACGGTCGCGATACGGCTGTCGCCCTTCGACGCCGAAGCCATCGCCCAGCCCACCGCCTGCGGATATTGCGTCGCGAGATTGCCCGACACGCTGAAGAACCCATGTTCGGGCGCCGAATACATGATCGGCAGCTGGCGGCCCATCAGGTGATCGCCGCGGTTCGAGTAGATCTGGTTCATCATCTGGATCAGCGGATAGTCGCGCGCGATCAGGATGCCCTGCTGGCGATAGCTGGGGAAGCACATGTCCTCGCGGCCAATCGCCATCGTCGAGGCGACCGAGGTCGCTTCTTCGCCGGTGCACTTCATATAGAAGCTGGTCTTGCCCTGCCGCTGCGCGCGGAACATGCGGTCGTCGAAGGCGCGGGTGAGCATCATGTAGCGCAGCATCGTGCGCAGCCGCTCGGGCGACAGCTTCGGATCCCACTGCCCCTTCGCCTGCCCGTCGAAATCGAGGACGCGGACGAGGCCGTAGCTCAGCTCGCGCATCGCATCGGGCTTGGTCGCTTCGCTCGGGCGCGGGGTCGCTTCGACCGCGGGAACTTCGATATCGCCAAAGTCCGGGGTATCGCCGGGGCGATAGCGCGGTTCGGGGATATGAAGCGACAGCGGCGGCAAATTGCTCGCCGGGCGCTGAGGCGTCTCAGGCATATCTTCTTCCCTTTGAAGGCGCGAATCGAGCGCCTAGTTATATTTCAACATGACGACATATTATTACGGTCGCCATACGAATGCAACGGCGGCCATCAGACCGCGACAGGCGCGGAAATATGCGCTTGCGGCGCATAATCCTCGACCGCGAAATCCTCGAACCGATAGTCGAAAATGCTCGAAGGCCGGCGAAGGATGCGCAGCTTCGGCGCGCCATCCGGAACGCGCGATAACTGCTGTTCGACCAACTCTGCGTGGTTCAGGTAGAGATGCACGTCGCCGCCCGTCCACACCAGTTCGTGTGCATGAAGGTCGCATTGTTGTGCAATTAGGCGCGTCAGCAGCGCCGCCTCGAACACGTTGAACGCGAAGCCCAGGCCAAGATCGCACGAGCGCTGGAACAACAGGCACGACAGGCCGCCATCGCTGCGGACATGAAACTGATAGGTCATGTGGCATGGTGGCAACGCCATGCGATCGAGGTCGGCGACGTTCCAGCCGGTAAAGATGTGCCGCCGCGACCCGGGATTATTCTTCAGCGAATCGATCAGCGCCGCGATCTGGTTGTGCCCCTGCTCGGCACGGCGGAAGAGCCCTTCGCCCGCCGGCTCATAGCGTGGCCAGTTCACCCATTGATGACCATAGACCGGGCCAAGATCACCCCACTCTGCTGCGAAACGCTCATCCGCGACGATTCGCGCTTCGAAATCCTCGGCACTGATCGCCTCGCCGGTCGCGCGGCGATATTTGTCGAGCGGCCAGTCGGTCCAGATCTTTACGCCCTGCGAAACGAGTGATCGGATATTGGTGTCGCCGGTCAGGAACCACAGCAGTTCGCGCAGCGCGGTTTTCCAATAGACGCGCTTGGTCGTGAGCAAGGGGATCGCATCGTCCGTGAGCGAGAATCGCATCGTCTCGCCAAACAGCGAGCGCGTGCCGACGCCGGTGCGATCGACGCGTTCGTCGCCTTCGACCCAGATGCGCCGCATCAGGTCCAGATATTGCAGTTCATAATGGATGGAATCAGGCAAGACTCGGCTCCCAGCTTTGTCTCTCGGTGCTAGGCTTCGCGCCGCGAGGGGACAAGGGAGCAACATGGGGAGCGACAGGACTGGCGGCCCAAAGCCTCCAATGCGGGGCAGTCGGGCGTTGGGAATCGCGCTGTCTGAGCGCATGGGGACGGCGATGACCCTGTTCGAACCCCTTGGCAAAGCGCCGGACCCGTCGGCGCTGGCCGGCTTTGTGCCGTGCCCGCTTGAGGATGATGTCGCGCGCCTGTTGCTGCGCCCGATGTTCGATGACGAGCGCGAAACCCTGCTCCTCGCCGCATTCGACGCCTTCGAACGCCTTGTTCGGCTCGAACGCGTCGACGGGGATAGCTCGGGCCGCTGCGTCATCCCGCCACGCGCTTGGCGCACGCTGCTGGACGGCAGCGTTGCGACGGTCGTCATGGCGCACAACCATCCGTCCGACACGCCCTGGCCTAGCGAGGCCGACATCGGCGCAACGCACGATGCCGCGCTTTTCTTGCGGACCATGGGCATCGATCTGGCCGATCATCTGATTTTCGTTGCGGGTGGTCATTTCAGTTTTCGAACTGCCGAAATGCTCTAGTTCGGGCAATCATCTTCAATGTGCCGATTGGCGCTTGAAGTTCACAGATTGCGCGTCTAGAGGACCGCCCTGCCTTCGCACCGGCCCGCCGGTGCAAAGATCGGTCGGGGAGTAGCTCAGCCTGGTAGAGCACTGTCTTCGGGAGGCAGGGGCCGGAGGTTCGAATCCTCTCTCCCCGACCAATTTCTTGCATATTGCAGATTCTGCACCGTCTCTTCTTGTAAGTCGGCGCACAACATCCTAACTTAACTCTACGCCGCCATGGTTTTCCCCCTTTCCATCGCGGCGAGTGTCCCGTCATCACTGACGCGGACGCGTCCTCCCTGGACCCTGGCCACCTCGTACTTCGGTACGAGGTGGTTTTTTATTCAGCGGCTTGCGCGAATATTTCGGCGTCGGGCCGGCCATATCCCGCTTCAGCGACAAGGTTCGAAAACCAGCCCGCCAGCCGCGCAATACGAGCCGTGTCGGGCAAACGCTCCGGCGTGAGGTACAGGCTGCGGTCGATTTCGATCTGCACCGCATGGACGGCCTCCGCCGGCCGGCCGTGCGTCCGAATGATATGGCCGCCGGCATAGGGCTGGTTGCGCGCAACGAGTTCGTTCAATCGCTCGGCCGACGCCACCGCCAGATCGATCAGCCAGTCGCCCGCGGTTTCGCCAAAACGATCGCCGACGATGATTCGCGCGCCGTGCCCCGGCTGGCCCGCCGGAATCGGCGGCATCGAATGGAGATCGATCAATATCGCATGGCCATATTCATTGCGCGCCGCGGTGAGCGCGTCGGCGAGGGCGACGTGGTACGGCCGATGGAAGGATTCGAGACGCCACTCGAGCGCGGCGCCGTCGATCGGCCGCTTCCATAGCGGACCGCAATCGGCGAGTCGCGTCGGCACCACCCCAAGCCCTGCGCGTTCCTTGCGCCCCGGCGCCGAAAATTGCGCCCGCAGCGGCATGGCAACCTCGCTCGGCGCCATCTGCCCCTCACCGCGATTGAGGTCAGCGACGGCGCGCGCCCATAGCGCGTGGACGACCGTCGCGCCCGCCTCGGCGGCGCCGGCCGCGATCAGGTCGCACCAGCTATCCTCGAGTCGCTCAAGGTGCGGCCGGTCGACCCGCGCCGCGCTCAATATCTCGGGCGGATAGATGCGCCCTGCGTGCGGCACCGACACGACGACGGGGCCGCTCGCCGCGGGCCGGTTGACAGCGATGGCGACGGGCGGGATGGTGCGGGACGGCATAAGCGATGGGTGGCAAAAAAAACGGGACGAATCCAGCGCCGCGCGTCAATTTGTTAAATCTCTGACGCTATGCAGGGCATGACAGAGGGGGCAGCCGACCGGAACCGGCTGCACCGAAGGACCAGGGAACAGATTTCAACATGATTCGCATTTTGCTGGCCGAAGATGACGACGTGATGCGCGAGTATCTCGCACGCGCGCTGACCAGTGCCGGCTATCACGTCACCGCGGTCGACCGCGGCACCGCCGCGGTCCCTTATATCGATTCGGGAACTTTCGACCTTTTGCTGTCGGATATCGTGATGCCCGAGATGGACGGGATCGAACTCGCCCAGCATACCGCGAAGGCCGCGCCGCAGACGCAGGTCATGTTCATCACCGGCTTTGCCGCGGTTTCGCTGCGTGCCGAGGAAAATGTGCCGCAGGCGAAGCTGCTGTCGAAACCCTTCCACCTCAAGGATCTGGTGCGCGAGGTCGACAATATGTTCGGCCGCAGCGACCGCTCCAGCCAACAATAACGACGACGCCGCACGCGAAGGGCTTGCCAAGTCGCGCGGAGGCATTTAGGGGGCGCGTCACCCCAAGGGATGGGCGTGTAGCTCAGTGGTAGAGCACTGTGTTGACATCGCAGGGGTCGCAAGTTCAATCCTTGCCACGCCCACCATTAAAAACGCCGCCACCCCATCGGGTTGGCGGCGTTTTTGCTTTCAGTTCGACTCACGCCATCCCGCGCGCAAGATCGCCGCGCGATGCATCGCCGATCTGACTGCCGCCGTCGCAGTCGAGGATCGTGCCGGTAATATAGCCGGCAGCCGGCGAGCAAAGGAACACCGCCGATTCGGCGACCTCCTTGATCTCGCCCCAGCGCTTCATCGCGATGCGGTCGAAATGCGATTGGCGCGTTTCGGCGTCGGGGGCGAGGCGCGCCATGCCTTCGGTCCCGGCGATCGGCCCGGGCGAGATGCCGTTGACGCGCACCTCGGGACCCCATTCGAGCGCGAGCACGCGAATCAACTGGTTGATCCCCGCCTTGGCAGCACAAGCGTGCGCCTGCAGCGACGAAGCATTGACCGCCTGCCCCGCGGTGATCGCGATCAGCGACGCGCCGGGCCGGTTGAGCAGATCGTGGCAGCCGCGAAAAACGTTGAAGGTGCCGTTGAGGTCGATGTCGACGACGGTGCGAAACGCGTTCGCCGACATGCCGAGCGCCGGGGCGAGGAAATTGCCTGCCGCGCCCGAAATGACGATGTCCATCGGTCCGAGTTTTTCCACCACCGTCTCCATCACCCCACGAATCGCCGCATAGTCGCGCACGTCGCCCGACAGACCGATGGCGTCATGGCCAATTTCGACGGCGGCGCGCTGCGCCTTGTCAGGGTCGCGCCCGGCCACCGCAACCTTGGCGCCCAGTTCAGCGAAGCGCTTAGCGATGCCCAAGTTGATGCCGCTCGTCCCGCCGGCGACAAACGCCGTCTTACCGGCCAGAAGATTATCGCGGAATGTCGTCATGCCTCTCTCCCTTGCTCGACACTGAAAGCGATCCGGGGTTGACGGATCGAAACCAGTCGCCTTTTGAAACTGGAACAGACAGCAAGGATGATCCGATGGCAAGTGCCGGCCCGACCTCGAACAGCTTCATCTCGCAGCGTCTGAAGCTGCATTATGTCGACTGGGGCAATCGCGGCGCGCCGCCGCTGCTGCTTGTCCATGGCGGGCGCGACCATTGCCGCAACTGGGACTGGGTCGCGGAGAAGCTGCGCGATCGCTATCACATCATTGCACCCGATCTGCGCGGTCATGGCGACAGTGCATGGTCGCCCGACGGCAATTACGCCATGGACACTTTCGTCTATGACCTCGCGCAGTTGATCCACCAGCTCGACCTCGGCCCGCTCTCGATCGTCGCGCATTCGATGGGAGGCAATATCGCGCTGCGCTATACCGGCCTCTATCCCGAAAATGTCCGCAAGCTCGTCGCGATCGAGGGGCTCGGCCCCTCGCCCAAGGTGATCGCCGAACGCGCGAAGACGGGTTACGCCGAACGTTTCCGAAAATGGATCGACGACAAGCGCCAGGCGGCGGGGCGCACCCCGCGCCGCTATGCGACGCTCGAGGACGCGCTCGCGCGAATGATGGGCGAGAACAGCTATCTGACCGAGGCGCAGGCGCGCCACCTGACGATCCACGGCATCAGCCGCAACGAGGATGGGACGTGGAGCTGGAAGTTCGACAATTACCTCAATGTCTGGCCCGCATTCGACATGCCGCAGGACGACATCGCCGCGCTGTGGGGCGCGATCACCTGCCCCACCCTCTTGCTCTATGGCGCGAATAGCTGGGCCTCGAATCCCGAGAATGACGGGCGACTTGTCCATTTCAACACCGCCAAGGTGATCGAATTCGAAAATGCCGGCCACTGGCTGCACCACGACCAGTTCGACCGGTTCATATCCACGCTAAACGAATTCCTCTAAACGGGTCACCGGTTGCGCGCCGCGGCGCGCGATGAGAGGCGGCGCGATGGCCTATACGGGGCAAGTTTCGGGGCGACAGAAGCTTATATCGGGCGGCGGCGCGCTGCTTGCGGTCGGTGCGGTCGGGCTTGGCCTCGCGAGCGGCCTCGATCTCGATGTCGTCCGCAAGGCCAGCGACGCGATCGCGGCGATCGCCCTCCCCGCGCCGCCGCCACCGCGCGAGGAGGCCCAGCCAGCGAAGGCGCCGAGTGAAAAGGCCAGCGGCAAGGCGTCGGCTGCGAACAAGCATGCCAAAGCCGCCGCGGTCGCCGCACCGCCGCCCAAGCTGCCCCCCATCGCGCCGCCGATTGCCGCCGCGCCGCGCCCGGGCGCCGGGAACGACGCGTCGGCGGGGGCGACGCCGAATCCCGGCACCGGATCGGGCGCAGGCGGGCGCGGCGACGGCACCGGCGCGGGCGGTGCCGGCAGCGGAACCGGCGGCGGGACCAAGGCCGTCTGGCGCAGCGGCACGATCCGTGACCGCGACTATCCGCGCGAAGCCAGCCGCGCGAAAGCGGGCGGCGAGGTCGAGGTGCGCTTCACCATCGAGGCCAGCGGCCGCGTCCGCGGATGCCGCGTGACGCGGTCGAGCGGCGACGCCTCGCTCGACGGGACGACGTGCGACCTGATCGAAGAGCGTTTCCGCTTCAAGCCCGCGACCAATGCAGCCGGCGAACCCGTCGCGAGCCAATATGGCTGGCGACAGAGCTGGTGGCTCGAACGCCGACACTAAACATTCTCCCAAATTGATATCAATTGCGACAATGTCGCGAATGATTCGCATTAGAGTTGACTTTGCAAGCGACACTCAATAGCGGCGCCCCGAACCAATCACAAAACAGGGGGTTTACCGTGAAACCATCGACGTCCGCCTCGTTCCTCGCACTCTCCTGCGTGGGCAGCCTTATCAGCGCTTCGGCATTTGCAGCCGAAACCGGCGAGGCACAGGACGCGCCCGGCGGCCGCGGCGAGATCGTCGTCAACGGGGCGCTGGCCAATGAGGTGGAATCGCCCAAGTCGACCGCTCCGCTCGTCGACACGCCCCAGACAGTCACGGTCGTGTCGCAGGAGCAAATCCGCCAGCAGAACCTGCTGACGCTGCGCGATGCGCTCACGACCATCCCCGGTATCACTTTCGGCGCGGGCGAAGGCGGCGGCGGTTATGGCGACTCGATCAATCTGCGCGGCTATTCGGCGAACAACGACCTGACCGTCGACGGGGTGCGCGACAGCGCGCAGTACAGCCGCACCGACCCCTTCAACCTGCAGCAGATCGAAGTCTACAACGGCGCGAACTCGGTCTTCAACGGATCGGGCAGCGTCGGCGGCACGATCAACCTCGTCAGCAAGATTCCGTTCGCGCGGAGCGCGACGACGGTGCAGGCGGCGGTCGGCACTGACAATTATTATCGCGCTGCGGTCGACAGCAACTGGCGCGTCAGCGACCTGATCGCGGTCCGCCTGAATGCGATGTATCACGAAAATGACGTCCCCGGCCGCGACGTCGAATCCTATCAGCGCTGGGGCGTCGCACCGTCGATCACGCTCGGCATCGACAGCGATACCAGCCTGACGCTGGCCTATCTCCACCAGAAGGACGACAATACGCCGATCTATGGCGTTCCCTATTTCCTCAGCACGCTCAACAACGGCCCGCTGCCCGGTGTCGATGACAGCGACTATTTCGGGATCAGGAATCTCGACAAGCAGGAAACAACTGTCGATCGCCTGACCGCTACCTTCCGCCACGCGTTCAGCGACAATGTATCGATCCGTAACCTGACCCGCTGGCAACGCGTCGGCCAGTACAGCCAAACGAGCGCCCCGCAGGGCACCTTCTGCCTTGCGAACAATCGCCAGCCGATCGGATCGACCCCGGACGCAACCACGGGCAACGCCTGCACGGCCTCGCTGACCAACGTCGTCGATTCGAGCGGCGTCTTCCGCACGAGCGCCAACCCGCTCAGCATCACGGTGGCGCCGGGCTTCTATCAGCCGAACGGACCGCGCGGACTGGTCCGCGATCAGGTCAACAGCCTGATCCACAACCAGACCGACCTGACCGTCACCAGCGGCGCAAAGGGCGGCACGCACAACACGCTCGTCGTCGGCGTGTCGGCCGCCTGGGAAGATTACAGCATCACAACCGCCAGCCTCGCGCGCAATTCGCTGGGTCAGGCCGTCGTCCTGCCGCAGATCAACCTTGCGGACCCCGACACTGTCTATACCGGCCCGATCAATTTCACCGTGACCGGGCGTTCGCAGGGCAAGAGCCGCAACCTTGCCGTCTATGCGTTCGACACGCTCGAGCTCGGTTCGATGTTCGAGATCAACGCCGGCGTCCGCTATGAAAAGAACCGCGCCGAATTCCGCAACATTCCGCTTGGCGTTTATCCGCCGGGCACCACGCCGCTGACGGCGCTGCAATTGCTCCCGCAGACCAGCGACGAGGATCTTTTCTCGTACCGCATCGGCGCGGTGTTCCATCCGGTCGAGAATGTCAGCCTCTACGCCGCCTATGGCAACGCCAAGACACCGTCGTCGGCGACGGTGCGCCTTGGCTGCGGCGCGATCCCGGCGAACGGCGCCGCCGATCCGTGCGCCGTCGCCCCCGAAAAGGCGCGCAGCTACGAAATCGGTGCCAAGGCCGATCTTTTCGACAAGAAGCTGCTGCTCACCGCCGCGCTGTTCCGCAACGAGCGCACCAATTTCCGCATTCCGTCGAACGATCCCTCGCTGCCCAACTCGCTGCAAGTGCTCGACGGCAAGTCGCGCGTCGACGGCGTCGCACTTGGCATCACCGGCAATGTCACGCCCGAATGGGCCGTCTTCGCCAACTACACCTATCTCGACAGCGAAGTGCGGCAGAGCGTCTCGGACTTCTGTCTCGCCAAGCCGGGCCCCGTTGCGCCCGTCCCGCCGGCGACAGCGATCACCAACCCCTGCGCCAACAGCGTGCAGATTCCCGACCCGCAGCGCGGCGACCGGCTGATCCAGACCCCGAAGCATTCGGGCAGCCTGTTCACGACCTATGCCTTCCCGTTCGGACTGCAGATCGGTTACGGCCTGACCTATCAGGGCAAGTTCGCGACCAATCAGCGTAACCTGCTGCAGCGGACCCAGTTCATGGTCGACGATTACCTGATCCACCGCGCCTTCGTGTCGTACGACTTCAAGAACGGTCTGGTGGCACAGCTCAACGTCAGCAACTTCACGAACGAGGATTATTACATCGGCGTGCGCAACAACGTCGGCGGGGCCACCACGGCAGCGAACGGCACCGTGTCCGGCGGCGCGGTGTCGGGCGGCTGGGCAACCCCCGGTGAATCGCGCTCGGCGGTGTTCAGCCTCTTCTATAACTTCTGATCCCGGTGGGGCGGGCGCGGCGATTGCCGTTCCCGCCCCTTTCAGCCTAGAAGCGGTCCATGATCCGCATCATCCCCGATGTTCTCGACGCCGATGGCGTCGCAAAGCTCCGATCGATTCTCGACGCCGCCGACTGGATCGACGGCAACGAGACATCGGGTCCGCAGGCCGCGCTCGCCAAACGCAACCAGCAGCTCCCCGAATTCGGCGAGGCTGCCGGAGAAGCGGGGCGCCTCGTGCTCGACGCGCTGGGCCGCAGCCCGCTGTTCATCACCGCGGCGCTGCCGCTCAAAATCTATCCGCCCTATTTCAACCGTTATGCCGGCGGCGAGAATTTCGGCGATCATATCGACAATGCGATCCGCATCCGCCGCGGCAGCGATTTCCGGATGCGCAGCGACCTGTCGGCGACGCTCTTTCTTGCCGATCCCGACAGCTATGAGGGCGGCGGACTGGTCGTCGAAGGCTTTGCGGAGGCCCCGGGGATCAGATTGCCCGCCGGGCACCTGATCCTCTACCCCTCGACCACCGTCCACCGCGTCGAGCCGGTGACCGCAGGCGCGCGCGTCGCGAGCTTTATGTGGATTCAGTCGATGGTGCGCGATCAGGGACAGCGCAACCTGTTGTTCGATCTCGATATGGGGGTTCAGGGTGCCGCGGCGGCACTGGGCCAGGGCGACGCGACGGTGGTTCGGCTGACCGGCGTGTATCACAATCTTCTACGGCGCTGGGCCGACAGTTAGGGTCAGACCCTAATCCAGCATAGCGCGCCAGGCGCGCGACAGATGTTCGCGGTCGCCCGCAACGATGCACGCCGCAAGGTCCTGCTCATCGGCGAGCGCGACCGCGGCCTCAGGGCCCAGAACCGTCAATGCTGTCGCCCAGCCGTCGGCGCTGATGCAATCGCGATGGAGCACGGTGACCGACGATATGCCGTTGACGATCGGGCGTCCGGTCGCGGGATCGAAGCTGTGCGAATAATGCTGGCCGCCCGCGCTGAAGCCGCGGCGATAATTGCCCGAGGTCGCCACCGACAGGTCGTGCAGCGCGATCCGCCACGGCGGAATGGACGAGGTCGGCGGCATCTCGACGTCGACCCACCAGGGCTGCCCGTCGGGGCGGATCCCCTCGCCGCGCAGCTCGCCGCCGACTTCGAGCAAGAAATGACGGACGCCGATGTCGAGCAGCCATGCGGCGGCGAGATCGACGCCATAGCCCTTGGCGATACCCGACAGGTCAAGCGCCGCCGCCTCGCCGCGCCGGATGCGCCGCGCCCCCGGGTCGAAATCGATCGTGCGGTCCGCGCCGGGCTGGACCGCCTGCGGCACCCGCCCGGTACGTCGGGCACTGCCGAAACCCCAGGCGTCGGTGATGCGGCCGAGACCTGGGTCGAAGGCGCCGCCGCTGGCGCGCGCGATGTCGAGCGCGACCTCCACGACATGGGCGAATTCGGCCGGAATTTCGCGCCATGCCCTGGGCATCGCGCGGTTGAAGCGCGAGAGGTCGGATTCGGGCTCCCACTGGCTCATCTGTTCGACGACGAGGTCGAGTGCGGCCTGAACGCCGTGCTGCGTCGCGGCGGGCGGCGAGACCGCTTGCAGCGACCAGCCTGTCCCCATCGTTTCGCCGGCGAAGCTTTCGATGGCCGCCCCCGCCCCGCGCCCGGCGAAAGCCGCGGGCGTCAGGGCGCGGGGGATGAGGATGCGGTCGGTCAGGGCGCGAGCACTTCCAGCGTCGTGACATAGCTCGCGCGGCGCTGCGGGGTGGCGGGTTCGGGTGCGCCTTCCGCACGCTCGGCCTGCGGCGTCGTGACGTTCAGCCAGTAGAGGCCGGGCTCGGTCCAGTTGACCGCAACCTTGCCGTCGGCGCCGGTCTTGAGGTCCATCTGACCAAGCTGGTCGCGATAGCGGATGCCGCCGGGGATCACCGTGACGGGCAGACCCGCGGCGGGCTTGCCGTCGAGCAGGAACTGAAAGGTCGCCGCCTCGCCCGCGATCAGGTCGTTCGGGTGCGTCACGGGAACCAGCTCGATGCCCTTGCCCGTCGGCTTGAACAAGGTGGTCGTCGGTTCGCCCACCGTCACGAAAATCTCGTTGCGGTTGTTCGATTCGGCGGTCTTCACATTGATCGCGCCGGCAGGGATACGCTCGGCGAGGTTCGTCGTGGTGGTGCCGCGCGGCAGCCGCTCGGTCTTGCCGTTCAGATCATAGCTGCCCATCACGCCGTCCGAGACCGACGCGATGCGCCAGGTGCCCTTTTTGGTCAGATGAACGTCGAAGGTGCTGCGATAGCGGCCGGTCGCCTTATTCTCGATCGCCGCTTCGGTGCCGTCGGGCGCCCACGCCTTCAGCGCGTCGAGGCGCATCGGCTGATGCTCGAAATAGAAGAGATCGTTCGACACCGCGGCGTCAACGGTGACCCACACATCATCGCCCGACAGCACGGTCGACGACGGCAGCATCCACTGGCGGTGCGCAGCGGCCGGAACGGCGACCAGTGCCGCCAACGCGGCGGTCGCGGCGAAACCCCAAATTCGCTTCTTCATTTCCCTGTCCTTTCAGGCTTTAACGGAAGGCGACCGAGACGGCGCCCAGTTCAGTCGTTCCTGCAGCGCGCCCGCCCGCCCCGGCCTTTGCGGGCCAGGTGAAGGGAATGCGCAGAAGTTCGCGGCCGCCGACCTCGCGCGCCGCCTCGATCACCAGCGTGTACTGGCCGGGCGCGGCGGCACCGAGCTGCGTGCGCGAGAAGGAGACCTTGTGCGCACCGGGGGCACGCGTCGCGCCGGTGATGCCGTTCGCGGGGAAGGTCATCGAGCGGCCGGCGGCGCGCCACCACTGACGCACATCGCGCAGCCACTTGGTGCCCTCGTTCGCCTTCATGTCATAATCGTACCAGACCGCGACGGTCTTCGCCGACGCACCCGCCTTCTCGACCCAGATCGCGACATAGGGCTTGTGATATTCGGCGACCTTCAGCCGCGGAATGTTGATCGTCACATCCATCGTGCCCGGATCGGCGGCAAAGGCGGGCGCGCCGAGCACGGCGCCGAGGCCGATCGTGCCACCGAGGATGCGCGCTGGGGTGGAAAGCTGCATGGACTGGTCTCCCTAGTGAATGAAGATGACGGCGATGGCGGCGGGGATCGCGAGCCCCATGCCGACGAGCGGCCAGGTGCTCTTGCGCTTCGCCGAATGCAGCCAGAGCAGAACCAAACCGGTGATCGCAAAGATGAGGCAGGCGAAGGCGAAGATGTCGATGAACAGGCTCCACTCGCCGCCCGAATTGCGGCCTTTGTGGAGATCGTTGAGGTAGGAGATCCAGCCGCGGCTGGTGATCTCGCTCGACGCCGCGCCGGTCGCGAGATCGATCGCGACCCACGCATCGCCGCCGGGGCGCGGCGCGGGCAGATAGACTTCATCGGCCGACCATTCGGCCTCGCTCGCTGCCTTTACCGGAAAGTTCTGCTCGACCCATTCGGCGACGGCGGGGGGCAGCGGCGCCTTTTCGGCGTCGGGGACCGCCGCCTTCAGGCGCGCAAGCAACGTCGGCGGCATCTGCGCCGATTTCTGAATGACGACCGGCGCCCCTTCGATGTCGGCGGCGTGATTAAGCGTGAACCCGGTGATCGCAAACAGCAGCAGGCCGATCAGACTGACGGCCGAGCTCATCCAGTGCCACATGTGCAGCTGTTTCAGCCAAAAGGCTTTCCGGCTTTTCTTCGTCGCCGGTCGCGGGGTTGTCGGTGCATGCATCCGGAAGTTCCAGCAAAAGGATGCACGGCCATTATCGAGAACGATTCGCAATTACAATATGATTCCGGATCGCCGGCCGGATGAAGAATCATGCTGTTGATTTCCGGCCGATGGGCCGGGCCTAATTTTCGCGCCCGGCCATCCACAGCGTCTGCGTAAGCGGCTCGATGAGGTAGGAGAGCGCCGTCCGCTTGCGCAGCGGGATCATGATGTCGACGGGCAGACCGGCACGCAGCCCGCCATCCTCGCGAACGCGCCGGAGTTTCGCGAGTTCGCTGGGCGGCACGACCAGTTCGATCTTGAAATAGCGCATGCCCGAACGCTCGTCCTCGAAGCTGTCGGCCGAAATCTTGGAGATCTGACCGACAAGGATCGGCAGGTTGCGTTCCTGCAACGCGGTAAAACGGATCTGCGTCTCCATCCCCGGCGCCAGATCGTCGGCATCGGTCGGCGAAGCCTTGCCATCGATGACGAGGGCGCGGTCTTGCGGAACGATCTCCATCAATGTGTCGCCCGCCGAAACGACGCCGCCGACCGTGAAGACCTTGAGCCCCACGACCCGGCCGCTGGCGGGAGCACGCACCGTCGACCGGGCCAGCTGTTCGCGCACCGCGATCAGCTTGGGCTGAAGTTCGTCGAGGCGAACCTGCCCCGCCTGCTTCTGTGTCGCCACCTCTTCGAGCATCTGCTTGTCGATGCCGACCATCTGCATCTGCGCCTCGCCGATCGCTTCGGAGGAGCGGGCGATGTCGGCGCGATACGCGCCGTAGGAGCCGTCGAGTTCGGCCGCCGACCGCTCCATGCCGCGGACCCGGTTGATCGATACGAAGCCTTTCGGCAGCAGGGCGCGCAGCCCGTCCAGCTCTTCGCCGATCAGTTGTTGCTGCACCTTGTTGGAATTCATCTGATAGCTGTAGCCGTTGATCTGTTCCGAATGCTGGCGCATCCGCTGGCGCAACACGTTGCGCTGTGTGTGCACGGAATTGCGCCGCGCTTCGAACAGCTGGCGCTGGCCGCGCAAGGCTTCGGCCGCCAGCTCCCGGTTTTCGGGCGCCAGCGAGGCAAATTCCGCCGGCTCAGCGACGCTTCGCAGGCCGCCGAGTTCGGCAACCAGACGCGCGCGCTGCGCCAGCAGGGCGATGACTTCGCCGGTCAATCCACGTTCGGCCGCAACGAGCTCCGACGCTGAGATCGTGAGGAGCGGCTCGCCTTTTTTGACCGTTTGCCCCTCGACGACATGAAGCTCGGTCACGATCCCGCCTTCGCGGTGCTGCACCGCCTGACGACTGCCCGACACCGCGATCACGCCCGGCGCATAGGCGCCCGCATCGAGCGGGGTCAGCGCCGCCCATCCGAGCATCCCGACAAAGAAGAACGCCACGATGAGGCCGCCGATGCGCAGTTCGCGATGCGGGCGATCGGCGGAATCATGGCCCGAAGGGCGATCGCCGCCCATCGGCGGCTTCCAGGTCATATCGGTCATGGCCGCGCTCCTTCATGGATTGGAACGACATTCTGCTTTGCTGCGGAATTCTGCAGCGCCTGAAGGATTTCGTCGCGTGGCCCCACCCCGACGATCGCGCCGTCGGCGAGGATCGCCAGCCGGTCGGCGCTGGCCAGAACGGCCGCGCGATGGGCGACGATCATGATCGCCGCGCCGTGCAACTTTGCCGCACCGATCGCCCGCGACAGCGCTTCCTCGCCATCGCTGTCGAGCGCCGAATTGGGCTCATCGAGAACCAGGATGCGCGGGCTGCCATAGAGCGCGCGCGCCAGCGCCACGCGTTGCGCCTGCCCCGCCGACAGCCTGTGGCCATTACCTTCGACCGAGGTGTCGTAACCGCCTGGCAGATGCAGGATCATCTCGTGGACGCCGGCCATGCGCGCAGCAATCACGACCTGCTCATCAACCTCCGCCTGCGGAACGCCGCGCGCGACAGCGAAGCGCGAGACGTTTTCGCTGATCGTTCCGGGAAGCAGGCCGCAATCCTGTGGGAGATAGCCAATATGCTGCGCAAGCTGTTCGGGATCCCAATCAGCCATACTGGCGCCATCGACCCTGATTTCGCCGAGGTCGGGCGGCAGTGCACCCGCGACGACGCGCGCAAGGGTCGTCTTGCCCGCCCCGGACGGGCCGACAATACCCAGCACCTCACCGGGAGCGAGCTTCAAAAATATATTCTTGAGCAGGATCGCGCTGCCATCGGCGTTGCGGACGACAACGCCCTGGAGTTCGACCTGCCCCTCTGGATCGGGCAAGGTGGTGCGCGCGACCGGACCGGCCGCCTGATCGAACAGCCTGCCGAGGGTCTGAATCGCCTGGCGTGACTGGACGATATTGGGCCAGAGGCCGACGAGCTGCTCGATCGGCTGCAGGGCGCGGCTGAGCAGCACCGAGGCGGCGATGATCGCGCCGACCGAAATCTGCCCGTTGATGGCGAGCCAGGCACCGACACCCAGCGCGAAGGATTGCATGAACATCCGCACGAATTTGACGAGTGAATTGTAGCGGCTGCCCGAAAATTGGAGATCGGCGACGGCATTCAGCCCGACGCTGCGCTGCTGGATATGGCGCGAGACCAGCGCGCGCCGCATCCCGAGCGCGCGTACGATCTCGGCCCTGCGCAGCATCGCCTCGTGCGATTCATATGCCGCCGCATTGGCGTGATGCGCCTCTTCGGCCTTTGCCTTGCTGCGCCTTTCATTGGCGATCGCCAGGGTGACCAGCACGCCTCCTGCACCCAGCACCAGCACTCCCAAAATCGGGTGAATGAGGAAGGCGACCAAGAGATACAGGGGCGTCCACGGGACGTCGAACAAGGCGGTTGCCGCCGGTCCCGCAAGCGATTGACGCAAGAGGTCGAATTCGCGCATCGCCTGATGGGTCGAAGGGTCGCCGGGCCGCGCGCGCGATCGCGCCAGCAGCCGGTCCAGTATCTCGCCCGAGAGCAACCGGTCGAGACGCAGCGACGCGCGGGCCATCAACCGCACCCGGATCGCATCGAGCGCCGACAGCGTGGCGATCGCGACACCGACGACGACGGTGATGAAAACCAGCGTCAATACGCCATTGGTTGGCACAACCCGGTCATAGACCTGCATCATGTAGATGGTCGGTGCGAGATAGAGGATGTTGATCAGCGCACTGAATGTTGCTGCGAGGATGAAGTGAGTCCGACAGGCGCGGACGGCTTCTGACAATGCCGGTGGAACGGGCATCCAGAACAGGCGCATGCAATCCTCCCTTATTATCGGAAAAAAATGACGCCGGGAGGGGGGGAGGTCCCGGCGCCAAGCTGGTTATGAGAAGAGATAATCCGTGTCGAAATAGTGCCGGACATCGCGGAGGCCGGAGCGCCCGTTCACCTCCATCCAGTCGTCCATCAGTGCCCGGATCATCTGGAAGGGGTTGTCCTGCTGATGGACAGAACCGCCGCCGTGGCCATTTCCGGAACTGCCGGAATTGACGACGTCCTGGGGTCGGGCGTCACCGATAAACTGGTCCGCACCGCCGCCGGTGTTGAATACCAGCCGATGCGCGGAGGTCAGTCCGGATATATCGACCGTGTCGGCACCCCGGCCACCGTTGACGGTGATCGTATTAAAGTTGAGGCTGGTCGGGTTGAAATCGCCGATGACGAGGATCGTATCGCCACCGTTCCCTCCCGTGCCGCCCGGTGGGACGCCTCCGGGCGACGTCACATTGAGCGCGTTGACGTTGATCTCCTCGATATTGTCGAGTTCGGCCACAATCTGTGCGTTCCCGGTGCCGTTGCGCGTAACGACGATTTCGGTGTTGGCGTTCAGTCCGGTCATGCCCGCGGCTTCGGCTGCGGCCCGGGCATAAATACGGAAGGTTTCCGCTCCTGCCACGCCGTTGAGCACGAATGTATCCGTACCCAATCCGCCATCGACAATATCGCGGCCGCCGGTGCCGCCGGTCTGCGTCACGGTATCGTTTCCGGCGCCGCCATGGATATAGTCGTTGCCGGCTCCGCCGTTGATCGTGTCGGTGCCGCCAAGCCCGAACACCGCCTGTGAACCCGCGGCACCACCGGCGCCGTTGAGGTTGGTGTTGTTGCCGCCGGTTCCAGTCTCGACGGTATAGTTGGCGCCGTTGAACTGGAGCACCTCGGTATTGAGCAAAGAATCGACACCTTCGGCACCCGTATTGTCGGTCACGGTGATCGTCGTGCCGTTGGAGTCGAGGGTGAAATTCCCGATCCCGCCGACGAATATAGCCGTATCGTTGCCACCATTGCCGTCGATGCCGTCGTTGCCCGCCCCGCCGGTCAGCGTGTCATTAGCTGCCCCGCCGGTCATCGTGTCGTTGCCAAGACCACCGGTCACGGTGTCGTTGCCGCCACCGCCGTTCAGCACATCGTTGCCCTGACCGCCGGAGATGGTGTCGTTGCCGGCATCGCCATTCAGCTGGTCGTTACCGTCGTTGCCCGACATCGTATCATTGCCGCCGCCGCCATCGCCGATATCGTCACCGGCGGTGCCGACCAGGTTGTTGTTGGCGCCATTGCCGTCCCAGTTGACCCCGGTCGGTCCGGTCGCGGCGGATATGACCTGTTCGGCCGTACCACCGCCATCGGTGAAGCTCACCGCGACGCGCAGCCGAAGCCCGGCCTGGTCGCCGAACACGAGGCCGGCATTGTCGTCGGGCGTGAAGGTCGCAGCGGTGGCCCCGGCGATATTGGCCCAGGTCACACCGTCGGCCGATTGTTGCCACTGGTAGCTGAACGCCCCGAGTCCGTTCGGATCGGCGATGGCCGCGGTGTTCACCGTCAGCAACTGGCCTTCGGTCGGCGTCAGGTCGCTGATAACGGGCTGCCCCGTCGCCGGCTGATTCACCGCGATCTCGACGTCCGAGAAGCGCATGCGTTCGATGTTGCGCAAATTGTCGGTGCCGTCGAGCTGCGTGCCGCGCGCATGCGCCACGCTGATCGTGCCATTGGCATTATAGGTGATGTCGTAATTGGCCCGAAGGTCGGAGAACACGGCGATGTCCGTATCGCCCGCCGTGGTGTCGGTCAGGATTTCGCGGACGATAACCAGCTGACCCGGATTGAATGTCCGGTTGAACATCCGCGTCACCAGCTCGCTCATGCTGTTGGCCGTGGCGATTTCCGTACCTGTGCCGCCATCGGGGCCGACATTCTGGCGAACGCTAATCCGCACGTTCAGCCATTTGTCGCCATCGATGATGTCGTCACCGGCGTTGCCGCGGATAAGGTCGCTGCCGTCGCCGCCGAGGATGATGTCGCCGGCGTTATAGGAGGTGACACCGGCGCCGACGACGGCCTGGAGCCCGGCGATCCGGGCGATGCCCGCGGCGTCGAGGTTGCTTCCCCGATAGCCTTCCGATCCGCTGATCGTCGGGTCAGGATCGAACGGCGCGCGTTCTGCCGCGGTCACATTGGAGCCCGACAGAATATCGTTGAACCGCGACCCCGACAGACCTTCGACGCTTTCATAGGCGTCTTGCGTCGCATTGGCCGGCGGCGTCGGATTCTCGTCGAACACGATCCCGCGCGTCAGATCGGCGTCGGTGCCGGCGTTGTTATTCTTATAGATCGCCCAGTCCCAACCCGACATGCCTGCCATCTTGGCACGGCCGGGGCTGCCGACCATGATGTCGTCGCCGCCTTCGGCGATGAACTCGTCGAAGCCGCCGAGCCCGAAGAAGACGTCATGGCCGACGACACCGTCCTGCGCGAAAATTTCGTCGAAATTGTCGCCGGGGGCGCCGTCGAAGGTGCCATGTTCGATCCAGTCATCGCCTTCGTTGCCGAGGATGCGTTCGGCGGTGATGTTTCCAAGGATGAAGTCATTGCCTTCACCGGCGAACACCTCCGTTCCGGCGTCGGTGCCAAGCACGATGAAGTCCTGGCCTCTTCCGCCCATCACCAGATCGAGTCCGGGACCGGTGTTGACCACATCATGCCCGTCTTCGAGCTTGATGTTGTCGTCGCCGCCGATGTCGCGGACCACGTCGTCGCCCGCGCCGGCGTTGAAGATGTCGTTGCCGGCGCCGCCTTCCATCGTATCGTTACCGCCGTCGCCAAACAGCGTGTCGTCACCCTCGCTTGCAATGAGGATGTCTGCGCCTTCGGTGCCGCCGAGAACGACGTGCTCATCGCCGGTATAGCGAAGATAGTTGTTGTCGGGACCCACGGTGCTGGGATTGTTGCGCACCACCAGGGGCGTCAGGATGCCACCACCCGCCGGATCTGTGCTTTCGAGCACACCGTCGCCGTTCAGATCGTTGAACTGTTTGGTGATATCGACCTCGAGGATCAGACCTGGGGTGGAGAAGACGTCCGAAGGCAGATGCGTGGCGTTGGTATGCCGCATGATCATGCTGGCGAACGAATTGCCTTCCAACTCGCCAAACAGGTGCATGCCATCGAGGCGTTGCAGATAATAGAAGCGGTCGGCATTCTGCAGCTGTTCCATCTGCACTTCAAAGACGAAGTTGAAGGTCGAGCCGAGCATACCGCCAAAGGGCAGGATCTTTTCGGCAAGGCCGCCGATCCACAGGTCGACATTATCGAGCCCGGTGGTCGTGACCCCGTTTGGCAGGCTGGTCCACGCCCCTTCGCCATTGAGGAAGTCGAGCGCATCGGGCGCATCGGCCGCCAGGATGACGCGATCGTCCAACGGATCGTCGGGATCGCCCAGCACCACCTGATCAGTGCCGAAGATGATCGCCATCGCCGCGGCGCGCTTGCCCTCTACCGTTGTTTCGCCGGTGATCAGCGAATGCGTGCCATAAGCCGCGACGAAGTTGATGATCGACGCCTCATTCTTGAGATTGCCGGCGAAATCGACCCAGCTCTCGTAGGGTTTCAGCCGCGCGTCGTTGTTCGTCACCTCATAGAATTCGCGGCGCGCGGCGTTCAGCGAGGGAACGCCGGTGTCGCGGCCACGGGCAAGGTTGATCGTCGCGAGATCGAGCGGCAGGCCGAGCAGATTGTTGCGCAGCGCGCTGGTAACGAATTCGTCGATCTCGTTGCCGACCTGACGCGTCATGCCGCGGATGATGTCGCCCGCCGCCAGGCCGTCCGCGATGGCGCCGTTAACCCCGTTGAACGCTATGGGGTTGAGGAAGCCGTCGATCAGGCTGATGTCGTCGGGCGTGAAGGTCGGGCCGAACCGCGAGATATCTTCGGTCAGCATCGAGTGGCCGAAGCGATACACGACATGCGCGAATTCGGCGACGATGTCCGGATTGATCGTGGTGTCGAACCCGTCGGGCACGATGAAGAAGTCGACCTGTGGCTGGACCTTGCGCGCGAATTCCTCGAACACGAGGTGCTGATACTGCATCTCGGTGCCGAATTTCGCGGCCTGGAACAAGCGTTCGCCGTCCCATACCAGCGCGTCGATCTGTGCCGGCGTGGTCGGCAGCGCCGCGACGTCATCGGCCAGCCATTCGTTGAGGAATGCGAGATCCCCAGTGGCCAGGACGACCTCCTTGGTGTGCTCGACCAGGCGGTTATGCTCGGCATGGAAGACATGGTGGACCGCGGTCAGGCCGATATTCTCGTTCACCCGGCCATCGCCCGCCATGAAATGCGCGTCGAGCAATTCATCGTCATACACCAGTGGGTTGTTGCCCGGGTTCTGCAGGCCGATCGTGATGTCGCCGTCTTCGATGCCGTTCGGCACCGCGGTGTGGGCGATGTCGGCGAGGAAGGCGCTGTTGGTGCGAATCGCGGTGGCAAGACCCACCGGCGCCAGCGGCGTACCCGAAATCACGACGTCGTCGGCCGTGTTCGGAATTCCGTCGCCGCCGATACCCGTGATGACCTGCGCGTAGCCCGCAGCGTTAGGGATGAAATTGCCGTAAGCGTCGGTCCGCAACAAGGGCACCTTGCCCACGTCCTGATCGGTGAGCAGGATGCCGAGCATCAGCGCCTGTTCCTTGACCTCGGCCCAGGTCGCCATGCCGCCGGGGGAGCCGCCGGCGCCCTCGATCAGCTTGCCGGTCGCGACCGGATGGCCCGCCCCATTCACCTCATATTGGCGCAGGAACACCTGATGCGACGCATGCGAAGCATAGGTCTGGTTCTGATCGACGTAAGACGTCGTCGTGTTGACCGGCCGCACATCATCGGCGGTTCCCATGATCCCGTCGGTGCCCGCCGAAACCGTGGCGCGGGTCAGCACCATGAAGTTGGTGTGGCTGCCCGGGACATAGAGCGGATCATCGGGCTGGAGCGGAATGAAGACGGTACCACTGCCACCCTTATTGACCAGATCGAGACCATGATCGAAGAATTGGCCGAACAGGGTGAACCACGAGTTGAACGAGGCCGACAGGCCCACGTCGGGCGAAACATTGGGAAGATGGACATTGTCGCCGTCCATGGTGAGGCCAAAGGGCACAAGCGCAGCGTCGCGAACGACGCGCGCGGCCTCCAGATCGGCGACGGTCACGTCATGCGCGGCGGTCGCGGCGGCCAGCGCATCCAGCGCGGCCTGTTCCTCGGCACTCGGCGGCGTAAGGGGGTCGCCATCGTCCAGCTCATTGGCTGCGACCCGTGCGTTCTCTTTGACCACGCGTGCCTGATATTCCGCGTCGGAGGACGGTTTGAAGGTCTGATAGATCGCCGTAATCGCCGCCAGATCAGCCAGCGGATCAGCACTACCCGCGCGGTCCAGCCCCTCTAGGATCGCGGCAGGATTACCCAGCGTCTGATCGACCAGCAGGTTGGAGATCGTTCGCAGGCTGCGGTCGAAGACCAGCGAGTCAGGGTCGTTCGACGGATTATAATTTGCCTGCGTCGGTATCGCCGGGGCCGGTCCAGGTCCGTCGGGGTCGAACGGTGTACCGTCAGCTGGCCGGTAAACCGGATCGAGCAACGACGGGAACTGGACGTCCGCCGCACCCCATTTTTCCTGGCCGGGAAGCAGGTGGTTGTTGCTGCCGTCGACCGTACGCAATCCGAAGGAAAGATTATACGCGGGGATAAGTCCGCCCGGGCCGTAAAGCGGCTGACCGGCGGCATGGGCTTCGGCAATCTTGATCTGGGCCAAAATGAAGTCGAGATCGCTGCGGATATACGTAACCATGCTTACCTCCCTGCAGTAAACCCGCGCGCGCCGCACACCAGTCGGCTCTACCTTCGACTCACGGTACGCGGTCGATCTGCGGATTTTGTGATTGCAGGCTAAGTCTTAACGAGCGCCGTCGTCGAGTTGGACTGGTGACCTATTACATTCCCGCCGTTCTATATTCACGCACTCTATTACGATGTCACAATCTATATAGTACTTTTTATATAGGTGACGATCAGACAAGGCGCAGTCCAAGGCCCCCTTGGCAGGCGGGCAAGGCAAAGACGGAAGCGAAGCTGGTTTGGGGCGACCGCGAAAATGGTCGGCGAATGGCGAAGAAATTCCGCTCAGCGCCTGTACGAGATTTGGGAAACCCCGCTGAAATTGCGCTGCAACATCGGCCTTCCGCGCTTCTCTTCGAGAAGGCCGGGCAGATATGTCTCGTCCGCGCTGTCGTTGAACGCCCGCGCCTGCATCACGGCGACCGCGCTGACCCGGTTGTGGACACCCAGCATGCGAAACGCCGCAGCGATATGAACCTTCACGGTTCCCTCGGCGATGCTCAGCAGCCGCGCAATTTCCTTGTTCGAGCGTCCGGCGGCGAGGAGGTTAAGAACCTCGAATTGACGCCCGGTCAGCGCCGTCTCGTACGCACCGCCATCTTCGTCGACGATGCTCGCCTTCCGGGCATTCAGATCGGAAAGGAACGGCGGCACATATATCTGTCCCGCCAGCACCTTTCTTAATGCGTCTGCCATCTCGTGGACCGGAAAATCCTTTGGAATATAGCCGTGGACGCCCGCGCCCAGCGCGTCGAGCACCATCTCGCGGTCCCGCGACGCGGCCACGACGACCACACGCACCTCAGGATATTTGACGCGCAGGTCGCGCAAGCCTTCGCGCTTGTGCATTCCCGGCAAGCCGAGATCGATCGTCACAAGATCGATCGATCGCCGCGACGCCATTCGGGCGATGACGGAGGGAAAGTCCCAAGCTTCGGTCAGATTGGATAGGCCGAGATTTCGCGCGAAAAGTGTAGTCAGTCCTTCGCGGCAAAGCGGATGGCTATCCGCGACCAAAATCTCACCTGCTTCATTCGCCACGGATTTGTCCCCCACGGGTACTTGCCTAGGCACGCGCCGACAAACATACGCCCGCTCGACCCCTTCCCGCCGCCGCGACCCGTGCGAGAAGGCACTCTTTTTGTTATGAAACGAATCGGTCCCGTTAAGACTATGCGCCTAAGCTGACGCCAACCTGACGGTTAACTTAGCTGACGATCGGATTGGTCAGCAATTTGGTAGGCGCCTTGAAATAACAAGCCAATTTCTTTTCGGTCAGGATTTGTAATCAGCCTGGCATGGTGGATTTCGGCAATTCGCGCCACGATCGCGAGGCCCAGGCCCGCCCCGCCGGCGTTTGCATGATCGGCGCGAGCGAACCGCTGGCTGAGCGCCGCAAGGTCCGCAACCGACAAGCCAGCCCCCTCGTCCCTGACACAAATGCGGGCATCCGGCCCGACCGCGATCACGACCGTTCCGCCCTCGGGCGTCACCCGCAGCGCATTTTCCACGAGGTTCGACACCGCCGCGGCGAGCGTTTCCCTGATTCCCGAAACCATGGGTTCGCCCTCGACCGCCAGCGCGACATGCCTGCCCTGCTCGGCCGCCAGCGGCGCAAAGCGGTTGGTCACATCCATTGCGACGTCCGGCAGGGAAACGATGTCGTGAGAGACAGGGCGCGCCACATGGGCCTCCACCTGCGCCATCATCATGATCTGACCGACGAGCCGCTTCATCGCGGCAACGTCCTTCTTGAGCCGGAGAGCGTCGGGCGAACCCAGTCGGTCCAGTTCGATCATCAGGATCGCCAGCGGCGTCCGCAGTTCATGGGCGACATTGGCGGCAAAGGCCTCGCGCTGCTCCGCGACGTCGTCGAGGCGCGCCAGCAGATCGTTCAGTGCGCGCGCGAAGGGCTGTGTTTCGAGGGGAAATTCCTCAAGATTGACACGGAAGCCGCGGTCGGTGCCCACCACCGAATCCATGTGGGCAGCCGCCGTGCTCAGCGGGGCGAGCGATGTCCGAATAACCCATCGGACCGCGAAAAACATCGGCACCATAAGCAGGAGGAGCGGCAGGACGACATGTTCCGCGATTTCGAGCCATTCGCCCCGCCAGCCATCTGCCGACGACTTTTGCTCGAGCATCACCTCGACATCGAAACTGACGAAAATGATCAACGCAAGGCCGCCGAACACGCCCGTCCATGCAAGGCCGCGCGTCAGGCGACGGGATACGGAATGCGGCGCTTTAATCCCCATAGTCCCGGAGGAGATAGCCCATTCCGCGGACGGTCACGAGCCGGTCGGGATGATCGGCATCGCTCAGCTTATGGCGAAGCCGGGACACAATGGCCTCGACCGCATTGGGCGTCACGGGTTCGTCGAACCGGTACAGCGCTTCCTCGATGGTCGACCGGCGCACGACGGCTCCAGCCCGGCGGATCAGCAGTTCCAGCAAATCGGCTTCGCGGCGGGTCAGTTCGATGGCGTTGTCGCCGCTCCGCGCCGTCCGCGCCGCCACGTCGAACGCCAGCTTCCCGGCCCTGATGATCGGCAGGCTGCGCGTTCCCGGCCGGCGCAGGAGCGCGCGAAGGCGGGCGGCGAGCTCCTCGATTTCGACAGGTTTGACGAGATAGTCGTCCGCCCCGCCATCAAGCCCGGCGATCCGATCCCCCATCCCGTCACGCGCGGTCAGGATCAGGACGGGCGGCAGGGGATGACCCGGCCGGTCGCGGCGCAGCCATTCGAGCCCGTCACCATCGGGTAGCCCCAGGTCCAGAATCACCGCATCATATGTCACGCTGGCGAGAGCGACCTCGGCTTCGTCGATATTCCCGACGCCGTCCCCGCTGAATCCATGCTGAGCCAGGCCATGCGAAACGAGCCCCGCCAGTCGATCGTTGTCCTCTATGATCAGGACGCGCATGTCGCACCAATTGGCAGCGGAGCCCCCCACGGTCATCGCCAGGCACGAACCCTTAAAACCACCCCGCGCGTTAAGGGAAACTGTCTGCCGGGCGGGCTGAGTATGAACTCATTATTCACGAAATCAAGAAGGCCGGGATTCGCATCCTCGGTGCAGTTGGCAGGAACCCTGCCGATCAAACTGCAATTGCCCCGACCTTCCTCGAACCGGAATTGTCCGATTACCGGAACTAACCGTGACAAAGTTGGCACGGAGGCCCTCATCCGGTCGGATTGAACTAGGGAAATAGTGGCGGAGACGGAGGGATTCGAACCCTCGGTACCGGATTTACCAGTACGACGGTTTAGCAAACCGTTGGTTTCAGCCACTCACCCACGTCTCCGCATGGCCTGTCGCGCTAACGACAGTCTGGCCTAGGCGGGTCGCTATAGCCATGCACTTCGCACCCCGCAACGGCAAAGATTGTGCAATTTTGGTGTCGAAGCAGGCATTTCGTCGCCCGGATGATTCGGCCTGGCGTAAATTCGACTCAAGTCATCGCCGGTTCATTGCTCGAACGCGAAAGCGAGTCATGATTAACGCAGAATATGGCGCGTGTGCGCCGCTCGATCTTTGGGGGTCCAATATGCGCAAAACGTTTACCAGCCTTGCCTTGGCAGCAATGGCATCGCTCGGCCTCGCGCTGACGCCGCTTCCGGCAGCCGCGCAGATGCGCGAAGTCGATCCCAACAGCACGGCGATCGATTCCGATCTCAACAATCCTGCACCGCCGCCGGTATCGAGCGATTCGACGGCCGGCACGTCGTACGACAGCGATCTTGCCACGGGCGACCAGCAGACCAGCGAGACACCGCCCGTGGACGGCACCGCGGCCAGCGCCGACGTCTCGGCGACCACGATCGCAGCGGCGCCCGGGTCAACCTATAAGAAGGACGATCTGATCGGCGCTGCCGAAGGGGTGTTCGGCAAAGGCGCGCAAGGGCTTGCTGGGCTGATCGAGGACATATTGAAGAAGCAGGGCGAACCCAACGCCTATATCGTCGGGCGCGAAGCCGGCGGCGCGCTGGTGCTCGGCGTGCGCTACGGTTCGGGGACGCTGCATCACAAGATCGAGGGCGAACTGCCCGCTTACTGGACCGGCCCGTCGATCGGGTTCGACGCGGGCGCCAATGCCGGCAATACCTTTGTCCTCGTCTATAATTTGTTCGACAGCGAGGACCTCTACAAGCGCTTCCCCGCGGGCGAAGGCGCCGCCTATCTGGTCGGCGGCTTCAACGCGAGTTATATGCGCCGCGGCGACGTCGTCCTGATCCCGATCCGTGTCGGAGTCGGCGCGCGGCTTGGCGTGAACGCCGGCTATATGAAGTTCCGCAAGAAACAGAACTGGGTGCCCTTCTAAACCTCGGCATTGCCACGGGGGCGATAGGCCCGCGCTCTCGGGCGCGGGCTTTTTCTTTGCCTCGAATCCAGGCGGCCGTTACCGAACCTTAACCTTATGAGCGCACGATTCACCTTATGAGACGATCGGATTCCCCCGCACCGATCGAGCCCCCTTCGCGCTTGCACATTTTCCCAAGCCCGGCGGCTCTTCCACTCCCCGTGTATCGCGATTTCGTCGCCATGCTGTTCAGCATGTGGGTTCCGATATTCGGTCTCGGAATCGTTTTTGTCGGAATATGCCTCCTGGTCGGCCGGGAACTCGACAACCCCTTGCTCCTCGCCCTTGCCGGGCTGGGCGCGATCACCACCTTTGTTCGCCTGGCCACCATCCGTGCATGGTTCCGCGCGGGGCCCGTCGGCGATTTCGTTACCCTAAAGCGCTGGGAACGCCGCTATGCTATCGGCAATTATGCGTCGGCGATCCTTCTCGCGCTGCTCAACGTCATCGCGATATCGTCGCATTATCCGCTGCTGCACCTCATCACGGTCAGCCTGGTCTTCAGCTTTGGCGCGGGCATCGTTTCGCGGACCTCGGTTCGACCGAAAATCTGCGTCACCAGCCTTTTGATCGCGACGCTTCCCACGATCGTGGCCCTCGCGCTTCACGCTTTCGACGCGCATCCCATTCCGCTGCACGGCGAGCTGTTCCTGATCGAGGCATTCATCGTCGCGATGATCACCGGGCTCAGTCTCCAGACCGTGGTCCATCTCTATCGATCGGCGGTCGAGCATCACACCGCGCGGCACGACATGGCGAAGCTGGCCCGAACCGACGCCCTCACCGGCCTTTCGAACCGCCTGTTGCTGCGCGAGCAGTTCCAGTTTCACACCGCGACGGCGCTGCGCGCGAAAAACCAGGTCGCGCTCCATTTCCTCGACCTCGACGGTTTCAAGGCGATCAACGATCGCTACGGCCATCCCGCCGGTGATGTGCTGCTCGAACAGGTCGCGCGCCGCCTGGAAGGGATGGTGCGCAGCGAAGACGTCGTGTCGCGCCTCGGCGGCGATGAATTCATCGTGCTGCAGGTCGGCCTGAGCGACGACAGCGAAGCCGAACTGCTCGCACGCCGGATCATCCGCGAGATCAGCAAGCCCTATCTGGTCGACGATGTTTCGATGTCGATATCGGTCAGCGTGGGGATTGCCACGGCGCCCAAACTGGGGGTCGAGCTGGAGCGGCTTCTGGCATGCGCCGATGCGGCGCTCTACCGCGCCAAGGCGGGCGGGAAAGCCCGTGCGCTCTTCTGTGTCGAAGCCGATGCGGCGATGGCCGACATGGCGGCCTGACCCCTCAAGGTCGGAACCCTAATCGCCGTCGAACGCAATCAATGTCTCGCAGGTGAGCCCAGCAGCCTCGAGCCGCTGTGAGCCGCTGTGAGCCGCCGAGATCGGGAAGGTCGATCACGAACAGCGCGGCCGCTACCTCGGCGCCGACGCTCCGCATCAGCGCCGCGGTCGCGAGGATGGTCCCGCCGGTCGCGAGCAGATCGTCGACCAGCACCACCCGGTGGCCCGGCAGCACCGCACCTTCGTGAAGTTCGAGGCGATCGACGCCATATTCGAGTTCATAGTCGACGCCGATCGTCACGCCGGGAAGCTTGCCCGCCTTGCGCACGGGAACGATGCCGAGGCCCATCGCGGTCGCCATCGCGGCGCCGAACAGAAAGCCGCGCGCCTCGACCGCGACGATGAAGTCGGGACGGTGAACGGCGGCGAGCGCGCTCAAGCGGCGCACGCTTTCGGCAAAACCGGCGGCGTCGCCGATCAGCGTGGTGATATCGCGGAACTGGATGCCCGGCTTTGGAAAGTCCGGGATGGTGCGGACGAGCGACGCGAGGTCGAGGTCCGGCTGAGGCGGGAGGGCGATCATGACGGTCGCCCTCCCCGGCTCATCAATGCTTCTTGTCGGCCCAGATGTTCCGGTACGACAGATAAGTCAGCACGGTGAAGATCAGCAGGAAGAAGAAGACTGCATAACCCACCTGGATGCGCTTGATCAGCTTCGGCTCGGCGGTCCAGACGAGGAATGCCGTGACGTCCGCAGCCATGTTCTTCACATCGTTCGGCGAACCGTCGGCAAAGGTCACCTGTCCCTTGGCCAGCGGCGGCGCCATCGCGAGGTTAAGGTTCGCGAAATAGGGGTTGTAGTGCAGCCCCGTGCCCGGCTTCAGCTCGGCAGGCAGGTTCGCCGGCGGGTTCTGATAACCGGTCAGCAGCGAATAGACATAGTCCTTGCCGCCTTCGCGCGCCTTGGTGATCAGCGAAAGGTCGGGCGGCAGCGCGTTGTTGTTTGCAGCGCGGGCAGCCGTTTCGTTAGCGTAGGGCGACGGGAAATAATCGGACGGCAGGCCATCGCGGGTTGCCGGTTCACCCGTATCGGGGTTGATCGACGGAACCTGGAAGCCCTTGGCGAAGGTCTTGATCTGCCCCTCGGTGTAGCCGAGATCCGCGATGTTGCGGAAGGCGACGAGGTTCAGGCTGTGACAAGCCGAGCAGACTTCCTTGTACACCTGCATGCCGCGCTGCAGCTGCGCCTTGTCCCAATGCGGCAGGACGATGCCATCGCTGGCCAGCTTCAGATGCCGGGGGTGTTTGTGAAACTCGTGCGCGACATTGGCTTCATTGCTGAGCGGTGTCGTGAAGATCGCGAGCACCAGCGCGGTAATGAAACCGAGACCGACGAGAAAACCGAGCGGACGAACCATAGCTGTATCAGCTCCTATTAAAGTCCGGCGCTCAGGCCGTTGCCGAAGCCGACGAGGTGTCGGTGGCGTGTTTGGCGAGGACCGCTTCGGTGATCGAATTCGGCATCGGAAGCGGGCGTTCGATCCGCGACACGATCGGCAGGATCACCAGGAAGTGGGCGAAGTAATAGATCGCGCCCAGCTGGCTGAGGATCACATAGGGCTGCTCGGCGGGCTGCATGCCGCAGAAACCGAGGAGCAGCACGTCAGCGACGAGGATCCAGAAGAAGATGCGGTACAGCGGGCGATAGTTCGACGACTTGATCGGCGAGCTGTCGAGCCAGGGCAGGAAGAACAGCAGCGCGATCGAAGCGAACATCGCGATGACGCCCCACAGCTTCGCGTCGATCCACAGGAAGTTGAAGGTGAAGGCCTTCAGGATCGCGTAGAAGGGCAGGAAGTACCATTCGGGAACGATATGCGCCGGGGTCGAAAGCGAGTTCGCCGGGATATAGTTGTCGGCGTGGCCGAGCGTGTTCGGGCTGAAGAAGGTCAGCGCGACGAAGATCAGCAGGAAGACGCCGACCCCGAAGCCGTCCTTCGCGGTGTAATAGGGGTGGAACGGGACGGTGTCCTGTTCGTCCTTCACCTCGATACCCGTCGGGTTCGACGAGCCCGGGATGTGCAGCGCCCAGATGTGCAGGATGATGACACCCAGGATCACGAACGGCAGCAGATAGTGCAGCGAGAAGAAGCGGTTGAGCGTGGCATTGTCGGGGACGAAGCCGCCGAGCAGCCATTCGCGCACCGGTTCGCCGACGATCGGGATCGCCGAGAAGAAGCCGGTGATCACCTGCGCGCCCCAGAAGCTCATCTGGCCCCACGGCAGCACATAGCCCATGAAGGCGGTCGCCATCATCAGGAGGAAGATCACGACGCCCAGCAGCCACACCATTTCGCGCGGCGCCTTGTACGAACCGTAATAAAGGCCGCGGAAGATGTGCAGATAGACGACGATGAAGAACATGCTCGCGCCGTTCATATGCGCATAGCGGATGAACCAGCCGGCATTCACGTCGCGCATGATATGCTCGACCGAGTTAAACGCGACGCTCGCGTTCGCAGCATAGTGCATCGCCAGAACGATACCGGTGATGATCTGAATCATCAGCGCTGCGCCGGCGAGGACGCCGAAGTTCCAGAAATAGTTGAGGTTGCGCGGGACCGGATAGCCGGGGCCCGTGGCATTATAGACGAGGCGCGGAATCGGCAGCTTCTCGTCCATCCACTTCATCAGCGGATGCGTCGGCTCATAGGGTTTGGCCCAGGGAAAGCTCATCTTATTTCTCTCCTCAGCCGATCGTCACGACGGTGTCGCTGGTGAATTCATAGGGCGGCACGACCAGGTTGGTGGGCGCGGGTCCTTTACGGATGCGTGCCGCGGTGTCGTAGTGCGAACCGTGGCACGGGCAGAAATAGCCGCCGAAATCGCCGCGGTTCTCACCCTCGGCAGCGCCGAGCGGAACGCAGCCCAAATGGGTGCAAACGCCCAGCGTGATCAGCCAGTTTTCCTTGCCGGGCTTGGTGCGCTCGTCAATCGTCTGCGGATCGCGGAGATCGCCGAGCGGAACGGCCTTGGCTTCGGCGATTTCCTTGGCAACGAGGTTGCGCACGAACACCGGCTGCTTGCGCCAGCTGGTCTTGATCGCCTGACCGGGCTGGATCGCCGAAATGTCGATTTCGGTCGACGACAGCGCGAGCACGTCGGCCGACGGGTTCATCTGGTTGAGCAGCGGCAGCACCACGGCGACCGAACCGACACCAGCGAAACTCACCGCCGCAATATTGATGAAATCCCGGCGGCGTACGCCATCCTCGATACCGGCGTTGAGTTCAGATTCACTGGCCATTCGACTGCCCTTGCATGGGTGAACTAACAAAAGTTCTCGAAGTTATGGCCGCCCTGTTGCACGCGCACGAAAGCGCACAACCCGGCGGCCCCTCCGGGAATTGCGGGCCTGATAGCCGCACTGTCCGGGCTTGCCAACAGGCAATTTCCGCTTCTTTTCTTGTACCAAGACGACGAGCAGAGAGCGCTCGATTCCGAACGGCGCGCCCGCTATGAGCGGCGCATGCAAATCGCCCTGTTTCAGCCGGATATTGCGGGCAATGTCGGCACCACGCTACGCACCGCCGCCTGCTTCGGCGTGCCTGCGCATATCATCGAACCGTGCGGCTTTCCCTTCTCCGACGGCGCGCTTAAGCGCGCCGGGATGGATTATGCCACACGCGCAAATGTGCGGCGCCACGCCGACTGGAGCGGCTTTCAGCAATGGAGTTCTGAGGCCGGAGCGCGGCTCGTGCTGCTGACGACGGCGGGTGCCACCCCCCTGCCCGCCTTCGGTTTCGAACCCGGCGATGTCCTGTTGCTCGGCGCCGAATCCTCGGGCGTGCCGCCTTATGTTCATGATGCGGCCACGGCACGGGTCGCAATTCCGATGCGCGAGGGCTTTCGATCCTTGAATGTCGCGGTCGCGGCTGGCATCGCGCTCGCCGAAGCGCTCAGGCAAACGAAAGGCTTTCCGGCATGATCTCGCTCGACCCGCAACAACAGACGGCACGTAACTGGTTCGAATCGCTCCGCGACCGAATCTGCGCCGAATTCGAGAAGATCGAGGCCGAGGCGGGCGGCGACGCGCGCTTTGCCTATACGCCGTGGGATCGCGAGGCCGAGGGTCTGGCGCCGGGCGACGGCGGCGGCGGCGTGCGCGGGGTGATGACGGGCAAGGTCTTCGAAAAGGTCGGGGTCAATGTCTCGACCGTCGCGGGCGAATTCGCCCCCGACTTTGCCGGATCGATCCATGGCGCGAGCGAAGACCCGAGCTTTTTCGCGACGGGAATCAGCCTGGTCGCACATATGGCGAACCCGCATGTTCCCGCGGTGCATATGAACACGCGATTCCTCGCGACGACGAAGCGCTGGTTCGGCGGCGGCGCGGACCTCAATCCGCCGATTCCCTATCAAGAGGACACCGACGCCTTCCACGCGCGGCTGCGTGCGGCCTGCACACCCTTCGGCCCCGACGTTTACGAACGCTACGCCAAATGGGCCGAGGATTATTTCTATATCCCGCATCGCGGCGTCCACCGCGGCGTCGGCGGGATTTTCTACGACCATCTCGAATGCGGCGACGATGCCGAGTTCGACCGCAATTTCCAGCTGACGCAGGCGGTCGGCGAAGCGTTCCTCGACATCTTCCCGCAGATCGTGCGCCGCCGGATGGGCCTGCCCTTCACCGAGGCCGAGCGCGAGGAACAGCTGATCTGGCGCGGGCGCTACGCCGAATTCAACCTCGTCTATGACCGCGGGACGCTGTTCGGGCTCAAGACCGGCGGCAATATCGACGCGATCCTGATGAGCCTGCCGCCGCTCGCCAAATGGAACTGACATAGAAAAGGGCGCCCCGTTGCCGGAGGCGCCCTTTCTATTTTCCGTTGGCGTCGATCAGGCGAAAACATCCCCCGATGCGCGCGGTGCGAGGGCGCGATAAACGCCGACCGGCATCGAGAAGGTAATCATGATGACCGGCAGGTAGACGACCGCGGCCATGACGATCATCGTCAAAATCGCGCCCACCGCCGAACCGCCCATGATTGCGCCCAGGACGCCGCCGAAGATCATACCCGCAATCATTGCATAGATGAATATGCCGATCGTGAAGAGCAGATAGAAGCCGACAATCGTCCACTGCGACGGCCCCGTGAGCCGCCACGATTCACCGAGGCCCGTGACCGGATTGCGCGTCAACTGATTGGCCATGACAGGGCCGGCAACCAGGAAACGGCCCTGGACCCACAGCAGGAAAACAATCATTGCGACGTAGAGGATGATTATTAAGAAGATCGCGCCGCCGCCAATCGCTCCCGCTCCACCCGATTCCAGCATCCCCGGGGAAAAAGCCCCCATGCCGCCGAGTGCCGCGCCGAAAATCAGCGTCAGGACGAACATGATGATGAAGATGACGATATAGGCGGCGATCATCACCACCAACATGCCAAAGGCCAGCGCCGGCCCGGCCTGGAACGCCCAGGCGAAATTCGGCGCTTCTCCGGGGTGCATGCCGCCGCGCCAGATGAGCATCGAAACGCCGTAAAAAATCACCGCCGCGATCAGCGCGAAAAGAGCAATCTTGCCAAAAGCACCCATCACGAGCGACGGGTCGTTGGGCGCCAGCGCCATTGCCGAGAAAGTCGATCCAAGGAGCAGATAACCGAGCAGACCGACGACGAGCAGCGCCCCGCCCATCCAGATCAGCATCTGCGTCCAATTCGCCTTGAGAAACGCGAAGGTTTCCGAAAAGGCCGCTCCGATACTCATTTTCGTCATGTCACTTCCCCCTGTTTTTAAACCAGACTCTCACTCCATCCAAGGCGGACAAAAGCCTGACCGGCTTCGCCCATTTGCGACACATCATTATTATTGGCGGTGGCCCGCATCACTGAAACACGTCGGACGAGGTCCGCAGCGCGAGCTGGCGATAGGCAGCCGCCGAAACGGCAATCGACGCCAGACTGCCGACGGCGCTGAATACTGCCTCGACGAAGCCGCCCAGCATCCGCCCGAATCCCGGTTCGCTGCCCGCGATGACCGAGACGACGCCCCCGATGATCAACGCCGCGATCACGATCACCAGCGCGACGAGAAACAGGAAAAAGAAGATCGCCCAGCCGTTGCCCCGGGTGAGGTCCCAGCTCGTCCGGATCGCCTCGAAGGGGTTGTAGAGGCTGCGGTCGGCCACCGCCGGCGCGACCAGCGCGAGACGACCGACCAGATAGAGGCCGGGGACGAGCAACAGGAGAAAACCGAAACCGATCGCGATCCCGCACAATATCTGGATCGCGATCATCGTCGGGAAGAGCATGAGCGCAAAGGTCAGCGCCTCGCCGACGCTGGTCCCGGTCCGCGACAGCCACAGCCGCAGGATTCCCGCCGTACCGATGAGCGCTGAGAGCGCGATCGCCAGTTGCCCCGGGATCATCTGGCGAAAGCTTTCGCGAAACGTTTCCATGACCTGATTGAAATCAGCGCCCGCCGCGGGCTCGATCGGCACCGGGCCGAACCATGCGACCGCGAGCGCGGGCAGGAACAGAAAAACGCCGGCGATCGTGCCGACCAGCGCCGTGTGTGATTTCAAAAGTTGCAGCGTGTCGTCCCACGCGGCGCCCATGTCGAATTTTACCATTGATACCCCGTCATTTTTTCGATTTCCCTGTTGCGGCGAAGGTGACGATCTTCGGCGCTCCTGTCCAGCCCCGTCGGCAACGGGTGCAGAGGGTCTTGCGCGAGACGTCGCGGCGGGCCAGATAGCCCGCGCGATGCGCCCTCTTTCCCCGCCCGAATGGACCATCAGTCCCGGCCTGACCGATTATGATGCGGCGCTCGCCGATATGGAGGTGCGCGCCGCCGCGATCCACGCCGGCGAGGCGGGCGAGCGCATCTGGCTGATCGAGCATCCGCCGCTTTATACCGCGGGGACGAGCGCCGATCCCGCCGAGCTGCTCAATCCGCAATTTCCGGTTTATGATGCGGGACGCGGCGGGCGCTATACCTATCATGGGCCGGGCCAGCGCGTCGGCTATGTCCAGCTCGACCTGACGAAACGCGGGCGCGACGTGCGCACCTATGTCTCCGCGCTCGAAGGCTGGGTGATCGACGCGCTCGCGTTGCTCGGCGTCGAAGCGCGCCGCGCCGAGGGCCGCATCGGCATCTGGACCGACGACGCCAACGGCCGCGAGGCCAAGATCGGGGCGATCGGGGTGCGCGTGAAGCGCTGGGTGACGATGCACGGCTTTTCGCTCAACGTCGCGCCTGATCTGGCGCATTTCGGCGGCATCGTGCCGTGCGGCATCGCCGAATTTCCGGTGACGAGCCTCGCGGCGCTGGGGCGGACCGCATCTTTTGCCGACGTCGACGCGGCGCTTGTTCAGACGCTTCCCGCCTTTCTCGACAAGCTTTCACCGAAAGACTAGGAACGCCGCATGACCCGCATCCTTCTCGCATCGCTCTCCCTGCTCGCGCTCGCTGCCTGTGGTGGCGGCGATACCGCCGGCAAGTCGACGACCAAGCTCGACGCGGTCGAGGTCCAGCCGGGATCGGTGAGCGATTCGATGATCATCCTCGACGATGCGGTGAGCGACGGCACGGCAGTCGACAACAGCACCCCTGACGACGGCACGAAGAAGGATGCGGCCAAGAGCGATGCGGCGGACACAGCGGATGAGCCGGCCGAAGAAAGCGCCGAGGCCGATAATCCCGATGCGGTCGACATGCCCGTCGCGAAAAAGGCGATCATCGCTGATCCCGCCGCGAAAAAGAGCGAATAGCTCCTAGCGCAATCCCAGATTCTTGTGCGTCTGCAGCGACAGGCGCCAGCGCGGATCGTCCATCACCAAGTCGATGCACGCCTGCACATTGGCGGCGGCGTGCGGATCGTCGAGCGGCTGGACGAGCAGATGCTTGAAATCGAGCGTCGCAAGCCGCGCGACATCGCTGCCCGGTTGCGGCCATACGAGTTTCAACTCGTCGCCGCTCGTCTGCACCAGTTCGCTGCCCGCCTTCGGGCTGACGCAGATCCAGTCGATGCTGCGCGGGATCGGGAAAGTGCCGTTGCTTTCGATCGCGATCGTGAAGCCGCGATCGTGCAGCGCGTCGATCAGCGCCGCGTCGACCTGCAGCATCGGCTCGCCGCCGGTGAGCACGACATAGCGGTCGCCGCTGCCCTGCCCCCAGCTTTCGGCGATGACATCGGCGAGTGCAGCCGCCGTTTTATATTTGCCGCCCAAGGTCCCGTCGGTGCCGACGAAATCGGTGTCGCAGAATTGGCAGATCGCCTTGGCACGATCCTTCTCGCGCCCCGTCCACAAATTGCAGCCGGCAAAGCGGCAGAAGACGGCACGGCGCCCTGCCTGTGCGCCCTCCCCCTGCAGCGTGAGGAAAATCTCTTTGACGGCGTAGGTCATCGGCTCAGGCGTATCGCGTCGGGTCGGCGAGCCCCGCGTCGGCGAAGCCCTTGCTGCGCAAACGGCAACTGTCGCACGACCCGCAGTGCAGCCCTTCGGGCGTCGGGTCGTAGCACGACCAGCTCATCCCCGCGTCCATGCCCAGCCGCGCCGCTTCGGCGGCGATATCGGCCTTGGTCATATGCTGGAGCGGCGCGTGGATATGGAAATCGACGCCCTTGTCGCCGTCGCGCGTCGCGAGCGCGGCGAGCTTTTCGAACCCCTGGATGAATTCGGGGCGGCAGTCAGGATAGCCCGAATAGTCGAGCGCATTGACGCCGATGACGATGTCCTGGGCCTGCCGCGCTTCGGCGAGGCCGAGCGTCAGCGACAGGAAGATGAGGTTGCGCGCGGGGACATAGGTGATCGGGACATCGTCGCTAACACCATCCTTCGGCACGTCGATATCGGCGGTGAGCGCCGAGCCACCGAACCGGCGAAGGTCGAGCGGCAGAACGATATGTTCGGCCGCGCCAACATAGTTCGCGATGCGCGTCGCCGATTCCAGTTCGACGCGGTGGCGCTGGTTATAATCGATCGTGAGCGCGACGATCCGCGCGCCCGCTTCGCGTGCGAGGCCCGCGCAGACCATCGAGTCGAGGCCGCCCGACAGGAGGGCGATCACCGTTTTTCCGGAAACTTGCTGCATCGGCGCCAGATAGGCCCGCGCCGCGGGGCGCGCAAGTGCTGCGCCGCATCAAAGAAAATGGGCCGCGAGGCAATTGCCGCACGGCCCAGTTCGGCATGACAGCCGTTAGGGAGAAGGGCATATGAAGAAGCCCTGCACCTCGTTTAACGCCGCATGGTTAATATTTCGTTCGATCAGCACCCGCCGGTGCGGCGCGCCTCAATCGCCTGCGAAAACGGCCTACCCTCGGCGATGCCCTGGGTGTCGATCTGGACGAGCCGGTTCGTTTCGCTGCGGATGCTCGTGCGACCATGCCCCGCACCGGGGCAGGTATAATGGACGGTCACCGAATTCGGCGTGTCTTCGATGACATAGCGCGAACAGGTCGAGCGTGGATGCTGGATCTGGATCATCCGTCGCGCGTCGCCGACGCAAATCGTCTGCAACACGTCTTCCTTGCCGCGTTCGCGAAGCTGCCAGCTGCCTTTTTCGAGGCGGTCGAGCATCGCCAGCGAGGGTGCCTGCGCCGGTACTGCGCTCGCCGCGGCGCAGCCGAGCGCGATGAGAAACATTCGCAATGTGGGAGAGAAGATCGCCATTCCACCTATCCATTGGCCGCCCGCGAGCGAGCGAATATGCGACCCTGTTGCCGTTCAGTTAGCAAGCCGGGGATGCGTTTTCAACCACTTGGCGCTGGATAACCTCGCCTCGTCGCCGAGATTTGTGGAAATTCCGTCGCTATTCCGCGCGATTGTGCGCCGAGATTTCATCGAGCGGGATCGGAAAGAAGCGCGAGCAAAAGGCGCAGTCGACGACGATCCGGCCATTTTCATCGGCCATGTCGGAACGCTCGACCTCCGGAAACTGCGCGAGCACCCCGGCGAAATAGCCGGTGCTGCACCGGCAGCCGCGCGACACCCCGATGCCCGGCTCGACGCGCACCTCGTCCTCGTGGAACAGCCGCCAGGCGAGCGTCTCGAGCGACGTCGCCGGATCGGTGAGTTCCTCGTCCTTCAGCGTCGCCGCGATGGTCTTGGCATGCTCCCATTCGGCATTGTCGTGACGCACGTGCAACCGGTCGCGGCCGACTTCGCCCTCGGGCAGATGCTGCAAGAGCAGCCCGCCGGCGAGGCAGCCCGCCTCGGGATCGTGGCGCGCGGCGAGCTTGATCAGGCTGGGGATCTGCTCGGACTGTTCGAAATAATGCTCGGCGGCCTCGCCGATCGACGCGCCTTCGAGCGGGACGATGCCCTGATAGCGCTCGGCGGTCGTCGCCTGGTCGAAGGTGATCGCAAGAAAACCCTCGCCGAACAGCGCGAACAAGGTCGGGTCAGCGCCGACTTCGGCGAGCCGTTCGGCATCGAATTTGAGGTAACCGCGCAGTTCGCCGCCGCGATAGTCGCAGACGAGCAGCTCAATGGGGCCGCCGCCGGTCTGCGCCTGCAGCGTCATCTGGCCATTTTCGTCCTTGAGCGTCGAGCCGAGCAGCACGGTCAGCACCAGCGCCTCCGCGAGCAGCTTTTCGGCCACGGGCGGATAATTATGCGCCCCCATGATCGTCTGGAGCGTCGGCCCGAGCCGCACCAGCCGCCCGCGCACATGGCGTTCGGCGATGGTGAACAGCAGGGGCTGGTCGAACCAGGTTTCGATGATGTCACTCACGTCTTCGAACTCACAATTTTCCGAGCGCCCAGAGCAGGATCGACTTCTGCGCATGAACGCGGTTTTCGGCCTCGTCCCAGACACGCGACTGCGGGCCGTCGATGACCGCATCGACAACCTCGTCGCCGCGGTGCGCGGGGAGGCAATGGAGGAAGATCGCGTCGCCCTTCGCGCCCGTCATCAGCCGCTCGTCGACCTGATAGGGCGCCATCGCCGCAATTTTGTTGTGCGCATGATCCTGCCCCATCGACACCCAGGTGTCGGTGACGACCAGATCGGCGCCCGCAACCGCCTCGCGTGCGTCGCGCATGATGTCGATGCGGACACCCTTCGCGCGCGCCGCTTCGACGAAGCTCGCATCGGGTTCATAGCCCTGCGGAACGCCGGCGCGGACGTGGAAACCGAACAGCCCCGCCGCCTCGATCAGCGACGAGAGGACATTGTTGCCGTCGCCAAGCCAAGCGAGCTCGAGCCCCGGCAACGCCTTGCCGCTTTCGACGACCGTCAGCAAGTCGGCGACGATCTGGCACGGATGCGACAGGTCGGTCAGGCCGTTGATCACCGGCACGCTCGCATATTCGGCAAGCTCTTCGACTTTCGCATGGTCGTCGGTGCGGATCATGATCGCGTCGGCGTAGCGCGACAGTACGCGCGCGGTGTCGGCGATCGTCTCGCCGCGCCCGAGCTGGGTCACGCCGGCGTCCATGATCATCGGCGTGCCGCCAAGCTGGCGGATCGCGATGTCGAACGAGGCGCGGGTGCGCGTCGAATTCTTCTCGAACACCATCGCGAGCACATGGCCCGCGAGCGGCGCATCGGCGTCGACCTTGCCCTTTGGCCAGCCGGCGCGCGCCGCCTTGCGATCGATCGCATCGGCGAGCATCGCGGCGACCGCGTCGCCGCCCGCGTCGGACAGGTTCAGGAAATGCCGCATCAGCCTTCGGGCGGCGTGTAGCTCGCCGCGCCCGCTGACAGTTTCTCAATGAACTCGGCGATATGGCTGTCGTCGATGTTGAGTGGCGGCAGCACGCGGACGACATTCTCGCCCGCTGCGACGGTCAGCAGACCATGATTGTCGCGAAGATGCGCGACGAACGCGCGGCTGTCCGAATTGAGCTTGAGCCCGAGCATCAGGCCGACACCGCGGACGCTGTCGAACAGCTGGTCATGATTGGGAATGAGCTGTTCGAGTGCGCCGCGGAGGCGTTCGCCGGTCGCCTTGACCTGGTCGAGGAAGCCCTCTTCGAGCACGACGTCGAGCACGGCCTGGCCCGCGGCACAAGCGAGCGGGTTGCCGCCATAGGTCGAACCGTGGGTGCCGATGACCATGCCGCGCGCGGCTTTCTCGGTCGCGAGACACGCGCCCATCGGGAAGCCCCCGCCGATGCCCTTGGCGGTCGCCATGATGTCGGGGGTGACGCCGAAATGTTCATAAGCGTAGAGGTGGCCCGTGCGCGCGACGCCGCACTGGACCTCGTCGAACACGAGCATCAGGTCGCGCTTGTCGCAAATGTCGCGCAGCGCCTGAAGGAAGGGCTGCGACGCCGGGCGGATGCCGCCTTCGCCCTGGATCGGTTCGACCAGGAAACCCGCCGTATTGTCATCGACCAGATCGAGCGCGGCGTTGATGTCGTCGAACGGCGCATAGGCGAAACCGGGAAGCAGCGGATCGAAACCCTTGCGCAGCTTTTCCTGATTGGTTGCCGAGATGGTCCCGAGCGTGCGCCCGTGGAAGGCGTTGTTGAAGGTAATGAGCGTATGCTTTTCGGCGTTGCCCGCGCTCGAGTGATAGGCGCGCGCGGTCTTGATCGAACATTCGACCGCTTCGGCGCCCGAGTTGGTCAGGAATACCGTGTCGGCGAACGTATTCTCGACGAGGCGCGCAGCATAGGCTTCGCCCTGCGGGCTGCCGTAGAGGTTCGACACATGCATCAGCATCGCCGCCTGCTCCTGGATCGCCTTCGTCAGATGCGGGTGGCCATGACCGAGCAGGTTGACCGCGATGCCGCTCGCGAAGTCCAGATAGCGTTCGCCTCGCTCGCCGATCAGATAGGCACCCTCGCCGCGAACCGGACGTACACCGCACCGGGGGTATACGGGCATCAGCGGCGTGATCGTCATGGCAGGCACCTTTCAGTCAAAAGTAAAAAGGCGACCCTTCTGCGGGCCGCCCTTGGTCGGGCCGCTCCTATACCGCCGCAGTCCGAGGCGCGTCAACACAGCGCCGCGTGCGCGGCTAGAGCGCTTTCGCCGCCTCCATCGTCAGCGCGAGCGAATGTTTGCGCGCATCATGGTCGTACATCGACGACGCGATGATCACCTCGTCGACGCCGGTGCGCGCGATGAAGGCCTTCAGCCCCGCCGCGACATCGTCGGCGGTGCCGACCGCCGAGCATTGCAGCACATGGTCGAGGATCGCGCGCGCGTTCGGCGGCAGGCCGTCCTTGTAGCCCGCAAGCGGCGGCTGCATCTTGCCCGGATTGCCGGTGCGCAGCGCGACGAACGCCTGTTGCTGCGACGAGGCAAGCAACTCGGCTTCCTCGCGCGTATCGGCAGCAAAGGCATTGAACGCAGCGGCGGCATAGGGCTGGGCAAGCTGAGCCGAAGGCTTGAACTGGCGGCGATAGATATCGAGCGCTTCGTCGAGCGCGTCGGGCTCGAAATGGCTGGCGAAGGCGTAGGGCAATCCAAGCATCGCCGCGAGTTGTGCGCCAAAGGTGCTGGAGCCGAGGATCCACAGCGGGATATGCGTCCCCGCGCCCGGCACAGCGGAAATGCCAAGTTGTTCGTCGCCAGCGAGGAAGGCTTGAAGCTCCAGCACGTCCTGCGGAAACTGGCGCTCGTCGCTGGCGAGCGTCCGGCGTAGCGCTCGTGCAACGCGTTGATCCGATCCGGGCGCGCGCCCCAGACCCAGGTCGATCCGGCCAGGGAACAGGGCTTCGAGCGTCCCGAACTGCTCGGCGATCACCATCGGGGCGTGGTTGGGTAGCATGATGCCCGCCGAACCAATGCGAATGCTGTGGGTCGCGTGCCCGATGTGTGCGAGCACGACCGAGGTCGCGGCGCTCGCGATCCCCGTCATGCCATGATGTTCGGCGACCCAATAGCGTCCGTAGCCGAGTGCCTCGGCGTGGCGGGCGAGATCGGCGGCGTTGGCGAGCGATTGGGCGATCGTGCCGGTGTCGGTCACGGGCACGAGGTCGAGGAAAGAGAGTTTCGTCATGAAACCGATATGCGGTCGCGGGGACCGTGGTTCAAGCTCACCGCTTCGCGGGCATGGCGAAGAAAAACTATGCGCGCTCGTCCTTTGGCGAGTCCATCAGCACATAGGTGGTGATCGAGTGCACCTGCGGCAGCACGCCGAGCACTTCGGTGTGGAAATGCTTGTACGCCGCCAGATCCTCGGTCTCGACGCGCAGCAGATATTCGATCGTGCCAGTGATGTTGTGGCATTCGCGGACTTCGGGCGCGCCCGCCATCGCCGCCTCGAAATCGACCTGCGACTTTTTCGTGTGCGACGACAGGCCGACCGTCACATAGGCAAGGAAGGTCAATCCAAGCTTCGCCGGATCGATCACCGCGCGATAGCCCTTGATCACGCCGCTGCGTTCGAGTTCCTGCACACGACGAAGGCACGCCGACGGCGAAAGCCCGACGCGCTCCGCCAGCTCGAGGTTCGAGATTCGCCCATCGAGCGATAGCTCACGCAATATCTTGCGGCCAATAGTATCGATCTTGATCATAGATTGCATAATCTAGCTCGCAGCGGGCCAACTTTGCAATCCATCGCGCATCAAAACGCATTATGTTGCACGCATGAACCAGACCACCCTCCTCGCGCTCTCCGCCTTCGCGCTCGTCTCGTCGATCACGCCGGGACCGAACAATATGATGCTGATGGCGTCGGGCGCCAATTTTGGGCTGCGCCGCACCGTGCCGCACGCGCTGGGGGTCGGTATCGGCTTCACCTTGATGATCGTGCTTGTCGGGGTCGGGCTGATGGGCCTGTTCGACCTGTTCCCGATACTCAACACGGTGCTGAAGGTGGTGAGCGTCGTTTATCTGCTCTGGCTCGCGTGGAAGATCGCCAACGCTGCCGCGCCCGACACCGAAAGCGGCGCGCGCGGCAAGCCGATGACTTTCGTGCAGGCGATGCTGTTCCAGTGGGTGAACCCCAAGGCCTGGTCGATGGCGCTGACCGCGATCGCGCTTTATGCGCCCGACCGCAATTTCGGCGCGGTGCTGCTCGTCGCGGTCGTGTTCGGGATCATCAACCTGCCCTCGACCAGCCTCTGGGCGGTGATGGGCCAGGTGATGCGCAGCTGGCTATCGAGCCCGGCGCGGCTCAAGGGGTTCAACTGGACGATGGCGGCGTTGCTCGTCGGATCGCTCGCGCTCCTGATCTGACCCGATTGCAAGGTTGCGAAGCGCAACCTATGCACGGTGCTCCCCTCTTCTGACCGGAGAACAAGAGCATGCAGAGTCGTCGCCTCGGCAAGAGCGCCATCCATGTGTCCGACATCTGCATGGGGACGATGACCTTCGGCAGCCAGGCCGACGAGGCGACCGCGTTCCGCGTCCTCGACCGCTGCTTCGACGCGGGGATCAATTTCTACGACACCGCCGAAGGCTATCCGGTGCCGCCAGACGTCAAATGGGTCGGCCGCACCGAGGAGATCGTCGGGCGCTGGATGAAAACCAAGCCGCGCGACGCGATCATCCTTGCGACGAAGGTGTCGGGACCGAGCCATGTCTGGTTCCGGTCGCCGTGCCGGAACGGGATGACCGCGCTCGACCGCAAGAATATCATGCAGGCGGTCGACGACAGCCTGACGCGGCTGCAGACCGATTATATCGACCTCTATCAGACGCACTGGCCCGACCATGACGCGCCCTATGACGAGATGATGGACGCGCTCGACGAACTCGTCCGCGCCGGCAAGGTGCGCATCCTCGGATGCTCGAACGAAACGAGCTGGGGGCTGATGAAATCGCTCGCGGCGTCGGATCGGCTCGGCGGCGCGCGCTATCATACGATCCAGAATAATTTCAGCCTCAACAACCGCCGCTTCGAGGATGAGCTGGCGCAGGTATGCCGGCAGGAAGGCGTGAGCCTCATCCCCTATTCACCGCTGGCGGGCGGGGTTTTGTCGGGCAAATATCAGGGCGGGGCACGGCCCGAAGGCGCGCGCTTCTCACGCTATCTCGGCATGGAAGGACGGCATGCTGCGATGGGCCAGCGTTTCGTCAACGAAAAGACCCTCGCCGCGACCGAACGCTATCTCAAGATCGCCAAAGAGGCCGGACTTCATCCCGTGACGATGGCGACCGCCTGGTCGAAGCAGCATGATTTCGTCGCTTCGACGATCGTCGGGGTCAGCGCTTATGATCAGGTCGATCCGATCCTCGATGCGATGGAACTGGTGCTGTCCGACGACCTGATGAAGGCGCTGTACAAGGTCAGCAAGGACATCCTCTACCCGATGGGCTGAACGGACGGCCATTCGAGGATCAGCGCCTCGCCGGCCGGCAGCGCGCGCCATGCCTTGGAAAGCCGCTCGAAGGCTTCGAACACGCGGGGCCGCGCGGCGTCGATCCGCGCGCGCTCGTCGGGACTGAGGCCCGCGCGCGTCCGCTCGGCCTCGCCGAGCGCCGCGCGCTGCGCCGGGCTGTCGGCGCGCTTGCTGCTCCGCCAGCCGATGTCGAACAGGAAAGCGGCGATTTCGGACAGTTCGCCTTCGCGGCCCTGGCTCTTGATCAGCTTCGCGCCCTTCGCGACCTGCTTGCGTGCCGCGCGCTGGCGCTCCTTTGCCGACAAAGCCCCACCCGCTTCGACATGGAAGGAACCGGCGTCACCGCCCGCCGCGATCTGGCCGAACACGCCGGTCTTGAGCCCCAGCGCCGCCTCGACGACGAAATGCACCATGTCGTGCGGCAGGTCGGGATCGAAGCCCGGCGCCGGGTCCATCACCAGCACCGGCGCACCGGTGCGCTCGATCCGCATGCTGTAGCGGCGCTCGCCCGACCGGATGAAATGGACTTTCATGGGGTCAGCCTATAGGTTCGGCGCACCGTCTGCCAAAAGGATTTGTGATGTTCCCTGCCCGCCGCGCGTTTTTCGCCCTCGCTGCTTTTTCCGCCGTGATCGGCACCGCGCACGCCGCGAACCCGACGATGTTTCGCGATGCGGGCTGCGGCTGCTGCCTCAAATGGCTTGAGCAGGTGAAAGCCTCGTTCGGACAGAAGGCGGTCGTGGTGAATTCGCCCGACATGAATGCGGTGAAGGACAAGCAGGGCGTGCCGCAGGCGCTGCGCAGCTGCCACACCGTGCTCGTCGGCGGTTATGTGATCGAAGGCCATGTGCCCGCGAAGGAAATCAGCCGCCTGCTCCGTGAGAAGCCGAAAGGCGTGAAGGGCCTCGCGGTCGCCGGCATGCCGACGGGTTCGCCCGGCATGGAGCATGGCAATCACCGCGAAGCCTATAAGGTCATGACCTTCGGCCCCGCGGGCCAGCGCGTCTATGCGAGCTATGCCGCGAGCGGCGGCGCGCACGCGCACTGATCGGGCGGCGGCTCGATGCTCTTCCGCGCCGCCATTCTCGAACGCATCCGGACCGGCGAGGTCACGCTCGCCTTTCGGCGGTGGCGGCGCCCGACCGTCAAGGCGGGCGGACGGCTGCGCACCGCGATCGGCGAACTGGCGATCGAAAGCGTGACTCCCTGTGCGGCGGCCGCGATTACCGACGCCGATGCGCGCGCGGCCGGTTTCGGGTCGCGCGCCGAATTGTTCGCCGAACTCGACGCGCGACCCGACGGCGACATCTATCGCATCGCCCTCCGCTTCGATCGGCCCGATCCGCGCATCGCGCTCCGCGAGGCCGGCGATCTTTCGGCGGACGAGGTGGCGTCGCTCGCGCAGCGGCTCGATCGCCTCGACCGGGGTTCCGGTCCATGGACGCGGCCCGTCCTGCACCATATCGCCGCCCACGAAAAACAGGCGGCGGCCGATATCGCAAAATCGCTCAGCGTCGAGAAGATGTGGCTCAAGCAGAATATCCGCAAGCTCAAGGAGCTGGGCCTGACCGAAAGTCTCGAGACCGGATATCGGCTGTCGCCGCGCGGCAAGGCGCTGCTCGAGGCCCTGCCACGCTAGCGGCGTCAGGCGAGTTCGGCCTTGAACAGCGCCAGCATTCGCGCCCACGCCTTTTCGGCCGCGGCCTCGTTATAGGCACGGCCGTCGGGCGGGCACCAGCCGTGCATCGCGCCTTCGTAAACCTCGACCTCGTGCCACTGCTTGCGGGGTTCGAGAACCGCCTTCAGCAGCACCTTTTCGTTCGGAGTTTCCTTGTCGTCATTGTCGGCGATCGCGAACAAATAGCCGGCGTTGGTTTTCGGAATCAGCAGGTGCGGACTGTCGGGCTTGTCGGTGCCGACGCCGCCGCCATGGAAGCTGCCCGCCGCGCCGACGCGATCGGGCTTCAGCGCCGCAGTATAGATCGTCATCGCCCCGCCCATGCAATAGCCGGTGGTGCCGATCTTGCGCTTGGTGTCGACCTCCTTCTGCGCGTCAAGGAAAGCCAGATGCGCCTTGGCGTCAGTCTCGACGATCGGGCGCGTCAGCAGCTTCAGGTAACCGAACAATTTTTCGCGGATCGCCGGATCGTTGAAATCGCTCGTCGCGGTCACGACGGGCGACTTTTGCCAGCGGTAGAAGGGATTGACGCAGAGCACGGCATAGCCCTCGCCCGCCAGCCGGTCGGCCATCTGGCGAAAGGCGGGACGCAGCCCGCGAATATCGGGCCAGATGAGCACGCCGGGATGTTTGCCGCTCGCGGGCGCGACGAAATAGGCGTCGCAGGTGCCATCGGCGGTCTTGATCTCGACATCGCGGCCCTTCACCGGCTTGCCCGCGATCGCGCGCGCGGGCAGCGCCGCGATCAGCGCACCGCCACCCGCAAGCGCGGCAAAACTACGCCGCCCGACGGGCAATCCCGCGCGGTCGAGATCGGCTTCGGTGTTTTCTGTGCACATATCTCTCTCCTCGAAGGGTGTTTTGGAAAGTCGCGGAAAACTGCGTAACTTCACTCGCGATTGCATATTTCGTCCCGTGATCGGGATCGAACCGGGCGCGAAGCTAATCCAGCTGCCCAAAGTAGGACAGCGATTTTTGAGCGGGTTAATCGCCCTATCTTTTGTCATTCCCGCGAAAGCGGGAACCCAGCGAACCGCCGCTACTGGGTTCCCGCTTTCGCGGGAATGACGAAAGGAGAGATAGCGGTAGCAACGTCGTCGAACGTCAGCGCCACATGATGCACGCCAACCTCTTGCAGCATCGCGCCATGTCCCGCGCGGTCGACGATATGCCCCGCGCCGCAAAAGCCAACGACGGTCATCCCCGCCGCAATCGCCGCCTGCGCGCCGGTCGGCGAATCCTCGATCGCGAGGCACTGCGTCGGGTCGACCCCAAGCCCTTTCGCGGCGGCGAGATAGATATCGGGGTGTGGCTTGCCGCGGTCCCAGCCGTCGGCGCTGTAGACATGTTCGCCGAAATGGTGGCCGAGGCCGAACAACCCGAGCGCCCAGCCGATATATTCGGCGCGGCTCGACGAGGCGATCGCGCGCGGGAGCGGACCGAGCGTGTCGAGGAAGGCGGCGACGCCGGGAACGGCATCGAAGCCCTCCATATAGCGCGCCCGCGCGCGGTCGCGGTGCGTCTCGCGGAAATCGGCGGGCAGCGCGCGGCCATAGCGCGCGACAATCCGCCGTTCGGTCTCCTGCCAATTATGGCCATAATAGTCGCGCAGGCACTCGTCGTAGGTCGCGGGCATGCCGGCGGCGGTCAGGCTCTCGGCGAGCGACAGGTTGGCGCGCACCTCGCTGTCGGCGACGACGCCGTCGAAATCGAAGATGATCGCGGCGGGAAGGGTCGGTCTGATATTCTTCATATTTCCCGCCTAGAGCATCGGGGATCAGGAGACACCCCAATGAAATTCATTTCGCTCAAGTCGCGCGGCGGCAATTATCTTGTCGTCGCCGAAAATGTCGCCTGGCTTCGCGACTATGAAAATGGCCAGACGCAGGTCGGCATGGTCGGCGGCGCGCCGCTGTTGATCGTCGGCAAGATCGACGAAATCGCAGCGTCAATTCTGGAGCAGGCGAATGCGGCGGAGTGATGGGCGGGCGCCCTACTCCACGGTAACCGATTTCGCCAGATTGCGCGGCTGATCGACGTCGGTCCCCTTCGCGACCGCAACATGATACGCTAGCAACTGCACCGGCACCGCATAGACGAGCGGTGCGATGAGCGGGTGGACCTTGGGCATCTCGATCGTCGCCATGCAGCCGTCGCCGGCTTCGGCGAGACCCTCAGCGTCCGAAATCAGCACGACCTTGCCGCCGCGCGCCATGACTTCCTGCATGTTGCTGACGGTCTTTTCGAACAGCGGGCCGCTGGGGGCGAGGACGATCACCGGGACCGCTTCGTCGATCAGTGCGATCGGGCCATGCTTCATCTCGCCCGAGGCGTAGCCCTCGGCGTGGATGTATGAGATTTCCTTGAGCTTGAGCGCGCCTTCGAGCGCGAGCGGATAGTCGGGGCCGCGGCCGAGGTAGAGGACGTCGCGCGCCGGGGCGACTAGATGCGCCATCTTCGAGATTTCCTCGTCGTGCGCGAGCGCGGCGTTCAAGGCGGCGGGCGCCTCGATCAGATGCTTGACGATTTCGCGTTCTTCAGCGGCGCTGAGCTTGCCTTTCTTGAGCGCGAGGTGCGCGGCGAGCGCGGCGAGCACCGCAAGCTGGCAGGTGAAGGCCTTGGTCGAGGCGACGCCGATTTCGGGGCCGGCGTGGGTCGGGAGCAGCAGGTCGGCCTCGCGCGCCATGCTGCTCGTCGGCACGTTGACGACGACCGCAATCGTCTGTCCGTTCGCCTTGCAATGGCGGAGCGCCGCGAGCGTGTCGGCGGTCTCGCCCGACTGCGAGATGAAGAGCGCTAGCCCGCCGGGCTGGAGCACCGGGTCGCGGTAGCGGAACTCAGACGCGACATCGATGTCGACGGGGACGCGCGCGAAGGTTTCGAACCAATATTTCGCAACCATCCCGGCGTAGAAGCTGGTGCCGCACGCGACGATGGTGATGCGCTCGACCGTCGACAGGTCGAAATCCATCTGCGGCAGCGCGACGGTCTGTTCGAGCGGGCGGATGTAGGAGGAGAGCGTCTGCGCGACCACCGTCGGCTGCTCGAAAATCTCCTTCTGCATGAAGTGGCGGTAATTGCCCTTCTCGATTGTCGCGGCGGTGACGCCCGAGGTGGTGATTTCGCGCGTTACGGGATTGTTTTCCGCGTCGAAGATTTGCGCGCCGTCGCGGGTGATGACGACCCAGTCGCCCTCGTCGAGATAGGCGATCTTCTGCGTCAGCGGCGCGAGCGCGAGCGCGTCCGAGCCAAGATAGGTTTCGCCCTCGCCATAGCCGACGACGAGCGGCGAGCCGAGGCGTGCGCCGATGAGGAGGTCCGGATGCTGGCGGAAGGCAATCGCGAGCGCGAAGGCGCCGCGGAGCTGCGGGAGCACCGCCTTCACCGCGTCCTGCGGCGACTTGCCCGCTTCGACCTGCTCGCTGACGAGGTGCGCGACGACTTCGGTGTCGGTCTCGCTTTCGAACTTGCGGCCGCGCGCCTGCAAGGCTTCGCGCAGCGGCTTGAAATTCTCGATGATACCGTTGTGGACGAGCGCGACTTCGCCCGTCGCGTGCGGGTGCGCGTTGCTCGTTGTAGGCGCGCCGTGCGTCGCCCAGCGCGTGTGCGCGATGCCGACGGTGCCCGGCGCGGGGTTGCCGGCGAGTTCCTTGACGAGATTGCCGAGCTTGCCCTCGGCGCGGCGGCGGATCAGCTGGCCGCCCTCGACCGTGCACACGCCCGCCGAGTCATAGCCGCGATATTCCATGCGCTTCAGCCCGTCGACCAGGCGGTCCGCCACCTGGGCCGTGCCGATGATTCCGATAATTCCGCACATGTTTTCTTACCTTCGTTCAAAGCGTGTAAGGCACGCGAATCCCCGGCATGGCCGCCGGAAAATCCTTTACATTCCGCGTCACGAGAACGCGACCGCGGGTGAGCGCGGTGGCAAGTATGATCGCATCCGGTGATTTCAATCCCGGTCGTTCACGGCGGAGCGCCGCTGCGCGATCGGCAATTTCCTCGTCGAGCTCGTCGATCCCGAAACCCGACAAAAGAGCCTGCGCGCGCCGGAGCCCCTCACCCTCGCCTTTCGACATGATTTCGAGCCAGACGGTCCGGCTGATCCAGACACGGCCTCGCCCTGCAGCGCGCTCGATTTCCGTTCGCGCCTGCGGGAATCCGCGCAGCAAGTCGATCAGAATATTGGTGTCAAAAGCAAAGCCGCTCACTTTTTCTGGCGCTTTTTCTTCGGCTTATCAAGCTTGCCGCCCTGCTCTGCAAGCCAAGCTTTGTGCGCCTCATGCTCCCGATCGTCATTGGCATCGAACAGGTCGGGAAACTCGGCGCGCGTCGCCTCATAATCGGCATCCCAAGGCCGCGTTGACGCCGCGCGTTCGCGCCGCTGCCAATCAACCGCGTCGCCGATATCGTCGCGTGATTGCCACGCACCGAAGCCCTTTTCTATCCAATCGTGAGGCGCATGCGGCCGATAGGCGGTGACGGCGTCACGGAGCACCGCCGCCCGCGACTTGCCTTGCTCGACCGCGAGTTGGTCGAGCCAGCGGATATCCTCGTCGGGCAAATCTGCAAGAATGCGAGTCATTGATATACTGATATCATATCACGATATCAAATCAAGCCAGCAACTGCTTTCGATAGACGAGGAAACCGGATTTTTCCGCGATGCGATCATAGAGCATCATCGCCGTCTCGTTCGTTTCATGCGTCAGCCAATAGACGCGCGGCAGCGAACGCTCCTTTGCGGCGTCATAGACCGCCTCGATCAGCGCGCGGCCGACGCCCTTTCCGCGCGCTTCGGCGGTGGTGAACAGGTCCTGCAGATAAAGCGACGGCAGCAGCGAGGTGGTGCTGCGATGCAGGAGATAATGGGTGAGGCCGAGAAGCGCGCCGTCCTGTTCGGCGACCAGCGCGAACATCGGCTCATAGGGGTCGAAGAAGCGCTCCCACGTCGCAGTCGTGATTTCCGGCGCCAGCGCCGTATCGCCGCTACGGCCGTAAAATGCGTTATAGCCGTCCCATAAAGGCAGCCAGCGATCATAGTCGGCGCGCGCCGCCGGACGGACGATCAGGCCGCTCATGTCCGCCCGAAATTCCGGTCGACGAAGATCATCGCGAACTGCACCGGGTCGGGCGCCTCGCCATTGCCCGCGGCGAAGCGCGCCTTGCCGTCGGTCCAGATTTTCAGGATCTGTGCCTTCAGTTCGGGGCCGAACTTCATCTGCTGCTCGACGATCTGCTCCCAGCTTCCCTTGACACCAAAGCTCTGCTCGAGCTGCGGCACCATCGCCTTGCAATAAGTCTCGGTCGCCGCGTCGAGATGCCCGATCGCCTTCAGCACCCAGGCGTCGACAAAGCGCAGGAAGGGCTTGTCGGTATAGCGGTCACTCATTGCGTCTTCTCCATCATCCATTCGTCGCGGAGCAGGCCATAGATCAGCGAATCACGCACGCCGATATGCGTTTCCCACTCGCTGCGCAGCCGTCCCTCGCGCTGAAATCCCAGCCGTTCGAGCAGCCCGATCGAACCGGGGTTTTCGGGGTCGGTGTCGGCAAAGATCCGGCGCAGCCCCATCTCGCCGAAGCCATGGTCGATCACCCGCGTCACCGCCTCGCGCGCGATGCCGCCGCCCCAGCGGTCGCGGCGCAGGATATAGCCGATCTCTTTCACGTCGGGCTTGCCGTCGATCAGGATCACCCAGCCGAGCGCCGCGTCATCGCCCGCGGTGATCGCCCAGCAAAGAAAGCCCTGCCCTTCGGCGGCATTGCCTTTGACATATGCCTCGGTCTCGGCGGGTGATGCGTGCGGCCCGCTCGACCACCATGTCATCACCTCGGGATCGGACAGCACCGGAAACAGCGCGGCGGCATCGTCGTCGCGCAGCTGGCGCAGCACGAGGCGCGCGGTCGTCAGCGTCGGCGCGGGCATCGGGCTATTTCTTTTCCGCCGCTTTTTTCTTGCGCATCGCATCGTGGAAACGGTCGGCCCAGCCGGGCTTGACCAGCTGCTCGGCGCGAACGAGGCGAAGCTCGCCGTCGGCGACGTCAAGCGTCACGGCGCTGCCCGCGGCAACTATCGCGTCGCGGCCGATCCTGACCGGCGCGATCAGCGCGCTGTTCGATCCGATGAAAGCGTTCTCGCCGATCTCGGTCTTATATTTGAAATAGCCGTCATAATTGCAGGTGATCGTGCCCGCGCCGATGTTTGCGCCGGCGCCCACAGTGACGTCGCCCAGATAAGTGAGGTGGTTCGCCTTCGCGCCGTTGCCGAGCACGGCTTTCTTCGTCTCGACAAAATTGCCGATCTTAGCCTTTTCGCCAAGAACCGTGCCGGGGCGCAGCCGCGCGAACGGACCGACTTCGCAGCCAGCGCCGACTATGGCCCCCTCGATATGGCAGTTCGCGCGGATCTTCACATTGTCCGCGATCTTCACGCCGGGGCCGAAGAAGACATTGGGCTCGATCGTCACGTCGCGGCCCAGTTCGGTATCCCATGAAAACCAGACGGTGTCGGGAGCGCGAAGCGACGCGCCCTCCGCCATCGTTTCCTCGCGCTTGAACGCCTGCCATTGCGCCTCGGCCGTCGCGAGTTCGGCGCGGCTGTTGATCCCGGCGACATCGGCCGGATCGGTCTTCACGACCGCGCAGGACCGCCCGTCGGCGTTCGCGATATTGACGATGTCGACGAGATAATATTCCTTCGCGGCATTATCGTCGGTGACGCGCGCGAGCAGCGCGAAGAGGTCGGCCGACTTCGCCGCCATCAGCCCCGAATTGCACAGCTTTACCGCGCGCTCGGCGTCGGACGCGTCCTTATGCTCGACCATTTTCACAACGCGGTCGCCTTCGGTGATCACGCGGCCATATTGCAACGCATCGGCCGGCTCGAACGCGAGCACGACGACGGCGGGCGCATCGGCCGCGTTAAGCCGGTCGATCATCGCGCGCATCGTCGCCGCGGGGACGAAGGGCACATCGCCGTAGAGGATCAGCACATCGCCGTCGAAACCGGCCAGCGCCGCCTCGCCCTGCCGCACCGCGTGCCCGGTGCCGAGTTGCGGGTCCTGCACCGCAAGCTCCGCGCTGCCCGCCAGCGCGGCTTCGAGCTGGTCGGCCTTGTCGCCGACGACCACGACCTTCTTCGCGGGGCCGAGTTCGTCGACGCTCGCCATCAGGTGCAGCAGCATCGGCCGGCCCGCGATCGGGTGGAGCACCTTGTGCAAGTCGGACTTCATGCGGGTGCCCTTGCCCGCGGCAAGGACGATAGCGGCGATCTTGTTGCTCATGCGCGCTGCCATGCCAGCAAATCATTGCGGTTTCCAGAGCATCGCGCCATGCGGTGCCGATGAACGGATTTCCTTTCGCGATCGTCGGCTTCGACCTCGACGGCACGCTTCTCGATACGCTCGGCGACCTCGCGGCGGCGGTCAATCATACGCTGGCGCTGATGGACCGCGCCCCGCTGGCCGAGGACGCGGTGCGGCCGATGATCGGGCGCGGCGCGAAGCATATGCTGGAGGAAGGGTTGCGCGCGTCGGGCGGCGTACCCGATGGCGCGGTCGAGCGGCTCTATCCCGAATTGCTCGATTTCTACGAAGCGCATATCGCGGTCCACAGCCGCCCCTTTCCGGGTGTGATCGCCGCGCTCGACCGGCTCGACGCGCTGGGCGTGCGCACCGCGGTCGTCACCAACAAGGCCGAGCATCTGGCGCGCCTCCTGCTCGGCGAATATGATCTTGCCGATCGGATGGCGACGATCATCGGCGGCGACACGCTGGGTGTCCGCAAGCCGTCGCCCGAACCGATCCATGCCATGATCCAGCGATGCGGCGGCGGGCGCGCGGCCTTCGTCGGCGACAGCATTTACGATGTGATGGCGGCGAGGAATGCGAGCGTGCCCAGCATCGCGGTCAGCTTCGGCTTCCTCGACCGGCCCGCCGACGAACTCGGGGCAGATCATGTGATCGATCATTTTGACGAATTGGTGCCGCTGCTCGAAACGCTTTAGCGCTTCCGCCACTTCGTCCAGAGATGCTTCGCAAGCATCGCCGGCGGCATGCGCAGCCAGTGCGAGCGGATGTAGAAAGCCTGTTCGAGCAGCGGTTCCGTCACCCGCCCCCAATCGTCACGCGCGAAGAGGCGGCGGCGGAACCAGACATCGGACGGCTCCTGCCGATCCCACCCGCTCGGCAGCGCCGTCCCATAAAGATCGCGCGATAGCCGTGCGGCGCGGTGAACTGCGCCCTGCAACCCGTGCAGCGCCGCCCGCCCGTCCAGCTGCCCCCAATAGCCCGGATCGGCGGCGGCGAAATCGCGCGTCATCGTGTGGAAATCCCACAGATTGCGCAGCCCCCCCTGCAAATCGCCGTCGGCGAGCATATGCGCGGCGCAGTGGCACGCCATGTCGGCAGGGTTCAGCACCGCGAAACCCGCGCTGCTCGTCACCGCATCGCCGACCAGCGCCAGCGCGTCGGGCGTGATCCGGTGGGTGCGCGGCAGGATGGTGTGGTGGACGTCGATCATCCGGTCGCGCGCCTTGTGGATCATCGGCGGCAGCTCGTGCATATGCTGGCGGTAATAGGCGTCGTCATAGGGGTCGGACTTCACCCATTCCCAACCCGCCTTGAGCAGCAGATTTTCGGTGCGGCGGATGTCGTGCGCGAGGACCAATATGTCGAGGTCGCCGATCTGGCGTCCCGCGGCGCACGACATATCGGCGGCGGCATAGGCCGCGCCCTTCAGCAACACGAATTCGATCCCCGCGGGCGCGAGCGCGCGCCGCGCCATCTCGGCCTCCCACAAAGCTTGGCGCTGCGCGACCTTGGCGGCGGCGCGCTGGTCGGCGAAGAGCGCGGCGACCGCCGGCGGCAGGTCCGCCTCGGCGAGGCGGTGCGCGAGCGTCGCGAGCATCGCCTCGCTGCGCGCGACCCCGATCACGCCGTCCCAGTCGCGCGGAGCCAGCGCGGCGGGGTCGCGGCGGCCGCCGAGCAGGTCGACGAAGGTTCGCACCGCGCTCACTTCGCCGCTTCCGCCCAGAGCTGCTCGACCAGTGCCATACCGGCGGCGCTGTCGGGATAGGAAATGCCGAAGGCCGGGGTTTCGCGAACGAGCCGCGTCAGTGCGGCGAAACCCGCCTCGCCGAGCGCGACATAGTTGGTCGACGCCTCGGTCAGCCGAACAAAAGCCTCGCCCTCGCCCATCGGTTCGATCGCGGTTTCCCCGCCGAAGCGCGGGAACAGCAGCAGCGCGGGGTGCGCGGGCTCGTGCATCGCCGCGACCGCATCGGTACGTGGGATCAGGTGACGAATATCGCCCTTCGGCGTTGCGGCGAGCAATGGACCGAGCCGCGACGGGTCGACGCGGGCGGCGATCTCGGCGATCGCCTCATTCTTCAGGCTGACCGCGCGCGGGAACGCGAAGGCGTCACCGCCGGCGGGATCGATCAGCGTGAACTCGTCGCCCATCAGCCGCCAATCGCCTTCGCCGAGCAGAGCGGCGAGCGTCGATTTACCCGACCCCGATTCACCCGACATGATCAGCGCGCGGCCATTCTTCGCGACCGCGCTCGCATGCAGCAACATGTGCCGCCGCCAGCCGAGCGCGACCTGCAAATTCATCCCCATCTCGGCGGCGAGCAGCCCCATCGAGAGCGGCAGCGGCAGCGCGTCAGGCACGACGAAATCGCCGCCGATATGCACTGACGGCCGCAGCCAGCGCCGCCACGGCCGCGCCGCGAACAGGCGCACCGTCGCCTCGGCGGGGCGCGCATCGTCCTGCGGATAGCCGGCGTACAGCCGCGCAAGCGCCGCGACCGGCTCGGCCCAGTCGCTGCCAATCCGGAACTGCACCGGGCCGACGGCAATGCGCAGCCTATGCCTCACGCGCGCTCCACCAGCCCCATTGCGGCGAGCTCGCCGAGCCGCTCGGCAAGGATCGGCTGTACATCATCGTCGCCGTCGAGATCGAACGCGGCGGCGAGGCGCGTGGCGAGATCGGCGGCATTGCAGGCATCGGCGCCCATCGCGCCCAATATCTCGGGCATCGGCGATACGACGAGATGCGTTTGCATCGACCGCCGGTCGAAAATCGCGGTCAGCTCGCCCAGCGGCTCGACGCGCAATGCATCGGCCGGTGCGGCGCGATAGGTGCGATCAGCCATAATCTTCGGCGGCGGCGGTCAGTTTCGCAAGGATGGCCATCAGCGTCGCGCGTTCGCTGGCGCTGATGTTCGATTCGAGTTGCGCCTCGCTGGCCAGCGCCGCGGGGACGATCGCGTTATAGAGTGAACGGCCCGTCTCGGTGAGTTCGAGATGGTGCGAACGCCCGTCGGCCTCGTGCGCCTGGCGCGCGATCAGCTGGCGGTCGGCGAGTGCCTTGGCCGCGCGGTTCACCGTCACCTTGTCCATGCGCGTCGCCTCAACCAGCTCGCGCTGCGTCTTCGGCTGCCCCTCACCGAGCACGGCCATCAACCGCCATTCGGGGATCTTCAGCCCAAAGCGATTCTCATATTCGGCGGCGATCCGGCTCGACAGGGCGTTGGAGGCGATGGACAGGCGATAGGGCAGGAAATTATCGAGATTCAGCTTCTTCGCGGCCATGAATTGGTCACCCCCACACGCTCAAAAAATCCCGGCGCGCCCATCCTATCGCCTGTTTCCACCCTGTGAAGGGCGGAATGACGCGAAAGTCAGAAAGACACGCGCGCGCCGACCCATAAGGTCCGCGGGGTCGCGCGTTCGACGATGCCCGACGACGAGATCGCGGCGGGCACCAGTTCGTCGAAGAGATTCTCGCCGCGCGCCTCGATGCTGACCGCGTCCGAAAAGCGCCACGACAGCCCGGCGTCGAGCGTCAGCGCGTCGTCGAGGGCGAGCAGCCCGACGTCATCCTCATTCTGCTTGCCGATGTAACGCAACGTCGCAAAGCCGCCGAACGGGCCGCTCGCGTTGCTGCGGAGCGAGACGCTGCCGCCATGCTTGGCGATTTGTGCCGGGCGGCGGCCGTCGAGCGCCAGCGCCGCGCCCGAGGCGTCGACCTTTGCATCGGTGAAGGCATAGGTCGCTCGCAGCGTTGCCGGACCGATCCGCTGCTCGGCGCTGACTTCGACGCCCTTGCTGTCAATCGCGTCGAGATTCTGCCGCTGGTTGAGGTTCGGCGCGAGCGTCACATTGGCGATCGCGTTTGTCAGATGGTTCATGAACAGCGTCGCCGACAGCTTGGTGTCGCCATTGTCCCAATCGGCGCCAACCTCGCCGCCCCACAGGCGTTCGGGTTTCAGCGCGGCATTCGCGGTCGTCACCTCGGCACCGACACGGAACGGGCGATAAAGCTCGTTGAGTGTCGGCAGGCGCCAGCCGCGATAGGCGGCGGCGCGCAGCGCGAAAGCGTTTGATGTCCAGCGCACGCCGGCGCGGCCGCTGCCTTCCCAGCCCTGCCGCGCGGCGAAGCGCAGGTCGGTGATGACGGGGCCGGCGATGTTGCGTTCGAGCCGATAGCCCTCACCCAGCCACCAGCGATCGATGCGGCCGCTCAGCGTCCATAGCAAGCCGTCATTGGCGTCGCCCGATGTCCATTCGGCAAAGGCGCCGACGGTATCGCTGCTACCGCCCGCGATGCGGTGGCGGCCGGGGACCATACCGCTGAAGAAGAAATCCTCCTCGGTTCGCCCCGTCGTGCGCCGCCAGTCGGCGCCAACCCGCAGCGGATTGGCCTCGTCGATCGCCGGGCGCAACTCGAAGCGCGCGCCGAGGCCGGTGGCGGGCACGCGCTGGAACAATGCGGGGGCGATACTGTTCCGCCCGGCCGCGACGCTCGCGAAGCCGCTCTCGAAATCGCGGAGCTGAACATAACCGAGCGCGAGCCATTGCGTCTCGCCAAAGGGATCGTGGACGAAGCGCAGGCTGGCGTCGATCCCGTCGACCTTGCTGGCCGTGAAATCGGTCCCGCGGTCGCGCCGGTCCGAAAAGCCGCGCAGCGCGGCCTCGATCCGGCTGTCGTCACCGGCGTCGAAACGAAGACGCAGGCCAAGTCCGCCCTGTTCATAGGGCGCGGCGCGATCGACCGAGCCGCGTTGCCCCTTCGCAACCGGCGCGAAGCCATCGCCGCGGCTGTAACGGCCGTCGACCGCGATGTGCCCGTTACCAACTTCGCCGCCAACCGACGCCGAAGCATCCCAGCTGTCGCGGCTGCCGTAGGCGAGGCTCGCTTCGACGCCGTCGGTCATTTCCGAATAGAGACCAACCGTACCAGCGAGTGCGCCTGGACCATCGACCCCGCTGCCGCCGCCGCGCGCGACGATGATGCCGCCGAGGTTGATCGCATCATAAGCGCTCCACGCGACCCAGCCGCCAAAGGGGTCGGCCTGCGGCACGCCGTCGAGCGTGATCAGCGCGCGCGCCGACGCGTTTCCGCCAAGGCCGCGCAACGTGATGCCCTGGCTCGTCGGGTGCGCCGAGCGCCCGTCCGAACGGCGGAACTGGACGATGCCGGCTTCATCCCGGAGGCGGCTTTCGACTCGATTACCAAGCCCCGGCGCGACGTCCGCGATCAGGTTACGCGATCCGACAAGGTCACTATCGACCGGACGCAGCAGCCCGCCGGCCGTCACGACAATCTGGTCTTTGGGACGCGGCGACAGGGCAGGAAGATAGCAAAAGCCGTCGTCCACACCTTCGTCGGGTGCCGTTGCTTGTTCCTGCGCCATCGCCGCCACCGGCAACATCAGCGCGGCCACACCCGCCAGGAGACGAATCACGCCGGCTTGACCGCGTCGGGGTGCGCCTTCTGAAACGCGTCGAGTTGCATGCACGCCGCGTCGATTTCGATCAGCCGCGGGAAGGCATCGAGCGGCACCTCGAAGCGGCGCGCATTATAGATTTGCGGGACGAGGCAGCAGTCGGCGATCCCCGGCGTGTCGCCGCCGAGATAGCGCCCGTCGCCCGCCATCGCCTCGAGCGCCTCGAACCCCTGCGTGATCCATGTCGCGATCCAGCGGTCCTTGGTCTGTTCGTTCAGCCCCAAGTCGCGCTTCAGATATTTGAGTACGCGCAGATTGTTGAGCGGGTGGATGTCGCTCGCGATCACCTGCGCGCGTGCCAGCGCCACCGCGCGCGGCATCGCCTCTTCGGGGATCAGCCGCGGTTCGGGAAAAGCACGATCGAGCCAGTCGATGATCGCCATGCTCTGGATGATCGGCTCGCCATCGACGACGAGCATCGGGACGAAGCCCTGCGCGTTGAGTTCGAGATAGGCGTCGCTGCGCTGCTCGCCCGCGATCAGGCTGATCTCGACGCGCTCATAATCGAGCCCTTTCAGGTTCAGCGCGATGCGGACGCGAAAGCTGGCCGAGGAGCGGAAATAGTCGTGGAGAACAAGCTGGGTCATGGCGTCGTCTAATGCGATGCTTTCGGCATCTCCGCAATCCATTGCCTGAGCAGCATCGCGCCTTCCTTGTGTACCGTCGAGCGCCCGACTTCGGGCATGGCGATTCCGGGGTCGGTGCTTTCGAGGCGATAGATCAGGAAACTATGCGCGGGATCGCCGGGCGCGATGGCGAACTCCATGCCCCCGCTGCCCCGCCCCGCCGCGGTCGGCCGCTTGCCGATCCCGTAGTTCACCCCTGCCGGATCGTCGGTCCAGCGCAGGAAAAGCCCGCTGTTCGACGCGCTGCCAGCCGGGTTGTGGCAATGCGCGCAATTGACGTCGAGATAGGCGCGCGCGCGCGTCGCGACGCTGCCGCTTTTGGGATCGTCCCACTGCGGCATCGTCGGCTTCAGCGCGGCGGGGTTCTCGAAATAGACGCTGCGCAGCTTTTCGGACGCGGCGGGGTCGAGGATGAAGTTCCGTAGCTTGGGCCCGATCGGCACAATCTCGCCGCCGAGGCTGTGGCATTCCTTGCACTGGTTCTTGTTCGGCACCGCGTAGCGGATGCTGTGCGTCTCGCCGTCGGGGCTCTTGAAGGTCACCGGCACGCGGCGGCCACCCAAGGCCAGCGTCGCATCCTTGCCGTCGGCGTCCCAGATATAGGGCAGCGCGGTCCAGCCGGCGGCGCGGCGGATCAGCAGGCGCGTTTCGACCGGGCGGCCGCCGTTGACGTCGCTCCAGCCGAAGCTTTTGACGAGCACGGTTCCGACCGGGAATTCGATGACGCCGTCGGCCGCGACCTTCGCCTTCTTTCCCGCCGGGATCGAGATGAAGCGGTGCTTGTCGGTATAGTCGCTGAACAGCGGCGCGCGCAGCGTGTAGCCGATGCCGGTCGATGGTGTTTTCGGATCATTGCCGCGGAACAGCCCGAACGCCGACAGCTTTGCCGGCATCGCATCGCTTTCGACCACCGCCTGATCGACCGCGGGCGGCGGCGATGCCGCTCCGCCGCTCGCACATAGCAGCGCCGCTCCAACTGCGGCGAAAACGCGTCTCACTTGACCTTCGCCTCCATCGCGTCGGGCAGCTTGATCACGGGCAGCGCCGCGGGCGGCGTGCCCTTCGACAGGTCGGCGGGCGACGGCTTCGCCTCGCTCTGCGGCGTCTTCACGTCGGGCAGGTTCAGCGACAGCACGCCGACCTTGTCGAGCACGACCGCATCGCCCGCACCATCCCACAGCACCGGCGGAATGCTGCCGCCCATCGCCGCCGCGATCATGTCGCCGCCCGCAAACTTCGGCGCATAACCCGCCTTGCCATGCTGGTTGCCGCGCACGACGATCGCGCGGGGCAGCGGCTGATATTTCGGATCCTTATGCTCGTAGCGATAACCGACGATCATCACGTTCGCGGTGCCATTCTGGTCGAACACATTGCCAAAAATCTCGACATTGCGGTTCGCCATGATCAGCACGCCGGTGCCCGTCGGAACGCTCGCTACGATATTACCCTTGGGCGCGAAGTTCGGCGTGCTGTTGTCGTTCACGATATTTTCGAAGACGCGGACATTGTGACCGCCCTGCATCGGCAGGCTCGGCAGGTCGAACACCAGGATGCCGCCGGTGTTCTTCGTCGCGATATTGTCGTGGACGTCGGCGTCGTAGCTGTTCTCGATCTCGATCCCCGCGACATTCTCGGTCGCGATCGAATCGCGGACGACGATATTCTTCGACTGGCCGACATAGATGCCCGCGTCCGACGCGCCGCGCACATAGACGCTGTCGATCAGCACGTCGGTGCTTTCTACGGGATAGATGCCGTAGGCGCCGTTGGTTTCCTTCGGCCCCGCGGTCCATTCGACGCGCAGCTTGTGATAGACGATGCGGTCGGCGCCCTTCGACTTGATGCCGTCGCCCTTGGTGTTGAGCACCGCAAATTGGGTCAGGAAGACATCGTCGGAGGTGACGAGCAGCCCCTCGCCCGCGCCCTGCTGCCCCGCAAAGTCGAGGATCGACCCGCCCTCGCCCGCCCCGGCGCCGCGTATCGTGACGTTCGCGACGTCGAGCGACAGGCCATCGGTCAGCTTCCACACGCCCGCGCCCAATTGCACCGTGTCGCCCGGCTGCGCGAGGATCAGCGCTTCTTGCAGCTTTTCGTTAGCGTTGGGCGTTGTCGCATTGACGCTGATCACTTTCGCCGCCGCCGGATTGGCGGCAAAGGCCGCCACGATGCAGAGCGTCGCCGCGTGGCGCAGGCCATGGAATCGCATATGTCTCTCCCCTTATTTTCGGGGAGCATGGTGCAAGACTTGACGGATGCCAAGCGATGTTGCTGACATATGTGTAGCTAACCGGGGAGAGGTCGCTTTGATTCACAGATTAGGTTTGGCGCTTGTCGCCTTGATTGCCGTGCCGTCGATGGCCGCGGCGCCCGCGCCGATTGCCGGGCGCTGGAAAACGGACGATGGCAAGGCGGTCGTCGTCATGGCCGCATGCGGCAACAAGATGTGCGGGCGTGTCGAGCGCCTGCTGATCAAACAGCCCACGGGGGGCCAGCTCGACGAGCGCAATCCCGACAAGGCGAAGCGCGGCCGCAAGGTCACCGGACTGCAGATTTACTGGGATCTCGTGCCGCATGGCGACGGCTGGAAAGGCGAAGGCTATAGCCCCGAGGACGGCCGATATTACAAAGCGCATTTGCGCGTGAACGGCGGCAAGATGACGATGAAGGGCTGCGTCAGCCTGTTCTGTCGCACGGTGACATGGACGAAGATGATGTGAGTCCTCCCCTCCCGCGTGCGGGAGGGGCAGCGAGACTTGCGAGCCTGGCTCGCTAGTCGCAGCGGGGTGGGCATCTGAAACGGTGCTGCCCACCCCCAACCCCTCCCGCAAGCGGGAGGGGAGAAGGATCAACCTTCGCCCAAAATCCAGTTGACGCCCTCGGCGACGTGTATCCGCGTGGTGTCATAGATCGGCAGCAGGTTGGCGTCGGTGTCGACCAGCATCACCAGTTCGGTGCAGGCGAGCACGATCGCCTGGATATCCTGCTTGGCGATATCGGTGATGAAGGTTTTCATCGTGCGGCGCGAACTTTCGTTCGCCTTGCCGAGCATCAGCTCTTCGTAAATGATGCGGTCGATCTCGTCGACGCGGCTCGTGTCATAGGGCGCGAGCGTCAGCCCGTGGCGCACCAGCCGCTGACGGAACCAGGGTTCGGTCGTCACATTGCGCGTGCCGATCACCGCCGCCGACTTGACCCCGTCGGCCTTCATCTTCTGGCCGGTTTCGTCGACGATGTGGAGGATCGGGATCGAGATCGCCGCGGCGACATCCTCGGCGACCTTATGCATCGAATTGGCGGCGATCATCAGCGCGGTCGCCCCGGCGGCCTCAAGCCGCTGCGCCGATGCGATCAGCACCTCTTTCGCATGCGCCCACCCTTCGGGGGTCGTAATGCGCGAGAGCTCGCAATAGTTCAGGCTCTCCATCAGGATCGGCGCCGAACAGGCGGTGCCGAGGCGCTTTTGCACGCCCTTGTTGAGATGGCGGTAATAAAGCTCGGTCGACGCCCAGCTCATCCCCCCGATCAGGCCGATTTTGCGCATATTGCCCCTTTAAAAACACGTCGCCCCTGCGAAGACAGGGGCCGCTGGCAGCTTTGCGCCACCTTGATAGCGGCCCCTGCTTCGCAGGGGCGACGATTCTTGTCTAGTGCCCGCTGCCGCTCAGCGCCTTGACGATGTCGTCGGCCATCTTCTTGGCATCGCCGAGCAGCATCATCGTCTGGTCCATGTAGAAGACGTCGTTGTCGACGCCGGCATAGCCGACCCCGCCCATTGAACGCTTCACGAACAGCACGGTCTTCGCCTTTTCGACGTCGAGCACGGGCATGCCGTAAATCGGCGAGGTCTTGTCGGTCTTCGCCGCCGGGTTGGTCACGTCGTTCGCGCCGATGACGAAAGCGACGTCGCACTGCGCGAACTCGCCGTTGATGTCCTCAAGCTCGAACACCTCGTCATAGGGCACATTCGCCTCGGCGAGCAGCACGTTCATATGGCCGGGCATGCGGCCTGCGACCGGGTGGATCGCATATTTGACGTTGACGCCTTCCTTCTTCAGCTGGTCGCCCATTTCGCGGAGCGCGTGCTGCGCCTGCGCGACCGCCATGCCGTATCCGGGGACGATGATGACATTCTCGGCCTGGCTCATCAGGAAGGCTGCATCTTCGGCGCTCCCCGGCTTCCACGGGCGCTGTTCCTTCGAACCGCCCGCGCCCGCTGCCGCATCGTCGCCGCCGAAGCCACCTGCGATCACGCTGATGAAGCTGCGGTTCATCGCGCGGCACATGATGTACGACAGGATCGCACCCGACGAGCCGACGAGCGCGCCGGTGATGATCATCGCGGTGTTGCCGAGCGTAAAGCCCATCGCCGCCGCGGCCCAGCCCGAATAGCTGTTGAGCATCGACACGACGACCGGCATGTCGGCGCCGCCGATCGGGATGATCAGCAGGAAGCCGATGGCGAAGCTAAGGCCGGTGACGGTCCAGAACACCCAAGGCGACTGATCGAAGGTGAAATAGGCAACCAGCCCGATGATCGCCGCGAGCGTGCCGAGGTTGATGACGTGCCGTCCGGGCAGCATGATCGGCGCGCCCGACATATTGCCGTTGAGTTTGAGGAAGGCGATCACCGACCCCGAGAAGGTGATCGCGCCGATCGCGATGCCGAGCCCCATTTCGATGCGGCTGACGGTGAAGATCTCGCCCGCCGCATCGGCGATGCCGAACGCTTGCGGATTGAGATAGGCCGCCGCCGCCACCGCGACCGCGGCAAGACCGACGAGGCTGTGGAACGCGGCGACGAGCTGCGGCATCGCGGTCATCGCGATCTTGCGCGCCATCACGATGCCGATCACGGCCCCGATGCCGATCGCGACGAGGATTTCGACCAGCCCGACCGTATCGAGCAGGCCGTCGGCGGTGGCCGGCGCATGCGTGAGCAGCGTGGTCACGACGGCGATCAGCATGCCCGCCATGCCGAAGCGGTTGCCTGCCTGCGCCGTCGCCGGGCTCGACAGCCCGCGCAGCGCGAGAATGAACAGGATGCCCGAAACGAGATAGGCGACCGCCGCCCAGGGATTCACGGCGCCGTGGCCGCCGGCTGCGGCGGAAAGGATCGACTGAAACTCCATCTCAGCGCTCCTTCTTCTTGTACATCGCCAGCATGCGCGCGGTGACGGCGAAGCCGCCGAAGATATTGACGCTCGCCATCACGACTGCGGCGAGGCCGAGCCATTTGGACGAGGCCGAACCCGCGGCGGCGCTGGCGATCAGCGCGCCGACGATGATCACCGACGAAATGGCGTTGGTGACGCTCATCAGCGGCGTGTGCAGCGCCGGTGTCACCGACCAGACGACGAAATAGCCAACAAAGCACGCCAGTACGAAAATTGAAAAAATCGCGATAAAATCCACGGGCTCGCTCCCCTGCTGATTCCGTTTCGCGCACCTCTTGCCGCGCGCCGCCGAATCTGTCGACTCCAAAGCTCCCAAAAAGAAGCGCCCGCATTCCTGGCCAAGAGAAATGCGGGCGCTTTGCGACATAAAATATCGCTTTGCCGGGCAAGCCGGCGATGTTTTTTACATTTTCGGGACGAGCACCGCGTCGATGACATGGACGACACCGTTCGCCTGGCCGACATCGGCCTGCGTCACCGTCGCCTTGTTGCCGCTGGCGCTGGTCAACAATATGGCGTCGCCGCTCTTGGTTGCGGTCAGATCCTGCCCGTCGGCGGTCTTGAGCACGGCCTTGCCGCCGCCTTCGGCGATCTTCGCGCTAAGGTCCGCCGCGGCCAGCTTGCCCGGAACGACATGATATTTGAGCACGCCCGCGAGCACATCCTTCTGCGCCGGGCGCATCCAGCCGTCGCGCGTCACCGGCGGCACCTGTACAAAGGCGGCGTCGTTCGGTGCAAAGACCGTGAACGGCCCCACATCCGACAGCGTCTGGACAAGACCAGCCTGCGTCACCGCCGCGGCCAGCGATTTGTGGTCGGGCGAGGCCGCAAGATTCGCGGCGATCGAACTGCTCGCGATCATCGCCGACGGGCTGGCGGCGGGCGTCGCGGGCACCGCCGTTTCGCCGCCCGCGACGGTCGTCGTCTCGGTCGGCGTTTCCTTCTTGTCGCCGCAGCCCGACAGCGCGAGCGCGGCCGCTGCGGCCGTCAAGATCAGATGGGTTTTCATATCCTTATCCTTTCGAAAGCCGGACGCAGCGGCGCGAATCATCAGCCGAGGCTGGGCATCAACACGCCGTTGATGACGTGGATATTACCGTTCGACTGTTCGACGTCGGGCTGCGTGATGAAGCCGCTGCTGCCCTGCGTGCCGTCGACCTTGATGTTGCCCTGCACCTCGGTGAAGGTCAGCGTTTCGCCCTCGACGGTCGCGAGCGTCGCCTTGCCGCCGCCGGCCTTGATCTTCGCGTAAAGATCCTCGGCGGTCACGCGGCCCGGAACGACGTGATAGGTCAGCACCTTCGCGAGCGATTCGGTGTTGTTCGGGTTCATCAGCCAGTCGGTCATCGGCTGCGGCACCGCGGCAAAGGCCTGGTCGGTCGGCGCGAAGATCGTGAACGGCTGGCCGGCGAGCTTGTCCGACACGCCCGCCGCGGTCAGCGCGGTGGCCAGCGTCTTGTGGTCGGGCTTGGCGGCGATTTCGAGCGCGATGCCGGTGGGCTGCGCGGGTGCGGCAGGAGCCGCGGCTTCAGCGGGAGCGGCGGCGTCGACGGCCACTTCAGCGGCTTCGGCCGGCGCGGCGGTTTCCTGTGCGTAAACGGGCGACAGGGTAGCAAGCACAAGGAGGGGAGTGGCGAAAAGCTTCGCAGACGACATCAATCATTCTCCAGTTGGTTGAAACTCAGGGTTGGGGAACCCTGAACGCATAGTAACCAAAGGAGGTTTCATGAAAAGGCCGAAAACGGCCATTTTTTCCGATTGGGTCAGCGACCGACGATCAATTGCGCCATAAGCTGCTGGATTTTCTGCGGATCGCTCTTGCGCGAAATCTTGACCTCGAGCGGCGTCGCGGCGCCCGAAACCCATACCTTCATGTCGGCATCGAGGTCAAAGGTGCCGGCGGTTTCGAACGAGAAACGCGTGACCGAACGCCAGGGAATGCTCTGGAAATCCTTCTTCGATCCCGTCAGCCCCTGCACATCGACGAAGATGAAGCGCAGGTTCGTCAGCAGCACGGTATCGCGGATCGTCCGGAACGCCGCGAGCACGCGCTCGCCCTCGATCAGCCACGCCTGAAACTCGGCCTGCGCGCCGGCGATGTCGATATCCCCGGCGCTGAACAGGCCCATTGCTTAGCCCAGCAGCCGCTCGTTCACGACCTTGCCGCCCTGCGTCAGGCGCACGGCATTACCGATTTCCTCGTCGAGCACGGGCTTGCCCGCTTCCTTGTCCCAGAAGGCCGAGAGGAAGTTGAACAGGTTGCGGCTGAACAGCGCGCTGGTGTCGGCGGGCATCAGCGCGGCGATATTCTTCGCGCCGATCACGGTGACGCCGTGGATCTTCTTCGCCTCGCCCGAGACCGATCCTTCTACATTGCCGCCGCTTTCGGCCGCCATGTCGACGATCACGCTGCCCGAGCGCATCGTCGCGAGCTGCGCGTCCGAAATCAGCCGCGGCGCGGGGCGCCCCGGGATCAGCGCGGTGGTGATGACGATGTCCTGCTTGGCGATATGCGACGACACGAGCTCGGCCTGCGCCGCCTTATACTCGTCGGACATTTCGGTGGCATAACCGCCCGCGCCCTCGCCCTCGATCCCCGCCACCGTTTCGACGAAGATCGGCTTGGCGCCGAGCGATAGGATCTGTTCCTTGGTCGCGGCGCGCACGTCGGTCGCGCTGACCTGTGCGCCGAGGCGGCGCGCGGTCGCGATCGCCTGAAGCCCGGCGACGCCGACGCCCATCACGAACGCCTTCGCGGCGCTGACGGTGCCCGCGGCGGTCATCATCATCGGAAAGGCGCGGCCATAGGCGTTCGCCGCCATCAACACCGCCTTGTAGCCCGCGAGGTTCGCCTGGCTCGACAAGATGTCCATCGACTGCGCGCGCGTGATGCGCGGCATGAATTCCATCGCCAGCGCTTCGAGTCCGAGCTTCGCATAGTCGTCGATGCGCGCGCGTTCGCCGAACGGGTTGAGGCCGGCGGCGAGCCAGGCGCCGTCGGCGAAGCCAGCGAGGCCCTTGGGATCGGGACCCTGGATCGCGAGAATGATATTCGCGCCCTTCAGCACATCGGCGCGGCTGCCGACCTTCGCGCCCGCGGCGCTATAATCGGCATCGGCGATCGAGGCTTGTTCACCCGCCCCCGATTCAATGGCAACTTCAGCGCCCAGACCAATGAATTTCTTCACGGTTTCCGGGGTGGCAGCGACGCGGGTCTCGCCTTCGGCGAGCTCCTTCAGGACAGCGATGCGCATGCGCGAAGCCCGGTCAGGAGGCGATGAGAAGGACGACGCCGACGGTCACGACCGCGGTGATGATCGAGCCGATCTTGAACAGGCTGATGAAACCCGCATAGGTTTCTTCGGCTGCCTTCATTTCCTGCTGTGCCATCGCTTTTCCCCTTTAATGGCCGTTTCCTGTGCGCGAACGCACAGCGCCGCGGCCCCAGAATCGGTTATCGCGCCGGTCTTAGCCACGCGTCCCGCGATGCTCAAGTGCGGGTTTGGCCGCTGGACTTAACTGTGGGAAAAGACGAATGCCCTTAATCGCCCTTTTACCCCTATCGGATACACATGCAGCCCTCAGCAGAACAAACCCATAGCAATGTCGGTTCAGGGGGCAGATTCGGAACGATGACGAACACGCGCGACACGCGAATGGTGATGATCGTCGACAGCGAGCCTGCCCAGCAGCGCTTCCTGGCGGCCCTTGTATCACGTGGCGGCTGGCGTAGCGTCATCGCCGCCGACACCGATACCGCCCTGGCCAAGCTCGGCACGCAGGAAGGCATGGCGCTCGACGCGGTGCTCGTCGACCAGGGCGCGCCGGGCATGGATATTTCCGAATTCGTCGGCGAACTCCGCCGCTGGCGTCCCGCCTTGCCGCTCGTCGTGATCACGATGCGCAACGGGGTCGAGGTCGCTGTGGGCGCAATGCGCGCCGGCGCGAGCGACTTCGTCCAGAAACCGATCGCCCCCGACCGCCTGCTCGAAGCCCTCGACCGCGTCGTGTCGACCAGCGGCCCGCAGGGCGAACTGCGCCCGCTGACTGAAAAGCTGCGCGCGCCCTTGGCGTTCGAGGAAATCATCGGGTCGAGCCCCAATTTCCGCAGCGCGCTCGCGATCGCCGCCAAGGCCGCGCGCGCGCGCGTCCCGGTGATGATCAACGGCAAGCCCGGCACCGGCAAGGAAGTCTTTGCCCGCGCGATCCACAGCGCGAGCCCGCGCGCGCGCGGTCAGCTTGTCATGGTAGATTGTTCGGCGGTGTCGCCGGGGCTGATCGGATCGGGACTGTTCGGTCACGAACGCGGCGCTTTCGCTGGCGCGTTCGACCGCCAGGTCGGGCGGCTCGTCCAGGCCGACGGCGGCAGCATCATCATCGACCATGTCGAATGCATCCCGCTCGAAACGCAGGCGAAGCTCATCGAATTCCTGAACAGCGGCGAAGTGCAGATGATCGGCGGATCGATCCGCCAGAGCGTCGACGTGCGCATCATCGCGACGAGCACGAGCCCGCTCGACAAGCTGATCGAGGCCGGACACTTCCGCGAAGACCTGTTCTACGCGCTGTCGAGCGCGCAATTCACCCTGCCCTCGCTTTCGGAGCGCCGCGGCGACGTCGGGCCGCTCGCACGCCATTTGCTGGCGCGCATCGGCGGCCTGCCGGGCATGGGCCCGATCGGGGTCACCGACGACGCGCTGCGCCTGCTCGCCGCTTACGCCTGGCCGGGCAATGTCCGCCAGCTGCAAGATGTGTTGTTCCGCGCCGCGGTGAACAGCACCACCGACGTCCTCACCAGCGCCGATTTCCGCGCGATCGAGGCGACGCTCGGCGGCGGCAGCCCGAGCGGCGAAGGCGAGATCGCGATCAACGGCGAGGCGATCGGCGTCACATTGTATCTGCCCGACGGCAACCTGCGTCCGCTCGAGGAAATCGAGGCTGACGTCATCCGCCTCGCGATCGGCCATTATCGCGGCCGCATGAGCGAGGTCGCCCGCCGCCTCGGCATCGGCCGCTCGACGCTCTATCGCAAATTGAGCGATCTCGGGATCGATACCGCAGCATAACGGCAGGATAGTGAATTCGCCGGGCCAGTCGACTTGTCCGACGGGCCGCGTTAGGCTGGCGCCATGACCCGATCATTCACCGGACGAACGGCGCTCGTCACGGGCCATTGCTCCGGCATCGGCGGGGCGGCCGCCGCGCTGCTCGCCAAAAGCGGCGCACGCGTAATCGGCGTGGACGTCTCGCAAGGACGCGACGTCACGAGCCCCGAAATGTGGGAGGCGCTGGCCGGCGATCTCACGGATATCGACCTTGCGGTCGTCAACGCCGGCATTTCCAGCGCGGGCGCGATTGCCGAAATGGATTTCGCAAGTTGGCGCCGCACCCTGTCGGTCAACCTCGACGGCGCGATGCTGACCCTGCGCGCGGCGATGCGTGCGATGATCGCGCACGGACGCGGCGGCGCGATCGTCGTCACCGCTTCGATCTCGGGTATCAAGGCCGAGCCCGGGGTTGGCGCCTATGGCGCGTCGAAGGCCGGCGTCATCCAGCTGGCGCGTGTCGCGGCGAAGGAAGGCGCACCGCACGGCATTCGCGTCAACGCGATCGCTCCGGGCGGCGTCGATACGCCGATTTGGGACGATCTCGACTTTTTCCCTGCGATGGTGGCCGAATATGGCAGCCGCGAAGCGGCCATCGACGCGATGGCAAAAGCGGCGACGCCGCTCGGCCGCTGGGCGAGCGCCGGGGAGGTCGCGCGGCAGATCACCTTCCTGTTGTCGGATGACGCGGCGAATATCACTGGCGCGGTGCTCGCCGCCGACGGAGGCTATTCGCTTTAAACGGTCAGCGCCGCGTCGCGCAGCCCGCGCCACACGCGGAGCGCCTGCCGGTTTTCCGCAATGTCGTGGACGCGGAGCAACTGCGCGCCCTGCGTCGCCGCCTGATAATGCAGCGCCACCGTGCCGCCGAGCCGCTGATCTGCGGGCGCCTCGTTGTCGAGCGCGCCGATCATCCGCTTACGGCTCGCACCGAACAGGATCGGGCAGCCCAAGGTGTGGAATAGCGCGAGCCCATTGATGAGCGCCAGATTGTCCCCGACCCCCTTGCCGAAGCCGAGCCCCGGATCGACGATGATCTTCGCCGGGTCGACCCCGGCGGCGACGCACGCCGCGACGCGCTCGGCGAGCATGTCGTAGACGTCGAACAGGATATGCGCGTAATCGCCGCCCTCGTGCGGGTCGCTCTTCGCCGAGGGCGCGTGCATCAGCACGACCGGGCAGCCCGCGTGCACGACGACTTCCATCGCGCGATCGTCGTAGCGCAGCGCCGAAATATCGTTGACGATCCGGGCGCCGGCGGCGAGCGCCGCCTCCATCACCGCGGCCTTGCGCGTATCGATCGACACCGCGACACCGCCCCGCGCGAGCGCTGACACCACGCCTTCGATGCGCTTGATCTCGTCGCCTTCCCAGACGAGCGGTGCGCCGGGACGCGTCGATTCGCCGCCGACATCGATGATCGCCGCCCCCGCAGCGCCCATCGCGAAGCCGGCCTCCGCCGCGGCGACGGCATCGACATGCTTGCCGCCGTCCGAGAAACTGTCGGGCGTGACGTTCAATATGCCCATGAGCTGCGGCTCGTTCAGCCGGATCTTCCGCTCACCGAGTTGCAGCACACCGCGCGGCCGCGCGACGCCCGCGCGCTGCGCATTTGCCGCTTGCGCCAATGCGTCGGGCATGGCCGCAATCCAGCCATCCCATTCGGGAACCGGAACGATCGCCGATTTGACGGTCAGACCGTCGCGCAGGCTGACATGCCACGCGGCGAACCAGACCATAGAGTCGGCAATCCGCAGGCAATCGTCGTCGAGTTCGTGCGGGCGGTCGACGAAGCAGGTCGGGCGGCAATAGATTTGCGCATCCGCCGACGCGGCGCCGAAGTCGGGCTTGGTCAGCGGCTGAAACATCAGGCTTCGTTCGCCAGCAACCAGTCCTGCCGCACCGCGTCGATCACGCGGAGTTCCTTGCCATTGTCGACATGCCAGAAGGTCCAGCCGTTGCAGCTCGGCGCACCCTGCAGCCCCGCGCCGACCTTGTGGATCGACCCTGCGGGCTGGCCGTCGCATTCGAGGCTGCCGTCGACGCGCACCTTCGCCTTCCAGCGGCGCTTGGTATCGGTCAGCACCGTTCCCGGCGCGATCATGCCGCATTCGACGAGCGTGCCGAACGCGACGCGCGTCGCGGCCTTCGGCGCCATCATCGTCTTCACCGCGCTTTCGTCGAGCGGCAGCGCCAGCTCGATACGTTCCAACGCGGCCTCGATATAATCATCCTCGCGCTCGATGCCGATGAAATGGCGGCCGAGGCGTTTCGCGACCGCGCCGGTCGTGCCGGTGCCGAAGAAGGGATCGAGGATCACGTCGCCGGGGTTCGAGCAGGCGAGCAGGATGCGATAGAGCAAGGCTTCGGGCTTTTGCGTCGGGTGGACTTTCGTGCCGCCCTTCTTGAGCCGCTCCTGACCGCCGCAGATCGGGATCAGCCAGTCCGAACGCATCTGGAGCTCGTCGTTCAGCGTCTTCATCGCGCGATAATTGAAGGTGTAGCGCGACTTTTCGCCCATCGACGCCCAGATCAGCGTCTCATGCGCGTTGGTGAAGCGCGTGCCCTTGAAATTGGGCATCGGGTTCGCCTTGCGCCACACGATGTCGTTGAGGATCCAATAGCCATTGTCCTGGAGCGCGGTGCCGACGCGGAAGATATTGTGATAGCTTCCGATCACCCAGATGCTGCCGTTCGGCTTCAGGATGCGCTTCGCTTCCTTGAGCCAGGCTTGGGTGAAGCGGTCGTACGTCGCGAGACTGTCGAATTTGTCCCAGTCGTCGTCGACCGCATCGACCTGGCTGCCATCGGGGCGCAGCAGGTCGCCGCCGAGCTGGAGATTATATGGCGGGTCGGCGAAGATCATGTCGACCGACGCGGCGGGCAGCGATCGCATCATTTCGACGCAATCGCCCTGCAAGATGCTGTCGAGCGGCAGGTCCGCGGGGTCGACTTTCGGCGTCCGCTTCTTCGTCGCCGGCGCCTTGACCCGTTCCATCACACCCATGCTTCACCCCGTTCCTTGCTCGTAAGAAGGCCCTGATGAGTCCAGCGGAGTCCGCCGTCAAGCGCAGGAGTCTAAGGATTCCGCCTCTCTAACTGGTTAACGTGATGAGAACGAAACGAGTCTGACACACCATATGGAGTCGGCCACGACTCGGAGACTCAACCACTGGTGGTGTGGCGATGAAGACTCACCGGCGAAAAAAATTTCACTTTCGTGCGCGCGGCCGCGTCGCGCCGGGTGCTTACCAGCGGTTCCACACCTTCTCGGCAAATCCGGGCAAGTCGCGCACCGTCATCGGCGTGCCGTCGTCGAGGACGACCGTGCCCGAAAACCAGCCGAACAGCTGATCCTGCTCGGTCTTGACCATCCCGGCATCGACCTTTGCCCAGCGATTGACCGCGGGCGTGAATTCCAGTTCGAACCGGCCGTCGTTGCTGGTGAAACGCCACGGTGCGCTGTCGGGCGCGCCATCGGGCATGTGGAAGACCACTTGGTCCAGCTTGTGCGCGCGGCCGTCGACGAACAGCATATTCTCGCTCGCCGCCGATGTGTCGCCAAAGCCGTAGCCGATGTTGAAACCGAACGGGCGACCATCGACCAGCCCCGATGCCGAGCCCCAATACCAGACATTGTCATAGGTCCAGACACCGCGGCCCCAGTCGAGCACCGCGAAAGCGCTTTCAGGCGTAAAATCATAGCCTTCATTGCCGATCTTTATATGTCCCCGCGCCGGCATGCAGTTGATCTTCTGGTTATAGTAAAAGGCGTGGAGATCGTCGGCGAAGGGCGTCGCGATCACCATCCGGTCCATGGCGGGCTGGTCGAGCCAGATTTCCCCCGACAATCCGCGCCCATCGTCGAAGCCCGGCGCGTGGACCGTGAGCCGCCGCCCGCCCGGCTCGTGCCGAAACGCCAGTTCGAGGCCATCGCGCGCCTGGACGATGTCGCCGCTGTCGGCGCTGGGCGGAAGCGCCATGGCGCCCATCGGTTCGGGGATCAGCACGCCGTGATTGACGAAGCTCTTCCCGCGCAAATCCATCCACGACACGCCGAGAAACCCGGCATAGCCATTGTCCGCGACGGTCAGCGCCAGCCCGAAATCGGCATCGAGCACGCAATAATAATCCCACTCCTTGATGCGCACCGGCTCCGCGCCGATCGCCGCGCGGTCATAGCGGCGGACCTCGCGGGTCGCATAACCGGGGTCGATCAGATGCCCCGCGCCATCGTGCAGTGCGCCATCGTGCATCAGATGCTGTGTCATCACCCCGCTCCCCAGTGTCGATTGTTGTTTAGATCGCCGGATCGACGCCGGTCAGGTCGATCGAACGCTGCCACAGCTCACGCGCGAGCTTCGGATCGCGCGCATCGCGCGTCGCGCGTGCCGGGCCCGAGCGGCCCGACACCTCGCCGAGCCCCTGCGGCCCCAGATAGTCGCCGCCCTGAACCCGCGCGCCCGTCGCCGCCTGCAAGGTCGGCCACGCGCCTTGCGCCGCGCTGTTGAAGAAGGGACCGGCGAGCGGGGTCATCGTGCGCAGCGGCAGCGGCAGGTGGCGCGTCAGTTCGGTGAGCGCGACCCCCGGATGGCATCCGATCGCCTGCGTCGCGCGCCCGGCAGCGCTCAGCCGCCGGTCGAGTTCGAACATATGGAGCAGGTTCGCGAGCTTGCTCATCTGATAGCGCGCCCAATTATGATAGCTGCGCGACGCCGACAGGTCGCTGTAATCCATCGCGCCGTTCCTGTGCGCGATGCTGCCGGTGATGACGATGCGGTCGTCGACATGGGGGTGGAGCAGCCCGGTCAAGGCGAAGGTGCCGAGGTGGTTGACCCCGAATTGCAGTTCGAAACCCTGCTTGGTCAGCGTCCGGGGCGGGATCATCACCCCCGCATTGTTGATCAGCACGTCGATCCGCGGCCCCGCGAGCACCGCCTTCGCCGCATCGCGGATCTGGTCGAGGTCGGCGAGATCGAGCGGCTGAAACGACAGTTCGGCCTTTGGCACGTCGACCCAGATGCGGTTCATCGCCACCTCGGCCTTGTCCTCGTCGCGGCACGCGAGGATGACATGCGCGCCGCGCGCCGCGAGGATTTTAGCGGTTTCATACCCGATTCCGGCATTGGCACCGGTGACAAGGAAGGTGCGGCCGGTCTGGACCGACACATCGTCGGCCGTAAATCCCCTGCTCATCCTCTTCCCCCTTTTTGGCGTTTGGGCTTCAGACCAGCTGCATTTGTGCGACCGGGGCAAAACTGGTCCGATGATGCGGCGTCGGGCCATGCTGGCGCAGCGCCGCGAGATGCTGCGCCGTACCATAGCCCATGTTGGTTTCCCAGCCAAAGCCGGGGAAATCGCGCGCCGCGGCGACCATGAAGCGGTCGCGATGCTCCTTCGCGATGATGCTCGCCGCCGAAATGCACGGATGCAGCGCGTCGCCGCCGATGATCGCGGTCGCGGTGTAGCGCCAGCGCGGCAGACGGTTGCCGTCGACGAGTATCTCGGCGGGCTCGAACCCCAGCGCCTCGACCGCGCGCGTCATCGCGAGAAAGGTCGCCTGAAGGATGTTGATGCGGTCGATCTCCGCGACGCTCGCCTCGCCGACGCCCCAGCGGCAGCGCGCCTTGATCTGCGCTTCGAGTTCGGCGCGGCGTTTTGCCGTGAGTTTCTTGCTGTCATCGAGGCCGGGGATGCCGCCTTCGCAGAGCAGCACCGCCGCCGCGACGACGGGCCCGGCGAGCGGCCCGCGCCCGGCCTCGTCGACGCCGACGATCATATGCGCCACGGTGGGTAACGCCGATATTCGGCCGCCTGATAGAGACACAGCCGATTGCCGGCGGGATCGGCCAGCCGCGCCTCGCGCCAGCCCCATTCCTCGTCCTTCGGCATTTGTTCGAACCGCACCCCGCGCCGCGCGAGGTAGGCCACCCACGCATCGAGCGCGCCGCTCTCCAGATAAGCGGTCGCCCCGCCCGCCACGCCGTCGCCGACGTGGATCGATAGCGTCACGCCATTGGCGGCTTCGAAGCGCGCATAACCATTGTCGGGGCTATCGACGATCTGTGTCAGCCCCATCTGTTTGTAGAAAGCGACCGACACCGCATAGTCGTTCGCGGGCAGCGTGATCTGATTGAGCGCCGGGCCGGTGAACAGCCCGTCGTTGCGCACATATTGCTGCCCCATCGGGCCATGCCCCTGCCCCAGCCCCGGCGCATCGTGCAACGACAGCCGCACGAAATCGCGCGCGCGAGCGATCGCGGGTTCGAGCGGCATGCCCTGCGCCAGCCCCGTCGCGATCGCGCTGGCCAGCGTGCATCCGGTGCCGTGGCTGTGGGGTGTGTCGATCCGCGGCGCTTCCCAGCGCGCGACCTCGCCCTCGCCCGTTTCGAGCAAACGGTCGATCACCGTCTCGCCCTCGGCGTGTCCGCCTTTGACGAGCAAAGAACAGCCGTGCGCGAGCACCGCCTCCTCGCCCCCCAAGGCTTCCAGCTCGGGCAGGTTCGGCGTCGCAACCATCGCGCGATCGAGCAGCGCGCGAAACGCGTCGATCGTCGCCGTGTCGGCGAGCACCGATCCGCTCGTCGCGATCATCACCGGATCGAACACGAGCGCGGCCTGCGCGAGATCGGGCCGCGACAATCGCTCCGCAACCGCCGCGGCGGTTTCGGCGCTGCCGATCATGCCGATCTTGACCGCATCGACGCCGATGTCCGACGCGACGCTGTCGATCTGTTGCAAGACCATCGCGGTCGGGACCGGATGGACGCCCTGCACGCCCAGCGTATTCTGCGCGGTGATCGCGGTGATCGCGGTCAGCGCGTGGCCGCCGAGCATCGTGACCGCTTTGATGTCGGCCTGGATGCCCGCACCACCGCCGCTATCCGATCCGGCGATAATCAGGACGCGCGCGGTCACCCCTTATGCTTTCGCTCCGTCGATGCCGGGAATTTCGCCAGCGCCGCGCCCTCGCGCAGCGGGCGGTCGAGCAGGTCGCCGCCGCAATTGGGGCAAATCTCGTCGAGCTTGTCGGCGCAGTTCGCGCAGAAGGTGCATTCGAACGAGCAGATGAAGGCGCCGTGAAGGTTGGCGGGCAGATCGCGTCCGCATTTTTCGCAATCGGGTCGCATTTCAAGCATGGTAGGTCTCTTTCGGTTCTAGAAAATCAAATGGTTATGCTGTCGCCGCGCGCACGGCGTCGCAGATCATGTCGACGACCTGCTCGACCTGCCCGGCGTCATCGCCCTCGGCCATCACGCGGATCAGTGGTTCGGTGCCCGACGGGCGGATGACGAGGCGGCCGCGGCCGTTGAGCGTCGCTTCGCCCTCGGCGATCGCCGCGATGACCTGCTTGTCTTCGAGCGGCTTGCCGCCGGCGAAGCGGACATTCTTCAAAAGCTGCGGCACGGGGTCGAACTGGTGCAGCAATTCGCTCGCGGGCTTGCCCGACGCGATGAGCTCGGCAAGCACCTGCAGCGCCGCGAGCGTGCCGTCGCCGGTTGTCGCATGATCGGACAGGATCATATGCCCCGACTGCTCGCCGCCGACGTTGAAGCCGCCTTCGCGCATCCGTTCGAGGACATGGCGGTCGCCGACCTTTGTACGCTCGAGCCGGAGGCCTTCGCCTTCGAGGAAGCGTTCGAGGCCGAGGTTCGACATCACCGTCGCGACGACGCCGCCGCCTTTCAGCCGCCCCTGCCGCGCCCAGCTCGCGCCGATCAGCCCCATGATCTGGTCGCCGTCGACGATCCGGCCCTGTTCATCGACGACGATCAGCCGGTCAGCGTCGCCGTCGAGCGCGATGCCGATGTCGGCGCCGCTCGCGACCACCGTTTCCTGCAGCAGCGCGGGCGCGGTCGATCCGCATTTGTCGTTGATGTTGGTGCCGTTGGGATCGACGCCGATCGCCACCACGTCGGCGCCGAGTTCCCAGAATACCGTCGGCGCGCTGTTATACGCCGCGCCATTGGCGCAATCGAGCACGATGCGCAGCCCGTCGAGACGGACCGATTCGGGCAGGCTCTGTTTCACCGCGTGGATATAGCGGCCACGCGCATCGTCGATACGCTTGGCGCGTCCGATGTGGCTCGGTTCGGCGAGCTTCGGCTCCTGCCCCAGCAAGTGTTCGATCTGCGCCTCGTCCTCGTCGGACAGCTTGTACCCGTCGGGACCGAACAGCTTGATCCCGTTATCGCGATAGGGATTGTGGCTCGCCGAAATCATCACGCCGAGGTCGGCGCGCATCGAGCGCGTGAGCATCGCGATCGCCGGGGTCGGCATCGGCCCGACCTGCACCACGTCCATGCCGACGCTGGTGAACCCCGCGACGAGCGCATTTTCGAGCATATAGCCCGACAGGCGCGTGTCCTTGCCGATCACGACGCGGTGCTTGTGATCGCCGCGCAGGAAGTGCGCCCCCGCCGCCATGCCGACGCGCATCGCGACTTCCGCGGTCATCGGGACCTGGTTGGTCAGGCCGCGAATCCCGTCGGTTCCGAAAAACTTGCGCATGTTCCCTCAGCTACCTAACCATCGCCCGGCAAATGCCTGCCCCGGCTTCCCACGGGATGGCCCCCGCGGAGCATTTCCCGGCCCAAAAACCGGTTCCCGTTTCTTTCGGGAGGTGCTCTAAGTCACCCTCTTTTGCTTGGCAAGCAGGCCAGAAAAAACGCCGGGAGAATCCATCTTGAAATCCGCTTGGTTCATCCTTTCGGCGCTCGTCGCCGGCATGCTTTTGGGAATCGCCGTCGAACTGGTGTCGCCCGATGCCGGAACCGCCTCGCTTCCCTTTGTCGAACCGATCGGGCTGCTCTGGCTCAACGCCTTGAAGATGACGATCGTCCCGCTCGTCGTCGCGCTGCTCATCACCGGAATCACCGCGACCGCCGATGCCGCGCGCGCGGGCAAACTCGCCTTTCGCGCGGTGATGATCTTCCTCGGCGCGATCACGCTTTCGGGCTTGATGACGTTGCTGCTGGCGCCGCTCCTCCTCCGGCTCTTTCCGCTGTCCCCCGGCGCCGCCGAAGCGCTGCGCCACGGCCTTGGTGGCACGACGCAGACAGGACCGTCGCCGACCTTCGGCGATTTCCTGCTCTCGCTGATCCCGACCAACCCGATCGCCGCGGCCGCCGAAACCGCGATCCTGCCGCTGATCGTCTTCACGACGATTTTCGCCTTCGCGATCACGAAGCTCGAGCCCGTGCAGCGCGCGACGCTGTCGGGGCTGTTCAAGGCGCTTGGCGACGCGATGCTGATTGTCATCGGCTGGGTGCTCGCGCTCGCGCCGATCGGCGTCTTCGCGCTGGGTTATGCGCTCGCGGTCAAGGCGGGGGTCGCGGCGTTCGGCGGACTCATCCATTATGTGCTGATTCTGTCGGCAATCGGCGTAAGCTGCCTTCTTCTCGGCCTGTTGCTCGCTTGGCTCGTCGTCGGCATCCCGCTGCCGCGCTTCATCCGCGCGATGGTCCCGACGCTCGCGGTCGCGATCAGCACGCAAAGCTCGCTCGCCAGCCTGCCCGCAATGCTGAAGTCGTCGGAGGAGCTTGGCGTCGATCCCAAAAAAGCCGACGTCGTGCTGCCGCTCGCGGTCGCCCTGTTCCGCTTCACCAGCCCGGCGATGAACCTCGCGGTTGTCGTCTATGTCGCGTGGCTGTTCGGTGTCGAGCTGACCCCGTGGGAAATGGCGGTCGGCCTCGCGGTCGCGATCGCCGCCGCGCTCTCCTCGGTCAGCCTGCCCGGCTCGATCAGCTTCGTGACCTCGATCGCGCCGATCGCGGTGTCGATGGGCGTCCCCGTCGCGCCGCTCGGGCTGCTCGTCGCGGTCGAGACTTTTCCCGACATCTTCCGAACCCTAGGTAATGTCATCGGCGATGTCGCCGCGACCAAATATGCCGCCGACGGTGTCGAGAAGGAAGCAGCAGGAGAAATGCCATGAAATATCGCAAGCTCGGCCACGGCCTCGAAGTGTCCGCGATCGGCATCGGCTGCATGCCGATGATCAAGGGCGGCAATATCCTGTACGGCGAAGCCGCCGACCTCGATGAATCGACGCGCACGATCCACCGCGCGATCGACCTTGGCGTCACCTTTTTCGACACCGCGCAAATCTATGGTCCGTTCAGCAACGAGGAGCTGCTCGGCGACGCGATCAAGGGCAAGCGCGACGGGCTCGTCATCGCGACGAAGTTCGGTTTCAAGTTCGAGGGCAAGCAGATCACCGGGGTCGATGGCTCGCCCGCCAACGCGCGCGCCGCGTGCGAAGGCTCGCTCCAGCGGCTCGGCGTCGACACGATCGACCTCTTCTACCAGCACCGCGTCGACCCGTCGGTGCCGATCGAGGAAACCGTCGGCGGGATGATGGAGCTGGTGCAGGAGGGCAAGGTCCGTCACATCGCGCTGTCCGAGGCCGGCCCCGAGACGATCCGCCGCGCCGCGAAGGCCGCGCCGATCACCGCATTGCAGAGCGAATATTCGATCTGGGAGCGCGAAATCGAAGACGAAATCCTCGGCGCGTGCCGCGAGAACGGCATCGGCTTCGTCCCCTATTCGCCGCTCGGCCGCGGCTTCCTCGCGGGCGCGGTGCGCAGCCGCGACGAACTTCCCGAAAATGACTGGCGTCGCAACGACCCGCGTTATTCGGAGGAGAATCTGCCCGCGAACCTCGCGATCGTCGATGCGATCGGCGCGGTGGCGGGCCGGCATGGCGTGTCGAAGGCGCAGGTCGCGCTCGCCTGGCTGCTCGCGCAGGGCGACGATATCGTCCCGATCCCCGGCACCAAGCGCCGCGCGACGATGGAGGACAGCGTTGGCGCCGCCGATGTCACGCTGACCGCCGACGACCTCGCCGCAATCGACGCGGCGGCGCCGAAGGGTGGGACGAGCGGGCCGCGCTATGGTGAAATGGGGATGCGGATGGTGCGGCTGTAGGCACCGACTGCTTTCGACCGGAAGCTGACCCTCTTTCATCGTCACCCCGGACTTGATCCGGGGCCTGCCTTGTCGTCGGCGATGTTGGAAAGAAGGAAGGCGGGTCCCGGGTCAAGCCCGGGATGACGAAGCCGGAAACGTCCGCTCTCCCCCCCTAAGCAGACCGCACTTCGCTATCTCTTCCCGTCCAGCCGTACACACAGCGCGTCGACCTTTTCCGCCAGCTCGGCGATCCGCATCTGGTCGATCTTTTCGTGCAGCCGCATGATCTCCAGCTCGGCGCGCAGGTTGATCTCGTAATCGACACTCGCGGTCAGCCTGTCCTTCGCCGCCTGCCGATTCTGGCTCATCATGATGATCGGCGCCTGGATCGCCGCGAGCGTCGAGAGCATCAAGTTCAGGAAAATGTAGGGATAGGGGTCGAACGCGAGGCCGAAACGCTGGAGCACTTCCGAATTGAGCAGCATCCAGCCGAACAGGATCAGCGCAAAAACGATGATGAAGCCCCATGAGCCGCCGACCGCCGCGACGCGGTCGGCCAGCCGGTCGCCAGTGCTCGCCTGCGCATCCTCGATATCGGCGGCGTCGCGGCTGCTGGGCGCACGCTTTGCGATCGACGCGACCACGCGCGATTCCTCGGGATCGAGCTCGTCGAACGCACGGCCGAGCAGCCGCAGCGACAGGTCGTTGAGATGCGTGTCCGCGTTCATTCGGCTCCTATCCTACCCAACGCCAGATCCCGGCGACCATATAACCAAGCGCGCCATGCGCCCAGGTCGCGACAAGCCATAGCATAATCCCGCCCAGCAGCGCGTGCGGGCGCGGAATCGTGTCGGCCCATGGTGCCGCCCCGCCGACCTGCCGCGCATAGGGCACAAAACTCGTCCGCGCGGCCCACTGGCGCCACGCGTCGCCCATCAGCCGCGCCTTTTTCACATCCTGCCCCGCCGAACCGACGAGCGCGAGGAAGATGATCGTCGCGGACAGGATGATCTGCGCCGTGGTCGGCATCACCAGCACATGCGCGAAGGCCCACAGCGTAAAGCCCCACATCATCGGGTGCCGCGTGATTGCGAACACGCCGCGCGGCGTCGCCGCCGCATCGCGCGCGGCGTGCGGTGCGGGCAGCGCCGGATTGCCGATCAGCGATCCGATGAAGAGGATGCTGGCGAAAAGTACGATCAGCGACGCGAGGATCCACAGCGGATCGTCGACCACCCACAAGGGCGGCTCGGGCGGCATCCCACGCCACGCCTGCACCACCATGATGAACGTCGCGATCGCGACGATCGAATAGGTGATCTGGAACCCGCGCTCGCCGAGCCGCGCCGCGAGCCCGTCACGAAGCGGATGCGACAGCGCGAGGTGTGACCCGACAAACAACACGCAGGTCGTGATCAAAAGCGACACCGGCTGCATGACCAATCCCTCCTCCAACAATGTCTCATCATCTATCGCCCAGGCGGCCGCGATGCGCGACTCGCGATGGGCTCAGCGACGATAGTTGTGCGACAAAGGTAACAGTGTCAACATGGAGAACAAGGGATGGGGCAGGCGGTGAAACGCCTGCCCTGCCCTATCGGTCGTATGCCTTGGGCAATGCCCCTTCCTGCGGCGTCGCATAGCGATCACGCAAACGGTCCTGCCGCGTCGTCAGCGACTGCGCCTTGCCATCGATCCAGATCGCGGTCGGGCGGCTGCCGAGTTCGAGCGGGTCATTGTCCCAGATCACGACGTCGCCGGCGCGGCCCGGACGCAGCGAACCGATGCTGCCCTCCATGCCGACCGCACGCGCAGGAACGCTGCTGATCGACGCGAACGCCTGATCCCACGTCATGCCGCTGGCGCCGGGCACACGCGCGAGGCCAACGAGATTGCCCGCATATTGCGTCGCATAGCCCATCTTGTGCGCGTCATCGTCGTCGAACACGCCGACCGACACATCGACGCCCGCGGCCTTGAGCCGGCCCGCGTTCGACTGCGTCGCGCCGAGCTGTTCGAAGCTCGACGGCAGGTCGGTGAGCGGCGAGACGAGCACCGGCACCTTTGCCGCCGCGATGTCGCGGGCGACGAGCCAGCCTTCGGTCACCCCGACGAGCACGAGCTTCAGCGCGGGAAACTCGCCCTTCAGCTTGATGACGTTGACGATGTCGGCGGCGCGGTCGACGCGCACGAACAAGGGCGTCGTGCCGTCGATGACGCGCACCAGCGCGTCGGCGTCGGCGCGCTGGATCATCGCGTCATTGCCCCATTCGGCGAGCGTCGCGGGGTTGCGGGCATAGCTGCGCGCAGCGAGCAATTGCTCGCGGAACAAGAGGAAGGTTGCCGCGCGGCTGCCCCCCGCCTTTGCCGAGCCATCCTCGCCGAACGCGACATATTGCAGCGCGCGCGGGCGCGTCACCATGTCCATATCGTCGGCGAGGTCGACGACCGCGCCCTGCCCTGCGAACAGATTGCTGCTGCCGCTCGGCGCGACGATCGCGCGTGTCACGCCCGAGGCGCGGTTGACCGCGACAGGCGAGCCCATCGGGTTCAATGCGGGCGCGATGTCGAGCCCCGCGGAGAAACGCGTCCGCGGTGCCGAGCGGTCGTTGGTGCCGGTGACGGCATCGACTTCGGTCAGCCCGACGCGGCTGAACGCCGCGACGATGCCCGGCGTGACATAGCGGCCCTGCGCATCGACGCGCTCGACGCCCGCGGGCACGGCAACGCCGGCACCCGCCGCGACCACCTTGCCGCCGCGCACGACGACGGTGCCGCCCTCGACCGGCGCGCTGCCGTCGCCGATGACGAGCTTGGCATTGACGATCGCGACGTCCTGCGCCGCGGCGGGCGCCGCAACGATTGCTGCGGCGGAAAGAAGAAGGGCGCGGATCATTTCACGTCTCCTTCGCCCGGCTGACCCAGCTCGAAATCGCTCACCGGACGCCGTTTCGGGTCGTTCGCGTCGAACATCAACGCGCCGTCGATCCACACCTTTTCAGGGCGGGTATAGGCGCTGAAGGGATTGCCGTTCCACAGCACGACGTCGGCCATCTTGCCCGGCTTCAGGCTGCCCGTCTTGTCACCGATGCCCAGCGCCTTGGCGGGGTTATACGACAGCCAGGTCCACGCCAGTTCGTCGCTGACGTCGATACCGATACGGCGGCCCGCAGCGCGCGCTTTCGCGGCTTCCTGGTTGAGCCGCTGGATCTGGTTCGCATCATCCGAGTGAACGATCGTGCAGGCCCCGGCCTTGTAGACGAGCGGGATATTCTCGTTGACGCTGTCATAGGCTTCCATCTTGAAGCCCCACCAGTCGGCCCACATCGCCGAGCAGGTGCCTTCCTTCGCAAGAATGTCCGCGATCTTGTAGCTTTCGACCGCGTGGTGGAAGGTCGACACCTTGTAGCCGAATTCCTTCGACATATCGATGACGAGCGCCATTTCGTCGGCGCGATAGCAATGATTGTGGACGAGGATTTCGCCCGACAGTACGCCGACAAGCGTTTCCATCGCCAGGTCGCGGTCGACCGCCTTCCCGTCGTCCATCTTCTTCTTGTAGGCCGCTGCCTTCGCCCAGGTCGCGCGATTGACCGCATAATTGCCCATGCGGGTCGAGGGCGCGCGGCCCTTGCCGCCATAGACGCGCTTCGGATTCTCGCCGCACGCCATTTTGAGGCCATAGGGCGCGCCGGGGAATTTCATCCCCTGCACCGTGCGCGAGGGCACATTCTTGAGCGTGATCGAGCGCCCGCCCATCAGGTTCGCGCTGCCCGGCAGGATCTGCAAGCTCGTCACGCCGCCATTGGCGAGCGCGCGGCTGAACCCCGGGTCCTGCGGCCAGACGCTATGTTCGGACCAGACTTCGGGCGTCGTCGGCGAGGTCATTTCGTTGCCGTCCGAATGCGCCTCGACGCTGGGCGAGGGATAGTCGCCAAGGTGGCTGTGGATGTCGATGATACCGGGGGTCAGGAACTTGCCGGTGCCGTCATAGACCGCGATGTCCGCCGGGATCGGCGTATCGGGGCCGCCGACGGCCTCGACCTTGCCGTTCGCCAGCAGCACGGTGCCATTGTCGATCCGCCCGCCCTCACCGTCGAAGATCGTGACGTTACGGACCGCCGTGACCTGTCCGGGATAAGCCTTGTACGTCGACGGATACGGGTCCTTGTTGAACTTCACCGGCTTCTCGGCGGGCTTGTCGCCCGCCGAGGCCGTCTCTCCATTGCTCGCCGCGCAACCGACGAGCGCCAGCGACACCGCAGCCAGCAGGCTGCCCTTCACACCGCGGATCATCGATTACGCCCCCTTGGGTTCGGGATGAACGCCAGCCGCCTGCGGCTCGGCCTCGCCGATGCCCGCCAGCCCGTCGTCGCGGTCGCGCAGCGTGTCGAGGTGCATCCAGCGCTTCACGATCGGGCTGACCAGCAGCACCGCCACCGCGGCACCGATCGCGATCCAGCCGAACATCTCGTAAATCTCGAGCAGCTTGGCCTTGCTCATCTCGCCGCCATGCCCGCCGGTCGCTTCACCGATCTTGCCGGCGACGAAATTGCCGACCGCGGTCATATAGAACCACGCCCCCATGATCAGCGACGCGACGAAGGTCGGCGCCAGCCGGTTCATCGCGGAGAGGCCGACGGGGCTGAGGCACAACTCGCCGGTGGTGGCGAGGAGGTAATAGAGGAAGACGAAGATGACCGGGGTCATCGCCGCGATGCCGAACGCCTGCGCGCCCCAGACGAGGATGAGGTTCGCAAGCCCCATCTGCGCCAGCGCCAGCCCGAACTTGGCCGGGGCCGACGGTTCCTTGCCGCGCTTGCCGAGCCATTGCCACAGCGCGGCGAACAGCGGCGCGAGCAGGATGATGTAGATCGGGTTGATCGACTGGAAGATCGAAGCCGGCACCGCACCGCGATCGACATAGCGGTCGGTGAACAGGTTCATCGATCCGCCCGCCTGCTCGAACAGGCCCCAGAACAGCGGGTTCAGCGCGATCAGGAACAGGATCGCGAACATCCGGTCGCGCGCATGGTCTTCGCGGTTCATCTTCTCGACCACCATCACGCCGAGGAGGAGGAGGAAACCGAACAGCGCGACCCACGCCGCGGGCGCGAGCCCGAGCGCGACGGGTCCGCTGGCGATGCCGAGGCCAAGGATCAGCGCAAGCGGCAGGAACAGCATCAGTGCGAGGCCCGCGAGCGCGACGTTGACGCGGCTCCGCGGACCGGCGCCGATCGATCCATATGGCAGCTGGAACGTCGCCACGAGGACGACATAGCCGAGCAGGAGGATGCCCGAAACGAGCAGCAGGTTCTGGATGACGTCCTGATACTGGACGAGCGCCCAGATCACCGCGACCGCGCCCAAACCGACGGCGTAGAGCGTCCACTCGCTCGACCGCGAAAGCGGTGCAGGTGCTTCGCCCGCGCCCTTGAGCGCGCTCTTGCCGAGAACGAAGACGACAAGGCCGGCGAGCATGCCGATGCCGGCGAGACCGAAGCCATAGCCCCAGCCGATCCGCTGGCCGAGATAACCGACGAGGATCGTGCCGAGCGCGGCGCCGACGTTGATGCCCATATAGAAGATCGTATAGGCGCCGTCGCGGCGAATGTCGGTGAGCCGGTACAGCTGGCCGACCATCACCGAGATATTCGCCTTGAGGAAGCCCGAGCCGACGATGATGAAGGCGAGCGCGGCCCAGAAGACGTTGATCGTCGGATCATTCTGTCCGCCGACGCCTTCGACCGCCATCAAACTGTGTCCCGCAGCGAGCAACAGGCCGCCGAACAGCACCGCCTTGCGCTGGCCGAGGTAGCGGTCGGCGAGATAGCCGCCGAGCACCGGTGTGATGTAGACGAGGCTGGTGTAGGCGCCGTAGATCAGGTTCGACTTGCTGTCGGAGAACAGCCAGTGCTGGGTCAGGTAGAAAATCAGGATCGCACGCATGCCGTAATAGGAGAAACGCTCCCACATTTCGGCGAAGAAGAGCATGTAGAGGCCCTTGGGGTGTCCGGCGAATTCGGGTTTCTTGCTGCCGGCGATCAGCGCACCGATGCTGAGGAAGACGCCGAGAACCAGAAGTGCGATTACCGCAATCCAGTCCCCCTCGTCCCACGAGCCCATATTTTTCATTATGTTGCGTCCCTTTTAGGATTGTCAGGCGCGGCCTCCCGCCGCGCGAATGCGGCAACCTAGCGCGAAAATTGCGTATTGGAAGAATCTAATTGCGCGTGAAACCGTCTCGATCGGGCCAAATATTACTGCGAACCGTTCGCAACACTTGCGCCAGCGCACGCGAAAGGCCACATGGCGCACCATGTTCAATGACAGCTCCTCGCTCCTCGCCCATCTCGCCACCCGCCGTTCGGGCAAGGCGCGCGACATGATCGCCCCCGGCCCCGACGCCGCCACGCTGCACGACATTATCGCGCTCGCGCTGCGCACGCCCGACCATGGCAAATTGGCGCCCTGGCGCATCGTCACCGTCGCCGGCGATCAGCGCGAGGCCTTCGCGGCGCTGCTCAAGAAGGCATGGGTTGCCGAGAATCCCGGCGCGGCGGGCATGGACCTGTCGGCGCTCGACCAGTTCGCGCATCAGGCGCCGAGCTTGCTGGTGCTTGTCTCGACACCGGTGGCGGGCAGCAAGATTCCCGTGTGGGAGCAACAGATGTCGGCGGGCGCGGTCGGCATGAACCTGCTCCACGCCGCGCACGCGCACGGTTTTGTCGCCAGCTGGCTCACCGGCTGGGCGGCCTACAGCACTGAGGTCGCCGCCGCGTTCGGCGCCGGCGAAGGCGATACGGTCGTTGGCTATTTCTTCCTGGGAACGCCGGCGCGCGAGCTCGACGAACGCCCCCGCCCCGAATATGACGATGTCGTCCGGACTTGGGAAATTTAGTTTCACTTTCTGAACCTAATTTGTAATTAGTGGCATTTGACTGTGCTGCTGTCTTATGGCATTAAGGCGGCATGCTCGATCAGTCCAAACCCGTGTACCAGCGTCTGCGCGATGTCATTGCCAACGCCATCCTCGACGGCCAGTTTCGCGATGGCGACATGTTGCCGTCGGTCCGATCGCTTGCCGCCGAAGAAGGCGCCAATCCGCTGACGGTGGCGAAAGCGTATCAGACGTTTCAGGACGAAGGACTGGTCACGGTGAAACGCGGCGTCGGCATGTTCGTCGCCGAAGGCGCGACCGAGCGCCTCCGCAACCTGATGCGCGCCGATTTCCTCGCCAATGTATGGCCGCCGGTCGCGCAGCAGATGCGCCGCATCGGCCTCGACGCGCGCACCTTACTCGATTTGACCGAGGCTTAACGCCTACTTTCCACTTTGGGGTGGGAAACTGCCGTTGCTTCCCTTCTCTTCGTCATCCCGGTCTACCGCCCAACCTGCGCCGCCTTGTCGCGCAGGTCCGCCGCCGCCCGGCTTTTGCCGCGCCGTTCGAGCAGATCGGCGTAAAATTCCATGATCCCGGCATTGAGCGGCTGCAACCGATAAGCGCGGTCAATCAGCGGCAGCGCGCGCGCATCGTCGCCCTTCGCTGCCCACGCCCGCGCAAGTTCGCGTAACAGCACGACGTCGCGATTGCCGATCCGGCGGCGCACGCGTTCGAAATGCGCGATCGCCTGATCCCAATGCTCGATGTCCATCGCGAGGTGCCCGGATAGTCGGTCGGCGGCGATGCTCGACGGCTGGCTGCGCTGCAGCGCGAGGATCGCGGCGCCCGAACCCGCGGCATCCCCCGCGCGGAACAGCGCATTGGCGAGCCGCAATGTCGTGCGCTCGCTCGCATCGAGATCGCGCGCGGCGCGATACGCCTGCACCGCCAGCTCGGTACGTCCGGCCGCCAGCGCCGCGTCGCCCAGCAGGATATGCGCGTCGGCAACGCCGCGGTTCGCATCGCGGAGCCGCGTGGCGCGCGCGATCGCTCGCGCGCCATTGCCACTCGTCAAATCGGCCGAAATAGCGGGAATCGCCTTAGCCGGATCAAGCGGCTCGGCATCGGCCGCCAACGTCAGCAGGCCATAGTCATTGTCGGCGGCAAAGGGCAATGCTTCGCCGGGCGCCAGCGCCGCCGCGCGCCCCAGATAGTCCGCCGATTCGATGCGCCGGCCGAGTTCCGCCGCCGCGCGCGATGCGAGCAGCAGCGACCAGCTGTCGGCGTCGGGGCGCTGGACCAGCGGCAGCAAGGCGGCAAGGGCCGCGTCGGCGTCGCCATCGCTCCATTCGGCCGCCGCGAGGATGCGGCGTGCGGTAAAATTCTCCGGCTGCTCGGCCAGCAGCCGGTCGGCCCAGGTCGCGGCGACCGCCTCGCCGCCGAGTTCGAGTTCGACGATCGCGCTCAGCAGCATGAACGACGGCTGCGCGTCGAGTTCGCCGCGCGTGCGCTGGAGCAGGCTGCGCGCGAGCCGGTAATTGTCGGCGCGCGCCGCGAGCACCGCCTGCAGATAGAAGAGCCGCGGATCGCGCGGCACGATCGTCGCGGCGCGGCGCAGCGAGGTCAGCATGTCGCGGTAACGACCGAGATCGCCGAGCGTCGCAGCCTGATCGATCAGCGCATCTTCATTGCCGGGATCGGCGGCAAGCGCGTCTTCGTACCAGGCGAGCGACGCCTTCAGCCCATCCTGGGTCCGCACGAGGTTGGCCTTGAACGCCAGCGCCGCGCTGTTCGCCTTGTCGAGTTCGATCGCATAATCGACCGCGTCGCGCGCGCCGAGCGTGTCGGCATTGGCATCGCGAAAACGCGCAACATCGACCCAAAGCGCCGACGAGCGCGGCAGTTCATGCACCGCGCGATCATAGGCCTCGCGCGCGGCGGCCAGATCGCCATTGCCGAGGTGAACATCGCCCGCGACCCACGCCGCCTCCCCGATCATCTCGGGAATGATCGGGCCGTCGTCGAGCGTCTGGAGCGCACGGCTCCCCTCATCCTGCATCGCATAGGCGCGCGCCAAGAGCGGGCGCAGCGCCGCATCCTTGGCGCCCGCGCCGATCGCGCCCTTGACCGCCGCCTCGGCCCCGACCCCATCGCCCAGCTTGATCGCGACGCGCGCCAGTTCGACGCGTTCGGCAATGACCTTGGGATTGCTCGCGATGGTGTTCTCGAGGACGGCACGGCGCTCCGCGAGCGCCTTGCGCGGCGCGGGCGACGCCCCGTCGCCGCACGCTCCCAGCAGCAGCGCCGCCAGCAGCAGCGCTTTTGTCCAGAAGCGGCACAAATCCATTCAGGCGTGCATCCGATATTGCTTGAGTAGGTCGTAGAGCGTCGGGCGGCTGATCCCGAGCAGCTTGGCGGCGGCCGAGATATTGCCCTCGCTCTGCGTCATCGCGCGGCGGATCGCGACGCGGTCGGCGGCTTCGCGCGCGCTGCGCAGGTTGAGCCACGCCTCCTCGCCTTCCGCCTCGCCGCCCGCCATGTCGAGATCCTCGCGCATCACCAACTTGCCGTCGGCCATGATCACGGCGCGCTTGATGCGGTTTTCCAGCTCGCGGACATTGCCCGGCCAGCGTCCCTCGTCGATCGCCTGCAGCGCGTCCGGCGCGAAGCCGCGCACCCCGGGGTTCATCTCGGGCGCATATTGGTGGAGGAAATGCCGCGCGAGCAGCACCGCGTCGCCGGGCCGCTCGGCGAGCGACGGAATCTTTACCACCATCTCGGCGAGCCGGTAATAGAGATCGTCGCGGAAGCTCTGCTCGGCGATCATCGCATCGAGGTCGCGGTGCGTTGCGCAGACGATCCGCGTATCGACCGCGATCGCCTTGCGGCCGCCGATCCGCTCGATCGTCCGCTCCTGCAAAAAGCGCAGCAGCTTGACCTGGAGCGGCAGCGGAATGTCGCCGACTTCGTCGAGGAACAAGGTCCCGCCATGCGCGAGTTCGATCTTGCCCTCGGTCGTCTTGACCGCGCCCGTGAAGGCGCCCTTTTCATGCCCGAACAGCTCGCTTTCGAGCAGATTCTCGGGGATCGCGGCGCAATTGATCGCGACGAACGCCCCGTCGCGCCGCCCGCTCGCCTCGTGCAGCCCGCGCGCGAGCAATTCCTTGCCGGTGCCGCTCGCGCCGAGCAGCATCACAGAGACGTCGAGGTTCGCGACGCGCTCGATCGTGCGCGCGACCTTCTGCATTTCGGGCGCGCCGGTGATCATCCCGCCGAGCACGCGATTGTCGCTCGCGCCCTCGCTTGCCAGCCGCGCATTCTCGACCTCGAGCTCGCGCACATGAAAGGCACGGGCAACGATCAGCCCCAGCTCGTCGATGTCGATCGGCTTTTGATAAAAATCCCACGCCCCGCTTGCGATCGCGGCCAGCGCGCTCGCACGTTCGCCATGCCCCGACACGACGATAACCTTGGTGTCGGGTTTGGCCTCGAGGATCGCCTTCAGCGTCCGGAACCCCTCGCGCGTCCCGTCGGGATCGGGCGGCAGACCCAGGTCGAGCGTCACCACATCGGGCTCCTCGGCGCGCAGCAGTTCGATCGCGGCGTCATGGTCGCCCGCGACGAGCACCTGATAATCCTCGTACGCCCATTTGAGCTGCGTCTGCAGCCCCGGGTCGTCCTCGACCACCAGCAACTTGCGCAGTTTGGCCCCGCTTTCGTTCATTTATGTCCCACTTTCATCACACGCGCATCGACGCCCGCGTCGTCCCGCGTATCGGCGAGCGGCAGCCACAGTGTGAAACTGCTCCCTTTGCCCGGCTCGCTCGCCACTTCGATCGCCCCGCCCATCGCCTGCGCGATCTGCAGCGCTTCGAACGCCCCCAGCCCAAAACCCGATTCCTTCGTCGACACAAAGGGTTTGAACAGCTCGTCGCGGATGAAGTCGCGCGTCATGCCGCACCCCTGGTCAATCACGTCGATCCGCACGCGCCCCTGTTCGGCCACCGCAACGACCTGCACCGGCGTGTCGGGCGCCGACGCGTCGATCGCGTTGGCGACAAGATGCTGGACAATCTGCCGGATCGCCCCCGCATCGCCCCACGCCGACAGACCAGCCTGACAGCCGACGAACAGCGCACGGCGCGGGCGCATCTCGGCCGCGATCTCGTTCAGCACCGGCTCGACCAGCATCCGCCCCGCTTCCGCCGCCGGACCGCGCTCGCGCGGCGACAGGCGGACGAGGAGGTCGCTGAGGCGCCCCGCCGAAATCTTCAGCGTCTCGATCATATCGGCGCGGAAATCGGGCTTGTCGGCGTGACGCTCGGCGTTGCGCGCGAGCAGGCCGATCTGGCTCGCCAGATTCTTGATGTCGTGCATGATGAAGGCAAAACGCCGGTTGAACTCGTCGAACCGCCGCGCTTCGGACAAAGCTTGCTGGCTCTGCGATTCCGCCAGATAGCTCGCCGCCTGCTGCCCAGCGATGCGCAGCACGTCGAGATCTTCCCAGTCGAGCGCGCGCGACACAGCGGGCCGGTGCAGCACGACGATCGCGATCATCCGCTGGAAATGCAGCACCGGCACGACGACCCACGCGCGCGGATCGGCGATCAACCATTCGGGGATCGCCAGATCCTCACCGGGATGCCCCCGGCGCTCGGCGTCGAGGTCGACGATATGATGCGTTTCCTGCAGCATGAAGGCCGAGCGTAACGACAGCGTCGCGTCCTCGCTCGCGCCGTCGGGCCAATGCCAATGCTCGGCGATACGAAAACCGCCCGATGCGCCGGGCAGCATCAGCAGCGCGCCGGGGCTTCCGGTCAGTTCGGCGAGCGCCTTGGCGACGCGGCGATGCAGATTGCGGTCGTCCTCGCCCCCTCCCTGCCCCAGCGTCGCGGTGAAACGCATCCATTCGGCGCGATAGTCATAGCGATGTTCGAAGAAATGCTTGGAAATCATCACCGACAGCCACGCCCGCGATCGCGCCGAGGCAAGCATCAGGCCGCCGGTGCCGAGCGCGACGAGCAACGAGATCGCCTGCGCCAGTTCGGCATAATCGCCGCCGGCGACGCGCGCGACGGCACCCGTCAGCGCAATCACGATCAGATAGGCGGCGGCGCCCAGCAGGATCAGCGTGCGCGTCGCGGCGGTGCGCGACAAACGCATCCGCTCGCGCCCGATGTCCATCGCGGCGACGACATAGACCGGCAGCGTGAGCAGCGCGATCGCGGGAAGCAACGCGATCAGCATCGATGCGATTTTGCCGGTCAGCGCGCCGATCAGCTGGACGTTGAGTTCATAGGCCCACAGCATCGCGAACCCGCCCGCGACCGCCATCACCGGCATGCGCTGCCCCGCGCTCGCGTGGCGAACCCCGGCATCGATCATCAGCAGCCCCCCGATCGCCACGACCGTTGCGGCGAAGCCCATCGTCGGCGTCATCCACGACTCGGCTGCCGCTCCGGCGCGCAAATGCGCCGCCGCGCCGAGCAGCAGCGTCAACAGGCAGATCGTCGCGAGCATGCGCGCGATCAGGCGCAGCGGCCGCGACATCGGCGCACGCGGCGACCAGAAGGTCGCCCCCAACCAAAGGAGCATGGCGAGGTCGCGCACCGTCTGCACGACCAAAGATTGCGACGATCCGGGGCCATAGGCGGTCAAGGCCGCGCACCACAGCGCGGTGGCGGCGGCGGTCGCGGCGAGCAATCGCGGCGCCGGCATCAACGCCGCCATCCGCGCGCGCGGCCGCATCAGCAGCCATAAAGTGACGCCGGTAAAGCCCGCCAGCGCAAGGCTCGACAGGATCTGGGACAGGCCGGTCAGCGCGCCCATGGCTATCGCGCGCCGTCCGGCCACAGCACGACACGCACCGTCTGGAGCAGGATCAAAAGGTCGAGGAAGGGCGAATAATTCTTGGCGTAATAGAGGTCATATTCCAGCTTCACGCGCGCGTCCTCGACCGAGGCGCCATAAGGATAGTTGATCTGCGCCCAGCCGGTCAGGCCGGGCTTCACCATGTGGCGCTCGGCATAATAGGGCAGCTTCTTTTCGAGTTCCTCGACGAAGCTCGGGCGTTCGGGACGCGGCCCGACAAAGCTCATGTCGCCCTTCAGCACGCACCAGGTCTGCGGCAGTTCGTCGATGCGCAGTTTGCGGATGATGCGGCCGACGCGCGTGACGCGCGGGTCGTTTTCGCTCGCCCACACCGCCTTGCCCGATGCCTCGGCATCGGTGCGCATCGAACGGATCTTGAAGATGTCATAGGGCTCGCCGAACAGGCCGACGCGCGGCTGGCGGTAAAAGACCGGCCCGCGACTGTCGAGCATCACCGCAATACCCGCGACGATGATCAGCGGCAGGCCGACGATCAGCACAAGCAGGCTGGCGAGGATGTCGAACAGGCGCTTACCGACCTTCGAAATCCGCTGCCCGGCCGAGAATCCGTCGGAAAAGATGAGGCCGCTGGGATTGGTCGTCGCCAGGTCGACACGCCCCGTCTCGCGCTCGATGAAACTCGCGATGTCGTTGACATGCACGCCCGTCGTCTTGACGCGCAGCAGGTCGTTCAGCGGCAGCGCGTTGCGCCGTTCCTCCAGCGCGAGCACGACCTCGCCGGCGCGCAGCATCACGACATGGTCCGACAGATTGTCGAGGGCTTCGCGCGGCACAGCGCCCGGCACGGTCTTTTCGGTCGCACTCATCGCGACGAAACCGACCATCTCGAGCCCGCTCCCCGGCGTTTCGGCCAGGGCGGCCAATCGCGCGGCGCGCGGCCCGGCGCCCAGCACGAGGATGCGGCGCCGGAACGCTTCGGCCCCTCCCGACTGCGTCAGCGCGAGGCGGATGACGAACAGCACCGCGATGGCAAAGATCATCGCGTACAGGCTGTTGGCGCGCCACAGCGTCGCGGTCGGCAACAGGAAGCCGAGTACCGAAAGGAAAATCACGCCGAGCGAAATCGCCGCGAGGAGGCGGGCGGTGGCGAAACGCATCGAGCGCAGCCCCTCGTTCCCGTACATTCCGGTCGCCATCATCGCGAGCGAATTGGCAAGGCCGAAGGTCAGCAGCGGCAGCCAGCGGCCGACGAGCGGCCCGGCATCGAACCCTGCCTGCTGCGCATAAAGATGCCACGCCCCCTCGGCCGAGCCGAGCAGCGCGAAAAATTCGATCAGCGCCAGCCAAACGACGGCGTGCGGAACATAATGTTTAAACAGCCGAAACATAGGAAATTAGCCGGACCCTTTCGCTCGCCCGATACTACAGGTGAGGCGTCAACTGTCGGTTAATTTTACACTCGTTATATCGCCATGACAGGGTGACCCGCCGCACCGAAAGCGATAGACCGGACGTTATGACGCTGATGATCCAGCCTGTTATCCTCTGCGGCGGCGCGGGCACCCGCCTGTGGCCCGAATCGCGCGGCACCCGCGCGAAGCAGTTCCTGTTGCTCCACGGCCAGCGCAGCCTGTTCCGACAGACGGTCGAGCGCACACCCGCCGGTCCCGATTTTCTCCCTCCGATCGTCCTCTGCGGTGACGGCCATGTCGCGATGGTCCGCGAACAGATGAACGACCGCGAGGAGGCGCTGCTCGTCGAACCGATGCCGCGCAACACCGCCGCCGCGATCGCACTCGCGGTCGCGCAAGCCGATGCCGACACGCTGCTACTCGTGATGCCGAGCGATCATGTGATCGCCGACGTTCCCGCCTTCCACGCCGCGATCGCCAAGGGGGTGCGCCTCGCGCAGCAGGATTGGCTCGTCACTTTCGGCATCACGCCCAACAGCCCCGAAACGGGTTTCGGCTACATCGCCGCCGGCGCAGCGCTGGGCGAAGACGGCTTTGCCGTGGACCGCTTCGTCGAAAAACCCCCGCTCGCCGATGCCGAGGCGATGCTCGCCGCCGGCGGATACAGCTGGAACGCCGGCATCTTCCTGTTCCGCGCCGCGCGGATGCGCGACGCGATGCTGACGCATTGCCGCGTGATCTTCGAGGCGGCGGACAAGGCCGTCGCGGCGGGAATGCGCGACGGCGACGCGCTTTATGCCGACGCGATCGAGTTCGCCAAAGCGCCCTCCGATTCGATCGATTATGCGGTGATGGAAAAGGATGATCGCGTCGCGGTCGTCCCCGTCGCGATGGGCTGGTCCGATCTCGGAAGCTGGCACACGATCCACGCGCTCGCCGACAAGGACGACGCCGACAATGCCGTCACCGGCGACGCCTTTCTTCACGAAAGCCACGGCAATCTGGTCCGCGCGGGCGATAAGCGCGTCTCGATCCTCGGCATGGACAATATCGCGGTGATCGTCGACGGCGACGACATATTGGTGATCCCGCTCGAACGATCGCAAGAGGTGCGCGCGGCGGCCAAGGCGCGCGAATAGAGCCGAGCCGCATCAGGCACTTGCACCTGCGGTGACTTGCTATACCAGTACACCCATGAGGCGCATCCACAGGAGCGCGCCATAGCTGTTCTGGAGATCGCCCCATGTTCGACCGTCGTACCCTGCTCGCCGCCGCCGCGGCTTCCTCGATGCTTGCCGGCGTCCGCCCGCGCGGGGCCTTCGCCGCGACGCCCGATAGCGAAGGCGCGCGGCTGACCGCAATCTACGAACGCATCTATGACATGCTGCTCGATCAGGACCCCGAATTCGCGACGTCGCTCGGCGCCGACAAGGGCGACCGTGCCGCCGCCAAGGGCAAGCTCGCCGATCGCTCGCCCGCGGGCATCAAGCGGAACCACGACCTTTATCGCACCGGCCTCAAGGAATTGAAGACAATCGACCCGAAAAAACTCTCGGGCATGGACCTCGTCAATTACGAGACGTTCCACGGCCCGTGGGAAGATTATGTCAAGGCTTACGACACTTTCTCATACGGACTTCACAGCTGGCCTGAACCGCATCCGGTCACGCAATTGAGCGGCTCCTATCGTTCGATCCCCGATTTCCTCGTCAACCAGCACAGCATCGCGAACGCCGCCGATGCCGAGGCCTATCTTTCGCGCTGCGCCGATTTCGCGGTGCAGATGGATAATGAGACGGGGCGCATCAAGGCCGATCACGCCGCCGGCGTCATCCCGCCCGATTTCGTCATCGACCGCACGCTGACCCTCTTCCAAAGCATCATGGCGCCCGCGCCCGACGCCAATATCCTGACCACCAACCTCAAGACCAAGACCGCCAAGATTCCGGGCGACTGGGCAAAGCGCTGCGCCGCCATCGTCGAAGGCAAAATCTATCCCGCGATGCGGCGTCAGGCGGCCGAACTCACCGCCGTGCGCCCGCGTGCGACGCACGACGCCGGCGTGTGGCGCCTGCCCAAGGGCGACGAATATTACGCCTATGCGCTCCGCTATGCGACCACGACGGGCATGTCGGCCGAGGAGGTCCACAAGCTCGGGCTCGATCGCATGGCGGCGCTGACCGCGCGCGCCGACGCGATCTTCAAAAAGCAAGGCATGACGAAGGGGACGGTCGCGCAGCGGATGCGCGAACTCGGCAAGGATCCGCGGTTCCTCTATCCCAACACCGACAAGGGCAAGGCCGACCTGATCGCCAAATTGAACGAGCAGATCCAGGAAATGCAGCGCCGCCTGCCCGAAGCTTTCGGCCGCCTACCCAAGGCGAAATGCGACATCCGCCGCGTGCCGCCCGAGATCGAGGCCGGCGCGCCCGGCGGCTATTACCAGATCCCTGCGCTCGATGGCTCGCGCCCCGGTGCCTATTATATCAACCTGCGCGATACCGCCGAAAACCCGTCGTGGACGCTGCCGACGCTGACCTATCACGAGGCGACTCCCGGCCATCACCACCAGATCGCGCTTGCGCAGGAGGCCGAGGGCATCCCGCGCCTCCGCCGCCTCCCCGTCTATTCGGTCTATACCGAAGGCTGGGGACTTTATGCCGAGCAGCTCGCCGACGAAATGGGCGTGTATGAAAACGACCCGTGGGGCCAGCTCGGCTATCTGCAAAGCTATATGTTCCGCGCCGCGCGCCTCGTCGTCGACACCGGCCTTCATCACTTCCGCTGGAGCCGCGAGAAGGCGATCGCCTATTACGACGACTCGCTCGGCACCCCCGAGGGGTCGAACGTCACCGAGATCGAACGCTATTGCGTGTGGCCGGGACAGGCGACGAGCTATATGGTCGGCCAAACGCGCTGGGTCGCGATCCGCGAGAAGGCCAAGGCCGCGCTCGGCGACAAGTTCGACATCCGCGGTTTCCACGACACCGCTTTGTCGGCGGGCGCGATGCCGATCTCGGTACTCGAATCGGTGATCGACCGCTGGACGGCGGCGCAAAAGGCCTGAGCCACACATGAAAACCCTTCGCCTGTCAGCGACGGGCGAAGGGCCATCGCGGCCCCGAAGGCAGCTAATTCTGGAAGATCGCCGGGGTTCCGAACTTGACCATCTGCGCCAGACGCGCCGCGTCCCAATTGGTCAGCCTAACGCAGCCGTGGCTCTCGGCGCGCCCGATCGTATGCGGCTCGCTCGTCCCGTGAATGCCATAATGCGGCTTGTTGAGGTCGAGCCACACGACGCCGACCGGGCTGTTCGGCCCGGGTTGCAGCAACACCGCATCCTTGCTGTCGCTGACGTCCCAGAACAGTTTCGGATTATAATGAAAGTCGGGATTGCGGCTCACGCCCTGAATCTTCCAGTTGCCGATAGGCAACGGGTCGCGGCTGCTGCCCATCGTCGCCGGGAATTGGGCGACCAGCTTGTCCCCCTCGTCATAAACTTTCAGCACACCCTCTGATTTGTCGACCACCAGCTTTGCGGCTGCGACCTGTGTCGGCGCGACGCCCAGGCGTTCGAGCGTGCCGTTCCAGCCGCGCGCGTCCTCGCCCAATGTCGCGCGGTCGATATCGGGGATATTGGGGACGCGGAACGGGTGCCCGGCGCCGACCAGCGTCGAGGGGCTGTTCAGCGCGACCAGCGTCTCGGGCGTGGTGTGAAAGCGTTCGGCGAGCGCTTCGGTCAGATTGCGATAGCCCAGCGCGGGCAATTTGGCCTGGTCGGCCGCGTCTTTCGGAAACGCCGGAACGAACGGCCCCGCAGCAAAGCCGGCGGGAATGATCACCAGCCGGGTCGCGGGAACCTGCTGCCATTGCTGCAGCGCCCGCAGCGTCGCCGCGTCGAGCTTGCCGCTTTCCTCCAGATCGCGCGCTTCCTGGAAACCACGGAGCGCCGCGCTATAGGACTGCCCTTCCTTTCCATCGATCACCCCGGGGGAAAAGCCCAGATGATCTAGCAGGACTTGCGCGCGCAGCGCGGGCGGTTCGTTGAACGAAACCGCGGCGGGAGGGGCATCCTTGAAATCCAGCGAAGCCGGATCGGCCGCGGCCGTCGATGATGTCGGTTTTTTGGCGCTATCGTCCGGGGCGGCGTTGCAACCGGCGATCAGGAGGAGGCACGGCAAAAACGGGGAAAGTTTCAAGCGCTGGTCCTTTTGGCTAGGAGCAGGATCAACGATCCTCCCCCCGAAAGGATGCGCGCGCAGCGGGCGGGCGGCCGCGGATGAGGCAGTTGGACGTGCTTACCGCGCGGCGCCACGCGGGCCGATCGGATGGTCGGGATCCGGCACGGCCGCCGACGCCGTGCTCGATGCAAGGATGCGAACGCGCAGCACATCCCAATCCTGAAAGCGCCAGAAGCTCGAGCTGTCACGGCTGATGATCCGCGGGTGTTCGGCGGCCGGCGCGATCGCGCGGTCGATGGGTTCGATCTCGGACAGCGTCTCGCAGTCGAAAAAGACGCGCACGACGACATCTTCGTCCGCATCGCCGCCGCTTCCGACGACAACCCCGAGTTCACCGGTCGACAGCCGGACCAATGTCCCAACCGGAAATATGCCCAAGCTGTCGGCGAAGCGGTCGAGCAGCACGGGATCGAAATGCCCCGCCCATTTCTGCATCCTGGTCAGCGCCTCGCACGGCGTCCATGCGTCCTTGTACGGGCGGTTCGACGTCACCGCGTCATAGACATCGCAAATCGCCCCCATGCGCGCAGCGAGCGACAACTCATCGCCCTTCAGCCCGCCCGGATAACCCGTCCCGTCGATCTTTTCATGGTGTCGCAGGCAGAGTTCGAGCGCCAGGTCGGGGGCGCCAGGCGAGCTTGCGAGCAGGCGATGACCGGCGACCGGATGGCTCCGCACCGACCGCATTTCGATTTCCGACAGTGCGCCGGGCTTGTTCAGTATCGCGTCGGACACCGCGACCTTGCCAACGTCATGCAGTAATCCCGCGACACCCAGATCCTCGACCTCCTGCGGTTCGAGCCCCATGTGGCGGGCGAAGTTGATCATCAGCGCGCAGACCGCGACCGAATGAAGATAGGTATATTCGTCCTTCTCCTTCAGCCGCACGAGGTTGATCAGCGCCTTGGAATCGCGTTCGATCGAGGCGCCGATCGCGCTGGCGAGCTTGACCATCCGGCGAACCTCGACCGCCCGGCCCAGCCGCGCAGCGTCGAACATGTCCGCGACCGCGTCGCGCGTCCGCTCGATCGCCCGCTTGGCGCGGCGGCACTCGCCCGCATAGCCGCGGCGGCGGCGGGGCGTGTCGCGCGCTGGCGACGGCGGCGGCGCAAAAGTGGCGGCTGGCCGGAGCGAAATGGCCTCGTCGCCCGATCGTTCGGATGCCGATGGACGCTTGCCCTGCGGCTTTTCTACGGCTTCGGTCTCTTGCAGATCTTCGGGCGCGCCAAGGCCGCGCCCCTCGTCGATGACGATGCCATCGATGCCTGAATGGCGGATTCGCTGCAGCTGGTCTTGGGTCTCGACCTGAAAATAGCGGCGCCAGAACGGGTGATCGAACCACGACCCTTCAAAGGCATGGATGAACATGCCGATCTCGACGTCTTCTGGTCTTATTCGAACAAGCATTTTTTGGTCCCGTCGCGGCCGATCGCCGCGCCACGTTCCCAATACGGCACGGCGCGTGTCAATTTAAGCCGCGCATCGGCGATTTGCGGTCAATCGCCCGCGAAATCGAACGCGCTTACCCCGCGTTCGCCTTCGCGAAAGCGCAAGGGGCGACCGAGCGGCGGCATCGACCGCTGGACGCAGCCGGTGCGCGTGCAGCGGCGGCAGCCGAGCCCGATCGGCGTCGCTCGCTCACGCATCAAGTCGATCCCGCGCGCCGCGATCAGCGGTGCCGCGACCTTGGCATCGACCCCGACGCAGACGGCGAAACGCGCCGGCGTGCCGCTTCCGGTCGCGCCGGGCGCGGCGACCGAACGCGATTGGGTGAACCAGCGCGAGCCGTCTTCGAGTTCGACCAGATCGGCAACCACCTCGCCCGGCCGCGCGAAGGCTTCGTGTATGCCCCACAAGGGGCAGCGCGCGTCGCCGTCGACCAGCGGTGATTGACTCGCCCCGGCATAGCGCTTGCTCCCCTGCCCCGCGCGGTCGATGCGCAGCATGAAGAAGGGCAGCCCGCGCGCACCGACGCGCTGGAGCGTCGTCAGCCGGTGCGCGACCTGCTCATAGCCCGCACCAAAGCGCCGCTGGAGCAGCAACAGATCATAGCCCGTCGCGTCGCACGCGCGCAGGAAACGGCTGTAGGGCATCATCAGCGCCGCGGCGAAATAGTGGATCAGGTGACGTTCGAACAGTCGCGCCGCCGCACTCTCGGCAAACTCCGCGCCCGCGACGAGCGCATCGATCTCGGCCTTCGCCTCGATCTGCGCCAGCGTCGCTGCCGCCTGGAAGGTGCGCGACGCGGGGCGCAGCAGCTCGTTCAGCATCAATTGCCGCGCGTGCCAGTCGAGCCAGCGCAGCCGGTCGGGCATCACGTCGCTCGGCAAGATGCGAATACCTAGCTGGTGCCGCGTGCGCAAACGCTCGGAAATCGTCCCGTACAGATCGCCGCCCGCGAGCCGCAACTCGTCGGCCAGTTCCTCGGCGCGCGCGTCGAGATCGGGGAAATGGTTGCGCCATTTCTCGATCGCGCGGCGCACCGCGGCGACTTCGGGTGCCTCTTCCTGTGCTTCTCCGCGCGCTTCGGGTGCCGCATCGAACAATCGCGCAAAGGCAGCTGCGGTGGCGGGCGCGGTCTGAAGCCACTCCTCGACCTCATGCGTCCCAATCCCGAGATCGGCGAAGCGCGGGTCGGCGAGCCGCCGCCGCAGGCCCGCCAGTCCGCCCGGCAAATCCTCCGCGCCGAGCTTCGCGGCGTCGAAACCGAAGCGTTCGGCGAGCTTGACGATGACCGTGGCGCTCAGCGGGCGCTGGCCATGCTCTATCAGGTTGAGGTAGCTTGGCGAAATATCGAGCGCCTCCGCCATCGCCGCCTGCGTCATCGCCGCCTCGCGCCGCACCTTGCGCACCGCCGGTCCCGCAAACACCCGCCGCTCTGCCATCGCCTGTAACTTTCTTTACTAATTTACATGCTAATTTACACCTATCAGCCATATTTCACAAATATTATTGACAAAGCTTTTCACTTTCGGCGGCAGTTTCGCCACCTTCCACCCATCACCTCCACACAAGGATAAGACGATGGGTTATCAGGAAGACATGGCGCAGGCAGGCCGCCTCATCCGCGACTACGACGGCACGTGGGACGGCATCAGCGGCGAAAGCATCGCCCGCATGCGCGCCCAGAACAAGTTCAAGACCGGCCTCGACGTCGCCCGCTATACCGCGCGCATCATGCGCGCCGACATGGCCGCCTATGACGCCGATCCTGCGAACTACACCCAGTCCTTGGGCTGCTGGCACGGGTTCATCGCGCAGCAGAAGATGATCTCGATCAAGAAGCATTTCGGCACCGTCAAGGGCCGCTACATCTATCTCTCGGGCTGGATGATCGCGGCGCTGCGCAGCGAATTCGGTCCGCTGCCCGACCAGTCGATGCACGAAAAGACCAGCGTCCCGGCGCTGATCGAGGAAATCTACACCTTCCTCCGCCAGGCCGACGCCCGTGAACTCGGCGGCCTGTTCCGCGAACTCGACGCTGCACGCGCCGAGGGCGACGAATTGAAGGCCAAGCAGGTCCAGGCGGCGATCGACAACCATGAAACGCACGTCGTGCCGATCATCGCCGACATCGACGCGGGCTTCGGCAACGCCGAGGCGACGTACTTGCTCGCCAAGAAGATGATCGAAGCCGGCGCCTGCGCGCTCCAGATCGAAAATCAGGTCTCGGACGAAAAGCAGTGCGGCCACCAGGACGGCAAGGTCACCGTGCCGCACGAGGATTTTATCGCGAAGATCCGCGCCTGCCGTTACGCTTTCATGGAACTCGGTGTCGAGGATGGTATCATCGTCACGCGCACCGACAGCCTCGGCGCGGGCCTCACCAAGCAGATCGCCTTCACGAAGGAACCCGGCGACCTCGGCGATCAGTATAACAGCTTCCTCGATTGCGAAGAGGTCGAAGGCGCGGGCAACCCCGGCGACGTCCTGATCAACCGCGACGGCAAGCTGGTGCGCCCGAAGCGCCTGCCCTCGAATCTCTATCAGTTCCGCTCGGGAACCGGCGAGGACCGCTGCGTGATGGATTGCATCGCGAGCCTGCAGAACGGCGCCGACCTGCTGTGGATCGAAACCGAAAAGCCGCACATCGAACAGATCGCCGGCATGGTCGACCGCATCCGCGAAGTCGTCCCCAACGCGAAGCTTGCGTACAATAATTCGCCGAGCTTCAACTGGACGCTGAACTTCCGCCAGCAGGTGTTCGACGCGTGGGAAAAGGACGGCAAGGACGTCAGCGCCTATGACCGCGCCAAGCTGATGAGCGTCGATTATGACGGCACCCCGCTCGGCGACGAAGCCGACAACCGCATCCGCACCTTCCAGCGCGATTCGGCGAAGCGGGCGGGCATCTTCCACCACCTGATCACGCTGCCGACCTATCACACCGCGGCGCTGTCGACCGACAATCTCGCCAAGGAATATTTCGGCGAGGAAGCGATGCTGGGTTACGTCAAGGGCGTCCAGCGCGCCGAGATCCGCCAGGGCATCGCCTGCGTGAAGCATCAGAATATGAGCGGAAGCGACATCGGCGACGACCACAAGGAATATTTCGCCGGCGAAGCGGCCCTCAAAGCCGCGGGCAAGGACAACACGATGAACCAGTTCGCCGCGTAAACGAGTTAGACGCGGGGGCCCGTTGCAACCCCCGCGTCGCCCATCTTGGCGCGGGGCCAGCGACCCGCCCCGCGCCTACCGAGCTTTCCTGGGGAGGAAAGCCTGTCCGTCGGAAGCCCTTGCGCTTCCGGCGGACATTTTTATTGCGGCAGCGCCGCTTCTTCCTCGCGCGTTTTGACCAGCGACCAGATTATGCCGCCCGCGATCAATGCGACGGTCACGCCCAGGCTGATCAGCGGCGGGAACTTCGCGCCGTCCAGCACGAAATCGGCGACGAAGATCTTCGATCCGATGAAGATGAGCACCAGTGCCAGCGCATATTTGAGGTAATGGAAACGGTGCACCATCGCCGACAGCGCGAAATAGAGCGCGCGCAGGCCCAGAATCGCCATGATGTTCGATGTGTAGACGATGAAGGTGTCGGTGGTGATCGCGAAGATCGCCGGCACGCTGTCGACCGCGAACACGAGGTCGGCGAGGTTGATCACCACGAGCGCGAGGAAGAGCGGCGTCGCGGCGAGCACGATCTTGCCGGTCTTCGTATCGGGAACGCGCACGAAGAATTTCTCGCCGTGCAGTTCGTCGGTGATCGGCATCCGGCGCGACAGCCATTTGACGACCGGATTGCCCTTCACATCCATCGGCTTTTCGCTCGCGAACAGCATCTTCACGCCCGTGAACACCAGGAACGCGGCGAAGATATAGAGCAGCCAGCCATATTCGGTGACCAGCGCCGCGCCGCCCGCGATCATGATGCCGCGCAGCACGATCACCGCGACGATGCCCCAAAGGAGCGCGCGATACTGGTAGCGCGGCGGGATCGCGAAGGTCGTGAAGATCAGCGAGATGACGAAGATATTGTCGATCGACAACGCCTTCTCGATGAAGAAGCCGGTGTAATATTGCAGGCCGGCCTCGCCGCCCTTCGCGGCCCACACCCACGCGCCGAACGCGGTCGCGATGCCAATGTAGAGCGCCGAGAGCTTCAGGCTCTCACCAATCCCCATCTCCTTGTTTTCCTTGTTGAGGATGCCAAGGTCGAAGGCGGTGAGCGCGATGACGAGCGCGATGAAGGACAGCCAGAACCAGGCCGGAGTGCCCAGCCAGTCGGCAAACAGAAATTCCATGGTATTTTCCCTGGATATGCCGAGCGCGCCGCCTTTCGGCAGCGTGCTCGATCGTCAATTATGGTGGGTTAGTGGGCGAACGCCGGGCGTAGCGCCGGATGCTGCGTCAAAGCTGCAAGCCGCTTCTTTACCGCGAGCTTGAGCGTTTTCAGGCGCAGCAGGCGGAACGGATCGGCGCCGCGCCGGCGCACCTCGCGGCGTTCGGCATCGTCGAGCTGGCGATGCAGCACGGTCAGGCGATAAAGATTGGGATTCAAAGTCATACAGGGCCTCCTGATTGAGAAATCAAGCAGGTGACGCCGATGCCGGGACCCCGGAAACAGGGGGGAGATAGGGCCAAAGCATCGGAGTCACCCGATGCGGTCCGACATCACGTGGCGGGAAATATCCCGCCGACGCCAGAGGGGCCCGGCCCGCATTTCCTTCATTTAGGGTGCCGCTACGCCGCTTGCAAGTCCCCTCGCCGCCCGCCACGCTGCTAGCAACGCAGGAGGAGGGTTCGAATGAGCGTGCTTGTCGATAAGGATGGCCCCGTCACGATCGTCACCATCGACCGTCCCGCGCGCCGCAACGCGGTCGATCCCGATACGGCGATTGCCCTGCGCAATGCCTTTTCGGCCTTCGCCGCCGACAATGACGCGCGGGTTGCGATCCTCACGGGCAGCGAGGGGCATTTCTGCGCGGGCTTCGACCTCAATGCGGTCGGGACGTCGCGCTACGACCCCGACGGCCCCGGCCCGATGGGGCCGACACGCATGCTGCTCGAAAAGCCGGTGATCGCCGCGGTCGAAGGCCACGCCGTCGCCGGCGGGCTGGAACTCGCGCTCTGGTGCGACCTGCGCGTCGCCGCCGCCAGCGCGATATTCGGCGTCTATTGCCGCCGCTGGGGCGTGCCACTGATCGACGGCGGCACCGTTCGCCTGCCACGCATCGTCGGCCAGGGGCGCGCGCTCGACATGATCCTGACCGGGCGCCCTGTCGCCGCCGCCGAAGCGCAGCGCATCGGCCTTGCCGATCGCGTAGTTGCCGATGGCGAGGCTCTCGTTACCGCGATCGAACTTGCGAAACAGATCGCCGCCTTCCCGCAGATCTGCATGAACAGCGACCGGATGAGTGCGTATCACCAATGGGATTTCGACATCGAAGGCGCGCTTGCGCACGAAGCGCACGCCGGGGTTGCTCCGCTCCGCGAAGGTGCTGCGGCGGGCGCGACACGCTTTACCGAAGGCGCCGGTCGCGGCGGCAGCTTCACCACCTTCAAGGAATGATGATGGTCGCAGCGGTTCGTTCCAACGTCGCGAAAAAGACAAGGCGGCCCCCGGCGGCAAGTCCAGGGGCCGAAGGTTGGGAGGGGCGTTGCTGGTGCGCGTACGGCGCCGGGGTCTCGTGGCCACCACAGGCATGACCCGGGCAAACCTGACCTCGGACGGTTTCACTTGCTAGCGCCGCGGGGCGCCGGCGGTGGAAGCCAAGCCGCGATCAATCAATGCGGTTGAAAAGCGTCGTTTCCAATTTTTGCCGGTTGTCGCTGGACCAAACAATCGTTTCGGTCATGGATTTCAGATCCTTGGCAACGGTATAGACGCGCGTCGATACCCGCGTGCCGGCCTTTCCCAGTGTCATCACCAATGTGTCCGGCGCCGGCTGACGCAGGGCAACGCTGTCGATGAAATCCATATTGCCGGTGATCGGTACGGGAACGCCGTCAAGAGCGGCGGTCGATTCTGAATGCCGGCTGGAGCCGTCCGGCGCGACGACTTCCACACGCGTCGTCCATTTGCCGTCGTGCGATGGTTGGAACGTCATCGTGACCCGTTGCGGGCGTTCCTTTTCCGGCATCTGCGATGCGTCCAGCGACCAGCTTCCGACCAGCGGCAGCTGCTTGGGTGCGGCGCTGTAAACGGCGTCCGGTGTCCCGGCCTGATCGGCCGAGGGGGCGGCTGCGACCATTAATCCAACGGCAGCCATGGGTATTGCAATGAGCATGACGATCATTCCTTTCGAACCGCGAACCCCGACGGTTGCGGCGTGCCCCAAATCCTCCACGGCGGAGCGCTGTCTCGAAAGATCGATATTTTCGTCACAAGTTTTTTGGAGGTCCAGAAGGCGCGCCAATTCGCGGCTGCTGCCGACCCCCGTCTTACGGCGGGCAGAGCGCAAACGCTCGTTAATCGACGTTTCCGAACGGCCCAGACGCGCTGCGATGGTCTTTACCGTATGTCCGGCGACCAACAGGCGCAGAATTTCCATTTCCCGGTCAGTGAGGCATGCGGACAAGCCGGGAGCAGGTTCATTGAACGACATGTCCTTTGCTCACCACAGCCTCGCGAGCAGGTCCATCCCAATTTATTTGGAGAACGGCGGCGCGGCCAAGTGGATGCGGGGTTGGTGCCTCCCGCCGGGTTCCGCGCCTCCTACTTCTTCGCCATCAGCTTCATCGTCATCGCGGTCAGCGCCTCGGTCGCGGTCGAGATGACCGCGGGGGCGTCGGGCGCCCAGAACGGCGAGTGCAGGCTGGGCAAGGTCCGCCCTTCCTTCTTCGCCGCGTCATATTCGGCCTGCGGCACCCCGCCGACCCAGACGATCAGGCTCTTGATGCTCTTGTCCTCGCGCCAGAAGCGGCTGAAATCCTCGCCGCCCATCACCGGCGGCATCTGCACGACACGATCGCTTCCGAAGCTGGTCTTCAGATACGCCGCCATCTCCTCGGTGAATTCGGGGGTGTTATAGGTCGAGGGCGTATATTCATTCTTGTCGACGCTCACGACCGGCATCTTGTCGTCGGGCATGCCTGCGGCGATCGCTTCGCCCTTCGCGATGCGCGCGATGCCGTCGAGCAGGTGATCGCGCACTTCGTCGCTATAGCTGCGAACGGTAAGCTGCAGCTTCGCCTCGTCCGAAATGATATTATGCTTCGCCCCGGCATGGAAACTGCCGACGGTCACCACCGCGCTGTCGAGCGGGCTGATCTCGCGCGAGACCAGCGTCTGCAAAGCGCCGACGATACGGCTCGCGAGCACGATCGGATCCTTGGTCGTCTGCGGATAGGCGCCGTGACCGCCAACGCCCTTCACCGTGATGTCGACACTGTCGACATTGGCGAGCGCATAGCCCGGCGTATAACCGATCTTGCCCGCCGGAAACTGCGCCGCGTCGTGAAACGCCAGTGCATATTGCGGCTTGGGAAAGCGCGTGTAGAGCCCGTCGGCGAGCATCATCCGCGCGCCCGCGCCGCGTTCCTCGGCGGGCTGGCCGATCATCACCAGCGTGCCCGACCATTTCGCCTTGTTCGCCGCCATCAGCCGCGCGACGCCGACCCACGCGGTCATATGCGTATCGTGGCCGCACGCGTGCATCACGCCGGTTTCGACGCCTTCCTTCGTGGTCACGCGTATCTTCGACGCGCCGGGCAGCCCCGTCTGTTCGGTGACCGGCAGGCCGTCCATGTCGGCGCGCACCAGCACGACCGGCCCCGGGCCATTTTCCATCACCGCGACGATGCCGGTGCCGCCGACCTTTTCGGTGACCTTGAAGCCCAGCTTGCGTGCCTCGGCGGCGAGAATGCCCGCCGAGCGGACTTCCATGAAGCTGAGTTCGGGGTTGGCGTGCAAATCCTTGTAGATCGCCATCAACGACGGCATTTGCTTTTCGACCTCGCCGCCGAGCGTCTGCGCCGTCGCGGGCGCAGCCAAAGCCAGCGCCGCGGCGCTCATCCACAAAATTCGCATGCTAATTCCCTTGTTGTTCTTATCAGCCCGCCGGGACCAGTTCGATCACGTCGAGCAAGGATTCATAGGCCGGTGCGGGCAGCACGAGCCGCCAGCGATTGTCGCCGATCCGCTCGATCAGTCCCGCCATGTCGCGCATCCGGTCGCTGCCGTAATTGACCGCCATCTTCTCGTCGCCGAGTTCGAGCGTGCCGAGAAAAATCTGGCGCTTCAGATTGTCGGGAAAGATCAGGCCGACGGGCCGCTGCGACCCCGAAATCTTGGTCAGGCTCGACAATCCTTGTTCGGGCGCGACGCGGCACCGGAACCAGCCATAGCCGATATAGGCGAGATCGCGGCGCCCCTGCGCCCCGACCTTGACCGTCCGGCACCGGTAATCGCCCGCGGGCAGATGCGGGTTGGGCAAGGCCGCCATCGGTTGCAGCAGAACGCCTTCGCGGTCGATGTCGGCGCCAAAGCCTTTCGCGCGGGCGTCGGCCAGTGCCGCCTGCCAGCTGCTGTACCAGCCGCGAATGCGTTCCTTGTCCTGGGTTGTCGCGGTGCCGCGCCACGTGCCCGTCTCCGCCGGAGCATCGGCGGCGGACGGCGGCACTGGCGGCACCGTTCGACAGGCGCTGACAGTCAAGCCCATCATCAGGGCTAAAATCAAATTGGTACGACCCCTCATTCTCCGTCACTCCCCGGTCCGGTTGCGTTAACCTTAGGAGGGCGAAGGAAATAGCTCAAGGGTGCAGCCGATCAGGCCGCCGTCCAGCCGCCATCGACGCTGAGGTTCGCGCCGGTGATGTTGGCCGCCTCGTCGCGGGTCAGGAAGGATGCGATCGCCGCGACCTGCTCGACGGTGACGAACTGCTTGGTCGGCTGGCCCGCCAGCAGCACGTCGTTGATCACCTGTTCGCGCGTCATGCCGCGCGCCTTCATCGTGTCGGGAATCTGGTTTTCGACGAGCGGAGTCCAGACATAGCCGGGGCTGATGCAATTTACGGTGATGCCCGCGTCGGCGACTTCGAGCGCGACCGTCTTGGTGAGGCCCGCAAGCCCGTGCTTGGCCGTGACATAGGCCGATTTGAATGGCGAGGCGACGAGCGAGTGCGCCGATGCCGTGGCGATGATGCGTCCCCATTTTTTCTTGCGCATGCCGGGTACGGCGTGGCGGATCGTGTGGAAGGCCGCGGTCAGATTGAGCGCGATGATCATGTCCCATTTCTCGACCGGAAAATCCTCGACCGGCGCGACGAACTGCATGCCGGCATTGTTGACGAGAATATCGACGCCGCCGAAATCCTTTTCGGCACGCTGGAACATCGCCTCGATCTGCTCGGGCTTCGTCAGGTCGGCACCGTCATAGGCGGCCTTCCCGCCGCTGATCGCTTCCAGCCCTTTGCGTTCGGTTTCGACCGCGTCGGCATCGCCAAAGCCGTTGATGATGATGTTCGCGCCTTCGGCTGCGAATGCCTTCGCAATCCCGAGTCCGATCCCGGACGTCGATCCGGTGACGAGGGCGGTCTTTCCTGTGAGGCGCATAAGATAGTCCTTTCGGTGGAGAGAGTAAGGGCCCGAACCCTAAGAAACGTCGGGCTCGGCCTTTGGTCGCAATGCGTTCGATTGCACCGCGAAACTGTCCGACCGCCCTTCGGCGATGCTGTCGGCGAGCAGATGGCCGTCCTTCATCGCGGCCTCGACGGCATCGCGGCCGAGCGCCCAATTGACCTCCATCGTCGAGCGCGAAAATTCAAAGTCGCGCGCGCCGGTCTGCCATGACGGCGGTTCGTGGATCAGCTGGACGACGTTGAGCGCCTTGCAGTCGACCATCTTGCGGACCGCCTTGACCTCCGACAGGTCGGCGAACTCGGGCGGCAGTTTCTGCAGCATCCGATCGATCAGCCGGTGTTCCTTGCGCCGACGGACAAGCCCGTCCGAAATGCGGCGCGTGCGGCTGGAAAAGCGGATGTCCTTTTCGCGCGACCAGGCTTCCTCCATGTCGTGCGGGCGATCGCCGCGCGCGGGGAACAGGTCGACCTGGAACACCAGCATGTCCTCGTTCGCCGCCTCGACGACATGTTCGAGCGGCGTGTTCGACACGAGTCCGCCGTCCCAATACCATGTTCCGTCGATCTCGACCGGCGGCAGGCCGGGCGGCAGCGCGCCCGAGGCGAGGATATGCCGCGCATCGAGCGTTTCGACTTTCGTATCGAAATAGCGGAAATTGCCCGTCTCGACCGCAACCGCGCCGACCGAGAGCCGGACCTTACCATTGTTCACCCGGTCCCAGTCGACCAGCCGGTCGAGCGTGGCGACCAGCGGGGCGGTATCGTAGAAACTGACAGCTTCGGGCGTCTGCCGCGCGGCAAAGGCGGGCGGCGGGAAGCGCGGAGTAAAGAAGCCGGGGCCGCCGACCGCCGCCGCCGGCCCCGCCGCCGCCATATGCGTCCACTCGCGCGCCCAGTCGTTGTCGACCGTCGGTAGCGAGGGCAGCGCCGACGACACGCCTTCCCAGAATTCGCGCATCTTGCCGACGGCCTGATCGCGTTCGTTTCCGGCGATGATCGCGGCATTGACCGCACCGATCGAAATCCCCGCCACCCAGTCGAGTTCGATGCCAAGTTCGATCAGCGCCTCATACACCCCCGCCTGAAACGCGCCGAGCGCACCGCCGCCCTGCAGAACGAGCACGACGAGGTCGGGAAGCGGAAGCGCGGCGCAGGCGGCACGGCGTGGCATGGACTCGGGGATCCTTGTTTGGCGGGCGCGAGATTTGTGCACCGCAACACAGCCTATTGCAATGGCTCGATTATATGCGAAGCCCCTTCCAATTGCCCGACGCTGCTGTAACACTTGCGCCGAGACGACCATTTACCGGTGGAGAAGCCCCATGCGCCTCGACGACTATGATCCCGGCGACGACATTCGCGATCTTGGCCGAGGCAGCGGCGGCGGTTTCGGCGGGGGCGGAGGCGGCGGTCTCGGCGGGCTTCTCATCGGATTTCTTCCGATGCTGCTGGGGCGCAAGATGGGTTGCGGCACGATCCTGCTGATCGGTGCGGCCGCCTTTTTCCTGCTCGGCCCCGGCGCCAATATGCTCAGCGGCGGCGGCGGCACCGCCGATCCGGCCGTGGACAGCCGTGGCGGCGCCAATGTCGCCTGCGATACGCAAAGCGAACGCTTCGCCTGCAACGTGTTCGGGTCGACGCACACGGTGTGGGAGGGGCTGATCAGCGGCTATCGCAAACCGACGCTCAATTTCTTCACCGAATCCAATCGGTCGGGCTGCGGCGCCGCCCAATCGGCGATGGGACCCTTCTACTGCCCTGCCGATCAGGGCGTTTATCTCGACACCAGCTTCTTCCGCGAGCTCGAACAGAAGTTCGGTGCGGCGGGCGACGCGGCACAAGCCTATGTGATCGCGCACGAGGTCGGCCATCATATCCAGACGATCAGCGGCATTTCGGATCAGGTCCGCCGCGCGCAACAGCGCGCCTCGCAGGCCGAGGGCAATGCGCTGCAAGTCCGCATGGAGTTGCAGGCCGATTGCTACGCCGGCGTCTGGGCCGCCCGCGCGAAGACCAGCGCCGGCCAGCCGGTGATGGAGCCGGGCGATATGGAAGAGGCGATGCGCGCCGCCAACGCCATCGGCGACGACACGCTGATGCGCTCGGCGGGGCAGCGGCCGGTGCCCGAAAGCTTTACCCATGGCACCAGCGAGCAGCGCATGAGCTGGCTGCGCCGCGGGCTGCAATCGGGGGACCCGCGCCAGTGCGACGCGTTCGGCACGGCCGGCTGATCGCAGCGCTGGCGGCGGCGCTCGCCGCGGCGCCCGCTTCGGCCGAAACGCTTTATATCGAAACGGGGCGGCTGATCGACGGCGTCACGAACGAGGTCCGTACCCGCCAGTGCATCACCGTCGAGGCCGAGCGTATCAAGGCCGTCGCCGCGTGCGGAAAGGCGCCCGACGGCGCAAAGATCGTCGACTGGTCGGGCTTCACCGTCCTTCCCGGCCTGATCGACCTTCACACCCACCTCGCCGACCTCGGCCAGAGCGCCGACCTTGCCGCGCCGATGAAGGCGTCGCCCGCCGAAACCGCGCTCGTCGGCGCGCGCAATTCGCGCGTGACGCTCGAAGCGGGCTTCACCAGCGTGCGCGACGTCGGCACCTATCGCGGCCTGACCGACGTGACGCTGCGCAATGCGATCGAGCGCGGCGACGTGCCGCGACCGCGCATGTGGGTCGCGGGCGCCTATCTCACCATTCCGAAAGGCGGCGGCGAGCTGAACGGCGTGGTTCCGAACGAAGAGCTACCACCCGACATGCGCCTCGGCGTCGCGGCGACGCCCGAGGAAGCCGCGGCGAAGACGACGTACCTGCTCGATCATGGCGCCGACTTCATCAAGACCATCGCGACCGGCGCGGTGCTCGCGATCGGCACCGAACCGGGTGCGCCCGAACTGACGGTCGACCAGCTGCGCGCGATCGTGAAGGTCGCGCATGCCCGCGGCAAGAAGGTCACCGCGCACGCGCATGGTGCGATCGGCATCCAGAACGCGATCAACGCGGGGGTCGACAGTATCGAGCATGCGAGCCTCGCCGACGAGGCGACGCTGCGGCTTGCGAAAAAGCACGGCACCTGGCTCGCGATGGACATCTATAACGGCACTTACATCGACGAGGTCGGCACCAAGGAAGGCTGGCCGGAGGAATATCTGCGCAAGAACCGCGAAACGACCGATGCGCAGCGCACCGCCTTCCGCCGCGCGGTCGAGCTGGGCGTCAACATTGGCTACGCCACCGACGCCGGCGTCTATCCACACGGGCTCAACGCCCGGCAATTCGCGAACATGGTCAAATATGGAATGACGCCGATGCAGGCGATCCAGTCCGCCACAGGGCGCGCCGCAATCGAAATGGGGCGCGGCGACGTCGGCGCGATTTTGCCCGGCCGCTATGCCGATTTCGTCGCGGTGAAGGCCGATCCGCTCGCCGACATCACCGTGCTCGAAAAGATCGACCATGTGATGAAGGGCGGCGCGATCGTCCGTTAGGAACCGACCTTTTCGCGCTTCCTCTTTTTCGTTTTTTCCGCCGCAAGCTTGCTGCCCGCCAGGGCAAGCTGCGCCTTGGCGACGCGCTCCGCGGCATGCGCCTCGGCGCGCGTAAGCAGCAGCGCGAGATCCTCGCGGCTGATATCGAATGTCTCGCCCAGATCGGCAAGCGCCCCGTCGATGTCGTCCATCAACAGCCCGACCGGCTCTTGCGGAACCGCCTTCCCGTCGACGGGCCGTGCGCGGTGCGGATAGCTGTGCCCCGAAAAGCGGTGGAACAACATGCCGACACCCACGAGGATCAGCGAATTGATGAGCACGGGCACGAGGAAATCGGCGACATGCCCCGAAAAGCTCTGCCAGCCGAGCACCGCGCTGAGCGCGACCGCGCCGCCCGGAGGATGCAGGCAGCGCGCGAGCGACATCACCAATATGGCGGTCGAGACGGCCAGCGCGGCCGCGAAGGCGGGCTCGCCGATCGCCTGTGCCACGACCACGCCGAAAATGCCGGAAATGACGTTGCCGCCGACGATCGACCAGGGCTGCGCAAGCGGGCTCGCGGGCACCGCGAACAGCAGCACCGCCGACGCGCCGATCGGTGCGATGATCCACGGCATCGTGGCCGGGAACATCGCGGCGCAGATCAGGCCGGCGAGGCTGATGCCGACGAGCGCCCCCACGCTGGCAACCACCCGGTCGCGCAGGCTCGCGCCCGCCAGCAGCGGTATAAAAATCCGATTCGAATCCGGCTTCGCCACAGATATCTCCTTGCAGGCGGCCCGATGGCGCATCGGGCGCCGCGGCGCCAGAGAGGTTTGATTTATTATCGCCAAGCCCCGATTTTCAGCGGCGGCGGGGAATCGAGGCGAGCGCGGTCGCTTCGTCCTTGAACCCGCGCGGCGCATCGCTAAACCGCTTTCATGCGAAACCACATCCTGTCCAGCGCGATCGCGCTCGCCGCCGCTCTCTCCACCCCCGCTTTCGCCCGGCCGATGACCGAGGTCGACCTTGCGACCTTGAAGCGCGTCGCGGCGCCGACCGCCTCACCCGACGGGCGTTGGGTCGTGTTCCAGATGACCGAGACCGAGGGTGCGACGTACAGGCGTTCGACCGGCCTGTGGCTCGTCGACCGTAATGCGAAGGATACCAAGCCGGTCGCGATCGCCGATACCGCGGGGAAGAATGAGACTGCCCCCGCCTTCGACAAGGACGGCATCCTCTATTTCCTCTCGAACGCCTCGGGCAAGGATCAGGTGTGGCGCATCGATCCGAAAGCTGGCGCCGCGGCGACGCAGGTCACCGATACGAAGGCCGATGTTTCGGGCTTCAAGATTTCGCCCGACGGCGCGAAGCTGCTCGCGTGGGGCGACATTGCGAAAGAATGCACAGACTTCGGCTGCGACGCCAAGGACAAGGGCGCGCTTCCCGGCCCGGGCACCGGCCGTCTGTACAAGGATGGCGCGGGCTTCGTCCGCCACTGGGACCAGTGGGAAACGCCGGGCACGTATAGCCGCCCGTTCGTCTTCAACCTCGCAGGCGGCAAGGCGAGCGCCGCGCGCCCGGTCGACGCCGGCCTGATCGGCGACAGCCCGTCGAAGCCCTTCGGCGGCGGTGAGGAACTCGCGTGGGGCGCCGACAGCCGCACGGTCTTCTTCACGCTGCGCAAGGCCGACCGGAACGAGCCGATGTCGACCAATCTCGATATCTATAGCTGGCTTGTCGACAGCCGGATGATGCCGAAGAACCTGACGCAGGACAATCAGGCGACCGACACCCTGCCCACCCCCTCGCCCGACGGCAAATGGCTCGCCTATGCCGCGATGGCGCGGCCGGGGTATGAGGCCGACCGGCAGGTGTTGATGCTGCGGAACCTCGAAAGCGGCGAGACGAAGAAGCTCACCGATGCCTGGGACCGCTCGGTCGGCTCGATCGTCTGGGCGCCCGACGGCAAGTCGCTTTATGTCACCGCGCAGGACACGCTCGAGCATCCGGTGTTCCGCGTCGACGCCGCGACGGGCAAGGTCGAGAAGCTGAAAGCCTCGGCCGAAGCCTTCGACGGCAATATCGGCGATGTCACCCCGCTGCCCGGCGGGGCGCTCCTCTATTCGCGCAACAGCGCGCTCGCGCCGACCGATCTTTATGTCCGCGACGCCAAGGGCAAGGTGAAGCAGCTCACCGCGGTCAACGCCGCACGCCTCGCCGAGTTCGATCCGGTCGAGCTCGACCGCGTCCAGTTCGCCGGCGCGAACGGCGACAAGGTGTGGGGGATGATCGTCAAGCCCGTCAGCCCGGTCCAGAAGCTGCCGGTCGCCTTCATCGTCCATGGCGGACCGCAGTCGAGCTTCGGCAACAGCTGGTCGACGCGCTGGAACCCGCGCGTGTTCGCACAGCAGGGCTATGGCGTCGTCACCGTCGATTTCCACGGCTCGACGGGTTACGGTCAGGCCTTCACCGACAGCATCAACAAGGATTGGGGCGGCAAGCCGCTCGAAGACCTGAAGCTCGGCCTCGCCGCCGCGGGCAAGCAGGATGCGCAGCTCGACCTCAACAACGCCTGCGCGCTCGGCGCCTCCTATGGCGGGTATATGATGAACTGGATCGCCGGCCAGTGGACCGACGGCTTCAAATGCCTCGTCCAGCATGACGGCGTCTTCGATCTGCGCGCGATGGCGTTCGAGACCGAAGAATTGTGGTTCGACGAATGGGATCATGGCGGGCCGTGGTGGGAACGCACCGACCCCGAAAAATGGAACCCCGTCAATCATGTGACGAAGTGGAAGACCCCGATGCTGGTGATCACCAGCGAAAAGGATTTCCGCATCCCGTACAGCCAGGGCCTCGCGGCTTTCACCGCGCTCCAGCGCCGGAACATCCCGTCGGAGCTGCTCGTGTTTCCCGACGAGAATCATTGGGTGCTGAAGGGCGCGAACAGCGTCCAGTGGCACCAGACGGTGTTCAACTGGCTGGGCAGCCATTTGAAGAAATAGGTCAACCTATCCACGTCGCCCCCGCGAAGGCGGGGGCCGCTGGAGTTTCTACGCAGCGCGGAGGGATAAGGCCGAAAACGGCCCCCGCCTTCGCGGGGGCGACGATCTTCGCGTCCGGCATGACGAGGAGCGGGTTCGTTCCCCCTTGCCGCCTCGCCCCCCGGCTGGCAAAGGCGCCCGGCTATGCCGATGGAAAAAACGTTCGATCCCGCCGCTATCGAGGCGAAATGGGCCCATGAGTGGGAAAGCCGCGGGCTGTTTCGCCCCGCGCGTCCCGACGCGACGCCGTTCACGATCGTCAACCCGCCGCCAAACGTCACCGGCGCGCTCCACATCGGCCATGCGCTCGACAACACGTTGCAGGACGTGCTCGTCCGCTACGAACGCCTGCGCGGCAAGGATGCCCTCTGGGTCGTCGGCATGGACCATGCCGGCATCGCGACGCAGATGGTCGTCGAACGCCAGATGGAAGAGCGGCAGGACAAGCGCACCAATTACAGCCGCGAAGATTTCATCGACAAGGTTTGGCAGTGGAAGGCGGAAAGCGGCGGCCAGATCACCGGCCAGCTCCGCCGCCTCGGCTGCTCGATGGACTGGAGCCGTGAGCAGTTCACGATGGACCCGCATTTCACCGCCGCGGTGGTTAAGGTGTTCGTCGACCTCCACAAAAAGGGGCTGATCTACCGCGACAAGCGGCTGGTGAACTGGGACCCGAAGCTCAAGACCGCGATTTCGGACCTCGAGGTCGAGACGCACGAGATCCAAGGCGGCTTCTGGCACTTCAAATATCCGCTCGCCGACGGGGTGACGCTCGACGACGGGCGCGACCATATCGTGGTCGCGACGACGCGCCCCGAAACGATGCTCGCCGACATGGCGGTCGCGGTGCACCCCGACGATGCGCGCTACAAGAGCGTCATCGGCAAGGATATTCTCCAGCCGATCACCGGCCGCCGCTTCAAGATCGTTCCCGACGAACATGCCGACCCCGAGCTGGGTTCGGGCGCGGTGAAGATCACCCCGGGGCATGATTTCAACGACTTCGACGTCGGCAAGCGCGCGGGCTTCAAGCCCGCCGAGATGCTCAACATGCTCGACGGCGACGCGAACGTCATCCAGACAAGCGATGGGTTGATCCCGGAAGAATATCTCGGCCTCCACCGCTTCAAGCGCGACGGCAAGGACGGCGCGCGCGAGCTGGTCGTGACGCGGATGAAGGAAGCGGGCTTCCTCATCGCGCATGTCGACAAGGACGGCGCCGAGCATGACGCCGAGCCGCGCACGATCCAGACGCCGTTCGGCGATCGTGGCGGCGTGGTGATCGAGCCCTGGCTGACCGATCAATGGTATGTCGACGCCGAAACGCTCGCGCAGCCGCCGATGCAGGCGGTCCGCGACGGGCGCATCAACATCGTCCCCAAGACGTGGGAAAAGACCTTCTTCAACTGGATGGAAAATATCCAGCCCTGGTGCGTCTCGCGCCAACTGTGGTGGGGTCACCGGATTCCGGCATGGTATGCCGAGGATGGCCGTATCTTCGTTGCCGAAACCGAAGAAGAAGCGCAGGCCGAAGCCGGCGCGGACGTTGCTCTGACGCGCGATAATGACGTCCTCGACACCTGGTTCTCCTCCGCCCTGTGGCCCTTCGCCACCCTCGGCTGGCCCGAGAACACCGAGCTTCTGAAGCGCCACTACCCTAACGACGTCCTCATCTCCGGCTTCGACATCCTCTTCTTCTGGGATGCGCGCATGGCGATGCAGGGGATGGAATTCATGGGCGACGTGCCGTGGAAGACGCTCTACCTCCACGGCCTCGTCCGCGCGCCCGATGGCGCGAAGATGTCGAAGTCGAAGGGCAATGTCGTCGATCCGCTCGGGCTGATCGACCAGTACGGCGCCGACGCGCTGCGCTTCTTCATGTCGGCGATGGAAAGCCAGGGCCGCGACATCAAGATGGATGACGCGCGCCTCGCGGGTTATCGCAATTTCGCGACCAAGCTGTGGAATGCCGCGCGCTTCTGCGAAGCCAACGGCATTTCGGCCTCGACCAGCTTCGAAGCGCCCGCCGCGACGCTGCCGGTCAACCGCTGGATCATCGGCGAGGTCGCCGCGACCGTCGCCGCGATGGAAACCGCCTTCGCCGCGTACCGCTTCGACGAGGCCGCGAACGCGATCTACAGCTTTGCGTGGGACCGCTTCTGCGACTGGTATCTGGAGCTCATCAAGGGCGCGATCGACGAGGAGACCAAGGCCGTCGCCGGCTGGGTGCTCGACCAGATCCTCGTCATGCTCCACCCCTTCATGCCCTTCATCACCGAAGAGCTGTGGACCGGCCTCGGCGACCGTGCGGACTATCCGTTGATCACCGCGAAATGGCCTGCTCCGACGGCCTCCAGCGATGCCGACGCCAGTGCCGATATCAACTGGCTGATCAAGCTAGTCAGCGAACTGCGCACCGCCAAGGCCGAACTAGGCCTGCCGCCGGGCGCGCGCCTGACCGCGCATTTCCCGTCGTCGCTCAAGGGCCGTACCCATAAGCTCGCGGCGCAGCTCGACCGCCTCGCGCGCCTCGAGAGCGTGAGCTTCGATCCCGCACCCGCAGGTGCATCGGCGCAGCTCGTCGTCGAGGGCGAGACGATCACCGTTCCCTTGGAAGGCGTCATCGACATCGCCGCCGAACGTGACCGGCTGACCAGGGCGCTCGCCGCCGCGGCGAAGGAACGCGACGGCCTCGCCGGCCGCCTGAACAACCCATCGTTCGTCGAGCGCGCCAAGCCCGAAGCGGTCGAAAAGGCGCGCGCCGACCACGCCGCCAAGGAAGCCGAGGCCGACCGCCTGACCGCCGCATTGGCCCGGCTGGGTTGAGCGAAGAGGCGCCCGTCACGCCGACCCCGGTCGCCGCGGCGGCCGACCCCGCCGCAGGGCCGATCCCGCCGCGCCAGACCGCGCGCGACGGGCGGATGGACCTGACCCACGGGCCGATCACCAAGACGCTGATCCTCTTCGCGCTGCCGACGCTCGCTTCAAACGTCCTCCAGACGCTGTCGGGGTCGGTGAACGCGATCTGGGTCGGGCAGTTCCTCGGCGAAAGCGCGCTCGCCGCGACCGCCAATGCGAACATCATCATGTTCCTGATGTTCGGCGCCTTCTTCGGCTTCGGCATGGCGGCGACGGTGCTGATCGGCCAGTCGATGGGGCGCGGCGACATCGATGCCGCGCGCCGCGCGACCGGCGGCGTGATCGGCCTCGCGCTGATCTTCGCGGTCGTGATCGCGATTATCGGCTGGTTCGCATCGGACCAGATCTTGCGCTGGCTCGAAACCCCGCCCGAGGCCTTTGCGCTCGCGCATGATTATCTGCGCGTCACCTTCCTCGCCGTGCCCGCCAGCATGCTCAGCGTGACGCTGATGATGGCCTCGCGCGGCGCCGGCGACGCGGTGACGCCGCTGCGCTTCATGATCCTCGCGGTCGTGCTCGACATCATTTTCAATCCGGTGCTGATCCTCGGCCTCGGTCCCTTCCCGCGCCTCGGCATTGCGGGCAGCGCGCTGGCCACCGCCGTCGCGGGGACGATCAGCCTCGCGGGCATGATCGGCTGGTTCTATGCGAAGAACCATGTGCTGCGCCTGCGCGGGCATGAACTGTCCTATCTCCTTCCCAAATGGTCCGAACTGCGTTTCATCATCGGCCGCGGGCTGCCGATGGGGGCGCAGATGCTCGTCATCTCGGGCGCCGGGCTCGTCATGGTCGGGCTCGTCAACCGCGAGGGACTCGTTACCGCCGCCGCTTATGGCGCAACGCTTCAGCTGTGGAACTATATCCAGATGCCCGCGCTCGCGGTCGGCGCCGCGGTCAGTTCGATGGCGGCGCAGAATATCGGTGCGGGGCGCTGGGACCGCGTATCGAGCGTCACGAACAGCGGCATCGCGATCAATCTTGCGATGACCGGCGTCCTGATCGGCCTGCTCCTGCTCTTCGACCGCGCCGCGCTCGCGCTCTTTCTCGGCAACGAAAGCCCGGCGATCGAAGTGTCGCGCAATATCCAGTTGATCGCGACCTGGACCTTCCTGCCCTTCGGCACGACGATCGTGCTGATCAGCACGCTACGCGCCAACGGCTCGGTCGTGCCGCCACTCGTCATCCTGTTCCTGTCGATGTTCCCGATCCGCCTTGGCATCTATTATTTCGGTTATCCGGCGATCGGCAGCGACATCCTCTGGTGGAGCTTTCCGCTCTCGTCGATCGCGTCGCTGGCGATGGCGTGGGCGATCTACCGGCGCGGCGGCTGGCGCCGCGCGCTACCGCAGCCGGCGGGCTGACCGGCCTTCGGCTTTCGACCAAGGTGCGCAGGGCTTCGACTGGCGGCCCGGTGCCCGCTAGCCATCGATCGGTATTTGGCGCTAAAGCAGGCATAATGAATATCTCGAACCGCAAGGATGCGCTGCGCGATCAGCGCGCGAAAATGTTGGCTGCGGCGCCCGACTGGCGCGCCTCCGACGCCCGCGTGAACCCCCGGGTCGCGATCGGATCGATCATCGCGATGTGGGCGATCTATTTCCTGATCACATCGGTGCTTGCGATGTTGACCGGCGTGCCCGAGCAATGGCCGTCCGCTGGCCGCCGCGCGATCGTCGTCGTCGCCGGTATCCTGTGCACTTTCGTCCTCTATCAGCTGCTCCAGCGCGCCCAGCCCCAGAGTTTCGGCGCCCGGCTGGCGGCGGCCTTCGGCGCCGCGGTTCCGCTCGTCATCATCTATGCGACGGTCAATCTGCTGGTTTTCTATTATTGGTTCCCGGTCTCCGACAGCGCGAAGATCGTCGAGGAAATGCAGTCGAAATACTCGGTCGCGTGGGAAACGATGCTGATCCTCGACAGCTCGATCCGCTGGTATTTCTTCTTCGCCGTCTGGGCCGCGCTCTATGTCGCGTTCGGCTATGCGAACGAGATGCGCGCGCTCGAGCGCCGCGCCAATCATTTCCGTATGGAGGCGCAGACCGCGCAGCTCCGCGCGCTGCATTACCAGGTCAATCCGCACTTCCTGTTCAACACGCTCAATTCGCTGTCGACCCTCGTGCTCAAGGGATCGAAGAGCGAAGCCGAGACGATGATCATGAACCTGTCGTCCTTCCTGCGATCGAGCCTTGCGGTCGATCCCGAACAGCTCGTCAGCCTCGACGAGGAAATCGCGCTCCAGCGCCTCTATCTCGATATCGAGCAGACCCGCTTCCCCGATCGCCTGCAGGTCGAAGTCGACATGCCGAAAGAGCTGGAAAACGCCTGCGTTCCCGTGCTGATCCTGCAACCGATCATCGAGAATGCGATCAAATATGGCGTCGCGCCCAGCAAGGGAAAGATCGCGGTCCGCCTCACCGCCAGCGCCGAATATGGCCTGCTGGTACTGCGCATCGAAAACGACATCGATCCGAAGGCTCCCGCCCCCGCCTCGGGAACCGGCCTCGGCCTCGGCAATGTCCGCGAACGCCTGCTGACCCGCTATGGTCCCGCCGCGGGATGTGAATGGGGTCCTTCGGACAGCGGCGGCTTTGTCGTATCGCTCTGGTTGCCGCTGGCACGGGAGGCATGCTGAAATGCTACAGACACTTCGCACTCTGATCGTTGACGACGAACCGCTGGCGATCGAACGATTGCAGATATTGACCGGGCAGCAGGACGGCGTCTCGCTCGTCGGTACCGCGAGCGACGGCGCCTCGGCGCTCCGCATGGTCGATGCGCTCGCGCCCGATCTCGTGCTGTGCGACATCGCGATGCCCGATCTCAACGGGCTGGAGGTTGCCGCCGCGATCGAGGGGCTCGACAATCCGCCCGCGGTCGTCTTTGTCACCGCCTTCGACCGATATGCGGTGGCGGCGTTCGACGTTGCCGCGGTCGACTATCTGCTCAAGCCCGTGTCGCCGGACCGCCTCGCCCGTGCCCTGTCGCGCGTGCGCGAATGGCGCGCGACCGAGCGTGCACCGGCGCAAAAAAGCCGATGGATCAATGAATTCTGGGTCCAGAACCGCGGCGAGATGCTGCGCATCGATGCCGGACAGGTCGATCTGATCGAAGCCGAGCGCGATTATATGCGCCTGCATGTCGGCGGCCGCAGCTGGCTAATCCATCAGACGATCAAGTCGCTGGAAGCGCGCATGAACCCCGATCAGTTCATGCGCATCCACCGGTCGAAAATGATCCGCCGCGAAGGCATCGTGGGATTGAAGCACCATGGCGACGGCGCGTGGAGCGTCGACCTGGGCGAAGGCGGCGTCCACCGCATCGGCCGTACCTATCTCCACGATGTAAAGGCGATCATGCACGCCTGAAAAAAGCGGCCATGCCGCCGGGGCATGACCGCCTTTCGGGACAAACATACGGTGGGGTTAATCAGGGCGCGGCGGCAACGACAATCCGGCCGCGATCGGCCAGGCGGGCGCTGTCGCCATTGAACAGGCCGGCCAGCTTTACGTTGGCATCCGCCATCGCGCTATCCTCGCAGCGATTGGCCACGGCCCGTTCGCGAAGGCCCTGCCGGTAATGCAGCCGGGTGCCGCACACTTTCTGGACGGCAAATTTGACGCGGGTGTTCAGCCGCTCGCGGCCGTCGGCGCTCGACAGGTTCAGGTCGTCATAACGCACGACCGCGGTGTGCCGCTCGCCATCGTCTTCGGCGGCGGCCGGAACCGAAAAGCCGGCCAGCGCGACCGACGCTGCCAGCAGGAGTGAAAATTTCGCCATGGGGGAGTCCTCTCTTCAAAAGGATGCGGGATACCGGTTGGCGGACCGGGGAGACCGTCTTCCGATATCCCGCAAAGGGGTGATACCCCCTGGACGTCATGAGAATCGCCTTTGGATCGATCGGGGCGGACAGCCGCTCGATTGACAGACGAAGTGCGTCGATCCGTCGACGAATGGCCGGCCGCAGGGCAATATCATGGCGCCGGACTTGCATCGGGCGCATGTTCATGGCCAAATCGACCGATGGCGAGGAAATTATCTTTCGCTGCGAGTCGCCGCACGGGCGCGCGCCTGTTCCGTTGGTCGGCGCTCCTGCTCGCCGGCGTCACCGGCGGGGCTTTGCTAGGCGAAATGGCCGCCGGGACGCGATTGGGCCGCGAAATCGGCGAGCCGGCATCCTATTCGCACCTCAGCGCCAATCCCGACTCGCTGGCGCCGCAAGGCAGCGGGGCTGCTCCTTGCCTCGACTGCGCGGACAGCTACGGCGTCGCGATACGGCTGCGGGCGCATCGCGACGAAATGATGCGTGATGACGCGTTTCGCGAGCTGGGGGCGGTCGACGTCGACCCGCCGGTCCTCACCGATGCCGCCGATGATTATCGATACGGAGGCCGCTTTCCCGACCCTGAGCCTGCCGCAGCGGCGACGGGGGAAGACCCGCGCGCCGACATGCCGGCGAGCGATGCCTCGCCCCCCGACATCACAGCGGCGCCGGTGCCCGCCGAATATTGACGGCTTAGCGCGGCGGCGTTGTCGCCGGCGCGGCGCAGCGGGTCTTGTCGCCGGCCTTGCACGCAGCGGCGTCGGCTTCCCATTTCATCCGCTCTTCGGCCGACATCGCGGCGACACGCGCCTTCTCGGCCTCATAAACGGCGGTTTCCTCGCTGAACACTTGCTGGTCGTGCGCGACCTGCTGCTGCGCCGCGGATACTTCCTGTGCATAGACCGTGTTGTCAGACTTGGCGCGCGCGGCCTGTTCGGCGTTGAGCCGCGCGGTGTTCGACCGTTCTTCGGCCGTGGTGCCGTCCTTCATCGGTTTCGCCGTCGCCGCCGTATCGGCCGGCGTCTGGAAGGCGGCCGCCTGACCCGAGGCGAGCAGCGCAAGCGCGGCGGTGGCCGCCATCAAATTCCTGGTCATCGAAGCTTCTCCTTCAAATCCACATATCTGCCGATCCAACGCTTAGCCCGATGGGCCGTTCCCGCCCCGAATTGACCTCGAGCGGGGCAAACGTCATGCTGACCCTTCTGACCATGTCCGATCGGCCGATCATTTGCCAGCATCTCCGAAGCATCCCCTCAATCGCCCGGTGTTTTTCACGCCGCTCGCCGTGCTTCTTGCCGCCGTCATCCTCAGCCTCTGGCAGGGGGCCGCCGTCGTCGCGGCCGAGACGGCGATCAATAACTGGATATTGAGCAACTTTTCGCCGCTCTTCGCGTGGGCCGGGATCGGTTTCCTCGTCCTTCTGACGGGCATTGCCGTTTCACCCCTCGGCGGGCGGATCATCGGCGGGGCGGACGCGAAGCCGATATTGACGCGCTGGCGCTGGTTCGCGGTGACGCTCTGCACCACGATCGCCACCGGCATCCTCTTCTGGGGTGCCGCCGAGCCGCTGTTCCATCTCAACGACCCGCCCGCGATGCTGGGGCTCGAGGCGGGCAGCGATGCCGCGGCGACCTTCGCCATGTCGACGATGTTCCTGCATTGGACGCTGACGCCTTACGCCATCTACACCGTTGCGGGCCTCGCGTTCGCGCTCGTCTATTATAACCGCCGCGAACCCTTCAGCCTGTCGTCGCTGTTCGTTCCGCTGATCGGCCAGCGCGCGCATGGTCCGGTTGGCACCGGCATCGACATCATCTGCCTTTATGCGCTGGTCGCGGGCATGGCGGCGTCGCTTGGCGCCGGTCTGCTCGCGCTGGCGGGCGGGGTCGAGGGGATCGGCGGCTTCGACGGCGGCACGCCGCTACGCTGGGCGATTGCAGGAGCGATCGTCGCGAGCTTCCTGATTTCCGCCGCGACGGGGTTGCAAAAGGGCATCGCGGGGCTTTCGGTGCTCAACACCTGGCTGTTCTTCGCGATCATCGCCTTTGTTCTGATTGCGGGGCCGACCGCCGACATGCTCGCTCTGTCGCTGCGCGGCGTGGTCGATTATTTCCAGACCTTCGTCCCGCGCAACCTTGGCCTCGACGTCGACACCGGCTGGCACCGGCAATGGACGATCTTCAACTGGGCGAACTGGTTCGCCTGGGCGCCCGTCACCGCGCTTTTCCTAGGCCGCCTTGCGGTGGGGTACAGCGTCCGCGCCTTCATCCTCTATAATCTTATCCTGCCATCGCTGTTCGGTGCGGTGTGGATGACAGCCATTGCCGGTGCGACGATCGCGTTCGACCAACAGAGCGGCGCCAGCCTTTATGCCGTCCTGACCGCGCAAGGCCCCGATCCGGTGCTGTTCCGGCTGTTCAGCGCGCTCGGCGGCGGCCCCGTCGTAGCCGGGATCGTGCTGTTCGCGATCTTCCTGTCTTATGTCGCCGGTGCCGACGCCAATGTCTCGGCGATGAGCGCGCTGTCGACCCGTGGCATCACGCCCGACGCGCCCGAGGCGCCGCTGTGGGTGCAGGCGGTGTGGGGCGTCACTGTCGGGCTGGTCGCGATCGTTCTCGTCGCAGGCGGCGGCATCGACGGCATCCGCATGATGTCGGTGCTCGGCGGCTTCCCCGCCTTGTTCGTCATTGTTGGCGCTGCCTTGTCGCTGACCGCGATGGCGGTACGGGGACGGCACGAAGCCGCCCCCGCCCGATCCTGAGAAAGGGGTCTCAGGACTACCAGATCTTGGTGCGTTCCTCGGGCTTCAGATAATATTTGGCACCCGCGGCGACGCTGAACGCCTTGTACCACGCATCGACGTTGCGCACAGGCCCGATAATACGCCAGCGCGCCGGGCTGTGCGGATCGCTCGCGACCTGCTGCTTGATCGCATCCTCGCGCTGCTTTGTCCGCCACGCCTGCGCAAAGGCGAGGAAAAATCGCTGGTCGCCGGTCAGCCCGTCGATCACCGGCGCGGGCTTGCCGCCGAGCGAGCGCTGATAGGCGTCATAGGCGACCTCGAGTCCCGCGAGATCGGCGATATTCTCGCCCATCGTCAGCTCGGGATTGATGAACGATCCCGGCGCCGCTTCATAAGTCGCATATTGCGCGCCGAACGCCTTCGCCTGCGCGTCGAAGCGCGCCGCATCCTCGGGCGTCCACCAGTCGCGCACCGCGCCCTCGGCGTCGATCTTGCGGCCCTGGTCGTCGAAGCCATGCGTGATTTCGTGACCGATCACCGCGCCGATCGCGCCATAATTGACCGCATCGTCGACGCTCTCGCTAAAGTAAGGCGCCTGCAGGATGCCCGCCGGGAACACGATCTTGTTCTCGAGTCCGCCATTATAGGCGTTCACTTCCTGCGGGTTCATCGACCATTTCTTGCGGTCGACCGGCTTGTTGAGGTCGGACAGCGCATAGGCATATTCGAACGCCGCGCTGCGCTTCACATTGCCGTAGAGGTCGGCCGGGTCGATCTTCAGCCCCGAATAGTCGCGCCATTTATCGGGATAACCGACCATCACGTCCATCTTCGCGAGCTTCGCCAACGCGGCGTCCTTGGTCGCGGGCGCCATCCAGCTGTTGCCGCGGATCCGGTCGCCCATCGCGAGCTTCAGGTTGGTGACCAGCACCTCCATCTTCGCCTTCGCGCTCGCAGGGAAATATTGCTTCGAATAGGTTTCGCCGACCAGTTCGCCGAGGCTGCCGTCGACGAGCGTCAAGCCGCGCTTCCATCGCGGGCGCAATTCGCCCACCCCGCTCAGCGCCTTGGTATATTCGAAGCGGCTGTCGACGAATGCCTTGGACAGATAGGGCGCCGCATTGTCGGCGACGTGGAACTGCTGCCACAGCTTGATCGTGTCGAGCGGCGTCTTCGCATAGAGCGCGGCGATGTCGCGGATCGCGCTATTCTCATTGACGATGATGCGCTTCTGCGGCGCGATGCCCGAACCCGCAAACCAGGCTTTCCAGTCGAGCCCCGGCGCGTACGCCGCCAGTTCGTCCGCCGACATCGGATTGTTGATCTTGCCGATGTCGCGGCGGTCGGCGATCGCCCAGCTGACCTTCGCGATCTCGGTCTCGAACGCCATGATCGCGTCGGCCGCCTTTTCGGGTTCGGCATTGCCCGCCATCTTCATCGTCCGCGCGATATAGGCGCGGTACGCATCGCGCTGCGGCTTGAAGCTGTCGTTCAGATAATAGTCGCGCTCGGGAAGGCCGATCCCCGCCTGCCCCAGCCACAGCACGTTGACGGTCGGGTCGGCGGTGTCGGCATAGGGACCGCCGCTGACGATCGTCGAGCCGAAGGTGCCCTGCGTGCCGCCCATGAAGCGCGCCATCTCGCTCTTGTCCTTGATCGCCGCGACCGCGGCGATGTCGGCCAGCAGCGGCTTGGCGGCGAGCGTTTCGACGCGCGCTTCGTCCATGAAACTCTGATACAGCCCGCCGACCTGGCTCGTCGCCGGCGCTCCTGCCACGACCGCGCGGAGTTGGCGCTGGGTCAGATTATAGACGTCGTAATCGACCCCGGCCGAGGCCTGGTCCGACGGGATTTCGGTGCGCGCGAACCAGCCGCCATTGGCATATTTGTCGAAATCATCACCCGGCTTCACCGAAGGATCGCGCGCGTCGAGGTCGACACCCCACTTGCCGAAGGTCAGCGCTTTCAGTGACCCGGTCTCTGCGTTGCCTGCCGCTTCGTCGGCGGCCGCCGTCAACGAAGCCCGCGGCGTCCCTTCTTTTGCCAGCGCCGGTACGCCAAGCAGAACGGCGGCAATCGCAAGGCTTGCGGCCCCTCCAAAAAATTTCGTCATTCCCCAGTCTCCCGATGTTCCCCGCACCGCCCCGCAGAAACGGTGGTTCATATCCGACTTGTCCGCCCGTGACGCCAAGCGGTCAACAAGCGATACGACGCTTGGTCGAAGCCTTTGGGATGTTGGTGGAAAGGGCACAACATCCCGCCTCGCATTGCGGTGCGGCTCGTGCCGCCCTATCTATCGAGCAACCGCGCAAAACCGCACTTGCGCCCTTAGAACAAATCTGGAACAAACCTCCCCCATGAGTCTCACCCATATTTCCGTACGCGGCGCGCGCGAGCATAATCTCAAGGGCGTCGACGTCGATCTGCCGCGCGACGCGCTGATCGTCATCACCGGCCTGTCGGGCAGCGGCAAGTCGTCGCTCGCCTTCGACACCATCTATGCCGAGGGGCAGCGGCGCTATGTCGAGAGCCTGTCGGCGTATGCCCGCCAGTTCCTCGAAATGATGCAAAAGCCCGACGTCGAGCATATCGACGGGCTGTCGCCGGCGATCAGCATCGAGCAGAAGACGACGAGCCGCAACCCGCGCTCGACCGTCGCGACGGTGACCGAGATCTACGACTATATGCGCCTGCTGTGGGCGCGCGTCGGCATTCCCTATTCGCCGACAACCGGCGAGCCGATCAGCGCACAGACCGTGACCGACATGGTCGACCGCGTGATGGCGCTGCCCGAGGGGACGCGCGCCTATCTGCTCGCTCCCGTCGTGCGCGGGCGCAAGGGCGAGTATAAGAAAGAACTCGCGCAGTGGCAGAAGGACGGCTTCACGCGCGTCCGCATCGACGGCGAGTTCTACGAGATCGGCGAAGCGCCGACGCTCGACAAAAAGTACAAGCATGACATCGAGGTCGTCGTCGACCGCATCGCGGTGCGCGAAGGGCTGGGCACGCGGCTGGCCGACAGCTTCGAGACGGCGCTCAAGCTCGCCGAGGGGCTCGCCTATGTCGACCTCGCCGACGGCCCGGTTCCGGGCCGCGAGGAAGAGGATACCGGCGGCGCGATGAAGGGCGCAGGCATCCCCGCCAACCGCCTGATCTTCTCCGAAAAATTCGCCTGCCCCGTCTCGGGCTTCACGATCGCAGAGATCGAGCCGCGGCTGTTCAGCTTCAACGCGCCGCAGGGCGCGTGCCCCGCGTGCGACGGGCTGGGCGAGCGGCAGGAGTTCGATCCCGATCTCGTCGTCCCGAACCATGCGCTCAGCCTGAAAAAGGGCGCCGTGGTGCCGTGGGCGAAATCGAACCCGCCCTCGCCTTATTATATGCAGGTGCTCGAAAGCCTCGGCAAAGCCTATGGTTTCGACCTCACGACGCCCTGGCAGGACTTGCCCGGCGAGGTCCAGCTGATCATTCTCTACGGCAGCGGCGGCAAACCCGTCGAGCTGACTTTCAAGGACGGCAAGCGCAGCTACACGACGCACAAGGCGTTCGAGGGCGTGATCGGCAACCTCAACCGCCGCCTGCTGCAGACCGAAAGCGCGTGGATGCGCGAGGAGCTGAGCAAATATCAGGCGCCGCATCCGTGCGAGACGTGCCACGGCGCGCGCCTCCGCCCCGAACCGCTCGCGGTAAAAATCGCGGGCGAGGATATCAGCATGTCGGCGCAGCGCTCGGTGGCCGATGCGCTCGGCTGGTTCAGCACGCTCGACGAGAAGCTGAACGACACGCAGCGCCAGATCGCCAAGGCGATCCTGAAAGAAATCAACGAGCGGCTCGGCTTCCTCAACAATGTCGGGCTCGATTACCTCAACCTCAACCGCACATCGGGCACGTTGTCGGGTGGCGAGAGCCAGCGCATCCGCCTCGCCTCGCAGATCGGCAGCGGCCTGTCGGGCGTGCTCTACGTGCTCGACGAGCCGAGCATCGGCCTCCACCAGCGTGACAACGACCGGCTGCTCGCGACGCTCAAGCGCCTCCGCGACCTCGGCAACACCGTCATCGTCGTCGAGCATGACGAGGATGCGATCCGCCACGCCGACTATGTCGTCGACATGGGCCCCGGCGCGGGGCTTCACGGCGGCGAGATCGTCGCCGAGGGGACGCTCGACGAAGTGCTCGCGAACACGAAGAGCCTGACCGCGGCCTATCTGACGGGTGCGAAGCGGATCGAGGTGCCGAAGCATCGCCGCAAGGGCAACGGCTTCGACCTCGTGCTCAAGGGCGCGCGCGCGAACAATCTGCAGAATGTCACCGCGAAGATCCCGCTCGGCACCTTCACCTGCGTCACCGGTCTGTCGGGCAGCGGCAAGTCGAGCCTGATCATCGACACGCTCTATGCCAGCGCGGCGCGCGTGCTCAACGGCGCGCGGATGATCGCGGGGCCGCACGACAGCCTGAAAGGGCTGGAGCATTGCGACAAGGTGATCGACATCGACCAGTCGCCGATCGGCCGCACCCCGCGATCGAACCCCGCGACGTACACCGGCGCTTTCACGATCATCCGCGACTGGTTCGCGGGCCTCCCAGAAAGCCAGGCGCGCGGGTACAAGCCGGGGCGCTTCAGCTTCAACGTCAAGGGCGGGCGCTGCGAGACGTGCACCGGCGACGGGCTGATCAAGATCGAGATGCACTTCCTGCCCGACGTCTATGTGACGTGCGAGACGTGCCACGGCAAACGCTACAACCGCGAAACGCTCGAGGTGAAGTTCAAGGGCCACAGCATCGCCGACGTGCTCGACATGACGGTCGAGGATGCCGCCGAATTCTTCAAGGCGGTGCCGTCGATCCGCGAGAAGATGGCGATGCTGGTGCGCGTCGGGCTCGGCTATATCAAGGTCGGGCAGCAGGCGACGACGCTGTCGGGGGGCGAGGCGCAGCGCGTCAAGCTCGCGAAGGAACTCTCGCGCCGCTCGACCGGACAGACGCTCTACATCCTCGACGAGCCGACCACGGGCCTGCATTTCGAGGACGTCCGCAAGCTCCTCGAAGTGCTCCAGGCACTCGTCGACCAAGGCAACAGCGTCGTGGTGATCGAGCATAATCTCGACGTCATCAAGACCGCCGATTACATCCTCGACCTCGGCCCCGAAGGCGGGGTCAAGGGCGGCGAAATCGTCGCCGCGGGCACGCCCGAGCAAGTGGTGAAGGAGAAGCGCAGCTTCACCGGCCAGTATCTGGCGCCATTGCTGAAGTAATTGGCGCGCCCCACAGCAACGGGCCCGATTGACAAGGCACTGACAGCCTTGCAAGTAACTTCCGGCCGCACTCTGCGGCTTGGGGGAAAATGGATGAATTACCTGAGGGGCGCGGCCGCTTTTGCGGTCTCTTTTACCATGCTTTCGATTTCGGTTCAGGCGCAGGAAGCCGCGGCACCCGCCGCGACGGCCGAGCCCGCTGCCGTCGCCGAACCCGCCGCCACGCCGGCTGCGGTTCCGGCCGTTGCCGCCGCACCTGCGCTCGCCGTCGCGGCGCGGGCGCCCGGCCTGATGCTGCCGTCCTATACCGAAGTGATCCTGACGCCCGACGCCGAGGCGAGCAGCAAGAAATTGCGCGAGGGGCACACGGTGCCGATGCACACCGTCTTCGACGTGATGCACAATGGCGTCGTCGTGATCCCGAAGGGCACGCGCGGCATGGGCACCGTGACGTGGCGCACCGGCAAGGGCGCGTTCGGCAAGTCGGCGAAGATGGAAATCACCTTCAACGAGCTGACGCTGCCCAACGGGCACCGCCTGCCGCTGGCGGGCATGCACCGGCAGGAAGGCGAAGGAAACACCGGCGCCGCGGTCGGCGCGGCGATCGCGGTCGGCGTGTTCGGCGCTTTTGTCACCGGCAGGTCGGCGATCATCCCGAATGGCCAGCATCTGATGGCGCGGACGAACGAGGCGCTCGCCTATTCGATCCCAGCGGGTGCGGTGGTCATCCCGACCGCGCAGCTGGCCCCCGCGGCCAGCGTCGCGGTGGTGACGCCCGCAGCCGAAGCGCCGGCCCCGGCCGCGCCCACGGCTGGCAGCACGCCGACCACCGACTGATTGGACCGAAGGATGGGGGTCCCGAACGACATTTCGGGACCCTTCCCTTCGCGACTCCCGCTGGAGAAACCGCGCAGAGGCGGCTAAGCTGCGTGCATGATTTGCGGCGGGAGTTTTATCCGATGCCTATCGATCCTGTATGCCTTGCCCTTCCCTTCATCGCGGCGCTGCTGGCGGCCGCGCCCGCGGCAGCGGCACCAGCGCCGTCCTCACCCGAAGCCGCGCTCGAAGCATATGTCGACGGGCTGCGCACGGGGCGGGTCGAGCGGCTGCAGGCGCTGTTCCTGCCCGACGGGCAATTCTGCACGTTGGCAAAGGAAGGCGCTGCGCCGATCGGCTGCAAGCGCTTTTCCGAGGTGCTCGGCGACTGGGCGGCGCGGCCCGATCCCGCCGCGACCGGGCGCGTCCTCGACCGCCGCGACGCGACGCCGTCGATGAGTGCGGTCACCTATGAACTGCATTTCGGCGGCGACCGGTACGTCGACCAGCTCCTGCTCTATCGCACCGACGCCGGATGGCGCGTCGTCGCCAAGACCACCGCGATCACCGCCGCCCGGTAAATCAGGGCCACACCGCCTACGCCATCAGCTTCGCGGTGACATCCTCGGCGGCATAAATCCGGATCACCGGCTCCTCAGGCGACAGCGCGCGCATTTCGGCGACGAAGGAGGCCGAGGCGGGCACCGCGAAATGGGCGCGGACCGCGTCGACGCTCTCCCACTCCTCGACGAAGACGAGCCGCATCGCGTCCTCGACATCGACATGGCAATGATGCGCCAGACACCCCGCCTCACCGCGCGACCGCGCGCTATGCTCGGCGCCGAGCGCGATCATACCCGTGGCGTTCTCTGGGGTCATGATGACCTGGCCGGTGATGAGGATCATAATCTCTCCACAACATGGCGATAGACAAGGTCTTCCGGATCCAGTCGCGGTGCGCTCCTGTCGAGATACGCCCCGAGCCGCTCCGCTACGGCAATCGACTGCTGGTTCTGCGGATCGACATAGCTCACCAGATCGCGAAGACCGAGCATCTCTCCCGCCCAATCTCGCAGGGCAGCCGCCGCCTCCGTCGCATAGCCATGCCGTTCATAACCTTCATAGATCAGCCACCCCAATTCCTTCTCGGCAAACAGGGGGCCGTGGTTGATCCCGACCTGTCCGATGCACTCACCGGTAACCGAATGGTCGATCATCAACGCGCCATGACCAAAGAGTGCCCATCCCGCTACATCATGACAAAATAGTCCCCAAGCTTCCTTCATTGAATATGGGCCGCCCATACCTCGGGCGCGTGGCGAGGCGAGCATCGCGGCATATGCGGGAAAATCATCAATACCGGGCGCGCGCAAGATCGTGCGCTGCGTTGTGATCGTTGGAATTCCCCGTTCCTGCATATGCCGTCCTGTCCCTTTCCCGTCGAGCGCCCTATGAAGAGCCGTTCTCGATGACACATATATGACATCACCTGTCACATACACGTCACACAACGCGCCCAAATGGCCCTCAGCGAGTCGCCGCGGGGGTGGTGGCTTGGATCGGTAACGACCCCCTCAACAGGATTACCCATGCTGCAGAAATTCGCCCTTATCGCTGGTGCCGCGACGTGCGCGCTGGCGCTTTCCGCGTGCCAGGATCAGGCGTCTTCGGGCGGCGGTGCACGCGATTATATCAGCGCGGTCGGCTCCTCGACCGTCTATCCCTTTGCCACCGCGGTCGGCGAAAAGTTCGCCGAAGCGACGGGCAACAAGACCCCCAAGATCGACAGCACGGGCACCGGCGGCGGTTTCGAGCGTTTCTGCTCGGGCGTCGGCGGCGATACCCCCGACATCGCGAACGCGTCGCGCCGCATCAAGAAGAAGGAATTCGACACCTGCGCCGCGAACGGCGTGAAGGAGATCGTCGAAATCCAGGTCGGCATCGACGGCATCGCGCTGGGCGAAGCTTCGCGCGGCCCCGGCTTCAAGCTGTCGGAAGAAGACGTCTATAAGGCGCTCGCCGCCAACCCCTATGGCAAGCCGAACACCGCGAAGACGTGGAAGGACGTGAACCCCGCCCTCCCCGCAGTCGCGATCTCGGTCTTTGGCCCGCCGTCGACCAGCGGCACCTATGACGCGTTCAAGGAGCTGATCCTCGGCAAGGGCTGCGACGCCAATGCGGAGATGAAGGCGCTGAAGGACAGCGACAAGGAAAAGCATGAGGCGACCTGCACCACGCTGCGCGGCGCGCCCTATTATGTCGAGCAGGGCGAGAATGATAACCTCATCATCTCGAAGCTCGACAAGAACCCGACGAGCCTCGGCATCTTTGGTTTCAGCTATCTTGATGCCAATAAGGACAAGATCAAGGCGGTTCCGGTGCAGGGCGTAGCGCCCAGCTATGCCGCGATCGCCGACGGCAGCTATCCCGGTTCGCGCCCGCTGTTCATCTATGTGAAGAAGGCGCATGTCGGCGTCGTCCCCGGCCTCGCCGAATATGTCGCCGAGTTCCTGAAGGGTGCGGGCGAAGGCGGTTACCTCAACGCCAAGGGCCTGATCGTGTCGCCGAAGGCGATCGCCGATACCGCGGCGGCGAACGGCAAGGGCATGACCGCGCTGAACGGCGCCGAGCTGAAGTAAGTTTCCTCCCGCTGGTGGCCGGGCGGGTTCGCCCGATCCGGCCACCGACTTTTTTGATTTGTGCAGGACGGATATCGCGACGTGACCTTCAACGCCGCCGCCCTTTTGCTTTTGATCGCGGGTCTCGCGCTGATCGGCTGGCTCGCCGGCCGCGCGCGGTCGAACCTGCTGGCCGGCCGTGCGGGCGAAAAGCTGCATTCGCGCCCGCAATATCATGGCTGGTATGTCGCGCTGTGGCTGTTCGCCCCCGCGGCGCTGTTCCTCGCCGTCTGGTCGTCGGTCTCCCCGGCGCTGATCACCAATCAGGTGCTGGCGACCGAGGCCGCGCAATCGCTGCCCTCCTTCGGGTTCGAGCGCGGCGCGATCCTGTCCGACGCGCGCAGCGTCGCCGAGGGCAAGCAGGCCGACGTGCGGCTGCCCGCCGCCGCGCCGCTGGTGAAGCCTTACGCCGACGCGAGCCACAAATATGCGTGGATCGGCATCGCCGCGATGCTCGCACTGGCGCTCGCGGGCGGGCTTTACGCCTTCACGCGCATCCGCCCCGATTTCCGTGCGCGGACACGGGTCGAAAAGATCGTGATGCTGGTGCTGCTGCTCGCGTCGCTCGTCGCGATCCTCACGACCTTTGGCATCGTGCTCTCGCTGCTCTTTGAATCGATCCGCTTCTTCCGCCTCGTTTCGCCCACCGAGCTGTTGTTCGGCACCGAATGGGCGCCGACGAGCGGGGCGCCACAGCCCGACACATTCGGCGGCATCCCGCTCTTCTGGGGCACGATCCTGATCGGTGCGATCATCGCGATGATCGTCGCGATCCCGATCGGGATGATGACCGCGGTCTATCTCACCCAATATGCCGCGCCGACGGTGCGCAAATGGGTGAAGCCTTTGCTCGAAATCCTCGCGGGCGTGCCGACGGTCGTCTACGGTTATTTCGCCGCGCTGACCGTCGCCCCCGCGCTGCGCGAATTCGCGGTGATGCTCGGCATTCCGAACGCTTCGACCGAAAGCGCGCTTGCCGCGGGCATCGTGATGGGCGTGATGATCATCCCGTTTGTCTCCTCGATGGCCGACGACAGCATCAACGCGGTGCCGCAGGCGATGCGCGACGGCAGCCTCGCATTAGGGGCAACGCCGAACGAGACGATCCGCCAGGTGCTGATCCCCGCCGCGCTTCCGGGCGTGATGGGCGGCATATTGCTCGCGGTCAGCCGCGCGATCGGCGAGACGATGATCGTGGTGATGGCGGCGGGCCTGTCGGCCAACATGACCGCCAACCCCTTTGCCAGCGTCACCACGGTGACCGCGCAAATCGTCAAGCTGCTCACCGGCGACCAGGAGTTCGACAGCGCGAAAACGCTCGCCGCCTTCGCGCTGGGGCTCGTCCTGTTCATCGTTACGCTGCTGCTCAACATCGTCGCGCTGCGCATCGTCAAAAAGTATCGTGAAGCTTATGAATAGGCAGACCGCCCCCACCGACTGGAAAGGCGCCGTGATGCAGAAACGCATCGCCGGCCGCTACGCCGCCGAACGCCGCTTCAAGCTCATTGGGCTGGGCGCGGTGCTGCTCTCGGGCGCTTTCCTCGCTTTCCTGCTCTTCGTGATGGTCGGTAACGGCGCGCGCGGATTTATGTACACCCATGTCGCGGTACCTGTCGATTTCAAGGCGATGCCGCTGACGATCGACACGACGCGGCTCGGCGATGCCGACGCCGACCAGGTGATCGCAAACGCGGGGCTCGCCGACATCGTCGCCTTTGCCGCCGACGAGGCGCTGGGGACCGACGGATCGAAGCTGATTTCCGAAAATGCGTGGAAGGAAGTGCGCAGCGCGATCAAGGACGATCCCGAATTGCTGAACGGCAAGACGGTGTTTGAACTGCCCGCTTCGTCCGAAGTCGACATCGCCGCCAAGGAAGGCGCGAAGGGCGCACTCGGCGCGAAGGTCGCTGCGCTGGAGAAGGACGGCAAGCTGTCGACGGGCATCCACTGGCCCTTCTTCAAGAACGCCGACGCCACCGACCCCGCGGTCGCGGGCATCTGGGGGGCATTGAAGGGCTCGGTGCTGACGATCTTCATCGCCTTCCTCATCGCCTTCCCCACGGGCGTGCTCGCGGCGCTCTATCTCGAAGAATATGCGCCGAAGAACCGCTGGACCGACCTCATCGAAGTGTCGATCAACAACCTCGCCGCGGTGCCATCGATCATCTTCGGCCTGCTCGCGCTCGCGGTGTTCATCAACTGGTTCGGATTGTGTCAAGCGAGCCCGCTCGTCGGCGGACTGACGCTCGCGCTGATGACGATGCCGGTGATCGTGATCGCCAGCCGCAACGCGATCAAGTCGGTGCCGCCGTCGATCCGCGACGCGGCGTTGGGTGTCGGCGCCAGCCCGGTGCAGGTGGTTTTCCACCACGTCCTGCCGCTCGCGCTGCCGGGCATCCTGACCGGCACGATCATCGGCATGGCGCGCGCGCTGGGCGAGACCGCACCGTTGCTCCTCGTCGGCATGCGCGCTTTCATCGGCGACGTTCCGGGCGGCGTCTGCTCGCCCTCGACCGTGCTGCCGATGCAGATATTCCTCTGGTCGGACGAAGTCGACCGGGGCTTTGTCGAGAAAACCTCCGCCGCGATCATCGTGCTGCTTATCGTGCTGCTGTCGATGAACGCCTTTGCGATCTATCTTCGCAACAAATTCGAAAAACGCTGGTGAATATGACCCAAGACGATCTTACCATCGCCGATCCCAAGATGAAGGCAGAGGGCGTCAACGTCTTCTATGGCGAGAAGCAGGCGATCAACGACGTCTCGATCGACGTCGGCACCGACCTTGTCACCGCCTTCATCGGCCCGTCGGGCTGCGGCAAATCGACCTTCCTGCGGTCCTTGAACCGCATGAACGACACGGTCGCAAGCGCGAAGGTGTCCGGCCGCATCACGCTCGACGGCGAGGATATCTATGCGCCGTCGATGGACGTCGTGCAGCTGCGCGCGCGCGTCGGCATGGTGTTCCAGAAACCGAACCCCTTCCCCAAGTCGATCTATGACAATGTCGGCTATGGCCCGCGCATCCACGGCCTCGCGCCGAACAAGGCCGACCTCGACGTCATCGTCGAGCGCGCACTGGTACGCGCCGGCCTGTGGGACGAGGTCAAGGACCGGCTGGCCGAAAGCGGCACCGCGCTGTCGGGCGGCCAGCAGCAGCGCCTGTGCATCGCGCGTGCGATCGCGGTCGACCCCGAAGTCATCCTGATGGACGAGCCCTGCTCGGCGCTCGACCCGATCGCGACCGCGAAGATCGAGGAACTGATCCACGAATTGCGCGGCAAATATGCGATCGTGATCGTCACGCACAACATGCAGCAGGCGGCCCGCGTGTCGCAGCGCACCGCCTTTTTCCACCTCGGGACGCTGGTAGAGTACGGCAAGACCACCGACATCTTCACCAACCCGAAGCAGGAACGCACCAAGGACTATATCACTGGCCGCTACGGTTAAGCCGCAGCCAAAAGGACAAGAGTGATGGCACTAACGAACGATCATACGGTCAAAGCCTTCGACGAAGACCTCAACCGCCTGCGCGGGCTGATCAGCGAAATGGGCGGCCGCGCCGAACAGGCATTGCTCCAGGCGATGACCTCGCTCAGCAAGGGCGACCTCGATCTCGCGGCGCAGGTCGTGCGCGACGACAAGAAGATCGACGCGCTCGAGGCCGAGGTCGAACAGCTCGCGGTGCAGACGATCGCGCTCCGCGCGCCGATGGCCGACGACCTGCGCGAAATGATCGCGGCGCTGAAGATCGTCTCGGTCGTCGAGCGCATCGGCGACTATGCGAAGAATATCGCCAAGCGCGTCGCGCTGATGGACCAGACGCGCTCGATCGAGGCGATCCCGCTGCTGATGTCGATGTCGAACATCGTCGCCGAGCTGATCCACGACGCGCTCGACAGCTTCGCGGCGCGCGACGCCGAACTCGCGGTGCGGGTGACGGTGCGCGACAAGAATGTCGACGATTTCTACAACAGCATCTTCCGCACGCTCGTCACCTTCATGATGGAAAATCCCAAGTACATCACCGAAAGCGCGCACCTGTTGTTCGTCGCCAAGAACCTCGAGCGCATGGGCGACCATGCGACGAACATCGCCGAGATGGTCTATTATGTCGTCACCGGCGAACATATGGAGGAACGCGAACGCGGCGAGACCCCCGAGGACAGTGCGTCAGCGGAGCAGGAGCAAGGCTGATGCCGCAGCCCGACCTGCTGCTGATCGAAGATGACGAGGCGATCGCCGAACTCATCGTCTGGCATTTCGCGCGCGAGGGCTTTTCGGTCCGCCAGACCCCCGACGGCGAGCAGGCGCTCGTCCTTGTCGAGGAACGCGTGCCCGACATCGTCCTGCTTGACTGGATGATCGAGAGCCTACCCGGGATCGAGGTTTGCCGGCGCCTCCGCCGCAATCCGAAATCGGCGAACGTCCCGATCATCATGCTCACCGCGCGCGGCGAGGAAGAGGATCGCATCCGTGGGTTAGAGACCGGCGCCGACGATTATGTCACCAAGCCATTCAGCCCGCGCGAACTGGTCGCGCGCGTCCAGGCGGTGCTCCGCCGCCTGCGCCCTGCGCTGGCGGGCGAGATGCTGACCTATGCCGACATCGAGCTCGACTCGGTCGCGCACAAGGTCGTGCGCAACAGCCAGATCGTCGCGATGGGGCCGACCGAATTCCGCCTGCTCCGCCATTTCATGGAGCATCCAGGCCGCGTCTTCTCGCGCGGGCAATTGCTCGATAGCGTCTGGGGCCAGGACAGCGACATCGAACTGCGCACCGTCGACGTCCATATCCGCCGCCTGCGGAAAGCGATCAACCTGCCCGGCACGAGCGACATCATCCGCACCGTACGCTCGGCCGGTTATGCGCTGGATGCAGGCAAGAGCGTCTAACGTCAGGCACGCTCGTCGACGTTGAATTCCACCGGCAGGCCGGATAGATGTCCGGCGTGCCGAGAATAGAGTAGCAGGCTGGTATCTCCTGCGCCCGCTTGACGGGTTCTTCTCCGCCACGGCGCCAACCAGCCTTTGCGGCAGGTGGCGCTCAATTGCAGTTGCCGCCCCGCCGCCACCGACGACGGAGCATCGCCATGCAATATATCTACCTCGCCATCGCCATCGTTGCAGAGGTCATTGCAACAAGCTTTATGAGACAATCGGAAGGCTTCACGAAGCTGGTTCCGTCGCTGATTACCGCCGGCGGCTATATCGTCGCCTTCTACTTCCTGTCGCTGACCCTCAGAACCTTGCCCACGGGAATCGCCTACGCGATCTGGTCCGGCGTCGGGATCGTCCTGATCGCGGCGATCGCGTGGGTGTTTCAGGGCCAGAAGCTCGACACCCCCGCCATGGTCGGCATGGCGCTGATCATAGGCGGCGTGGTGGTGATGAACGGCTTTTCGAACAGCACCGCACACTGATCCCGGACAGGACCTACAGCTGCGGTCGCGCGCTACGGGAGCGACCGGCCCCTAGTCGGGCGCCATCTGGCAATTGGGGCCGACCCACTTGTTGACCGACGTGTCGAGCTCGTTATCCATCATGGAAGCAGTGCACACCGGATACCGGTCATCGCCACGCCGGGCCATGCTGAGATCTTTATATCGGCGAAGAAGGGCAGCGCGGTCGGGAGGCTGATGGCGGCGCTGCTCCAGCGAAAGCTGCAACATGCAATTGGCGAAAGCATCCGTACCTTCCTTGAATCCAAAGTCGGTACATTCCTCCCTGATTCCCGCTTTTTCACGAGAATTTGCTTCACCGGTCAGGAAAATCGCCAACAATCCGGCTATCAATAAAGACAGCATAAAGGAAAAATCACGCATCCGGTGCCTCCTTTGTGAACTATAATCTTTTTGAGCATGGGAAATGTGTCAGAAGATACGGACTTTTGCAATCGGCCTTCCAGCGACACCGCACGCCCTTCAGGAGCGGCCGCTTGTAAACACCCTGTTCCCGATCAGAGGCCCGGAAGTCCGCTAGCGCCCGGTTGCAGACGCCAATCTCCCCTCCCGCTTGCGGGAGGGGTCGGGGGTGGGCCAGTAACGTTGCGATCAGCCCACCCCGCTGCGGCTAGCCAGCAAGCCGGCAAGCCTCGCTGCCCCTCACGCAAGCGGGAAGGGAAATCGGTTCGTTGCTGCAACGGCCGATCACCGCCGCAACGGCTTCTCTTATTCGCTAGTAATAATCGTTTGCAATAAAGCATCAGGCTTGCCAATGATCGGGCATGGCTCGCCGCCCGCGCGCAGCGAGCCCGCTTGCAGATATTCGGCAAAGGAAACCGGCATGAAAAAATGGCTCGCTCCGCTTCTGGTCATAAGCGCCGCCGCCTCGCCCGCTGCGGCGCATGAGGTCTGGATCGAACGCGACGGCGCCGCTCCGGCGCGCATCTATCTTGGCGAGCCGGCCGAAGCGGTTCCCGAAAGCGGGGATCCCGAATTCCCGAAACTGAAAACGCCGGTGCTGTTTGCCGACAGCCGCGACCGCCCTGCTCCGCTCGTCCGCCGCGCCAACCATATCGAAGCCGCGGTTCCGGGAATGGGCGACGTCCGGCTGGTCGACGACAATGTCTTCGAACCCTGGGCGGGCGAGGACGGCAAGCTGAAGGGCGTCGTCTATCATGCCCGCGCGGGCCGCACCGAGACGCGCCATGCGCTCGACCTGGAAATCGTTCCGCTGGCCGCGGGCGGCGACAGCTTCGCGGTCCTTTGGCGGGGCAGCCCGGTTCCCGGCGCCAAGTTGACGATCATCGACCCCGACCGGTGGGCGAAGTCGACGCTCGCCGACGACAAGGGCGTGGTCGCGGTCCCGGCGCGCGGCAAGGGGCGCTACCTGCTGTCGACGACGCACGAGGTCAAAGGCGACCGCGTCCTTTCGGGCAAGCCGGTCGCCAGCGCGGTCCATGTGTCGACCTTGACCTACGTCGCGCCATAGGACTGGCGGCCATTCACCCGTTTCCGTCATTCCGGCTTTCGCCGGGAGACGGAAACCAGTCGTTGCCCGGGTCAGAAATCGATCTGTGTGCGCAGCCCGAAGGTATCGGCCGTATAGCTGCGGTCGCCGTTCGCTGCCGCGACGCGCGCGTCGTCGAGCCACAGCTTGCCGTAGTTGGCGGTGATACGGATATAGTCGATCGGTGCCCAGACAAGCCCGATCAGCGCCGTCTTTTGCTGCCCCCCGCGCACGCCCGCATCGTTGAGGTCGAGATAGTCGTAGCGCGCATTGACCTCGATCGCGCCGATCCCGCCGGCGGTGATCGGCTTCGACGGCTTGAGGCGATCGAACGCGCCATCCTTGTAGCCGCGCGCATCACCGGGGGTGAGCACCATGCCGACCTCGGCATAGCCGCCGAAGAAGGTCGGATCGGCGGCGGCGGTGCTGCGCTTGACGCTCTGCCAATAGGCTTCGCCCGCGGCGTGGAACGGCCCGGCGAGCACCGCGCCTTCGAGGCCAAGGCCGCGCTCGCTCGATATGTCGAGCAGCCCCGTGTCGACCAGCCGCACGTCGGTCGTGTGGACGAACGGCCGCGCACGGTAGCGGTTCGTCGCCGCGGGGTCGTTGGGGTCGCGGTAATGGCCCGATGCGGCAAGGTGAAGCTGCGTATTGCCAAGCTTCGGCATGAACACGACGCGGCCATCGACGCTGAGGCTGTGGTTGCTGTCGGTCAGGTCGCGGGCGTTGTCGCCGAACACCCCGCCCTGCAGCAGCACGGTCTTGCCCTTATATTGCGCCGACAGGCCGACGCGGCGCTCGAAACCGAATGCTTGCACGAATGCAGCGCGTTCCATGAAGCTCGTGAACAGGTCGCTCGTCATATCGTCGAGCCCCCAGAAGGGCTTGATCTGACCCGCAGTGACCGACAGCGGCCCGGTGCCGTAGGTCAGGTAAATGTCGGTGAGTTCGACCTCGCTGTTCGCGACATCGGCCTCGATGCGGTACGAAAAACCGCCCGGGATCTTGCCGTCGACGCCGAGGTAGATGCGGCGGAATTCGGTCGCGGTGCCGCCGCGGATGCCGGTGACGCCCGCCGGCGCGTCGATGCCCGCGACGTCGAGCTGGACGCGCCCGCGCGGCTTGAAGCTCCAGCCGTCGGCGGTCTTGATCTCGGGCGCGCCCTTCCAGCTGATCTCGGTCGCGGGCTTCGCGGTCACCGAAGGCGGCGCGGGCGTCGGCACCGGAGCCGGTGCGGGCGCCAGCTGCGGAGTCGCGGTGTCGAGCCGCGTCTCGAGCGTCTGGACCTTGGCCTTCAGCTCCGCGAGTTCGGCGCGCAGCTGCGCCGCTTCCTCGGCCGTCATCGCCTGGGCATGGGCGGCGGTCGGCAGGCTGAACATCGACGTCGCCAGCAGGGCGGCGGTCAGGGCGTGGCGCATGAGGGATTTGCTCCGTTGCGAAAGGGTGACAATCTGCGGGCGCTGTTATGACCGATATGTGACAGTTGCACGTCTTTAAGATGACATTTCCGTTGCAATCGGCATTTTCTCTCCCTCTTGCCAGCCGGGAGCGAACGGCTAAGGACGTTCCAGTTTTTTCGGGCAACCTTTCTTCGGGGCGGCCCCTACCGGGAGACCATCATGACGATCAAATTTGACGGCCGCGTTGCTATTGTCACCGGCGCCGGCGGCGGCCTTGGCCGCGCCTATGCGCTCGAACTCGCGCGGCGCGGGGCAAAGGTGGTCGTCAATGACCTCGGCGGATCGCGCGACGGCACCGGCCATTCGGACGCGGCGCTGCAGGTAGTCGAGGAAATCCGCGCCGCGGGCGGCACCGCCATCTCGAACGGCGGCAGCGTCACCGAATATGAACAGATGGTCGAGATGGTCGCCAAGGCGAAGGAAGAATGGGGCGGCGTCCACGTCCTGATCAACAACGCCGGCATCCTGCGCGACAAGAGCTTCGCCAAGATGGAGCCCGCCGATTTCGACCTGGTGCTAAAGGTGCATGTCAGCGGCAGCGCCAACGTCACCAAGGCGTGCTGGGACCTGATGCGCGAACAGGCCTATGGCCGCATCCTGATGACCGCATCGTCGACCGGCCTCTACGGCAATTTCGGCCAGGCCAATTACGGCGCGGCGAAGCTGGGCCTCGCGGGCCTGACCAAGACGCTCCACCTCGAAGGCGCGAAGTACAACATCCGCTGCAACACGATCGCACCGGTCGCGGGCACGCGCATGACCGAAGACATCTTCCCCGCCGAGCTGTTCGAAAAATTCACGCCCGAGAATGTCGTTCCGGCGGCGCTCTATCTGGTCAGCGAAGACGCCCCGACCAACATGATCGTCGGCGCAGGCGCGGGTGCCTATCACGCCGCCTATGTCACGATGACCCCAGGCGTCGCGCTTCCCGAGGGCGAGCGTACCCCCGAGGGCGTCGCCGCGGCGTGGGAGAAGATCATCGACCGCAATGGCGAAATCGTCCCACAGTCGGGCAGCGAGCAGTCGATGAATGTCATGAAGGCATTGATGGCGCTGGGGTGACCGAACCAATCCTCCCTGTCGCGAAGCCATGGGGAGGATCGAGCGCCACGCTGTATTGACACACTAACACGCCAATGCCATAAACATCGCGGGGCAAGGGGATCGGACAGAAGGACGACCCCGATGTATAGTGAAACCGACCTGCAAGCTGCGGTCGATGCAAAGGTACTGACGCCGGAGGCCGCGCTGGCTTTCCGGTCACATATCGCATCGGTGCGCGCCGCTCCCGGAGCGGATGAGGAATCATTCCGCCTTATTACGGGCTTCAACGACATTTTCGTCAGCATCGCGGCGGTCATCCTGCTCGTCGCGGTCGGCTGGATCGGCGCTTCGATCCATACCGCGCTCGGCGGCGCGTTCGTCGCCGGCTCGGCGTGGTTCCTCGCCGAATATTTCACCCGCAAACGCCGTATGGCATTGCCCAGTATCGTGCTCGTCCTCGCCTTTGCAGGCGGGGTGTTCGCGACGATGGTGGGTGTCCTCGTCGAGCATGGCGAGGCGATTTTCGGGAGCGATCCCGGCGAAACCGTCGGCGCGATCCTGATCGGGTCGATGGCGCTCGTCACCGCCGCGGCGACCTGGGCGCACTGGAAGCGTTTCATGGTGCCGATCACCGTGGCCGCGGGGACTGCGGCGCTTGCCGCCACCGCGGTCGCGCTCGTGCTGGCGATCACCGGAATCCCCAGCCCCGACGGCACGCTGCCGATGGTGCTCGTGCTGATCGCCGGGCTCGGTGTCTTCGCGCTCGCGATGTGGTGGGACCGCAGCGACCGCGTACGCCAGACGCGCCGCAGCGACGTCGCCTTCTGGCTCCACCTGCTCGCCGCGCCGATGATCGCGCATCCGATATTCCACCTGCTCGGCGTCACCCGCGGCGATGACATCGGCAGCGCGGCGGCGGTGATGGTGATCGGCGTCTATATCCTGTTCGGGCTGATCGCGCTCGCTATCGACCGCCGCGCCCTGCTCGTCTCGGCGCTCGCCTATGTGCTGTTCGCGATGACGCAGCTGTTCAACACCTTTGGCGCGGTCGAACTCAATGTCGCGCTCACGGCCTTCGTGATCGGTTCGGCGTTGCTGCTGCTCTCGGCCTTCTGGCAGAATGCGCGCGCGGTGGTGGTCGGCTTCCTGCCCGACAATCTCGCGAACCAGCTGCCCGCGACGATCCGTCCGGTCAGTCCGATACCAGCTTCATAAGCTTGCGTTCGACGGGGGCGAGCACATTGGAAAGCTCGTCCCCGCGCTTCAAGATCGCCCCGGCTTCGGAGACAAGGGCCCACATGCCCTGCCGGCTCCGCAAGGCGGGGCGTTTTTCTATGCGATATTCGGGCCGCTCGGCGGCGCGGCGAAAGGCCGAGAAGATTGCGGCGTCGCGGTGGAAGTCCATCGCATAATCGCGCCAGTGCCCCGCGGCGACCATGCGGCCGTAGAGGTCGAGGATGCGCATGAGTTCGGGGCGCTCGAAACCGGTTTGCTGCGGAACCGCTCTGTTATGGCCGAACGGTAGAGGCGTGACGGTTCCCATCAGGCGCCGGTCCGGCTCCCTTTGCGCCGCGGCGCTTCATCCTCGGCCGCGAGTTCGCGTTCGTCGAGCAAGGCCTTCAGCTGCTTCTGCATCAGATCGAGCTGGCATTGCAGCAATTCGACCTTCTGCGTCGCGGGGTCGAAAGTCTCGCTGCATGGTGTGCCATAGGGCACGAACTCGCGCGCATATTCGGTTGCATCGAGCAAGGTCGAGCGCGCCGGGATGCCGACCATCACCGCGCCTTCGGGCACATCCTTCGTCACGACGGCATTGGCGCCGACGCGCGCGCGTGAATGGACGGTGACGGGCCCCAATATCTGCGCGCCCGATCCGACGATCACATCGTCGGCCAGCGTCGGATGGCGCTTGCCGCCGATACCGTTCGCGGGGTCGGTCCCGCCCAGCGTCACGCCCTGATAGATGGAGACATTGTTGCCGATCTCGGCGGTCTCGCCGATCACGACGCCAAAGCCGTGATCGATGAACAGGTGACGGCCGATCGTCGCTCCCGGATGAATGTCGACCGCGGTCAGGAAGCGCGACAAATGATTGACGAAGCGCGCGAGGAAGAACAGCCGCGCCTCGAACAGCCAATGCGCGATGCGGTGCATGCCGACCGCAACCAAACCCGGATAGAGTAGAATTTCCCAGCGCGACCGCGGCGCGGGATCGCGCGCCTTGATCGAATCGAGATAGGCAATCAGCCCGTTGAACATATAATGTCCCCTGCGACCCTATTTTGTACCGGACAAGATAGATGTTCGGGCGCGGCATTTCCACCCCCGGTGCATTTTTATCGTCAGCGGCCGAACAGGCCGAGGCGCAGCAGGAGCAGTCCTTCGCTGCGCAAATGCCGCTCGCCATCCTGGCTCGCGATCATGCCGGCCCAGCGGTCGAGCATTAAGAGCGACCGGTTTCGACCAAAAATCCTGCGCGACGGCGCACCCAGTGCCTTCGCCTGGCCGAGCAAATCGCGGGCTTCGGCCTCGCTTTCCTCGACACCCGCGCCCCAGATCAAACCCCAGCGCTTTCCGCCGGCTTCGTCGCCGCCGGACAGTGCGAAGAGGTGTCCGCCAAAGCTTTCGGAGGCCGCGCGCCGATCGTCGGCGTTGTCGGCGAGCAACATCGCTTCCGCCGCGTCAACGAGCGCGTCGAGACCGCCCTGCCCCGCCCATGTTTCCTGAAGTTCGGCGAGCAGCGGCTCGCCCTTCGGCAGCGCGCCCGGATCGCTGGCGAGCATTGCCGCCATGTCGCGCCACCACGCAAGCTTGATCTGTCCGATCAGCGGCTCGCGCGCGTCGAGCAACAGCTTGGTCAGCCGCGCCGCCAATCCCCACAGCGCCGACAGCGCCGCGCGCCGCGCGTGCGGTACGGAGACCAGCACGCGCGGATCGCGCATATCGGGGTAGAAAGCCGTCTCTTGGTCGTCAGGCGCGATTGCGGACCGCCTTCACGGCTGCGACGACGCGCGGCGTATCGATCAGCGCGGCCTTTTCGAGATTGTGCGCATAGGGCAGCGGCACATCCTCGTTGCACACGCGCATCACCGGCGCATCGAGATCGTCGAAGCCATGCTCCATCGCGACCATCGCAAGCTCGCTGGCGATCGAACAGACCGGCCAGCCTTCCTCGACGATGACGAGGTGGTTCGTCTTCTTGAGGCTCGCGAGCACGGTCGCGGTATCGAGCGGGCGCAGCGTGCGCAGGTCGATGACCTCGGCGTCGATGCCCTCGCCCGCCAGCTCGTCGGCGGCTTCGAGCGCGAGCCCGACGCCGATCGAGTAGCTGACGATGGTGACATCGCTGCCCTGGCGCATGATCCGCGCCTTGCCGATCGGCAGGACGAAATCGTCGACCTCGGGCACGTCGAAGCTGCGGCCGTAGAGCAGCTCGTTCTCGAGGAAGACGACGGGGTCTTCGGTGCGGATCGCCGCCTTCATCAGCCCCTTGGCGTCGGCCGCGTCATAAGGCGCGATCACGATCAGGCCGGGGACGCTCGCATACCAGGGTGCGAAATTCTGGCTGTGCTGCGCGCCGACGCGCGCCGCGGCACCGTTCGGGCCGCGGAACACGATCGGACAGCGCATCTGGCCGCCCGACATATAGTTGGTCTTCGCCGCCGAGTTGATGATGTGGTCGATCGCCTGCATCGCGAAGTTGAAGGTCATGAACTCGATGATCGGACGCAGCCCGCCCATCGCGGCACCCGCGCCAAGGCCCGCGAAACCATATTCGGTGATCGGGGTGTCGACGACGCGCTGCGCGCCAAATTCTTCGAGCAGGCCCTGCGTGACCTTGTACGCGCCCTGATATTCGGCGACTTCCTCGCCCATCACGAAAACACGGTCGTCCTTGCGCATTTCCTCGGCCATCGCGTCGCGCAAGGCTTCGCGGACCGTCAGGCGGACCATTGCGGTGCCTTCGGGGATCGCCGGATCGGAGGCGCGTTCGGCGGCAGCGGGGGCCGCAGCCGGAGCGGCGGCTGGCGCCGGAGCGGGTGCCGGGGTTTCAGCCTTCGGTTCGGGCGCAGCGGCCGGTGCGGGTGCAGCAGCCGGAGCAGCCGCTTCCTCGCCCTCGCCCGTGATCGTCGCGATCACGGTGCCGACCTTCACATTGTCGGTGCCCTCGGCAACGAGGATCTGGCCGATCGTGCCCTCGTCGATCGCTTCGAATTCCATCGTCGCCTTGTCGGTTTCGATCTCGGCGAGAATGTCGCCCGACTTCACCGTGTCGCCTTCCTTGACGAGCCACTTGGCGAGTGTGCCTTCTTCCATCGTCGGCGACAGTGCCGGCATTTTCAATTCGATGGCCATCTCAATATTGCTCCACCAGCACGTCGGTATACAGTTCATGAAGTTCGGGTTCGGGCGCGCTTTCCGCAAAGTCGGCGGACTCGGCCACAATCGCGCGGATTTCCTTGTCGATTTCCTTGAACTTGTCTTCGGTGATGCCCGCATCGGTCATCAGTTTCTTCAGATGTTCGATGGAATCGCTCTTGTCGCGCACCGCCTGCACCTCCTCGCGGCTGCGATATTTGGCGGGGTCGGACATCGAGTGGCCGCGATAGCGATAGGTCTTGAGCTCCATCAGCACGGGGCCCTTGCCCGCGCGCACCCATTCAAGCGCCGCTTCGGCCGCGCCGCGCACCGCAAGCACGTCCATGCCGTCGACCTGCATGCCGGGGATGCGGAAGCTTTCGCCGCGGCGGTAGAGCTGGTCCTCGGCAGACGAGCGGTTCACCGAGGTGCCCATCGCATATTGGTTGTTCTCGATCACGAAGATGATCGGCAGCTTCCACAGCTCGGCCATGTTGAAGCTCTCGTAGACCTGGCCCTGGTTCGATGCGCCGTCGCCGAAATAGGCCATCGCCACACCGCCGTCGCCGCGATATTTGTGCGCGAAGGCGAGGCCCGTGCCGAGCGACACCTGCGCACCGACGATGCCGTGGCCGCCATAGAATTTATGCTCGACACTGAACATGTGCATCGAGCCGCCCTTGCCGCGCGAAATGCCCGCGGCGCGGCCGGTCAGCTCGGCCATGATGACCTTGGGGTCGATGCCGTAAGCGAGCATGTGGCCATGGTCGCGGTAGCCGGTGATCACGCTGTCCTTGTCGCCGTCGAGCGCCGACTGCAGGCCGACCGCGACGGCTTCCTGGCCGATGTAGAGGTGGCAGAAACCGCCGATCAGGCCGAGACCGTAAAGCTGCCCCGCCTTCTCTTCGAAGCGGCGGATGAGCAGCATCTCGCGATAGAATTTTTCCAGCTCTTCGGGCGTCGCGTCATAGGGGACGGGATCGCGCGGTTGCTCGCGGTTGCTCGCGGCGGCCGGGGTGGATGCAGTCTTTTTGGGCGCGGGGGAGGTGCGCGCGGGTGCTTTGGCCAAGGCGGGTTCCTTTGCAGTTAGCCGTTACGGCAAGCGCTCCCTATAGGAGAGCCGCGCGGCACTTGGCAACGCCCACCATGGGCGGCCGCTATGCCAACTTACGTATGCAGCAAAAGTGCAGCGACGCCGCAGCGAAAGCTCAGCGCTTCGCGTCGGGTTCCATCGGAATGATCACCTCGTCGGGGTGATAGGCGCCGAGCTTCTCGCGGACATATTCCTCGGCGAGGTCGGGATCGACGCGGCGCCGGTCGAGCAGGTTAACGCGGTTCTGGAGCTCGGTCTGTCTTTTGGTCAGCTCGCTCAATATGACGCGCTGCTTTTCGACCGACTGGCCGTAATCGCCCCAAGCGTAGAGGCCGGTCGGTCCAAAAATGATATAGCCGATCATCGCCAGCACCACCATCACCGCGATGGCGGGACCGGCGGCCCGGTGCATCGATTTGCGGAATTTGTGGCGCTGCGTCATTCCGACCCTTGAATCAGAGTTGATTCGCGGCGTCAAGGCGTCAGGCCACAGTTTTCCGCAGCTTTGCGATCAGCCGAAAATCGAAGCACCCGGATAGCGCGCCATGTCGCCCAGCTCTTCCTCGATACGGATCAGCTGGTTGTACTTGGCGAGCCGGTCCGAACGCGCGAGGCTGCCGGTCTTGATCTGGCCGCAGTTGGTCGCGACCGCGAGGTCGGCGATCGTCGAATCCTCGGTTTCGCCCGAGCGGTGCGACATGACGGCGGTGTAGCGGGCGCGGTGTGCCATATCGACCGCGTCGAGCGTTTCGGACAGCGTGCCGATCTGGTTGACCTTGACGAGCAGCGAGTTGGCGAGGCCGTCCTTGATCCCCTGTTCGAGGCGCAGCGGATTGGTCACGAACAGGTCGTCGCCGACGAGCTGGCACTTGTCGCCGACAAGGTCGGTGAGCGCCTTCCAGCCCACAAAATCATCTTCGCTCATGCCGTCCTCGATCGACTTGATCGGATAGTCGCTGACGAGCGCGGCGAGATATTCGGCCATCTGTTCGGGGCTAAGCGAAAGCCCTTCGCCGCTGATCTCGTACTTGCCGTTCTTGAAGAATTCGGTCGCGGCGCAATCGAGCGCGAGCACGACATCGGTGCCGAGCTTGAAGCCCGCCTGATCGACCGACGCGGCGATGAAGTCCAATGCAGCGCGCGTCGAGGCGAGGTTCGGGGCGAAGCCGCCCTCGTCGCCAACCGCGGTCGCGAGCCCCTTCGCCGACAGGCCCTTTTTCAGCGTGTGGAAAATCTCGCTGCCCCAGCGAACGGCTTCGGCGATGCTGCCCGCGCCGACGGGCATGATCATGAATTCCTGCACGTCGATCGGGTTGTCGGCATGCTCGCCGCCGTTGATGATGTTCATCATCGGAACGGGAAGCGTGCGCGCCGAGACGCCGCCGACGTAACGATAGAGCGGCAGGCCGCGCGCATCGGCCGCGGCCTTCGCGGCGGCGAGACTGACGCCGAGGATCGCGTTGGCGCCGAGACGGCTCTTGTTCGGCGTGCCGTCGAGGTCGATCATCGCCTGATCGAGTTCGCGCTGGTCCTCGGCATCGAGGCCGATCAGCGCTTCGGCGATGTCGCCGTTGACCGCGGCAACCGCCTTGATCACGCCCTTGCCGAGATAGCGCGTCTTGTCGCCGTCGCGGAGTTCAACGGCTTCGTGCGCGCCGGTCGAGGCGCCCGAGGGCACCGCGGCGCGGCCGAAGCTGCCGTCTTCGAGCAGGACATCGACTTCGACGGTCGGATTGCCGCGGCTGTCGAGGATTTCGCGGCCGTGAATGTCGATGATGGCGGTCATGGAATATGTCCTGCTGAAGCCCTGTCGACAGGGCGTAGGGAAAGGCGCCCGCCTGTTATCGGCAGGGTGACGTTAGTGCAACCGCTGCATAGGAATTTTGCGGAGGGATGGAACCATTGGCCTCGCCTTGCTATATATTGAGGCAGGACCAAAAGGGGACGCCCGCTGATGCGGCGCCCGTATAAGAAGAAGAGGACAAAGCCGATGGCCAAAGCCGCTACTCCCGCGACGAAGAAAGTTGCTGCTCCCCGTCCCAAAGCGCCCGTGAAGGCCGCTGCCACCAAGGCTGCGCCGGCACGCAAGCCGGCCGCCAAAAAGGCGAACGCCAAGGATCACCCGATCCGCGACCAGATCGCCGCGACGCGCGACACCATCAAATCCGAAGCGTCAAAGAAAGCCGCCTCGCTGAAGCAGGAAGCGACGACGCTGAAGAATCAGGCCTCGACCAAGGCGCGCGACGCCGCGAACAAGGGCAAGGACAAGGCGGCCGAAGCCGTCGGCAGCCTCGCCAAGCTTCTCGAAGACAGCGCCGGAACCGTCGACAGCAAGTTCGGCAAGCAGTACGGCGACTATGCCCGCTCGGCCGCGACGACCGTTGCCGGCCTTGCCACGACGCTCGACAAGAAGGATCTCGACGAGCTCGCCGCCTCGACCCGCGACATGGTCAAGAAGAACCCGGCAATCGCCGTCGGTGCCGCCACGGTGATCGGCTTCGTGCTCGCCCGGATGCTCAAAGGCAGCTCGAACGATTGACAGGGCGTTGGCATCTTCCGATCCGAATCCCCCGCCGGCGCCCGACGCGCGCAGCTTTGATGGCATAAGCCACGGCTACGCGCCCGATGGGCGTCCGGTCACGCCGCCCCCCGTTCCGCTCGAAAAGATTGTCGGCGACGTCGTCGACAATCTCTCGGCGACGGCAAGGGCGGAGTTTGCGCTGATAGAGGCACGGGGTCAGCTGGCGCTGCACGGCGCCAGCTGGGCCGCGGCATGGGGCACGATTGCGGCGTGCGCGCTCGGCATCGCGATGCTCGCGCTCGCGTTCGGGGCAATCCTCGCGCTCGCGCCGCATGTCGGGCCGTTCGTCGCGACGTTGATCGTCGTCAGCGTCTTGCTTGCCCTCGCCGCTTTTGCCGGATGGCGCGCGCAGCTCAGCTATGGCGACATTCGCACCGCGCTTCGGCGTGACCTCACGAACGAAGGGATCGACGATGCCGCGGACGCGTAACAGCCTGATCGCCGCCGCGCGCCGATCGATGCTCCAGCGCGCCGAACTGCACCGTCGGCTCGACGTTGCGCGCGCGGCGCTGAGGCCCAGTGCGCTCGTCGATCGCGGTAAGTACCGGATTGGCGAGGCCGTCGACGACACAGCGCATGCGGTGCAGCAGCAGTTCCGCAACAACCGCCTGCCGATCGCGATCGCGGCGGCGGCGGGCATCGCCTGGCTGCTGCGCGAACCGATCAAGGAACATGCACCGCGGCTGGTGCAAAAGATTCAGGACCTGGCGACCGACGTCGCCGATCATTTTCGTTCCGCCGATGCATCAGCGGACGAGGATGACATCGATTTAGTGGAGGAAGATGATGAAACCGTTCGGTGAAACCGCCCGCGAGACGCGTGCAAAGGCGAGTGAACTTGCGGAGAAAACCGCCGAAAACGCGCGACTGACCGCCGAGGCGGCAAAGGCGCGCATTCAGGACGGCTATGGCCGCGCCCGTGCCGCGACGGAGGATCTCGCGGCCAAGGCGAGCGAACAGGCCGGCGTTGCCCGCGAAGCCGCTGGCGAAGTCTATGAAAAGGGCAAGGCGCAGGCGAAGCGCGCGAACAGCAAGCTGAAGGATGCAGCCGAGAAGCAGCCGCTGGCTCTGGTCGCGGGCGCGGTCGCGATTGGCGCGCTGCTCGGCTCACTGCTACCGAAGTCCGGCTCGGGGGACCGCAAGGGCGAGGATTGAGCCGCACTTGCCGTAAGGGCAAAGCGCTGGTAGGGGGCGCGGCTTCTCCCCTACTAGCGTTTATCCGCAAGGAAAGCAGCCATGAGCAAATTGCATCTCGTGTTCGGCGGACGCGTCGCCGATCCGCAGGGTCTCGACTTCACCGACCTGCACAATCTCGACGTCGTCGGCCTCTACCCCGATTACAAGTCGGCCGAAAAGGCGTGGCGCAGCGCAGCGCAGCGCACGGTCGACGATGCCGAAATGAAATATGTCGTCGTCCACCTGCACAAATTGTTGCAGCCGGACGCCGAAGCCTGAAAAAGTCGCCCCAGCGAAAGCTGGGGCCGCTATCGTTCAGGCATAGCGCCTGCGATCCCAGCGTTCGCTGGGATGACGTGATTACCGGAAATTGTCGGCGTAAGCCTGAATCTTCAAGCGGCGCTCGGGGGTCGCGGTGATCTCGACCTCGATGCCATTCTTCTCGGCATAGGCCACCGCCTCTTCCTGGCTCGCGAAACCAAGGCGAAGCTGCCGCTGCGTGTCGCCGCTGCCCGCCCAGCCCATCAGCGGATCGGCCTTGCGCGCCTCGGCGGGGGCGAATTCCAGCATCCAGCGCTGCGTCCCGGCACGCCCCGACTGCATGGCATTCTTGGGCTTCTGGAAGATACGCGCTTTCATTGGGGTCGTCCTGTACTGGTGCCTGTGCCGCCGCCTTAGCGCCAAGCGGCGCACACGAAAAGAGGCCTATTGCGCATCGCGCCGCGCCTGCGCCGCTTTGGTCATCAAGCTTGGCCGCGCGTTCGCCGGATCGTCGGGCCAGCTGTGCTTGGGATAGCGCCCGCGCATCTCGCGCGCCACATCGTGCCAGCTGCCGCTCCAGAAGGAGACGAGGTCGCGCGTCGTCTGGATCGGGCGGTGCGCGGGCGACGTGAGCGCGAGTACGAGCGGCACCGGCGGATCGCCGATCGTCGGATGGCGCGCGAGCCCGAACAGCTCCTGCACGCGTACGCTGACCGTCGGCCCGCCGTCGGCGCCATAGTCGATCGAATGCCGGCTGCCGACGGGGGTCGTATAGTCGGCGGGTGCGTGCTTCTCGAGTAGCTGGCGCGCCGGCCAATCGAGCGTTGCCATCAGCGCATCAGCCAGCTTGCGGTCGCCGATGTCGCGAAGCCCGCGACACCCCGCGAGCAACGGTTCGAGCCAGAGTTCTAGGCTGTCGGCGAGCGCGCCCGTCGATAGCGCATCGATCCCCGCATAGGAGGCGCGCTGGCGCAGCGCCTGCGCCGCCGGTCCCCAGCCGATCAGCCCCAGCCCTTTGCCGCGCACGGCCGCCATGCGCACCGCGATATCGTCCTCGGCATTTTCGCTGCGCCCCGCCTGCCCGCTCGTCAGCGCAATCGCGCCGAGCCGTCGTTCGCGGCGATGATCGACACGGTCGTTCGCGCTATCGTAGCTGCTCGCCGAATGCGCAATAATGCGGTCAGCAAAGAGCGCTTCGACCTCGGCCTGTTCGATCGGCGCGGCGGCGAGGATGCGCACGCCCGCTGCATGCCCCTGCGCATCGGCGATCGCGAGCCATTCGCTGCCCGCGAGCGGGTCGACCGCGTCGATGCGATAGGCGCGGCCGCCAACGCTCAGATATTCGCCGCGCTGCCCCGCCCGCTGCCGCGCGACGCGGTCGGGCCAGGCGGTCGCGATCCAGCCGCCGATCGAGCGCGGTTCGGCATCGTCGGTCCCGGCCGCCAGCTTCTCGCCGATCGTCGCAAGCCGCCGCGCGAGCCGCCACGCGCCCTCGGACCTTTCGTTGCGCTGCCCGCGCCAGCGCCCCAGCCGCGCCTCGACATCGACGCCGCGCCCGCCGAGCCCCGGCTCGGTGAGCAGCACCGCGAGCCGCCCCGCCATCTCGGCCTCGCCCGCGCGCGCCGCGTCGAGCAGCATATGCGCGAGCGGCACCGGCAGCGGGATCGCGGCGAGCGCCTTGCCGTGCGCGGTGATGCGGCCGTCGCCAGCCAGCGCACCGATCGCCTGCAAACGCGTCTTCGCCTCTGAAATCGCAGCGGGCGATGGCGGGTCGAGCCAGCCCAATTGGCGCGGGTCGATAATGCCCCAGCTCGCGCAGTCGAGCACGACGGGCATCAGGTCATTCTCGTGAATTTCGGGCGGATCGAACGGCGGCATGCCCGCGGTCGCCGCGGCCTCCCACAGACGATAGGCAACGCCCGGCCCCTGCCGCGCCGCGCGGCCGGCGCGCTGCGTTGCCGACGCCTGGCTCGCACGTTCGGTGACGAGCCGCGCGATGCCCGCCGCCTTGTCGAAGCGCGGGCGGCGCGACAGCCCGGCGTCGATCACGATACGCACCCCATCGATCGTCAGGCTGGTTTCGGCGATGCTCGTCGCGAGGATCAGCTTGCGCCGTCCGTCGGCATCTCGAACAAGCGCCTTGCGTTGCAGCGCCGGGTCGATCTGGCCGTGCAGGCGGTGGACCGCGAGCGGCAGCCGCGCGTCCTCGACCGCGGTCGCGGCGCGTTCGATGTCGGCGGCGCCGGGCAGAAAGGCGAGCATGTCGCCCTCAGCTTCGTCGGCCAGCGCCTGCCGCACCGCGCCGAGCACCGACGCCTCGAGCCGGTCCTCGGCGCGGCGGCCGATATGACGCAGGTCGAGCGGCCAGATCTTGCCTTCGCTCTTCACGACGGGGGCGTTGCCGAGCAAGGCGCCGAAGCGCGCGCCGTCGAGCGTTGCCGACATCGCGACGAGGCGGAGGTCGTCGCGCAGGCCCTGCTGCGCGTCAATGGCGAGCGCGAGCGCGAAATCGCCGTCGAGACTGCGTTCGTGAACCTCGTCGAAGAGCACCGCCGACACGCCCTGCAGTTCGGGGTCGGCGAGGATGCGGTTACGGAACAGGCCCGGCGTCATCACAAGCAGCCGCGTCGCCGCCGACTGCTTGCTATCGAGCCGGGTCGCATAGCCAACCGTGCCACCGACCGCCTCGCCCATTTCCTCGGCGATCCGCTCGGCCGCGCCGCGCGCCGCGAGCCGGCGGGGCGACAGCAGCCACACCGCTCCCTTGCACCAGGGCTGATCGAGGATCGCGGGCGCCACGCGCGTCGTCTTGCCCGCGCCGGGCGGCGCCACGACGACGGCGTTAGGCTTCAGTAGCAGCGCCGCCATGATATCGGGCAGCACGGCATCGATCGGCAGCACCTGCATCATGTTCGCGCCGCAGGATTGCCCAGTTCGATATTGAGACGGAACGCCTCGGCGGCGAGCTTCGCGACCTGTTCGGCCGTCACCTCCGTCGCAGCGGCCATCACCAGATTGCCCAGTTCATATTTGCCGCTCGCCTTGATCCGGGAATCGACCTCGCGCAGCCGCTTGCCGCGCCAGAAGCCCAGCAGCACGCGATGCTCCTCGGCGCGGATCAGGATGCACGGACCGTTCGCGATGAAGACGAGGTTGGTCCATTTGATGGTTTCGTCGAACGGCGCCGCAGCCATGATCGCGGCGCGCATCATTTCGCAGCGTTCGCGCTGCCAGCCCGACAGCGCGGCGATATAGGCGTCGGGGCTTTCCGCCGCTGGGCCCATCATCGCCATCGCCGCCGCCTCAATAAGCGCGCGCGACCGCGAAGGCGACCGCTTCGGTCAACGCCGACTTCGCCTGGCTGGCGCTGAACCCCCCGATCGCATCGACGGCACGCTGGCCGTAGTGGCGCGCGCGTGCAAGCGTATCGGCGATCGCGTCATGCTTGTGAAGCAGGCTCGTCGCGTAGGCGAGATCCTCGTCCGACGTCTTGTGGCCGGTGATCGCGAGCTTCCAGAACTCGCGCTCCTCGGCCGATCCGCGCGCATAGGCGAGGATGACGGGCAAGGTCACCTTGCCGTCGCGAAAATCGTCGCCGACCCCCTTACCCATCGTTTCAGCGTCCGAAACATAGTCGATCGCATCGTCGACGAGCTGGAAGGCGATCCCGAGGTTGCGGCCATAGGCGTCGAGCGCCGCTTCGGTCGCCTCGTCGCGCTCGGCGACGACCGCGGCGATCTTGCACGCGGCGGCGAACAACTCGGCGGTCTTGGCGTTGATGATCGCGAGATACTGGTCTTCGCTCGTCTCGATCCGGCGCTGCGCTGAGAGCTGGTTGACCTCGCCCTCGGCGATCACTGCCGACGCACGCGACAGGATCTTTAGCACCTTCAGCGAGCCGTCCTCGACCATCACCTCGAACGCGCGGCTGAACAGGAAATCGCCGACGAGCACCGAAGCGCTGTTGCCCCAGATGAGGTTCGCGGTCTTGCGCCCGCGGCGGAGGTCCGATTTGTCGACGACATCGTCGTGGAGCAGGGTCGCGGTGTGGATGAATTCGACCGCGGCGGCGAGCTTGCAGTGGCGGCGCCCCGGATAGTCGAGCAGCTTGCCGCACGCGAGCGTGAGCATCGGGCGCATCCGCTTGCCGCCGCCCGCGATCAGATGACCCGCGAGTTCGGGGATCAGCGGCACTTCTGACTGCATCCGGTCGAGGATGACCGAATTCACCTCGTTCATGTCGGCGGCGACGAGCGCCATCATCGGGTCGAGCGAGGGCGGCCGGTCGCCGTGGAGCTGATGGATTTCCGCAGTCATAACGCGGCGAGCCTTGGCGCCGCAGTCACGATTTTGCAACGACTTTCGGCTTGCTTTGAAGCCCCGCCCGGTGCCAAGCGTGCCCGAGAAGAGAGGAATCGCGCACCCATGGACGACCAACTGAGCCGTTACCGCCAGAGCATCGACAATATCGACGCGGCGCTCGTCTATATGCTCGCCGAACGGTTCAAGGTGACCAAGGCGGTCGGCGAGCTTAAGGCGCGCGAGGGCCTGCCCCCCGCCGATCCGGGCCGCGAGGAACGGCAGATCGAACGGCTGCGCAGCCTTGCCCGCGACGCCGACCTCGACCCCGATTTTACCGAGAAATTCCTGCGCTTCATCATCGACGAAGTGATCCGCCATCACCAGCAAGCCAAGCGCGAGCAGAGCGCGTGAGCATCGACCATCCGATATTCGCCCGCTGGCCGGCGCAGTACCGCGACCGGATCCAGCTTTTCTCGGCGCCGACGCCGAACGGCGTAAAGGTCGGGATCATGCTCGAGGAAACCGGCCTCGCTTACGAACCGCACCGGATCGACATCATGGCGAACGAGAGCCACGATCCGGCGTTCCTCGCGCTCAACCCCAATGGCAAGATTCCGGCGATCTACGATCCGAACGGCCCGGGCGGAAAGCCGCTCGCGCTGTTCGAATCGGGCGCGATCCTGATCTACCTCGCCGACAAGAGCGGGCTGTTTCTTTCGGCCGATCCGGCGGAGCGTTATGAAACGATCCAGTGGGTGATGTGGCAGATGGGCGGCGTCGGCCCGATGTTCGGCCAGCTCGGCTTCTTCCACAAATTCGCCGGCCGCGACTATGAGGACAAGCGCCCGCGCGACCGCTACGCGGCCGAATCCGCGCGACTGCTCGGCGTGCTCGACGGACGGCTCGCCGAGCGGACGTGGGTTATGGGCGACGACTATAGCATCGCCGATATTTCATTGCTCGGCTGGGTCCGCAATTTGATCGGCTTCTACGATGCTGCCGAGATCGTCGGTTTCGACCGGTTCGGTCATGTCCAGCGCTGGCTCGATGCGGGCCTCGCTCGCCCCGCCGTACAGCGCGGGCTGGAAGTGACCGCGGCGTAAAAGCGACCGGTACTAACGACCGGAAGCGAACACTCTCCTTCATCGTCACCCCGGACGTGATCCGGGGTCCAGCTTGAGGCCGAAGCCAGTCGACGCGTAAAAAAGCGGGATCCCGGATCAAGTCCGGGATGACGAAGGGAGATAGAGCAACATCCGCTCTCCGCCCCAAAGCGGACCGTCCAGCTACGCCGCCGGCAACCTCAGCCGCACCAGCAACCCGCCGAGATCCTCGCTCTCCTCAAGCGCGATACTCCCGCCATAGATTTCGGCGACGTCGCGCACGATCGCGAGCCCCAGCCCGGTGCCCGGCTTGCCGCTGTCGAGGCGGACGCCGCGATCGATGACGCGGTCGCGGTCGGCGGGCAAAATGCCCGCGCCATCGTCCTCGATCAGGATTTCCGCCATCGCGCCGTCGCGCTGAATTGTAACGAAACCGCTGCCGCCGCCATATTTGGCCGCATTTTCGAGCAGGTTTCCGACGAGCTCGTCGAGATCCTGCCGCTCGACCCGCACGACGACGGTCTTGTCGCCCGCCGCATCGAGCCGCGCATCGGGATATAGCGCGGCGACCGCGCGCGACACGCTGCCCACGCTGTCCCAGACGGTCGCCCGCGCCTGCGCCGCGCCGCGCCGGCCGACCGCGCGCGCGCGGGCGAGGTGGTGGTCGACCTGCCGCTGCATCGTCGCGGCCTCGCGCCGCACCGTTTCGGCGAGTTCGGAATCCGAGCTCGTCGCGCTGTTGACGAGGACGGTAAGCGGTGTTTTCAACGCATGCGCGAGATTGCCCGCGTGGAGGCGCGCTTCCTCGGCCTGCTTCTCATTGTGCGCGAGCAGCGCGTTGAGTTCGTCGACCATCGGCTGCACCTCGAGCGGCAACGGCGCGTCGACGCGGCGGTTCTGCCCGCCGCGCATCGCCGCGATCGCGCGGCGGATATGCCGCAGCGGCCATAGGCCGTAGAAGGTCTGGAGCGCGGCGAGGATGATGAGCCCGAGCCCGAGCAGCGCAAGGCTGGGAATCAGCGTGGCGCGCACCGCGCGATTCTGGGTGTCGAGCGCCTCGCGCGACTGGGCGATCTGGAACCGCCAGTTGGTCTTGCTGCCCGGCAGGATGACGTTGCGTTCGAGCACGCGCAGTTCCTCGTCGGGAAACTGGGTGCTGTCGTACATGTGGATATGGTTGTCGACATGCGGCGTCGGCGCCTTCAGCGAGCGTTCCCACAGCGAGCGCGAGCGATAGGGTTCCTGATTGCCGCCGCTGATCTGCCAATAGAGCCCGCTATACGGTTCGAGGAAACGCTGGTCGCCAAGCGGTTCGACCAGCCGCACTTCGCCATCGGGACCGATCTCCGACGAGCGGATCATCGCGATCAGCACATATTCGAGGCTCGAATCGAAGTTGCGCGTGATCGCCCCGGTCAGCACGCGGTCGAGCGCAAAGCCGCCGCCGATCAGCAGCACCGAAATCCATAGCGCCGCGATCGCGATCATGCGGCGTGCGAGCGAGCCGGTGATGCGGCTGGTCAGCGCCGCCGGTTTTTCCGCCGCGTCCGGGTCCTCTACGACCGCCGGGGCGACGTCGGCCTCGCTCACGGCTTACTGCGGATCGTCGAGCTGGTAGCCGAGGCCGCGGATCGTCGTGATGATATCGGCACCCAATTTCTTGCGGATGCGCGTCACGAACACCTCGATCGTGTTCGAATCGCGGTCGAAATCCTGATCGTAAATATGTTCGATCAGCTCGGTGCGCGACACGACCTTGCCCTTGTGATGGAGCAGGTACGACAGCAGCTTATATTCCTGCGCGGTCAGCTTCACCGGCTCACCGGCGAGGGTGACGCGGCCCGAGCGCGTGTCGAGGCGCACCGGCCCCGCCGTGAGCTCGCTCGATGCATTGCCCGCGGCGCGGCGGATCAGCGCGCGCAGGCGGGCGATCAGCTCTTCGGTCTGGAACGGCTTGGCGAGATAGTCGTCGGCGCCCGCGTCGAGCCCCGCCACCTTGTCGGACCAGCTGTCGCGCGCCGTCAGGACGAGCACCGGGAAGTTGCGCTTTTCGCGGCGCCAGCGGTCGAGCACGGTGAGCCCGTCGATTTCGGGCAGGCCGAGGTCGAGGATCGCGGCGTCGTAATTTTCGGTCGAGCCGAGGAAGTGGCCGTCCTCGCCATCGGTCGCGAGGTCGACGGCATAGCCGGCGCCCTCCAGCGTCGCCTTCAGCTGCGGGCCCAGCGTGGGTTCGTCTTCGACAATCAAAATCCGCATTCAGGCGCCTTTCCGTTGCGCACCGGGCAACCCGGCCGCATGTTTCGACTGTGTATCAAGTCCGAACGATCATCGCAAAATCTCGTTGCGACGAAACGTCGGTTCACGGGAATGTCAGGGTTTGCGTCCCACGATCCGGCCGGTGCGGGCGTCGACATAGACGACGACCACCTGGCTGCCGTCCATGAATTTCAGGGCGTAGATCATCCGCCCCGCATCGAACTGCGGGCCGCCGAGATAGGTCATGTCATTATAGGGCGGGCGCGAACGGACGTCGGCGATCAGCTTATTGAGCGGGATAACCTGTCCCTGTGCCGCGGCTTCGCGCAGATTGTCCTGGTCGCGGTTGCCGCGCGCGGCCGCAGGCGCGCCCGCCGAGAGCAGCAGCGCGGAGATGAGGGAGAGGGTCAGTGTACGGATCATGGCCGTTTCTCTAACGCGAAAGCATTGAATAGGCGATGAATGGCCGGGTCAGCTCCGGTTTCGGTTCCTGCCATGGCCGGGAAGCCATGGTGGGCGCGACAGGGATTGAACCTGTGACCCCACCCGTGTGAAGGGTGTGCTCTACCGCTGAGCTACGCGCCCGATCGGGGCGGACCAATGGCCCGTCGTCCGAAAGCTGGACGTCCATAGCCGCTGCGACGGTGATTGCAACGGGCATTTGCTCAATCTTCACGCACAAACCGCATGGATCCCACCCGGCAGATACAAATCGGGCCGCAGCTTGCGCCACGGCCCGAGATGGTTTCACCAGAAGGTGCCTGTCAACTTAGTTGACGGCGTCCTTGAGGGCCTTGCCGGCCTTGAACTTCGGCTGGTTCGACGCCGCGATGGTCATCGTTTCGCCGGTGCGCGGGTTGCGGCCGGTCGATGCCTTGCGCTTGCTGACTGCGAAGGTGCCGAAGCCGACGAGACGGACTTCGCCGCCCTTCTTCAGCGAACCGGTGATCGCGTCGAACACGGCTTCAACCGCTTTGCTCGCGTCACCCTTGGTCAGGCCGCTCGAGTCAGCGACGGCGGCGATCAGGTCTTGTTTGTTCATGCCTAAGGAACCCCTGCATTATGGTTGGTTAAATGATTCTCATGGCCCGAAGCCATGGCGCGTCACTAACGATGTTTCGCCCTGTCTTGTCAAAGTAAAAAAGGGCGCAAAACGCCCCAAAACGTCGATTTTGCGACGAATTTGGGGCGAATTGCCGTCAGGCGGCGATAACTTAGTGTCGAATCGTCGTTTCGGGGTCGGCGCCCGAGGGAACCGGTGGCGACGCGGCAAGTTCGTCGGCCTCGGTCCATTCGATCGGGACGACGGGCGACACCAGCGCTTCGGCCAGCACCTGATCGACGTGGCTGACCGGGATAATCTTCAGCCCGCTCGTGATATTCGCCGGGATTTCAACAAGGTCCTTCTCATTCTCTTCGGGGATCAGCACGGTCTTGATCCCGCCGCGGAGTGCCGCGAGAAGCTTTTCCTTCAAGCCCCCGATCGCCAGCACGCGGCCACGCAGCGTGACTTCGCCGGTCATCGCGACATCGCGGCGCACCGCGATCCCGGTCAGCGTCGAAATCATCGCGGTGACCATGCCGACACCCGCCGACGGGCCGTCCTTCGGCACCGCACCTTCGGGCAAGTGGATGTGGATGTCCTTGCGCGCGAACAGGCTGGGCTTGATGCCATAGGCCGGCGCGCGCGCCTTCACGAACGACAGCGCCGCCTGCACCGATTCGGTCATCACTTCGCCGAGCTTGCCGGTGGTGCGGACCTGACCCTTGCCCGACGCGGTCACGGCTTCGATCGTCAGCAATTCGCCGCCGACCTCGGTCCATGCCAGCCCCGTGACGGCGCCGACCTGATCCTCCAGATCGCCCATGCCGTGGCGGAATTTGCGCACGCCCGCGAATTCGGAAAGATTGTCGGGCGTCACGGTGACGCTTTCGGCCTTGCCCTCGAGGATGCGGCGCAGCGCCTTGCGCGCCAGACGCGCAATCTCGCGTTCGAGCGTACGAACGCCGGCTTCGCGGGTGTAATAGCGGATCAGGTCACGGAGGCCCTCTTCGGTCAGCTCGAATTCGCCGGCCTTCAGGCCGTGCGCCTCGACCTGCTTCGCGATCAGGTGCAGCTTGGCGATCTCGACCTTTTCGTCCTCGGTATAGCCTTCGAGCCGGATGATCTCCATGCGGTCGAGCAGCGCCTGCGGCAGGTTGAGCGAGTTCGCGGTGGTGACGAACATGATGTCGCTGAGGTCGACGTCGACTTCCAGATAATGGTCCTGGAATTTGCCATTCTGTTCGGGGTCGAGCACCTCGAGCAGCGCCGACGCCGGATCGCCACGGAAATCCTGGCCGAGCTTGTCGATCTCGTCGAGCAGGAACAGCGGGTTCATCGTGCCGGCCTTTTTGAGGTTCGTCACGATCTTGCCCGGCAGCGAGCCGATATAGGTACGGCGGTGGCCGCGGATTTCGGCCTCGTCGCGCACGCCGCCCAGGGACTGGCGAATGAACTCGCGCCCGGTCGCCTTGGCGATCGACTTGCCGAGGCTGGTCTTGCCGACGCCCGGAGGACCGACGAGGCAGAGGATCGGCCCCTTCAGCTTGTTGGTGCGCGCCTGGACCGCCAGATATTCGACGATCCGGTCCTTGACCTTTTCGAGCGCATAATGGTCGTCGTCGAGGACTTCCTGCGCCTTCGCGATGTCCTTCTTGAGCTTCGATTTCTTGCCCCACGGCAGGCCGATCAGCGTGTCGAGATAGTTGCGGACAACGGTCGCCTCGGCCGACATCGGCGCCATCGCACGCAGCTTTTTCATTTCAGCCTGCGCCTTGGCCTTGGCTTCCTTCGACATTTTGAGGCTGTCGATCTTGAGCTGCAGTTCGGCGAGGTCGTCGCCGCCCTCGCCATTGTCGTTGCCGAGCTCGCGCTGGATCGCCTTCAACTGTTCGTTGAGATAATATTCGCGCTGGCTCTTTTCCATCTGGCGCTTCACGCGGCCGCGGATCTTCTTTTCGACCTGAAGCACGCCAAGCTCGCCTTCCATGAAGGCGAAGACCATTTCGAGCCGCTTCGACGGCGCATCCTCGACGAGCAACGCCTGCTTGTCGGAGACCTTGATGTTGAGATTGCCCGCGACCGAATCGGCGAGGCGCGAGGCGTCCTCGATCTGCGACAGCTGCACCGCGGTTTCGGCGGGCATCTTCTTGTTGAGCTTGGCGTAATTTTCGAACTGGTCGACGACCGAGCGCATCAGCGCGGCGGTGTCGACGCTGTCATCGACGGTGTCGCCGACCGGCTTCACGCTCGCCATCACGGCCTTGTCTTCGTTGGTGAGCGCGAGCAGCTTCGCGCGCTCCTTGCCTTCGACGAGCACACGAACGGTGCCGTCGGGCAGCTTCAGCAGCTGGAGCACGGTGGCGATCACGCCGACGTCGTAGAGATCGTCGCGCTGCGGATCGTCCTCGCCCGGATCGAGCTGCGCGACGAGGAAGATCTCCTTGTCGCTTTCCATCGCGGTTTCGAGCGCGGCGACCGAACGGTCGCGGCCGACGAACAGCGGCACGATCATGTGCGGGAAAACGACGATGTCACGAAGCGGAAGAAGAGGATAAGATTGCGTCATTACGGCTCCTGGACGGGCCCCGCGACCGGGCGCACCGCCCTTCTTATAGGTGGTTCTTCGCTAATATGGCGTAACTTGGCACGCATTCAATGTCGCTGTGCTGAACAGCGGGGCCCAGAGGGATTTGGGGCCGGCTCAAAACGGCAGCTTGAAGCCCGGGGGGAGCGGCAGGCCGCTCGTCATCTTGCCCATTTCTTCGTTACTCGCCGCATCGGCCTTTTCGCGCGCGTCGTTGAACGCGGCGGCGAGCAGGTCTTCGAGCATCTGTTTGTCGGCGGGCACGATCAGGCTGTCGTCGATCGATATTTCCTTGATGCGGCCCTTGGCGCTCGCACGAATCCGCACCAGACCGCCGCCCGAGACGCCTTCGACCTCGACGCTGTCGAGCTTCGCCTGCGCCTCCTGCATCTGCGCCTGCACCGTGGCAGCCGCTTCCTGCGCCGCCTTCATCATTTCTTCGATCGATTTCATGGGTTCGACTTATGGCGATTGTCGCCGGAAGGTTCAAGTTTCGCGTCGGGAAAAGCGGCCAAAGCGGCCTTCACCACAGGTAATTCGCGGATTCGCGCGTCATTGTCGGCCAGCGTTGCGGCGCGGATCTGGCCAAGGCTCGGCCGTCCCCCGCCTTCGCCTTCCCGCACCTGCCAGCGGCTGCCGGTCTGCGCGAGCAGCGCCTCGCCCAAGTCGCGCGCGAACGACGCGCCGAGCGCCGCCACGGGTGCGAAAACGAGATTGCCGGGTTCGAGGGTGATGATTCGCAGATGATCGTAGACATCGACCGCAAGCCGATGATTTCCCGTACTTTCGAGGAGCTGGTGGATCTGCGCCACGGTCAGCGCCGACGCGGGAGACTCGGCACTTGTGGTTGGGGGACTGTCGGCCGTGGCGACGGATTCGGCCGCGGTATTTTCCTGCGCCGCGGGCGCCGCCGGCGCGACCATCGGCGTCGCGGGCACGCCGCCTTTTTCGAGCAGTTTCGCAAGCTCGCCCGGGTCGGGCATCGACGCGGCGTAAATCACGCGCAGCAGCAGCATTTCGAGATGTTCGAGCGGATTGTTCGCGCGCAGCACCTCGTCATGCCCCTTGAGCAGCAATTGCCACAGCCGGTTGAGCGGCGCAAAACCGAGCTTTTGCGCCCAGTCGCCGATGCGTTCGCGGTCGGCTTCGGCCAGCGCCGGATCGTCGTGGCGCGACACTTTGGCGAGCGTGATCGCATGCGTGAGGTCCATCAGCCCGCGCACCATCGCGACCGGCTCGATACCGAGCGCATATTGCGCGCGCGCCAGATCGATCGCACCACCGGCATCGCCCTCGAGGATCGTCGCCATCAGCTGCCCGATCGCCGAGCGGTCGGAGAGGCCGAGCATCACGCGCACCTGATCGGCGCTGATCTTCCCGCCACCATCGAGGTCGGCGTGCGCGATCGCCTGGTCGAGGATCGACAGCCCGTCGCGCACCGATCCTTCGGCGGCGTTAGCGATCAGCCAGATCGCGGGCGCCTCGGCCTCGACGCCCTCTTTCTGCAGGATCGAACTGAAATGCGCGAAGAGCATGTCGGGGGTGATGCGGCGGAGGTCGAAACGCTGGCAGCGCGACAACACCGTCACCGGCACCTTGTTGACCTCGGTGGTCGCGAACAGGAATTTGACGTGCGGCGGCGGTTCTTCGAGCGTTTTCAGAAGCGCGTTGAAGGCGTTACGCGACAACATGTGCACTTCGTCGATGATGTAGATTTTGTAGCGCGCCGAGACGGCGGCGTAGCGCACCGCCTCGATAATCTCGCGCACATCGTCGACGCCGGTGTTCGACGCGGCGTCCATTTCGATGACGTCGATATGGCGCCCTTCGGTGATCGCGCGGCAGGGTTCGCACACGCCGCACGGATCGATCGTCGGCCCGCCCTGCCCGTCGGGGCCGATGCAGTTGAGCGCCTTGGCGATCAGGCGCGCGGTCGACGTCTTGCCGACCCCGCGCACGCCGGTCATCAGGAACGCATGCGCCAGCCGGTCGCGCGCGATCGCATTGCCGAGCGTGCGGACCATCGCATCCTGCCCGATCAGCTCGGCAAAGGTTTGCGGGCGGTATTTGCGGGCAAGGACGCGGTACGGCCCCGATGACGGCTGCGGCGCCGTCTCGGGCAGGTCCATTCCCAGCATCGGGGTTTCGTCGTCGGCGGAATCGCTCATGGCCCCGTCTTAGGGGCGCGCCGCGGTCTTGTCGAAGGGGGAAATGGGTGGGAGCCGGAACGACCCGCAGCGAATTCGTTGCGGCTGCTTCCTTCCGGACCTGACCGGGTTGGCGAAGACTGCGTCCGCCCGACTCCCGCGGCGCATATGGCGGCGGATGCAGCGAAATGCAAGCGCAGCAGTCAGCGGTCAGCGCGGCCCCTGCATGTTCCGGCTTTCGGGTGGGATGTGAACGGTGAGCCCATCGAGTTCCGCGGTGAGCACGATCTGGCATGACAGGCGGCTCGTCCGCCGCACCCCGGCGGCGAGGTCGAGCATATCCTCCTCCATCTCGCTCGCGGGTGGCAGGCGGTCGAAGTCTTCTTTGGTAACGATGACGTGGCAGGTCGAGCAGGCCATCTGGCCCTCGCACGTGCCTTCGAGCGGCATCAAATGCGCCTGCGCGACGTCGAGCAGGATCGAGCCGGGCTCGGCCTCGGCCTCGGTGCGCGCCTTGCCGTCGGCGTGGATGAAGGTGACGCGCATCAGTTTACACCCTGCAGCCGCGCGGCGACTTTGATCGCATCGAGGCCGTCGCGCAGGTCCTGCTCGCTCGTGTAGCGGCCCCAGCCGAGGCGAATCGAGGCGCGCGCGTCGGTTTCGCTGACACCCATCGCGCGCAGCACATGGCTGACCTTGCCCGAGCCGCTGCCGCACGCGCTGCCGAGCGAAAAGGCGATTTCGCGCGCGTCGGACAGTAGGCGGAGGCCGTTCACGCCTTCGCGCCGAACGTTGAGATTGCCGTGATAGCGCTGCGCGGCATCGCCGTTGATCGTCCATTCGGGGAGCATATCGAGTGCGAGCGACCAGAGGCGCTCGACATGTTCGGCGTCGGCTTCGAAGCGTTCGGCCGCGAGCGCCGCCGCGGCGCCGAAGCCGGCGCAGAGCGCGGGCGAGACGGTGCCCGAGCGCATCCCTTGTTCCTGCGCGCCGCCGAACATCAATGGCGGCAGGTCGACGCCGTCCTTGATCCACAGCGCGCCGATGCCCTTGGGCCCGTGGATCTTGTGCGCCGATAACGCGATCAGGTCGGCGCTTTCGGGAATTGCGACGCGGCCATAGCCTTGTACCGCGTCGCAGAGCAGCAGGCTGTTCTTCGCATGCGCGGCGGCGGCGAAATCGGCGACCGGCTGGATGGTGCCGACCTCGTTGTTCACGAGCATCGTCGCAACGATGCCGTTTTCGGGGATCGACGCATCGTCGGGCGGCAGAGCCAGCCCCTTACCATCAACCGGGAGGATATTTGCGTTCAGCCGCTCGAGGCATTGCAGCGAGGCCGCATGTTCGATGCTGAGCCCCGCGACGCCGCCCGGCTTCGTTTCAGCACCGCGCAGCAGCGCCCAGTTGAGCGCCTCGGTCGCGCCCGATGTGAAGAAGATACGCCCGCCCTTGGGCAGCAGCGCGGCGACCTGATCGCGCGCGACCTCGACCGCGGCGGCGGCAGCGCGCCCGCCCTTGTGCGTACTCGACGGGTTCGCGAATCCGTCGCCCTCACCCGGCCCTTCGAGCCAGCGCAGCATCGCCTCGCGCGCCTCGGGAGCGAGCGGCGTCGTGGCTTGGTAATCGAGGTAAATCATCCGGCGGACAGATCCTTATTGCGAGCGATTCGCAAAAGTTGCAACATGCTACGCAATTTCTATATAGGCGCCATCTTCGCTCCGCCACCCTGCCAGCCCGGCGATTCGGCGGCCAGCCATAAAAGATAAGAGGTGCTCCCATGCCCGACGTGATTTTCCCCGGCCCCGAAGGCCGCATCGAAGGCCGTTTCTCGCCCCCGCCGCGCCCGCGCGCGCCGGTCGCGCTGATCCTCCACCCGCATCCGCAGGGCGGCGGCACGATGAACGACCGCATCACGCAGGCGATGTACAAGAGCTTCGTCGCGCGCGGTTTCGCCGTGCTGCGCTTCAACTTCCGCGGCGTCGGCCGCAGCCAGGGGACGTTCGACAACGGCATTGGCGAGCTGAGCGATGCTGCCTCGGCGCTCGACTGGGTTCAGTCGATCCATCCCGAGGCGCAGACCACGTGGATCGCAGGCTTCAGCTTCGGCGCGTGGATCGGCATGCAGCTGCTCATGCGCCGCCCCGAAATCCGCGGCTTCCTGTCGGTCGCGCCGCCGGCGAACATGTACGACTTCAGCTTCCTTGCGCCCTGCCCCTCGTCGGGCATCATCGTTGCGGGCGGTCAGGACGAGATCGTTCCGCCGAGCGCGGTGCAGAAGCTGGTCGACAAGCTGCGCACCCAAAAGGGCATCACGATCCATCACGACGAGATCCCGCGCGCGAACCACTTCTTCGAGCATGAACTCGACCAGTTGATGAAGTCGCTCGATAACTATCTGGATATGCGGCTCGCGCCGGATTCGCCGATCCGCTGAGGCTACCGTCGCCCCCGCGAAGGCGGGGGCCGCTGGCGGTTTACGCGGCGATGCCGGACAAGACCGACAACGGCCCCCGCCTCCGCGGGGGCGACGCGCGCTATTTCACCGGCACCAGCCAGATCGCGACATTCGCGAACATCACCAGCGCCGCGATCAGCATCAGCAGCGCGCGGCGACGGTCACCCTTGCGAAAAACATAGACGGCGCCGCCGGTCAAAAGGACGCCGGTCAGCATCAGGACGGACATGATCGTGTCGGACATGGGGCGGCTTTATCGGCACCGTCACAAATTTGCCACCTCGCTTATGGCCAATCCGCGCCGCTTCGCCTAAAGGGCGCTCATCGATTCCCTATCGCCCCGCGGGAGCCGCATCATGCGCATTGCAATAGCCTCTGACCACGCCGCCTGGGAGCTGAAAGCCGCTCTCGCCGACTGGCTTCGCGAAGCCGGCCACGAAGTCGAGGATCTCGGCACCAACGGCCCGGACAGCGTCGATTATCCCGATTTCGGCTACGCCCTTGGCCAAGCCATCGCCGACGGCCGCGCGGAACGCGGCGTGGCCCTCTGCGGATCGGGCATCGGCATTTCGATTTCGGTCAACCGCAACCCGGCGGCGCGCTGCGCGCTGGTCGGCGAACCGCTGTCGGCGAAGCTGTCGCGCGAACATAATGACGCGAACGTCATCGCGATGGGCGCGCGCCTGACCGGCATCGACATGGCCAAGGCGTGCCTCGACGCCTTCCTCACCACCGAATTCGCCGGCGACCGCCACGCGCGCCGCGTCGACAAGCTATCCAACCCGCCCCAACTGGAGACCAGCCGATGACCACAGACACGCTCGCCAAGCCCATCAAGTCGGCCGGCTATTTCACCGACGGCGTCGGCACCGTCGACCCCGCGGTCGCGGCGGCGATGAAGCATGAGCTCAAACGCGAGCAGTATCAGATCGAGCTGATCGCGTCGGAGAATATCGTCTCGAAGGCGGTGCTCGAAGCCCAGGGCAGCGTCTTCACCAACAAATATGCCGAAGGCTATCCCGGCCGCCGCTATTATCAGGGCTGCGCGCCGTCGGACGAGGTCGAGACGCTCGCGATCGACCGCGCGAAGCAGCTGTTCGATTGCGGCTATGCCAACGTCCAGCCGCATTCGGGCGCACAGGCGAACGGCGCGGTGATGCTGGCGCTGACCAAGCCCGGCGCGACGATCCTCGGCATGAGCCTCGACGCCGGCGGTCACCTGACCCACGGCGCGCCGCCCGCGATGTCGGGCAAATGGTTCAACGCGGTGCAGTACGGCGTGCGCGCCGACGACCATCTCGTCGATTTCGACCAGGTCGAGGCCCTCGCGAAGGAACATCGCCCCGCGCTGATCATCGCGGGCGGCTCGGCCTATCCGCGCACGCTCGATTTCGCGCGCTTCCGCAAGATCGCCGACGATGTCGGCGCGCTGCTGATGGTCGACATGGCGCATTTCGCGGGCCTCGTCGCCGGCGGTGCACACCCTTCGCCGATGGAACATGCGCATGTCGTCACCACGACGACGCACAAGACGCTGCGCGGCCCGCGCGGCGGCATGATCCTGACCAATGATGAAGCGATCGCCAAGCGCATCAACTCGGCGGTCTTCCCCGGCCTGCAGGGCGGCCCGCTGATGCACGTCATCGCCGCCAAGGCCGTGGCGTTCGGCGAAGCGCTGCGTCCCGAGTTCAAGGATTATGCGAAGGCGACGATCGCCAATGCGCAGGCGCTCGCGAACCGGCTCAAGGACCGCGGCGCCGACGTCGTCGCGGGCGGCACCGACACGCACCTCGCGCTGATCGACCTGCGCCCGCTCGGCGTCACCGGCCGCGACGCCGACGAGGCGCTCGAACGCAGCGCGATCACCTGCAACAAGAACGGCATCCCCTTCGACCCGCTGCCGCCGGTCAAGACCAGCGGCATCCGCGTCGGATCGCCCGCGGGCACGACGCGCGGCTTCGGCATCGCCGAGTTCGAGGAAATCGGCGATATGGTTGCCGATGTGCTTGAGGCGCTGCGCGACAAGGGCGAGCATGGCGACGCCGATGTCGAAGCGAACGTACGGGGCCGCGTCCGCGCGCTGTGCGAACGCTTCCCTATCTATCAGGGATAAGGGCAATGGCGCGGCAGCACCCCGAGGAACCGACGCTGGTCGAACTCTCGATCGAAGAGGTCAAGGCGATGGGCAGGCAAGGCCTGGCCCATCCCTCGACGCGTCCGGTGCTGATCGGGGGCGCGGTCGGCGGCGCGATCGGACTGATGCTCGACGCGATCACCTGGCCGGTCGGCCTGTTCGCGGGCGCCCTGATCGCGCTCGTCATGCGGGTGAAGCGTTAACCGATGCGCTGCCCCTATTGCGGCCATGAAGACAGCCAGGTGAAGGACAGCCGTCCGACCGAGGACGGCGCCGCGATTCGCCGCCGTCGCCAGTGCGAGGATTGCGGCGCGCGCTTCACAACCTTTGAACGCATCCAGCTTCGCGAAGTCGGGGTCACCAAGGCCGACGGCCGCCGCGAACCCTTCGATCGCGAAAAACTGATGCGCAGCATCCAGATCGCGTGCCGCAAGCGCCCGATCGACGGCGCGCGCATCGAACGGCTGGTGTCGGGAATCCAGCGCCAGCTCGAGACCTCGGGCGAGAGCGAAGTGCAGGCGCAGCAGATCGGCGGCATGGTGATGGAAGCGCTGAAAGGCTTCGACAGCGTCGCCTATATCCGCTTCGCCAGCGTCTACCGCGAATTTACCGAAGCGAAGGACTTCGAGGAATTCGCCTCCTCGGTCACCGAGGCGGCGCGGCCGATCAAATGAGCGCGGCCGCCCCGCCCCCTGTCATCGTCCTCGTCCGTCCGCAGCTTGGTGAGAATATCGGCAAAGCGGCGCGCGCGATGCTTAATTTCGGGCTGACCGAACTGCGCCTCGTCACCCCGCGCGATGGCTGGCCCAATCCCGACGCCGGTCCGGCATCGGCGGGCGCCGACATCGTGCTCGCCGAGGCGAAGGTGTTCGACAGCCTCGCCGATGCGGTCGCCGACTGCACCACCATCTATGCCACCACGGTGCGCAAGCGCGGCGTGATGAAGCCCGTGCTGACCCCCGAAGCGGCGGCGCGCGAAGTTCATGCCAGCGCGGGCCGCTCGGCCTATGTGTTCGGTGCCGAACGCTCGGGGCTCGAAACCGACGATGTCGCGCTCGCGCACGCGATCGTCACAGTGCCGATCAACCCCAAATTCGCGTCGCTCAACCTCGCGCAAGCGGTCATCCTGCTTGCCTATGAATGGTCGAAAGGCGTCGCACTCACGAGCCCGCCCGAGGTGCCGCTCGATCCGCCCGCACCGCATGGCGAGCTCGAACAACTGATCGAACATCTCACGCGCGATCTCGATGCGAGCGGTTATTTCGTTCCGCCCGAGCGCACCGAGGCGACGCTGCGCACCTTGCGCACCGCGCTGACCAAGACGGGGTGGTCGCACAATGATATCAGGATGATGCACGGCATCGTGACCGCACTTGGCAGGAAGCCCAGGGCCGGATAACGAAGGCACATTCCTTGCTGGTGACCGCTCGATGTCCTTTTTGCTGATTTCCCTCGCCCTTTCGGTCACCGCTCCCGAGGCGAAGACCAGCGAGCAGAGGCCCGAAACCATCCCCGCGCCCGAAAGAAAAGCCGGGCCGAAACCGATCTGTCGTACCATCATCTACACCGGCAGCCGGCTCCCCCAGCGCGAATGCCGCACCCAGGAGCAATGGGACCGCCGGGCCGACGAGACCGGTAAGTGGATGGATCAATACAAGAATTGACAATCGATATTTGGCATGCTGCATGTCAATTCATCGCTCACCTTGCCGTGACGACCCGGTGACAATCCCCCAGGAGTTTGATTTCATGATAAGTCTATTGCTTTCGCTCGCCCTCGCGGCGGCCGGAGCCGATACGGCGAACACTCAGCCGGCGACCGAAACTGCTGCCAAACCCGCAAAAGCCAAGCCGAAGCTGATTTGCCGCCGCCTGGCCGACACTGGCAGCCGTCTGCCCGAACGCGAATGCCGCACGCAGGAAGACTGGGATCGCCAGGCAGACAGCATCAGCAAGAGGCTGAGCAACGAGAAATAAATGCCGCTGGTCGGCGTTTCCGAGGCACCGGTCGAACGGGTGCTTGGCGATTACGCCAAGACAAGGAGAGTGTGGTTTCGACAACCCCTTGGCTATTGCGGGAAATATCCCTAGGAAGCCACACCCCTCCAAGGAGCGAATATTGTTATGATCTCTGCGATACTTTCCCTGGCCCTTGCAGCAACGTCGCCGACCGTGGCCGCGGATTCGCCTGCAAAGCCGGCCAAACCCAAGAAGGTTTGCGAAAAGGTCGAAGTCACCGGCAGCACGGTGCCAAAGCGCGTGTGCCGCACGGTCGTCGAACCCGCAAAGCCGAAGGAAGAAGCGGTGCAGGCTGTCGTCGCGCAGCCCGCGGGCGGCAGCACCAACTAAGCCCGGCGGTCAGCTATCGGCGCGCAGGCGGTCCCACTGGGTCGCCTCATAGGCGATCGATTGTTCGACCAGTTCGTTCCACACGGCGCGAAGTCGCGCGGGTTCCAGTCCGGCGGCTTCGGCTTCGCGCGCGACATTGTCGAGCACCTGGGCCTTGCGGGCTTCGTCGCGAACGGCGCCCCGGTCGGCCTTGATGCGCGCCGCAGCGTCCATATAGCCGAAACGGCGGACGAGCAGCGCGACGAGTTCGCGATCGACCTGATCGACCCCGGCGCGGACATCGATCATCGTTTCGCACTGTTCGGGAAGTTTCGCGGACGTCATGCGCGCTGCCTTTAGCGGCTTTTTCGCCGCTGTCGAGCGGGTGGCTTGATGCTTGACTTTACGCGTCCCCCCGTCTAACCGCGCGCCTTCGCAATGGACCCCGCACCCCGGTGAAGCGGCGGTCGCATATGGCATTGGCTCATATGGTGCGACCCGGGAACCGCCGAAATCCTTCGGCACACAGCATATTGGAGACGACATATGTCGAAGCGCCAGAGCGCCAAGTATAAACTCGACCGCCGGATGGGTGAAAACATCTGGGGTCGCCCGAAGAGCCCCGTCAACCGCCGCGAATATGGCCCCGGCCAGCACGGTCAGCGCCGCAAGGGCAAGATGTCGGACTTCGGCATCCAGCTCCGCGCGAAGCAGAAGCTGAAGGGCTATTACGGCGACATCACCGAAAAGCAGTTCAAGAAGAACTATTTCGAAGCGTCGCGCATGAAGGGCGACACCGGCCAGAACCTGATCGGCCTGCTCGAGCGCCGCCTCGACGCCGTTGTCTACCGCTCGAAGTTCACCCCGACGATCTTCTCGGCGCGTCAGCTCGTCAGCCACGGTCACGTCTATGTGAACGGCGTGAAGTGCAACGTCGCCAGCCGCCTCGTGAAGCCGGGCGACGAAGTCACCCTCGGCAAGAAGGCGCAGGAAATGGCGCTGGTCGCCGAAGCGCAGAGCCTGCCCGAGCGCGACCTGCCCGAATATCTGTCGGTTGACGGCACCAAGTCGACCTACGTCCGCGTTCCGACGCTCGACGAAGTGCCCTATCCGGTGAAGATGGAACCGAACCTGGTCGTCGAATTCTATTCGCGCTGATCGAGTTCGCTATCGAATTCAAAGGGGCGGTCCGGCAACGGGCCGCCCCTTTTCGTTTCACTTCGGCAGGAAGGCCGAAATCTTGCGGAGCATGTCCGCACGCGCCTCCCCTGTTTCCAGGCTGTGGCCCAGTTCGGGATATTCCACCAACTCGACGCGCTTGCCCTTCGCCGTCAGTTCGCGTTTCATCGTCCGTGCCTGCGCGACGCGGACATTCTGGTCAAAAGTGCCGTGGAACATCAGCACCGGTGCCTTGATTGCACCGGCATTCTGCGCCGGCGATCCTTCGCGAATATGTGGACCGGTGCCGATAAACCGCGCGTTGATCGCGCCGCCGCCGGCATCCCCCTCTTCGGTGCGCAATTGCTCCAGGTCGGTGACAGGGGCGATGGCGACGATCGCTCGAAACAGATCGGGTGCGACGACACCCGACTGCAAAGCGGCATAACCACCATAGGACCAGCCCACGATCGACAATTTCGCAGGATCGGCCCCCTGCCCGGAAACCAGCCAGCGCCCCCCGTCGGTAACATCGCCCATCGCAGCCTTCCACGATTTGAACCCGTTCTTCTGATACCATTCGTCGCCATATCCCGACGATCCGCGGAAATTGGGCTGGAGCACCGCAAAGCCCGCCTGCGCGAAATATTGTGCCATCCAGTCGAAACCCCACTCGTCGCGCGCCGACGGGCCGCCGTGCGGCATCACGATGGCGGGCAATCCCTTGGCGTCATTGCGTCCCGGCGGAAGGGTCAGATAGGCGGGCACCATAGCCCCGTCGGCGGCGGAATAGGTGACCGGACGAACGGGCGACAGCGTCATTTCGGCCAGCGCGTCACGCTCGCCCAGCAACGGGCGCAGTTCCTTCGCCTTCGGATCGAACAGGAAATATTGGCCGGGGTCGACGTCCGAACTGGTCCGGATCAGATAGCGGCTTTCGTCGGCCGATGCATCGGCGATCATGATCTGCTTGCCACCCAGCACCTTTGAAAGCGCCGCCGTCATTTTGGCGAGCGCCGGATCCGTGAGCACCGAAACACGACGGTCGGTGGCATAGGAAACCCCGACGATACGGCCGTTGCGACCGACACGAACGATATTGTCGATATCGACTTCGGGATGTTTGAAAACGGTCGTGACGGCGCCGCTGCCGTCCAGCGCCATGGCGACAACGGCCTTGCGCCCTTCGACCGATTGCAGCCCGTAGACGCGGTCGGTGGCGGGATCGATCGCCAACGGGTTAAAGCCTTGCTCGCTCGCAATGTCATAAATGGACAGAGGCTTCCAGACGCTGTCGCCCTTTCCTCGGTAGAGGAAGCGAATGGCCGGGTCCATTTGGCCGCTATTTTGCGAATAGCCCTGCGTCGCCATCACGCGGACCTGCCCGTGGCCATCCGACAGATAATAGATCGCGTCGCGGTTCGGCGCTTCGACGCGTTTGCTTGTTCCGTTCGCGGCATCAACGCGATCGACGCCCAATCCCTCGCTCCGGCCGGCGATGAATGTGCCGGTATTGTTTTCGGGAACATAGGTTCGCGTCATCAGCAGCGACCCGTTTTCCGACGCCGACCAGTCCAGAACACTGCCGCCGCGAAAATCCGCATAGAGCGATCGCGCGCTGCGCCGGTTGCTGAGGGATTTGAGATTCCCGCCCGCCGCATCGATCGCAATGAGGTTGCTGGCGGCGACAATCTCACCCGCCAGCTTGTCACGTTGGTATGTCTGACACGCGAGCCGCGCGTTCGTCACCCAGCCGCACCAGCTCAGAAACCCATCTTCGCCACTGCTCGACAAGATCTGTTTGGGGGTCGCCCCTTCGGTCGCATCGACGACAAACAGGCGGCGCATCAACTTTTCGCCATTTTCGATGAAAGCGATCCGCGTGCCATCGGGCGACAGGCTGACATCCCGGATCGATTCGAGCGCACCGAAACGCGCCGCATTGTCCACGGCCCCCTGCGCAACGGCGCCCGAAAGCGCAGGCACAGCCGCGACCAGTGCACAAAGCGGAAGCGCACCGCGCCTCATCATATCAAGTTTCAACAAAAGCCCCTCCCGTTGCCCTTTTCAGGCGGTCCACGGTGAAGACCGCGGCCAATTTTTCAAGTGACTTTGGTACCTTGCTGGCAGCTTCGGCCAAAAAATCCGCCACGACCACCCGCCTTGCATCGGAGCGCCCCGGCTGGCACAAGCCCGCTCGTCGCAAATGAAACTTTCCGAGGAATTTCCATGCTTCGTTTCCCCCGAACGACCGCAGCCGTTGCGGTTCTCCTGACCGTTGCCGCGTGCAACAGCTCCGACAAGGCCGCGACGTCGGCCACCGCCATTCCCGACGTCCAGATCCCCGAACTGTCGCTCACGACCTTGCAGGAGGTGACGAAGGAATTGTCGTCGGATGCCTATGAAGGCCGCGCCCCCGGCACCCCGGGCGAGGAAAAGACCGTCGCCTATATCATCAAGAAATATGAGGAAGCGGGGCTGAAGCCCGGCAACAACGGCAAGTGGACGCAGGACGTGCCGCTGGTCGAAATCACCGCGAAGAATGCGACGCCGCTCACCTTCACCGGCGGCAAGACGCCGGTCACCGCGCAATATGCGAAGGATTATGTCGCGTTCAGCTATCGCGTCCAGCCCAAGACCGCGGTCAAGGACAGCGACGTCGTGTTCGTCGGTTACGGCATTAACGCCCCCGAAAAGGGCTGGAACGACTATGCCGGGCTCGACGTGAAGGGGAAGACCGTCGTCGTCCTCGTCAACGATCCCGACTGGCAGACCAAGGAAGCCAAGGGCGAATTCAACGGCCGCGCGATGACCTATTATGGCCGCTGGTCGTACAAATATGAGGAAGCCGCGCGTCAGGGCGCCGCCGCGGTGCTGATCGTCCACGACACCGAACCCGCCGCTTATGGCTGGAATGTCGTCGAATCGAGCAACACCGGCACCAATTACCTCGCCGAGAGCAAGAATGGCGGAGCCGACCAGACCGCCGCGAACGGCTGGATCCAGCTTCCGAAGGCAAAGGAACTCTTCGCGAGCGCCGGACAGGATTTCGACAAGCTGCGTGCCGACGCGGGCAAGAAGGGCTTCAAGCCCGTGGCGCTGGCCGGCGTGAAGGCGTCGTTCGCTTTCGACAACCAGATCGCAAAGAAGATGTCGCGCAACGTCATCGGCGTGCTGCCGGGTACGAAGCGCCCCGACGAATATGTGCTCTACACTGGCCACTGGGACCACCTCGGCCGCTGCACGCCCGTTGCCGGCGACGACATTTGCAACGGCGCGGTCGACAATGCGAGCGGCATCGCCGGTCTCGTGGCGCTGGCACAGGCATTCCACAAGGCGGGCGCGCCCGACCGCAGCGTCGTGTTCCTCGCGGTCACCGCCGAGGAATCGGGGCTGCTCGGGTCGAAGTTCTACGCCGAAAATCCCGTCTTCCCGCTCGCACAGACCGTTGGCGGCGTGAACATGGACTCGCTCAACCCGATCGGCCCCGCGAAGGACATCGTCGTCGTCGGTCGCGGCAAATCCGAACTCGACACTTATCTCGCCAAGATCGCGACCGCAGAAAAGCGCACCGTGGTCGATGAACCGACCCCCGAAAAGGGCTTCTACTACCGCTCCGACCATTTCAGCTTCGCCAAGCTCGGCGTGCCGATGTTCAACTTCGGCAGCGGCGAGGATCTGGTCGAAGGCGGCACCGAAGCCGGCAAGGCGGCGCGCGCGGACTATACCAAGAACCGCTACCACGCACCCGGCGACGAATATGAGGCCATCACCAACTGGGACGGCATGCTCGCCGACCTCCGCCTCTATTACGCCGCGGGCCGCATGCTGGCGATGACCCACGCGTGGCCGAACTGGGTGGAAGGCGATGAATTCCGCGCCGCCCGCGACAAGTCGCGTCCCGCAAAGTAAGCGGAAAGAGCGCGCGCCCATGACGCTGAAAATGCCTGCCGAATGGGCGCCGCACGTCGCCGTCTGGATCGGCTTCCCACACCTCGCCGAAGAGTGGGCGGGCGCGATCGAGGAAGGGCGGCGCGACGTCGCCGCCTTCGCCAACGCCGTCCATGACGGCGGCCGCGGCGAAGAGGTACGGCTGGTGGTCAACGACGCGCGGCAGGCGGATATCGCCGCCGCGCTCGTCGATCCGGGCGTGCGCATCCTCGTGCAACCACTCGGCGACATCTGGCTGCGCGATACCGGGCCGATCATCGCCGGCACAGGCGCAGCGCGCCGTGCGCGCAATTTCGAATTCAACTGGTGGGGCGAGAAATTCGTCATGCCGGGCGATCAGGAGATTGGCGCCGCGCTGGCGCAGGCAAGCGGCCTGCCCGTCGACGATCAGGACTGGGTGCTCGAGGGCGGCGGGATCGACGTCGACGGCACGGGCCTCTGCGTCACGACCGAGGAATGCCTGCTCAACATCAACCGCAATCCGACGCTGACGCGCGAGGATATCGCGGTGCGGCTCCGCCAGTCGCTCGGGATCGACCGGCTGCTGTGGCTCGGCAACGGGCTGGTCGGCGACCATACCGACGGCCATGTCGACAATCTGGCGCGCTTCGTCGGCGAAGGACGCCTCGCGCTTCCGGTCGCGGCGGGCAAGGATGACCCCAATGCGCATATCTATGCCGATGCCCGCGCGCGCACCGCGGCGTTCGGCGGGGTCGAGATCGTCGACCTGCCCTCGCCCGGCCGTGTCGAAGTGGGCGGCGAGATCGCGGCGGCGAGCTATATGAACTTCTACATCGGCAACAGCACCGTCGTCGTTCCGACCTATGGCGTTCCGAACGATCAGGCCGCGGTCGATACGCTCGCCGCGCTGTTCCCCGACCGCCGGACCGTCGGTGTACCGGCACGCGGGATCATCGTCGGCGGCGGCAGCTTCCACTGTTCGAGCCAGCAGCTTCCGGCCTAGCATCGAGCGCGAAGCCCCCTATATTCCGGCTCGATTCGAGCCATCACGGACCCGCCCATGACCCGCACCATCACCGTCGCCGCGCTGCAGCTTCCCCTGCCCGGCCCCGTCCAGCCCAATATCGAGGCCGTCACCGCACTCGTCGAGGAAGCGGCCGCGAAGGGCGCGCAGGTCATCCTGCCCCCCGAACTCTTCGAAGGCCCCTATTTTTGCCAGGTCGAGGATGAGGAATTGTTCGCATCGGCGCGCCCGACCGCCGAGCATCCGAGCGTGGTGGCGATGCAGGCGCTCGCCGCGAAGCTGAAGGTCGCGATCCCGACGAGCTATTTCGAGAAGGACGGGCCGCATTATTATAACACGCTCGCAATGATCGGCCCCGACGGGGCAATCATGGGGACGTATCGCAAGAGCCACATCCCCGACGGCCCCGGCTATGAGGAAAAATATTATTTCCGCCCCGGCAACACCGGCTTCAAGACCTGGGACGTCTTCGGCACCCGCATCGGCGTCGGCGTGTGCTGGGACCAATGGTATCCCGAATGCGCGCGCGCGATGGCGCTGATGGGCGCCGAGCTGCTTTTCTACCCGACCGCGATCGGGTCGGAGCCCTATGACGCCGACCTCGACACCAGCCGCATGTGGCGCCGTGCGATGCAGGGGCACAGCGTGTCGAACTGCATGCCGGTGATCGCGTCGAACCGCATCGGGACCGAGGGCGACGCGAACTTTTATGGCCACAGCTTTATCAGCGACGAATGGGGCGACCTGACCCACGAATATGGCGCCAGTGAAACCGGCGTGCTGGTCGCGACGATCGACCTCGACCGCGCGGCGAAGCACCGCGCCGGCATGGGCTTTTTTCGCGACCGCCGGCCGCAGCTTTATGGGCGGCTCGTCGAGGATATCTGACAATAAAGCGGGGGCGAAGCATGGAATTACCCGACGACATTTTCACCGAGTCTGAAGACGTCGATCCCGAGACGCTTGCGAACCTCGGCCCGCTCCGCCGCCTCGCCGGCATTTGGGAGGGACAGCGCGGGGTCGATATCAACCCCAAGGCCGACGGCCCCGAGACGCGCGAATATTATGAGCGGATCGAGATGCAGCCGATCGACCCGCAGGCGAACGGGCCGCAGCTCTTCTATGGGCTGCGCTATCATCTGCACGTCAACACGCGCGAAGAGGACATCGCCTTCCACGACCAGGTCGGTTACTGGCTCTACGAGCCCGGGACCGGCCTGATCCTGCAGACGCTGGCGATCCCGCGCGGCCAGATCGCGATTGCCGCTGGACATGCCGAGCCCGATGCAAAGCAGTTGGTACTGAAAGCGACGCGCGGCCAAACCGACTATGGCATTTGTTCGACGACCTTCCTCGAGCTCGCCTTTCGGACCGACAGCTATCAGATTACGGTCGATTTCCATGACGACGGCACGTGGAGCTATGTTTCGGACACGACGCTGATCGTCAAAGGCCAGGACGAGCCTTTCCTCCACCGCGACCGCAACACGCTGGCGAAGATCGCCGAGCCCGACCTCAACCCCTGGGCAAAGATCGCCCGCGGAGGCTAAGGTCAGCTTTCGAAGCGGCGGATGCTTTCGAGGTCTGCGCGGTCGAGCGGCTGGGTCAGCCACAGGCCGCCGCGCCCCGCGCGCGACCAGCGGACGATCGCGCGGCGCTTGACCCCACCCGCGAGTATCAGGTCGAGTTCCTTGCCGACTTCCAGATGACCGTCGTGGATGAAACCGGCGCCATTCTGCGACAAATCGACCAGTTCGATGCTCGTCGAGCTTTCGTCGGTGACCGCCTGCGCCTGCGTGCTCACGGGCAGGCGCGGCTGGCGATAGCCGGTGGCGCGTTGTTCGGCCGCCAATTGCTTCAGCACATCGGCGACATCGACTTCCTTGTCGAACGACACGCCGCACCGGCCGCCGTCGGACCAGACGACTTCGCCGCGGATCACAACCGTATCCGAAAGCGCAATCTCCAGCTTTTCACCGATCCCGATCGGAACGTCGGCCGCCAGCATCATGCCCTTGTCTGAAATATTACGCACGCGCCACAAGCCCGCATCGCCATTGCGCATCACCTTCGCGATCCGCCAGACCGTGCGATATCGGTCGCCGCCACGACGATCCGTGTCGGCCGCTTTTCCCTGCTCCTCTACCGGATCGGAGAGGCGACGCTGGTTCATATTATCTACCTTATCGAAACAGCACCGAACGGAAGCATGACTTCCTGTCTATACTGCAAAATACACATTCCCCACCACACCGCATTACTAGAATTAATCTTATAATTCAATCATAGTGCCGACCATAGCGAACATCACACCGGTCATAAAAATGCGAAAGCGCGCGGCCCGGCTGGTCGTTCGATAGCGAAGCATTCGTATTTTACACAATTTACGGTGCGTGCGCGCGGGGATTAAGTGCCAAAATGACGGCTCGGCACCAGCCATTTGCATCCGCACGCGGGGCCGGCCCGACCGAGCGATGCTTTGCGGCATGAAAGCGAAACTACGCTTGACGGCGACATCTCTACCGATCAAGTTGAGTTGCCGGTTTGATCCCGACCGGCATGGGCGTTTTCCCGGGATCCGCGGCTTTTGACCGGGAAGCAGCTTGCTCCGCGTTACCAACAGCTAAAGCGCGCGATGCTCAGGCGACAGCGCCAGGTATCGTGTTCCCCTCTGCAAGGCATGAGGCGATACGATGCACATCCTCCGAAACAACCCTAGACGTGCCGGAAGGCACCGCACCGAGCCACCTGCCGCCCGCAGAGGCGGCTAGCCCCTCCCCTTTTTCCGGCGCCATTTGTCGCCGCCCCCGTTTCGTGTGCCGTTGCCGCGGCTGCACTCCCTTTCTTGCGCCGTTTCGGCCGCCATCCAAGGATTAGCCAGATGACCCTCCAGACCCTCGACCGCTCCACGGAAACCAAGCTGTTTGATGTCACCCCGCTGCAACCGAGCCTCGGCGCGTTGATCAGCGGCATCGACCTCGCGAAGCCGCTCGACCGTCCGACCTATGACGCGCTGCGCGCCGCGCTGCTCCAGTATCGCGTGCTGTTTTTCCGCGACCAGAATCTGACGCGCGAACAGCATATCGCGCTCGGTGCCGCATTTGGCGACCTTGAGGAGCATCCGGTTTTCTCGCTGCCCGATTATCCGCAGATACTGCCGCTGATCTCGCAGGAGCTGAAAGGCAAATATCGTCAGTCAACCGACAGCAACTGGCACGCCGACACGACCTTCCGCACCGAACCTTCGGCGGCGTCGATCCTGATCCAGCGCATCTCGCCCTCGCTCGGCGGCGATACGGTTTTCGCCAACGCCGTCGCCGCTTATGAGACGCTCGACGAGGAAACGAAGGCACGGATCGACGGCCTCACCGCGATCCACGACCCGAGCATCTTCATCCAGTTCCTCGACACCGAGGAGAAGAAGGACGCGCTGCGCGCCAGTTACCCGCCGGTCGAGCATCCGGTCGTGCGTATCCATCCCGAAACGGGCGAGAAGGTCCTCTACGTCAATTCGGTGTTCACGCGACATATCGTCGGGCTGCCCGAGGACGAGAGCAAGGCGCTGCTCGCGCGGCTGTTCGACCAGGTCAAGCGTCCCGAATTCCAGGTGCGCTGGAGCTGGCAACCGGGCTCGATCGCCTTCTGGGACAATCGCGCGACGCAGCATTACGCCGTCCCCGACTATAGCGAAGCACGCCATATGGAGCGCGTGACGATCGTCGGCGACCGCCCCGTCGGCCCGAACGCCGCCTGACCGGAACTCAGCGGATGAAACTCTCCCTCACGCCCTTTCGCACGCTCGCCGCCGGTGCCTTCCTGTCGCTCGCGGCGTGCGGCGCTGCGCCCGATAGCGGCAAGACGCTCAAGATCGGCGACCAGCTCCACGCGCTGAAATCCTCGCTCGACGTGTCGGGCGAAGGCGCGCCGACTGGCTACAAAATCGAATGGGCCAATTTCGTCGGCGGCCCGCCGATCATTGCGGCGCAGACGGGCGGGTCGCTCGATGTCGGCTGGATGGCCGAAACACCGCTGATCTTTGCGCAGGCCGCGGGCAGCCCGGTGAAGGTCGTCGCGGTGAGCAAGACGGTCGCAGGCGGCGGCTCGCCCTATGCACTCGTCGTCAAACCCGATTCCCCGATCCGGAGCATCGCCGACCTCAAGGGCAAATCGGTGTCGTTCATGAAGGGCACGGTGCTGCACTATTTCGTCGCGCGCCTGCTCGACAAGCAGGGCCTGTCGCTGAAGGACATCAAGACGGTGCAGGCGACGGGTTTCGGCACCGGGCTGCTCGACAAGGGATCGGCCGATGCGATCACGATCGGCGAGCCCTATCTGACGCAGGCGCTCGACGCCGGGAAAGTGCGCGTGCTCGCGAGCGGGGCGCCGCCGAACACGCCGGGCTTCTTCTATCTGGTGGCCTCCGACGCCGCGCTCGCCGATCCGGTGAAGGCGAAGGCGATCGGCGATCTGGTCGCACGCGCGGCGCGCGCGACGCGCTGGCAGCGTGAGAACCCGGCCAAGGCCGCACCAGCACTCGCCAAACGCTATAATGTCGATGCGGCGGTCGCGGAAAAGATCATCACGCGCGCGCCCGCCAGCTATGCGCCGATCGACGACGCGATCATCGCGGCGCATCAGGACGAGGCAGACCTCTTCTTCAAGGAAGGGTTGATCCGCAAAAAGCTCGACGCGGCGCAAATCTTCGACAAGCGCTACGATGACATCGTCGCGGCGCAGGAGTCGGCGAAGTGAACGCGCAGTCGCCGATCGCGCTCGCGGGCGATCCCGGCCGGCTCGTCCAGCCGATCGTACGCAAGACGGCGGGCCGCTCCGAGCGCTTCTCCGTCGCGCGCCGCGCGGCGGGTCCGCTGATCATCGTCGCGCTGTGGGCGATCTCGACGAGTGCGGGGTGGATCGATCCGTCGATCCTCCCCTCACCCGCCGGGCTTGTTGCGGGGTGGCAGCAGCTCTGGACCGAACAGGCGCTCGCGTCGCAGATTGCGACCTCGCTCACCCGCGCGCTCGTCGGCGGCGCGGTCGGCATCGCCTTCGGGCTGATCCTCGGCACGATCGCGGGCCTTTCGAAACTCGGCGAGGAAATGTTCGACGCGTTGCTCCAGATGCTGCGCACCATCCCCTTCCTCGCGCTCGTGCCGCTGTTCATCGTCTGGTTCGGGATCGGCGAGGCGCCGAAGCTTCTCCTCATCGCGCTCGCGACGATGTTCCCGATGTATCTCAACACCTATGCAGGGGTGCGCAACGTCGACCGCAAGGTGATCGAGGCGATGCGCAGCTTCGGCCTCGGCGGCCGCCGCCTGATCCTCGAGGTCGTGCTGCCGCTCGCGCTGCCGCAGATCTTCACCGGGCTGCGCTTCGCACTCGGCGTCTCGGTGCTCGTGCTGATCGCCGCCGAGCAGATCAACGCCTCGGCCGGGCTCGGCTATTTGCTCAACAGCGCGCAACTGTACCAGCAGGTCGACGTCATCCTGATCTGCATCGCCATCTACGCCGTGCTCGGCCTTAGCGCCGACCTGATCGTCCGCTCGCTCGAACGGCTGTTCATGCCGTGGCGCGCGGGCATCGCCATCCGATAGGAGACATATCGATGACCGCCGTCCTTTCGATCGATTTCGCCGCCGCCGAACGCGTTGCCGCTCCCGATTTTTCGCACCGCCCGGTCGCAGTCGAGGTCAGCGAGGTGAGCCGCAATTTCACCGGCAATAGTGTCCTCGACAGCCTGAACCTGACGATCCACAGCGGCGAATTCGTCGCGCTGCTCGGCGCGTCGGGCAGCGGCAAGACGACCCTGCTGCGCATCCTCGCCGGGCTCGACGCGCCCGACGGCGGCGAAGCATGGGTGCCGGAGGCGCGCACCGTGGTGTTCCAGGAACCGCGCCTCGTCCAGTCGAAGAGCGTGTGGAAGAATGTCGTGATAGGCCTGCCCGGCAAAAACGCATCGCGCGAGCGTGCCATCGCGGCGCTCGCCGAGGTTGGGCTCGACCATCGCACCGACGCCTGGCCCGCGACGCTGTCGGGCGGCGAGGCGCAGCGTGCGGCGCTCGCGCGCGCGCTGGTACGCGAACCGCGGCTGCTGCTGCTCGACGAGCCTTTCGCCGCGCTCGATGCGCTGACGCGGCTCAAGATGCAGCGGCTGATCGGCGAGCTGTGCCAGGCGCACGGCCCCGCAACTTTGCTCGTCACGCACGATGTCGAGGAAGCGATCCTGCTCGCCGACCGCATCCTCGTGCTGAAAGAAGGGCGGATCGGCTTCGACACGCGCGTCCGCCTGCCGCACCCGCGCCGCGCCGGCGGCGAGGAATTCGACGCGCTGCGCGATACTTTGCTCGCGGAACTGGGCGTACCGCAGGCGCATTAGCCCGCCATCAGCGAACCACAGCAAAGGCTTTGACCGCCCCGGCATGCATCGGCATGCTGGGGTCAGGGGGATTTGGACTCATGGTAATTTCGCGCGCACGGGCCTGGGCCACGCGCATGCCCGGATCGGGCTGGATGATCGTCGCGCTCGTCGTCGGCTTTACGATCGGCACCTTCATCGCGGCATCCTCGCCCGTGGTCGAGGCGGCGCAGCTGGTCGGCGGCATCTGGCTCGACGGGCTCCGCATGACGATCGTCCCGCTGATCTTCGCGCTCGTCGCGACCGGCGTCGCCAGCCTTGGCATGGGCGACCATCACGAAGCAGCACGGCTCGGGCGGCGCCTGCCCCTTGTGCTGATCGGCCTGCTGATCGTCTCGGCGGTCATCGGCGCCCTGATGGTCCCGCCGCTGCTCGGCGCGGTTACGACCGCCCCCGCCGACATCGCCGCGCTGCGCAGCCTCTTCCCCGCCTCACCCGCACCGGCGGTCCCCGGCGCGGCCGAGACAGTGCGCGCGATGATCCCAACCAATGTCGTCGCGTCGGCCGCCGAAGGCGCGGTGCTGCCGCTGGTCATCTTCGCGCTCATACTCGGGCTCGCGGTCGGCAAGATCGACCGCGACCGCGCCGAGGCGGTGATCCAGCCGCTGCGCGGGCTCGCCGACGCGATGATCGTCGTCGTCGGCTGGGTGCTGCGCGTCGCGCCCATCGGTATCTTTGCGCTCGCGCTGGCGATCGGCGCCACCGTGGGGACCGCGGTGCTCGCAATCCTCGCCCAATATCTCGCGATCTCGATTGCCGTGACGCTGGTGCTGATCGTCCTCGGCTATGCCATCGCACGCTTCGCGGGAGGCGTCCCACTCGGGCGTTTTGCCCGCGCGATAGCGCCGGCGCAGGCCATCGCGGCGAGCACCCAATCGTCGATCGCGACGCTGCCCGCGATGATGGTGAGCGCCGACCGCATCGGTATCGAGGAACGCAATGCCGCGGCGATCCTGCCGATGGCGGTCGCGACGTTCAAGATCACCGCCCCGTCGAACACCGTGATGATGGCGCTGGCGCTCGCGTGGATGGTGGGGGTCGAAGTGTCACCGCTACAGCTCGCGGTGGCCTTGCCGCTCGCGGTGCTGTCGTCGCTGGCGATCCTCGGGATGCCGGGGCAGATCAGCTTCTATGCGTCGGTGGCGCCGACCGCGATCGCAATTGGCGCGCCGATCGAATTGCTGCCGATCCTGCTCGCGATCGACGTCATCCCCGACATGGTCCGCACGGTCGCCAATGTGACACACGATGTCGCCGCCGCGGCGGCAATCGCGCCGCCCGTCGCGGTCGATCAATAGCGGCCGGACAGCAAAGCCCCGGCGCCCGGAACCTCGGTCGGCAGCCCCAGGCGCGTGAGCATCTGGTGCGCGGTGCAGATCGCCGCCGATACGACGGGCAAGCCGATCGCATCCTCGATCTTCTGCACCGAGGGAAGCGACGGCATCTGGACGCACGCCGACAGCACGAGCGCATCAATTCCGGTCAGATCGAGACGCTTGTAGTGGTCGAGCAGGTTCGCCGGATCCTGCGCCGCGACCTCCAGATTGTCGGGGATTTCGAGCGCAAGCCAATCGCTTACCTCGACGCCTTCATTCTGAATGTAGGACACGACCATCTGCGTCAGCGGCTTCATATAGGGCGCGACGAGCGCGATGCGCTTCGCGCCTAGCGTGTTGAGACCTTCGATCAACGCACCGGCGCTGGTGACGACGGGCGCAGCGCGGCCGTTCTCGACCGTGCGCTGGTGCAGCCGTGCCTCGGACACGCGATGATAGCCCTCGCCCATGCTCATAATCGCGACGAGGCAGGCATAGCCGAGCACATCGACCGCGGCGTCGGACAGTTCGAGCGCGCAGCGATCGGAATCGGCGTCCATCGCCGCGAGTTCTTCCTTCGTCACCTTCTTCATCCGCATCCGCGACGAATGAAAGGTAAAGCGTTCGGGCGCGATGCCTTCACGCGCACGGAGCAGCGCGGGGATCTCGGTCTCCATCGTGACGTTCGAGCTGGGCACGATCTGCCCGATGCGGATAAGTCTGGTCATACCCCGCCCCCTCAGACCGCGACGATCGGGTTGCGCAGCGTGCCGATCCCCTCGACGGTGCATTCGACGACGTCGCCCGGCCACATGAACTCCTGCGGGTTTCGCCCGGCGCCGACGCCCGCGGGTGTGCCCGTCGCGATGATGTCGCCGGGTTCCAGCGTCATCACGCTCGAAATGTCGGCGATCAACTGGTTGATATTGAACAACATGAAGCGCGTGTTGCTGTTCTGTTTCTCAACCCCGTTCACATGGGTCAGGATGTTGAGGTTGTGCGGATCGCCGATCTCGTCGGCGGTGACGATGCACGGGCCCATCGGGGCGAAACTGTCCTGCCCCTTCGACACGATCCACTGCCCGGCGCGGCGGCAGTCGCGCGCCGACACGTCGTTGATCACCGTATAGCCGAACACATGGTTCAACGCGTCACTCTCGGCGACGTGGCGCGCGGTGCTGCCAATGATCACCGCGAGTTCGGTTTCCCAGTCGAGCTGCTGTGTAACCTTGGCATTGTGACGGATCGGATCGTTCCACGCGACAACCGCGGTCGGCGGCTTCGAGAAGATTACCGGCTGCTGCGGCAGCTCATTCGACGTGTCGAGCGAACGCGCCGATTCAGCGACATGCTCGGTGTAATTGAGACCGATCCCGAAGATATTCTTGCGCGGCCGCGGGATCGGCGCGAGCAAGGTCACATTGCCCTCGGGAAGCGAGGTGCCGACCAGATCGGCGGTCGTAGCCGCCGCGACGGCTTCCTGCAGGAAGCGCAGCGCGACCGGGCCGAGATCGATGAAATCGAGCATCGTCGACGGCAGATCCTGCCCGATCGCGTCGCCGAAATATTCGACGTCAATCACGAGGCCGCCATGAAGAAGGCCGAGCCGCGGTTCGGTCTCGACCGTGCGATAAGTCACGAAACGCATATTCTGTCCTGTCTGTTCAGGCGGGCTGATGGCCGCCATTTTCGGAATAGGGTTCCTCGATCCGGACGCCGAGCGCCTCCATCACGGGGAAATCGTTGAACGAGAAGAGGAAAGCCTCTTCGGAAGGATCGAGATTGACATGCTCGTGCCAGGTCCATGCGGGTACGCAGAAAATGTCGTGCATGCCCCAGTCGAAGCGCTCGCCGCCGATGATCGAATAGCCGCGCCCGCCCGCGACATTATAGACGACATTGCCGGTGTGGCGGTGCGCCTCGCCGCGGAAGCCGGGTTTGAGCATCTGCATATGCGCGCCCATCGTCTGAAGCGCCCAGCCGCCGGTGAGCGGGTTCGAATAGCGCACCATATGCCCATCGAACGGCGTGCCGTTGGAAACCTTGGCGAGGTTCCACAGCGCGTCGCGCGTTGCTTCCCAGCGATAGACCATCACCGGCGAATAGGGCTTGTCCCATCCGCCGATGCCTTCGGGCCGCAGCGACCCGCCACCATAGCTCAGCGGCAGGTCGTCGGTCGGAAAAGCCGCGGTCTGCGCGGGCTGGTCATAGACCGCGTAAAAATTGGTCTCGAGGCTGTTCATCAGCGGGATGTCGAGCCCGTCCTGCCAGATCGACACTTCGCCCTCGGCGACGACGCCATGATCGTGCCAACAGCCGCCAGGCGTCAGCACATAATCGTTCGCGCCCAAGGTGATATGGTGCCCGTCGACGACGGTATAGGCGCCCTTCCCCTCCATGATGAAGCGGTGCGCCGACGCGGTGTGGCGGTGCGCGGGGGTGATCTCGCCGGGGCGCATCGCCTGCATCCCGCTGAACAGCCAGCCGCAGACCGCGGTGTTCTCGCGCCCCGCGTCGCTGTCGTTGAGCAAGGTGACGACGCGGCGCCCCGCCTCTTCGGGCTTCACCAGATCGAGCGCGCGGAGGCACATGTCGCGCATCTCGGCGTAGCGCCAGAGCGTCGGGCGATAGCGTGTTTCGGGCTCCCACGGCTCGATCGCATTGGCGCGCTTCCAGAAGGCACCTGCATTGCGCCCCGCAAGCTCTTGATAAAAAGCTTCGAGTTCGGGCGTGTCGGTCACGCGGGCGCGGCCGAGCACATCGTCGCGCGGATCGATGATGGTGGAATTTTCCGTCATGACGGCTCCTCCTCGCCGGGATCGACGGGCTGCGGCGCGTCGACAAACAGGGCCGACGCGCGGGGAGTCCGGTCGACCGTCAGGTTGAAGATGTCGAAGCGGTTATAGCCGCCGATGATGTCGTGCATCAGCTTGGGCCGGATGCAGTCGCCGAGGTCGATATCGGCATAGACAATGCCCTCTTCGTCAATCAGCGCCTGACCAACCAGATTGCCGTGCGGGTCGATCACGCCCGAAAAGGCACTGTTTGGGCGCGACAGCAACTCGCGGTTCTGCGGGCGATCGGCGCTCATCGCGTCGATGATTTCGGGGCTCACCGCCGAGCAGGCGACGATGGTGAAGACCTTGCCCTCGAAGCTGTGCGCGGTCGCGCGGATCTTGATCGCTTCGGCCATATTGTACGACGCGGGCGCGACGGGCAGCGCGATATAATTGGCGACATGGACGAGTTCGCCCTGCGACAGCAGCGCAAAGCGCGCGAGCGTGTTGGTGTTCTCGCCGCACGCCAGCGTACCGAGCGGCCCGACCGGCGTGTCGTAGACGCGGATCGAGCTGCCGTCGCCGCCCGCCCAGGTCAGCTTCTCGGCCCAGGTCGGCACCAGCTTGCGGTGGCGTCCGAGCAAGCTGCCGTCGGCGCCGATGATGAGGTTGGTATTGTAGAGCGTCCCGACGCTCACCGGATCACGCTCGTTGATGCCGATGACCACGGTGCAGCCGTGATCGCGCGCGGCGGCGCAAAGCGCCGCGACCTCGGGACCATCGACCAGCACCGACGCGCGATACTGCCGCTCATGCCACTCGGCGCCCTCGATCGGTGTCATCAGCCAGTTCCAATAGGGATAGGCGGAAACGAACACTTCGGGAAAAGCGACAAGCTGCGCTCCGTTTCCAGCCGCCTCGGCGATCAGCGCGCACGCCTTGTCGACCGTGCGCGCGGTATCGAGGAAAACGGGAGCGGCCTGTACCGCGGCAACGCGCGACTTCGGCAGGAAAGGCGCCGACACATCGCTCATGTCACCGCTGCCCGCTGGTGATATTGCGGTTTGTCCCATGCGCGGGTGGCGCAGACCTTTTCCAGTCGCTCGACAGTTTCGACGATGTCGCGATAGCGCAGGTAAAGCGGCGTCAGGCCGAAGCGCAGGATATCGGGGGCGCGGAAGTCGGCGATGACGTCAAATTCCTTGAGCGCCTGCACGATCTGGTAACCCTGTGGATGCGCATAGGCGACCTGGCTACCTCGCTCGGCGTGCCCCTGTGTACTCACCAGCTCGAAGCCATAGGTCTCGCACAGCGGCTGCATCTGCTCGATAAACAGGTCGCCGAGCGCGAGCGACTTGCGGCGGATTTCGGTCATGTCAGCTTCGAGCATCAGATCGACGCCGACTTCGAGCGCGGACAGGCCGAGCACCGGCGGGGTGCCGCACTGGAAACGCTCGATCCCTGCCGCGGGATCATAATCATCTTCGAAAGCGAAGGGCCGCGCGTGACCGAACCAGCCCGACAGCACCGGCGTGGCGGCATGGTGCCGCGATGCAGCGAACAGATAGGCGGGCGCGCCGGGGCCGCCATTGAGGAACTTATATCCGCAGCCGATCGCGAAATCGGCGTTTGCGCCATTGAGATCGACCGGGATCGCGCCCGCGCTGTGGCTGAGGTCCCAGACGACGAGCGCGCCGACTTCGTGCGCGCGCTTCGTGATCGCGGCCATGTCGCGCACGCGGCCCGACTTGTAATGGACCTGCGTCAGCAGCAGCACCGCGACATCCTCGTTCAGCGCATCGACGATGGCGTCGGGCGCCACGGTGACCGCCTTGACGCGCCCGCCCGAAAACGCCTCGATGCCCTGCATCATATAGACGTCGGTCGGGAAATTTGTGGCTTCGGACAGTATAACCGTCCGTTCACGCCGCAATGAAAGGGCGGCGGTCAGCGCCTTGAAGATATTCACCGAAGTCGAATCGGTCGCGACGATCTCACCCGGATTCGCGCCGATCAATCGCCCGATCTTGTCGCCGATGCGGCGCGGCGCGGTCGACCATTCGGCGCCGAGCCACGAGGTAATCAGCCCCTCGCCCCATTCGCTGCCGACAACCTCGGCGAGCCGGTCGCCCGTCGCTTTGGGCAGCGCGCCGAGCGAATTGCCGTCGAGATAGATCAGCCCTTCGCGCAGCTGGAAGCGGTCGCGGAAGGGCGCGAGCGGGTCGGCCGCGTCGAGCGCCGACACATCGGTGGCAAGGAGTGTGTCGGTCATGCAATTTCCCTCAGGATAGCGCGCACCGGGCTGGCGTCGGCGCCGACGATGCGGAGCGGCAGCGCGACGAGTTCGTACCGCCCGGGCGGCACGTCATCGAGCACCAGCCCTTCCAATATCCGCATGTCGGCCGCCTTGACCGCGTGGTGCGCGTCGAGCGTCTTCGACTGTTCGGGATCGAGCGAGGCGGCGTCGGTGCCGATCAGCCGCACGCCCATCGTGCCGAGCCGCGCGATCACATCGCTGGCGATCGCGGTGAAATCCGAGTCCCATTGGTCGTGCGGGAAATGCTCGTAGGTCCGCAGGAGCACGCGTGTCGCGCCTTCGATCGCATCCCAGTCTACATCGCCAATCTCGACCCGCCCGCGCGCATGACGGACATCCAGCAGCATGCACGGCCCGATATAGACATCGAGATCGCAATCGGCCGACGAGGCGCCGTCATTGGCGTAATGCAGCGGCGCATCGCCGTGCGTGCCCGCGTGCAGCGGCGTGAACATGCCGCCGACATTGACCGGGCAGCCGTCGCCGATCACCGCATGGCTGTGCAGCGCGAAAGCGGGCTCGCCCGGCCACACCGGCACTGCGGCATGGAGCGGCTGCGAAATGTCCCAGATCCGGCTCATGCGCCCTTCCCTTCGGCATAATCGCCACCTTCGCGCGGCGCGACCATCTCGGTCCGCATCGACCAGAGTTCGGGGAAGAAGCTGAGGCTCAACGCCTTGACGAGATAATTGACCCCCGACGATCCGCCGGTGCCCGGCTTGTGCCCGATCACGCGCGCGACGGTCTTCATGTGCTTGAAGCGCCATTCCTGGAAATAATATTCAAGCGCGGTGATCTTTTCGGCGAGCGTATAGAGATCCCAGTGCCGGTCGGGTTCGGTGTAGATCGCGAGCCACGCCTTTTCGACCGCCTCCGACGCCTGATAAGGCTTGGTCCAGTCGCGTTCGAGAATGTTCGCCGGAATATCGAAACCGCGCCGCGCGAGCAGCCGCAGCAATTCGTCATAGAGCGACGGCGCCTCGAACGCCCCGCGCAGTCTTTCAGTCGCTTGCGGGTCGTCCTTGTGGACGATCATCATATCCTCGCGCTTGTTGCCGAGCAGATATTCGAGTTCGCGATATTGCTGCGACTGGAACCCTGACGCGCGGCGCAGGAAGCCGCGGAAGGTCAGGAAATCATGCGGCGTCAGCGTCGCGAGCACTTCCCAGCTGTGGATCATGTGCCGCTGGATCGTCGCGATGCGGTCGAGCCCCTTGCCCGCGATCTCGAGCCTGTCGGCCTTGATCGCGTCATAGACCAGCCGTCCCTCGTGCAGCACCAGCTTCAGCCACAACTCCATCGTCTGGTGCATGATGATGAAGAGCATCTCGTCGGGCTTGTCCGACACGGGCACTTGCGCCGAGAGCAGCTGCGCGGTCTGCAGATGCCGCGCATAGGTCAGGCCATTGTCCCACTGGATCGTCTCGCCATCGATCTCGGTCTCGAAAATGTCGGTGCTGCCGTCGCGCGTCTGCCTGATCATAGCGTTGCCTCTCCGCTTGCCGGCGCGGCCGGCAGGCGTCCTTCATATGCCAAGTCGCCGCGCCAGGCATCCCCGGGTTCAAGCGCCGGTTCACCGGCGATTTTCCGGTAGATGCTCGCGAAGTCGGTTTCCTCGGTCGCGCGCAGCAAATCCTCGAAACCGGCGACGACGAAATAGGTCTGCTGGAATTCGTCGAAATTATAGCGCGTGCGCATCACGCGCTCGATATCGAGCCAGATGCGGCGCGGTTCGGGCGACGTCAGCGCGGAAAGCGTTTCGGCGAAGCTCGACATGAGGCCGCCGCCAAAGGCGCGGAGTTCGCCGTCCTCGACGACCAGACCAAACTCGACGGTATAGAGCCAGAGCCGGCCGAGGTAGTCCGACGCCCCGAGCTTTTCGGCGCGCAGCCCCGCCTGCCCATAGGCAACGAGGAAGTCCGAAAAGGCCGGATCGGTGAGCATCGGGATATGGCCGAAAATGTCGTGAAACATATCGGGCTCTTCGCTGTACGCGACCTGCTCGGGCGGACGGAGGAAGTTGGCGGCGGGGAAACGCTTGTTCGCGAGATGCTCGAAAAAGGGCTCGTTCGGAATCCAGCCGGGCACCGCGACGACCTCCCAGCCCGATACGGGTTTCAGCAGCGCGTTGAGTTCGGCGAAATCGGGCACCCCCGGCCTCAGCTTGCGAAGAATGTCGAGGCCATCGAGGAACGACCGGCAGGCATAGCCACCCAGCGCCGCCGACTGCTGATCAAACAGGGCTCGCCACGTCGCATGTTGCTCGGCGGTGAAGGCCGACCAGTTCTGCGGCATCGTCCAATTGGCCGCGACACCTTCGGGCGGTGCGTCGAATATATGTGTCGCGGCCATCGGTCTCTCTCCAAACCTTCGGCGCAAGTGATAGCGCGGGGCCGCGCGAACATTGTGCGGATTTCGCGTCAACGGGGTGCGGAAAATCGATAATCGTTCTGTAAATTATCATATTTGCAGGAATTTGTTCTTAGGTTTAGAATAGATCGGCTGAATTCTCGCATAAACCCGATTCAGGACGGAACGTATGGACAAGCTCGACTGGAAGATCATCGCCGAACTCGAACGCGACGGACGGCAATCCTACGCCGATCTCGGCGAGCAAATCGGCCTGTCGAAATCGCCATGCTGGTCGCGGGTCAAAAACCTCGAAGAGAGCGGCGTGATCGAGGGCTATGCGGCGCGGGTCGATCCGATCGCGATCGGCCTCGCGGTGCAGAGTTTCGTCGAGGTCCAGATCCGCTTCGACGCGCATACCGATTTCGAGGCCGCGGTGCTCGCGCACCCCGCCGTCGTCGAATGCCACACGACCGCGGGCGAGAGCGACTATCTGCTCAAGATCTTCGCGCGCTCGGCCGATCATCTCGACGAATTGCTCCGCCACAACCTGTCCAAGCTGCCCGGTGTCCAGCGGTTGAAGACGGTCGTCTGCCTCAAGACGATCAAACGGCACGGCCGTCTCGCTGAATGGGCGCGGACGACGGAGGGGCGTGCGTCTCTGCCCTCCTGACGCCGCCGCGGCGTCAGTGCTTCAGATACTGGCTCGGCGGCACGCCGAAGGCACGGCGGAACATCGCTGCGAAGCCACTGGGGCTGTCGTAGCCGACGTCATAGGTGACCTGCGTGATCGACGCGCCCGCGGCGAGCATCGAAAGCGCCTCCATCAACCGCACCTGCTGCCGCCAGACGGCAAGCCCCATTCCCGTTTCCTGCTTGAAACTGCGCGTGAAGGTGCGCCGCCCCATCGCCGCGAGCGCCGCCCAGTCGTCGATATCGCGCGGGTCCGACGGGTCGGCGATGATCGCGTTGCAGACGCGGAGCAGGCGCGGGTTCGACGGCATCGACACCTGATAGGGCGCGTTCGGCATGCGTCCGATCTCGTCGAGCAGCAGCGTGATGATCCGCCCCTCGCGCCCGTCGACATCGTAGAGTGCGGGAAAATCGACGACCTCGAGGATCAAGGATTTGACGAGGTTCGACACTTCGAAGACGCGGCATTCCTGCCCGGTCTCGTCGCCCCGGCACGGCAGGTAGAGCGTGCGGAGCGACACCGCGCCGCGGCACGCGACCTCGTGCCGTGTCCCCGCGGGCAGCCATACCGCGCGTTGCGGCGGGATGACGAAGCTGGTCTCCGGCGTGCGGACCGACATCACGCCCGACGAGGCGTAGAGGATCTGGATATGGTCGTGGCTGTGCATCGGATCGATGAAGCCGGCAGGATATTCATCCTGCAGCGCGATGACCGGGCGGTCGTTCGTCAGAACATCGGCACTATGCTTCATGGCCCGATCCTCACAAGCCTTGGACAATTGCACAATATAGGCCGCGCACGCCGCTGGCCAGCGATGATGTGCCCGCTGGCCTGTCCGCTGCGGTGATTGGCCCAAATGGGCGATAGATGGGGACGCGCAAAAGCTATCAGGCAATCAAGGATCGTTTCGAGAAGGATAAGCGAAATATGTCAAAGGGCTTAAGCGTCATGCAGAACGACATGGCCGACCCCGATATCCGGCGCTTTGTCGATGCGATCAACGCCGCCTATGTGGAACATGGCGCGCCGGCGGGGGCGAGCATGGCGACGCGCCGCGCTGTCGCCGAACGCGTCCGCGCACCGTGGCGCGAGGGTGGCCCGATAATGGCCGATAGCCGCGAAATCGACATGGGCGGCGTCCGCCTGCGGCTCCACCGCCCGGTCGCCGATGCGAAGCTGCCGGTCATGCTCTATATTCACGGCGGCGGCTGGACGCTGTTCAGCATCGACACGCACGACCGGCTGATGCGCGAATATGCCGCGCGTGCGGGCATCGCGGTGCTCGGCATCGATTACAGCCTTTCGCCCGAAAGCAAGTTCCCGGTCGCGCTGGAGGAATGCGCGGCGGCGCTCGACTGGATCGCGGCAGAGGCGGACGCGCTGAACCTCGATGCCACGCGCGTGCTGATCGGCGGCGATTCCGCGGGCGCCAACCTGTCGGTCGCGGCGTGCCTGTTGCAGCGTCAGCGCGGGCGCCCGCTGCCGGCCGCGATGCTGCTGAACTACGGCGCCTTCGCGCCTGAGCGGACGCCAAGCTATGCCCGCTTCGGCGCGGGCGACTATTCGCTCGAGGCCGACGAGATGGACGCCTTCTGGGCCTCCTATGTCGGCGGCGTCGAGCAGCTTGCCGACCCGTTGGTCGCACCGCTCAATGCCGACCTGACCGGCCTGCCGCCCGCGTTCCTCGCCATCGCCGAGTGCGACATATTGGCCGATTGCAATGCCGCCTTCGCAAGCAAGCTCGAAGAGGCGGGCGTGCCGACACGCGCGGTCACCTATCGGGGGGCGACGCACAGCTTTCTGGAGGCGGTATCGATCGCCCCGCTCGCGGGTCGCGCGCTCGACGAGCAGGCGGCGTGGATCCGTGATATCGTCGCGGCATGACCGACCTCTACACGCCGCGCGGCCCCGCCGACATCGGGCAGCTGATCGCCGAATATCCGCTCGCCTGGGTGATATCGGGTGCCTTCCATTCCAGCCCGCTGCCGCTGATCGCCGAGACCGACGATGCGGGCGCGGTGGTCGCGCTGTTCGGTCATTGTGCGCTCCGCAATGCGCTCGTCGGCGATTTCCGCGCCAACCCGCGCGGGCTGATCCTGTTCAACGGGCCATCGGGCTATGTTCCGACGACTTTATTGTCGAAGCCCGACTGGGCGCCGACGTGGAATTATGCGGTGCTCCGCTTCACCGTCGAGGTCGAGTTCGTCGGCGACGAGACGCAGGACGCGATCGAGCAGCTCGTCGCGAAGATGGAGGGCGGCGGCTGGTCGACAGCGAGCCTCGGCGCGCGCTATGAAAAGATGCTCGACCAGATCATCGCCTTTCGCGCGCACGTCCGCTCCGCCGAACACAGCTTCAAGCTCGGGCAGGATGAGAGCGCCAAGGGCTTTGCAGAGATCGTCGCGGGTCACAGCGACCGGACGCTCGCGAAATGGATGGAAGGACAAAGGTGAAGCTTTTCTTCGACGATCGCCAGACCGCCCACTCCCCCTTGCGCGAACTCCACAATGGCGACTGGGTGCCCTATGCCGAAAATATCGAGCGTCCGCGCTCGATCGTCGAGCAATATAGCGATTGGCAGCCGGTGCGCGATTTCGGCATGGCGCCGCTGCTCGCCGTGCACGACGCCGATTACCTCGCCTTCCTCGAACGCGCGCATCGCGACTGGGTCGCGGCGGGGCGCAATGGCGACGCGATCGGCTACACCTTCCCGATCCGGCGCCGCCGGCCGCTCGCGTTCGGGCGCATCGACGCCGATCTCGGCGCATACAGCTATGATGCCGGGACGCCGATCGCGGCGGGCACGTGGGAATCGGCCTATTGGTCGGCGCAAGGCGCGCTGACCGCGCTCGACCATCTGGCGACGAGCGGCGACGCGCATGCCTTTGCGCTGTGCCGCCCCCCGGGGCATCACGCCGGGCGCGACTATATGGGCGGCTATTGCTATCTCAACAACGCCGCGATCGCCGCGCGCGAGGCGCATAAGCGCCGTCTCGGGCCGGTCGCGGTGCTCGACATCGACTATCATCATGGCAACGGCACGCAGGACATCTTTTACGAGGATCCCGATATCTTCTTCGCCTCGATCCACGCCGACCCGCGTACCGATTACCCCTTTTACTGGGGGCATGCCGACGAGACCGGCGAAGGCGCGGGCGAAGGAGCAACGCTCAACCTCCCGCTGCCCCGCGGCACCGACGGGCAAAGCTATGCGCCCGCGCTCGACACCGCGCTCGCGGCCATTGCGGATTGGGGGGCGAAGTTCCTCGTCGTCTCGTTCGGCGCCGACACGCACAGCAGCGACCCGATTTCGAGCTTCGCGCTCGAGCGCGAGGATTATGTGGAGCTCGCGGGACGCATCGCGGCGCTCGGCATCCCGACGCTGATCATGATGGAGGGCGGTTACGCCGTCGGTGATCTCGGAAAGAATGTCGCCGCTTTCCTTTCGGGCTTCTGAAAAAAAGGCCGCCCCGCTCGATGAGCAGGGCCGGCCCGTTTCTCTTTGTCAGTTCAGGCTGAAGCGAATACTCGCGCCCAACGTGCGCGGCCGCGCGACCGATCCGGCGAAGGCGAAGGGCGCATTCAAGATGCCATATTGGTTGAACAGATTCTTCGCGAAGAGGCTGAGTTCGATCCGGTCGCTCACCGTCACCGACGCGTTGAGATCGACGAGGTGGAAGTCGCCCTTGTCGAGCGTCCCGGCGAAATCGACGGGTGCGCTCGACAGATAGCGATGCGCGATCCCGAAGCGCGGCTTCAGCGACATGTCGGGGAAGCTCAGGTCGAGCGAGTTCGACAGCGTCCATTCGGACGCGCCCGGCAGGCGCGTTCCCTTGGCATAGCCGCCGCCCGGCGCGAAGCTGTCGGGCAGGAGCGACGACAGCCGCGCATCGTTGTACGCGATATTCGACGTGAAGCTGAGGTTGCGCGTCGGGCGCAGGTTGAGGCTGATTTCGACGCCGTCGATGTCCGCGCCGCCGCCGTTCACGGTATAGGCGCGGAAATCGCCGGGGGTGAACAGGCGCGCCTGAATATTACCCCAATCGATATGATAGGCGGTCACATCGACGCTCAGCGTGCGGTCGATCAGGTCGAAGCGCGTGCCGATTTCATAATTCTTCGTCGTGTCGCTTTCGAAGGTCAGCGGCAGCCCCGCGGTCGCGAGCGAATAGACGTTTAGGCCGCCGATGCGGAACCCTTCGGAATAGAGGCCATAGATCATGAAATCCTTCGACGGCTTCCAGGTCAGCGACGCCTTCGGGATGAAATCCGAATCCTTGCTCGTCTCCGGCGCATAATCGAAGGGCGGTATCAGGTCGGCGTTCGGCAGATATTGCAGCCGCGGCGCGGTGCGATATTCGAACAAGCGCCCGCCGAGCGTCAGCGTCAGCGTATCGACGATGTCGAACGACGCTTCGCCGAATACCGCCTTTTCGGTAACGCGGTTGCTGCTCACCGTCCGCGACGCCAGATCGTCGGGCGCAAGCTCGCTCCCTGGCCGCCCGCCGAACTCGCCGGGATTGGCGTCGATATAGTCGGAGATGCCTTCGATAAAGGTGCCGTCGGTGTTGTTCGAACGCAGCCGCGTATAGTTGACGCCGAGCAGCCAGCGGAAACGCCCGCCGTCGGGCGACGCGAGCCTGAGCTCGCCATATTCGGTTTTCGACTTGCCCTTACCGCTCGCGAGTTCGGGGGTGCCGGTGCGCGGGTCGTTGCCGCCAAAGATCGAATTGTCGAACGCCAGGTCGGCCTTTTTCTCGGTATAGCTGCCCACCGCGGTCAGCGTCGCAAAGCCCAGATCCTGCTCGATCCGCAGGCTATGCATCATGAACTGCGTGTCCTGATATTCGGCAACGTTAGTGGCGCGCTCGAAGGTCTTGGGCGGACCGAAGATCACATAGGTCTGATCGTCGAGATCATATTCCTGATACATGCTGAGCGCCGAGACGCGCGTGGTCTCGGTCGGCGTGAAAACGATCGAACCGCGCAGGCCGCGGACGCGCAGGTCGTTGCTGCCCTTCTTGCCGAGCAGCGTGTTGTTGAGGTAACCGGCGTCATAACGCTGGAGCGCGACGAGACGGACGGCGAGCTTGTCGGTCGCGATCGGCACATTGACCATCGCCTTGACCGCATAGCTCGCCTCCCCCGCGCGCTTGGTCGTCGAAACGCCGCCTTCGAAACCCGCATCGAACCGCGCGGGATCGGCCTCGTTCACGACATAGTTGATCGCGCCGCCGAGCGACGAGGAGCCGAAGAGCGTGCCCTGCGGTCCGCGCAGCACCTCGACGCGGCTGATGTCGAAGCTGTCGACGTCGGGGATGACGAGCGGGAAGCCGGGTTCGATCAGCGGAACTTCGTTGAGATAATAGCCCGTCGTCGCCTGGTTCGCCTCGTGATAGGTCGACGAGGCGACGCCGCGGATCACGACTTCGGAAACGCCCGGCTGGTAATCGTTGAAGATGACGCCGGGGACGCGCGTGATGTAATCGGAGAGGCTTTGGGCATTGAGCTTTTGCAGCGTCGCTTCGCTGACCGCGGCGACCGAACCGCTGACGTCGCGCACCGACTGTTCGCGCTTCGCGGCGGTGACGACGATCTCGTTGTCGTCGACCTCCTGCGCCAGCGCGCCCGATGCCTGTCCCAGCGCCAGGATCGAGATGCCACATGCGGCGATCCGCCTGATCGATGCAAAGCCCATTTTTGCCTCCCTTATTGATTTTGCCTATTGGTAAGAAGATCCGATGCTGAAGCTAACATGCGAAATTGGCGTGGCGGCGATGGTCGGGCCAGTTTCCAGCCGGATCGGGCCAGCAGCTTTGCTAAGGAAAGCGCGGTTTCATGAGGGCTTGCGGCCAATTTGCCCGATCGATGGATTGGGCGGCCTGATCGGCGCAGTAAGCCAACCGGCACGACATAGACTGGGCGCGACATCCCCACCGGGCGAGAGAGGGTCCCATGCAGAACATCGAGAACAAGGGTCGGCGCGCGTTTATGGGGAGCGCCGCGATAGCCGCACTCTTGCTGGGAAATCGTGCGGCTTGGGCGCTCGAACAGGGCAGCACCGGGCGCTGGCCGAAGATCGCGCCGCCGCAATCGCCGCGCATCTCGCATGTGATCGATCAATTGGGCCGCCAGCGCGACGATGCCTATAGCTGGATGAAGTTCATTCCGACCACGGGCGAGCGCACGCGCGATAATTTGCCCGACGCCGTCGGCGCGATGCTGAAGGCCGAGAATGACTACGCCGACGCGATCCTTGCGCCGCTGGCCGGCGAGCGCGCGAAGCTGCTCGAAGCGATGCTCGCGCGGGCGTCGGGCGAGGTGGCGCCGCCGGCGCTCGAAAAGGACGGCTGGGATTATGGATCGGCGCGGCCCGCCGGCGCGGCGCATGCGATCTATACACGCAAGCGGAAGGGCGAGAAGCCCGAACAGTTGATCGACGAGGCGGTGCGCGCGAAAGGCCAACCTTATTTCCGCAGCACCGGGCATCAGCCGAGCCCCGACCACCGCTATTTCGCCTGGGCCGAGGATGTGATCGGCAACGATCGCCATCGCATTGTCATCCGCGACAATCAGAGCGGCGACGTCCGCACGATCGTCGACAAGGACGCTTATGGTTACGGCGGGCTCGTCTTCGCGCCCTCGTCGCGCTGGCTGTTCTGGATCTGGCGCGACGCGCGCAACCGCCCGACGCGGCTCTATCGCACGTCGGTCGACGGTAGGGTCACCGACCTCGTCTATGAGGAAAAGGACCCGGCGATCTTCATGCAGGTGAAGCGCACGGCCGCCGACGGCTTTATCGCGCTGACTCTCGCCGGCCCCGAGACCGCCGAAGTGCGGCTGGTGTCCGCCGCCGATGAAACCGCCGCCCCCGCCGTCGTCTGGCCGCGCAAGACGGGGGTGCTCTACGACATCGACGAGTGGAACGGCGGCCTGATCGCGCTCACCGATACCGGCGAAGCATTCGACATGGCGCTGCTGCGCCTCGATCCGAAGAGTTTTCGTACGCTCGCTACGCTCGTGCCGCACCGCGCGGGCACGCCGATCCTCCAGATCCAGCCCTTCGCAGCCGCACTCGTCCGCCTCGAGCGCGTCGACGGCCTCCACCGGCTCGTCATCCTGCGTCCTGACGGGTCGGAACAGACGGTTGCGTTCGACGATCCCGCCTATGCGATCGAACTGCCGGCCGAGCAAAGCTATGGCGCGTCATCGGTGATGATCGTCCACCAGTCGCCAAAATCGCCGCGCCGCTGGATCCGCGTCGATCTGGCCAGCGGCAAGCAGAGCGTCGTCCAAGAGCAGGCGGTCGCGAACTTCGACCCCGGTGATTATGAGGTCGAACGCCTGCTCGCCCCCGCACCCGACGGCGAGATGGTGCCGATCACCCTGCTCTCGCGCCGCGGCGCGCCGAAGGACGGCAAGGCGCCGCTGCTCCAATATGGCTATGGCTCCTATGGTGTTCCGAGCGATCCCGAATTTTCGATCCCCGCGCTCGCCCTCGTCGATCGCGGCTGGCGTTATGCCATCGCGCATGTGCGCGGCGGCTCGGAGAAAGGGCGCCGCTGGTTTCTTGGCGGGCGCAAGTTCACCAAGCGCAACAGCTTCACCGACTTCATCGCCTGCGCCGAACATCTCGCCGCCGAAGGCTATACGGCAAAGGGCAAGGTCGTCGCTTATGGTCTGTCAGCGGGCGGCCTGCTCGTCGGCGCAAGCATGAATATCGCCCCGAGCCTGTGGGGCGGCGTGATCGCACAGGTGCCGTTCGTCGACATGCTCAACACGATGAGCGACGGCGCGCATCCGCTGGTGCCGCTATTCCGTCCCGACTGGGGCGACCCGCTCGCCGATCCGAAAGCCTATGATTATATCGCATCGATTTCACCCTATGAGAATGTCCGGGCGGCCGCCTATCCGCCTTTGCTCTGCACCGCCGGCCTCAAGGACGACCGCGTCGCCTATTGGGAGCCCGCCAAGCTGGTCGCCGAAGTGCGGCGCCGCTCGACGAGCGGCAACCCCGCGCTGCTGCACACCGACATGGACAGCGGTCACCAGGGCAGCGCCGACCTGAAAAGCGAATATCAGCAGAAGGCGCTGTTCTGGGCCTTTGCGATGCGCTGTGTCTAGAAACCGCGGAACGACGGCACCGGCGCGAACATCAGCGCGATGAAGCCGTAAGCGCTCGCGAGCAGCAACAACACGCCCGCAGCGCCGACCAGCCAGTCGGCGCGCAGGCGGCGGACCAGATACGCCCCGATCGGCGCGGCGATCACCCCGCCGATGAGCAGGCCGATCGCCGCGGTGCTGAAGCTTTGCCAGCCCATCGTGCCGATGAAACCCGCCGCGATCGTCACCGTGACGAAGAATTCGGACGCGTTCACCGTGCCGATGACGGTGCGCGGTTCGGCGCCCTGCGCGAGCAGGTTGGCGCTGACGATCGGTCCCCACCCGCCGCCGCCCGATCCGTCGGCGATCCCGCCGATCAGCCCGAGCGGCCCGACGAACTTGATGCTGCGATAGGTTTGCGGACGCCGCGCGCCGCGCCACAGCAGATAGATGCCGACCGCGCCAAGATAAGCGAGCACGACCGGCCGCGCGATGCTGTTGTCGATATTGGTCAATAGCCACACCCCGATCAGCCCGCCGACGATCCCCGGAACGACGAGGCGGCGGAACAATCGCCAGTCGACGTTGCGCTGCATCGCATGCGCGAGGCCCGACACGCCGCCGGTAAAGCTTTCGGCGACATGCACCGCCGCCGACGCCGACGCCGGCGGCAAGCCCAGAACGAGCAACAGCGCAGTGCCGATGACGCCGAACGCCATGCCGAGCGCGCTGTCGATCAACTGCGCCGTAAATCCCACGACGATGAAGGGCAGCAGCGCCCAGAGCGTCAGCCCGTCGAATATCGTCATTGCGCGGCGGGCCGGCGGCGCGTCGTCTTCGGGGTCCGGCGCGTGAAGAGGAAGACCGCGGGGAAGCAGAGTGCGATCAGCGACAGCGCACCGGCGAAGATCGGCTCGCCGCCCGCCAGCCACGGCAGCACTGCGGCCCAGATCGACACGCCGAGCACGGTCAGAAAAATCTGTTCCTGATCGATATCGGTGGCAACCGCGAGCGGGACGCCGCGCGCATCGGCGCGCAGCGCTTCGAGGCGGCGCGCGACCGGACTGTGCGGCGCCGCCCGCCGCCCGGGGGTCAGCGACGACAACACCGATCCCAGCCCCGCGCCGACCAGCCGGACACCGACCGCGCGGGCAAAGGCGCGCGGTTCCTCGAGCCGGTCGCCGACCGCACGTAGGCTGAGCCGCCCGCCAAACACCAGGTCGATCAGCGCCTCGCCGGTCACCGCCTTGATCGGCCGGTCCTGCACCTCGTGGCTGGCCTCGATCCAGTCGAAGATCGCGCCCGGCACATCGATGCTGCACGCGCGTTCCAGCCCCTGGAACCCCGGGGCGCTGTTCGCCTCGCAGATCCGGTAGCCCTCATTGTCGAACAAGATGTCGATCCCGGCGACTTCCAGCCCCAGCGTGTCGGCGGCGCGCGCGGCGAGATCGGCCATTTCGCCCGTCGGCGTATAGGCGATACCGACGCCGCCGAGCGATACGTTCGATTTGAAATGGCCCGCGGGCGAGCGCCGCTCCATGGCGGCGATCACCCGGCCGCCGATCACGAGCACGCGCACGTCGCGTCCGTGGCTCGACCGGACATAATGCTGGAACAGGAAATCGGCCTTGGCATCGGCGCTTTCGAGCAAGCCGGCGAGATCCTCGAACTGGCTGCGATCCTCGCATTTGAGGACGCCGGTGCCGCGCGTCCCGCGCAGCGTCTTGACGATCATCGGGAAACCCAGCTCCTCCTCGACGATATCGACCCCGATCGGGAATTTGCCGAGGATCGTCGCCGGGATCGGCAATCCGGCGCGCGCGAGGCGCTGCATCGTGTGGAGCTTGTCGGCGACAAGGTCGATGGCTTCGGGGCCATTGATCAGGCGCACGCCGCGGCGTTCGAAATGGCGGAGCACCGCGAGCGTGAAATAGTCGGTCTCGGCGCCCGTCCGGCACAGGATGAAGTCGGGCCGGGCCAGCGAATGGCCCTCATAATGCACCGACCAGCCTTCGACCGGCGCCGCGACGATGTCGAAATTATGCGGTTTCAGGACGTGCAGTTCGATCCCGCGCGCCGCGGCGGTCTCCTGAAACCGCAGGATTTCGGGGACCTCCGGCAGGGCCGGATCGAGATCGCGTTGGAAGAATATCCAGCCCAGCACCGATTGGCTCCTTCACCATCTGGTCGAACGCCCATGCTCAGTGCCAGAGAACGGTCCGTTCGTGCAATCATTCATGCCGAACTTTCGGTTAAGCCCCTGATTTGCCGGTTGGATTGAGCCGATCGCTCCGAACCGGAGCAAATCCGCCGGAAAATATGCCTTTGACGGCGCAAATCGGCCTTAAATCTTTCCCTTCCCGCTCGTTAAACATCGCATGACCACCAAAGCAACACAATCGAACGAGCCGGTAGGACGGCTCATGGGTTGGCTGGGGCTTCGCCAATCGCGCGGCGCCCCCCCCGAAGGCGGCCGTGCGCCGCCGGACGGCGCAGGGCCGTATGACCTTGCACGGCAGGCGCGATACGAACTCGCCGCCTCGATCACCTCTTTCCTCGTCGATAATGACCTCGACGTGTCGCCGGCCAATCTGCTGCTCGCGCATAGCGCCTTTTCGGGCCGCAATCCCCGCCTCGCGCGGCAGATCGTCGCGCAGGCGCAGGCTCCCGGGGGAATCAGTCAGAAATGGCTGAGCGAACTCGACGAACAGGAAGCAGGTCAGCCCGATCGCGTCGAGCTCGACCGGTTGATGACCCGGCTCGAAACCAATATCGAAGCTTTTCAGGCGAATACGAAGGAAGCGCGAACCGCCACGACCGACTATGGCACCGAGCTGGAACAACATGTCGTCGACCTCGAGCAGTTGCAGAAGACGGGCCGCATCGTCTCGAGCCTCGCCGACCTTGCCAAGGTCATGCTCGAACGCACGCGCAAGGCCGAGGACGACATGCGCAAGAGCGAGGACGAAGCAAAAGCCCTGCGCAAGAGCCTCGACCGCGCCAAGCGCGACGCCGAGGTCGACTATCTGACCGGCCTGCCCAACCGCCGCGCTTTCGAGGCTTTGCTCGATCGGCACTATAAGGAAGCGCGCGCCACGGTCGAACCACTGAGCATCGCCTTTTGCGACATCGACGAATTCAAGAAGGTCAACGACATCCACGGCCACGAAGCAGGCGACCGCGTGATCAAGGCGATCGCCGACACGCTGGCGCGGATTTCGAACGATCATTGCCATGTCGCGCGCCACGGCGGCGAGGAATTCGTCATGCTGTTCCGCGGCCTGACCCCGACGCAGGCGGCCGAAAAGCTGGACGATGCGCGCGAGGCGCTGGCCGACCGGCGCTTGATCAACCGCAAGACCGACGAGCCCTTTGGCCAGATCACCTTCTCGGGCGGGGTCGCCGACGTCTTTGGCTATGGCGACACGCGCGCCGCGCTCAAGGCGGCCGACGCCGCGCTCTACAAGGCCAAGGCCGGCGGACGGAACCGGATCGAAATCGCCGACCCGGCCTGAATTTCAGCTATTCCCGCGAGGGGGCGGGAGGCCGCGGGCGATTGCGCACAGAGCGCGATCGCCCGCGGTTTTATTTGTCTCTACCGTTATGCGGTCGCCCGACGCGCCGCCCACAGCCCGAAACTCGCGATGATCGCATAGCAGATCAGCGGCACCGCCAGCGCGAGACGGATGTCGCCGCTGAGATCGGCCACCGTTCCGAACAGGAACGGGACGATCGCCCCGCCGATGATCGCGGTGCACATGATGCCCGACCCCTGCGGCGTCCGTTCGCCCAATCCCTCGGTCGCGAGGCTGAAGATTGTCGGGAACATCAGCGAATTGCAGAAGCCGACCAGGATCAGCGCCCAACCCGACAGCGCGCCCGTCGTCACCGCCGACAGGATGATCAGTGAAATCGCGCCCGCCGCAAAGGTCGCGAGCACCCGTCCTGGCTTGGCCAGTCGCAGGATGAAACCGCCGAGCAACCGGCCGACCAGCGCGCCCAGCCAGTACATCGCCACCAGCTTGCCCGCCGCCTGGAGCCCCAGCCCCATCACGCTCGGCTCGGCAAGATAGGCCATCAGGTTCGAACCGATCGCCACTTCGGCGCCGACATAGACGAAGATGCAGAGCGCGCCGAACTGGACGCGGCGGTTATGGGTCAAGAGGCCCCAGGTGCCCTCCAGCTTCACATCGTCGGCTTTGGCGTGGTCGATCGCCGACCGATACATCCAGAACACCGCCGCGATCACCAGCATCAGCACGCCGAGCCACATATAGGCGGTGCCGATCGATGCGCCCTCGGCGACGCGATACGCCTGAATCTGCGCCTCGCTCGCGGTCTCGGCGTCGATCGGCTGTTCATCACCGAGCAGGAAGGCCGCGCCGCCATAGACCATCAGGAAAACCCCGATCGAATTGAAGGCCTGCGCGAAGGTCAGCCGGCTGTGCGAGGTTTCGACGGGTCCCAGCGTCGTGATCACCGGATTCATCGCCACCTGCAGGACTGTGATCCCCGCACCGATGCAAAAGAGTGCCGCGAGGAAGCCGGGGTAGGAGGCCGCGGCCGAAGCCGGGATGAAGAGGAACGCCGCCGCTGCCACGATGATGAACCCGAGCACGAAGGTGCGGATATAGCCGAGCTTCGACATGATGATGCCGGCGGGGATCGAAAAGGCGCCATAGGCGATGAAAAACGCCATCTGCACCAGGTTCGCCTGCGCATGCGTCAGGTGGAACATCGGCTTGAACTTGCCGACCAGCAGGTCGTTGATGTTGGTCACCCCGCCCAGCAGGAAAAACACCGCAAAGGCGAGGATCAGAACCACTCGCGTGCTGTTACCGCCCTTGCCGGGCTGTTCGGCCGCGTTCGTCGCGACGTTCGGCGCTAATGCCATTATCTCTCTCCCCTTGCCTTGTCTCAGGCTAACCCGGATGACGGTCTTGTCATTTTACCGCCGGTGGGCAAGGCAGATTCTCCCCGACCGCCTCGACATTCGTATTCAACAGCGTCGCGGCGAAGCCCTTGTCGCTTTGGATCGAGACGGCATAGTCGACCTGCCGCAAATTGGCGCCCGCATCGGCGAAGCAGCGGAGCGGCAACTTGATCGTCGAGACCTGCCCCTTTGGCGCCGCCTTCACCGCCGCCGAGATGTCGAATGCCTTGCCGCCGAGCGCGAGGCTGACCGGCGCGCTGCCCACTGCATCGATCCGCCAGTCGATACGCAGCGCGAAGCTGTTGTTCAGCTGGCGCGACAGATCGGCATAGGGTCCGCTGAGGTGCAGCGCGGCGGGTCCGGTCCAGACGAAGGATTTGCCATCCTCCTGCGCGCGCACATCGACCGAACGCGCAGCGATGAGCCCGCCGGGGCTCGATACGGGCGGAGATTCCACCGGGCGCGATCCGCCCGCATCGGTGACCGTCAACACCCAAGGCGCGCGCGCGCGGCCGCCCGAGAAGAAATTCTCGACATTCAACGCCGCCGCAATGTCGACGCCCAGCTCTTCCGACAGCTGCGGGACCGTCGTGCTCGCGCCATATTTCAGGCCGTAGCCGACCGCGAACTGCGGCTTTTCGACGGGCGATCGCGCATCGGCGGGCCAGGCGAAAGGCAGCGTGCCGGTAAAGCCGCGCACCGTCCTGCCATCCTTGCCCGCGACGAGCACGTCGGCGACGCCGGCGCCCTGCGACCCCGGCAGCCAGCCCGCGACGAACGCATCGGCGGCGTTGATTTCGGGGTTGGTGAACATCGGCCGCCCCGACAGGAACAGCGCGACCACGGGAATGCCCGCAGCCTTCAGCTTCTTGAGCGTCGCGAGATCGGTCGCCTCCGACGGTTGATAGTCGAGCGTCGCGACGTCGCCCTGGAATTCGGCATAAGGCGCCTCGCCGAACACGACGATCGCGACGTCGGGCTTTTCCTTATACGCACCGCCGTCGGACAGCGACGCGACGCCGCCCGCATCGCGCACCGACTTGTCCAGCGCCTCCCAGATCGTCTGGCCGTTGGGGAAGTCGGCGTGGGTGACGTCGGTCCCCTGCCAGCTGATCGTCCAGCCGCCCGACTGGATCGCCATGCTGTCGGCCGCGGGACCGGTGACGAGCACGCGCGCGCCGGGCTTGATCGGCAGGACGCTGCCGTTGTTCTTGAGCAGGACGAGCGACTTGGCGACCGCTTCGCGCGCGACCGCCAGATGCTCGGGCGTGCCGACGGCTTTCACGATGCTGCGGTCGACATGGCCTTCGGCGAACAGGCCGAGCTTGTATTTGACGCGCAGGATGCGCCGCACCGCATCGTCGAGGCGCGCCGCTGATATCGTCCCGTCCTTCGCATGTTTCAGCGTGCTGTCGTAAAGCCCTTTCCAGCTGTCGGGCGCCATGAACATGTCGAGCCCGGCGTTGATCGACTGCGCGCAATCGGTGACGCTGCATCCCGCAACCTGCCCGTGCCCGTTCCAGTCGCCGACGACGAAACCCGCAAAGCCCATCTTGTCCTTGAGCGCGTCGGTCAGCAGCCCTTTGTTGCCGTGATGCTTGATGCCCTGCCAGCTTGAGAAGCTGGCCATCACGGTCAGCGCCCCGGCGTCGATCGCGGCGGGATAGCCCATCGCATGTTTCGCGATCAGTTCCTTCTCGTCGACCTTGGCATCGCCCTGGTCCTTGCCCTCGAACGTCCCGCCATCGGCGAGGAAATGCTTGGCGGTCGCGGCGACATGGCTCGCGCGGACCGTGCGGCCGGCGACCAGCGGGCCTTGCAGCCCCAGCACCATCGCCTTGGCATAGTCGACGATAAGCTTGGGATCGGACGCATAGCCTTCATAGCTCCGCCCCCAGCGCAGATCCTGCGGCACCGCCAGCGTCGGCGCAAAGGTCCATTCGATCCCGCTGCCCGCGATTTCAGCCGCCGTCACGGCGCCGATGCGCTGGATCAGCTCGGGATCGCGCGCGGCGCCGAGGCCGATATTGTGCGGAAACAGCGTCGCGCCGGGGATATTATTGTGGCCGTGGACGGCATCGACGCCAAAGATGATCGGGATCGCGACGCCGTTCGCCTGCGGGCGCGAGGACACCGCGCGGAAATCGCCGACCAGCTTCGCCCAGTCGGCGGCGGTCGAGCGTTCATTGCCGTTCGGGCCGCTGTTTCCACCGGCGAGGATCGAGCCGAGCGGATAGGTTTCGAGATCCTTGGGCGTGATCGTGCTGATGTCGCCCTGGATCAACTGGCCGACCTTTTGCTCGATCGTCATCTTCTTCATCAGCGCATCGATCCGCGCCTCGGTCGCAGCGTCGGTGATGGCCGCGGGACTTTTGGCCGCGGGCCACAATTCGGGATGGACCTTCGCCGCTTCGGTTCCCGTGGTTTGCGCGGTCGCGGTTGCCGTTCCTGCCAGCAGCAGCGCGGTCGCCATACCCATTGCCTGTCGGCGCATCGTCTCTCCCATTCCTCTTATGTGAACGTTATCAATATTCACTTCGCATAGTGGGTGAATGAAAGCAAGCGCTCTGTTTTCGGGCTATATCAGCGCAGCCGCGGCATCGTCGCGAGCAGCAGCACCGCGATCGCGGAGAGGCCCGCGAGCAACAGGAAAAGCGCATCGAAACCGAAACCCGGGACGAGCGAGATCGTCAGCCAGGGCATGATCAGCGACGGCACGGTGTTGGTGAGGTTGAAGATGCCAAGGTCGCGCCCGCGCCGGTCCGGCCGCGGCAGGATGCGCAGCGTCTGACCGCTATGCAGCGACAGGAACACCGTCGACGCGATGCCGAAGACGAGGTAGCTCGCCTTCGCCGCGTCGAGCCCTGTCGCCAGCGCCATACCGACCATTCCGAGGCTCGACACCGCTGCAGCGGCGACAAGCGGCACGAACGGCCGGTCGGTGCGATCGGCCCAGCGTCCGCTCGCCAAGGCGATCGGAATCGCGATCGTCAGCGCCATGCCGAACAATCGCGCCTTTTCATTGTCGTGCATGCCGGGATCGATCGAGCGGAACCAGAAATAGAGATAGGCGAACAGCGCCGCCTCGGCGATCTGGACGAGCAGACGCGCCAGCCACATCCGCACCGCGGGGCCGGTCGGCCGCCGCCGCGCCGCGCCAACTGCGCGCGCAGGGGGCGGCGCGGTGAGATCGGGGAATGCGCGCGGGCGGCCAAGCAGCAGCACCGGCAGGACGGCGCTCGCCACCAACAGCGCAATGACCACCAGCCGCTGCTCCGCCGACACCAGCCCCGGCCAGGTGACGAGCCATCCCGACCAGCCACCGAGCGCCGGCGAAAAGGCGAGCAGCCCGCCGAGCAGCCCCTTCTGTTCGTCAGGAACGAGGTCGCCCGCCCATGCCGCGAGCGGCCCGAGCATCATGTTGAGCGTGAGCTGCCAAACGACGATGATCGCAACCAGCGACCAGATATCGTGCGCGAGCGGAACGGCCAGCAGCAAGGCGATCGTCAGGACCAGCCCCGCCAATATCCAGCCGCGCCGATTGCGCGTCACATCGCTGAGCCAACCGAAACCGATGCCGCCGGCGCTCGCCGCGACGGCACCGAAAAAAGTGACATAGCCCAGCGTCTGGACGTCGGCCGTCCCCGCCAGCTCGGTCATGCGCCCGGGCAGCCAGATGGTCAGGAAGGGAACATAGGCGATCGCCCCGCCCGCCGACGCAAGCGCATAAAGCAGGAGGAAAGGAAGAGACTGGCGGCGCGGACCTTCTGTGTCAGCCATGGACGGCGACAGGCGGCGCTGCGGTCGATCCGCGCTGGACGAGGCCGCCCTGAACACGCGTCGGTTCGGTCGGGCGCGGTGCCCCGCGCTGCGCGGCGATGATCAGCTCGACCGCACGCGACGCGGTTTCGGCGACGGGCTGGTCGACCGCGGTCAACGCGGGCTGGGTGAAGCGGACGACCGGCGTGTTGTCGAAACTGACGATCGACAATTGTCCCGGCACGTCGATGCCAAGGTCGCGCGCAACCTCTAGCGTCGCGAGCGCCATCTGATCGCTGCTCGCGATGATCGCCGTCGGCGAATTGGCGCTTCCCAGCAAGTGCCGCGCCGCGGCGGCACCCGATGCATAGGTGAAATCGCCCTCGGCGAGCAACCCGTCGGTGGCGAGGCCGGCCGCCGCCATTTCGCCTTCCCAGCCGTCGATGCGCCAGCGGCTGAGGCTATATTCGGGCGAGCCCGGAATGAATCCGATGCGTTTGTGACCGAGATCGATCAGGTGCCGCGTCGCGCGCCGCGCCGATCCTTCGTCGTCCATCGTCAGCGCGATGCCCGCCGCGCCGCCGCGCGACCCGATGCGCGCGAACGGGATCTTCTGCTGGTCGAGCAGCCCGACGATCAGCGGATTGTCCGAATGCGGCGGGGTCAGGATCACCCCGTCGGGCTGCAACGCCGCGATCGCCGCGCGCAGTTCGCGCTCGACATGATCATTGTGCGTGTCGACCAGCTCGAAGATCATGCGGTAGCCATATTCGGCGCATTTCAGCATCCCGCCGAGCAGCATCTGGTCGACCCAGTCGACCCCCTGCCGCCCCTGCCAGTCGGCGATCGTGCGTTCGCGGTCGTTGATCGCGAGGATCAGGTAAGAGCGCGACCCGCTCATCCGCTGCGCCGCGATCGACGGGACATAGCCGAGCTTGTCGATCGACGCCTGGACGCGTTCCTTCATTTCGGGCCGGACATTGGGCTCGTTGTTGATGACGCGGCTCACCGTTTGCAGCGACACGCCCGCGTCGGCTGCAACATGCTTGATCGTAACCGACTGCCGCCGACGCCCCATTATCTTTCCCGGCCCCCTATCGTGTCGCAATCGCTAACCGCATCGTCACCACAATGCCAGCCACTAACCCGTTCTGCTTCCATAATTTCCGCCATTTACGCCGCTTGCGGGACCGCGGCGCCGCAATAGCGGGCGACATAATCCTGATGCGCGGGCAGGCTGGCGACCGTCTGGCGCACCTCGCTGCGGATCGCTTCGAGCAACCGGTCGAGCTCGTCGTCGCGCAGCTTTTCGGCGATCGGGTGATGGCTTTGCGGCTCGATCCCCTGCCCCATCATCACCTGCACCCAGCTGTTCTCGGCGAACAATTCCTCATTCTTGCGGAATACGCGGCCGGTTTCGCGAAACAGCTCGATCTTCTGCGCCAACGTATCGGGGATCGGCATCGCCGCGCAATGGCGCCAGAACGGGCTATCGCGGCGGTTGGTCACCTTGTAATGGAGGACCAGGAAATCGCGGATTTGCAGCATGTCCTGCATCTGCTGTTCGTTGAATTCGGCGACGTCGCGTTCGCTGACGCGGCCCGCGGGCAGCATGCGGATGAAGCGCAGCACCGATCGCTGGATCAGGTGGATCGCGGTCGATTCCAACGGCTCCATAAAGCCCGCCGACAGCCCCATGGCAACGCAGTTGCGATACCATTGCTTGCGCCGCGTGCCCGCGGTGAAGCGCAGGAAATTGGGCTCGGTCAGCACGTCGCCCTCGATATTGCCGAGCATCCGGTCGAGCGCCGCATCCTTGTCGAGATAGCGGCTGCAATAGACGATGCCGTTGCCGGTGCGGTGCTGGAGCGGAATGCGCCATTGCCAGCCGGCGTCGTGCGCCATGACGCGCGTATAGGGGACCGGCGGGTGGACGTTCGGGGTCTGCAGCGCGATCGCGCTGTCGCACGGTAGCCAGTTGCTCCAATCGTCGAACCCGGCGTGGAGCGCGCCTTCCATCAACAGCGCGCGGAACCCCGTGCAGTCGATGAACAGATCGCCCTCGATCCGCCGGTCGCCGTCGAGGACGAGCGCCGCGATATCGCCGCTTGTCCCGCCGAGCTCGACCCGCGCGATCTTGCCCTCGATGCGCTTCGTTCCGTCGGCCTCGGCCATCTCGCGCAAGAAGCGCGCATAGAGCCCGGAGTCGAGCTGATAAGCGTAGTTCATCCGGTCTTCGGGCAGATGCGCGAACTTGCCCGCGATCGCCGCCTTCAACTCCATGCAATAATCATCATAGGGCTGCTGATGCCCCTTGGTCCGCCCATAAAGCCAGAAATGCTGGAAACCCGCCGACCAGTGATCCTTGCCGGTCAGGCCGAAGCTGTGGAAATATTGCGTCCCCAGATCCTTCCAGTCGTCGAACAATATGCCGAGTTTGAAGGTCGCCTGCGTCGCGCGCATGAAATCGGCTTCGTTGATGCGCAATATGCGATTGAAATTGACCAGCGGCGGAATGGTGGATTCGCCGACACCGATCGTCCCGATCGCTTCGGACTCCACGAGGGTCAGGTCGACCGCCTGCCCCAGCGTGCGTGCGATGGCGGCGGCGGCCATCCAGCCCGCGGTGCCGCCGCCTGCAATCACGATGCGCTGGACGCGTTTGTCTTCATTCATCGGCTGAGTGTCCTCAACAGGAAGGCGCGCAGGCGCCCGGCGCTTTCGGGAGTAAGCCGCGCGAGGATGCTGCGCGCCTTTTCGGGAATATGATTGGTAACCTGCTCGTCATTCTCGAACACATAATGGTCGAACAGCTCGCGCCAGATCGCCTTGTCCTCGGGCGGCAGGTCGCGGATCGCGAGGATCGCGTGGTTCAGCGCAACCTGCGGCTGGCCGAGCCAGGCGGGCGTGCTGCGCCACCAGTAATTGACCAATATGTTGAAGTCGGCGAGCCCCTCGACATGGTGCCACCACATCGACGGGATGAAGATCGCGTCGCCGGGTTCGAGTTCGATCGTCCGTGCTTCCGCCATCGCATCGACAAAGCGCGGAAAGGCCGCAAGATCGGGCGCATCGAAATCGACCATGCTGACCGCGCGCCCCGCGGGCGTGTTGTCGATCGGCCCCAGATAGAGGTTGCGGAACTGGTGCGGCGGGAACAGCGTGAAGCGGCGCCGGCCAACCGCGCAGCAGGCGAGATTGTCGGGAAAGTCGTTATGTGCCGCGATCTTGGTGCGCGTTCCGATCCAGATGCTCTTCAGCGGATCGCGCGTGCCCAGATCGACGGAGTTTGCTTCGTCGAGCCCATCGAAATGCGACGGGATGTCGATCGACGCGAGATAGACGGTGCGGCTTTCCCCGCGTTCCTCGGCGGTATCGATGCCGCCAAAGATGTCGGCGAGCTTGCCCGTCCCGATGCGGAAATTCATTTCCATCTCGGCATTGTAGAACAGCCGCCCGTCGTGTCCCGGCGCGCCGATCGACACCTTGAACGGGCGGTCGCGCGCATGATCGAGCAAATAGCGCCGCGCGTCGCGCGCCGAGCGCTTGCCCGCTTCGACCAGCGGCCAGTCGCCTACCAGCCCGCGAAGGACAAAGGGCTCGCGCGCACCTTCCAACAACGCGTCGAGCCCCGCCCCCTTATTCCATTCGCGCTCGGGCACTGGCGCGAGGTGGTCGTATAGGACGCGGTCGCGCTCAGCCACCGGCCAGCCTGCGGTTCTTGCGCGCAACGAGCACCGACAGTTGCGACAGCGAGGCGAGCGCCATGAACATCGGCATCAAATGCCCCGCCGCGTGGAGCGCGCCGAGCGCCTCGCCGCCCAGCGCGCGCAGCTTCGCCTCGTCGATGATGTGGAAGCCGACGAGCGAATGGATCGATCCATCGTCGAGCGTGACTTCGAGGCTGAACGGTTCGAGCAGGTCATAGGCGAGCAGCGCGTCGTAGAATGCGCCGCTCTCGCGATAGCCTTCGTCGAGATCGCCGAGCCGCCCGGCGATCTCGTCGAGATAGGGTGTCGCCATGCCATCGACATCGAACAGCCTTATGCCCTCGCCGGTCACGGCGATGCGCGGATGTTCCATGTCGATGTGAATCTGCCCCGGACCGTCGCCACCCGCCGGGCGCCCGATCAGGAACGGCTGGATCGCGGCCGACAGCGGGCGATAGCGCGCATCCCAGCGGTCGCCGTCGAGGAACAGATTCTCGCCATTCTCGAACCCGAACATCGCCAGCGCCGTAAACGCCTCGCGCCCGGTTTCGCGGCGGAAGAGGATCGGGAAATGCGCCTGCACGCGCCGGAACTCGCTCGGCACCGTCAGTGTCGCCATGATGTCGTCGCCCAGCTCCGCCCCCGCGTCGGTCCGGATGCGCAAGTCGCGGTGGGTCTTGTTGTCGAGGACGGCGTGACGGGTCATCAAATTCCTTTCCTATCGCGCCGCGGCGCTATGGGCGCCCGGCGCGAGGGCGTCGAGATAGTCGCGATTGGCGGGCAGCGCCGCCGCGAGCGCGCGGGCGCGCTGCCGGTTCTCGGCGAGCAAGGCGGCCGCCCGTTCGCTCGCGGGCAGATCGGCGGGCACCGGATAGCCCATGCCATAGAGGATATATTGGTGGCTTTCGGCCGAGAAAATCTCGTCAACGCGCGGAAAATCCCAAACCGACGGCGGCTGATCGCGCCACAGCTCCAGCATCTCCGTCAGGCGCGGCGGCATGTGCGCGGGGTCGCGCTGCACGCGCCAATAGGGCTCTTCGCGCCGGCTGAGTGCATAATGGAGCTTGAGGAATTCGACGATGCGGTCCCAGCGATAGCGGAACAGCTCGTTGAAGCGGTCGGCGTGGATCGGCATCGCCGCGTGGCGCACCGGGAAATTGTCGATGAGCGCCTTGAGCGACAATTCGATCATCACGATCGCCGACGCCTCCAGCGGTTCGATGAAACCCGCCGACAGGCCGATCGCGACGCAATTGCCTTCCCAGAACCGCGCGCGATGCCCCGTCGGAAAGGTCAGGCGCCGCGCCGGGACGTCGGGCGCATCGGGCAGGACGCGCGCGATATAGGCGCGCAGCGTGGCCTCGGCCGCATCGTCGTCGATGAAGCGGCTGGCATAGACGCAGCCGATGCCGCGGCGTCCCGGCAGGCCGATGTCCCAGATCCAGCCGGCGGAATGCGCGGTCGACACCGTCTGCGACGCGATCGGGCTGCCCGGCGCGACCGGGACCTGCGCCGCGAGCGCACGGTCGTTGAACAAGGTGTCGCTGCGGTCGATCCATTCGACGTCCAGATGATTGCCGATCAGCAGCGCCGCATGCCCGCTGCAGTCGATGAACAGATCGCCCGAAATATCGCCATTCCGGCGCGTCGCGACCGACGCGATGCCGCCGTCATCGTCGCGCGTCACATCGACGACATGGTCCGAAATATGGCGCACTCCGAGCCGCTGCACCGCATGCATCGCAAGCAGCGCCGCGAACTTGCCGGCGTCGAGGTGATAGGCGTAATTCGCCGCGCCCTGATAGTCGGGCATCGCGCGCTGGCGCGGCGCGAGGTCGAGATCGCATACATGCGCTTGCGCGGTCATCGCCGCCGCGAACGGCAGGTCGGGCGCGCCCGCCTGCCACGCCGCGAGCAGCTCGGCTGTCGGCGCGGTGGGCGGGGAGGTGAACGGGTGCAGATAGCGGTCACCCTCGGCGCCGGTCACCCAGCCATCGAACCGCGAGCCCTGTTTGAACGATCCGTCGCACGCGGCAAGAAATTCGGCCTCGCCGATCCCGATCGCCGCCAGCGTCGCACGCATCGTCGGCCAGGTGCCCTCGCCAACGCCGATCGTCGGGATGTCGGGCGCCTCGATCAGCGTGACGTCGAGCTTTGCGGCGCGGCGCGCGCTGGCGAGGAGGCAAGCCGCGAGCCAGCCGGCGGTGCCGCCGCCCACGATGACAACCCTCTCGATCGCGCTATTCATTGCCGTCGATCCTAAGCCAACCCACCGCCGCCGTCACGCAAAAGAGCCGCACCCCGAAAGGTGCGACCCTCTTGCCTGCGACCCGGCGGACATGGCCCACCGCCTTAGAAGCTGAACCTGACCCCTGCCGCATAACGGGCGAAGCCCGGCTGTACGAAGTTGACATTATTCTTGTGCCGCAAGTGCCCTCGGCGCCCCTCGCCGGTCAGGTTGATCGCCTCGACGAATGCCGTGAAACCCGGGATGAACTCATAGCTCGCACTGGCGTCGATCTGCCAATATTCCTCGATATATTCGGGATTGGGACCCGTTCTCGTGAGGAATTCGTCGCGCCAGTTCCACGCGACACGCGCCTGGAGGCCATTCTTGTCATAATAAGCGACCGCGTTGGCGCTGTCGCTGAGACCCGTCAGTGCGAACTGCGGCACCGACGAGGGCTGCGTATTGTCGTAAACCGCGTCGCCGTTGACGATCGTGTAGTTCAGGATGACGCCAAAGCCGGTGTCCCAGAAGCTGTGCTGTATCGCGAATTCCCAGCCGTTGAGCGCTGCGGTCTGATCGCTGTTGATCGGCGTCGTGATCTCGAAATTGACCAGCGGATCGCCCGGCGCCGCATTGATGATATTGCCGGTCACCGTGCTCGGGAAGTTGGTGATGATATATTGCCGGATCTGGCTGACGGTCGCATTGGCGCCAAGCGCGGCCAGCGCAGCATTCCAGCGCGGTCCGCCGATCGGCGTCGTCAGCCCGAACGCGTTGGAGTCGATGCGCGTCGTCGATATGAAGTTGCTCACATCCTTGTGGAAATAGCCCACCGACACATAGCTGTCGGGTGCGTAATACCATTCGGCCGACAGATCGATATTCTTCGATTTGAACGGGATCAGCCCGGGATTGCCCTGCGCGCCCGTGCCGCCGCCGACGCGGAACAGCGTGTCGATCGTGCGCCCCCCCTGCAAATTGGCGAAGTTGGAGCGCGTGATCGTGTGGCTGTACGACGCACGCAGTTTGACATTCTCCATCGGCGAGATGTCGAGATCGAAGGCGGGCAGCCAATTGTCATACGATCCCTTGAACCGCGTGAAGTCGCTCTCTCCCGAAAAGACGACGTTGAGCTCGTTATCGCCTACCCACGTGGTTGTAACCGGCACCGGCACCAACGCCGCCGACGCGACATCGGTCGTTTCGTAGCGGATACCCGCCACGAAATGGGCCGGATTCTGGAACAGGTCGAACTCGGTCGCGACCTGCAGATAGGGAGCCAGCGTTTTTTCGCTGATGCGCCGGTCGGTGTCGAAATTGGCGAGGCATGTACCGGACTGAGCCGAACCCGTCGCCGGATTGCTGCACGCCTGATAATTTTGCTCGAAAAGATCGGCCATCCGTTCAAAGTTGAAACCGTAGAAGCTCTGGATCATCCCCGGCTGGGCAAGCCCCGGGAACTTGTCCGGAAGCGTCACGAGATCGAAGATATCGTCGGGAATCCCCGATGCCGGCCCCGCGCCACCCCAGGTATCGTCGTTCTGGATCGTACCGAACGCCGAGCGCACCTTGCTGTCGACATAGGAGACGCCGAAATCGATGCTGTCGAGGAAGCCGCCTTCATGGTCATACTGACCGCGCAATTGCACCTGATTGATCCGGTTGCGGAAATAGGCATTCCGAAAGGCGCTGCCCGTCGGGGTGACCAGCGACCGGTTCAGCGGATCGATCCCCGAGAACATGTTATAAGAAATGACCGGCAGGTCGTTTTCGAAATTGATCGTCTGGTTCTGAACGCCGAAGACGGCGTTGCCCAGCGACATGCTCGAACCGAAACGGTTGACCGGCTTGACTTCCGCCGTCGAATGATGCGCGTCGAGTTCGAAGGTTACGCCGTCCGGCCCCTTCCATTCGAGGTTGAAACCCGCCGATTTATTCTCCGCCCGATTTTCCTGGAGGGCGCCGCTGTAGGACAGATCCTTACCGCCATAGAGTGCATTCGGGCCCGGAACCCCCGTCGGCGCGGCGAAGCGCTCGGTGTAGAAGAGCGGGCCGGCAATCGGACCATCGGTCCACGCGCTCGACGTATCCTCATGGTTGAACCACACGCCGACATTGCTGTTGCGCGTTTCGACGGTGTTGCGTGAATAGATATAGTCGACCGTCGCGGTGAGATTGTCGCTGGGACGGAATTGCAGCACCGCCTGACCATTGATGCGCTCGCGATCGATATCTTCGAGCGCATAGGACGCGTTCTGCGGGACCTGATACACGTCGTTCGCTTCGGGACGATTGGTAATATTCGCGGCGCGCGGCGTGCCCGGCTGCGCCAGCGAACCCCAGTTGTTCTCACTGCCAAGATAGCCGTCACGCCAACCGACGTTCGCCGTGTTCGTGCTCGATTTGCGCTTCTGATAAGAACCGGCAATCATGATGCCGACCCGGTCGTCGGCGAAGGTCGTGCTGATGATGCCCGACACTTCAGGCGTGATCGGTTTCCCCTCGTTGCGCGAACTGTCGTACACGCCCTTGACCGAAAGGCTGCCGCGCAGCCCAGGATTGTCGAGCGGGCGCGGGGTGCGGATGTTGATCGTCGACCCGATGCCGCCCGATTCGATCGTCGCACGGCCGCTCTTGTAAACTTCGACGCCCGCAATGCCTTCCGACGCTAGGTTGGCGAAGTCGAACGAGCGCGACGAGGGCGCGCTGCCGCCGTCGCCGATCAGCGCGGTCGGTATCTGGCGACCGTTGACCGTCACCAGATTGAATTCGGGACCGAAGCCGCGAACGGTCACCAACTGGCCTTCACCATTCTGGCGATCGATTGACACGCCGGTGATGCGCTGCAGCGACTCGGCGAGGTTGGTATCGGGGAATTTGCCGATGTCTTCGGCGGAGATCGCATCAACGACGCCCTGCGCCTCGCGCTTGATATCGGCCGATGCGGCAAGGCTCGCGCGGATGCCGGTGACGACGATCTCATCGCCGCTCACTTCGCCCTCGGCCGGAACCTCCTGCGCGGCCGCCGCTTGCGCCATGCCCATCAAGGACAGCGCCGACGTACCGACCAGAAATTTGGCAAGCCACTGCTTTTGAGACGCCCGCATCCCCATTCCTCCCAAATAGCCACTCTTTTTTGGCGGCATTCCCGTTATGTGAACGTTATCTAAATGGGAACGTTCTCATTGTCAACGCATCGGCTGTGGCATTTCGGTCACAATATTACAGATACTGTGCCGCAAACGTATGCGACATAATAAGCGCGAAGTCCGCGATCAGCGGCTCCAGCGCGCAAAAATCGCGGTTGGGAGCAGCAATCCCCGCGCCTCTTCGCGCACCGCGAGTTCGCCGCACTCCACCTTGCCGGGCAGGTCGGCGAAAAGCTGCGCGAGCAACTCGCCGATCGCGAGCGCCGACATACGCACCGCATAGACGGTAAGGAACAGCGCGCGGCTGTCCGCGTCGAGCAGCTGACGGCAGTCGGCGAGCAAGGGCGCGAGCCCCTCCTCGATCTGCCAGCGCTCGCCGGTCGGACCGCGGCCGAATTTGGGGGGATCGAGCAGGATCGCGTCGTAGCGCTTCTCGCGCCGGACCTCACGCGCGGTGAACTTGCCCGCATCGTCGAGGATCCATCGGACAGGCTTGTCGGCCATGCCCGCAAGAGCGGCATTCTCGCGCGCCTGCCCCACCGACTTTTTCGACGCATCGACATGGGTGACCGACGCGCCCGCGGCGGCCAGCGCCTGGCTGCCGACGCCGGTATAGCCGAACAGATTCAGGAAAGCGGGGTCCGCCTTGTCCGCGACGCGTTCGCGCAGCCAGTCCCACACCGGCGCCATGTCGGGAAAGAAGCCGAGGTGGCGAAACGGTGTGCACGACGCGGTGAAGCGCGTTTCGCGCCACGCGAGCGGCCAGCCTTCCGCGGGCACGGGCTTGTTGTAATACCAGCGGCCGCCGCCATCGTCGTCCGACGCAGGGATGAATTCACCGTCAGCCGTTTCCCATTCGCTCGCAGGCAGCGCGGGCGCCCACATCGCCTGCGGTTCGGGACGGATGAAGCGATAGCGGCCATAACGTTCGAGCTTGCGCCCGTTCCCGCTGTCGACCAATCCATAATCGTCCCACGCCTCACCGACGAGCGTGACGAGGGGCAGAAGATCAGCCACGCGCCGCTTCCGCGAGGACAAAGGCCTTCACCGCGTCATAGTCGCCGGGCAGGCGCGTATAGCGCTCTTCGCGGTCGAACAGATTGCCGAGCCGCGCGGGCAGCGGCGGGCGCACGCCGGTCGCGCGCTCGACCGCTTCGCGAAACTTCGCCGGATGCGCGGTCGCGAGCGTGACGACGGGAATATCGGCATCGATCTCAAGCGCGCGCGCCGCAGCCAAGCCGACCGCGCTGTGCGGGTCGATGATCTGCCCGCCATGTTCCTGCGCCCAGCGCAGCGCGAGCGCCATCGCATCGCCGTCGATGCTTGCGCTGGAGAAAAGCCCATGTGCGCCCGCGAGCATGTCGGCGGGGATTGTCATCGCGCGGTTCTTGTCGAACTCGCCCATCATGCCGGTAATCGCGGCGCCGTCGCGGCCCGCGAGGTCGAACAGCAATCGTTCGAAATTGCTGCTGACTTGAATGTCCATGCTGGGGGTCGCGGTCGCGGTGACCGTGCCCGCGCTATAGTCGCCGCGGGTCAGCGCGCGGTGGAGGATGTCGTTGACGTTCGTCGCGACGACGAGCTTTGCGATCGGCAGCCCCATCTGCGCCGCGACATAGCCCGCGAACACGTCGCCGAAATTGCCCGTCGGGACGCTGAACGCGATCGGGCGGTCGGGGCCGCCGAGGCGGACCGCGGCGTAGAAATAATAGACGACCTGCGCCATCAGCCGCGCCCAGTTGATGCTGTTCACCGCCGACAGCGTGACCCGGCTGCGCGCTTCCTCGTCGCCGAACAGCCGCTTCACCATCGCCTGCGCGTCGTCGAAGCTGCCGTCGATCGCGATATTGTGCACGTTCGGCGCGAGCACCGTCGTCATCTGGCGCCGCTGGACGTCGCTGACGCGGCCTTCGGGATGCAGCATGAAGATCTGGATATGCTCGCGCCCCGCGACCGCCTCGATCGCCGCCGACCCGGTATCGCCCGAGGTCGCGCCGACGATCGTGATGTCGGTGTCGCCGCCGGCGAGGAATTTCTCGAACAGCTCGCCCAGCAGTTGCAGCGCGACGTCCTTGAACGCGAGCGTCGGGCCGTGGAACAGTTCGAGCAGCCAGTGGCGGTGATCGAGCTGGACCAGCGGCGTCACCGCATCATGGCTGAAGCGGCCGTACGCGGCGCGGCACAGCGCGCGCAGCTCGTCCTCGGTCAGCACGCCCGCGACGAAGGGGCGCATGATCCGTACGGCGGTTTCGGCATAGTCGAGCCCCGCGAGCGCACGAATTTCGTCGATCGTCATCTGCGGCCATTTCGCCGGCACATAGAGGCCGCCGTCGCTGGCAAGGCCGGCAAGCGTTGCGGCACGAAAGTCGAGGGTCGGCGCAGAGCCGCGGGTGCTGATATATTCCATGACGGACACAGCGCCTAGCGGCGCTCTGTCACGGCTGCAAGCGGCGGCGGACCGCGAGGATGTAGATAATCAGCGCAACGATCGCGAAGAAGAACCATTGGAACGCGTAGGCAAGGTGGTTGTTCGGCGTATCGTCGGCCGATGGCACCGCGCTGGCCCGCAATCCCGCGACCGGTTGATCGGCGATCAGCATCGCGCGCGCGGGAGTCGCCTTGCCCATCGCGCGCTCCATCACCGTCGGCTGTTCGGGTCCGGGAACGATCGTCCCCTGCACCGTTCCGCCGGTCCACTTCGGCGTCGTAAAACTGTCACCGATGCCGACATCGACGAGCACGCCCGGCCCTTCGGCGCCGGTGCGGCAATCGGCGATCATGCGGATGCCCGACGTGCCCCTGCGGTCGGTGCCGCTGCGCGGATCCCAGCGCACGGGTTCGAGGCAGACGACGCTGCTCTTGCGATAGAGCATGGCATCGGGAACGGGCGGCAATTCGGGATAGGCGACCGTCGACGACATCGCCACATTGCGCTGGTAAAGCGCGATCAGCGCTTCCTTCTCGCTCTTGCGCTGCAACTGCCACACGCCGAGCGCGATCATCACTGCGACCGCGGCGAACACAAGGATCGTCGGGATCAGCGGCCAGCGCCGCGTCGGCTGTTGGGCTGGTTCAGTCATTCTTGTCCACCTTACGACCTTCGGCTGCCTGACGCTGATGCTCGCTCGCCAGCAGCGCGCCCTTGCCGACGCGCAGGCCATAGACGACCGCGGCGGCAGTCAGCGGCACCCACAGGATGATATGCACCCACAAAGGCGGCCGCACCATGGCATCGAGCGTCAGCGCGATCGCGATCAGCAGCGCGCCGATGATCAAAGTCAGGAACGCCGCGGGACCATCGCCGACATTGTAGCGGCCATAATCGAGGCCGCAGCTTTCGCATTTCGCCCGGAACTTCACCGGCCCGTCGAACAGCGTGTTGGCGCCGCATTCGGGGCAGAGACCAAAAAGGGCAGCGCGCCATACCGGCGGCTGCCCTTTTTGAAATTTGTCGCCAGCCGGCAACTTAGTGCGCGGCGACCGGCGCACCCCAGCCGCCCCAGACATAGACGATGATGAAGAGGAACAGCCACACGACGTCGACGAAGTGCCAGTACCAGGCAGCGGCTTCGAAACCGAAATGCTGCTGCGGGGTGAAGTGGCCCTTGTAGGTGCGCACCAGGCAGACGATCAGGAAGATCGTGCCGACGAGCACGTGGAAGCCGTGGAAGCCGGTCGCCATGTAGAAGGCCGAGCTGTAGTTGCTCTGACCGAAGCCCCATGGCGCGTGCATATATTCGTAAGCCTGGATCGACGAGAAGACCGCGCCAAGGATGATCGTCAGCCACAGGCCCTTTTTCAGGCCTTCGCGGTCGCCGTGGATCAGAGCATGGTGCGCCCAGGTGATCGTGGTGCCCGAGCAGAGCAGGATCAGCGTGTTGAGCAGCGGCAGCGAGAAGGGATCGATGACTTCGATGCCCTTCGGCGGCCACATGGTGATCGCGTCGGCGCCGTCCTGGCCGAACAGCGAAGTGACCGCGCCTTCGGCATATTCGATCGGCACCGGGAAGAGCGAGAAGTCGAACCACGCCCAGAACCAGCCGACAAAGAACATGACTTCGGACGCGATGAACAGGATCATGCCGTAGCGCAGGTGCAGTTGGACGACCGGAGTGTGGTCGCCGGCATGCGCTTCGTTGATGACGTCCGACCACCAGCTGAAGAAGGTCGCGATCACGCCCATGAAGCCGAGACCGAGGACCCACTTGCCGACGCCGCCGAAATAGTCGGCGTGCATCGCCATGACGAGCCCGAAGAACATCACGAGCGCAGCGACCGAGCCGATGAGCGGCCAGACGCTGGGATTTACGAGGTGGTAGTCATGATGTTTCGCACCGGACATGGCGTGTTTCCCGTTTTTAGCAGCCCCAGCATGATGATTCCCCATCATCTGCCGGTCTTGTTAGACTCTTGTTCGCGGCCTTAGCTCGCCTTTTTACCCTCGTCTACAGGGTGGAAGGTGTAGCTGAGGGTGATTTCCTGCACGTCGCGCGCGTCGGGGTCGTCCATGATCTTCGGATCGACGAAGAACAGCACCGGCATGCGCATTTGCTGCCCCGGCTCCAGCCGTTGTTCGGTGAAGCAGAAGCACTGGATCTTGGTAAAATATTTGCCCGCCTGGTCGGGCGTGACGTTGAAGCTGGCGGTCCCGACGACGGGATGCGCCGAATTATTCTCGGCGATAAAGATCGCCATGTCGCGCGCGCCGATGCTCACCGTGTCGGTCGGATGCTCGGGATAGAATTTCCACGGCAGGTTCGGCGAGACATTGGCGTCGAAGCGGACCGAAACCGTCTGGCTCAATATTTCGGGCTCGGCCGCCGCGGCAACCGGATCATAGCGCTGCGTCGTGCCGCCGAAGCCCGTGACGCGGCAGAACAGGTCGTAGAGTGGCACCGCCGCGAACCCGAGTCCGGTCATCGCGAGCGCCATCAATGCGGCGAGGCTTGCGGTCTTCGCGTTCGGGGACATGCGCCCAAGGACCGGAAAAGACGTCATGAGAAAATCTGCATCTTTGCGATGGTGATGAAGAAGAACAGGATCGCCAGTGCGCCGAGCATCCATGCCATCAGGTTCGCGCGGCTGCGCTGACGGCGGCGATATTCGACCTCGTCAAACGGTTCGTTCGGAGTTTCTTCGGTCATAACGGCCACCAATGGTCGGCGACGACAGCGCCGAACAGAATGAAAAGATAGGCGATCGAATAAGCGAACAGGCGCTTTTCGGGCTGCATCAGGTCGCCCTCGCCCGTCGTGCGCGTGCCGACCTGGACCGACAGCAGGACGAACACTGCCGAAAGCACAACCGCGGTCCAGCCATAGAGCGCGCCGGTGTAGCCGAGCGGCCATGGCGCGATCGCGGCGACGGCCATGATCAGCGCATAAACGAGGATCTGGCGCCGCGTCGATTTCTCGCCCGCGACGACGGGCATCATCGGAATGCCCGCGGCGGCATAGTCCGAGCGCATGAACAGCGCGAGCGCCCAGAAATGCGGCGGCGTCCACAGGAAAATCAGCAGGAAAAGCAGCACCGGCAGCGGCGCGATCGATCCCGTCGCGGCGACCCAGCCGATCAGCGGCGGAAAGGCGCCGGCAGCGCCGCCGATGACGATATTCTGCGGCGTCCGCGGCTTCAGCCACATCGTATAGACGAAAACGTAAAAAAGGATCGACGCAGCGAGCAGCAGCGTCGCCTGCCAGTTCGACGCGAACAGCATCAGGAACAGCGAAAAGGCCGCGAGCCCAACGCCGAACTGCAACGCGGTCTGCGGGTCGAGGCGCCCGGCGGGAAGCGGCCGGCCGGCGGTCCGCTTCATCTTCGCGTCGAGTCCGGCCTCATACCATTGGTTGAGCGCGCCCGAAGCCCCTGCCCCCAGCGCGATCGCGAGGATCGACGAGAAGGCGAGCACCGGCGGCACATGGCCCGGCGCCGCGAGCAGGCCGCACAAGGCGGTGAACACCACCAGCGACATGACGCGCGGCTTCGTCAGCGCGAACAGGTCGCGCCAATCGGCGGGAAGTGCCGTTTCGCCGTGGGTCAGGCTCTGCGCCATATTTACTCCGGCCTGTTGTTTGCGGGCCCCCTGCCGTCAAACGACAGGGGGCAACACAAATCAGGCGATACGCGGCAGTTCGTTGAACTGGTGGAACGGCGGCGGGCTCGACAGCGTCCATTCGAGCGTCGTCGCGCCTTCGCCCCACGGATTGTCGGCGGCCTTCTTGCCCGCGAACAGCGAGTAGCCGATGTTCAGGAAGAAGAAGAGCATGCCGACGCCCATGATCACATAGCCGAACGACGAGACATAGTGCCAATAGGCATAGGCTTCCGCATAGTCGGGGTAACGGCGCGGCATGCCCTGCTGACCCAGGAAGTGCTGGGGGAAGAACATGACGTTCACGCCGATGAAGAAGACCCAGAAATGCAGCTGGCCGAGCAGCTCGCTGTACATCCGGCCCGACATCTTCGGGAACCAGTAATAGAAGCCGGCGAAGAGCGAGAAGACCGCGCCCAGCGACAGCACATAGTGGAAGTGCGCAACGACATAATAGGTGTCGTGCAGGTTGGTGTCGACGCCGCCATTGGCGAGCACAACGCCGGTCACGCCGCCGACGGTGAACATGAAGATGAAGCCGAGCGACCACATCATCGGCGTCTTGAACGTCATCGAGCCGCCCCACATGGTGGCGATCCAGCTGAAGATCTTGATGCCCGTCGGGACCGCGATGACCATCGTCGCGGCGGTGAAGTACATCTTAAGGTTCACGCTCATGCCGACCGTGAACATGTGGTGCGCCCACACGATGAAGCCGACGACGCCGATCGCGACCATGGCGTATGCCATGCCGAGATAACCGAACACCGGCTTCTTGCTGAAGGTCGAGATGATCTGGCTGACGATGCCGAAGCCCGGCAGGATCATGATGTACACTTCGGGGTGGCCGAAGAACCAGAAGAGATGCTGGTAGAGGACGGGGTCGCCGCCGCCGGCCGCATCATAGAAGGTGGTGCCGAAGTTGCGGTCGGTCAGCAGCATGGTGATCGCCGCGGCGAGAACCGGCAGCGCGAGCAGCAGCAGGAAGGCGGTGACGAGCACCGACCACACGAACAGCGGCATCTTGTGCAGCGTCATGCCCGGCGCGCGCATGTTGAAGATGGTGGTGATGAAGTTGATCGCACCAAGGATCGACGCCGCGCCCGCAAGATGGAGCGAGAAGATCGCCATGTCGACCGCGGGACCGGCCGAACCGCTGGTCGACAGCGGCGCATAGACCGTCCAGCCGGTGCCGGCGCCATTGCCGCTGCCACCCGGAACGAACATCGAACCGAAAAGCATGACGAACGCAACCGCGGTCAGCCAGAAGGACACGTTGTTCATGCGCGGGAACGCCATGTCGGGCGCGCCGATCATCAGCGGCACGAACCAGTTGCCGAAGCCGCCGATCATCGCGGGCATGACCATGAAGAACACCATGATCAGGCCGTGCGCGGTGATCATCACGTTCCAGAAATGCTTGCCCGCAACCTCGTCGCCCGCGCCGCCCAGCATATGGGCCCAGCCTGAAAGATACTGGACGCCGGGTTCGGCGAGTTCGAGGCGCATCATGCCCGACAGCGCGCCGCCGATGATGCCCGCGAGGATCGCGAAGATCAGGTAGAGCGTGCCGATGTCCTTGTGGTTCGTCGACATGAACCAGCGGACAAAGAAGCCGGGCGTATCGTGATCATGGTCGTCGTGCGCATGGGTGTGGCCGTGCGCGGGTGCAGTCGCTGCGATATCGGTCATCTGTCGGACCCCTTATTAATTCTTGGCGGCCGGCGCGGCGGCGGGCGCCGCTGCCGGTGCAGCTTCGGTCGTGGCGGCGGCCGGCGTCGCGGCGGGCGCCGCTGCCGGAGCGGCGGCAGCGGGAGCCGGTGCGGCAGCGGCGGGAGCCGCGGCGACCGGACCGGCCGGGTTGCCGCCCTTCGAGCGGACCCACGCTTCCCACTTGTCGACCGGAAGCACTTCGACGGCGATCGGCATATAGCCATGATCGACACCGCACAGTTCCGAGCACTGGCCGTAATAGACGCCGACCTTGTTCGCGGTGAACGTCGTTTCGTTGGCACGGCCGGGGACCGCGTCCATCTTGGTCCAGAAGGCGGGGACGGCGAAGCTGTGGATCACGTCGGCGCCGGTGATGATCAACTTCACCTGGCGACCGACGGGGACGACCATGCGGTTGTCGACGGCGAGGTGATAGGGCTCGCCAGCGGCCTTGGCCTTGTCCTCGGGCAGGATCTTCGAGACATATTCGCCAATACCCTGGTCGGGATAGGCATAGCCCCAATACCATTGGTAACCCGTGACCTTGATCGTCAGCGCTTCCTTCTTCGGCGGTTCATATTGCGCCGCGAGCAGGCGGATCGACGGCACCGCGATCACCGCGAGGATAAGGACCGGGATCGCGGTCCAGATGATTTCGATGAAGGTGTTGTGCGTCGTCTTCGACGCCACCGGGTTCGCCTTGGCGCGGAAGCGGAACATCACCCAGAGCAGGAGGCCGAGGACGATCAGCGTGATCACCGTGATGACGGGCAGCAGGATGACATGGTTGAACCAGTAAGCCTGTTCGCCGATCGGGCTGACCTGCGGCTGGAAATCGATGCCCGCGTCGACCGGCTGGCCAACCCCGGGGGTCGGCTTCATCGGGACGTAGGTTGCATCGCCAGCCGGCGCCGCAGCGGTCGTCGCGACCGGTGCCGCCGCCGGAGCAGCCGCATCGGTGGCGACCGGAGCCGGATTCGCCGGAGCCGTTGCGGCGGGTGCTTCGGCCGGAGCCGTTGCGGGTGCCTGCGCATGGCCGGCGCCCACCGCGCCCAGCGACAATGCCGCCGCAATTACAAGGGTTTTCAAGCTCTTCATAAGGATAGTGCCGCCCGTTGCCTGTTGTTCTTATTGATGCCCCATCCCCTCTTCGACAGCCGCCGGACACGCGTCGCGGCAGCCTGCCAAGGGGCTGAATCTCGCGGGCGCTATAGACCCGCTTGCCGCTTGCCTCAAGCATCTCTAACACTATTTTGCGGCTGGATAATCTTCGCCGCCAAAACCCGGTCGCCCATGATGAGCGACGCACAGGACAAAAGAACAACTCCTCCATGACCGATGATGAAATCCTGGCCGAATTCCGCGCCGCCGACGCCCTGCTCCAGGGCCACTTCCTGCTTTCCTCGGGCCGCCACAGCGAATATTATCTGCAGTGTGCGCGCGTATTGATGGACACCGAGCGCGCCGGACGGCTCGCCGTCGCGCTTGCGGCGAAGCTGCCGCGCGACCTGAAACAGGCGATCGACATCGTCGTCTCGCCCGCGATGGGCGGGGTGATCATCGGGCATGAAATGGGCCGCGCGCTGGGCAAGCCCGCAATTTTCGTCGAGCGGCCGACGGGCACCTTCGAATTGCGCCGCGGCTTTACGATCGACCCCGGCGCCAAGGTACTGATGGTCGAGGATGTCGTGACCACGGGCCTGTCGTCGCGCGAGGCGATGGAGGCGGTGCGCGCCGCGGGCGGCGAAGTCATCGCCGAGGCCGCGCTTGTCGACCGCTCGGCGGGCAATGTCGAACTCGGCGTGCCTTTCTATCCGCTCGTCGCGATCAATTTCCCGACCTATGCGGCGGATGAATTGCCCGAGACGCTGGCAGGAACCGAAGCAGTGAAGCCCGGCAGCCGGAGCAAGGCGGCTTGACCGGCGCCTCCCCTGCCCGCCTGCGGCTCGGCGTCAACATCGACCATGTCGCGACGATCCGCAACGCGCGCGGGGGCGAGCATCCCGATCCGGTGCGCGCGGCGGAAATCGTCGCGGCGGTCGGCGGCGACGGGATCACCGCGCATCTGCGCGAAGACCGGCGCCATATCCGCGACGACGATCTCGCGCGCATCCAGGCCGCGACCGATCTGCCGCTGAACCTCGAAATGGCGGCGACCGACGAAATGCTTGAGATCGCGCTGCGCCACATGCCGCATGCGGCGTGCATCGTCCCCGAAAAGCGCGAGGAGCGCACGACCGAGGGCGGGCTCGACGCCGCGGGGCAGCATAACCACCTCGCGCCGATCGTCTCGCGGCTGAACGATGCGGGCATCCGCGTCAGCCTGTTCATCGAACCCGACGCGCGACAGATCGAGGCGGCGATGCGCCTCCGCGCCCCCGTCGTCGAATTCCACACCGGCCGCTACGCGCATGTCGAGGGCGAGGAACGCGCCGCCGAACTCCGCCGCCTCGCCGATGCCGCGGCGCTCGCGTGGAAGAACGGCATCGAGCCGCACGCCGGGCACGGCCTGACGTATGAGAATGTCGTGCCCGTCGCCGCGATCCCGCAGCTCGCCGAACTCAACATCGGCCATTATCTGATCGGCGAGGCGATCTTTACCGGGCTGGAAGATGCGGTGCGCCGCATGCGCGCGCTGATGGACGAGGCACGAGGCGCGCTGTGATCATCGGTCTCGGCTCCGACCTTTGCAATATAGAGCGTATCCAGAAATCGCTCGGCCGCTTCGGCGAGCGCTTCGAAAATCGCGTCTTCACCGATGTCGAACGTGCCAAGGCGGCCCGGCGGCCGTTCACCCGTGCCGGCACCTACGCCAAGCGCTTCGCGGCGAAGGAGGCCTTCTCGAAAGCCGTCGGCACCGGCTTCAAGCGCGGTGTGTTCATGAAGGACATTGGCGTCGTCAACGCGCCGTCGGGCGCCCCGACGCTGGCGCTGACCGGCGGCGCCGCCGAACGGCTCGCGCAGATGATCCCGCCCGGCCACACCGCGCATATCCATCTGACGCTGACCGACGACCATCCGTGGGCGCAGGCGTTCGTCATCATCGAAGCAATCAAGGACTGACAATATATGGCGAAGGACAAGACGAAGGATGACGGGAGTTGGGGCAAGCTGATCCGCGATGTCGTGGTGATCTTGCTGCTCGTGCTCGGCATCCACAGCTGCGTCGCCAAGCCCTTTTACATTCCGTCCGATTCGATGATGCCGGTGCTGCGCAACGGCGACCGGCTAATCGTCAGCAAATATCCCTATGGCTGGTCCTATTCGTCGGTCAGCTTTCACTTGGCGCCCAAGGTCGCGGGCCGGCTGTTCGGCAAGCTGCCCGAGCGCGGCGATATCGTTGTGCTCGAACATCCGGTGACGCGCATCGACTATATCAAACGCGTCATCGGGCTGCCTGGCGATACGATCCAGCTCAGCAACGGCGAACTCAGCATCAATGGCAAGCCCGTGAAGCGCGAGGTCCAGCCGATGTTGTCGATCCCGGTCGATCCGAACCTGCCCGGCCCCGACAGCAGTCTGTTCCGTTTCGTGAACCGCGATGCGAAGGGCAAGGAAGTGCTCGAACTGCCGATCGTCCGCGAAACGCTGCCCGGTGGCGCAACCTTCGACACGATCGACATGGGTCCCGGCCACACGACCGACGATTATGGCCCGGTCACCGTGCCCGCCGATCATGTATTCCTGATGGGCGACAACCGCGACGGCAGCGCGGACAGCCGCGTCGACACCAGCCAGAAGGGCCTCGGCGGCTCCGTCCCCTTCGACGCGATCGCCGGGCGCGCCGAGGTCATCAGTTTTTCGACCGACGGAACCGCCCAGTGGTATAACCCTTTGAGCTGGTTTAGTGCCTTGCGATCGGGGCGCGCGGGAACCGACCTGCGACCCGAGCGTCAGGGCAGCTAACACAACGGGGAACAAGACATGGCGGCGACAAGGAAGACAACCGGAACGCGCGCCGCCAGCGCCGCCGCCAAGGCAGACGCGCACAGGGAGGCCCCCGGCCCCACCGAGATCCGCAGTCAGCTCGTCCGCACCGAGCTGTTGAAAGCCGGCGTTTGGATCGGCCTCGCGCTGCTCATCGGCCTATGCATCGTTCTGATCCAGCCGATCCTGCTGATCTTTGCCGGCATCGTCATGGCGTCGATGCTCGACGGCGGGGCGCGCCTGCTCGGCCGCGTGCTACCGATCGCGCGCAGTTGGCGGCTGCTCATCGTCTGCCTGTCGCTGCTCGCTTTCCTTATCTGGACCATCATGTTCGCCGGGTCGCAGATCGCCGATCAGGCCGCGACCTTGCAAACCGTCGTGATGGCACAGATCGAACGCATCGCGGCGTGGGCAAGCGATCATGGCATGGGCAACCTCCAGCTCGATACGAAGACGATCACCGACAATATCGCGGGCACCGTCGGCCGCGTCACCGCGGCGGTGGGCACCGTGCTCGGCGGACTCACCAGCCTGATCATGATCCTCGTCCTCGGCATCTTCATCGCGATCGAGCCGCGGCTCTATGAGCGCGGCGTCGCGTGGATGCTGCCGATGAAGAGCCGCGAGAATTTCTACATCACCACCGCGCGCATGGGTTTCACGCTGCGCCGCCTGATGGCGGGGCGCCTGCTCGGAATGCTGGTCGAAGGGATCGGGACATGGCTTGCCTGCCTTGCCGTCGGCATCCCGATGGCCGCGCTGATGGGCCTGCTCACCGGCCTGCTCGCCTTCATCCCCAATATCGGCGCGATCGTGTCGGGCGTGCTGCTCGTCCTCGTCGGTTTCTCGGCGGGGACCGACACCGGCTTCTATGCGATCCTGATCTATTTCGTCGTCCAGACGGTCGACGGCTATCTGATCGTCCCGATGGTCGCGAAAAAGACGGTCGACCTGGCCCCCGCGCTCGTGCTCGGCGCGCAGATATTGTTCGGCGCGCTGCTCGGACTGATGGGGCTGTTTCTCGCCGATCCGATTATCGCGATGATCAAGGTTGCGCTGGAGCGCGAGGCCGAGCGCAATGCGGACACGGCCAATACGAAAACGGCGGCGGGCACCTAAGCCCGCCGCCGCTTCGATTTCGTCAAGATCGCTCGCTTATTGCTGCGGCGGCATGCCCGGGGGCGGACCAGCCGGGCCACCGGGGCCGCCCTGCATCATCTGTTGCTGCTGCATCATCTGTTGCTGTTGCTGCATCTGCTGCTGCATCGCGCGAACCTCGGCTTCCGAGCGGAAGTCGAGCAGCGTGACGGCGAAGTGCAGCGTGCTGCCGGCCGGGATCGGACCGACGGCGCGGTCGCCATAGCCGAGCTGCGCGGGGATGGTGATCTTGTACTCGCCGCCCTTTTTCATCCGGGTCAGTGCTTCGGAGAAACCGGGAACGACCTGCGCGACCTGCATCGGCGCCTGTTCATTGGCGTCGAAGACGGTGCCGTCGTCGAGCTTGCCTTCATATTTCACGAGGACAACGTCGGCCTTGGTCGGGCTCGGCCCGGTGCCTTCCTTCACGACTTCGAACCCGATGCGCGGGGTCATGTGCCAGGCAAAGGCCGCACCGACTACAAGCAGCGCCGCGAGGCCGAACCACATCAGCCACAGGCCGCCCTTGCTCACCGGACGCAATGGAACCGTCGTTACGCTCATCTTGGATGATCCTTCCGCTGCCCCGGCCGGGGCGAAAATGCTGGCGAGGCCTATAGGCGGTGCGGCGCGCGGCGGTCCAGAGGCAATATGCGAGCGCAGCGCTTATCCGCTAATGCCGGTTTTAGATGGATACGAGATATTCCCCTCCCTTGTAGGGAGGGGAGAGGAAAGACCGCAATCGTTCGAAAACCGCGATCCCACCCCGCACCAACGAAAAAGGGCGCCGCGTTGCCGCGGCGCCCTTTTCACGATCAGGATCCCGAACGGGAGACGGTCTTACTTGATACCGTCGCGCTCCATCCGCTTGCGCTCCATCTTGCGGGCGCGGCGGACAGCGGCGGCGTGCTCACGCGCGCGCTTTTCGCTGGGCTTCTCGTAATGACGGCGCAGCTTCATTTCGCGATACACGCCCTCACGCTGCAGCTTCTTCTTGAGCGCGCGAAGGGCCTGGTCGACATTATTGTCGCGAACGATGATCTGCATACGCCGTGTCGTCTCCTGTTCGTCAAAACGATTTGGGGCCACCGGGCAACCCGGTTTGCCGTAAATCGCCGATATTCGGGCAATAAAAAGAGCGCCGCGATCACGCGACGTTCCGATGAAGCGCCAACTAGAGGGATTCGCGCCGAAATGCAAGCCCCCGCGCGGTGAACCGCGCCCGCCGGTCTATCGGGGCGCCCCGCCCGCTCCCGGCCCCGCTCGCGGGATTGTGTCCGACCCGTGCCTTATGGCATAGGTAGCAGGACGAAACTAACATCATAATGAGGGACAGGCCATGGCGACCCAGCTCAAACGCAACAGCAAATATAGCGAAGCCGAATGGACGGCGCGGCAGGAGCTTGCCGCCTGCTATCGCATCTTCGCGATGATGGGTTGGGACGAGATGATCTTCAACCATATCACGGTGAAGGTGCCGGACGAGGAAGGTGCCTTCCTGATCAACCCCTATGGCCTGCATTTCAGCGAAGTGACGGCGTCGAACCTGATTAAGATCGACATCGACGGCAACAAGGTCGACGAGGATAATCCTTGGCACGTCAACAAGGCGGGCTTTGTCCAGCACAGCCTGTTCCACCGCGTCCTCCCCGACGCGCATGCGATCATCCACACGCACACCACTGCGACGATGGCGGTCTGCGGGCTCGAGGGCGGGTTGCAGCCGACGAACTTCTATGCCTGCAACTTCATGGGCCAGCTCGCCTATCATGATTTCGAAGGCATCACCGTACGCGAGGAAGAGGGCGAACGGCTGGTCCAGAATCTCGGTGACAAGCGCATCCTGATGTTGCGCAATCACGGCCCCGTCGTGATGGGAAAGTCGCTTCCCGAAGCCTTCCTGAAATATTGGGTGCTCCAGCGCGCCTGCGAGATCCAGCTCGCGACGATGAGCATGGGTCAGCCGATCATGGTCGGCGACGATGTGGTCAAGGTCCACCAGCGCGACCTCTACATGGCACAGATTCCAGGGGGCGCCGGCCGCGCCGAATTCGACGCGATGGTGCGCAAGGTCGACAAGATCGACACGAGCTGGCGTGACTAATCCGGCGAGACGGCTACAGCTGACCGCATGACACGATTCTCGGTCAACGACCGCCCGGTCGAATATCGTATGGAACCCGAAACGCCCCTGCTGTGGGCGCTGCGCGATGCGTCGAACCTGACGGGGACCAAATATGGCTGCGGCACCGGCGAGTGCGGCGCGTGCACCGTCGACATCGACGGCGAGGCGATTCGCAGCTGCATGGTCACCATATCCGAGTGCGAGGGGCGCTTCGTAACGACGATCGAGGGACTGGCGCGCGATCGCAGCCATCCGGTGCAGCAGGCGTGGGTCGCCGAACAGGTGCCGCAATGCGGTTTCTGCCAGTCGGGCATGATCATGGCAGCCGCCGCCCTCCTCCGGTCGAACAGCAATCCCAGCGATGCCGAGATCGACGCGGCGATGACCAATATCTGCCGCTGCGGCACCTATCCGCGCATCCGTACCGCGATCCGGCTCGCCGGCCGCGTGATCCGCGGCGAGGAACGCATTGCTGCCGCGCCGCCGCCGGGAATCCGTCCCGAAGACGCAGCGCAGGCTGTCCCCGCGCTGCGTCTGCCGCCGGGTAGCTGAACGCACCTGTTCATCTAGCTGAACAGCAGGCAACAGCGCGGTCAGCCATCGATCATCTTGCGAAGAGTAAGAATCGATTCATCATCCCGGCTGGCGTCTCCAGCACACGGGACATGAGTTGGAGAATGGCGAGATGAAGAAGATGTTTGGAGGGTTGCTGATCGCAGCGACGATCCTGACCCCGATCGCCCCGGCCGCCGCGCAGGCGTCGGGCGAGCGGGTACAGATCGCGCAGCGTGGCGACCGCGGAGAGCGCGGTGACCGCGGCGACCGTGGACCACGCGGCCCCGAAGTGCGCCGCGGCGGCGGAAACTGGGGCGGTCAGGCCCGACCCGAGCGCCAGCAGAGCGAGCAGCCGCGAGTCGAACGCCAGCAGCGCAGCGAAATGCGCCAGCAATGGCGAGAGCAGCGCGGCAATGACCAGCAGCGTCAGGCGCAGCGCGAACAATGGCGCCAGCAGCGCGGGAACGACCAGCAGCGCCAGCAATGGCAACAGCGCAGCAACGAGCAGCGCCAGCAATGGCAGCAGCAGCGCGAGGCGCAGCGTCAGGCGCGGCAGGTCGATCGCCAGCGCGGCGGAGTTTACGACCGCAACAACGATGGACGCATCGACCGCCGGTGGGACCGCAACCGCAATGGCGAGGTCGATCGGCGTTATGATCGCAACGACAATAATCGCGTCGACCGGCGTTACGACCGCAATCGCAATGGCGACCTCGATCGCCGCTGGGATCGCAACAACAACAACCGCATCGACCAGCGCGACCGGCGTTATGATCGCAACCGTGACGGCCAGATCGATCGGCGGTACGACCGCAACAACAACGACCGCGTAGACCGGCGCTATCGCGACGGGCGCAACGATCGCTGGGACCGCGGCGACCGCCACAATCGCTGGAACCGCGACTGGCGCAGCGACCGCCGTTACGACTGGCACAGCTATCGCGAGCGGAACCGGCACTATTACCGCATGCCGCGCTATTACAACCCGTATCGCGGCTATGGCTACACGCGGTTCAGCATCGGTTTCTCGCTGAACTCGCTGTTCTACAGCCAACGTTACTGGATCAACGATCCCGGCTATTACCGCCTGCCGCCCGCTTACGGGGGCTATCGCTGGATCCGCTATTATGACGACGCACTTCTGGTCGACACCTATTCGGGCGAAGTGGTCGACGTGATCTACGATTTCTTCTGGTAATATTCCTTTCGGTTATCAGATGACAAACTGAGGGGCCGGTTCGCCGGCCCCTTTTTTTGGGAGTGGCCGCTAACGACCGATTGCAAACTTTTGCCGTGGGCCTCTTTTCATAAGAACTGGTCGGGGGCGCCCAGGAGGATACGAGCACCTTCGTGGAAGTGGTCTACTTGCGGCTGCTTCAATCTAAACTGCCGCAGCACAACCTCATCCGCCGCCGTCTTCAATCTAAAATTGCCGCTCTCCAGCAGTCGCGCGACCCAGTCGAGGAACTGACCGAGCGATTCCGCGAGCACGACTTTCACATCCTCATCGCGCCCGTAGAGGATCACTTGCCCAGCCCTGCCGCCGGGCCATGGGTCAAAGTCGAGACCGATATGACCGCTTGAGCCATCATTGGTCAACGGTATCCAACGGGGATTGGCGTAGGCTGGGTCGACTGCGCCTTCAGGCCACCCTCCACCTGGAATAGCGTAACGATTGCCCCCAAACGCGGCCAATGTGCTCGTCCAAGTCTTCCAATCCGCCGCCGCGTGTTCCAGCGTCAGCAGCGGAAGTCCGTAGATGTGACCCCAGCGGTCGTCGTTCTCGCCATTATGCCATTTGTACAGTTGGCGATATGAGCGCGGCATCCTGAAGCCGACCAGGTGCTCAAAGGCATCGAGTTGCGCGTCGGTGGCCGGTGGATTGAACATATATTTGTCTGCTGCCAGATGCACGGCATACCACGCATCAAGCCGCGCAAGCACCGGCGCAATGTCTTCATCCAGCAACGGCTTCGCTTCGCCCTCTGGACGCTTGGGGATGGCATTCGGCGACATCGCTGACTTCCTGGTCAACTGGCGCATGGCGCAGACGGACGGCAGCAGCCCACCTATGGCGCAGGCACCAAAGATGGAACCGCTGATAAGCAGGTTGCGCCTACTCCGATCCATGTTCGTCCATGCCGATCATATACGGGGGTAGTTGCTAACATCTGCTTTCCTCCCATTCCGGGCGGCGGCGGAACGGCAGTTCCCCCTTGCCCTCCCCCGCCCGCCGCCCGCCGGCCGCGTCAGCCGCGGTCCGTGCGCCCAGGTCCTCCGGCGGCATCTGCTGGGCGGGTTTGCGCTCAATGGAGACGAGCCGCTTCGCTATCTCGGAAAGCGTGCTGCCATAATCC